>CAWHVJ010000001.1:0-179609 GCA_963832795.1 uncultured bacterium
GCACCTGTCACGTGTGTGGACCGATGGGCCCATGGATACCGCGCTATTTGATACCTGTGGGTGGACCGGACCGTCTGGGCTCTCGTATCGGGTTCGTTTCTCGACGTAGTCGCTTATGGATGGACGCGCCCTGTCTACTGGTGAGCGTGTAGCAGAGTGTCGCGTGAAAGGCATGGCCTCTGCCCTCTCTCCCCTTCGGCGGCACTGGCGTTGGCAAGTCCCTGTGCTTCTCTCGCAATTGGCGGATGTTCGGACTTTTCAGACTTGTTCAACGGGGGAGCTGTGGTGGCACCGCCCACGTGATGCCTTGCGTCTCTACAGTCGCCTCCACCCACCGGAGCGGAGCTCAGACTAGGCGAGAGCCACGGTGCCTCCAGAGGTCTGCTGGAATTGTTCCAAGGGTTGGAGGGACTGCTGGGACGTAGCGCTTCAACCCGATCTCAAGTTGTCTCAGCAATGGCCAGGCTGTTGGCGCTTGACTCCTCGCCCTCTTTCCGATGAAGTGGCCCGCAACGAACTGCACGACAAGAGGACCATCACCGTGGCTGAATTCAGCGTCATAAAGGCATCGGAGGCTCCTGCTCCGCCAAAGCAGACCGGCCGACTGCGTGCGCGCATGGGACAGTACGACGCCTTTGTAGCCGCCGTTGGCGCTGGCAAAGTGGGGAAGTTGACACCCGCTGCGGATGAATCGGCGAGAGGTGTCGCGCTTCGCGTCAGCCGTGCGGGCAAGCGTGTCGGGAAGAACGTGAACACCTGGGTCGCCGACGGTGTCGTGTTCTTCAAGACTGAGTGACTGGTAGCAGCCCGGCGTCTGCGTGCCCGTAGAAGCTCGTCCTCGTCCACCGCAGGCTGGTCGAGGAGTCCGCTCCAGCGGGCCGATTCTCGAACGATTGCGAAAAACACCACAACCAGGTCTTTTTCGCAGTGATGTGAATCTACGGCCGACCACAGGTCCGCACCGTAAGTTGGTGTTCGTTCCGGAAAAACACCAACTTGCCTGGCGGGCACCCCCTTATAGTGGTGCAAACACCACCGAAATACCACACAAACACCATCGGTAACGAGGATTACTCGCTATCCCGATTGGGAATAGCTTGGTGACGCGCCCGAGACCATCCGGCAGATACGAAACCGATGACGCAGGCCGTGGACCAGATCTCCGAATCCCAAACTGGGGATTCGCGCTGCAGTGCTACGGCCGCCCAATTATGGCGCGACGGCCTGCCGCCGTGCGAAGTTCACGGGTCGCGGTTCCCCTAAGCAGCCGTTCCCGCGATGATGCCGGGACTCGGGTCTTGCGGAGGTCGGAACGGTGCCTGCCCGGCGACGACCCCTTAGAGAAACTTCCTTCCCCCTGACGGCAGCCTCTGCCGAGCGGCTTTGGCGCGCGCCGTCGCGACGGGCGCTTGGCGTGCTGGCCGATGTCGCGAGCCTTCCGGACTACTCAAGCGAAGGACATCTCTGGAAGGATATCTGTGCGCGTGACGTGGACACCCGGCTACGACCGCTCGTCGACGACACTCTGCGGCAGCTGCGGCGTACGAAACGGATCTCCCAGGACATCGGCTGGCGGGTGGAGCCCGCCATCCAGGGCCAGACGACCATCTCGCTCTCTGGTTCCACCCGCAAGCGAATGCTCAAAGCGCTCGACGAGCTTCGATTCGGGCTAAATGACGAATTCGGTCCCTTCGCGTGGAACGAGCAATTCGATACGGACGACCCTAACTCGGTCACGATTCGGGAGACGCTCGACGAAGACGATGAGCTGTGGATGTCGGTGCGGCTACCAGACCTCCTCACGCTCTCCGAGCGGGCGGAGCGTGGCCTCCGTCAGATGACGATGGACGCCCTGGTAGACGCCGACTACCGGATCGAGAACGCCGTCCATATTGCCGGAGAGGGGCTGTATGCCAACACTGGGGGAAAGCCGTTCGAGGAGCTGGCGCTCCCCGCAACGCCACCTTCGCGCGAACCGCAACTGGCACTGCTCGCTCTCCTGGGCGAATGGCAGCGGCAGCGAGACCTGTGGGCGTTAGACCGCCTGTCCGTAGACGGTTCGCCGGAACACACGGTGGAATGCCCGGGGTGGTTCTACGTACCGGTCGAAGTTCTGCGGACAAAGCTCTACCCGCCAACGCGCAGCAACAGTGACTGGAGGCGACGAACTTTGTCTCTATTGAGGTCATTGACGCTCGTCGGTCCTCTGCTGGAGAGCCAGGGGAAACCTCCGTATCGAGGAACCCCGCTGCTCGTCGGCGTTCATGACCTGAAACAGCCGGAACAGACGCCCAGTGCTATGACGCTCTCACTCATCGACGCCATTGAGACGTCAGCGTTCCACTCCGTGGAAAATGCGTTCTACTGCCGGTTTAGCCGAAGTTTCCAAGAAACGTTCATGCCGCACTACGTTGACACCCGGAAACAGCCGTTCATGGTCAACTGGGGCAGTGCAGCCTTGTCCGCGGCTCGCTCGGCTTCGGCCGGACGCGAGACCACAGACGCGCTCCAGTCGCAACAGAGTCGGACAGCTTGGTACTTCGACGTGCCTCAGGATCTGGTGCAGTTCGCCGTTCTGCAGAACTGGGACGCAGCCACATTCAGGTTGGCGCTCACACTTCTGAGTGAACTCACGCGGAACAGTGCAAAGTTTGCCGCGGCGGGTCGAGGAACCCAAACGGATAAGTTCCGGGTCTTTGAAGGTGCGGGCGGACGCTTCCATAGAGCCGGGGGCAGCTATGGGTACGGCTACCATCTCGAAACGTGGCTGGTGAAGGCCGGTTACACGACGGAGAAGGTTGGGCCGACGCCTACGAGCCTGTCGAACCTTGCGCGTTCAATTGCGACCCTCCACGCGGACCTGACGATGGAGTTCTGGATTGACGGCGAACCCGAATCGACGGATGCGTCGCTGAAACTCCTCAGCAGCTGGGCGAGAGCGAGAACGGCGCAGCGCTGGCGCGTGCAGAAGGTCACCTTCCAACTACCAGCGTCGTGGCGGGACGATCTGGTCCAGTACGTTGAGAGCTTGAATAGAAAGCCAGTGGCGAAAGCGAAGGGGCACGGCTGGACGGCAGCGAAGTTGATTGTGCTGCGGAAGAACCTTCGCCTCACCCAGGTTGAACTGGGGACGCTGGTGAACCAGAGCGGCTCGATGACCAGCCAGATGGAAAGGGGCATGCGGCCCATACCGGGCGGCGTCGCCGAAGCACTGGACGCGCTCGCCGCAAGGTCCTCGTCGGCGTCTTTCGCATCGCGGCGCGCTAAAGCAAATTGAACTCCACGCTGCCAGCGGACTAAAGCAGCGTCGTTCCAAATAATACGACGTTCGCAGGAGTGGGACGCGGTCCTCTAACTGTAGTAAGAGTAACTACGCGGAGCGTAGACCCCAGATAAAGCAACACACCCGCGGGTGAGCGGACACTGCGCACAGGCTCGCGCCGGTTGTAGGAGCGAGTGGGCTCGGTCTTGCGAAGAACTCTGGTTATCTCCGGTCGAGCTTTCGGGACGACGTCGACGACGCCAGTTCAACACTCAGTTACTCACCGTCACCGGCAAGTGCCATTTATACGTTACATCGGAGACGCGTCTGATTGGCGCAATGTGTTCCGTGACGAGCTTCGCTTGAATGCCGTCTGCAGCGCAGCGCGTGAAGCATCCTGATATACTTGAGATAGTGGAAAGGACGAACCCAACACTTTGTGAAAGGCCCAAACGATCACTTAGTGGAAGGCAAGACTTACTTGACATCGCACATAGAACCCACCCGTCTGGTGGGCCAGAAGCGCTCAAGCCGTGTAGCATTGGCGATTCCAGCCAGGCTATACGTTACATTCAAATCGTGGGTCAGTTCGCGGAGAAAGACGCGTGACGATTCCCGTCCGATCGACGCATCCTATGCCCTCACCGGTGTGGTAGACACGGCAGCTGAGCCAGACAGCGGCAGTCCGCGGTCGATGTGGGGTAGTCCCACATGTCCAGGTGCCGTCCGGCCCAGCCGCGCCCTCTCGTGGCATGCGGAACAGGCGACCTGCTTCCTCTTCATCGACGTCCCCGATGACTACCCCCTCGTGTTCGGGCCCTACCCGGGCAAGGGGCCGGCGGTGGCTGCCTTCGAACTCATCGATGACCTCGGCTGGCCGAGCCACGAAGATTCACGCGGGCACTACGTGCTGGACGTGAGCACACTCGACTGTGACTGGCTCGACCGCCTGCCGGACGGGACGGTCACCATCAACACTGACCCCGCCAACATCGCCGACACCGACCGCTGGTGGCTGCCACGCGATGGAGCCACGATGGCCAGCGGCCGGTTCGCCTGCTGGATCTGCCGCGGATCGCACCGATTCGCGCCGAAGCCCGCAGCCCGTGGGCGGCGTTCGTGAGCGGGGAGCCACCACCTGAAAAGGTGTTGACGTTCGACGCCGACATCGTCGCCCAGCTGGTACGCGTCGGCCGCGTGGCGCAGGGCCTACCCGAGCGCATCGCCGATGCCTCGGTGTTGGCCAAGCTGGCCGTCCTCGTGAGGACACGATGAACACCCACACCGGCCCGGCGCTCCCTCAGTCGCGTCGCCCGCAGTGCCGAGCGCCGTGATTGCGGGCCCCAGCAGGCCGTCGCCCGCTCGGGGACCACTGTTCCTCCCTGAACGCTCGGCTCCAAAGAGCTGCAGTCACTCAATCGACAGAGGTGTTGGTTCTATGTCTATCGTCTACACGTACCGGGTCCTCGTGGGGAGAGACTCCCAATGCGACAACTGCGACCGCCCCGCAAAGGTCGAATCGTCTTCCCACGGCTCGCTCGAATCGTCTTCCCACGGCTCGCTCGACTGGTTGCGATGTCCGACCTGCGCGCGCCATGAGTTGCGCTTCTCCACCGGAGTGAGCGCCGCGATGCTCGCCCTGCGCGCGGCCGAGCTGGACTATGCAGCAAACGTAGCAGAAACGCTTTTTGGCCCGTCGCGCGCGGTCACCCCTCCGCCCTGGCCAGATGCAGGCGCTCCGCAAGAGCCCCTCGGCGCTCTGCCCGAGGGATTCGAAGATGTGGAGAGGGACGGATACGACTTGCAGTGGGTGCCGGCTCACAGGATGAACTTCGGGATGTGCGATCGGTGCTTCGGAAGCGCTGCGGTCCTCGTCGGAGTGAACGAACTTTCTTCCGTGGAAGAGACGATCTGCCGTGCCTGCGCAGTCTTGACGATGGAAGAAGCCGCCTCCCTCCGCCTGGCGATTGTCGAGGCGGAAGCGCCTGCGCGGGTCGATGTCGTAAGAACAGAGATCGATGCGGCGAGGGAGGAGATGGGGTTCGTGCCCGTCGTCGTGCCACCGCTGACTGACGCCGCCCGTCGTCGCGAGATAAGGCTGGCACACGACGAAGATGATGAGGTCGAGGAGATGCTCAGAGCCAGGGGTAACCTTCCGCAGCGGCGAGCTCCCGATAATGAGCCGGAGGAGGATACCCCTCGCCGGTCGCGCGCCGAGCTCCTCCGAGCCAGGGGTAACCTTCCGCAGCGGCAAGCTCCCGTTGAGGATGACGATGAAGACGGCGACGAGGGAGAGGGCGGCGACGCGCCCGCGGCTCGCTCAGACCAGGAGCCGCGACTTGCGCCCTCCGACAACCGAGGCAAAAGCACGGCCAGCGGCGTCCAGTCGAAGTTCTTCCACGGGCGACGGACTCGGTGCGGTGCATCGAAGCGCAACCGGTATCGGGGATGATCGTTCTGACTAGGGGAACGGGCGCTGTAAATTCCGGGCTGGTTGGCTCGGCCCCGCCGCAGCGCCACCGGGAGCAGCCGCTCGGACCTCGCTGGACCCTTTTCCAGATATGTTCTTCTTCGAACTGCACCCTCGGGCCGGGATTGGCTTCGCGACGCCTGTGTGGCTTTTCCAGGAGGTCGTAGCGGGCATTGGGAGGAGAGTTCGTGACGGCGGTCCACGTCCGCCGCCACTCAACTGTCGGCCGCCTCGCGTGGGCGGCATTAGATCACCCTCAGCTTGCGCGGTCGTTCCGCCAGGGCGAGCCGGACGCCCTGTTGCCAGCTGCCAAAAGCCCTGCCAACGGCCTTGTGCGATGGCCATGGTGGTACGAGATCGGCACGCCGGATGGGCCTTTCCAACGATTCCGCGAGGAGTCGTAGGGCAGCGAGGATCTCGTCAGGCCCGCGCATTGTGCGGTGCGACCTTCGCGGATTGCCGGTGTCGCCCAACGCGTGACTGTTGCCGCGCAGCTGGTCCACTTTGTGCGCACTGTTTGACGCGTAAAGCTTCAGGTTCGCGGGATTGTTGTTCGCCTTGTTTCCATCGAGATGGGTCACGACTTCATCTGGTAGCAAGTAGCGGCCAATGACTTGTTCCATCACAAGGCGGTGTTCGCGAACGTAACCGCCGCTGTTGCAGTGCGGATGTCGCGGCGCTCTCACCAGGGCGTATCCACTCTTGTCCACGGTGCGCCCGACTGGCGATGGACTCGATGGCACCGCGGGAGATGGTTCTGGAGGGGCGGGAGCGTGAACGTCGGCTCCCCGAAGGCGCGCTCGAAATGCGGCCTGGCGTGCGGCGACGGTGGACTCGTCTGGCGTAGATGCGGGCTGCGGCCGGAGAGGTTGGGGAGTGCTGGCGTGGGGGCGGGAGGACATTTTGACACCTCGATGCAATATCGAGGCTGCGCGCCCTCTCCTCTAAGTATACGCCGTCGGAGCCCGGTGGGTCGGCCGAAGGCTGGTTCGAGAGCGGTCTCGATGTTCGACAGTGCAGGTCGAAATGGGGGCGGTTTCTTGTTGAGTCCCGCCGTCTCCGTCCCTCGCCACCGGATGGCAGGGAAGGGCAGCCCGATTTAGGGCTTGCCGTCACCCGACGGCGCGCTCCAGGACTACCGAATCAAGGCGCGCGAACCTGGATCTTCACGTTCGGTGCGAAAAGCACCGCGAACCCGTTCGATGCGCCAGCGGGCGGCCGCGGAACGTTGCCCGGTTCCCCATCGACTGTAGTGCTGGCGTTCTCAGAGGGTGCGGGCAGAAAGGACACGGGCACGGAGGCATCCTCAGCTTGGCCTTGCGCCGGTTTGATCCCTTCCATCACCAATCGCCGCGTCTTCTCCATCCGACCCGGCTTCGCCTCCGCAAACATGCGGGCGTAAATGCGCTTGGTCGTAGCTGGATCGGAATGCCCCATTGCCTCAGCGACCGATACGTCACTTTCTCCGGCATGGATGGTCAGTGAAGCGAATGTGTGACGAAGCGCGTAGAAGCTTCGGTACGGGATTCCTGCCAATTCGCAGAACTTCCGCATGCGCGTGGTCAGCACCGCGTCGGTCAGCGGCTTCGCATACCGATTTCGGAACACCAGGTCTCCCTCGGGCAACGGCGACCAGCCGAGCGACCGTTGTCGGATCCGCTCGACGCTGAGCGCGCCCGCTACTTCCGGCCAGAGATCGACCCACCGGTACCCCGCCTTGGACTTGGGCGGACCAACGACCCACGCTCTCGGCTGGATCTGCCTTCCGTTTGTGTGGCGCCGCCGGGCCGCATTGGGATCGGGAACGCGTTGTAGCACTCGATGCACGTACGCGCGGCCGCCGCGTGATTGGTCGTCCAGAACGACATCCCCCCAATCGAGGCCGAGAACCTCCTCGTTGCGCATGCCCGTCGTCAGTGCGACGAGGAGGACAACCCCATCGGCCTGATCCGATTCCGTCAGGGACCCCTTTCCGCTGCCGAGGAGCACTTCTAGCAAGCGCGCAACCTCGCCCGGCTCCAACTGCGTCGCTGGCGTCGATACGTGAGCAGGAAGTTCCACGGAGCCGCTGCGCACACACGTTCTCGGACACGAGGTTCAACTGTTGCGCCCGCGTCAGCGCCGCGCGCAGCGTGCGGAAACTGCCGCGCACGGTGGCAGCGCCAAGGCCGCCCTGAACCAGTTCGTCGATCCACTTCTGGACATGGCGAGCGGACAACCGTGCGAGACGGACGTCACCCAGTCCTGGGCGAATATAGCGGCGAATATGAGCGCCATAGAACTCCAATGTTCGCGGTCTAAGAGCCTTCAATGATCGCCTGGATTGCAGCCATTGCTCCAGCCACTCTGCGACAGTAATTGTCGGATTGACCACAGCGTCAGTTTCTGCTGCCGCTTGCGCAGCCGATGCCATGCGGCGTGCGTGCTCCTTGGTGCTGGCGGTAAATGACTTGCGCTCAGTACGGCCATTCCAACCAGTGATCGTCACACGGTGTCGATACCGCCCGTTGGGCAGTTTCGTCCAGCTGCCCTCTCCGTTTCCACGTTTCGACAGGGTCTTCCTCCAGTGCACCATTGATTTTCGCAGGTGCGTCAAAATAAAGCCATAACAAACGCCGAATTTCGCGACCATCGTCCGAATGCTGGCGTTCGGCGACTGCAGTCATTGTTCAGCGAGCACTGGTGCAGTCTTCATCGATTGGATGCGGACGGCGTCAGCCGTACCAACGACACGATCCTCGGCTGGGGCTGACAGCGATGTCCCGGTGGCGGACGCGCCGCACACTCAGGCGTCATATGAAGTTCGCCCCGGAGACGGCTTCCGTGGCCTGGCCTGCGGGACGCTGGCTGCGGGTTGGCCCCGTATTGGCCCCGATTTGCCAGATTTGAATCTGGCGTGGCAGGATTCTGGATCTGTACGTGGGGGTTCGACTCCTCCGTCCCCAGCCAAAGAAGATCGCGGTATAGCGACATAACGAACACGCGGCGGGTGCAGCCGCCGAGGCGGCCGTTCGCAGATTGGCGACCTCATGTCGATGCGTGGTCCGGCCGGCGTTGCGATCGGGCTCACGGCGAGCGGGATGGCGTACCTCGCGTTTGGCCGGCGGCGCGTTCTTAACTGGGGCGCAACGGAGTCCGAGTCCTCCAGCGAGCTCCCGGGAGACGAATTGCTCACCGCGGTGGCGATCCAGACTACGCGCGCGACCACCGTGCACGCCGCGCCGGAAGCTATCTGGCCGTGGCTCGTGCAAATGGGACCGAAGCCGCGGGCGGGCGTCTACACCTATGACTGGCTGGAACGACGCCTCGGTATCGACATCGAGAACAGCAATCGCATTCTGCCGGAGTACCAGGAGCTGGCAGTCGGGACCGTGTTCCGGCTTAGCCCCGAGAGCGAGACGGGGCTCGTGGTGCGGGAGGTTCTGCCGGCACGGGCGCTGGTCCTGCAGTGGACGCCCGCGAACTCAACGTGGGCGTTCGTGCTGGACCCCCGGCCGGATGGCACGACGCGGCTCATCTCGCGGAACCGTATCCCCGGGTCGGGCTGGCGGTTCTGGGCCGGCATGGTGCTGTTCATGGAAGTCGGGTCACTGGTGATGGAGCGGAAGATGCTGAGCGGAATCAGGCAGCGCGCCGAGCGTCAGCCGCTCTCGGGGTCAACGGCGGGGGCGTAGCGGCCGGCGTGCCCAGACCTGACGCGCGGCGCTGCGAACGTCCGGCGGACGTCCGATGAGGTTCGCCTACGCGAACCCCGAGACGCTGAAGGCGGCGACGGGCCGGGCGATCCCTTTCAGTTCCAACTCTCCCACCGGCTCGGCGTGAATTTGGCCTTCGAGGATCGTCGCGATGCGGCCGGACACCAGCACCTCGCCGCCTTTCGCTTCGCCGCACAACCGTGATGCGAGATTGGTCACCGTGCCGATGGCCGTGTATTCGAACCGGCCCTCGAAGCCGATCTGTCCGCACGTGGCATAGCCGATGGCGACCCCAACGCCGAGCGCGAGGTCGTGCCCTTTGCGGCGCCAACGCGCACGTCACGGGGCGCGGTGACGCACACGCGCAGAAGACCGGGCATGCCCGCCAGTGTCACGCCGGCGGCGTGCAAACCGATGACTGGCGCTCGCCGAAATCGTTCTGGAGAACGGTTCTCGCCAGGCGTAGTGTTCGCGCATGTTCATCGCCGATGCGCAGGTGCATATCTGGGGTCCCGATACTCCCGACCGTCCGTGGCCGGAGGGGCGGACGGCTGAAGCGCAACGGCCATATCCGGTCGGTCCCGAGGCGCTGTTGCTCCAGATGGACCTCGCGGGCGTGGAACGAGTCGTGCTCGTGCCGCCGTCATGGGAAGGGGAACGCAACGACCTCGCGTTGGCCGCCGCGGCGACGTACCCGGACCGCTTCGGAGTGATGGGCCGGCTGTCGCTCACCGACCTCGCGAGCCGCGACCTCGTGCCGCGTTGGCGCGACCAGCCCGGGATGTTGGGGATGCGGTTCACGTTCCACAATCGGTTCAACCGCCACCTGCTCACCGACGGCTCGGCCGACTGGTTGTGGAAGGCGGCCGAGTCCGAGCGAATCCCGCTGATGGTGCTCGTCCCGGGCCAGCTGGACGTGCTGGGACGGCTGGCCGCCGAACATCCGGGGCTGAAGTTCGTGATCGACCACGTGGGCATCAGCCTGCGTCCCAACGATGCGAGCGTTTGGGACGAACTTCCGAGAGTGTGCGATCTCGCGAGGCTCCCAAACGTCGCCGTCAAGGCGAGCGGACTGCCCCACTGGTCGCAGGAGCCCTATCCGTTCCCGGACCTGCACGACCACATTCGGCGGCTGTTCGACGCCTTCGGCCCGCGGCGAACCTTCTGGGGCACGGACCTCACGCGGATGCGGTGCACGTACTTCGAGTGCATCCACCTGTTCACGGACCACCTGCCGTGGCTGACAGGCGATGACCTGGAGTGGGTAATGGGAAAGGGCCTCTGTGAGTGGCTCGGGTGGCCACCGAATAGCCTCGGCTAAGGCCGGACAGCTCCCAGCGATTCAGTCCCGGTCAACTGGTTTTGCGCGCGATGAACATCCCATAGCCGGCGCTTCCGCGTTCCAGCAGCTTCTGCCAGAGGGCGCCCGTCGCGCGCCGGGCGTTGGCTTCGGCTTCTCCCCAGCGGGTAGCGAAGTCGCGCCACCACTGCTCGTCGTCGGCCGCGGGCCGTGTTCGCAGTTCGGCGACCGCGGCCGTGCGGTCTTCGGCGAGCAGCACCTCGAAGCCGAGCGAGTCGAGGGCGGAGACGTAGCGCGGAACGGTGAAGAGCGACGGGAAGGCCCACTCACGCCGGAGCGCTGCAAGATCGTCGGCGGTGATGGAGCGCCGGGCGATGAAGTCGGTGAAGGCGAACAGAGCCCCGTCCTTGAGCACGCGAGCGACTTCCGAGAGCACCGCTTCTTTGTCCATATGACAGAGCGCGTCCTGGCTCCATGCGCCATCGCACGAGGCGTCGGCGAGCGGAAGGCGCTCCGTCCGGGCGAGGACGGGCTGAACCACGCGTGCGAGCGCCTCCTGCCGGTTGGCGGCGCTCGCGGCGGTGTGCATGCGCGGGTCCATGTCGATGCAAACCACGCCCGTGGTGAACCGTCGTGCGATGAATCGGGCCGGGGCGCCCAGCGCGGATGCGACGTCGACGATCAGACCGCCGCGTGCCAGCCCGGCTGCAGCCGCTCGCGCGGCGAGGGCGGCCGTGGCCTCTTCGCCGCCGGGATGCAGGTGGGGTCCGACGTTCCGCAGCGACCACTGCATGCCCGGCTCGTCGTAGAAGTCAGCGACCGATCGTTCGTCCACGTGCGGCATCATATTCTGCCGCGACACGTGCCGATCGGACGGTACGGTCAGGCTGACTGCGCCTGGAACTCGTCGTCGGTCGTCCAGGCGAGGCGCAGCACTGGCCGCTGAAGCGAGCGATCGATGATCCAGCGGGCTTCGGGGCGCCGGACGGCAGGGCATTCCGTGTTGGCGGTGTTGCGGGAGAACAGGGCGAGTTCGGTGATGCGGTTCCATGCCATGGTGTCTACTCCTGGGCTGCGGTCTGGCCGCGTTTGCTGAGGAGAAGGTGCCATCGGCGGGGCCGCGTTCCCACGGCGACTACCCGTAGACTTCCCGTATAGTTGCAAGACGCGGGGTGCGCCCGGCTCCGACCGGACGCTCCCGGGCGTGTTTTCTCAGAGCCGTACCGACGAGGGCACGACGATGGGCGAGGACGCCTCCGATGGCCTGGCCGAATACGTGCGGGCACGGAGGCTCCGTGCTGGATTGACGCAGGAGCTGCTGGCCGAGCGCGCCGGCATCACGGTGGACACCGTCGGAGCCCTTGAGCGCGGCCTTCGCCGCCGACTCTACCCACACACCGCGCGTGCCATCGCTGACGCACTGGAGCTCTCCGAAGCTGAGCGCGGCGAGTTGGTCGAGCTGGCGCGGGGACCGCGGCGTCAGCCAACCCGGGCGGGCGCTGAGACGACGTCCACGTCTGCGCCCGTGGCGATCGCGCGAAGCGCTGAGCCTTTCCCGCCGCTGCCGTTGCCGCTTTCGCCCCTCATCGGCCGCGATGCCGAGTGCGCGGACGTCGCGGCGCGACTAGCACGGCATCGTTTGGTCACGATCACCGGGCCTGGAGGAATCGGGAAGACACGCCTCGCGGTGGAGGCGGCGCGTGTTGCCGAAGGCGGCTTCCACGACGGCGCATGCTTCATCGACCTGGCGGCCGTTCGCCAGAGCGAGCACGTGCTGGGGGCGATCGCGGTCGCCCTCGGAATCGAAGAGTCGCCGGTACAGACAACGCTCGCCGCACTGACCGATGCGCTTCGGTCGCGGAAGCTGCTCCTGTTGCTCGACAACTGCGAGCAGGTCCTCGCTGCCGGCACGGATGTCGGCCGCCTCCTCGGCGCCTGCCCGGATCTCGTCGTGTTGGCCACGAGCCGCGCACCGTTCCACATTTCGGGGGAACAAGAGCTGCTGCTCGAACCGCTCGCGGTGCCCGCCGCGGGCGCTCGCACGTCGTTCCAGACAGTCGCCAATTCGGCCGCGGTCCAATTGTTCGTGGAACGAGCAGCGGCGGTGAAGACGGGCTTCGTGCTCACGGAGGAGAACGCCGCGCACGTCGCAGCGATCTGTGCGCGGCTGGAGGGTCTCCCGCTCGCGCTCGAGCTTGCCGCCGTGCGGCTGCGGATGTTTTCACCGCAGGGGCTCCTGTCGCGGCTCGATGGTCAACTTGGTTTCCTTGGGAGCGGCGCCAGGGACCTGCCTGCTCGGCAACAGACGCTCCGGGCAGCCATCGAGTGGAGCTACGAGCTCCTGGCCCCCGCAGAGAAGGAGCTGGTCCCCCGCCTCGGCGTTTTCGTCGGCGGCTTCACGCTTGCGGCGGTCGAGAGCGTTTGTGGCAACGGCGATTCTGGGGACGTGATCGAGGCGTTGGCGGGGCTGCTCGACCAGAGCCTTATCCGCCGCGACGAGCACCGTGATGCGGAGTTCGACCGCGCCGCCCGGGGATACGGTGCTCGACGGCGGCGCGGCCGAGGAAGAAGAGCCGCGATTCACGATGCTGGAGACCATCCGGGAGTTCGCGGTCGAGTTGCTCGAAGCAATGCCAAACGCGGTCCAATGGCACGCGCTTCACGCCGCCTATGCGCTGAAGCTCATGGAGCACGCCGAGCCCGACCTCCGCGAAGGGACGCCCGTCGCCACCATGTGGCGGACCCGCACGACCCTGCAGGCAGAGTCGGCGAATCTCCGCGCAGCACTCGCATGGGCGATCGCCCATGGCCGTGGTGACGATGCGCTGGCACTGGCCGGGGCGCTTGCCACTTTCTGGGTCCCCGCGGGGAACCTGCGCGTCGCCAGGCGTTGGCGGGGCCAATCTTCGGCGACCCTCCGGGAAGCGCGGGTGGCGCTGGAGCAGTCTCTTGCGCTGGATTCCACGAGCCGATCCGCGCGCGCACTGGCGCTGTTCGGGCTGGGGCGGGTGCACCTTTTTCAGTGGGACCAGTTCGCCGCCGAATTCGAACGTGCCGCAGCCGCCTTCCAAGGGAGCCTGGCGCTATATCGCGAGCTCGATGACCGGGAGTGGGTCGGACGATGCCTCGTGGAGCTCGGCTGGCTGCGCATCGAATTCAACGACCTCGCGGGGGCGAGGGAACACTTCGAAGAGTGTCTGCCGCTCAGCCGGTCGGTAGGGGATGCGATCACGGCGGGGTGGTGCCAGATCGGGCTTGGGCGAGTCGCCTTCGCGAGCGACGAGCATGACCGGGCGGCGGCCTTTTTCGAGGGCGGCCTCGACGAGCAGAGGGCGGCCGGCAACCAGCTCGGCATGGCGGGCGGCCTGGATGGGCTTGGTCTGGTGCGGCAGGCGCAACACCGGTATCCGGAGGCGCTGGCCTGCTTCGAGGAGGCGGTGGCGGTGCGGCGCGGACTGGGCGTCCAGTCGGGATTGCCCATCGCGCTGCAACGTTTGGGGGTGCTTCTCGGCGCCGCCGGGGAGACTTACCGCGCGGCCGAACTGCTCCGCCAGAGCCTCACGCTCAGTTTCCAGATGGAGAACCCCTGGGACATCGCGAATGCGCTTCGAACGCTTGGCTCGCTCGCCGCGGCCGAAGGGACGCACGAGCGTGCTGCCCGGTTATTCGGCGCTGCCGAAGCATTTGCGACCGCGAAACGGCTTGAGTTTCCCGTCGGCTACCAGAGCCTCTACGGCCGGTCAGTCGCCGGAGTTCGCCGCGTCCTTGGCGAAGAGTCGTTTTCGGCGGCTTTCAACGAGGGAGCGGCAGCAAAGCTCGACGACGCCGTCGCGGAAGCGCTGCTCGTCGGGACGGGGGATTGACGCAGACCGTCCCTTGCTGGGCGCTCGCCGCTGCGTGCTGCCGGAGAAGGTGTCGATGATCTGGATGAGAAGGCGAATACCGGAGGGCCGGGCTTGTGCCGGGCCAAAGGAGCCGAGCCATGGACTCGATGCAGGAAGTCCTGATCCAGCCGAAACCCCTGGAACAATATCGGAGAGTGGTCGACGAGTCCGCCTACCAGCGGTGGCGGGACACGGTACGTTCGCTGGCCGAACGGCTGGCGGGGTCCACGGTCTGGCACGTTAACTCGACGAGCCAGGGCGGCGGCGTCGCGGAGATGCTGCGTCCGGAGGTCGCCTACTCGCGGGGAGCCGGCATCGACACGCGCTGGGTCGTCGTCAGCGGGACGGCGCCCTTCTTCGATGTGACCAAGCGCATCCACCACGCGCTTCACGGGTCGGCGGGCAACGGTACGCCGCTCGGAGAGGCCCAGCACGCGGTGTTTGAAGAGGTCGGGCGAGCGAACGCCGCGTGGCTGCTCGCGCGGGTCGCGCCTGGCGATGTGGTCGTGCTGCACGACCCACAATCTGCCCCGCTTGCGCGACCGCTGATGGACGCCGGGGTCGACGTGACCTGGCGATGCCACGTCGGGACCGAGGGCGTGAACGAGGAAACGGAGCGGGGTTGGGCGTTCCTCGAGCGGTACCTCGCAGACGTGCCGCGGGCGATTGTCTCGCGGCGCGAGTATCGAATCCCGTTCTTCGCCGAGGACCGCGTCTTCGTGGTACCGCCGGCGATCGATCCGTTCACGCCCAAGAACCAGGCGATGGACGCAGGCACCGTCGACGGAATCCTGGCATGGGCCGACGTGCTGGGCTGCCGGGGCCGGGTGCCGGCGGACGGACCGCCGTCGCGACGGTTCATCCGCGAGAGCGGTGCGTGGGGAACCGTGCGACGTCGCGCAACAGTGGTGCGCGAAGGGTGGGGGCCGATGGCCGGGGAACCACTGGTGGCCCAGATCTCACGCTGGGACCCGCTCAAGGACCATATGCGCGTGATGCAGGGCTTTGCGGAGTTCAGCGCGAGATCTGCAGGGCGCGGGCGTCCACCTCCTGCTGGTAGGCCCGGACAACGGTTCGGTGGCGGATGATCCGGAGTCGGTATCGACGTTCGATGACCTCGTCGCGGCGTGGCGAGAGTTGCCCTATGCCGCGCGAACGCGCGTGCATCTCGTGAGCTTGCCCATGGAGGACCTCGACGAGAACGCCGCGATCGTGAACGCCATCCAGCGACGTGCCGATGTTGTCGTGCAGAAGAGCCTGCGCGAGGGCTTCGGGCTCACGGTGACCGAAGCGATGTGGAAGGCCCGTCCCGGTGCTGGCGACCAGGGTCGGCGGCATCCAGGACCAGATCGAACACGGCGTGACCGGCATGCTGCTCGACGAGCCGACCGACATTGATGGCTTCGTGGCCGAACTCGAACGGCTACTGGGGGACGAGTCGATGCGGACGCGGCTCGGTGAGAGAGCGCGGGCGCACGTGCTCGGCCACGGGTTGATCGTGCGGGACATGCTCGAGGTTCTGTCGGTTGCGGTTGGCGCGCCGGGACTGGCCTCGCTGCGAGACGCTGCCTAGCGCGATGGTGGCCCTCGGACCGCGTTCGTTGGGTGCCGCCGAATGGCGTAAAGTGCGGCACCGATGGCTACAACGGAACAAGAGGGTTTGCTCGCGGGCATCCGCGTGATCGACCTTGCGACGGAGCGTGCGGAACTGGCCGGCCGGCTCCTCGCCGACCTGGGCGCCGAGGTGATCAAGGTGGAGCCGCCCGGCGGCGCTCCGGCGCGATTCGTGCCGCCCTTCGATGGCGACGAGTCGCTGTACTGGGCGGCGGTGGCGTTGGGAAAGCGCAGCGTCGTGCTCGACATCGAGAGCGAGTCCGGGAGGGATGCCGTTCGCGAGCTGGCGAGCGGAGCGGATGTGCTCATCGAGTCGTTCGACCCGGGTGTGATGGCCGGCCTGGGGCTCGGGTATGGGGACCTGTCGGCGCGGCAACCCCGGTCTGATCTACGTCTCGGTGACGCCGTACGGTCAGAGCGGCCCGGCCGCGCTCCGGCCCGCCACGGAGATGACCGTCGAGGCGTCGGGAGGGCTGCTCGGGCTCCAGGGCGACGGCGATCGCCCGCCGGTGCCGGTGGGATACCCGCAGCCCGCGTTCCACGGCGGAGCTCAGGCAGCGACCGACGTGACGATCGCACTGAACGAGCGCGCACGGTCGGGGAGAGGCCAGCACCTCGACGTGTCCATGCAGGCGGCGGTGGTGTGGACGTTGATGAACGCGACGGGCTACCCGGCGAACACCGGCGGCGACCCACCTCACACGAGCGAGCAGCGCACCGCGCCGCCACTCGAGATCGCGCCGGGAGTGGCGTATCCGCACATCTGGCCGTGCAAGGACGGCTGGGTGCAGGCGACGATCACGCTGGGGGGCCTGGGCGCGCGGACGCTCGGCAATCTCGTAGACCTGATCGAAGCCGAGGGGGGATTGTCGGCGGAGCGGCAGGGCAGCGGTTGGTCCGCATGGACGCGCGAAATCGCGCCCGGGGCGGTCGCCCCCGAGACGCTGGCCGAGGCGCGCGACGAGATCGCCGCGTACTTCCGCACGCGCACGATGGAAGAGCTTGCGCTGCGGGCCGTCGAAAACAAGCTGCTCATCGCTCCTGTGCGAACGATTCGGAGCGTGCGGAACGATCCGCAACTGGAGGCGCGGGGTTACTGGCAGAAGGTTGGTGGCCGAACTCATCCGGGTGTGGCAGCGAAGCTCAGCAGGACGCCGATGGCACTGCGCACACCGGCGCCTGCTCTTGGCCGGGACCAGGCTTTACTGGCCGAGCCGGCACGAAACCGAGCCGCGAGCGCGACGAATGCGCCGCGCCGGCGCGCGTTCGAGGGGCTGAAGGTCGCGGACTTCGCATGGGTGGGCGTGGGGCCGATCATTGCAAAGGCGCTCGCCGATCACGGTGCGACGGTCGTGCACGTCGAGAGCGGCGTGCGGCCCGACGTGCTGCGGCTCGGGCCGCCGTTCCGCGACGGGCAACCCGGGATGGATCGGTCGCAGTTCTTCGCGAACTTCAACAGCTCAAAGCTCGGACTCTCGCTCAACCTGGCGCTGCCGGAGGGCCAGGAACTGGCTCATCGCATCGTCGATTGGGCGGATGTGGTCGTCGAGAGCTTCACGCCGGGAGTGCTGGCGGCTGCGGGCCTTTCTTATGAAGACCTGGCCAAGGACCGGCCCGACCTGCTGATGCTCAGCACGTGCCTGTACGGGCAGACGGGGCCGTATGCAACGTACCGCGGGTTCGGGACACAGGGCTCGGCGCTGGCCGGGATCCACGGGCTCACCGGCTGGCCGGATCGCGCGCCGAAAGGCACGTGGGGCGCGTATACGGACTTCATCGCGCCGCGCTTCGGGGTGGCGGCGCTGGCGGCGGCGGTGCTGGAACGACAGACGAGCGGACTGGGGCAGCACATCGACCTGGCCCAGGTCGAGGCTGCGATTCACTTCGTCGAGCCGTTGCTGCTGGAATTCGATGCCACGGGCCGTGAGCGGCGCGGCACAGGGTCACGAATCGGAGCGGGCGAGCCCCCACGGCGTGTATCAAACGGCCGGAGTCGAACGCTACGTGGCGATCGCGACGGAGACTCAGCAGCAATGGGACGCGCTCCGTGGCGTCGTCGGTGGGCCGCTGGCGGCGATGAACCTCGGGAGCCTGGCGGAGCGGCTGGCCCACGACCGCGAGATCGACGCGGCGCTCGAGGAGTGGTGTGCCGGCCAGGATCCCTGGGCGCTGGTGGCGAAACTGGAGGCGGCCGGCGTCCCGGCATCCGTCGTGCTGCGACCCTCGGACCTTCACACGGACCCGCAACTGGTCCACCGCGGCTTCTTCGTGACCTGTGAGCACGGCGCCATGGGGCCGACTCCGTATGACGGTCCCGCGACGATCTTTTCCGCGACGCCGCCGGTCCTGACCGCGGCGCCCTGCCTTGGCGAGCACAACGACCAGGTGCTCCGCGAGGTGCTCGGGCTGACTGACGAACAGATCGCGGAGTACGCGGCCGCCGGTGTCTTCTCCTAGAGACCGCCAACCGCGGCCCAACGACGCGCCGGGCGCGACCATTCGCGAGCTGATCTCGGCCGGCGCTATCGAAAAGCGCGTCGCGGAACTGGGACGCGCGATCACGAGCGACTACACGGCGAGTACCGACGTCGTGCTGGTCGGGATCCTGCGCGGTTCCCTCGTCTTCCTCGCGGACCTGGCGCGACAGGTGCACCTGCCCGTGCGAGTGGACTGCCTTGGACTGCGAAGCTACGCGGGCACGGCCGGCGGCGATCTGCGGGTGACGGCGGAGCTGCTCGACGACGTCCGTGGGGCCGATGTGATCGTGGTCGAGGACATCATCGAGCGGGGAACGACGTTGCGGATGGCGCTAGAGGTCATTCGTGGCGGAGGGCCGAGGTCGATGGCGGTTTGCGCGCTGTTGCGGAAGCCTGCCGCCCACGACGTGGCGTCGTTCCCGGAGGCCAGGTACGTGGGATTCGACATCGGGGACGACTTCGTCGTCGGGTACGGCCTGGACCACGACGGGTTGTTTCGGAACCTGCCGTACGTCGGAGTACTTGAAGGCTCAGCAGAGGGCCTCAGTTAAGCACGCCGAAGAAAATTCGTAAGGAGCTGTTGACCAAAAATAGCGGCTTCTCATCTTCTTCCAATGTTGGCGTTCAATACTCCGAAGCAACAAGCAGGGAGTCGCTTCGTGAGTGCCGCCCCCATCCAGGGCCCTACCGCTTATGCACTTGACGTGAGACACCGCGTCGTGCGCTTTGCGCTGGTGGGCGCGACCTGTGCGGCGGCACAGCTGGCGCTGTTCTGGGCCGTAGCGAAGGCGGGCGTTCACCCGTCCTTCGCGAACGCCGCGGCGTTTGTCGTGGCGGCGCAGTTGAACTTCGTGTTGACGCGATGGGTGACGTGGCGCGATCGCCAGCCGCGGCGCGGCGTGGGACTGACGTGGCTGCACTTCATGTCGGCGATCGGTCTGACCGCAGCGCTGAACTTTTCCGTGTTCGAAGTGGCGCGGCTGTTCGTGGCGCCATTGGCGGCTGCCGCCGCTGGAATCGGCGCGGGGGCTGTTGCGAACTTCTTCATCTCTGACCGGGCGGTCTTCGCCGAGGCTCCTGATAGCGCCTCGTACGTTTCTGCCATCAAGGAGACTTAGTCATGTCCCAGAGCGTTCCCGTCCCCATGTCCCAGCGCGCCGGCGTGCGCATCCCCACGGCGCGACTGGCGGCGTTTGCAGCCGATCGGCGCATGGCGTGGCTCGGTTTCGCTGCGGCGATCGGGATCTCACTGGCGTTGAACGTGTGGTCGTTGTCTTCGAACGGTTGGGGCAACACGTACTACGCGGCGGCCGTGCGTTCGATGTCGCAGTCGTGGAGCAACTTCTTCTTCGGCGCGTTCGATCCCGGCGGCTTCATCACGGTCGACAAGCCGCCGCTGTTCCTCTGGATTGGGTCGTTGAGCGTGCGCGTGTTCGGGTATTCCAGCTGGTCGATCCTGCTGCCGAGCGCGATCGCAGGGGCGGCGACCGTGGCGTTGGTGTGGCTGATCGTGCGGCGCTATTTCGGGGCGCTGGCGGCGACCATCGCCGGGCTCGTGCTGGCGCTGACGCCGATCACGGTGGCGGTGGATCGGCTCAACCTGCCGGAGCCGTTCTTCATCCTCGCGCTGGTTGGGGCCGCCGGAGCCGTCCTGCGGTCGCTGGAGAGCCGGCGCTGGTGGGCGTGGATTGCTGGCGCGGGATTCCTGGTCGGGAGTCGCATTCAACACGAAGATGCTGGCGGGCTGGATTCCCGGGCCGGCGTTCGCGCTGGCGCTCGTGGCGGGTGTGGCGAGCTTCTCGTTGAAGGAGGTGCGGCCGCTGCTGGCACGGCTGGCGCTGCTGGCGGCGGTGACGTTTGCGGTGTCTGCGTCGTGGATGCTGGTCGTCGACGCCGTACCGGCGTCGGACCGACCGTACATCGGCGGAAGCACCGACAACACGGTCAGCAACCTGGTGTTGGACTACAACGGGCTCGGCCGCGTTGATGGCGACAACCGCCCCGGCGGCGGCCCCGGGCCGAACGGCCGCGCGCCGGCCAACGGCAACGGCGGCGCGTTCAATCGGCCGAACGGCTTCAACGGGACGGGCGGCTTCCCGAACGGAAACTCCACGATCCCGAATAACCGGAACGGGTTCGGGCGACCGGGCAACTTCGGTGTGCCCGGGGGCGCAACCGGTGGCAACGTGCCGAACGGTACGAACGGGAATGGCAACTTCACCGCGCCTGGCGGCCGGAATGGCAACTTCACCGGGCCGGGTGGCGCCAACGGCGGGAATCCTCCTGCCAACGCCGCCGGTCCTGGCGGCGCGAACGGTGCGGGCGGGATCATCGCGGGAACGCCGGGATGGCTGCGGATGTTCGACGCCGCCAACGGCGGGCAGATTGCGTGGTTCCTGCCGTTCGCACTGCTCGGCGGTGTGCTCTGCGCCTGGTACTGGCGGCGAGACCGCGTAAAGAGGGCGGCTGCGGTGCTGGCACTGGGATGGGTCGTGCTGTTCGCCGGGGTGTTCTCGTACGCCCAGGGCATCTATCACAGCTACTACACGTCGGCGATCGCACCGGGCATCGCGATCCTGGTCGGGATGACGGCGATTGCCATCATCGAGCTCGTGCGGAAGGACTGGCGGTGGCTGGCGGCCCTCGGCGCCATCGTCGGGGTGACGCTCTGGGCGCAGCTCACCGTCGCCGGGCGTGAGCCCAACTTCCAGGCGAACGCGCCGACGATTGGCATCGCGGTGCTCGCGTTCGGGGCGCTCGTGCTGGCCGTCACTACGGTGCGAAGGATGTCCCCGGCCGTTGGCGTGGCGATCGTGGTGGCGGGCCTGCTGATCACACCGGCCTCGTGGTCGTTCTACGAGACGGCGAACGCTTCACTGAACACGACGCTGCCACAGGCCGGGCCGCGGCAGGGTGCGGCGGGACGCAGCTTCGGCTCGCCGGCGTTCGATGGTGGGACCGCGAGCCTCGCGGCATTCCTCGACGCGCATTCCGACCCGGCAGCGAAGTGGGACCTCGTGGTGGCCAGCGCGCAGAACGCGTCGACGCTGATCGCGGACTACGGCCTGTCGGTGATGCCGATCGGTGGCTTCTCCGGGAACGATCCGACCATTACGGCGGCGCAATTCGCCGACATGGTGGCGGCAGGCGACGTTCGTTACGTGCTCGTGGGTGGCGGACAGGGCGGCGGGTTCCGCGGAGGCGCTCCGCAGTTCGGCGGACAGAGCGCGAACAGGTTCGGTGGGAACGTGACGCCCGCCGGCGGCGCGGCGTCTGCCACGACGGCGACCGCGGCGAAGGGTGCGAACGCCGTGTTCGCGGCGGTGGAGTCGGCGTGCACCCCGGTGACGGGCAGCGACGTGCCGTCGCAATACGCGGGCGTGCTGTACGACTGCGCGAACGCGGCGGATGCGCTCCGGGCGGCGAATTAGACCGGCGCCACCTCGCCCAGGAACTTGACGACCTCGCGGTTGTAGGCGGGGTCGTTGAGCGCCGTGATGTGGTCGCCGGGGACCTTGACGTAGTGCGCGTTCGGGATCGTCTTCGCCAGGCGGTCGGCGGAGCCGACGAGCGTGTCGCCTTCGCCGACGATGACCATCACCGGCAGTGTGGTCGAGGCGAGCTTCGCCGGGTCGGCGCCGCCGCGGGCGGAGCGCTGGATGGCCGCAAGCGCGAGCAGATCGTTGCCGCTGCGCTTCGCGAAGACGCGGAAGCCGAGGGCGGTTGGGTCATCGATGTGTGTGCCGTCGGGCGCTTCGAGCGCGTCGGCGATGGCGTTGCGACCATCGGCTGCGCGGCCGCCGCTCAGCAGGCCATCGCCCATGCCGCCCAGGATGACCGAGGTGAAGCGCTCGGGATGGCGCGTGAGGAGCGAGGCGGAGATGCCGGCGCCCATGGAGTAGCCCATGAGGTCTGCCTTGTCGATGCCGACGTGGTCCATCAGCGCGATGACGTCGTCAGCCATCTGTGCGCCGCCGTAGGCGGCAGGATCGTGGGGCTTGGCGCTGCGGCCGTGGCCGCGGCAGTCGAGGGCGATGACCTTCCGACCAGCCGCAGTCAGCGCATCGACCGTGCCGGTAGCGCGCCAGTTGCCCTGCAGGCTGCTGGCGAATCCGTGGACGAGCACGATGGGCCGGCCCTCGCCTTCGACGATGTAGTTGATGGTCACGCCGTTAGATTGGAACTCGGGCATGTTGGGGGACCGCCTTCCGCTGGATGTGGGGTGATTATGGCGCTTCGGCCGGGGGCGATGCGAGGCGCTGTGACCGCCTACTTCCCCGCCTGCAGCTTCGCGATGAGCGCGTCGAGGTCCTGGACGCTCGTGACCTCGCGCATGTTGCGCAGGAAGAGACCGACGTCCTGCGTCAGGTCCCAGACCTGCTGGACCTTCGGGCCGATGGGGTTGGAGGATGCGGACGAGGTCCCGTACGAGCCGTAGAAGGCGAAGTAGGCCTGGTTGATCTTGCGGATCGTGATGCCGTGTTGCGCGAGGTAATCGCGCTCGTCGTTCATCGCCTTTTCGGCTTCGTCCACCTTTCCGTCGGCGAGGAGCGCGTCGACCTTGAGCCGGAGCGCGTGCATCTCCTTATTGAAGTCCACGGTCGGCGCCGGGCTCGGGAGGCGGGTTGCCATCTTCCCCTGGCGGAAGCGTGAGAGGATGTGCGGCGCGAATGAGGTCGCCCATGTGCTGGCCGACGACGTCGGCGGTGGTCTCGTTGAGGGTGATTCCGTCCTGGCCGCTGTAGAAGACCCGGCCGAGCGGATAGAAGGCGAGGTAGTGGTGTGTCCACTCGTGCGAGGCGGTGTCGATCAGCGAGTCGTATGAGCGGTTGTCGGTGATGATCGCGGGGTACGCCGCGAGGCCGCCGATCCCGACGACGAGCGTGACCTCGTCGTCGGTGGTGGTTTCGTCCTCGATCTTCTCGGCGTCACGCAGGCTGAGCCCGGGCTTAAGAAGGGTGTCGCCGTCGCGCTTGATAACGTCGCGCGGTGAGCGCACCAGCAAGCGAGGAGCGCTGGTAAGTTCGAACGAGACGGGCGGCCACGTGATCGAGAGGCCGCTAAAGAGCGGGAGCGGTGTTTGCAGCCCCTCGGCCTTGACCTGCTCATCGATGTACTGCTCGATGCGAGCCTGGACGTCGTTGGTGTAGTTGGCGCGCTCGTTGTTGAGGGTATCGATCAGATCGAGGTTCGGGTTTTCGGCGTTGGAGGCGCCCTCGATCTCGCTCGTCAGCTTGAAGTACTGCCGGATGGCGGCCTCGCCTTCGGCCTGGTTCGGGTCCGGGCCGATGCCGACCCGCGCGAAGGCGACCTGGACGATGTTGTCCGCCTCCCAGCGCCAGAGGTGGTACTCGTAGGGCGCGAGCTGCCCGCGACCGAAGAAGAGGCTGATACCGACGCCGAGGGTGAGCCCCAGCAGGGCGGCGGCCGTGACGAGAAGCAGCCACGTGCCCGGTTTCCACGGCCGCAGCTCGACATCGGAGGCAGCGCTCACCGGACGCGGAAACAACATCGGGTTCAAGCATAGCGGCCGCCTCCCAAAGCGATTGTCAACGCGCGAAACTCGCTGTTCCGTTACCGGGCGGGCGCTAGACTCGGAAGGCATATGACCGTCAGTGGCGCGATCGCCCAGGATCAGCCGCGGCGCCGTCCAGGCATCCGCATTAGCTACGCCTCGTTCGAAGCACGGGTGGCGGCGGGTGCGCTCGATCTGCTCGTGCTCTTCATCATCGCCTCGCTGCTCGTCAGCGCAGGATCGCTGGTGGTCCTGATCTCGTCGGACTTCGAGAAGGTCGATCCGTCGGGTACGTCGATCAACATCTTCTGGGGATGCACGGGAGCGATCGCTCCGGCGTTCCTGCTCTACTTCTTTGTCGGGCTGGCCTGGAAAGGGCAAACGATCGGCGCGGCCGTGATGCAGATCATGGTGATCCGGTCAGATGGGCGGCCGCTCGGTGTGCTGGGCGCGATGGCACGCGTCATCGGGCTGCTGATCTACGCGCTCATCGTGGCCGGCGGCATCATCGTCGCGTTCGTGTTCCGCGATTCGACGGGCATCGCCGCAGCGGCGATCACGGTCGCGTTCCTGCTCGCGGCGGCGGGAGTTATCTGGGCGGCATTCGACGCACATCGCAGGACGCTCCACGACCGCATCGCCGGAACGATCGTCGTCCGGCTTCTGTAGACTCGGCGCGCAATGGCAGAGGATTGGCCCCGCAGCAGCGAGGACCGCGACTTCGAGAGCGCGCGCGAACGGATCTACGGCCACGCCACGTCGTCGCGGGACGGGCGGCAGGCGCTCCTCGCGGCGTTCCTCGGGCTGAGCGTGTTTCTCCTTGTGCTGGCGCTGAGCACCCGCCAGACGACAGCATCGGGGCCGGCGCAGCGCCTCATCTCGGCCGGCGTGGCCGTCACCACGGACGTCGATCAGCTGCTCGCCGACGAGCGCGAACCGATCCGCCAGCTGGCCCAGAACTCGAGCGCACAGGCGATCCCGGTGCCGGGCTATCCGCTGGAGGTCTTCCTCACGCGCGATGAGGCGCTCAACGCGACGACGCCGGAACTGCGGGCGGTCATCCTCCAGCGGTCATCGGCGCTGGTGTATACGCAGGGCCTGGGCGCGTTCGATAGGACCGGGCACCAGTCCATTAGCCGGTTTTCGGCGCAGGGCATGATCGACTTCGCGGTGGGCGAGCTGTCCGCGGACACCCACGGCAGGGCGTCGCTCGGTACCGCGATCTTCGCGCTGACGACCGCCCTGGCGGTGTGCGGGGTGTTGGCAACCAATCATGGCTGGCGTCGCCTGCGCACACTTGGGATCGGGGTGCTTATCGGGGCGTTGCCCGGCCTCTTGCTGTTTATCCTTGGGTGGTTCGCCATTGGGAGCGCGGGCGGCAGCGACGCGTACGCAGCCGACCTGCGGGAGATTGCGAAGACGTCGATCATGGTGCCGTTGCGGAACTTCGGCATCGTGTCTGCCCTCGGAGCGGTGTTGACCGCGACGGCCGTGGCAATGGGGCGGCTCGATGGCCGAGAAGCTGAGCTGGACGACGACGTCGCCGACGACGAGGCGGACTACCAGTCCTACTCGGCAAGCACCGGGACCTGACCGCTTCGGAGGACGCTCGAGGGGCAGTCGGGCTCCAAGGGACAGCGTTCGCACGCGGGCCGGCGAGCGGCGCAGGTGCGGCGCCCGTGCTTGATCATCAGCATGTGGAAGCGGTAGTAGCTTTTCGGGTCGACAAGGTCTTCGAGGAGGCCGTGTGCCTGTGCGGCCGTGGCCTTTGGGGGAATGAGCCCGAGGCGCTTGCTCACGCGTTCAACGTGGGTGTCGACGGGCATCGCCGGGCGGCCAAGTGCGAAGAGGAGCACGCAGGCAGCCGTCTTCGGGCCGACGCCGGGTAGCGAGAGAAGCCACTCGCGAGCCTCCGCGGTGGAAAGTTCTCCGAGAAAGTCGAGATCCCAGGCGGGAGAGCGCTCCTCCACAGCCCGAAGGATGGCCTGGATGCGCGGCGCCTTCTGCTGCGCGAGCCCGCCAAGCTGGATGGTGGCGATGAGCTCATCGGGCGGCGCCTCGGCAATCGCCTGCCAGCTCGGGTAGCGGCGCAGCATCTGGGTGAAGGCGCGGCCGCTGTTGGTGTCGGCCGTGTTCTGCGAGAGCACCGTGAGGATGAGCTCCGCGAGCGCGTCGCCGGACGGCATGTGGTGGGGCTCGCCGTAGAGCGGGCCGAGGCGGTCCATGATCTCCGCCGGCGGGAGGGTCAACTGCGGTCCATCAGGCGTGCCGCCGCCCACGGAAGCACCGGTACGCGGGCGACCTCGCGGGCATACGTCGATTCACCGCGCTGCACGGCGAAGAAGGCGTTCCAGAGGAAGCTCGTGTGCGCACTGGCGAACATCCAGGGCCGGGGCGCGCGCCGGAGCATGCCGTAGAACATGTAGGCGATGAGCCTGGCCGCGCGCAGCTCGGGCATGATGGCAGCGTCCACGTCGTCCTGGTACGCGGTCAGGTCCCCTGCTCCGGAGAGGGATCGCAGGGTGGCCCGCGCCGCGATTCGACCGGACTCGATCGCGTAGTAGATGCCCTCTTCGGTGAATTCGTCGGCGAGACCAGCAGCGTCCCCCGCCAGCAGGGCGCGACTGGTCGCGATGCGTTCGCCGCCGCGGCGGAAGCGGATCTTGTGACCGCGCGAAATATCGACGGGCGCGCCCGATGCGCCGATGCGGTCGACGAACGACTGAGTCAGCTCCTTCATCCGGGGCGCCTGGTCCGGCGGAAGGACGATGCCGATGGACAACACCGACGCCTTCGGAAACAGCCACGCGTAGCCCCACGGGTGATAGCCGAGATCGATGAGCGAGCGGCTGCGGTAGCGATTGAGGGTGGCGGCCGGAGCGCGGACTTCGACCTCCCAGGCCGCGCACTCGGCAATGTCAGCGCCGAGGCCGAGCATCCGCCCCACGGGCGAGTGCGCGCCGTCGGCACAGACGAGGAAGTCCGCCTCGGCGTCGAAGCCTTCCGCGCTGATGCGAATCCCGGGTCCGTCCATCGCTGCCGCCCGGACGGTGGTCGCCGGCCGGAACTCGGCGCCGGCGAGCTGCGCGTGGCGCAGCAGCAGCGCGTCGAAGCGGTCGCGCATGACCATGTGGGCGAACGGCGGGCCGGAGTCGCGGACGAAGCGCATCTTGCCGTGGTCAGCCACATCGAGGAGGTGGACGGAATCCTCGATGACGGACGAGATGGGAAACGGTAGGAGCCGCTCCGTGCGCTGCGGGATACCGCCGCCGCAGGCCTTGTACCGCGGGAAGGTGGCGCGATCGACGACGAGCACGCGCGCGCCGGAGGCGGCGAGCTCCCGCGCAGCGGTGCTGCCGGCAGGCCCAGCGCCCACGACGATGGCATCGAAGCGAGTCATGCTGCGAGTCTACCAGCGGCGCCGCCGCAGGCGATGTCCATCGGCTACGATGCAGGGCATGGGCATCGCGAACGACTTCCGAATGACCGAACTGACCGCCTGCGGGGGCTGCGCCTCCAAGGCGGGACCAGCCGAGCTGGCGCGAGTGCTGGCGCCGTTGGCGGGGCTGTTCAACGCAGAGCGTCACCCGGCGCTGTTGGTCGGTCTCGGCGTCGCCGACGACGCGGCCGTCTACCGCGTCAACGCGACGACGGCCGTGGTGGCGACCGTCGATTTCTTCGCGCCGCTGGTCGATGACCCGTTCACCTACGGCGCCATCGCGGCGGCCAACGCCATGTCGGACGTCTATGCCATGGGCGGCGAAGTGGTGCTCGCGCTCAACGTCGCTGCATTCCCGGAGGACCTGCCGCCCGAGGTAGCGACGGAGGTGTTGCGCGGCGGGGCGACGAAGGTCGCCGAGGCAGGCGGCGTCATCGCCGGCGGGCACACCATCACGGACGACGAGCCCAAGTACGGGCTGAGCGTGATGGGCCTGGCTCACCCGAAGAAACTGCTTTCGAAGGCGGGGCTCCGCCCCGGCGATGTGCTGTACCTGACCAAACCCCTCGGAACGGGGACAATCCTCTCCGCCGCGAAGAACGGCGTTGCCGAGCCGGACTGGGTCGACGGCGCTATCGAGTCGATGCTCAGGCTGAACCGCCATGCATCGCACGTCGCGCTGGCGCACAAGGTGTCGGCGGCGACCGACGTCACGGGATTCGGGCTAATGGGCCACCTCTGGGAGATGGCCGAGCGTTCGGGCGTGAGCGTCGAACTGAACGCGAGCGCGGTGCCGTTGTTGCCAGGGGCGGCCGAGTCGTCGGCAGCGGGCATCCACACGAGCGGCGAGGGGCGGAATCGCGCGTGGGTGGCTGAGAACGCAGTCATCGCGCTCGACGTCGACCCTGACGTGGCCCACCTGCTCTTCGATCCACAGACGTCCGGCGGGCTGTTGATCGGCTGCGCGGCCCGGCGTGCGGGCGCCCTGGAACGGGCATTCGCGGCGGACGGAGCGCCGCTCTGGCGGATCGGAATGGTGGGCGCGGGCAGGCCGGCAATTTCCGTTAGGAACTGACTCGGCTCTGGAATTGCAACATCTTAGGAGCCTCCGGCGTCTGGAATGAGGATGGTTCGCGAATTGTTCGTGCCCGGGGCCGTGCCTATACTCGAATTGCTCCCAAGGGCAGTGGAGGACCAGCGTGACCGCCGTCGCTATCGACTTTGAGACCGTTATTGGCCTCGAAGTTCACTGCCAATTGCTAACCCGGAGCAAGATGTTCTGCCCGTGTAGTGCCGACTACTCCGGAGCGGGGCCGAACACGCACGTCTGCCCGGTCTGCCTGGGAATGCCCGGTGTGTTGCCCGTCATCAACGAGCAGGCGATCGAGTTCATCACCATGACCGGCCTCGCGCTGAACTGCAAAATCGCCGAGTTCAGCAAGTTCGACCGCAAGAACTACCACTACCCCGACCTGATGAAGGGTTACCAGGTCTCGCAGTACGACCTCCCAATCTGCTACGACGGCTGGCTGGACGTTGAGGTCGACGGCTACACGCGGCGGGTGGGCATCACGCGCGTGCACATGGAAGAGGACACGGCACGTCTGCTCCACCGGGTCGACGCGTCGACGGGCGAGGGTTATAGCCTCGTGGACGTGAACCGTTCCGGCACGCCGTTGATGGAGATCGTGAGCGAGCCGGACATGCGCACTCCGGCGGAGGCGCGCGAATACCTGGTGCGGCTGCGCCAGATCCTCCGCTACATCGGCGTGAGCGACGCCAACATGGAGGAAGGCAACTTCCGCTGTGACGCGAACATCAGCCTGCGGCCGCGAGGGACCGCCCCATTCGGCAGCAAGGTCGAAGTCAAGAACATGAACAGCTTCCGGGCCGTGCACGACGCGCTCGTCTTCGAAGAGAAGCGGCAGGCGGCGGTGCTCGAAGAAGGCGGACGAATTCCGCAGGAAACCCGCGGTTGGGTGGATGAGCGCGGCGAGACGGTGAGCCAGCGTTCGAAAGAGGACGCCAACGACTACCGCTACTTCCCCGAGCCAGACCTGCCGCCGCTGCGACTGAGCCGGGACTATGTCGAGCAGCTTCGCGCCGGGTTGCCGGAGCTTCCGGAAGCGCGCCGTCGCCGCTTCATGGCGATGGGACTGACCGACCACGAGGCGGCGACCCTGACGGAGGCGAGAGACCGGGCGGATTACTACGAAGAGCTCGTGCGCGCGATTGGGCTGGAGCCGGCGCGCTCGGCCAAGCTCGCTTCGAACTGGATGCTGGGCGAGATCGGGCACTGGCTCAACGCCGGCGGCCACGAGCTCAGTGAGCTCCCGGCGACGCCCGAGCGGGTCGCCGAGCTCGTGCGGATGGTGGAGGAGGGCAAGATCACAGCGTCCGTCGCAAAGGAAGTCTTCGAGAAGATGGCGGCTACCGGCGAGACGGCAGCCGCGATCGTGGAGGCCGCGGGCCTCGGTGCGATGAGCGGAGACGACGAACTGACCGGAATCGTGCAGAAGGTGATCGCCGGAAACGAGCGCGCCGTGGCCGATTACCGGTCGGGCAAGGAAGCGGCAATCAAGTTCCTGATCGGCCAGGTGATGCGCGAGACGAGGGGTCGCGCGACACCGCAGTCGGCGCAGGCGATTCTCGAGCGCGAGTTGGGCTGAAAGATATGTTAAGGTTTCCTCGCCATACGGCTTTTCGGTGGTATAGTCCGCGTCCATGACATTCCAGCAGCTGCGCACGCATAGCGCCCTCAAGTGGCTGTACCCGGGAATGCACATCAAGCGCTGGCTGCTGTTGCTGCTGGTGGGCGTGTGCCTGATGGGCCTGGGCATCGCCTACGTCCTGCGCGAGGCGTACCTCCAGTACACGTTGCCGGGCGTCTTCTACTACCTCACGTTGCAGTTCATCCCTCGCTGGGGCCGCGGCCTGCTGTTCATCGGGATTTCGCTATCGACCGTCGGGATCGCGACGTGGAAGCTGAACCAGTCGCTGCTCTACGCGTTCGTACGGCCCGACCGCGACGCCAACATGCTCCAGACCATCTACAACAAGCGGCTGCTCAGCCGGGGACCGAAGATCGTGGCGATCGGCGGCGGCACAGGCCTCTCGACGTTGCTCCGCGGGCTCAAGGACTACACCAGCAACCTCACCGCGATCGTGACCGTGGCCGACGACGGCGGCAGCACCGGGCGGCTTCGCCAGGAGTTCGGGGTCGTCGCGCCGGGAGACATCCGGCAGTGCATCTCGGCGCTCGCCGAGGCCGAGCCGTTGATGTCGCGCCTGTTCCAGTACCGCTTCACCGAGGGCACGGGGCTCGAGGGCCACTCCTTCGGCAACCTGTTCATCGTCGCGATGTCTGAAGTCACCGGGAACTTCGAGACCGCTATTCACGAGGCGAGCCGCGTTCTCAACGTGCGCGGCACCATCCTCCCGTCGACGCTCGAGGATGTCAGCCTGAGCGCCCGCACCATCGAAAACGAGATGGTGCATGGGGAGCACAACATCACCGAGCGCGGCGGCGCCATTCGCGAGCTGTTCCTGAATCCGCCCGACGCCGAGGCGCATCCCGATGCGGTGCGGGCCATCCTCGAGGCAGACCTCGTCGTGATCGGCCCGGGCAGCCTCTACACGAGCATCCTGCCAAACCTGCTCGTGGGCGGGATCCGAAAGGCGCTTGGCGCGACGGCTGCGGCCCGGGTATTCGTGTGCAATGTGGCGACACAGCATGGCGAGACCGACGGATTCTCGGTGGCCGACCACCTCGCCACGCTCGAACGCCATGCAGGCATGGGATTGGTCCATGGCGTCGTGGCCAATAGCAACATCGCTTCCTCGTTGCCGGAGGCCTGGCGGTCCGAGGCCGTGCCCGTGTCGAACGACGGGATGTCGGCGTTTGCGGACGTTATGCTCGTTCAAGCCGATGTGGTGGCTGAAGAGAATCGTTACCGGCACGATCCGGCGAAGCTCGCCGCTACCGTACTGCGCATGTACGATAATCGTGATTCGTTCACGGTTTCGGTCGCGGCCATGCCCGCGGAAGAGCCAGTTCTTCTCACCCGGTAGCGCCCCATGTTGATGAACATTCTCCAGATAACCATTTCCGTGATCCTGATTGTGGTGATCCTGCTGCAGGTAAAGGGATCGGGGTTTGGCGCGGCGCTCGGCGGCATGTCGGGCGGCTCGGTGTACCGGACGAAGCGAGGCCTCGAACGGACGCTCTTCCAGGCGACAATCATCCTCGCGATCGTGTTCATCTTCGTGTCGTTCTTGAGCGTGCAGTCGCAGAAGTAGCTGGTGCCGCCGTTTTCTCGTCTCCGTCAGTGGCGGGTTTGAAGCGAGCGCGAGGTTCGCGAACCCCATGACCTCCCGTACCCCACCTCCTGCGTCGTCGGCGAAGCATTCGCGGCGCGGCATCATCATCGTCGGCGCTATCGTGCTGGCGGTGGTCGCCTCCGCGGGCGCGCTTGCGCTGCGGCTTTCTGGGAGCGATAGCGTCATCGGCGGCGGCGAAGTCTACTCGGAGGGCGTGGCGGGTACCTGGCAGCGCATCAACCCGCTGTACTCGACCACGAACGATGTCGACCAGGACCTCGTGAAGCTGGTCTTCTCCGGGATGGTGCGGCTCGGGCCTGACGGCTCTGTGCAGCCGGACCTGGCGGACCTCCCGCAGATCACCGACGACGGCAAGACCTACACCTTCACGCTCAAGAAGAACCTGCGCTGGCACGATGGCGAGCCGGTAACGTCGCGAGACGTCGCCTTCACCATCAAGGCGCTCACAGATCCCGACTTCAAAGGCGATCCCGACCTGGCGGAGGGTTGGCTGGGTGTGCAGGTCGAAACGCCCGACGACCAGACGGTCGTGGTTCACCTGAAGCAGGCTTCGGCGCCATTCCTGTCGCGAAACGCGACCATCGGCATCTTGCCTCAGCACCTCCTCGGCAGCCTGACGGAGGCCCAGCTCGATGTGGCGCCGTTCAACGCAGCTCCCGTGGGGACGGGGCCATACCGGCTGACGAGCATCGATTCGCGCGAGGCGACGCTCGAAGCGTACGCGGGCTACCACCTCGGCGCGCCGAAACTGGCCACCATCAAGATCCGGTTCTATTCGGACTATGCCGGCGCCATCCGCGCGCTCGCGGCGGGCGATGTTCGCGGCCTGATGGTGCGTGAGTCGCTGACCGAAGGAGAGCTGACCGACCTGCAGAAGGTCAAGGGAATCAAGATCGAGCAGCCGCAGCGCGCTGACTACATCGTGTTCTACCTGAACAACGACCGGGCGGCGTATTTCGAGGATCCGCGGGTTCGGCAGGCGATCTCGATGGCGCTGGACCGTCAGAAAATCGTGGACACCGTGCTCCTCGGGGTGGGGACGCCGTCGTCGTCGCCGGTCGCTCCGGGGACATGGGCGTACGCGAAGGAGTACGACAAGATCACCCCGGATGTCGAAGCGGCCAAGCAGTTGCTCGCCGATGCCGGCTGGACGCCTCACCCCACGACGGGCATCCTGCAGCGCAACGGCGGCGAATTCCGCTTCACCATCCGTACCGACAACGATCCCACGCGGATTGCCATCGCGGAGGAGATCGTGCGCGAGTTGGAGCCGCTGGGCATCCGCGCGACCGTGGCGAGCACGACATTCTCCGTGCTGCGGCGCGACTTCCTCGAAGAACGGAAGTACGACGCAGCGGTTGCCGTCTGGTCCCAGGGCAGCGACCCGGACCCGTACTTCGGCTGGCATAGCTCCCAGATGGGCACAGCCGGCCTCAACCTCGCGAACTTCGCGGATACGGTCGCGGACGAGCTGATCTCCAAGGGGCGGACGACGACGGATACCGACGTGCGCAAGGACGTCTACCGGCAGCTCCAGGAGGTCTGGAACGAGCTGGCGCCCAGCGTAGTCATCGCCTACCCGCAGTACGTCTATGCCCATAGCGACGCAATCCAGGGGATGAACCTCGGTGTCATGTTCGACGGGTCGCAGCGCTTCGCGAGCGTGAACCAATGGCACGAATGACCCCCTCCGAAACACGCGTGGTCTTCATGGGCTCGCCGGCCTTCGCCGTACCGTCCCTTAGCGCACTCGCCGGAGCGGGGTACCAGGTCGTTGCGGTGGTCTGCCAGCCTGACCGCCCGGCAGGCCGCGGAGGGAAGCTCGCGCCGCCCGCGGTGAAGGTCGCGGCCCAGGGGCTTGGTCTCGAGGTGGTGCAACCTGAGACGCTCCGCGACGAGGCGGTTCGGGCGGTGCTCGACGCGTATCGTGCGGACGTGATCGTGGTTGCGGCCTACGGAAAGATCCTCCCAAAGAGCGTGCTTGCCATGCCCCGACGGGGCTGCATCAACGTACATGCGTCGCTTACTCCCGCGGTGGCGGGGGGCGTCGCCAATCAACGCGGCGATCCTGGCGGGAGATGCCGAGACGGGCGTCAGCATCATGGAGCTGGAGCCGAAGATGGACACCGGCCCGGTAATCCTCTGCCGTTCGATGCCCATCGAGGCGTCCGACACGACGGCGAGCCTGGAGCCGCGGCTGGCTGACCTCGGCGCCCGGGCGCTGCTCGACGCCCTGCCGGGATGGTTGGGGAGCGAGTTGCACGCCCAGCCGCAGGACGACTCGAAAGCGACGTACTGTTCGCTGCTCACGAAGGAGGACGGTCACCTGTCGACGATGATGACGGCCGCCGAGGCGGAGCGTGCGGTGCGCGCGTTCAACCCATGGCCGGGCGCATTCGTCCTTGTTGGACAGGAGCGGCTCGCGATCTGGGGCGCCGAAGTGTTGACGACGTCGGACGAGACCGACGCAGGAGCGCTGTTCGTTCACGATCGCCGGCCGGCGGTCGCATTCCGCGAAGGTGCGCTGGTGCTCACCGAGGTACAGCGGCCAGGTTCACGGCGTGTCAGCGGCGAGCAGTACCTGAACGGGCTGCGAGGCGTTCTGCCGCCACAGGTTGGGCTTCGTGGCTGATCTCTACCGGCTGCTTCCCGCGGAAGTGGACGAACTTGTGGCGGAGCTTGGCCTCCCTCGCTATCGCGGCGACCAGCTGCTGCGCGCGCTCTACCACGAGTTCCCGTCAAGCCTGGGGGACATAACGACGCTTCCACTAGGCCTCCGGCAGCGGCTGTCCGACGCGGGATGGACGCTCGGCGAAGCCACCGAGGTGCGCCGCGTGCAGAGCGACGATGGCGAAACGACCAAGCTGCTGCTGCGGATGAGCGACGGGACCCTCATCGAGACGGTGCTGATGCAGTACCCGGTCGAAGGCAGGCATCCGCGGGCGACGGTGTGCGTCTCGACGCAGGCGGGCTGCGCGATGGGATGCGTCTTTTGCGCCACCGGACAGATGGGCTTCGAACGCAACCTTCGCGCGGAAGAGGTCGTGGCCCAGGTGCTCCACATGGCGCGCGTCCTGCGGGAGCGCGGCGAACACGTTACCAACGTCGTGTTCATGGGGATGGGCGAGCCGCTCGCGAACTACGCCGAAACGGTGCGGGCGGTGCGGTTGCTGACCGATGCGCGTGCGTTCGGGCTCGGCCAGCGTCACGTCACCGTCTCGACGGTCGGGTTGATCCACGCCATCGAACGCCTGGCCGAGGAAGACCTTCAGGTGGGCCTCGCCATCTCGCTGCACGCTCCCAACGACGATCTGCGGCAGCGGCTTGTGCCGACGGCTGGCCCCACGTCCGTGGAAGACCTGGTGAGCGCGGCCCACCGGTTCTTCCGGCGCACCGGCAGGCGCGTGACGTTCGAATACGCGCTCATCGATGGCGTGAACGACTCGGACGCTCTCGCGGAGGAGCTGGCTGTTCTTCTCCGCGGGATGGGCGTGCATGTGAACCTGATCCCGGTGAATCCGACTGCGGGCGGGTACGGACGTCCTCCGCGCGGGCGCGTGCTGGCCTTCGAGCGCATTCTGGTCGAGGGGGGCGTCAACTGTACGGTCCGCGTGGAAAAGGGAGCCGAGATCTCCGCGGCGTGCGGTCAGCTGCGGACGGATGAAGCGGGCGACGCTAGCCCAGCGCGCGGCGCGCCAGTGCACGGACGCCGGCAATCGCGGCTCTTCCCAGAACCATCCCGACCCCAATAGCGACCGCCGAGCGAAGGTCGAGCCACGTGTGTACTTCGCCGCGGACTACCGGCGAAGCGAGAATCACCGTGTGCACTTCGTCGCAGGCGAGGGACCGCGCGACCACGATGCCGGCATTCGACTGGCGAAGGGTGCCCTGTTCCAGCGAGGCGACGAAGACGGCGCTGTGATCGAGGGTGGCCTGGGTCGCACGGAGACGCTGGACCGCCGCCTGCTCCAAACGGGCCTGGTCGGCGTCAACGGAGCGCACCGCGCTGCGATTCACCGTGACATGCGTCGCCGCCACGGTGTCCATGCGGTCGCCGGAGACGTGAGCCGTGGAAGAGCCGTTGCTGTGGGCCATTGAGGTCACCGTAGACCCGGGCCCAGAAAGACGCAATGCTCGTGATCGATGCGTACGGCCGACTTCGACTTCGAGCTCCCGAAAGAGCAGATAGCACAGCAGCCCGCCGAGCCGCGCGACTCCGCGCGGCTTATGGTGCTGCATCGAGGCGCCCCAGGACTGGAACATCGGCGGTTTTCCGACCTGCCGGAATTACTGACGCCCGGCGACTTGCTCGTCGTCAACGACACGCGCGTGATGGCGGCGCGTATCTTCGGACGGCGGCCTGACACTGGCGGACAGGTGGAGGCGTTGCTGGTGCGGCCACTGACGGACCGGCGCTGGGAGGTGCTGTTTCGGCCGGCGCGGCAGGCGCAGCCGGGCCGGGAGTTCGTGTTCCAGGCGCACGACGGCGAGCTCCCCGCCGTGGTGCACGAGCGTCGCGAAGGCGTGGTCGAACTGGAGTTCGGGCGGGCGTTCGACCCGGCAGTCGTTGGGTCGGTGCCGCTGCCGCCGTACATCAAGGAGTACCGCGGAGACGCCGAACGCTACCAGACGGTCTACAGCCGCGAGGCGCGCAGCGCGGCGGCACCGACCGCCGGGCTGCACTTCACGCCGGAACTGCTCGCGAGGCTTGCGCATGACGGGATCGAGCGAACCTCGGTGACACTCGAAGTTGGGCCCGGAACGTTCAAGCCGGTCACGGTGGACGACCCGCGAGACCACGCGCTTCACGCGGAACACGTCACCGTCCCGGCGGCGGCAGCAGAGGCTATCACGACGGCGAAGAGCGAGGGCCGGCGCGTCGTGGCCGTGGGCACGACCGTGGTGCGGACGCTGGAACACGTCGCCCGGGAACGCGGTCGAATCGTCGAATACGAGGGCTGGACATCGCTCAAGATCCTGCCCGGAGACGACTTCCTCGCGGTGGACGCGCTCATCACGAACTTCCACCTGCCGCGCTCGACGCTGCTGATGCTGGTGAGCGCGTTTGCGGGGACGGAGTTCGTGATGGACGCCTACCGGACTGCGGTCGCGGAAGGGTACCGGTTCTACAGCTTCGGGGACGCGATGCTCATCCTGCCGTAGCGGCCGGCAGCGACCACGTGCCGTCCGGGAGCGCCTGGGCCAGGCCTTCCCGTGCGAGCGCGTCGAGGTGGACGAGGCAGCGCTCGCGGTGGGCCGATGGGAGCATCGCGCGCAGGTCGGATTCGTGTTGGGGCCCTTCCCGCAGCGCGTCGAGGATACGGCCGCGGGCGAAGCGAGCGGTTGTCGCGAAGCGCGGCGCCGCGGCCTTCTCGGTGGCCGGCGCCGGTCGTCCCGCGCCATGCCATGCGCAATTCGCACGCAACGGGCAGGCGTCGCATGACGGTGAGCGCGCCGTGCATACCGTCGCGCCAAGGTCCATGAGCGCCAGGTTGTGGTCGCGAACACGGCGGGTGGGGAGGAGCGCAGCCGCGAGCGCCCGGGTATCCCCCGGCGGCACAGTCGTGGCAAGGGCCACGCCGAAATGGCAACGTGCCAATAGCCGCGCGATGTTCGTATCGACAACGGCGGTTGGCTGCTCGAGGGCGAAGCTCGCCACCGCGGCCGCCGTGTATGGCCCGACGCCCGGGAGGGCGCGGAGCGCCGCTTCGTCCGTCGGCGCAGTGCCGCTCTCGACGACGCGGAGCGCGGCGCGGTGGAGGGCGACGGCGCGCCGGTTGTAGCCGAGGCCGCCCCATGCGCGAATCACCTCGGCGAGGGGCGCGGCTGCGAGCGCTTCGAAGGTAGGCCAGCGGGCCAGCCATGATTCGAAGTACGGCACCACGCGGCTCACCTGCGTCTGCTGGAGCATCACCTCGGAGACCAGCACCGCGTACGGGTCGCGGGTTTGGCGCCACGGAAGGTCGTGCCGGCCGTGGTCGCGATACCAGCGCATCAGCGGCGCGCGCATCCACGCGCGATCGCTGGCGTCGAGTCGGGCGTCGGCGCTAAGGGTTGCGGATGTCCTGGCTGCCTTCATTCATCCGGTTCATGAGGGTGAGCGCGTCGTCGGAGACGAGGAGATTGAGGAACAGCGTGCGTTCGAGGCCGAGTCCCTCGTCAAGCGGCGTGGCGGTGGCCGAGCGGACGAGGCGCTTGATGTGGGCGACGGCCAGCGGTGGCTTCGCGGCGATCTCCTCGGCGATGGCGACGGCACGGTTCAGCGCGCCACCCGCCGGCGCGAGCTCAGCCACGATGCCAAGCGCGAGCGCTTCGTCGGGGCCAACCGTGCGGCCGCGGAGGGTCATTTCGAGCGCGCGCGCCGTACCCACGAGTCGCGCCAGCTTCTGCGTGCCGCCGGCGCCCGGGAGGATGCCGACGTTGACCTCAGGGAGGCCAAACCAGTAGTCGCCGGGCTCGGCGATGCGAATGTCGCATGCGAGCGAGAGCTCGAAGCCGCCACCCATGGCGGTTCCGTTGAGCGCGGCGATGACCGGCTTGGGCATGGTTTCGATGCGGCGAAAGACGCGGTCGAGGTCCCGCTCGGGGATGCGCTGGCTTGTGTCGACCTTCACGCCGGAGGCGCGCAACTGCTTCGAGAGCGCCTCCAGTTCGTGAACTGAGTAGTGCCGCACGAACACGCCGGGCACGCCGCCGGTAATGACGACGGCTCGGACCGAGGCGTCCGCCTCGAGCTCCAGCGTGACGGCGTCGAGCTCGGGTACGGTCTCGCGATCCATGTAGCCCTGCGGCGGATTCGTGATCGTGCAGATCGCGACGGCGCCGCGGCGCTCGACGGAAACCTGGCTCACGAGCGGCTACTCGTCGTCGTCATCATCACCGTCATCTTCTTCTTCGTGCCGGGCCGCGCCGAGGCTGGGCACGATCGCCATTTCGCGGCCGCCCTCGCGGCCCTTGCGGGGCGCCGGGACAGCCTTGAGCGTCTCGATCACGGTCTTAATCTGCGCCGCGGAGGTGCCGGCGGGGACAACGACGGTGGCGACACCCGAGTCGCGGAGGACGCGCAGGTCGGATGCAGTGGCGCCGGCATCGATCGTGACCATGAGCTGGGCACTGGCGAACGACGCGATGCGGACGAGGCCGAGCTGCTGCGAGAGGGTCATCGGACCGGTCGGCCGCTCGACGAAGAGGCCGTCGAGGCCGAGGGGGCCGAGCGAACGGAGGGTGGTGTCCTCCATCGCCTCGCTGGCGACGACGAGCTGGCCCATCCGCTCGGTGTCCACGGCGGCGGAGGCGGTGCCTTCCAGCGTGCTCACCACGAAGTCGCAGCCAGCCTTGCTGAGGGCGAGCGCGGCGGGTTCGTCGAGGGATTCGGTCCAGAGACCGACGGTGGCCCCATCGGACGTCGCGCTTTCGATCAGCGAAGCAGCGCCTGCGGCGGGAGCTCGCAGGAGGACGACGTCGGCGCCGGCTTCGATGGCTGATTTCGCCGATGCGTGCGTCTGTTCGCCACGGCGGCGAGGAGCATGGCGCGAGGCTGCTCGCGGGTGGCGGCGCCGAAGCCGATGGCTCCCGATTCGCGCCTGAGTACACGGGTGATCTTCTTCTGTAGCTGGCTCATGGTTCACTTCCCTTCCTGGTCGCGGGGCCGCGGACAACCCTTCCGCCCTTGATCACCGCGCGTATGCATTGGTCGTTTGTCAGAACGCCGATGTCGGCAAGCGGATCGGCGTCCAGAACGAGGATATCCGCCTGCATTCCTTCCCGCAGGTCGCCGACGGCGTTGTCGAGCCTGAGAAGCGTGGCCGCCCACGTCGTCGCGGCGAGGATGGCGGCCGCGGGCGAGAGCCCGTGCTCGGCCATGCGGACGATCTCCTGGGCGTTCTCGCCGGGGCGGCTGAGAGGCGTGCCCTGGTCGGTGCCCATGGCCACGCGTACGCCTGCGGCGAGCGCTCGCCGGTAGCTGGCGACGTGGTCCTCCAGCACCTGGTAGCCCTTGTCGACCATGTACGGCGGGATGCCTGCCTCCAGGCCGCCGTGCGCGATGAGGAACGGCGCGGTGAGCGTGGGGACGAGGTAGGTGCCGCGCTCGAGCATCAGCTCGACGGACTCGTCATCCAGCCAGACGCCGTGTTCGATCGAGTCGACGCCTGCGCGGATGGCGTTCTTGATGCCCTCGGTGGCTTGCGCGTGAGCGCCGACGACGCGGAAGGCTTTGTGAGCCTCCTCCACACCGGCGCGCATCTCCTCCTCGCAGAGCGACGGCGAGCGCGGGTCCACGCCTGCTGTCATCACTCCGCCGCTGGCGAAGAGCTTGACGGCGGTCGCACCCGCGCGGAGCTGCTCGCGGACGGCCTTGCGGACTTCGTCCGGGCCGTCGGCTTCGCGGGCGATGAAGCCATGCCCGTGGCCGCCGGTCATCGTCACGCCGTAGCCGGCGGCGAGGATGCGCGGGCCTTCGACGAGGCCCGATTCCGTCGCCCGGGCCAGTTCGACGTTCAGGTAGTCCGTCGCCCCGAGGTCGCGCACGGTGGTGAAGCCAGCTTCAATCGTTCGCCGGGCATATTGCTCCGCGCGCCATGCGCGCCGAGCCAACGGCTCGCCGCGGGGGTTGTTCATCTCGCCGGGGTCGCCGCTCGATGTGATGTGGACGTGGCAGTCGATCAGGCCGGGCAGGATGAAGGCGCCGCCGCAGTCGATCACCTGCGCGCCCGAGGCCTCATCGGCTGTGCCGAGGCCACGGATGACACCGTTGCTGCACGTGACGTCCGTACCGCCGCGGAAGGTTCGCGACGCTGAGTCGAAGACGGCGCCCCCGCGGAGAACGAGCGGCGACGGTTCAGCCGGCAATGGTCGGGCGCCCCTGTGGTGTCACGGACAACCATTGTCGCGGGCCGGTGGTTCGTGCGGCAACCTGCGGCGTCCGGTTCGGGAGGTTAGCCGGCCCGCGAAGTCCCGCCGATACGTGATCCAAATGTGTCTCGATCGTTCGTCGCCTGCACGCGTAGAGTCCGCGCACGCTCGCTGACTCGGCATTCCGAACTCGAATCTCATTGGCCCCCGAAGTCTGCCTGCGTAGAGGAGTGTTTCCATGACGCCAATGTTGTGGGCCGGAATCGTCGTGTTGGTCGTTGGACTCTTCATGCTCATCGCCGGAATCGGACCGCTCTGGCTGCCGATCGTCGTGGTGCTGGCTGGAATCGCGGTGATCGCAGCTGGCAAATTGAAGTTCGGGACCAAGCGGACCGCGTAGCGCCCGTAGGGCGCGAAGTGAGATCCAAGGTGGCGGCGTCAAACCGGTGCCGGTCGCGTAGAGTGCGCGCATGAATATGCGTACCCGCCTGGTCACCGACGAGATGGCACGCCATCGCGTGCAGTTCGAAGAGTTGTGCCGCTCCCTGACGCCGTCCGAGCTGGCGACGCCGATCCCGGATTCGCACTGGAACGTGAAGGATTACATCGCGCACCTCTGCACGATCGACGCCCTTATCGCGGCCGGCTTCAGCCCGATGGTTGGGCTCACGGCGCCGCAGCCGGACGTGCCGCTCACGCAGCCGTTCGACATCGACGACTGGAACGAGGCAGCCGTGCGCCAGCGCGAAGACAGCAGCATCGACGCGCTGCTCGACGAAGCGGCGGTCCACCGCGCCCGGATGGTGGCGGCGATTGAGAAGATGACCGATGCGCAGCTCGACCAGGTGATCCCGTACGGGGGCGACCGGAAGGCGACCGGCCTGCCGCCGACGCCGGTACGCTTCGGCGGGCTGCTCTGGGGCATTGCGATCCACGATCCGACGCACACGCGCGACATCCTGCGGGCGCTTCCGCGCCGTGCGGAGGAGGCGTGGATCAACGAGTGGGTCTCGAGCGTGAGCGATGCGATCGTGCCCCAGGGGGTTCGGGAGCAGCGGGTGTAGTCGCCGGGCCTGCGTTACCCTAGAGGGACAACCAACGCCACGGAGCTGCAATGAAGTCCTACAAAGCACAGCCGGAGATGTCGATTGACCCGGCGAAGACCTACACCGCGACGATTGAGACCACGGCCGGAACGATGACAGCGGAGCTCTTCCCCGGCGACGCGCCGCAGACGGTCAACAACTTCGTGTTCCTCGCGCGGGACGACTACTACACCGACGTGATCTTCCACCGCGTCATCCCGAACTTCATGATCCAGGGCGGCGATCCCGGCGGCACGGGCACCGGCGGACCGGGGTACAAGTTCAAGGATGAGCCGGTGAAGCGGAGCTACCTCCGCGGGACGCTGGCCATGGCGAACGCCGGACCCAACACCAACGGGAGCCAGTTCTTCATCATGCACGCGGATTACCCGCTGCCGCCGAACTACACCATCTTCGGGAAGCTGACGAGCGGCGAAGACGTCCTCGACTCGATCGCGACGGCGGAGACGGGACCGCAGGACCGCCCGAAGCAGCCGGTCAAGATGACCTCGGTGAAGATCGACGAGGCCTAGGCACTCGACCGGAAGGCCACAACGAAAAGGGGGCTCCCGCCTGGGAGCCCCTTCTTCGTTGTGCGCGGTGGGTGCGTCAGGCCGCCACCGCAGCCCTGGTGTGCTGGCGGATAAACTCGCCGATGCGGTCCGTCGCCTGGCGCGCTTCGGGCAACATCGAAAACGCCTGGAAGACGTGGAAGAGGTCCTGCCACGGTTCGAAGGTGACGTCGACGCTCGCGGCACGCGCCTTCTCGACGAGCCGCGTCGAGTCGTCGTAGAGCGTCTCCGCCGTCCCGACCTGGATGAGCATCGGCGGGAGCCCCGCGAGGTCGGCGTAGAGCGGGGCGGCGAGCGGCGTCCGGGGATCGGCGCCGTTCAGGTATTGCGCTGCCATCTGCACGAGCCCGTCCTTGTGGACCATCGGGTCGAGCGCGTCGCGTTCGGTCATGGAAGTGCCGATGCCTTCGAGGTCGACCCACGGGGAGAGGCAGACGGCCGCGCCGGGCATTGCCAGCCCGGCCTGCTTGATTGCGACGAGCGTCGCGACGGTGAGGCCGCCGCCGGCGGAATCGCCGGCAATCGCGATGGCGGCCGGTGCAATGCCCTGCTCCAGCAGGTAGCGATAGCCGGCGACGGCGTCGTCGACGGCTGCCGGGAAGGGATTCTCCGGCGCGAGGCGATAGTCGAGCGAGAGGACGCGCGCAGCAGCGGAGCGCGAAATCCTGGCCGTGAGTTCGCGATGCGAGTCCACAGACCCGATGACGTAGCCGCCGCCGTGGACGTAAAGTACGGCGCGATTGGGGTCAGCGCCCGGGGCAACGATCCACTCAGCGGGAACGCCATTGGCATCGACCTTCGTGCAGACGACGTCAGATGGCAGCGGGTTCATGGTTGCCATCGCATCCAGGCCGGCACGCTGGTCGGCGAGCGTGGCCCCCTGGGCCACAGGTTGGGACTTGAACATCTCGAGGATCGTTTGCAGTTCCTGGCTCGCCATGGATCGCCTCCGGATTTGGTGGCGGTATGGTGCGCCTCCGGGGAATCAGGATGCAACTGGATGCCCTGGGCGATAACAGTTAGTGGGGGACGGCCGCCGTGTGCTGCCGGATGAAGGCGCCGATCTTCTCGACGGCCCCCGTCGCTTCCGGAAGGTCGCCGAAGATCTGGAAGACGTGGAAGAGCCCGTCCCACGCTTCGAGGGTGACGTCGACGCCGGCCGCGCGGGCTTTGTCCGCGAGGCGCGTGGAGTCGTCGTAGAGCGTTTCCGAGGTGCCGACCTGGATGAGGAGCGGCGGAAGGCCCGCCAGGTCGCCGTGGAGGGGCGAGGCGAGCGGTGTGCGCGGGTCGGCGCCGTTGAGATACTGCCTCGCCGAATCGAGCAGCCCGTCCTTATGGATCATCGGGTCCAGGGCGTCTCGTTCGGTCATGGACGCGCCGCTGCCTTCGAGGTCCACGCATGGCGAGAGGCAAACGCCGGCGCCGGGCAGCGGGTCACCCGCCTGTTTGAGGGCGAGAAGCGCGGCCATCGTGAGGCCGCCGCCGGCGGAATCGCCGGCGATGGCGATGGCGCGCGGGGCGATGCCGTGGGCGATGAGATAGCGGTAGCCGGTAACAGCATCGTCGACGGCGGCCGGGAAGGGATGCTCCGGGGCGAGGCGGTACCCGAGCGAAAAGCCGCGCGCGCCGCTTGCACGCGCGATGCGAGCAGTGAGCTCGCGGTGCGACGTGATGGAGCCACCGAGATAGCCGCCGCCATGCAGATAGAGGACAACGCGGTTAGGGTCGGCTCCCGGTGCCTCGATCCATTCTGCGGGCACGCCGTCGGCATCGACGGGTGTGCACTTCACGTCCGCGGGCAGCGGCCTGAGGGCCGCCATGGCATCCATGGCGGCGCGCTGCGCCGCGAGCGTGGGCGCGTTTGCCATGGGATATGACCTGAGCATGTCGATGATGGCCAGGGCTTCCGGGCTCGGCATCTTTCTGCGCCTCCGCGAATGCAGTGCAGCTATGGTGTTGTCGGCGACAAGCCTGCGCAACTGCTAGCCGAAGTTGTGTGACTGCGGCGCCTCGATGAGGCCGGGAAGCGGGCAAGGCGCAAAACGGTCGACGATGATGTTGGGGAAGCCGCTCTTCTCGTTGTCGACGCGCCCGCGAACGATTACGAACGGGGTTGCGCGGACGAGTTCGCGCTGGCGTTCTTGGACGGGCGTGTAAACAACAAGGTTCGCAAGTCCGAATTCGTCTTCGAGGAGCATGAACATCACGCCGCTGGCGGTCGCGGGCCGCTGGCGGGTGACGACCATGCCGGCCATTTCGACGACGGCGCCCTGCGGCAGGCGATTGGGGTTGTGGATGCCGCCGAGGTGGAGGCTGGTAACCATGCCTTCGTGGAGCAGCGGCCGAACGAGCGCCATAGGGTGGCGTGTGCTGGTGCCGGTGCGTTCGTAATCCCAGGCGAGCGATTGCCACGGAGTGAGGTTTGGCAGTGGGGCCATGTCGTGGTCGACGGGGAGCGGCAGCGCGGGCTGGAAGGCGGCGACGGCGGTGCGGGCATCGGTGGTGGGCTGCGTGAGCAGGCCGAGCTGCCAGAGCATCTCGCGGCGAGGGAGGCCGAACTCCTCCAGCGCTCCAGCCTGGATCAGCGCCTCAGCCTGTTCTCGCGAGATGCGCGTGCGCGTCACAAGCTCGTGCAACGAACGATACGGGCCGCCGGCGATGCGCTCGGCTTCGATGCGCTCGGGGACGCTGGGTTGGCCCTGCTTGCCGCGATTGTGCTGCCAGCCTCCACCGAGTCCCTTCACCTGCTCGATGCCGAGACGGATGTTGCCCATCTCCGGCCACGACTTCGCGCGGCTGGCGTTGATGGCTGGCGGAAGCACTTCGATGCCGTGGCGCTGGGCGTCGCCGGTGAGCACCTCGACCGAGTAGAAGCCCATGGGCTGGGCGTTGAAGAGCGAACAGAAGTAGGCGGCGGGGTAGTGGTAGCGCAGCCACACGGATTCGTAGGCGAGCAGCGCGAAGGCCACGGCGTGGCTCTTGGGGAAGCCGAAGGCGGCGAAGGCGGCCATCTTGTCGAATGCGATTTTGGCGGCGGCCTCGCTGACGCCGTTCTGGCGGGCGCCGGCGTAGAAGTCCTCGGCGATGGCCTGCATGGCATCGGCGGAGCGCTTGCGGCTCATGGCGCGGCGGAGGCGATCGGCCTGGCCGGGAGTGAAGCCGGCGATGGCGCACGAAATCTGGAGGACCTGGTCCTGGTAGAGCACGTGCCCCAGCGTCTCGCCGAGGCAATGTTCCAGCAGCGGAGCCAGCTCGGGATGGCCGTAGTCGATATCGACGTGCTCGCCCCGCGCCTGTTTTTCGCGGTACTCCATGTAGGGATGGAAGGCGCCGGCGACGATCGGTCCCGGGCCGGATGATCGCCACCTGGACGGCGAGGTCGTCGATGTTCTTCGGCAGGGTGCGCGGGAGGGTCTGGATCTGGGCGCGGCTCTCGATCTGGAAGACGCCCATGGTGTCGCCTTCCTGGATGGAGGCGTAGATCTCCTCGCTGTCGTGGGGGATGCGGCCGAGGTCGACCCGCGTGCCGTGCACGTCTTCGACGATGTCGAGGCAGTCGCCGACGGCCGAGAGCATGCCCAGGGCGAGGAAGTCGATCTTGACGAAACGGGCATCGTCGACGGAGTCCTTGTCCCACTGGCAGACGAAGCGCCCGGGCATGCGTGCGGGCTCAACCGGTACGACGGAGGAGAGCGGCTCGGCCGAGATGACGACGCCGCCGACGTGCTGGCTGATGTGGCGCGGGAAGCCGGCGACCTGGCCGGCCAGCTCGACGAGATCCTTCCAGATGGGAGCGCCGATCAGCGGGCGGAGCTCGGGCACGAGGCGCATCTCATCGGCGACTTCGGTGGCGTTGGCAAAGTGGTCGCCGAGCTTGTTGAGCTTGGCGAGGACAGGAGCTGGCAGGCCGAGCGCCTTGCCGATATCGAGTACGGCGCTGCGGAAGCGGTAGGTGGGGAAGGCGGCAACGATGGCGGCGTGCTCAGCGCCGTAGCGGTCGTAGATCTGCTGGAGGACTTCGTCGCGGATGTCCCGCGGGAAGTCGAGGTCGATATCGGGCAGTGAGTGGAGCTCATCGTTGAGAAAGCGGTCGAGGTAGAGCTTGTTTTTGACCGGATCGATGTGGGAGAGGCCGATGAGGTAGCAGACGATCGAGCTGACCGACGAGCCGCGGCCACGCCCGACGGGGCGCTCGTCCGATGGCAGGTTCTTGTCGCGGCCGTGCAGCTTGTGTGCGATCTCGTTGACCATCTGGAGGATGTCCCAGTAGACGATGAAGAAGCCGGCGAGCCCGTGTTTCTCGATGAGGAAGAGTTCGCGTTCGAGGCGGTTTCGAGCGTCATCACGGGTGAGCGGTTCGAGAGGGCCATATTTGCGGGCGAAGGCACGCTCGCAGATGCCGCGGAGAAAGCTGTTCAGGTCGGAGCCATCGGGCACCGGGTAATCGGGCAGACGGTAGGGCAGGTCGCAGGTGAGGTCGAAGGTGCAGCGTTCGGCGATGGCGACCGTGTTCGAGATGGCAGCGGGATAGCGCGCGAAGCGTCGGGCCATGGACTGGGGCTGTTTGAGAAAGAACTCCGAGTTGGGCCGTCGTTCGCGGTGAGAGCTATCCAACGTGAGGCGATGGCGCACAGCGACGAGCACGTCGTTCAGGCGGTGCCGGGCGCGCACGTGGTAGTGCGCGTTGTTGGTGGCGACGACCTGGAGGCCCAGGCGTTCGGCGAGGTCCGCCATGGCCGAGACGCGTTGTGTGTCGCCGTAAACGTCGTGGTGCTGGAGCTCGATGAAGAACTGATTGGCGCCGAGGCGGTCGCGGTACTCGGTGGCGACCGCTTCAGCAGCGTGGCGGTCGCCGTGGTCGAGGAGTTGGGCGATTTCGCCCTGGCGGCAGCCAGAGAGGACGATCAGCCCCTCGCCGTGTTCGAAGAGCCACTCCTTGCGAGTGCGAGGCTCGTCCTTGCCGGAGTGCTTGAAGGCGAGGCTGAGGATGCGGCAGAGATTACGGTAGCCTTCGACCGTCTCGGCGAGGACGGTGAGGTGCGATGGGGCGCCGGTCTGGCCGGGCTCAAGCGTGAGCTCACAGCCGGTGATGGGCTTGAGACCGAGGTGCCGCGCCGTGCGGGCGTACTCCATGGCGCCGTAGAGATTGTCGTGGTCGGTGATGGCGAGCGCGGCATAGCCAAGCCGGCGCGCGCGGATGACCATCTCGTCGGTGCTGCTGGCGCCTTCGCGGAGCGACCAGCAGGAATGGGCATGCAGTTCGGCGTAGGCGACCACCCGAACATTATAGAACAAACGTTCGGCGAACGAACGCGAGTCACAACCTGCGCCGGTTGCGTTATCCCAGCAGTTCTTCGATCTTCCCGACCAGTTCAGGATCCTCGGGAACAGTGCGCGGGCCGAACTTCGCGACCACTTCGCCGTCGCGGTTGACCAGGTACTTCTGGAAGTTCCAGAGGACTTCACCGCCGATGGGTTCGGGCATAGAGGTGAGCTCTGCATAGAGCGGATGGATGTCGTCGCCCTTGACGCTGATCTTCTCGAAGAGTGGGAAGGAGACGCCGTAGTTGAGTTCGCAGAACTCGGCGATCTCTTCGCTGGTGCCGGGCTCCTGGCCCATGAAGTTGTTGGCGGGGAAGCCGAGGATCTGGAGGCCCTTGCCCTGGTACTGGTCGTAGAGCGCCTGGAGTCCCTTGTACTGCGGAGTGAGCCCGCATTTGCTGGCCACATTGACCATGAGGACGACGTTACCGGTGTACTTGTTGAGGTTCTCTTCGCTGCCGTCCAGGCGCTTCATCGTTCGGTCGAGCATGATTCCTCCCGTTGATGCGAAAAGCATAGCGCCCGTGAGCTCGATACGTACGCCCGGACGTGACTGCCCGGCACCTTTCGGACCCAAGGCGCCATTTACGAGGTGAAACGCCTGCCGGCGTCAGGAGGTTTGAAATGTTGGCGATTCACCATCCCGGCTTCTGGCTGCTCACGGTCCTGATGATCGATACGGGCTGCGCCCTGGCGCTGGTCGCCGTCGCGAATGCGCGGGGGCAATCGAAGTTGTTCGCGTTCTGGGGGATCCTGGGCTTCGCCGGTTTGCTGGCTGGCCTGCTCATCATGCTGGCGATGCCGACGCACCAGCCGCCGCAGGCTCCGCCGATGCAACCGCAGGCGTAACGTCGGGCTACAGCCCCTGGATCTTGGCTCTGAACTCGTCGTGGGCGGGGACTTCCTCGCCCACGACGTGGAGGAAGTAGTAGGCGCCGAACGCACCGACGAACTTAAAGCGTTTCTTCATGTCCTTGAGGAGCGGCTCGAAGCCGCCCTGCGCGTGCAGGTAGTTCTTGAAGCCCTTGTATTCGCGGTCGAGGGCGATCATGGTCCGGGCGTTGTGGACGGTGGCCTCGATCTTCTTGCGGTTGCGCACGATCCGGGTGTCGTTCGTGAGGCGGTCGAGGTCGTCCGGCGTGAAGCTGGCGATGGTCTCAGGGTCGAAGTTCTTGAAGGCTTCGCGGAAGCCGGCCCACTTGTGTTCGATGATGGCCCAGCTCATGCCTGACTCGAAGACGGCCTTGGTGAGTACCTCGAGGTAATCGCCGAGCTTTGTGGGCGTGATCTGCGTGGGGGCTTCCATGTGGGCTCCGTTGCGTTAGTGGGATTAGCGTAGCTGATGGGTCAAGGCGGTGGTTGGGCCCAGTTCTCGAGCTTCAACCCGGGCACACGGCTGAACTCCGCGACGTTGTTCGTGACGAGGGTGTCTCCAGTCGCGATGACCGTGGCAGCGATAAGGAGGTCCATCCCGCCAATGATGGTTCCACGCGCGGTGAGGTACTGCTTCAACTGACCGAAGCGCGTCGCCGCGGCGTCGTCGAAGGGCAATTTCATCATTGGTCCGATGAAGTCTTCAAGCCGCAGCAGATTTGCATCAGGGCGGTCGGAGTGCATGGCGCCATAGCGGAGTTCAGCCGCCGTGATTGCCGCCGTTCCAACGTCGTCGGGCGTCAAGGCATGGAGGCGATTGAAAGCGTGGGGAGCACGACCTTCCATAAGGTAGATGCAGATGTCGGTATCCAGGATGAACACTATGTAAGTTCGGGACGGGGGGGTTGCTCGGAGTTCTCACGGATGTCGCGGAGAATCTCATCGGGCTCGCGCGAATCTTCCCAGCTACCCAGGGCGGCCCAAAACGAGTCCGGAAACGTCTTTGGAAGGGCTTTTTGAAGAAGCTCCCTGGCCAGAGCGGAGCGGCTTTTGCCCTCCCGCGCGGCTTCGTCGTTCAAGCGCCTGGCAGTTTCTTTGTCGAGGTAGATTGCGAGCTGCGGCATGTAGCAAGTATACACGCAAGTATACTTGCTAACTCACCATCTCTTTCGGGCCCTCGTAGGGCTGCTCGTACCAGGCGTCGGCGATGAGGTCGTGGTAAACGGTGAGCCGGCGGCCGTTCTCCAGCTCGACGAGGAAGTAGCGGCGCACGATCTCGTCACGCCACCACTCGTCGTCGATGCGCCAGCTATCGTGCACGGCGCGGACTCGCAGATAGCGGCCGCGCCACAGCATGGCTGCCGGCTCGCCGTGAGCATCGGGCTCGATTGCGGCGGGGTTGGGCCGGTTCAGGCGCCGTAGGCTATCAGCGCCAGCTGGCGTTCCGGGATCCTTGACCATGGTTGCACCTCGACTATGCGGTAGACCTGGGCTTCGTTTTCACGCGCGTTCAACTGGTCGATTGCCTCGAGCAGTTCGCGGCGCCGGCGAGGGCCGGTATTCCAGAGCTTGGCCTGGTGGCCGTATTCGCTGCAGAGGCCGGAGAGCGTCACACCGAGGGAGACGGCTGCGGAAGCCAGCTGCAGCCGCTCGATCTTGTTCTTGACGACGAAGAGCATGCGCGCGAGGTCGTTGGTGGGTTCGCGGAAGACAAAGCGACGGGTGAGCTGTTCGCCGCTTTCGAGGCCAAGGCGCCAATCGAGGCGACGAAGCGTCTGCCCGCGGATCTCGGGGCGGCTGAGGGTGCGCTGAAGGAGAGCGCGGGTACCCACGATGAGCGGCTCGATCAGTGCCGCGGGGGCGGGGAGTTCCATGTCGTCGAGGACACGGACCTCTTCACGGGCGGGGACGATGATGGTGTCGTCGTTGCCGCGGGCGAGCTCCCAGGCACGCGCGCCTTCGCGGCCAAACTGGGCTTGCATGGCGGAAAACGGCAGATCGGCGAGCTGCCCCAGGCGTTCGAGCCCAAACACGTGCAGCCGCTGGTGCATGGCCGGGCTTACCGGCAGGACTTCGACAGGTAGCGCGGAGAGGAACTGCCGGGTGGCGTCCCCTGGAACGAGGACTGCACCGGAATTCGAGATCATGAAACGGGGATCGGGGATTGCCGCGCCGGCATGAGCGGCAAAGACCGTTTCCGCGGCGGCCAGGTTGACCGGCAGGCCGTTTGCCGCGAGCGCGGCTTCGTGGAGGTCGCGAAGGTAGTCCTCGTCCGCCATGCCGGCCATCCGTGAGAGGCCACGGACATCGAAGTGGGCATGGCCGTGGGCGATGACCTCCACCACCGGGCTATACATGCGCAACAGGTCCGTAAGGCGGGCAGCTTCACCGGCGGCGGCGCTTTCCTGCAGGGGAAGGAAGACCGCTTTCGGGCAGAGCGCGAGCGCGCGACGCAGGGTGGTGCCGACGGTTACGCCGGCGGCGGCGGCCTCGTCCGAGCAGGCGGTTACCTGGGCGTGCTCTTCGGGAGAGCCGCCAACGATGACCGCTTTCCCTCGCAGGACGGGGTTATCGCGACGCGCAAGCGCGACGAGGAAGTTGGGGACAGAGAGGCATGCCACTTCCATTGGATCTGGAAGAATAGAACGGGCGTTCTAGTTTTTCCATACCCTGACAGCCCAAGAACTGTGAAGATCTCGTCCTAATCGAGTGGAGGCGCTGCTTCGAGGGCCGCTCGCTCTTCACGGCTGGCGGCCAGGGAGATGCCGCTGGACACGGCGAGCACGGTTTCGAACGACGCGATGGCGACTTCGATCTGGCTATCGTCGGGGACTTTCGTCGTCAGCGCCTGGAGTGCGATGTTCGGGACGAACATGGCGTGCACAAACGGGTTGTCGCCGAAGCGAGCGCCGATACGCAGGATCTCGTAGCTGATTCCGGCGACGAAGGGAATGAAGACGATGCGCGAGGCGGTGCGGATGAGGATCCCGCGATCGACGGCCAGGTCGAACACGAAGAAGGTGAGCAGCGCGACGAACACGACGACGAGCAGGAAGCTCGTGCCGCAGCGCGTGTGCTCTTTCGGGAAGGGGCGGACGCCTTCGACGGTGAGGGGTTGGCTCGCTTCGTAGGCGTGGATGGTCATGTGCTCGGCGCCGTGATACTGGAAGACGCGCCGGATGTCGGGTATCAGGCCGATGAGTGCGATGTAGCCGACGAACAGACCAAGCCGAAGGACGCCTTCCACGGCGACGATGGTGAGGCGGTTTGCGCCGGTCGCTTCGAGGAGGTTGGCGAGCAGGATGGGACCGGCGAAAAAGATGCCCACGACGAAGATGAGGGCGAAGGCCATCGTTCCCCAGAACACTTTTTCCGGGAACTCGGCTGCTTCACCGTCGTCGGTCTCTTCTTCGAAGGCGACGCGTGAGGAGTAGCTGAGAGCTCGCATCCCCAGCGCCATCGTCTCCCAGAGGACGACGACTCCGCGAAGGAGGGGGATGCGCCGTGCCTGGCCCGTGTAGATGCCGCCGAGCTGCTCCGCATGGGTGACGATGTGGCCCCCGGGGTGGCGGACCGCAACGGCCATGTGCTGGGGGCCACGGATCATGACGCCTTCGATGACGGCCTGGCCGCCATAGTAGACGTTGCTGACTGGGTCGGGCCCTCGCTTCATCGCTTCCTCAAAACGAAAGGGCGCCACGCGTGGCGCCCTTTCATAGTTTGCCGCATCGGCAGCGAACGGCTATTGGCCGGTCTTTGCGTACCGGCGATTGAAGCGCTCAACGCGGCCCGCAGTGTCGACGATACGCTGCTCGCCCGTGAAGAACGGGTGGCAAACGCTGCAAACGTCGAGATGCATGGTCGCGCGCGTGGAGCGCGTCTTGATTTCATTGCCGCACGTGCAATGGATGATGGCTTCTTCGTATTTCGGGTGAATGTTGGCTTTCACCGTGGACCTCCAGGACCTGACTGAGTGACTGACTAAACTGCAGCGGCAACGCCATCGGCGTAGACGCTGATCTTCTTGCGGCGGCCCTTGGCGAACGGCTCAAACTTCACCTTGCCATCGATGAGCGAGTAGATGGTGTAGTCGCGCCCGAGACCGACGTTTTCGCCCGGGTGGAAGCGGGTACCGCGCTGCCGCATGATGATGGACCCGGGCTTCACGACCTCGCCATCGAAATGCTTGACGCCGAGCCGCTGGCTCTGGCTATCGCGACCGTTCTTTGAGCTGCTGACGCCCTTCTTATGTGCCATGGGACTAACCCTTCGTGATTGACTCAACCACAAGCCGGGTGACCGGCTGGCGGTGGCCAAGAATGCGGCGATAACGGACCTTGTTCTTGTACTTCATGAAGCGGAGCTTCGGTGCTCGCCCATGTTGTTCGATGCGTGCCTTCACCGAGGCGCCGGCCACGAGCGGGGTGCCGATGGTTACGTCCGTACCATCGAGAACCATCATGACATCGAGCGAAACCGTATCGCCGGGTTCGCCGGCAATGTGGCTGATCTCGAATTCCTGGCCCTCGACAAGGCGCATTTGACGCCCGTCGGCGCGTACGATCGCTTCCATATATGCACTCCAGAGTTGCGTGGACAGCTTCAAAGTGTAGAAGCCGAACGCTGGCTACGTCAACGAGCGACGCCGGGACCGGGACGGCGGACTAGACTGATCCGCCGTCCGTGCGAGTCTGATTTCCGCCTTCCCAGGCCAGGCCGGGCGCGGGCTTCGGCTCGAAGGCCGGGCGGCGCTGCGGCTCCTCTGTGGGCGGCGCGGGCGGAGGCGCGGGCGGCGGGGTGAGATCCGCCGGCGGCCAGGGCTCGTTCGGGTCGCTGTTGAGCAGCCTGGTGAGCGTTTCGCCTTCCAGCGTTTCCACTTCGAGGAGGACGTTCGCCAGCTTGTCGAGCAGGTCGCGGTGTTCGCGCAGCACGTTGCGTGCGCGCTCCTGCGCCTCCTCGATGAGGCGGCGAACCTCGTCGTCGATCTCCTCGGCGATCTTCTCGCTGTAGTTGCGCGTCTCCGAGATCTCGCGGCCGAGGAAGACGAGCTCGTCGCTGCGGCCGAACGTCCGCGGCCCGAGTCGCTCGCTCATGCCCCAGCGCGTGACCATGGCGCGTGCGATGCGGGTCACCTGTTCGATGTCGTTCGAAGGGCCTGTCGACGCTTCGCCGAAGATGAGCTCCTCGGCGGCGTGCCCACCGAGGGCGGTGCAGAGCTGGTCGCGGAACATGCTGCGCGTGCGGTAGTGCGATTCCTCATCGGGGAGGAAGCGGGTGTAGCCGCCGGCCATGCCGCGCGAGACGATGGTGACCTTGTGGGCGGGGTCGTGGTGCTCCATGAAGTGGCTGACCACCGTGTGGCCGCCTTCGTGGTAGGCAGTGACGCGCTTCTCATGCTGGCTCATCACGCGGCTCTTCCGTTCGGGGCCGGCGATCACGCGGTCAACGGCCTCTTCGAACTCGCCCATGGTGATGATCTTCTTGTTGCGGCGGGCGGCGAGGATCGCAGCCTCGTTCACCAGGTTCGCAAGGTCGGCGCCGCTGAAGCCCGGTGTGGACTTCGCCAGCGTGCCGAGGACGACATCGTCTGCGATGGGCTTGCCCTTCGCGTGGACGTTGAGGATGGCTTCGCGGCCCTTCACGTCCGGGGCATCGAGGATGACCTTGCGGTCGAAGCGGCCCGGGCGGAGGAGAGCGGGGTCGAGGATGTCGGGGCGGTTGGTGGCGGCGATCACGATGACGTTCGTGCCCGTGTCGAAGCCGTCCATCTCGACCAGGATCTGGTTGAGGGTCTGCTCGCGCTCGTCGTGGCTGCCACCGAGGCCGGCGCCGCGCTGGCGGCCAACGGCGTCGATTTCATCGACGAAGACGATGCAGGGGGCGTTCTTCTTGGCCTGGTCGAAGAGGTCGCGCACGCGGCTTGCGCCGACGCCGACGAACATCTCGACGAATTCGGAACCGCTGATGCTGAAGAAGGGCACGCCGGCCTCACCCGCGACGGCTCGCGAGAGGAGCGTCTTACCGGTGCCCGGAGGGCCAACGAGGAGGACGCCCTTGGGGATCCGCGCGCCGAGGGCAGCGAACTTCTCGGGGTACTTGAGGAACTCGACGACTTCGGCGAGCTCTTCCTTGGCTTCGTCGACGCCCGCGACATCGTTGAAGGTGACGGTGACCTTGCTGCCGGTGAAGAGGCGGGCACGGCTCTTCCCGAAGCTCATCGCCTGCGAGTTCGAGCCCTGCGCCTGCCGCATGATCAGTAGCAGGAAGAGACCAAAGAGCAGGAACGGCAAGATGTTAAGCAGCAGCCCCAGCCACGGGCCAAAGCCAGAACTCGGCTTGTATTCGAGATCAACATAGGCCGTGGTGGCGCCGTTCGCGGGTGGAGCGAGCGCAACGTTCTGGTCGAGCAGGTCCTTCTCAAGGTCGGTGTTGGGGCCGATCTTGGCGCTCTTGACGATGTTCTTGTTGCCGGTCTTCTCGTTGTACGTGACCGTCAGATTCGTGCCATCGATGACGATCTTCTGGACCTTACCCGCCTTGGCATCTTCCAACACCTGTCCGAGGGTGGTGGATGGATGGTCGCTACCGCCGTTGAAGAAGGCGAAGACGATCGCGATGACGGCCACGAGGATAAGGAGGTAGATGAAACTGTTACGAAGCCAGCGTGAATACAATAGAGGACTCCGGTTTCGCGGTCGGGGCACCGCGACTATCAACCGAGTATAGCAGACGGTTCAGGGCCTGCCGCCGCAGGGGTAAGCGCGCCTTCACTGCAGGGGAATCCCCTATTCGCGAGAAGGATGCGGGATACCCCAAACACGGCGAGCCTCGACGGCTGCCAGAGTTGTGAATGACATCATACTACATAACGAAAGTGTCATTCGCCATCGCCGAGCGCGAGCCTCTAGACTGAGCGGCGCTGTACACGGGCCAAGGGCGAGGGCCAGCTTGCGGCATCCACCAGACAAGGAAGAGCGCTGTATGAAGCTCGCATTCGTTGGGGGCACCGGCCCCGAGGGCCTCGGTCTCGCCATGCGCATGGCACACGCGGGGCACGAGGTCGCAATCGGCTCGCGCTCGCACGAGCGGGGCGAGGAAGGCGCCGCCAAAGTGCGCGAGGTTGTCCCCTCGGCGAAGGCGAGCGGCGGTGAAAATGCCGAGGTCCTCGGGGCCGCGGAGATCGTCTTTCTCACCTTCCCTTATAGCGGACAGCAGGCCACCCTCGAGGCACTCGCGGATCTGCTGGACGGCAAGATCGTCTGCGACGTCGTGGCGCCGCTGGAGTTCCAGCAGGGAATCGGCGCTGTGGCGCTCAACGTCGAAGGCAAGAGCGCCGCGCAGGAAGCCGCGGCACAGCTGCCGAATTCGCGCGTGGTCTCGGCCTTCCAGAATATGAGCGCCGAAAAGTTGATGGAGATCGAGCACCCGATCGATTGCGATGTGCTGGTCTGCGGACGCGACGCCGAAGCGAAGGCGGTGGTGATCGGACTGGCAAACGAGATCGCCGGAGTTCGCGGCGTCGACGGTGGCGGCCTGAGCCAGAGTCGCTACGTCGAGATGATCACATCCCTCCTCATTAACCTGAACCGCAAGTACAAGACGCAGACCAGCATCAAGATCATCGGCCTCTAGCCATGCCCACCACGCGCAACGGCGACTGCACCATCTGGTACGACACCCTCGGGAGCGGCCCGCCCGTCGTGATGGTGTACGGAATTGGCGGCAACAGCCGGGGATGGTGGGACGAGTTCCCGCGCCGCCTCGCGGAGCGCTATCAGCTGGTGATGCTCGACAATCGCGGGACCGGCCACAGCGACAAGCCCGATGACCGGCTGGACGATGTCGGACATGACCGGCGACATCCAGGCGGTGGTGGATGCGCTGGGCATCGGCACGTTCCACCTGCTCGGCTGTTCGCTGGGCACCGTGATCACCCGGCACTACGTGCGCGAGCGCGGCGGCACGCATCTGCGGTCGCTCAGCCTGCTCTGCCCGCCGAACGGCATCAGCGCAACCCAGGAGGACCTCAACACCGCCCTCTTCTGGGATCGCAACAAGCCGCTCATCGAGTCGGCCCGGGCAAGCTGGCCGATCATCCATCCGTCGGAGTGGATCGCGGCCAACGACACGCTCCTCGTGCAGAAGTTCGAGGAGGGGTTGAAGGAGCCGACGCCTGCGCGCACGTTCCAGTTCCAGATGAAAGCCTCGGGCGAGGCCGGGGACGCCAACATCGCGTTGAACGACTACACGTGGCCGGTACTCATTGCCCACGGAAGCATCGATCGGCTCGTGCCGCCGGCCAACGCGACCACGCTCAAAGAAGCCATCCCGCGGGCACGCCTCGAACTGCTTGATGGCGACAGCCATAACTTCTGGTCACACGATCCGGAGCGAAGCGCACAGATCGTGCTTGACTTCCTCGACACGGCGGAAGCGGCACTCCGCTGAACCCCCTCACCACACTTCACATCGCAGGACTGACATGGCACTGACGATCTTTGGTATCCCCGGTCTTCCCGAAATCAGCAACGGCGCGGACCTCGCCGGTCTCGCGTGCGACGCGGCCGAAGGAGCGGGCAGCCCGCTCGCGAGCGGCGACGTGCTCGTCGTGACGTCGAAGATCGTCTCGAAGGCGGAGGGTCGCACGGTCGAGCTGGACAAGGTCGAGGTGACCCCGTTCGCGCGCCAGTACGCCGAACGCTGGGAGAAGGAGCCCGCGATCGTCGAGCTCGTCCTCCAGGAAGCGAAGCGGGTCGTCCGCCAGGTGGGGCCAATCCTCATCACGGAGACGCGTCACGGCTTCATCTGTGCCAACAGCGGCGTCGACCAGTCCAGTTCGGGCGGGCATGGCCTGGCGGTGCTGTTGCCTGTCGATCCCGACGCCAGCGCGGCGCGCATCCGCGCGGGACTGAAGGCACGCGGCCTCGACGTCGCGGTTATCGTGTCCGACACGTTCGGACGCCCGTGGCGGGAAGCGCAGACGGACATCGCCATCGGGATCGCGGGGATGGAGCCGGTCCTGAGCTACATCGGCCAGGTCGACCCGCACGGCCATGAATTCCGCGTGCAGGCGCTCTGTCACGCCGACGAACTCGCCGGCGCGGCCGAACTGGTGAAGGGGAACCTGAGCAGGGTCCCGATGGCGGTCATCCGCGGGCATACCTGGGAACCGCTCGAGACAGCCACGATGCAGAGCATCATCCGGGACAGCGAGCGCGACCTTTTCCGCTAGCGGCGGCTACACGGGCCGCGGGCGCACGGTCTCGACGATCGCCGGCCCCTTCGCGAGCAGCTCCGGCGAAAGCGTGACGAGGCGGTCGCTGAGGGTTTCGGCGACGGCGAGGTACAGAGCGGCACTCCCGGACACCCGGTGTTCGGCCGCGATGACCATCGCGCGCTCGGCGAGCGGCAGTGCGACCGGCAACATTTCGACGAGTGCCGAATGCCGCGCCTGCGTGGCGACGTCGCGAGCGAGTTGTTTGTCGGCTGTGCCGTCGCTGATAGCGAAGGCCAGCTCCGCCAGCGCGGTGACGGGAGCGCGCAACGGCTCGCCGTCGGCGATCGCTTCCCGGAACCACGCCATGCACGTCGCGTGCTGGGGATGGGCGCCGTTGAAGATGGCCACCAGTACCGTGGCGTCCACGGTGGCCACTAGCGGGCGCCGATCATCGCGTCGTGCCGGTCCAGAGCGAACCGACCTCTTCAGCGAGGCGGTCGATGGCAGCGAATTCAGCGGCGGCCTGCGTCCGATGGAGGCCGGCGATATCGCGATCGGAGTAGGGACGCAGCGTGGCCACCGGCTGGCCATTGAACGTGATGACGAACTGCGCGTTCTCTTCACGGACCGCACGCACGATCTGGGTGGCTTCGTTCTTCAGCTGGCGGATTCCGATGGTGCGCATGCCCGAACCTCCGTGAGTGGCTACATCGTGGGAACGGGCCGCGCGGCCGTCAACCGCCGTGCCCGGGAGCAGTCGGCGGGGTAGAGTGGCGAGCGTCGTGGAAACCGTGCGAGTCAAGCTGCTGCGTCCCGGCGCGAAGATGCCCCACCGCGCGACCGAGTGGGCGTCCGGGCTTGACCTCTATGCCTGTCTCCAATCCGGCGGCGTGAAGCTCGGCCCCCATCCGACGCTCATCCCCACCGGGATCGCGATGGAGGTCCCCCCGGGCTTCGATGCGCAGCTCAGGCCACGGAGCGGCCTCGGCGCGAAGGGCGTGCTTTCGACCTTTGGCACGCTCGACGCGGACTACCGGGGCGAGCTCCGCGTGAACATGTACACGATGAGCGCCGACGTCGAGCACACGGTCGAAGATGGCGATCGCATCGCGCAGCTGGTCATCACGCGGCTCGTCGATTTCGACCTCGTCGAAGCGACGGAACTCAGCGACACCGTTCGCGGCGAGGGTGGGCACGGGAGCACCGGTCGTTGACGATGCCGCTTTTGGCGGTAACGGTCCCGGCAGGTATCATTCGTTAGTTACGTTCAGCAAGGGATCACACGCATGGCATACGAACTCGACACCCTAACCCCCACGCCGCAGCGCACGGACATCCCGGAATTCGGGAGCGGCGACACCGTTCGCGTGCATGCCAAGGTCGTCGAAGGCGACAAAGAGCGCATCCAGGTCTTCGAAGGCGTTGTCATTCGAAAGCGAATGAAGGGCCTCGTTTCGAACTTCACGGTTCGCAAGCTCGCCAGCGGCGTCGGCGTGGAGCGCACGTTCCCGATCAACAGCCCGCGCGTCGACAAAGTAGAGGTCGTCCGCCATGGCAAGGTTCGGCGCAAGAACCTGTACTACCTCCGCGGGCTGACGGGCAAGGCCGCCCGGATCAAGGAAAAGCGCTTCTAGACCGGAGCCTCATCCGCACCCGTGACGGGCCGCAACCGCGGCCCGTTTTCGCGTCAGCACGAAGAAGAAAACGTTTTGCCTGCGGCGAACTATTCTTGTACGCTGCCCCGATAACTCACGGGAACGTCGCGTCACGTGACGTGAGTGTGGAGGCCCGCATGGCCGCTGAACCCATCATCCAGCCACTCGGCGAACTGCTTGATGCGCGGCAACGCTGGTTGCTGCTCGGCAGCCTCATGCTGGCGATGTTCGTCGGCGCGCTCGACCAGACGATCGTGGCCACGGCGACCCCGAGCATTCTCGCCGACCTCGGCGGATTCAACCTGTTCTCGTGGATGTTCACGAGCTACATGCTCGCCTCGACTGTCGTCATCCCACTGGTCGGCAAGCTTTCGGACATCTACGGCCGCAAGCTGTTCGTCATCGCCGGCATCGTCGTCTTCATGTTGGCGTCGGCCGCCTGCGGGGCTGCTCCCACGATGCCGGCGCTGATCGCGTTTCGCGCCGTCCAGGGTATCGGTGGCGGCATGATCTTTTCGTCGGTCTTCGCCTGTATCGGCGACATCTTCCCGCCCTCGGAGCGAAGCAAGTACACCGGGCTGTTCACGGGAACGTTCAGCCTCGCGAGCATCCTCGGCCCGACGGTCGGCGGATTCTTCACCGATTCCGTGGACTGGCGCTGGGTGTTCTACATCAACGTGCCCTTCAGCTTGATGGCCATCCCCGCGATCTGGATGAACCTGCCCATGGCGCGCGGCACGCGCCGCCCGAAGATCGACTTCCTCGGCGCGGCGATGCTTTCGGGAGCATCGATTCTCACCCTGCTCGGGCTCGTCTGGGCCGGCGATAAGTACGCGTGGGGTTCGACCGAGATCATCTCGATCTTCGGGTCGGCAGCCGCATTTTTGGCGGCGTTCGTCTGGCAGGAGCTCCGCCATCCGGAGCCGATGCTGCCGCTGCATCTCTTCCGGAACCCGGTCTTTGTGCTCGCCAACATCATCGTCTTCGCGCTCGGCGCGGGCATGTTCGGGGTGCTCACGTACCTCCCGACGTTCGTCCAGACGGCGCTCGGCGCGTCAGCGACCGCTTCGGGCGTGGTCACCACGCCGCAGTCGATCGGGCTGCTCGTGGCCAGCATCGTCGGCGGCCAGCTGATCGCGCGCACCGGCCACTACAAGTGGATGACCACCATCGGTGCGGCGGTTGCCGTCGTCGCAATGTTCAACCTCTCGCGGCTGACGGTGGACACGTCGGAGCTCTCCATTTCGGCGACGATGGTCGTCCTCGGCGTGGGCTTCGGTCTGACGATGCCCACGATGTCGCTGATCCTCCAGAACGCGGTGGACTATAAGTACCTCGGCGTCGCGAGCGCTTCCAGCCAGTTCTTCCGGCAGATCGGAACCGTCCTCGGGATTGCGGTCTTCGGCACCATCCTCGCCACCACCTACCATGGCGCGTTCCGCGACCAGCTGTCGGCTGCCGACGAGGCCGCGATTGGGCCGGCAGTGCTGCAGCAATTCGACGACCCGACGCTGGGCCTGAATCAGCAGGCGTTCGCGACCGTCCAATCAGACATCCGTGCCAGTTCGCCGACCGATGGTCAGCGGCTGGTCGATGCGGCGGTGGCCGCGCAGAAGGGCGCGATCGCGACCGCCATCCGGCGGCTCTTCACCGGAGCCCTCGCAATCGCCGTGCTGACGCTCGTCTTCACGCTATTCATGAAAGAGATGCCGCTCCGGCGCGACTTCAAGCCACTCTTCGAAGTCGAGGGCGCACCGATAGAGCCGGAGCCGGAACCCGAGATGGTTCGCGTTGGCGAGGCGCCGGAGGTCGCGCCCGCGCCCACAGGGGGCCGTTAGCGTCCTGGTGCGTCTATTCGACGGTGATGCGGCCCGACATCGCGCCGCCATGAACGCCGCACTGGTACTGGAACGTGCCCTTGTCGTTCATCGTGAATTCCAGGCTCCCGGAGCCCTTGTGCTGGGCGGACGTGAGTTCCTTCGAACCGAACGTCCCCATGACGGAGTGCGCGTTCTTACCGCTCCACACCCACTTCACGGTCATTCCCTGCCGCATGATGACCACGTCCGGGGAGAACTGGTTGTCCGAAACCTGCACGATGACGACGTTGGGGTCGGTGGTTGAGTCGCCTCCGCCGCCACATGCGGCCGCCAACAGGGGCAGCGACACCAGCGCCAGGCAGGCGACTGCGCGCGCGATCCGTTTCGATTGCTGCATGGCCGACTCCGTGGCATCCGCCACCTTAGGCTTCGGCTGAGACCACGAAGATGTACAGGGGTTGGCCGCCGGCGAGTACCTCGACCTCGGCGTCCGGGAGCGCTTCCCGGGCGCTGGCGGCCGCCGCGTCCAGGAGGGCAGGGGACGCATCCTCGCCTCCATAGATCGTGAGCAGTCCCGCCGTCCCGATGCGGCGAAGTGCCCCGGAGAGCGCCTCCATCGGTGTGCCTTCGGCAGCCACCAGCCGGCCGTCGAGGAGGGCGATTGCCTGGCCGGCCGACACGGCGACGCCATCGGCCACGCTGTCCGTGGAGGCAGTGGTCACCTCGATAGTTCGGACCGTGGATGCGGCGGACGTCATAGCGGCGACGTTGTCGGCGACGGGGTTGTCGGCATCGAAGGCGAAGGTGGCGGCGATGCCCTGGGGCAGCGACCGCGTCGGGACGACGTGGATATTGCAGCGGGCGAGCGAGGAAGCCTGGGTCGCCGCCAGGAGCACGTTTTGGTGGTTCGGCAGCACGATCACGTCCGGTACCCCCAGCGCATTGGCGGCGTCGGCGATCTGTCCGGCCGACGGTTTTTCGATCGAGCCTATGTCGCTGACCCCGGCGCCCAGGCTTTCGAAAACGGCGTCGAAGCCCGCGCCGCGGCTCATTGCCAGCACGGCGACGCTCGCGTTGGCGCCGCTGCCGGTCGCGCTGAAGCGCTGCTGCTGGGCCGTCATGTCCTCGATCTTCACCCGCGACACGGTCCCGAGATCCCGGATGGCCGCGATCAGCGCCTCGGGCTGCAGCGTGTGGACGTGCACGCGAGCGAGCGATTCGTCCCCTACGACGACCACCGACTGGTTGCCGCCGGCCGCCGCAACTGCGCGGAGCCTTTCCAGGTCGAGGACGGCGCCGTGCGGCTCGATGATGAATTCGGTGCAGTGGCCAAAGCGTGTGTGGCCGTCGCCGAAGCCTGCCGCGAGGGGGCGCGGCAGCTCGGGGCGAGGCACGGGTGCCTCGCCCCCTAGCGCGGCAAGGAGCCCCCGCAGGATGACGCAGATGCCTTCCCCGCCGGCATCGGGCACACCAGCGTCCTTGAGGGCGGGCAGCTGGTTGATCGTGTTAGCCTCAGCGGTTTCTGCCGCTGCTACGGCGGCAGCCAGGGACGGCTCGCACGACGTCCCTGCGCCCCGGCCGGGGAGCTCGCCAGCGACGCGAGTTGCCGCCGCTGCGGCAAAACGAAGGACCGTGAGCATCGTGCCTTCTTTGGGTTCGCTCACGGCGGCGTAGGCGGCCGTCGACGCGCTCTCCAGTCCACGCGCGAGTGCGGCGGCATCGAACGCCGCGACGTCTCCGACACCACCGGCGAAGCCCCGGAGCGCCTGCGACAGGATGACGCCGGAGTTGCCGCGCGCCCCGTACAGGGCGCCGCGAGCAAGCTCCTGGAGCACCGCCGCTACCGTGGGCCGTTCCCCGGCGTCGTGGCTTCGTGCTATGGCTTCGTTCAGCGTGGCGGACATGTTCGCGCCGGTATCGCCGTCCGGAACGGGATAGACGTTGATCGCGTTGAGGGCGGCTGCGCGCTCCCGCAGGTGATGCGCAGCCGCGCTGAAGGTCGCGCGAAGCCTGGCGCCGTCGAGAAGCGCGTCGGTGGTGGAGGCACGCTGCAAGGGGGATCCTCTGTGTCCGTTTGGCCGTATTGCGGCCCGGATGGTACGATTACCCTTCGATTCTCTCACTCAAGGACACAACCCGCATGGCAAGTGGCGCCTGCGACGTTTGCAGCAAGACAACCATGTTTGGCCGGCACATCCGGCACACGCACGGTGGACGCTGGGAGCGCAAAGCAACCAAGAAGAGCCGTACGTTCAAGCCGAACGTGCAAAAGCAGCGTGTATTCGTGAACGGCGAATGGTACCGGCTGAACATCTGCACCCGGTGCCTGAGGACCCTCGCGAAGGTCGCCTGAACCGCCCGTGAGCGAAGCCGTCGGACCGCGTGGCTCTGCCAGGCGGTCTTTTTCTGTCTGCAAACTCCGCCGGTGTTGCATTGGCGCATCATCGAGCGGTGGTTTAACGCGGACTACCAGTGGGACGTGCGACGATGGCCGTGGCGCGTCACAATGGCGGCATCGCAGCAGGAGGGTCTTCGTGCACCAGTTCGACCGAATCGACGGGGTCGGCGCTGATCGGGGTGGGCGCCTCGAATGACCGCCACGGCCACATCTGTTGAGCAACTCTGCATCAATACGATCCGCACGCTGTCGATGGACATGGTCCAGAAGGCGAACTCCGGGCATCCCGGGCTGCCTATGGGCGCCGCGCCGATGGCCTACGCGTTGTGGACGCGATTCCTCAAGCACAACCCGGCCGACCCCCATTGGCCGGACCGCGACCGCTTCGTGCTTTCCGCCGGCCACGGCTCGGCGCTCCTGTACTCGCTCCTCCACCTGACGGGCTATGGGCTCGAACTGTCTGAGATCGAGCAATTCCGGCAGTTCGGGAGCCGGACGCCGGGCCATCCGGAGTTCCGCCATACCCCGGGAGTCGAGATCACAACGGGGCCCCTCGGACAGGGTTTCGCCAACGCGGTCGGTTTCGCTATCGCCGAACGTGTGCTGGCCTCGCGCTTCAACCGCCCCGGCCACGAGATCGTCGACCACTACACCTACTGCCTGTGCAGCGATGGCGACCTGATGGAAGGCGTTGCCTCGGAAGCGGCCTCGCTTGCGGGCACGCTGGGGCTGGGCAAGCTCATCTATCTCTATGACTCCAATAACGTCTCGCTCGATGGCCCGACGGACCTGTCGTTCACGGAAGACGCCGCGGCGCGCTTCCGCGCCTACGGCTGGCACGTCCAGTCGATCGATGGGATGAACGTCGAGGCTGTGACAGAAGCGATCGAGGCGGCGCGTGCCGTGACCGACCGCCCTTCGTTGATCGCGGCTCACACGGTGATCGGCTACGGCAGCCCGCACAAGGCCGGGACGTCCGCCGCGCACGGGTCGCCGCTCGGGGAGGAGGAAGTTCGGCTCTCGAAAGAGGCGCTCGGCTGGCCCCCCGATCGCAAGTTCTACGTGCCCGACGAGGCGCTGCAGGAGTTCCGCAAGGCGCTGGCCGCGGGAGCGGAGCACCAGGAGCACTGGACTGCCCGCCTCGGCCGCTACGCACAGGACTACCCCGCGGACGCCGCGCTCTTCGAGACGTTGGTCAGTGGACGGCTCCCGGCCGGGTGGGACGAGGACATTCCCGAGTTCACGGCGGCCGATGGCGCGATGTCGACGAGGGTCGCCAGCGGCAAGGTGCTCAACGCGATCGCACCCCGCTTCCCGACGCTGATCGGCGGTTCGGCGGACCTTTCGACCTCCAACGACACCACCTTGAAGGGCTACCTTTCCTTCGGCATCGAGGGCTGGGCGGGCCGGAACATCAACTACGGCGTTCGCGAGCACGCCATGGGCGCCATCCTCAACGGACTCAACGTGCACGGCGGCGTGACCGCGTTCGGCGGGACGTTCCTGACGTTCTCCGACTACATGCGCGGCGCCATCCGCCTGTCGGCACTCATGCAGGCCCATTCGCTGTTCGTCTATACGCACGACAGCATCGGCCTCGGTGAAGATGGCCCCACGCACCAGCCGATCGAGCACCTGGCGGCGTTGCGTGCCATGCCGGGCCTGCGCGTCATCCGGCCGGCAGATGCGAACGAAACGGCCGCCGCCTGGAAGCTCGCGATCGAGCTGCCCGGACCGTCCGCGCTGGTTTTCTCCCGCCAGAATCTTCCTATTCTCCAGGATGTCGCGCTGGTGCGGGCCGGCGTCGCCCAGGGAGGCTACGTGCTCGTGGACTCGCCGGGCACGCCCGACGTCATCCTCATCGGCACCGGGTCCGAGGTCTCCGTCGCGATGGACGCGGCTCTCCGCCTGGCGGAAGCCGGAGTCCAGGCGCGCGTGGTGAGCCTCCCGTCGTGGGAGGTCTTCGAAGCCCAGCCGGAGGCGTATCGCGAATCGGTGCTGCCGAAAGCAGTGCGGGCTCGCGTCGCCGTGGAGGCGGGCGTGCCGCAGGGCTGGGAACGCTACGTGGGCGAGGCCGGCGCGTTCGTCGGCATCGACCACTTCGGCGCATCTGCGCCGGGACCGGTGCTGTTCAGGGAGTTCGGAATCACGCCCGAAGCGGTCGCTGACCGCGCGAGGCAGGTGCTGGAGCGAGTCAGAGAGGAGCGATAGTCGTGCGCATTGGTGTTGCGGGTGATCATGCCGGGTTCGCCTTGAAGGCGCTCGCGCTGGACGACATTCGCGCACTCGGTCACGAAGCCGTGGACCTCGGTCCGCGGCAGCTGGATCCGCTCGACGACTATCCGGACTTCGCCGTTGCCATCGCCGACGCCGTCCTGAGCGGCGCGGTAGATCGTGGCGTGCTCATCTGCGGGAGCGGCGTAGGCGCAAGTGTGGCTGCGAACAAAGTGGCGGGGATCCGCGCGGCGGTCTGCCACGACACATTTTCGGCGCACCAGGGCGTCGAAGACGACGACATGAACGTGCTCTGTCTTGGGTCGCGCGTGGTGGCCCACGAACTGGCACGAGAGCTCATCGGCGCATTTCTCGCGGCGAAATTCTCCGGGGCCGAACGGCACCGGAGGAGGCTTGCGAAGGTGCGTGACATCGAGGCAGGACGCCTCGCCACCAGGGAGGTTCAGCATGGCTAGCCCAGCAACAACAAGTGCAACGCAACAGCTTCTCGCGCACGGACAGAGCGTGTGGCTCGACTACATCCGGCGCGACCTCATGACGTCGGGCCGGCTCCGGCAGATGGTGGACGACGGCCAGGTCACGGGGATGACCTCCAACCCCACCATCTTCGAGAAGGCGATCGCCGGCTCCAGCCTCTACGACGACGACCTCCGTGAGGCCGCCGCGTCCGGCATTCGCGACCCCTACCAGGCGTTCGTCCAGCTCGCGATCGCAGACATCAGGGCGGCCGCCGACGTTTTGCGGCCGGTCTACGACCGAACAGGCGCAGCAGACGGGTTCGTCTCGCTCGAGGTGCCTCCGGGGATCGAGAACGATGTCGCGGCCACGGTGACCGAAGTCCGGCGGCTCTTCGATCTGGTCGACCGGCCCAACGTGATGATCAAGATCCCGGGGACTCCCGCGGGCGCGAAGGCCCTGGAGGAGGCGACCGCGGCTGGCGTCAACGTCAACCAGACATTGTTGTTTGCGCTCGATGCTTACGAACGAGCGGCCCAGGCGTACGTCTCAGGGCTCGAGCGCCGGCTGGCCGCCGGTCAGCCAATCGACCGGATCGGGAGCGTGGCGTCGTTCTTCGTGTCGCGGGTCGACACGGCGGTCGACTCGCAACTGCCCGACAGCTCACCGCTGCGCGGCAAGGTCGCGATCGCGAACGCGCGAAAAGCTTACCGCCGGTTCCAGGAGATCTTCTCGGGGCCGCGGTGGGAGAAGCTCGCGGCAGCCGGCGCGCATGTCCAGCGCCCGTTGTGGGCGTCGACCGGCACGAAGAACGCGGCCTACTCCGACGTGCTCTACGTGGAGGAACTGGTCGCCCCCGACACCGTGAACACCATGCCGGAAGCGACGCTGAAGGCAGTTCTCGACCACCTGGACGTTCGCGACACCGTGGTGCCAAACCTGGACGACGCCGACCGCGTCCTGGCCGAGGCGGCGAAGGCCGGGATCAACCTCGATGCGGTGACCGACAAGTTGCTGGTCGACGGTCTCGCCTCCTTTGAGAAGGACTTCCTCTCGCTGCTGGACCGCCTCCGCTCGCAACTGGCGTTGATGCGGGTTGGGCGACCCGCCGACGTCCGCACGCTCGGTCCGCTGGCCGCGAAGACGGAGGAAACGCTCAAGCGACTGGAAGCGGACAAGGTTGTGGAGCGGATCTTCGCAGGCGACCACACCGTCTGGAAGCCGGACGCGACCGAGATCAGCGATCGGCTCGGCTGGATCGGCGTGATCGACGACATGAAGGAGCAGGTGGGCGACCTCGAGTCGTTCGCGGCCGCCGTCGCGGCGGACGGCTACAAGACCGCGGTCGTCCTCGGGATGGGCGGATCGAGCCTGGCCCCCGAGGTCTTCCACAGCACCTTCGGAAGCCGGGCCGACCGGCTCGACCTGAAGGTGCTCGACACCACGGTCCCGCGCCAGATCCGCGAGGTCGAAGCGCAGCTGGACCTCCAGGCGACGCTGTTCATCGTGGCGAGCAAGTCGGGCGGCACGATCGAGACGCTTTCACACCTCGCGTACTTCTGGGAGAAGATCCCGGACGGCCAGCATTTCGTCGCCATCACCGACGCCGGCACATCGCTCGACAAGCTGGCGACCGAGCGCGGGTTCCGGCGGGTATTCCGCAACCGGCCCGACATCGGTGGGCGGTACAGCGCGCTCTCGCATTTCGGCCTCGTGCCTGCAGCACTCATAGGCGCTGATGTCGGCCAGCTCCTCTCGCGAGCCGCGGACATGCGCGACGCGTGCCAGCCTTCGGTGGAGGTGGCCCAGAACCCGGGGGCGTGGCTCGGCGCCGCGATGGGCAGTGGCGCGCTGTCGGGGAGGGATAAGCTCACGCTGGTGATGCCCGAGCCGCTCTCCACCTTCGGGTACTGGTTGGAGCAGCTCATCGCCGAGTCCACCGGCAAGGAGGGCAAAGGGATTGTGCCGATCGAGGGCGAGTCCCTCGGCCCTCCGCGGGTCTACGGCAGCGACCGCGTATTCGCCGGCATCGGCAATCACGCGCAGCTCGAGGAGCTCGAAGAGACCGAGCAACCGGTCGTGCGCATCCCCTACAGCGACCCCTACCAGCTCGGCGCCGAGATGTTCCGGTGGGAGTTCGCGACAGCGATCGCCGGCCATATCCTCGGGATCAACCCGTTCGACCAGCCGAACGTCCAGGAGGCGAAGGACGCCACCGCCCGCATCCTCGCCGGGGAGACGGTCGATGAGTCGGCCGCCTCAGTCGAGGATGTGCTCGCACAGGTGCGCCCGGGCGACTACATCGCCATCACCGCCTACCTCGCGCGCGACGAGGCGAACGAGCAGTCGCTGAACCATCTCCGGACCCTGCTGCGCGACCGCTACCACGTCGCCACCACCGTTGGCTTCGGGCCGCGCTTCCTGCATTCCACCGGACAGCTTCACAAAGGCGGGGCGAACAACGGCGTCTTCCTCCAGATCGTCGCGGACGTCCAGGAGGACATCTCGATTCCCGGCAAGGCCTACACCTTCGGGGCGCTGAACCGGGCGCAGGCGCTCGGTGACCTGGCGGCACTGAAAGCGCATGGCCGGCGGGTCGCCCGGACGTCGCTCGCAGCGCTTACCGCGTTCGCTGAGCAGCCACGGCAGGCGACACGATGAAGATCGGCATCGTCGGACTGGGGCGCATGGGCGCCGGCATCAGGGAGCGCCTTCGGCAGAATGGCCACGAGGTTGTCGGCTACGACCGGAATCCGGCGGTGTCGGACGTCTCTTCGTTGAAGGACATGGTTGCGGCACTGCCGACTCCGCGCGTTGTCTGGCTGATGGTGCCATCGGGAGACATAACCGAGTCGACCATCCACGACGTCGCCGCCCTGCTCAGCGCCAATGACATCGTGATCGACGGCGGCAACAGCTACGTGAAGGATTCCGTTCGGCGTGGAAAGGAACTCGCCGGCCGGGGGATTCGGTTCCTCGACATTGGAACCTCCGGCGGCATCTGGGGCCTGAAAGAGGGCTTCTGCCTGATGGCGGGGGGCGACCGTGCCACCTTCGAGCACGTCGAGCCCATCCTGAAAGCGCTCACGCCGGAAGGCGGCTACGCGCACGTCGGGCCATCGGGGGCCGGTCACTTCTCCAAGATGGTGCATAACGGTATCGAGTACGGCATGTTGCAGGCGATGGCCGAAGGCTTCGATCTGCTGCAATCCGCGAGCGAATACAACTACGACCTGAAGCAATTGGCTTCGCTCTGGAACCACGGCAGTGTGGTTCGATCGTGGCTGCTGGAGCTGGCGGAAGACGCGTTCTCGAGCGATCCCCGCCTCGATAAGCTGAAGGCCTACGTCGACGACTCGGGCGAGGGCCGCTGGACCGTGCTCGAGGCGGTGGAGCGCGGCGTGAACGTCTCCGTGCTCTCCGAGGCGCTCTTCGCACGCTTCACGTCGCGGCAGGAGAACGCCTTCGCCATGCGATTCATTGCGGCGCTCCGGAATGAATTCGGCGGGCACCCGGTGAAGGAGGCGTGAGCCTGTGCCCACCCGACGACCAGGACATCGTCATCGTAGGCGCCACGGGCGATTTGGCCCGCAGGAAACTGATCCCGGCGCTGTACAACCTGCATGTGCGCGGGCTCCTTCCGAAGGGGGGCCAGATTATCGGCTATGCTCGCAGCCCGGGCTCGGACGAGAAGTTCCGGGAGGAGGCCGCGGATGCGGTGCGTGAGTTTTCGCGCACCCCGCTGGATACGGGCGAGTTTCCCTCGTTCGCCGAGCGCCTGTCCTTCGTGAGCGGCCGCGAGGAGGGCCTCGCCGGCGTCAAGAAGCGCTGTCTCCGGCCGTGCCGCCTGGTCTACCTGTCGGTGCCTCCGTCTGCGTTCGAGGAGAGTGTCCGGGCGCTCGCAAAGGAAGACCTGGCGGAGGGAACGCGGATCATCATCGAGAAACCCTTCGGGCACGACCTCGCGTCCTCGCGGGAGCTATCAACCACGCTCCTCTCGGTGTTCGACGAGAAGCAGGTCTTCAGGATCGACCACTACCTCGGCAAGGAGACGGTCCAGAACATCCTCGTCTTCCGGTTCGGGAACGGCGTGTTCGAACGCGTGTGGAATCGCGACGCCATCGAGCACGTGCAGTTCACCGTGGCTGAGTCGATTGGGATCGAGGGCCGCGGGTCCTTCTACGAGGAGACGGGAGCGGTGCGCGACATCCTCCAGAACCACGCGCTGCAGGTGCTCTCGCTGCTCACGATGGAGCCCCCGGTCTCGTTCCAACCCGAAGCTGTTCGCGACGAGAAGATGAAGGCGTTCGCGGCAATGGTGCCCGTGACCTGTGACAACGTCGTGCGCGGCCAGTACACGCGAAGCGGAGACACGCCTGGCTACCGCGAAGAGGAGGGCGTTGCGCCGGACTCCCAGACGGAGACCTACGCGGCCATGCGGCTTTCGCTCGACAACTGGCGCTGGGCGGGGGTGCCGTTCTACCTGCGGACGGGCAAGCGGATGCCGAAGCGCACCACCGAAGTGACGATCGTATTCCGCCATGCGCCGGTGATGTTCTTTCACGGCATGGGCATCGAAGATCTCGCCCCGAACACGCTCACGATTTCGATTCAGCCGGATGAATCCATCACGTTCAAGTTCCTGGCGAAGGTGCCCGGGCCGGAGATCGATGTTCAGCCAGTGCTGATGGACTTCTCGTACGGCGAATCGTTCGCGAAGAAGCCGGCGGAAGCCTACGAGCGCCTCCTGCACGATGCGATGGACGGCGACCACACGTTGTTCGCGCGCGGCGACAGCGTGGACCGAGCGTGGCAGGTGGTGCAGCCGATTCTGTCCGACCCACCGGTGATTCAGCCCTACGCCGCGGGAACGTGGGGGCCGAAGGCGGCGGACGATTTGATCGCGCCACGCCTCTGGCACCTCCGGTGAATCGCGAAGTCATCGTCACCGCCCCCGACGAACTCACCGAGACCGCCGTCCGCGTCTTTGAGCAGATTCGGCCGCTGACAATCGCGCTCTCCGGTGGGCACACTCCACGGCCTATCTACGAGCGGCTGGCGAGCATCGAGTACGACTGGACCACAGTGGACGTGTTCTTCGGCGACGAGCGATGCGTGCCGCCCGACCACCCCGACTCCAACTTCGGTATGGCGCACGGCGCGTTCCTCGGCAAGGTGCCCGCCCGCGTCCACCCGATGGATGGGACAGCCTGCGCCGCCGGCGAGTACGAGAAGGCACTCCGGAGCGTCTTCGGACCGGGAGTTCCGGTGTTCGACCTGGTGTTCCTTGGGCTGGGCGATGACGGCCACACGGCCTCGCTCTTCCCGGGCGACGCCGCGCTCGCGGAAACAAGGGCGAACGTCGTGCGCGTGCGCCGGCCGGACCATGAGCGGTTATCCCTCACGCTGCCGGTGTTGTCGGCGGCCCGCGTCGCGCTCTTCCTGGTGGCCGGCGCGTCGAAACGGCCTGCCCTCGCACAGCTCCTGGGCGATGGCGATGTTCCGGCGGCGCGTGTTAGCGCTGCGCGAACGATCGTGATAGCAGACCGTGACGCCGCAGCCATCAGTCCGCAGGCAAACGCGGGGGAAGCGCTTTAGCCGTCACGCGGGGATAATCCCGAGGCATGCGTGGGTTCCTTCGCGTCGCTGGAGCGCTGTTCATGGCGCTGCAAGCGTTCTGGTTGGCGTTGTCGCTCTACCAGTCCGGTGTCACCGTCGCGGGGCGTGCGCGGGGTCGCCGGCGTCGTGTCGAGCCGCCCGTGCCGCCGCGGTTCTTCATCGCCGTGTGTGCGCGCAACGAGCAGGCGGTCGTCGCCAAGATCGTGGCCGACCTCCTCGCCCAGGACTACCCGCGAGAACGCTTCGACGTGACGGTGATCGCGCACAACTGCACGGATTCGACCGCTCATGTCGCAGCCACCGCCGGTGCGAACGTTATCGAGCTGTCGACCCGGCGTAAGGGCAAAGCGGCGGCAGTCCGCGCGAGCCTGGCGAACGCGGACGACTACGACTTCATCGGTATCTTCGACGCAGACGCACGGATTCCGCGCAGCCTGCTGAGCGAAGTCGCCGAGGCCTCGTCCGGGGAGGATTGCCTGCAGGTGGAGACCATCCCCCACGAATCGAACGACTGGCTGGTCGAGGGCTACGGCCTCGGACGCCGGGTCCGAAACGCGCTCTGGTGGCGGCCCCGCGAGAACCTCGGACTCGGAACGACGGTTACCGGCTCGGGCTGGTTCATCCGGCCGGGCGTGCTGCGCGAACTGGTGCCGCAACTGAAGACGCTGACCGAGGACCTCGAGCTCACCGCGCGGCTCTACGCGAGCGGCCGCAAGGTGGCGTACGTGTCGACTACGTACGTGGTGGTCGAGGAGCCGAAGAATCTCAAGCCGTCGCTGCAACAGCGCGTGCGCTGGGCGCGAGGCCACCTGCGCGTCGTAGCGCTCGAGTGGTGGCCGATGACCCGTCGTGGACTCCGGGGCGATCTTCCGTTCGCTCGACATCGCCCTCTACCTGCTTACGCCGACGCGGATGTTGACGCGGCTTGCCGTGACGGGATCGCTCGCGCTGGCCGCGGTGTCAGCGCCGTTTTCGCTGCCTCTCGCCCCGTTGGCGGTCGCATTCGGCGGCGAATGGGGCGTGCCGGGCGCCGTCGCCTTCCGTGACCGGTTGCTGCCGCCTACGCGCGCCGGCGTCGAGTTGGCGCTCCGCCACGCCCTCCTGAACCTCCTGTGGTTCCCCATTGGAGTCTGGGCGCTGTTCACGCCGCGTTCGCGCGCGTGGGTTGAGACGCCGCGCTCGACCGAGGACCAGCCGGATGCCATCGTCGCCGCCTGAGCCACGGTGGACGTCGCGCGAACGCAACGCCGCGGTGTTTGCCGGGGGGTCCGCCGTCGTCGCGCTCGGCTGGCTGCTCGGTTTCAGCCTGCGGGTCCCGCTGTGGGATGCGGACCCGGCGATCATCGCAAAGCCGCTCGTACTGTCCCTCGTTTTCCCGGGTGGGCTCGGCGAGATGTTCAATCTTGGCTTCATTCTCGCGCTGGTCAGCGCTGGCTACCTTGCCTGCCTGTGGGCGGCACGGGGCGGCTTCCGCCACAGCTTCCCGGCCGTCATCGCGGCCTCGTCGATCGCCGTCGTCGTGCTTCTCCCGATGCGGCCGCTCGCGTCGCCCGACGTCACCCACCTCGCCGCCGATGTGCGCACGTTCTGGCTGCACGGCGGCTATCCGGCCTGGAGCGAGAACGCGCCGGGCAAGATCGACGATCCCGTCGCACGTGACGTCCTCGTCTACACCAACGGCCCGAGCGGGTACGGCCCGGTAGCCTATGCCCTCGGCGGGCTCTCGCTGCCGTTCGTCGGAAACGGGCTCGCCGCGAACGTGGCGGGGCAGAAGGCGGTCGCCGGGCTGTTCCTCGTCATCACCGCCTTCCTCACGGGCCTGGTGGCGAAGCGGCTCGGGAAGGACCCGGCGCTGCCCGCCGCGTTCGTGGGCTTGAACCCGCTGATGCTGTTTCAATTCGCCGGCGACGGGCACGACGACTCGATCATGGTGGCGTTCGCCGTGGCATCCCTCCTCTTCATCTTCGAGGACCGCTGGAAGGACCGTGCCATCGGCTCGGGGCTGGCAGCGGCGGCGGTGCTGTCCAAGTTTGCGCTCATCCTCGCCGCGCCCGTGGTCCTTGCCTCGTGGTTCCCGCGATGGCGGCGCCAGGCAGCGCTGGCGGTTTGCGCGCTCGGGCTGGCCGTCATCGCGGTCTTTGCGCTGCGCTACGGTCCACGCCTCGGCACGCTCGGGCCCGCCACCGCGTTCTCATTGACGGTTCCGCAGGCCGTTGTGGGCCACTGGTTCGATGGCGGCCTGGGCTTCCGCCACTGGACGGTCCTCCTGTCGTACATAACGTTCATGTTCGCGTCGGCGGTCATCGTCTCCATCCACCCGCTCGACCGGCTCGAAGACCGCATCGCCGCCATCGCGACGGTGATGTGGGTGTTCGTCTACGCGTGCTCGCCGGGAATGCTCCCCTGGTACCAGTTCTGGTACCTCCCGTTCGCCGCGCTCTCGGGCCGGCGCTGGCTCATGGCATCCTCGCTGGTGTTCAGTATCGGCGCCTTCGGGCCGGTGCTAGCGCTGCACTGGCAGAGCGCGCTGCACGCCAGCCTGGGCTGGTCGCGACCGGTCGACCCGGTAGTCCTGCTGCTGTGGGCCGCGACCGGGCTGACGGCCTTCGGGTTCTGGTGGTCGGGCCACGCCGGGCTGCGCGCGAATCGGACTGTACGAACGCGCCAGACCACCCGGGCGATGGAACGCAGGCGCGCGCGCGGCCGGGCTTAGCTCTGGCGCGCAGTATCGTGGTACGCGGCCGCCAGGCGGGGGAGAACGGCTTCAGGGCGGAAGCAGGCGGCGCGGTTGAAGCCTCGCTCACGAAGGTCCTTTCGCAGGCTCTCGCTGGCGATGACCTCGGCCAACGCGCCGGCAAGAGCGCGGGTGGCGGCCTCGGTCCGCTCGGCGCAGGCTGCGACGATGGCGGCATCGCCGACGACTTCGGGGAGCGCGCCGCCGTCGCTTGAAACGACGGGCAGCCCGCACGCCATCGCTTCGATCACCGGGACACCGAAGCCCTCGTAGATGCTTGGCTGCGCGAGGACGTCGCACGCCGAGTAGACGGCGATCAGCGCCTTGTTAGGAATACGGCCGAGTTCGACTACGCGGTCTGCGAGGCCACGTTCGGCCAATCGCCGGCGCTGGCGGGGCGTCAAGGGGAAGCCCACGCGCACGAGGCTCGCGTCTTGCAACGGCGGCGAGGCCAGCGCGTCGATGAGGGTTTCGAGGTTCTTGTATCCGCCGCAGTGACCGACGCTCAGGACGCGCGGGCCGGGAGGCAACGCGAAGCCCCGCTCGCGGAGCCACGCTTCGGCCCCGGACACGGGCTCAAAGCCGTCGGCGAGCATGTTGGGAACGACGCTGATGCGGCCGCGAGGGTAGCCGAAGCGGCGAGCGACGTCTGCCGCCGTCTGCTCGGAGACCGCGATGATTCGGTTCGCCCGCAGCATTCCGGCGATGCTGTGGCGCAGCAGCCGCTCCTTGAGCGTTCCCCAGCGGCGCTGCCGGTAGAACCCGGGTACCACGAACGGCATGACGTCGTGGCACGTCACGACGGTCGGCGTCCCCGCAAACCGCGCGACGTGGTGCCCGAGCGCCTGGTCGCTGAAATGGACCACGTCGTAGCGGTGATGGAGCGCCGGCTGGCCCTTCCACTGCCGTCGGACGCCATCGGCGAGTGACAGCGGGTTCCACCACGGCGCTTCGGCGGTGGTCAGGTCAATATCGGCGAACGGGGCGCGCCTCGAGATAGCTCGGCAGTAACGGATGATGCTGACCCAACGCCTGGACGGGAACGGCTCGAGCAGCAGCACTTCGAGCGCGCGGTCATTCAAAGGCGGATCTCCTCCGGAGCGACGACCGGCGTATTGACGGAAAGTGGCTCACAGCGTGCCAGCACGGGTATTCTTGCTGCGAGCCGCGCATCCCCACGACTACTCGCGCGAGAGAGTGTACATGGACTACGGGACCTTGAGGGTCACAACGCCGGATGGCCAGGTCCGGGAATACCCGATCGAAGTCGCATCGGTGGTGGTTGGGCGGGCAGACGGCAACGGCGTGACGATCGACCACGTATCGGTTTCCCGCCGGCACGCGCAGCTCCAGCTGAGCGAGGAGGGCCTTTCGGTTGAGGACCTGGGATCGGCGAACGGCACCTTCATTGGCAGCCAACGGCTCGCTGCCAACACACTGACGAAGGTCGAGGGTGGCCAGGCCATCCGCTTCGGCGATGTCGAGGCTCACTTCCTCAGCCCGAACGAGGCCCGGGATACGCGTGTCGCCGCGGGAGGCGGGGCTGCCGCTGAGGGACAGGGGACCATCGCCGTCTCGCTCGCCTCACCTGCCTCGCCGGTCGCCGTTGGCCAGGCGACGACCGCCACCGTCGTCGTCCAGAACCGCGGCACGTCTGTTGACGAGATCACCCTCAGCGTCATCGACCTGCCCGCGAACTGGGTTCGAATCAGCCGTCCGACGCTCTCGCTTGTCGCCGGTGCGCGCGACGAAATCACCATCGTGATCCAGCCCCCGCGCTCGCCCGAATCGGTCGCCGGGGAGCACCCGTTCTCCGTCTCGGTCGTTTCTGGCGACACCGGCCGCGAGGTGCGCGTGCTGGGAACCTGCACCATCCTCCCGTTCGACAACTTCAGCTCGTCCATGCAGGCGAGCGGTAAAGACTACAAGGTCACCATCGAGAACCAGGGCAACTCGACGATGACCTACGCGCTCAGCGTGACCTCGACCGACGACAAGGTGAACACGAAGCTTGACCGCGAATCCGTAGAACTCGGCCCGGGCGCCAGCACTACCGTACCGCTCTCCGTGTCGTCGAAACGGCCGTGGTTCGGCGCGGCGCAGATGCGCCAGTTCCGGGTCCACGTGAAGCCGGTGCGCGGAGCGAACCCTGAGCAGACCGCGGACGGCCAGATCGTCGTCCGCCCACCGTTCCGGCAATGGCGAATTCCCGTCACGGCCATGGCGGCGCTCGCGCTGCTCGGCGTCGGCGGCTTCGCCTACGTCCAGGCGCCGTGCCGAACCGTCATCGGGTGTGCGAGCAAGGCCAAGACGGATTTTTCGAAAACGCCCGTCGCGGGCGGCACGCCGACGAGCCCCGCGGCCGCCGCCTCGACCCCGACGCCGGCGGGCCTGCGAAACGGCGTCACGGCCGTCGTAGTGAACTCGGCTGCGCCCAACAACTGCCTGAACGTGCGGGCGTTCCACACGCGCGTGGCTACCGACCCACAGAGCAAATCGCTCGGAACGATCTGCGACGGTACCAAGGTGAAGATCGTGTCCGACAGTGTCGAGACGGAAGGCTTCGTGTGGTGGACGATCGACACGGGGACGGGGCTGACCGGCTGGGCGGCAGAGAAAGCCACCACCGGTGGCGACTCGTGGCTGGTCCTATCCCAGTAGCGGCCGCAACTGCCGCCGCGACCGCTCGCGGATGATCTCGAGTGTCCCGGCGGCGAACGCCGGCTTCTCGAGGTCGATGATCTGTTCGAGCAGCTCACTGTCGACGTCGCTCCCTGCCGGCAGGTGAAGACGCACGGTAAAGCGGAATGCGAGGTCCCGTGACGCGCTGATCTCGCTCAGCGTGGGTTCGGTGATCTCCGGCTTGATGCCCGTATACACCTGGATGAACTGTTCGAGGCCGCGCCGGGTGCCGCGCCAGCGGTACAGGTCGGCCGCGGCGAGGATGAGGTCGCGACGCTTCTCGTCGGGCCACCGCTCATCCAGCAGCAGTCCCAGCCATGAACCCAGCCACGGGAGGGTGTCCGACGGCGCCAGCGCCGGGTCGAAGTAGTGCGGGATGTTGCCGATGGTGCGCGAGATCGGCTCGAGGATCGACTCGAAGATGAGCAGGTAGCGGGACAGGAAATCGTTCGAGCTGTAGATGCCGGGGAGGTAATCGAGATAGCTGCTGCGCCCCACGGCGGCTCCGGCCGGCTCCCACGGCACCCGCCGCGGCGGACCCGGGTTGAAGCCTGTCGGATCGCCCGGCCCGTCTGGCGGGCCGCCAGCCTCGAGACGTTGCTCTTCTGCTGGCCGTGCGACCGCCGGCAGAAGCGTCACGGGGGGAGGCGTCGCCGGCGCCGGGCGCACTGGCGCGATGTCCGGCGCGGCTTCGGCGACGGGCGCCGCCGGTTCTACGGTGGTCGGCTCAGCTTCGCTCACGGTCGCTACCGGTCCCGCGTACCGATCGTCACGACGTGCTCGTAGGAGAGCAGCAGCACGTCTTCGGCGAGCGTGACCTTTTGGCCGGCCGCGCGGGACTGGCCGGTCTGGATGTCGACCTGGTACAGCGTCACGTCCTGGGCGTACTCCACGCCCGGGATCGACTGCACGACGGACTGCATCTCCGAGAGATAGAGGTCGCGGCCGAAGGGCCAGCCCTGCCCGTCGGCGCCGCCCAAGAGCGGGTCGAGGTACTCGGTGATGCGTTGGAGGACGTCGGTGCGCACGCGCTCCGGGTTTGCCGTGCGCTCGACGAGGATCGTCGCTTCGACGGAAACGCCGACGTAGGCCGGGCCGTCGACGGCCAGCTGCGTGCCCAGCATGCGCCGCTCGTCGAGGTACTGCTTGATCTCTTCCAGGAGCTCAGGGTCGGGCTGGAGCGTGGACAGCGTCCGCTCGGCGTCCGCGGGCACCGTAGGGACGATGAGGAGCTCGACAGTGCCCGGTGGGACAGTGCTCGAGTTCAGACCGCCGCGCGCCTGGATGCAGCGAGCTCGCGCCACCCGCCGCGACGCCTCACGCGCGAGGAACTCGTAGTCCTGGGCGGTTACCGCGCGATCCTGCGAGCGGAGGGCCAGCGGCGTGCGGAACTTGGCGGCGTCGAGGGATTCGGCGTCGAGGCCGCCGCCGGCGGACTCGATGTTGGTGACGTCGCCGATGTAGGGGATGGAGCTCTTCAGCACGCTGAGCGTGGCCGCGCCGACGTTGCCGACGAGCCCGCCGCCGTGCCGGTAACGCGTCATCCGGATTGCGGCGCCTTTTGGCGGTGTCATCCCAAAGGCCAATTCGGCGCCGTTCGGCTGCCGGATAGTGGGACCGAAGGAGACGGTGCCGGACACGCCGTCGAGCACGTAATGGCGGTCACCGGGCAACGATTCGCGGAAGGACTCAACCTGCTCCCAGCGGGTCCAGACCCCTTCTTGCTCCTCGACCTCGATGTATTCGTCGTCGTCGCAGGGCAACACCGGGGACTGGCGCAGGGAGAACGACTCTCCCGGGAGGAACGAGCTCCTGCCGAGCTCCTCGTTATAGATCGGCGTGCAGTGGCTGGCGCGAGCGATCCCGCCTACCGCCGAGACGTTCAGCGAGTTGATGCGAGGCGACGCGGAGTAGATCGGCTGGCGCGGCCGGGGCTGGAGCACCCGCAGGCGAATCCAATAGCCCGTGTGCGCCGACAGCGCTTGCAGCCCCATCCCGTTCGGGACGCGGAGCACCACGACGCCCGATTCGTTCAGGCCCCCGGTGGTGTCCTGTTCGACCGTGCAGCGCGTCCAGCCGCGGACATCGCCGCACCACGCCTCCCAGGCGAGCGGTGGGTCCTTCGGATCGACGCCGATGCCTTCGACCATGCAGTCGAGGGCGAAGTTCAGCACGTGGGAGCTGAGGTTCTCGGCGAACCCGAAGTACAGCGCATCGCCGGGAAGGGGCACGCGCTGGAATGCGTCGAAGTACTCCTGCTCGGCCAGCAGGCGGGGCAGGTAGTCCGTGTAGGCGACGGCGTCGGTCGAGAACAGGCAGTCGCGGAGCGTCGGCGGCCAGATCACGAGGTCCTCTTCCGTGGTGAAGGAGATGGCCTCGCGATCGCTCGTCCGCACCGTTGCGACCTCGGTGCCGCGCGTCACGGTCACAGGCGCGGGCTGAGGCGCCGTCAGGCGGAAGCGGATGTGCGTCCGCGCCGGCACCGGATCCTTGAGTCGAATGCCGAGCAGTTCCATGAACCGCAGGTAGCTCTTATCCGGCACCCGGTTGAGGCGGTAGAGGAGAAGATCCGTCATCCACGCGAAGAGCTCGATGAGCGTGACGCCGGGATCGGACAGGTTGTGATCCGTCCACTCGGGGCAGTAACGGGGAATAAGCAGCTTCGCCTCGTTGACGAGCTGCTGGAAGTTTCGATCGTCGAGCTGCGGGTCTGGCAGCGGCATAGGCGTTTCGGGCGGTCCTCGCGGCGACGGGCGTCGCTCGGGATCGCTACTCCTCCCTGATCAGATAGAACGGGTAGACGAGCGTGCGCTCGTCCTTGGTCGTGCGAACGGTGTAGCTAATGAGGATGAGCAGCCGGCCAAGGTCGACCGAGTCGGGGTCGGCGCGCACGGTAACATCGCGCACCTGGATCCGCGGTTCCCACCAGCCGAGCGCTTCGCGGACGTAGCGCTCGGCGAGCCCAAGGGTGTCGGCGTGCACCGGAGCGAACACCAGTTCGTGGATCCTGCAGCCGAAGTTCGGCCGCATGACGCGTTCACCGAGGCTGGTTCCAAGGATGAGCGAGATGGCCTCGTCGATGTCGTCGATGCCGTTGGATAGCGAGATCCGGCCGCTGCCATCCGGGCCCACGGGGAAGGTCCAGCCGCGGCCGACGAGTTCGTTCTCGAGCGTGCTCATGCGGGGCGTAGTCTACCCCATCTTCGCTGTAACCAAGGTTTTGCCACCTCCGCCGCATCCTCCCCGGATCTAATTGATCTTGACCATGCCGCCCTTGATTTCGACCTGAGCACCGCCGTCCATCTTGATGCCGCTCGATGCCTTGAGCTCGAGGCCCGCGCTCGCTTCGATCTTCACGTTGGTGTCGCTCTTCACCGTGATGTCCGACTTCCCCGTGACGTTGATCGCAGCATCGCCGGTGATGTCGATCTTCTGCGCCGCCTTGATCAACACTTCGCCTTCCGACTCGATCGATACCTTCTTGTTCTTCGTGTCGATGAGCAGAAAGCTCTTACCCCCGCTATCGACGATCGAGATCTTGGACGCGTCATCCGAGTCGTCGATCGTGATGATGTGGCCGGAGGTCGACTTGATCACGCGCTGTTTCACCTTGCCATTGTCCTGGGCGGCTGATGTCCCCAGGGGCGTCGCATCCTGGCCGTTCCAGAGGAAACCGATGACGTACGGCCGCCGCACGTCGCCGTGCTCGAAGGCCACCAGCACTTCGTCGTTCACTTCGGGGAGGAACATGAAGCCTCGCCCGTTGCCGGCCATGGGCGTCGCGATACGGGCCCACCACGACTCAATCTCGGTGCCGCTGTTCTTGATCATCCAGGGGAGCTTGACCTTGACCCGGCCCATGTTCCCCTCGCTGTCGTTGATGTCGGTCACGACGCCGATGACGGCGCCAAAGACCCGCTCAGGTTGGGAGCCTTGCGTCTCCACCAGGTCAGCCGTGGTCTCGCCTGTCCCGTTCGTGCTCTCGAAATGGACGCGGTAGCCCTCGTTGAGCGTGTAGGTGTGGCGCGCGCGGGTGATGAGGTAGTTGCCATTGAACTTGGTGCCGACGCCGGCGACGGTGACTTTCGTGCCGGCCATGACGCTCGGCATGCCTTCGATGGCGCCCTCGGCCTGGATGTCGCCGTTGCGGGCCTCGGACATGCGCGCGTCGGCGATCGCTTGCGCTTCGGATGCCTGCGCGACCGGCACGTCCACGACACCGTACTCGCCCGAGGCCCCGAAAGGGCCGGCCAGCGACGCACCGCGGGACGCGCCGATGCTGGCGGTGGGGGTGGCCGATGACGCCGTGCCGCTGAAAACCGCCTTCGATGCCGGGTCCCAGCCCTGGACGAGATACGAGTCCGGCTGGAAGACGCCACTCAGCCGCGGCCGGAATTCGAGCAACTCGACGCCGAAGGTGACAGTGGCGACCGCAGACCCGGAGGCGAAAGTGGACAACTTCTTCGCGCTGAGCTTGCCCATCGATGTCCGAACCACGAGTCCCGCACGCTCGGCCCGCTCCTGGATGAACGCGTAGTTCGTCTGGTTGTGCTGCAGCAGGTAGTCGTGCACAACGCTCGTGGAATCGACGGTCGGTTGAAGGCCCGCTTCGTTGGCGATCTGGGAGATCACGTCGCTGTCCGTGACCTGCAGGAATGTCCTCGTCTTCGTCACGCGGATGAGCCTGTGTCCCTTGTCGTAGGCACGGACGATGAGCCGCGTGTAGCCCTCCATCGTGTAGTCCGGTTCGATCGATGTGATCTCGCCCTTGAAGATCACGCTCGTCGCCGTCCCGACCTTAGCCGAGACCTCGAGGTCACCGCCAACGTTAAACGTCGCCGCGTTGGTGAGCGGCGCGGGCGGGGACGTCCCTGACTCCGGCGGATCGTCGAACTCAAGCGTCGCCATACTCGGGAGGTAGAGGGAGTCATCCACTTCCACCGATGTGAGCCGCTGGTAGACGGATGGAGTGAGCGCCGCGCCAGCGACCTTGATCATGATCTGTGGTATGTCGAGCGACGACTGATTCGACATGGGCTAGCGCTCCAGCGGAGGGAGCGACAGCCTGGTGCCCGGCCTGATGCGCAGCGGATCGGCGATTCCGTTGGCTTCGGCGATCACGCGCCAGTGCTTCGCCTCGCCGTATTCGCGCGACGCGATGATGTCGAGCGTCTCGCGCTGCTGTACCACGTGGACGCGGTGGCCGGCGGTACCGCCCGACGTTGGGTTCTGGCCCGGATAGGAGTCCTCGTCCTCGATCTGGCGCAGGACCACGGTGACGTCGGCACGGGTGGGCGTGCCGTCCTCCATGAACAACGTGAACTTCTGCGTGACGGTGATGACGACGGCCTTGAAGGACCATGCCTGGCCCCACCGGAATTCGACTTCCGGCGGGGCGCCTTTGCCGGTCGTCGCATCCTTTGTCGAGGGGTCGACGAGGGCAAGGTTCCAGATGGCGTTCGTGTACTTCTCGCGCACGTCCTCGCCGGCCATGTGGGTATCGAAGAAGAGGTTGAGCGTCAGGTCGGTGGACTTGCCGCCGTTGAACTCGAAGTACCCGGGCGTGTTGCTGCCTTTAGCCTGCGGACCGCCCCACGAGTTCTGCTTCGAGAACTCGTAGCTTTCCGGATTGAACATGCACGGGATCTCGTCGCCCGTGGTCAGGTTTGTGAACTTGGCCTTCACCAGAGCCATGGAAGAGCCCCCATCGTGCCGCGACAGTCCGTGCGATTCAGGCTAGCAGAATGCCTCATACGATCCCTCTCGACCGTTCGCGCTCGATGCGCAGCTTTCGCCGGATGCGCTGCCAGACGTCTTCGGTCAACTTATCGACGTCTAGCCCACTGCTCTCGGCCGAGGAACCGCCGTTCTCGCCCTGGGCGCGCTGGACCGTCGTGGCCGGCGGTGGGCTGACCTCGGCATACGTTTCCGCGGCAAGTGCGCGTTGGACTGGATCGGCGCTCGGCGCCGCGGGCGGAGTCACGAGTGGCATCTCGATTCCCGGCGCCGCGGTCTCGATCGTCGCGCGCTGCAGTGCCCTCGGCCCGTTCGGAGCGGCCGCTGGCGTCGACCGGGACCAACTCGCTCCAGGGGGGTGCCCGACCAGCGGGAGGTCCTGCGGTGCGCCTGCGGCCGGCGCCGGGCTCGGGGCCGCTTCGGCATAGGCCGGAGCACCTGCCCACGGAGACGGTTGTTCGTCGACGGGCTCGTTCGCGTCCTCCACCGCTGCCGCGGTTCGCATCAGGAGGTCGGGCCGAGGTTGCACCGGCGCTGATGCCGTCGGAGCGACGGAGGGACGCGCCGGGCTGGTGCTCGGCTCCGCTCGAGGCGCGGATGGCGTGCTGACGGCGCCGGTGTCCGCCACGCGGGTGATGCCGGCCGCCTCAGCGTCGCGGGAATCCATGGAGCGGAACACGAGCGGTCGCGCGTCGCTGCGTGTCGTCTCGCTGTTCGGCCTCCCGAGCGGGGTCGATGGTGGTGTGCCGACGGGAGCCGACGGAGCTTCGCCGCTGGACGGCGCGCGGCGTACCTGGTCGCCAGTTCCTGCCGGGACGTCGCCTTGGCTGGGGCCGAGGGAAGCCATAGCAGGGGAATCCTGGGGCGCAGCGACGTCTTCGGCTGAACGCCGGACGGGATCAACGTGAGATGCACCAGCCTCGAACGGGCGCGAAATGTCGCTGTATCCGGTGGACTCTTCGACGGCCCCTACAGGAGGAGTGGCGCCGGGCGACTCCTCGACCCTGCGCGAGACAAACATGGACGCGGACCCCGCCTGGGCTGGGCCGGGCGCCGGCGCCCTCACGTCGGATGCGCGTCCCGGCGGTTCCTGGGCCGGCGCGCCGGGAGTTGCCGCGCTGGTACGAGACACCGCTGGCGATGCCGTAGTCCCCGTTGTTGGTACCGATGGCGCTGGCCCGGATCCGGGGTTCGCTGGCGTCTCCGCGCCCCCGGCTCCTGTCGCGGTGGGCGTGGCGTCGGCTGTAGGCGCGGCGGGCGCCCTGAAGGGGAGTTCGGACGTCGGAGCCGCCGCGGAAAGCTGCGGTTCCGGGGTGACGCGGCCGGGCGCAGAGGGCTGCGGTTCCATGCTCGCGCGCCGGCGGAGAGGCTGGTCAGCAACCGAGCCCGACGACGAAGGCTGTTGTATCGGTGACCCCTCCGCCGCCGATGGGGCGACCTGTTCGTCCTCGGACCGGGCTACGGCTCCGGGCACTCCAGCGGCGGTCGTCGGTGCGGGCGTGGCGTCCGGGAGACTCGCGGTGACCTCGCCGGTCTCGATGTTTGACTGTGGACCCGGTACGGCTTCCGCATCCGAACCTGGCGACCGGAATTCGAGCTCAACGGCGTTCGCGGGAACCTCGGATTGCGGGAGCAGCGCCGCGGCCGCGGTCGGCTCGGTTGGAGGCTCATTCGGCGCGAAAACCGTGGGCCCGTCGAACGTCCCGGCGGCTTCTGATCGCCTCTGGAGCGGCGCATCGGCTCCGCCTCTGTCCATTGCCGTTGGTTCGGACCTGGGGTCGGTTCCCGGTGGCGTCGTGGCGGTCGCCTCGGAGGTTTGCGGGCTGCTGCTAGCGGACGGAGCAGACACGTCGGGCGCGCGTTGCGCAGGAGCGCTGCTGGCCGTCGCATTCCCGGGCACAGTCGGTTGTACGGATTCCGGTGAGTTCGACCGAGGCGATTGCGGCGCCGGTTCGGCCGTGCGTTGCAGCGGCTCCTGGCCGGGCGCGTCGGTCGTCTCAGCTCCAGGCTGCCGCCGGAACTCCAGCGGCGTGTCCGTTGGGCCGGGCGCCGGTGCGGACGGTTCGAGGTTCGCCGGGGCGGACCCCGCCGGACCGCTCGGCTCCGTAGTCGCGATTGGCGCTTCGGGCGCGGCCCGCGTTTCGTCGCGCGATGCCTGCTCCCCGAGGGGTGCGGCCGGTTGCGTTGGGCTCGTCGGTGCGGCGGCCGGGGTCCGCTGGAGCGAAGTGAACGATGGCTGCGGTTCGGCCCCGGCGGAGGGGGCCTCCCCTGCAGGCCGCGCTGGTCCCGAATCCGTCGTCGCGGTCTGAGCGTCCGGGCGCGGCTGCGAGTCGGCGTCGCGGGCGCCAGCGGGCATCCGTTCCACCTGCGGCACATCGCGAGCCCCGGCCGGACGGCAGCTCGAGGGAGATGGGCTCGTACCCGGAACCCGGCCTCTGGCATGGCCGCCAGCCGGAGCTTGTTCGTCCGGGGGAGTGCGGACCCCGCCGCTGCTCAGGCTGCTGGGCTCGTCGCGCAGTGGTTCGGTGGGGGTTGCCGAGCCGGGGGCGGCCGGTGCATCGAAGTCGGCACGGCGGGAGACGGCCTGTGCTGGCGCGTCCGCCGTCGAGCCGGCCGGGCGAGGCTCCGCTGATGACGGCTGCCGGGTCGGGAGCGGCGCTCCCGATGTCGTGCTTGCGATGCCGGGCGTTTGGCCAGGGGCCGCCGCTGCGGCAGGCGGGGTGCCCTCGGGCTCGACCGAAATCTGGCCGCGGCCCACCGGCGTGGCGTCATCTGGGCTCGCGTTTGCGGCCGCAGGTGTCGCCAGTGGCATGTCGATCGCGTCAGGGCCAGTGCTGTCGGCGGCCGGCGCCTCTGCGGGCGCGGGCGCCCGTTGGGCCGCCGCGGCGGGTGTCGGTGTTGCTGACGCGGCCGCAGATGGCATCGGCGGAGCGGGCGTCTCTGGGGAGGCGGATGACCGCTGCAGAGGCGCCGCTTCCTCGGGAGTGCTGTCGACGGGCGCCAGCGGCGCGGGATCGCGAGGCGTCGCGCTGAGTTCGTCCGTCCGCGTCGGCGACCCTCCCGGGGGTTCGACCGCCGGAACGGCCGGCGTTGCTGGGGTAGCGGGAGACGCTGCGGACGCCTCCGAGAGCCGCTGTGCTGGCGCCGATGCTGGCGAGCTGGGCGACGCGGGCCGGGACGCGATCTGGTCCGCCGCTGCGGACTCGCTCGCCGCTGTTGGCGAAGGTTCAGTGTCGGCCGCCGGCTCCGTCCGGCGCATGACGAGCGGCGTCTCGGCCTCCCGGGAGGGCGTGATGGCGTCCTCCGGAACGGTCACGCTCCGCAGCGACGGCGAGCCGGTGGCTGCTGCCTCGATCGCGCCCGGCGCCGGCGACTCCGTGCCCGACGACGCGTGTGCCGTCGCAGGCGGCGGCGGTGGCGCTGGCGGGCGAACCGTCGGCTCGGATGCGGTCGGCGCTGACGACGTTGGGGTCGGAGTAGGGGGTGTGGATGCGGTGGGCGGCGCGGCAGCCGGAGCCGGTGACCGTTGAGCCGCCGGCGCTGATGGACCAGCTGCCGCCGGTCCCGAAAGCGACTCCGTCGGCACCGATCGGGCGACCACCGGCGCGCCCTCGGGAATGGGCGGGAGGTTCGCGCTCTCGTGGCTCACCGCGTCGCTCAGGCGGCGTACCTCGCGCGGTCGCGCCGTGGTTGGGCCGTCGATCGGCAGTGCCGGAGGAGGACGGCGTGCCGCGACGGGCGTTGCCGGCTGGTCGTCCGCGGACCGCGGGCTACGGAACGGCTCGAGCTGCGACATCGCGCGTTGGAGCGCGCCTTCGGCCGCGGCTGGCGGGCCCGCCTGGCGTCGTACTGGAGGAACGGACCCCGCTGCGGCGCTGCCGCCGGATTGCGGCACGAACTTCTCGAGGCCTGCCAGGGTCGCCATGCCCGGCTCGAACGCGGCGGCGGCCGGTGCGCGCTTTCCCAGCGGCTGAGCCACATCGCGGCCTTCGATGATAGCGTCGGGGTCACTGAAGCTCATGAGACTCGGAAGCGTGCTCGCCAGGTTACCGAAGTCTTCTCCCGGCGCACTCAGCGGGCTTTCGAACGCGCGCATGACCTCTGCCGAGACCGACCCGCTATCCACGCGGTCGGTCGTTGCCAGCGACTCACGGAGGGAGACCGCCATCTCGCTCAGGCCTCCGCCCGCGCCGAGGACGAGCATCGACTGCATGTCGATGGCCCCGGAGCCAACGCCCTCGCGCAGTTCGGCGCGGTCTTCCGCTGATGCCGCCGGCCGCGCCAGGGCGACAGCGGTCGTAGGCGGAGGCACCGTGGGCACAGGCGACGTGGGCGCGACGTCGGTCTCCCGCTGTGCCGGGCTCGGCGCGACCGCGGCGGCGGGTTCCGGCTGCTGTTGCCTGCTCTGCCAGGGCCAACGGCGCGCCATGTTGCTAGGCCACCTTCACTGCGGAGAGCGAGTCGAACGCGATCTCGAACGTCTCGACGCTGAGATTGGATTGCGCGGTGTTGAAGGTCGGCCCGACCCACTTCACGGGCCATGCGCCCGCCAGGTCCCAGCGGTAAAGCTGCGCGCCTTCGAAGTCGAGTTGAACGATCGACACGTCCTTGGTGAGGCTCGCCTTGTCGGTCGCCGCATTGAAGTCGTGGATCCAGTCCCACATGTCGGTCGAATCGGTTAGCCCGCGCTTCAACGTGACGTTGCTGTAGTTCGAGCGGCCCGGGAGCTTGTGCTTGTTATCGTTCAGGCCACCCTCCCAGAAGTCCTTGACCTCGGTGGTGAGGCTCATACCCGAGCACTCCTGGAAGTAGGCGTGAACCACTCCCGCGACCTCGACGATGAACTGGTAGCCGCTGTACGGGTCTCTCGCCTCGCCCGGCTGCGGCCCGGGCGTTCCTGCGTCTGGCACTGCTTACCTCCTCTCCCCGGCCTCGTTCAATTTCTTGTTGATAGCCGCCACCTGTTCCACCCACTTTCGGCGTTCGCCATGCTCCATCGCGAGGATGGAATCGGCGGTCCAGTGGAAGTGGTAGGCGAGATAGGCTACCTCCTCGTAGAGTCGTTCGAGGGGGTAGCCATCGATCCCCCCAGGCTCGCTATGTCGACCTCCACCTCTGCCGAGCACTCCGGACACCTCGCCTTCACGATCGAGGTACCCCGCTCGTTGATCTGCCGGTAGAGACGCTGCAGGTAGGCGAGGTCGGATGTGAACAGGTGCTCTATCTCAAAAGTCGACACAGAATCCAGCGTGCCCAGCTGTGTGATGACATTCGCCAGTAAAAGGATCACGAGATAGCCCTGGTTCTGCCGCACGCGTGGGTCGCGGAGCGGCGCGATCTCGTCCATCGCTGTCGCCAGCCGCATGCGTCCGCTGCGGTGGACGTTGCCTTCCCGGTCAACATAACCGCGTGGAAGTGTGAACTCGAATTCTGTCTGCAGGGCTGCCAACTGTTGTCCTCGCGAATGTGACGAGACGGCAGGGGTGGCGCCACCCCGGCCGTCTCCCGCTCTCACGGTGTTGCTGTGGCCTTTGCGGCCGTTACTTCACGCGCTTGATGCCCTCGTGAACGATGGTCATTTCTTCGATGCCGACGGCGCTGCTGCCGGCGTTGATCGACGGACCGCTGACCTTGGACGGCCAGGCGCGGAGGAAGTCCCACTGTGCGGTCATCTCGCCCGCCTGGTCGTACATGAAGATCGACCCGTCGGAGCGGGCGTCCCCAACCTTCCCGTCCTCGACCAGCTTGCGCCAGTCCCAGACGTCCAGCACGGCGGTGATGCCGCGCTTGAGGGTGATGTCGCCCCACTTCAGGCGGCCGGGGATTTTCTGGACGATCTCCGATCCGTTGTCGGCGATGACCTTGTGCTCGATGACTTCCGTCTCCGAGCCGAGGCCGCTGACTTCGGTGAAGTAGCCGGCGACCTTGCCGCCGACACTGATCGAGAACGCAAATACTGCTAGTGGATCTGCGGGATGCGACACGCTTTACTCCTGTACCTGGTGGGTTATTCGGCCGGCGAGTACTGGCCGATGCGGAAGATGATGAATTCGGCGGGCTTCACCGGAGCGATCCCGATATCGATAAAGAGCTGGCCGGCGTCACGTGTAATCGACGGGTTGTTTTCTTCGTCGCACTTGACGAAGAAGGCCTGCTCGGGGGTCGCGCCGAAGAGTGCTCCACCCATCCAGGCTCGCCGCAGGAAGGCGCCAACGTCGCGGCGCATCTTCGCCCACAGGATCTGGTCGTTGGGCTCGAAGACGGCCCACTGGGTGCCGACGTAAATCGACTTCTCGACGTAGTTGAACAGCCGGCGAACGTTCAGGTAGCGCCATGCCGGGTCGCTCGAGAGCGTGCGAGCGCCCCAGACGCGGATGCCGCGGCCTGGGAAGGCGCGAATGCAGTTCACGCCGACCGGGTTGAGCACGCCCTGCTCCGACGGCGTGAGCTGGATGCCGAGGCCAAGAACGCCGCGAAGGATTTCGTTGGCTGGCGCCTTGTGGACGCCGCGCTCTCCGTCGTTGCGAGCCCACACGCCGGCCATGTGGCCGGAGGGCGGAATCAGCGTGGTGCTGGCGCCACCCGGGAACGGGTTGGCGACCTGGATCCACGGGTAGTACATCGCAGCGTACTTCGAGTCGTACCCTGCGCCTGTCATGCGCCAGTCATAGACCTGCTGCGCGTTCATTTCGGGGAGCGGGTCGATGATGGCGACGCGGTCGCCCATGCGCTCGCAGTGGCCAATCATCGCGAGCTGGACAGCCTTGACGCCGTCGGCATCGAGGGCGCCCTGCTGGTACGCGGCCATGACGTCGGGAGCGCACACCATCGTCACCTGGTCGATCGCTTCGAGGCCGCCCAGGCCCGTGCGGTCGGCGGTGTTGCCTTCGTACTGGTCCGGGCTGACCGGGGCCAGTGCCATGCTCGTCGAAGGCGTCAGCGCGTAGTTGCCCGACGTAGGCACGCGCTCGGCGATGGCGACGCCCTTGGTCGCGACCTCTTCGAGCGTGATGAGCTTCGACTGCTTGTTCACGACCTCGAGCGCGTTCTTCGCGCCGCGGGCCATCGTCAGGCCTTCGAACTTCTCTTCGTCGGTGCCCTTCTTCACCGTCAGGGTGAAGGTGTCGTCCGGGCCATCCGCGACTTCGACGCTGATGCCCTGGGCACCGGCCTCGCGGGCGAGGGCCTTGAGCGTCACCGGGTTGCCGGCTGCCTTCGCCGCAATCTCCGCGACCGAAGGAGGCGGGCCGACCGGCTCCGCGCTCTCATCGCCCACACGGACGACGAAGCAGAGCGTTCCGCCATTGTTGAAATAGCCGTAAACGGCCTGCGCCATGTAGGCGCCGGGGACGAAGCCACCGAAGATGTCGGTGTACTGGGTCCAGTTGGCGATCATGGTCGCCTCGCCGATGGGACCCTTCTCGGCTACGCCGAGAAACGCTGCGACGGCGGTTCCGACGCCTTCGATGGGTTTTGGTCCTCTGTCGACCTCTTCTACGTAGACGCCTGGGGTGAGGTACGCCGTTGCCATTGACTCTCCCTTGTTGATTCGGGGGTACGGGGAAACCGCCGCAATACTACCAGTTCCACCCGCTTATTGCGCAACCGTTAAGAACTTGTTGGAACGTATAACAGTGGGCTGTTAAAGCTCGAAATCGTAGTTCGCTGACGGGACCGTTACGTTCCGTTCCGCGGACCCTTTTTCCGGCTGATCCAGCCGCACAATGTAATCACCGGGACGAATGCCTTCGAAGCGGAATCGGCCGTCCGCGCCGGTGGTCGCCCGCAGCGCCGTCCCGACGACCGACACGGTAACGCCGGCGAGCGCGGCGTCCGGATCGCCGGGGGCGTGCACGGTGCCGCCGATCTGCGTGAACGTCTCGCGTTCTTCCCGGCCTATCTCGCCGAAGCGCAGTTCGCGCGTCCGAACCATCGGGCCGGTCTCCGGCACCCAGATGTCGAGCGGCGCCGTCACGACCCACATCAGCGACGCATGAAGCTCGTTGTCGAGAACGCCCCAGAGGTCGGCCGGCTTGGTGTGGTGGTCGGCGGTCATCACGCGGGTAAGCAGCGAGATCGGGGAGTACGCCAGCACTCCGGCCAGCGAAGCCGCCGGCAGCTCTGACGAGCGGTACATCGCCGAGAGCGCCCGCGCCAGGATGCGGTGCTCGTCCGCAGGCTCCTTCGCCCACGCTGTCACGATGTAGCTCAGGTCGATGCGCAGCGGCGGGCGCGCCTTGGTCACCGTGCCATTCAGCACGTTGATCGGCCGCGGCGTGGAGTCGCGGAATTCGGTTCGCTCGCGGACATCGAAGAGGAACAGGTTGAGCGTCGGTTTCGAAAGACGGCTGCTCCACTCGCGCGTCGGCCGATCGAAGTCGACATCCACCTCGTTGCCCTCGATGGGCATCTCGGCGGTGAGCCGCTCGCGCAGGCTTTCGTCAACGTCGCTGAACATCGAGCCTCATGGCCGCCACGGTGGAGGCGTGCGGCTACGGTAGGGGGCGGTGGCCGCTCGCGCTAGTGCCGGTGGTTCTCGTCTTCGAGCCGCTGCGTCTGCCCGGAAACAACCTTCTCGGCAACCCGGTCCGCTTCCTGCTCGTAGCTGTCGCCGGCGGGGCCCACCATCTTCCCCTGGAGGCCGCTGGCGGGCATGGCGCGCTGCTGAACCACATGCGTGAGCTCGTGCGCCATCAGCGACGTGTCAGAGGGGTTCTGGTCGCCGCGGAGGAAAATATCGCTGCCCGTGGTGAAGGCCTTGGCCGTCATGCTCCGGTTGAGCGCGTCGGACTCCGCATCACGGTGAACGCGCACGCCCTCGAAGGACGTCCCCATGGCCGCTTCCGCGGTCCGCTTGACGCCATCGTCAAGCCCTGAGCCGCCGCCGATCTTGGAATCGATCGTCGCGGAGAGCTTCTGGTCGAGCTCGCCGCCTTCGAGGCCTACAGCGCCCTTGCGCTGGAGCGCAGGATCGCGCTTCATCTGGAGTTCTTCTTCTTCGGCTTCGCCGCCCTCGCTGCGCTGAAGGGAGGGATCGCGCTTCGTCTGGACCTCTTCTTCGTCTGCCCCGGCGCGCTGGAGGGCGGGATCGCGCTTCATCTGGAGCTCTTCTTCTTCGGCTTCGCCGCCCTCGCTACGCTGCACTGCGGGGTCGCGCTTCATCTGGAGTTCGTCTTCTTCGCCTTCGCGCTGCGCAAGCATGCGCGCGACCTGGGCGTTTCCGACCTGGCGTTGGAGTCGCAAGACGGGATGCTGTGGCCTGTGGTCGACGGTCGTCGCCGAGCGCTCAGCCGCCTTTCGCCGCGCAAGGGCGCTTTCCCGCTCCGAGAGTTCTGCTCGCGAATCACTCATTGCCGATACTCCTCCCGGGAATCATAGCCTGCCCGGGCATCGCGGAACCAGACGGTTGGACGTTCATTCCGCCTTCGCCGGCCGCAAGAGCTCGACGTAGGGCCCGAATTCCGTATCTGTCACCATTCTGCCGAGCTTCTGATACTCACGGCGTACGCCGCGAATGAGGTGGCGCATCGCCACGGCGCTGCCCTCGCTCGCCGCCATGAACGCTCCCGCGAGCACGATGTTGCGGATGTTGCCGCCCGCGATCTTGAACTGGCGGGCGAGGAACACCACGTCGACGTCGGGGTCGACCGGCATCGTTGCCGGCATCGTCGTCGTCCAGATCTTCCGGCGGTCATCCTCGTCCGGCATCGGAAAATCGATGACGAAATGGAGCCGCCGCAGGAACGCTTCGTCCAGGTTCATCTTGAGGTTGGTAGCCAACACGACGACGCCGGAGTACTCCTCCATCTTCTGCAGCAAATACGCGGTTTCGATGTTGGCATAGCGGTCGTGGGCGTCCTTTACCTCGGAGCGCTTCCCGAAGAGCGCGTCCGCTTCGTCGAAGAACAGGATCGCGTTCGAGGTGCTCGCCTCCTCGAAGATCGTGCCGAGGTTCTTCTCGGTCTCGCCGATATACTTACTGACCACGCCGGAGAGGTCGATCTTGTAGAGATCCAGGCCGAGGGTGCCGGCGATGACGTCGGCCGCCATGGTCTTGCCGGTTCCCGATTGGCCGGCGAACAACGCCATCAGTCCTTTGCCCATGGCCAGCCGCTTGCCCAGCCCCCACTCCTCGTAGACCACGTGTCGATGGTCGACGTGGGCGCACATTTCGCGGAGCTGGTCCTGGGCATCGGCCGGGAGCACGATGTCGGACCACTCGTAGTGCGGAGTGATCTTCCGCGCCAGGTCGTTCAGGATCGGCGTCGACTGGGTGCGGGCAGCCGCGTACAGGTCGGCGATCCCGATCGAAGGGCTGAGCGGATCGCGCCACGTCGCCTGCCCGCGAGCGGCCTTCACGGCTCCGCGAATACGCGCCGTCCCCAGGCGGAACTTGCCGGTCAGCGCCTCCACCTCGGTGCTGGTGACACCGGCGTCCTCGCCGAGACCTTCTTTCCAGAGCGCGCGCTGACGCTCGAACCCCAGCTCGGGCACAGGGATCGTGACTCCGGGCCAGTTGAACACCGCCTTCGAGCCGAGAAGCACGAGCTCCGCGATGGGCTCGTCGCCGAGCCGCTGGCGGAGACGATCGCCTTCGTCGGAGGTAAGCGCATCGACGCCCTCAAGGAGCACCGCGGCGTGCTGGAGAGCGCCCTCTCGGAGCGCCAGCGTGAGCGCGAGCTCAAAACCGAGGTCCAGGCTTGCCGCCGCGAAGCCGACCGCGAGGAGCCGCAGGCCGCTCCCCTGGGCGAGGTGGCCGGCGACCGCGCGAACCGCCTCCGAGTCTGGGCCCTGCAGCGCGATGACAGGAGGCGCGAGCGAGGTCGCCGGGAGCGCCGCGAGCGCGGCGACGCTCACATCCGCGTCGGATGCAGTGAGGTTGAGGAGTTCCGCGTGAAGCTGCAGGGATTCTTCGATGCCGTCGTGGCCGTCCAGGTACGCCACCACCCGTGGGTCGAGGCCGACATAGCGTGCGCGCAGCGGCGTGTGCGGCTGCCCGGGCTCGTCGTGCAGGGTGATCAGCCGCAGTCGGCGGAGCCGGCTGGCGGCGTCGAAGGCACCGTAGCTATCCTCGCCTTCGTCCTTGAGCAGCCGCAGTGCGAGGTCAACGCGTGGCCTGCGCTTGGTGACGTCGTCCTGGACGTAGCCGATGACGCGTTCGATTCCCAGGTCGGTTTCGGAAGCGAGGCAGAGCAGGGCGCAACCAGACTCGAACGAATCGAGACCCGCCATCCGCGCGAGGCGGCCAAACCGCCCCGTGTCGTTCGCCGCAAACGAGGCGATCGCGTCGCGCGCGGCAGCGAACGCCTTCCGTTCTGGCTCCTCGCTGCCGGCGATGGACGGGCGCAGAAGGCGGTCGGCCTCCTCGTCGGAGGTGTAGAGGCCCCGGAACTCGTCCTCGCCAACCGCGATCCCGGCGCGGCGCATGCGCGCCACTTCGAGCGCTAGCAGCTCGCGGATGAGTCCAAGGGCATCGCCGAGCGAAGCAGGAGCACTCCGTCGGTCCATCGAGGCTAGGGTGCTCCTGGAGTGGGGGTCGGCATCGGTGGCGGGGACGTGACCGTGAGCTGCACGAACGTCGCCGTCGGGGTGCATTCAGAGCCGTTGCAGATGGTCGCACCGACCACGAACTGGAACACAAAGTGGGTGGATGTGGAACTGCCGCTCACAGTCACAGCGCCCGCGCCCCAACCTGCCGAGTCGAGGACGCCCTGGATCGCCAGCAGGCCGGCCTGGCTGGCGCTCGGGGTCCACGAGCCGCTGGTGACGCTCCCCAGGGAGATCGGATCGCCTGGCGACCCTACCGATGCACTAACCGAGAAGTTCTTGGTTCCCGAACTGGCGTCGGGGGGAGTCGTGCCCGGCGCAGACCACGCGATCGAGTTGTAGTCGCCCACGAACGAAACCGAGCAATTGAACGTCTGTGAGAACTGCGTCCCGGTTGCCGCGCACGAGATGTTCGGACTCGAGATCGGCACCGCGGGTGTTGGCGTCGGCGTCACACTGAGCGTTGGAGTGGCTGTCGGAGCGGCCGTGGGCGTCGTCGCCGGGAACTGCACTTTCACGCTGTTGTCGCCGGTGCGGCAGGCGGTCGCGTTGCAGGCAGTCACCGAAACGTCCGCGTTAGCGTCGTCCTGGAAGGTCGTGCTGAAGAGCGTCTTCCCCGTTCCCGACGGCACAGGCACGCCGTTCACCGACCACTTCGTGCTCGTGAAGGTGCCATCGACCGTGGCCGTGCAGTTCACCGTGGCGGTCTTGGGGGAGGCGACGTAGGCAACCGTGCAGGCGAGCGTCACGTTGTTGGGCGCGGCTGGCGTCGGCGTCGCGGTAGGCGTGGACGTGCCGGGAACGCCGGTGGCCGCCTTGGTCGGCGTCGTTGTCACCGACGGCTTGGGCGTAGAGACCGGCACGCCGCCACCAGTGGCGGGGCTCGGCTGTGCCTCGGGCGTGGGTACGGCGCCCGGCACGACGCTCACCTGCGTGCTCGCCTGCGCGGGGTCGTAGCTCACGGCGAGCACCGCCGGCCCCGGGTTGTCCTGGGTCTGGACGGAGACCACGCCATTGTGGTCGTACGTGTGAATGGCGACGCTCGTGGGGCCGCCGGCGGCGTCCACTGCCTCGATCTTGTAGTCGTCCTTGGAGCCGGGAAGGATGATCTGGTTCGTCCCGGCGCCAGGCGGCGGGGGGCTTTCCACGCAGGTCGGGTCACGCCACGCCGCACGGTAGCTGTACGAGGACCCGGGAATGCCGGTAAGCGCTTCCTTGGCTGCTTCTTCAGGTGTGCCCGTGTTCAATGTTCCGGCGACGCGGCCCTCCTTGTCCGTGATCCGGACGCGGACGTTGCTCGGGGCGGTGACGACGACCGCGCTGAGGTCGTCGGTTTGCTCGAAGAGCACGCTGCTTTTGACCTTGCCCGCGTAGACGTCGAGCGTCTTCCGGTCGCGGTAGTACGGATCGTTGATAAGGATCTTGCCGGAGCTGTCGAGCCCGATCGCCGCGATCCAGTGCCCGGGGACCTCCAGGATGACAGGGCGGCCCGCCTTGAGTTCGGTGATCACCTCTTCGTCCGAGCCGGTGCCGATGCGGGAGAACTTCACCTTGTGCGCGTCGGGCTTCACCTTGGCGATTTCGCCCGAAAGCTGGTTCGCCGCTGTCCAGACAACGTCGCCGTAGACGTACCCCTGGCTCACCCATCCCTTCGCCGTCTTCCGTGCCTGCAGGTTGAACCACGTATTGAGCGCCTGTGGGTTGAGCTCAGTGCCGTCGGGCATGGTGACGTCCTGGAAGAGCGCCATCACTGTCGCTACGGACGTCATCGCACAGCCGCACTGCTCGATCGTCGTGCCGCACCAGTCCGGACCGAACTCCGGGTCCTTGGCCTTGGCGTATTCGTCGTTCGCCCACCGTGGATCGACCTGTGCGAACAGCGGCGCCGTCGAATCTGCCGCGGCCCCCGTCGGCACCGGCGGCCGATCGTTGGCGGACTTGTCGCACATGTGGACGCCCGCGTAGGCGGCTTCGGCGTTCGCGGCCGTCACCGTCGTCGACGACGGCCAGAAGAAGTACCAGTAGATGCCCACGGCAATGAGCGCCGCGAGCACCAGCAGCGCCGCGGGCCGTACGAACGGCTGGAGCGTTGGCCGGACGGAGAGCTGGCCCACGGCCGTGGTCTTTTGCGTGCTGTCGCTGTTCGTGGGCGTGGCCACGACGCTGAACGGCGACGCAATCGTCGGGCCGAACCATTTGCGCTTCTTCTGCGTGACCCGGAAATTCACGGTCTTTTGCTGGCCGGGGTCGAGTTCCACTGTCGGGAACTCGAACGCGTACCAGAACGCCTCTTCGTCGTCGGTCGCCGAGAGCTGGTAGATGGCGCGAGCGTTGCCATTGTTCTCGGCCACCATCGAGAAGCGCTTCTTGCTCCGCACCGGGTGCAGCGTGAGCGTCGTCGCTTCGAACGGGAGGATGTGGACCTGCCCGTTGCAGAGCACCTCACGGCCGGTCTCTCCGGAGGTCACGGTGACCGAGAAGTCGTAGTCGCCGGCCTGCGCTTCGAAGTGGCGCGGCGGCTGAATGATGATCGTGACTTCGGTCTGCTCGCCGGGGAGCAGGATCACCTTCGCGTGGCTGAGCCGCACCCACTCTGCAGGAATGTTGTCGACTTCGACGCTCAGCTCGTCGACGACGCGGCCGCGGTTCTGAACGGTCAGCCTGCCGATGGCGGGCGCCCCGCCGGCTTCGATCGCCTGTGGGGGAATGGAGAGCGTGGCCCGGATGTTCGGCGGGAGCTCGGCAGAGGCCTGTTCCTCTGGCGCCAGCTGGATGGAGTGGCCGGCCGATGGCTGCGACTCCACGCTTCCCTCGGGCGCCTGGTAGCGCGCAAGGACGTCGCCGAAGCGGATCTCCTGCTCGTCCTCTGCGAGGCTGGGCGTGTTCACCGGGATGCGCTGGCCGTCGATAAACGTGCCGCTGGACGACCCCAGGTCCTCGATCAGCAACCGGCCGGAATCGACGATCAGGCGGGCGTGGCGGCGTGCCACGGACAGGTCGTCGATGACGATGCTGCTGCCATCGGCGCGCCCGACGATGAGCGACGGGAGGTCGATCGGGTAATCGCGCGTCCGGCCATCAACAGTGACCGACAACTGGCCGAACTTCACGCCAACTCCCCCACCTTGCCCATTGCCTGATTACGCGGGCAAAGCTTATCCGGGGTGGGGTTGGGGCGGAAGGGCGGGGAAAGAAGGCGGGGCGGACTTTCGGCACCCTGTCAGGTGACGGTGACCGTCACAGACGTAGATGTGCTTGTGGCGTGGTCGGTGTCACCAACAAAGGTGGCGGTGTAGGTGTGGCCGGCCGCAGACACGCCCGTGAGATTGAGAGTTGCCTTGCCGCTCCCGTTGACCGCGATGGTGCCCACGACGGCGCCGCCTTCCTTGAAGGTGACGTTGATTCCGTTGAGGTCGGATGCTTTGCATGGAGAACTGCAGTCCACCGTGGCGATCAGTTGGACCTGGCCGGTGCCCGGACTGGTACCCGTGAGCCCGGTGGTCGTCGGGAACGGGTTGACCACCATCGAATTGGCGGTTTCCACCACGGAGCTCAGGTAGTTCCCTGCCCCGATGTAGTGCGCCGTGATCGAGTGCGTACCGACGGCTAGCGTGTCGAGCGCGAGGGTCGCCGTGCCATCGGACTGCACAGTCACGGGGCTACCGATGTCGACGCCGCCATCCCGGAACTGGATCTGACCGGTGGTCACCGTGGGCGCGCCGAAGCCCTGCGCCGCGGTGTGCGCGATCATGTTGCCGCTTGCTCCGACCAGGATGGGACTGGCGGCGCTGAAGGTGATCGTCGTATTGACGCTGGACTTCAGCGTGACGCTGGTCGAACTGGAGTTGGACGTGGCGAAGTTGCCACCGCCCTGGAACTGAGCGATGAGCGCGTTGGACCCGTAGACCCACGGGGTGCCTGTGGGGTAGTTGCCCTGGCTCTGGCCGGTGCCGCCTGCGGTGAGGACCGCCGTGGAGCCGTACGCCGTACCGTTCAGTGTGAACGTGACGTTCAGCCCGGTGAAGTCCGGTGTGCCGCTGCATGTTGGGCAGGTGACCGTGACGCTGAAGGTCGCAGGACAAGGCGCTACCACGGTGCCGGCTATCGCGTTGCAGCCGTCGGTGGCCGTGACCGTCGTGACGGTCGGCTCGAGAACGTTCACCATCGAGACCGCCGAATCGGATGGCGCGAGGGCAGCATCGCCCTGGTAACGCGCGATCACCGAGTTCACGCCCGGGTGCCAGGGAGCGGCGTTCACGGCGACGGTGACCCTGCCGCTGCCGCTGCCCAGCGTGATGCTGGAGGACAGCGGCGTGCCGTTGACCTCGATGGCTACCGTGCCGGTTGCGGTGACACCGCTGCACGAGGGGCACGTCACCGCGACATCGAGCGTGAGGTTGGGCGTGGCCGATGATGTAACGCTTGCGGGCACCGTCAGCGTCGTGAGCGACGGCGCCACGACCGTGACGACCACGTTGTTGGACGTGCCAAGCAGATAGTTCCCGTTAGCGGCCAAAGTCGCCGTGATCGTGTTGGCACCGCCGCTGAGCGAGCACGTGTTTATCGTCAGGACGCCCGACGCGAGCGGGCCGGAACAGACCGTAGCGCCAGCGCCGTTCTTGAGTGTCACCGTGCCGGCCGGGACGCCCACCGGACCCGAAGCGCTGACCGTGAATGTCACGGTCTGAGCTCCCACGACTGTCAGCGGGTTCGCCGAGAGGATGACCGTGACGTCCGCGGCCGTGGCGTTCAGCGTGGTCGCAGCGGATGTTGCGGTATCGTAGTTGCCCCCACCGGAGAAAACCGCCGTGATGCTGTGGTTGCCGACGGTGGCGAGCCCCGACGTGTCGTAGGAGATGGATGCGAGGCCATTGGAATCGACGGCAGTCGCCGTCCCGAGTGGCGTCGCACCATCGTAGAACGTCATGGTTCCCGACCACGGGCCGAATGGCTGGCCAACCGTGCCGCCCACCTTCGCCTGTCCGGTTAGCGTGATCGTAGTGCCGAGCTGGGCGGAGGCGGGAGCGGTCAACGTCACCGTGGTCGTGGCCTTGTCGATGGTCACGCTTTGCGCCGATGAATCCGACGACTTGTAGTTCCCCGCGCCAGAGTAGTGCGCCGTGATCTGGTGCGCTCCGACCGGTGTTGGCGGGCCTGGCGAGAAGTTCGACGTGTCGAGCAAGCACGAGACCGTGCCGTCGGTGTTGATGCTCTTCGTGCAGAGGATGTTGCTACCCTCGACGAAGTCGACCGTCCCGCCGAAGTTCCCGAAGTTGGCGGCAGAAACCGTGGCGGCGATCGTGAAGCTTGTGCCCAGTTTCGGATTGGGCGAGGGAGCGCTGCTGGTGATCGAAATAGACGTGTCCGCCGGCGTGATCGTGAGCGGCTGGCTCGTCGTGTTCGAGTCCGTGTAGTTGCCCGCGGAGCCGCCGCACGAGCCGACGGCGGAGGTGTACTGGGCGGTGATGCTGTGGTTGGCTCCCACGGTGCCACTGCTATAGAAGCTTGCGGTGTCCAGCGTGATCGCGGCCGACGTGGGCGTCGTCGTGACGCAAACCGGCGAGCCCGTCAGTTCGTTGCCGTCCGCGAAGAAGTGGACCGTCCCGGTGAAGGACCCGAACGCCGGCGACCCCCCGCTGGCGGGGCTCAACGTGGCCGTCAGCACCATCGTGCTGCCAAGCGAGGTCGTACTGGTAGGCAGCGAAAGGCTGATCGTCGGGATAGCCCGCGTGACCGTAAGCGAGCCGCTGACGGCGGACCCGCCCGCCGGACTTGGCGTGGCCGCGTAGTTCCCGCCCCCGCTGAAGATGGCCGTGAAGGTGTGTGAGCCCACAGGAGCCGTGCCCGAGCCTGGGTACAGGATGGACGTGTCGAGGTTCAACACGGCGACGCCGATCTCCGCCCCGGAGACCGTCTGCGGGCCGCCGACGGCCGTGGTGCCGTCGAAGAACTGCACCGTCCCGCTGAACGGGCCGAAACCGCCGGACTTGACCGAAGCCGTCAGCGAGACCGTGTCGCCCAGTTTCACCGGCGACTGTCCGACGAGGACCTGGGTGGTGACGGCGGCGGCGTTGACGTCCAGAGCGGCCGCGGCGCCGGCCTGCGAGCCGTTCCCGGTCGCATCCGACGAGTAGAAGAATTGGTTCGCGAAGAAGGGTCCGTTGTCGAGGAAGTGCGCGGTGATGTTGTGCGATGCGACGGCCGTCGCGGTCGCCGGCGTGAGCCCGGGGCAGAGGCCGTCGTAGAAGCACGTACTGTCGAAGGGCAGCACGGCTTGCCGTGTCTGGATGCCCGAGACGACGGGACCGTTCGTCACGGCCGCCGTGCCCAGCAGCCGCCCGCCGTTACACGGTTGCGACGGCGTGGAACCGCTTGCGCCGTCGCAGAACGCGACAAACCCGGAAACCTGGACGTTGGGGTCCGCCGGGTACCCGACACTCGCGGTGATGGTTACCGGGGCGCCGAGTTTGACGGCGGTCACGGGGGCATTGTTCGCGTCGGTGAAGACCGGGGCGCCGGTCACGGTCGGCCCCTTCACGATCACGCGGGCGACGGACGTATCAGGTCCGCCCACGTCCGGCTGCCCGCAGGACGACTGCACCGAGCCGGTTGCGCGGATGTAGTAGAGGCCCGGTGTCCCGGGCGCGTGGAGGCCGCTGGCCGTGAACTGGAGTGGCGTCACGGTATCGTCGTACTGATCGAGGCTCTGGTTGACTGCGCAGACTGGCCCGACCGGGCCGACCGGTGGCACCACCGCCGCGTTCGGGCCGATGCCCATGTACACCTGCCGGCTGCAGTTAGCGCAATAGAGGTCGGTGCCCGCCGGGGAGCTCTTGCGCGAGACGCCGGAATCTACCGATAGGGCCGCGTTCGGCGCGACCACGATGTCGTTGGTGTTCCCGCCGTTGAGCGTAACGCCGCGGAGGATGGTGCCCGACCCGATGTCGATCTGGCCTGACACGGGGTTCGGTAGCACGCAGTTCTCGTCGACCTGTCCGTTGGCGTTGTCGTCCAGCGCGTTGCAGGTGTCCACGATGCGGGGGCCGAGATCCAGCCCCACCGTCGCCGATGGCCCGCCAAAGATGTTGTTGCTCCCGCTGTAGATGGCCTGCACGTCGTAGTGGCCCTGCGCGTCAAACGGAATCGTACCCGTGGGCACGTTGAGTTGCGCGAACGCGAACCCGGGATAGAGCTGTACCTTCTGTTCCAGCCCGATCGGGTGTGTATCGCCGTTGGTATCGACGGTCACGAACTGGACTGTCCCGCCGCTCGGCACCACGGGGCCCTTGATCACAGCGAAGAGCGACGCCGTGCTACCGAGGCTGAGCTTGGGGCCGCCAGGATCGGTGACCGGCAGCACGCTCAGCGTCGTCGTGGCGTACGGAATCGAGATCGTCGCCGGGGCAGAGACCGTGCAGTTGTTCGATGGTCCGCTGGTCGACGCGCTGCACAGCGTGGCAGTGACCAGGACGTCGGCGTTGCCCGACTTGTCCGGCACGAGGTCCGCCGGCTTGATGACGCGCAGGAGCGGGGATCCGTCCGGGCTCGGGCGGCTACTCGACGGCGTCAGCGCCGGGATGTCCCACGTAATCGAGCTGAACGACTTGATGTTCGTGAGCGGCTGGCACTTGATGGTCGCGTCCGGATTCGTGGTGATGGTGAGCGAGCACGACGCCGCAAGGCCCGTCGCTGGCGGCGCCGGGGGCGGTGTCGGGACCGGTGGCGGAGGCGTCGGTGTAGCCTGCGATTGCGGCTCGTTCGGCGACACAGGGAAGCGGATGGCCTGGGTCGTCGCCGCCGAGACGCAGACCGTGACGTTGCAGGCCGCAACCGTGAGGGCCGTCGTCGCGTCCTGTGTGAAGACCGTGACGATGATCGTCTGGCCGCTGAACTGCGACTGCACGCGACCGTCCACGGTCCAGCGGGTCGTGGTGAAGGTCCCGGTCACGGTGGCCGAGCAGATGAGCGTCGCCTGGCGCGGGGCAGCGCTGTAGATGGGTGAGCAGTCAAGCTTCACCCCATCGGGCGGCGGAATGTCGGTACTGGTGGGCGGCGGAGGCGCACCTCCGCCAGGCACCCCGGCGATGCGCACAATCGGCTCGCCGGCACTGTGCGCGTATTTCAATGGAGCGGCGAGGATGAACGAGCCGAAGCCCACGATCGTGTTGTCTTCTTCGTTGGACGCGCCCGGGCTGAAGCGGATGGTGTCACCAAGGCCGAAACCAAGGTTGCTGCCGATGTTCACGACTTTCGCGCCCGGCGAAACCGAGAGCGAGAGGATGGTGGTGACCGGTCCCTGCGTCGGCGTCGCCACGGGCGTGACGGTTGCGGGCGTCGTGGCCGTTGGCGAGGGCTTGACCGGCGTGGGCGTCTTGCCGGCTACGCGGTCTGAGCTGCTGTCGGCCTGCGGCGTCTCGTCGAGCTGCTGAACCTGCGGCTGACCCTGCGTCGGGTCGTAGCCGACGGACGCTACGACGGAGCCGGCGTTGTCCAGCGTGGTAACGCTGGGCGAGCCCGACTTGTCGTAGGTGTGGATGGCGACGCTGGCCGTGCCACCCGAGGTATCGAGCACTTCGATCTTGTAGTCATCCTTCGAACCAGGGAGGACGATCTGGTTCGTGCCCGACCCCGGAGGCGGCGGGCTGGCGATGCACGTGGGGTCGCGCCAGCCGTCACGCGCGGAGTAGGAAGCGCCTGGGATTTCGAGCTTGGCCGCGTCCTTCGCGTCCTGTTGAGAACCGGTGTTCAGGTCGCCGACCTGTTCGCCGGTCTTGATGTTCGTGACGCGAACGCGCTCGTCGGCGGGCACGGTGATGACGACCGCGCTGAGGTCGTCGGAGGCCTCGAAGAGCACGCTGCTCTTCACTTTGCCGGCGTAGGCATCGAGCGTCTTGCGGTCGCGATAGAACGGGTCGTTGATCAGGATCTTGTTGTTGTCATCGATGCCGACGGCCGAGATCCAGTGGCCGGGCACCTCGAGCACGATCGGCCGTCCGGCCTTTAGCTCCGTGCGAATCTCTTCTTCGCTGCCGGTGCCTGTGCGGCTGAACTTAATCGTGGGCGAGCCCGGGCGGATCTTGGCGATCTCGCCGGATAACTGGTTCGCCGCCGTCCATATGACGTCGCCGTAGATATACCCCTGGCTCACCCAGCCTCTTGAGGTCTTTCTCGCGTTGCCGTTGAACCAGTCGTTCACGGATTGCGGCGTGAGATCGGATCCGTCGGGCATGGTGAGGATGTTGTAGAGCGCCATCACCGTCGTCACGGAGGTCATGGCGCAGCCGCACTGGGCGATGGTGGTGCCGCACCAGTCTGGCCCGAAGTCGGGATCGCCGGCCTTGGCGTACTGGTCGTTTGCCCATCGAGGATCGTTCTGGGCGAAGTACGGTCCACCGCTGGCGGTGGCGCCCTTCGGGATTTGCCCGCCGCTGGCCGTGGTCGTAGACGCGGCCGCTGCAATTTCTTTCTGGACAGCATCGGTGGGCTTGCCGTCCTTATCGCACAGGTGGACGCCGGCATAGGCGTCCTCGGTCGTCGTCGCCTTGGCGTTGTTGTCCTGCGGAAGGAAGAAGAACACCAGCGCGCCGAGCGCCACGACCAATAGCAGCGCCGTGAACATCGCCGGCCGCTTCAGCGGTTCGAGCGGCGGCGCGACCGTGAGCTGGCCCTCGATCTGCGCCTCGGTGCCGCGGTCCGCGGTCGGAGTCGCGATGACTTTAAAGGGAAGAGTCTTCTTCTGGCCGAAGAGCGCGTGCTTGTTTGACGACACGCGGAACGGAAGCGATGTCTTCTCGCCCGGCGGGAGCTGCAGCGACGGCTTGCTGAACTTGTAGTCGAACGCTTCTTCGTCGTCGGTGCCCGAGAGCGCATAGGTCGCGAGCGCGTTGCCTTCGTTCTCCGCGACGAGCTTGAAGTCGCGTTTGCTGCGAACGGGTTGCAGCGAGAGCGCGGTCCCCTCGAACGCCAGCACGTGGAGGGCGCCGTTCGCGACCGCTTCGATGCCCGTCTCGCGGGACGTGACGCGGGCGATGACGTCGTATTCGCCAGCGTGAGACTCCGAGCGGCGTGGCGGAGCGATTCCGATCGGGACCTCGCCCTGCTCGCCGGGGCGAAGGATGAGACGGTCGAGGCCGATCGTCACCCACTCCGCCGGCACACCTTCGATCGCGACGTAGAACTCGTCGACGATGTTGCCGCGATTGAGGACCTGTAGTTGCAGCTGGCCCGGGTCGCCGCCCGGATTCAGCGGGGACGTCGGAACGGACAGCGCCGCGCGGACGACCGCTGGTGCGTCGGCGGGCGGCGGTGGGGCCGCCGTCGCGGGTGGCCAACGGCGCGAGCGGCAACGCCGACGCGACAGCGAGCGGCACCGGCGACTCGCTCCCCTCGGGGTTGTAGCGCGCTTCGACGTCACCAAAGCGGATCGTCTGCTCGTCGCCGACGAGGCTCAGCGTGTTGGGTGGTATGCGAACGTCGCCGACGAAGGTCCCGGTGGCCGACGCAAGGTCTTCGACCATGAGGCGCCCGGAGTCGATAACCAGGCGCGCGTGCCGGCGGGAGACGCTCAGGTCGTCGATGACGATGCTGTTGCTATCGGCGCGGCCAACTACGAGCGACGGAAGGTCGATCGGATAGTCGCGAGTCCTTCCGTCCGTAGTCGTGATAGAAAGCGAGCCGAATTTCAACCAGTTACCCCAACAACCGCACCGACACCTTCAAGCGCGTGACCAGCGCGCCACGAAGAGGATAGCTGCCCATCGCCGCTGGCGCACTTGCGAGCCTTCAGCATACGTACAGAATCGTCCGACGGCGGCCGTTCGGTCAGCCGTCGGTGATCAGCCACGTGGCGCCAGCGGGATCGCTCAGTGAGATCCAGTAGACGCCTCCGCGCTTGAGGTTGAAGAGGTTGCTCGCACCGGGCACTTCGACTCCGGTGAAGTAGGCGAGCCACGACGCGGACACAGGATCCCAGCCGTAGATCGCATCGATCTTGTTGGAAATGTCGGTCGGAAGTTGGCCGTCGACAGGGGTCGTGGCCGCACCCTGCATGGCACGCGTAACGCCGAGGCCGTCCGCGCCTCGCCACACGAGCAGCGTCCAGCGGAAGCTCAGGCTGTAGACCACCTGTTCTCCGGTGGGCGCGGGGAGCTCGCCGCCGGAGACGCTGCCGCCTCCTGATCCGCCACCCCCACCGCCGCCGCCGTCGACCGGCGGAGCCGTGGATGTGTACGTGAAGTTCAGCGCGATCTCGCTGCTACCCGAGGAAGATGTGATCACGAGGAACGTCTGGCCCGGGACGTTCGCGGGGGCCACGGCGGTGATGCTGGTGTCGCTGTTCACGGTGCAGGCTGTAGCGACCGTGGTTCCGAACTTCACCCCGTCCGGGCACGTGACGCCGAGGAACCCGGTGCCCGTGATCTCGACGGACTGGCCGCCGACGGTGGCCGCTTTGTCCGGGCTGATGCCCGCGATCACCGGGATGGTTGCGCTATAGGTGAACTTCGCCACCGTCGACAACGGGCTCACTCCGCCGCCGGTGGTCACCACGACGTCGACCGCGCCCGGCGCCGAGGACGCCGGCAGCAGCGCCGTGAGCTGCGTCGCGCTGTTGAAGTTGACGGCGTCGGAGAGCTTGCCCCCGAACGTGACCGTCGCTCCCGCCGCGAAGTTCGTGCCCGTGATGATCACCGGGATGCCGCCGGACGTTGGCCCGGTTCCCGGGTTGACACCCGCGACGATCGGTCCGGACGTGAACGTGAAGATGTCGTTCGGGTTGATGGCGCTCTGGCCGTTGGGAGTCGTGACCCGGATGTCGACGACGCCCTGCGCACCGAACGCCGGCGCCGTGGCCTGGATCTGCACCGTGCTGATGAACGTCGCCGGGACGGTGAGCGCACCGAATTGCACGGTCGAGTCGGCCGTGAAGTTCGCACCGTCGATCACGACGATCGTGCCGCCGGCGGGCGGTCCTGCGTTGGGCAGGACGCTCGAAACCACGGGCGACGAATACGTGTAGAGGTCCACCGGCGAGATCGGGCTGGTGACGCCGCTCACGCTGACGACAACGTCGACCATGCCGGTGCCGGCGGGAGCCGTGACTTCGAGCAGCGTGCTGCCGCTAAACGTGATGAACGGCGCGGGCACGCCGCCGAAGGTCACGATCGCGCCGGGCGCGAACCCGGAGCCGTGGATCTTCACGCTACCACCGCCCTGGGGAGGTCCGGCAGGCGGCTCCAGCGACGAGATGGATGGGCCCGAGACGTAGGTGAAGTTGGCAGCGCTCGTGAACAGGCTCGATCCCGTGGCGTTGTTGGTCACCTGAACCTGTTGAACGCCCACGCCGGGAGGCGCCGTGGCGTACATCTGCGTGTCGCTCACGACCGAACAGCCAAGCGCAGGCGTGGCCCCGAACGTCACTTTCGAGTTGCCGGGCGGGATCGTCGGTGGCGGCCCCGGCAACGTCCACGGCTGGCAGCCGACCCCCGTAAAGCCAGTACCAACGATGGTCACGAGCGTCCCGCCACCGGACGGGCCAGTCGCCGGGCTAATGGAGGCAATGGTCGGCAGGCCGGTGTAGTTGAAGCGCGTCTCGGGGTGATGGGGGTTATCAAGCTGTTGACGGTGGCTTGTACATCGGCCGGCACAGCGAGGCCGTTCGGGGACGGGGGCGAGACTACCGTAAGAACAGTGTCACTGATGACCGTGCAGTTCGTGCCGGGAGGCCCGCCGCCGAACTGTACCGAGCAGGGCGAGGCGAAACCAGTGCCGTGGATCGTGACAAGGCTGCCGCCGGTTACGGGCCCGTTGCCGGGAACGATGGAGGTGATGGTTGGGCCATGCGTGTATGTGTACCTGTCGGCCGGACCAGCGGCGCTGAGAATGTAGAACGGCGTCGTGAAGCCCGCGTCCGACTGAGTCGACACCGTCAGAATCGGGTCCTCGATCGCCAATCGAAGGTCGTACGGTACGGCGTCAAAGGGCGCCACGCTCGGAGGCAGTGTCGTCTGCAGCACCGTCGGGCTCAGGACGACGACCGGCGAGTGGAATTTCTCCACAGTGGGCGCGGACGGCTGAAACCATAGCAAGTCGAGGGCGCAGCGGCCCGCGGCCGCCATGGTCAGCGCGGGTAGAGGCGCCTGGGCTGCGCTGATGGACCCGTCACAGTTGGTAGTCGGGAAATTTTGACCGGTGACCGTGATGGTTGTCGCGACGGGCACACCGCCCAAAGCGCTGAGGTCCCCTCCGCTTTTCGGCGTCACGCTCAGAACCCGCGGCGCACTCCGGCCCAGGATGGTCACCGTCGAGAGCGTCTGCGCGCTGGGTGGAAGGCACTGGTTCCCGCACGAAACGCTGAGCAGGTTCACATAGATCGGCGGCCCACCGTTGGCCGGCTGGTCCGTCAGCTTGTTGTTGTTGTTCGTCTGGAACTGGACGTTCATCGACGACACGTTCGTGCCCGCTTTGAACGTCGCGATCTGCGTGATGGCGGCGTTCGGATAGTCGAGGCCGGGGGTGCCGCCGACGAGTTGGACCGTAACCGTGATGTCGGACGTCAGCGTTCCGCCGCTCGAGCGCGTGATGCCGACGGTGAGCAGTTCACCTTCGTTTCCTTCGTAATGGTCGTGATCGAGGCTGAAGACGCCTTCGCCGATTGCGCGCGCAGGGAGGCTGTGGCCCCACGCCGCCACAGCGCAGATGCAGACCACGAACAACCACCACCCCAACGTCCTGGCGCCACGCGACGCTGCTGCCGGGACTCCCTTTCGGTCCACACCCACACCTTTCTGCGTATGACGACCCGCCCCCGGAGGGACGTCGGCATGCGACTGCTGGGCGCCTGCCCGGCGCAGCCGGGAAAACGCGACAAACAGCCCCAACGAGCGATCACCCCGACCCTGGCCGGGCCAGAATGTCGCCATCAACTGAGGCGGGCGCGGCGCTATGATACGCAGCGACCTTTTCAGTGTCCGGGCTTTACTCGACATAATTGATAGCAGTTTGCTGAAGACTCGCCCGCGAACGGTGCCGTCAGGTTCGCGGACGTGCGCCTGTGTTTCGGCGCCTCGTCCAACGCCAGCTACTGGATTCCCCAGCGCTCCGAGCAGATCATCCAGCCGCCTGATCCCCCGAAGTGTCCGCGGACCGTTCGCAGCCACAGCGCCACCCGCAGGTTCACCACGGGGTCCATCCACTGGTTGAAGTCTTCGCCCGAACTGATGAAGTGCTGCGTGCCGTTCAGTTGCGCGAGGCCGTAGCTGCCGCCGTTCGGGTCGTCGACGTTGTGGGCGAAGCGGTCGAGGCTGTGCGTCTCGCACTGGATGATCTTCCGCATGTCGGGCCACCAGCCATCCGTCATCGGCCAGCCGGCGGCCGCGGCCGCGGCATCGAGTTGGTCGAGCGTCAGGAAGCGGTCCGTCGCGGTGTACGGGTCGGCCGGCTTCGCTGGAGCGTCCGCGATCTTGAGGCAGGACCGGTCCTTCGACACCGATGACGGCGGCGCGACCGGGGAGACGTCCCACGGCCGCACGTTGCCGTTGTGAATCGTGTCGCTCACGCGCTCGTCGTAGGCCTCGGCGACGGTTTCGTAGTGTGCCTCGAGCGTCACCTGCCGAGCAGCCCAACTCGCTTTATCCGCATCAGTCGTCGCCGACTTCAGGCCCGCGTCCACCGCGCAGAGCTGCACGGCCGTCGAACTGAGGTCCGCTACCGTCCCTGGGACGAAGTTCCAGACCTCCGCGCTGTTCAACGATTCGGCGGCGTCGGCGGTCGACGTCGCGCGGAGTTCGAGCTGGTAAACGAGCACGCCCGCACAGGCGACGAGCACCGCCAACCCGGGCGCGAACAGGAGCCAGCGCACCCACGCGCGTTCGCGGTCCGGGTCAAAGGATTCGGCCACTGCCACCTCTCCCCACGCGCTGGCGGGCGCCGCAGCTTCCTGGCTGCGGCCCGATCAGCGGTCTGGCGGATTATACGGCGATGTAACGCTATGGAACCCTTGGACGACGGCGTCGTGATGGCTAAACTCAGGCCATGGCAACACCAGTCTGCTTGGGCGCCACCCTTCAGTGCACTATGGGCGCCGCCCCCTCGAGCCTCGTCGTCATTCCCATGGGCCCGCCGGTCATGGTCGAGAACAAGCTCGCGGCCACCACCATGGATAACAAGCCGTTCGCCAACATCCTCCCCTTCGGCGTCTGCAATAGCATCCTCAATCCACCGACCGCGAGTGCGACGGCGGCGGCGCTAGGCGTGCTCACGCCTGGCCCGTGCATTCCGAATACACCGGCGCCGTGGGTACCGGGGGCGCCCACCGTGATGGTCAACAACAAGCCGATGCTCGACAACACATCGAAGTTGATGTGCATCGCCGGCGGGACGATCAGCGTCCAACAGGCCGGCGCCACGAAGGAAACCATCCCCTGAGGCCGGGGCGAGTCACCAGCGAGTAACGAAGAGGCCCCGGAAACGGGGCCTCTCGTAGTTGTCGCCACTGTGCCGGGCGGAGTCTAGGACCTCCGCCGCCGGCTGGCCGCGAGGACGAGCAGTCCGCCGCCGAGCGTGATGGCGCCAATCAGTGCCAGCAGCATGTTCGTTGAGCCGCTGCTGGTGCCGAAGAGCCCATTGCCCGTATTCGGCGCGATAGGCGTGATGCCGGGTCCCGGCGTCTTCTCGCCGCGCGTGATGTCGACGATCGTCGGCGTCGCCGTCGGCGGCACAGGCGTCGCCGTCGGATTCGCGGGGGTCGTTGGCGTCGCGGTAGGCGGCACGGTCGTGGGCGTCGGTGTCGGCTCTACGTTGGTGCACGTCGTGCAGAACCCGAGCGCCACGTTTTCGAAGCCAACGAGCACGGTCTGCCCGGGCGTTGTGGCGTTCACGGACTTCGTCACGGCCCCGGCAGGCGCGAAGCCTGGCTTCGAATCCACCTTTTCCGAAACCGTGTAGTTGCATGGCAGGAGGTTCGGGAACGTCACCGAGCCGTCGGCGCCGGTTGGCTGGGAGTCGCTGAACCCGCAGCCGCTTATCGTGATGAGCCAGCCCTCTCCAGCCTGCGTGGTGCCGCCGACGACTTCGAGTTTGGTCGCCTTGATGGCGACGAGCGGCTGGTTGAAGAAGTCGATCTCCTTGTTCTCCTCGAGTCCGATCGTGAAGTCGCGGCTCAGGCCGGGCTGCGTCCCGCTGCCGCCGATGACGTACTTCGAGCCGACGACCTTCCACCCGGCCTGGAGCGTCTCGGTCACTGTGTACGAGCCGTCCGGGAGGTCCGGGAAGAGCGCGACGCCGACGTTGTTAGTTGTCGTCGTCCGCGTCAGCGGGGCGCCGAGGGTCGTTGTCCCACTGACGGTGAATTCCCAGCCGCTGAGGAGCGTGGTGCCCTTGAAGTTGGCCGCCGGGTCGGCGAACTTCTTCACCGCGAGGCTCGAGGTCGAGAGGACGGTCCCGCAGCCCTGGTTCTCGAAGACGATCGTCGTCTGCTTGCCCTTTTCGACAGTGAAGGCCACGTTCCCGCTCCCGACGACGTTGGTGGCCGGATCGGGATTCGGCACGGCGTCGACGGCTGCCAGCGCCATTCGTCTGGTAGTCGGTCGATGCCGACCCCGTCACGCAGATGTTGTGTCCCTGCGTTTCGGCGATGGTGTAGGAGCCGACCGGGATGTTGTTGAAGACCTGGTTTGCCGACGATGCGAGCGGGCCGTTCGGGCCAGACGCATTCAACGGCGTGGTGAGCGCCGGGTTGGCGAGGATGGCGGACGTGAAGTTCCACGTCTCGCTGCCGGCCGACTGGTGCGTCTCATCCTTGATGAGCTGCACCGAGCCGACTTCGACGTTGTAGTGGCAGAAGACGACCTTCGCGCCCGAGATGACGGTCGTCGTCGCCCCGTTGGTCGACGCCGTTTCCGGCTTCGTGATTGGGCAGATGGCGTGCCCGTCGCCGAACTGGCCGACGTACGTGCCGACGTACTGGAACCCGGCGAGGGTGTTCTCCTTCGACGTGTAGTCGCCGCCGTGGGTGACGATGTCGCTCGCGGGCGCGCCCTGGTGGAACGTGCTGGAGGTGAAGTCTTCGGGACCGGTCACCTCGGCCGTGAAGTCCGTCGTGTCAGCGGCGTCGTTGGTGACGACTTTGACGTTATAGATGGTGGCGTCCTCGAAGTTGAGGAAGTCCACACCCTTCGCGTCGCTGCCACCACCGACGTTGACCTGCACGCAGAGCGGCGCGGTGTTGGTCCAGCCAGACTGCAGCGTCTCGCAGACGTCGTACGTCCCCTGCGGGATGTCACTGAAGCTGTACGTGCCGTCGGCGGCCGTCGTTGTCGTGAACACCGGGCTTCCGCCAATGCGCGTCGCCGTGATCTCCCAGCCCTGGAGGCCGAAGCCGCCGTCGTTGTTGAGTCCGTCGCCGTTGAGGTCGTCGTACTTCGCACCGCTGATGCTGCCCGTGGCCACGTTGAAGGCGACGCAGTTGACGTTCGCCGTGGCCGACGAGGCCGCATCAGGCAGCACGAGGTTCTCTGAGTTGTCCAGGTACTGGTGGTCGTCGTAGCACTTCAGTGCCGCGAAGCTGTAGCCGTCCTGGGTCTCTTCCTTCACGTTGATGCCGCCCGCCACGAGAGCGTCGATCTGGTCCTTGGTGAGCGGCGTGGCATCGGTGGTGCCGTCGGTCGTCACTGATCCCGAGCGGCGTCCCGCCGAGGGTGAACAGGTCGAACGTCCATCCCGACGCGAGCGTGCAGCCATCCGGAAGGTCCGTGCCGACAGGCACTCCGGCCGCGGGGGACTGCGCTGCAAGGTCCGCCTCGGTGTAACCGGTCGGCAGGTCGTTCTGGCCGAAGGAGTCGTCCTTCGGGTTGTTCGACGGGACGACTTCGAACGAGGGGCAGATGGCCTTGAGGAACGTCACGCTCTGGCTCGGGCGCGCCTTGTTCGTGAACGTCGCCGAGATGCTGGAGCCTGCAATCTCTCCCGTGCTCGTGCCGCTACCGTTGATCGTTGCCACGGTCTGCGTCTGGGCCATCGTTGTCCACTTCGGATAGTCCTTGGCGTCGATCCAGCCGCTGGGCTCGGTCTCCGACACCGACTGCGTGAAACCGTCGAGGACAGTCACGTCCTGGCACTTATCCGAACCTTCGGCGACCGTGAGGTCGAACGATGCCGGCTGCGGGTTGCCGCCGGTCACGTCGAAGTGGAATGTGCCGCCGTCGGTCGAATCACCGTCGCCGTTGTCCGAGACGACCTTGCAGACCTGGAGCGTGTGCGTGCGGTCCTGCATCTTGTTCGTGAACGTCACGACGGAGTCGGTGGCGCCCATGCTCGCCACGGAATCCTTGACGGCGCCGTCCTTCGAGTTCTGCGGGTAGGAGGCGTCGTCGCCGGTCCACGTGCCGGTGAGGCCGCCGCTGCCGGGGCGATCCGCGAGCTCCGTCACGGTCCACGCGACGTTCTCGAGGACCAATCGTGTCTCGCACGACGAGCCGCTGGCGGCCTCGACGCGGATGATCGTGAACGTCTGGTCGGTCGCATTCGCCTGGCTCAGCGTGAACTTGAACTCGCCGCCATCGACGAGGTTGTCGCTGTTCGGGATAACGGCCTTGCAGACCTGCACATCGACCTTGCGGTCGACCGTGCGGTTGCTGAACGTCACCGTGAAGTTGTTGTTGTCGCCGGGCACGTTCGCCGTTGCACCGCCTCCCGCGTCGTTCTTCGGGTAGCCGAGCGCGGCGTCGTCCTGCCAGCTCGCCGGCTCACCGGTTTCAGTGACGGTGTAGGCCTTTCCTTGGAGCAGTGTCACGGTCGTGCCGCCGCAGTCGCTGGTCTGGTGCCCGCCGTTGGTGGACTCCCAGGCCGTGCGCGTCTGATCGCCCCCGACCTGTGCATGCAGCGCGTCGGACACCTTGAACGTGAAGTCGCCACCCTCGTTGACGCCGTCGAAGTTCGCATCGACGGCCTTGCAGATGGTGAGCGTGCGCTCGCGGTCGATGCGGCGGTTCTGGAAGTTCAGGTAGTCGCCGGCTGTGTTCGCCGCTGAGCTGACGCTGAACGCCGGGCCGTTCGTCCCAAACGCCGGGCTAGCGCCATGATCGACCTTCGGGAAGTTGGCGTCGCTCTCGGTGTTGAGGTTCCACGGGCCTGAGTCCTCGGTGACCGTGACGTCCTTGCCCTTGGGTACCTGGACGGCGACGGCGACGCCATTCGCGCCTCCGCAGTCCTTCGTCAGGTGCTCGGTGCTCAGGCCGACGCTCTCCCACGCGTTGCGCGTGAGCTGCTGCGAGACGTCCTGGCTAGCTGCGTTCTTCCACGTCAGCGTGAAGTTGAACGTGCCGCCGTCGTTCACGCCGTCGCTGTTTGCCTGCACGTACTTGCAGACGTAGATGTCGCGCGTGAGGAAGGCCGGCTTGTTAGTGAATGTGATGGTGTCGCCGTTGGCGCTCTTCGGCACGATACCGGACGAAACGCCGTTCACGGTCGCCGCCGCGCCGACCTTCACCTTCGGATAGGTGTTGTCAAAGTCGGCCCAGTTGGCTGGCCTGGTCTTCTCGGCGACGGTGATGTCGTAGCCCGCCGGCAGGTTGGCTACGGACTGGCAGAACGCCCCGGTTTGAGCGTTCGCTGTGCTGCCTTCGGGTGCGTTGATGGTGACGTCCGGAGCCGTCACGTTGGTGTTCCATGTGATGGAGAACACGAAGTCGCCGCCCGACTCGACGTCGTCGTCACTAGGCTCCACCGTCTTGCAGATCTGGATGGAGCGCGTACGGTCTATCTCCTTGTTGTGGATGGTGTAGTGGTCTGTCGAGTCGGTTGAGATGCTGGGGTATCCCGGCGCGTTGCCTGCCCAGCTCTTGCCGCCATAGTCGGCCACGGAGCTCTCGCTGATGTCTGCCGAACTGACCGAGGCGCCCTTGGCCACGGAAATCGTGTTGCATGGGTTCGACGTGCCGCCTTCGGCAAGGCCCGTGAAAGTCAGGGTGTGGTCGCTCGAAACAACGTTCTCGCCGTGCTCGTGCAGCGTCCCGACGAACGTGAACGTGTCCGTGACCCCGTCGGTATTCGCTTCGAACGACTTGCAGACGTTCACGTCGCGCGTCTGGAAGTCGTGGACGTTGACGAACGTGATGGTCGCCGGCGACGCGCCTGCGGCGAGCGTCGCAGTGCGCGTCCCGGTGTTCTTCGTCGTCGCGCCGGTGATATCAGAGAGCGTCCAACCCGTTCCGAGGTCGGGCTCAGTAACCGTGAGGTTGTCGCCCTGCAGCACCGTAATGTTCTCGCAGGCCTCGCTGCCCTCGCCGACGCCGGTGACGGTAACCGAGTTCGTCGCCGACTTCGTATTTCCCGTCACGCCGAAGGTGAGCGACGCGATGTTGTCGGCGACGCCATCGTTGTTCTGCGTGATGAGCTTGCAGATGGTGACGACGCGGTCGCACTTCGCCGGTACGCCCGGAACGTCGATGCCCGGATTCTCGGATGTCTGGTTGTCTAGCCCGGTCCCGCTCAACGTCGCCTGGTTGTGCACGGTGGTGCCCTGGCACTGGTTGTCGACGCTGCTGATGTCGGTCGCGACCGTCAGCGTGATGGTGCCGCCCGCCTTGAGGGTGCACGTGTACGGAGAGTCGTCGAACCCGCCTTGGGTGTTCGCCGCGTTGCAGGAGCTGCCAGTGACGTCGGGCGGAGAGCTCACGAAGCTCGTGTTCGCGTCGGTTACCGTGACGGTCCGATCGATGGCATAGGTCCCGGTGTTGGCAATGGTGATGACCCAACGGGCCTCGTGGCCCACGATCGGCACCGCGGCGGCCGCTTTGTGGAACGTTGGAACGCCCGGGGTGTGAACGACCACCGTATCCGCGCAGGTGTTGTTGCCGGAATTCGTTTCGGAGATGGGGCTCGGCCCCGGGTTCACCGAGCACGGATAGTCCTGGCTGCCGTTGGCCGCGCTACCCGGCGCGTGGTACGTGGCCGAGAGCACGATATCGAACGATGCCGTGCTGCTGAGCACTACGTTCCCGCCGGAGGCGGTGCAGGTCAGGACATTCGTCGTGATCGAGCACGCGATAGTGCCCGTCACGCCGCTCTGGTTCGAAGGCTGATTGGGCTGGAGCACGAACGTCGGCGTGCCAAAGCCGTTGGGGAGCGTGTCCGACAGGATCACCGCGCCAGTGCCGAAGGTCGCCGTGCCGCTGCTGTTGGCAACGTGAATCGTCCAGTTGAACGGTACGCCGACGATTGCGTTACCCGAGACGCTGTCGGTCTTCGTAGCCGTGAGGTCGGTGGTGAGGTTGTTGTAGAAGCAGACCGTGATATCGGTCTCCTGGCCGGCGGGGATGTTGGCGAGCGTTGTGCCGGTGCCAGAAGCCCGCGGTGACGAGGCATCACAGGCCGCGTTGCCAGTGAAGATCTTCCAACCATCGGCAGCGTAGCCGCCCGGCGGTGCCAGTTCCTGGATCGTGTGGGCGCTGTAATCGATCTTCGTGGTGACCGGAGTGCTCTCCGACACGTCGAAGGATCCGGTGCCATCGAGCTGGATCTGGAACGCCGTGGAGTCGACGTTCGCGCCAGGCACCGACTTCTTCACGTGGAGCGTCCGCGGCCCGACGTTAAAGGCGATGCAGATCGCCTTGCCCTCGGAAAAATCGGACGCCTTGGCGCCGCTGTTCGTGCTCCCCGGTTGGGCCGAGATGAACTCATCGTTGTCGCCATTCAGCGAGTCGTAGTAGCACCGAAGTGCGCCGAACGTATAGCCGGGCTTGTCCGGCGTACCGGCCGCGGCGTACTCCTTCACCCAGAGGCCGCCGGTCGTGTTGACCAGGTCCCAGAGGTTCTGGCCGCCCATCGTCTTATCGAGGTCCAGCTTGTAGGCGCCCTGTGCATCGGTGGGTCCGACAACGTCGAGGGGGGTGGCCCCGACCGGGTCATGGCCGGGGTCGGACGCGAAGAGGCGGAAGTACCAGCCGCTGTCGAGCGCGCAGTTCGAGCCGACGTCGCTCAGCTGCGCGTGCGGCGGCAGCGTGGTGTCGAGCAGCGGCCACTGGCCGCCGGTGTCGTCGCCGTTGGACTGGTTCTCGTTCGCCGGAACGAGCGGGTACGAGGGACAGATGGCCTTGTAGAGGGTTACGTAGTGGTGCTGGGCGGGGCTCCCAACAACGACCGTGTCAGGGATGCAGTCGTTGTCGCTCTCGCTGCTCTCGCCCGTGACGGCGTTGTTCGGGTCGACCTTGCAGCTTCCGGCCGTGGGGTTGGTGTACGAACCCTGACCAACGTTGTTCGCCGTGATCGACGCTGAGAAGCCGCCACCGGCAGCAATATCGACGGTGCCCGTGGCGGTGCAGGTGACGACGTTGGACGAGCGAGCGCAAGCGATCTGATTGAAGTCGCTATTGCTGATTCCGGTGTGCGTCGGACCCTTCGTCGGGTTGGCGTCGTAGGTTGGCCCGCCGGGAAGCGTGTCGGTGAGGATCACATCGCCGTTGTGAAAGGTTGCCGTCGCCGTTCCCAGGTTGTGGACCGTCATCGTCCAAGCAAAGTCGGCTCCGGACGCGACGACGCCGTTTACGTCATCGGACTTGCTGACCGTGAGGTTCGGCGCCGGGGCGACGTAGTGATTCTTGACGCAGATGACGATGTTCCCCGTAAGAGACGTCGTGAAGCTCGCACCTGACGTATAGGACTCCGAGCCGTTACACGTGGTGCTCCCTGAGTCGGATTTTTCCGCGAAACCGTCGTTTACCCAGTTCGCCGTACTGGACTCAGTGATCGTCTGAGGGTCCCCGGGCACGCTGCTGAAGGTTTGGCCGGAGCCGATTGTGGAAGTGGCCGTATTGGCGGAGAGGCTGAGCGTCTTGTCGACGCCACCGATGGTGACCGTGAACGATGCGGCCGGATGCGTCGCGGGCGCGGCGGCAACCTTCTGCACCTTGATGTTTCGCTGCGGGGCATAGTGGTTCTTCGCACAGACCAAGATGTTTCCCGTTAGCGACGTGACGAAGCTTCCACCGCTCTGAGCGTAAGTCTCGGAGCCGTCGCATGTCGCCGTGCCATTGGGGTCAGCCTTCTCCGCGTAGCCGTCTAACGTCCAGTTCGTCAGCGCCTGCTCCGTGACGGTCTGTGGACTGTCGGGGACGCTGGTGTAGCTCTTCGCTGTTGTCGGCCCCGCGCTGTTGGCCGTGAGCTGGTTCAAGCTCTGCGTGCTACCGTTGATCGTCACCTGAAACGTCGCAGCGGGGTGAGTGGCCGGCGCGCCGGCTACCTTGCGAACGCGGATGGTGCGTGGCGGCACGTAGTGGTTTTTCACGCAGACGAGCACGTTTCCGCTCAACGTGATCGTGGTGGAGCCGTTCGAGCTGGTGTAGTTCTCGGAGCCTGTGCACTGTGTGGCGCCGTTGGGGTCAGCTACGACCGCGTATCCGTCGAGCGCCCAGTTGACGGGAACGGTCTCCGTCACCGACTGATTGGCGTCCTCGACAGTGTACGAAACAGCGTTGCCAGGTCCTGCTGAGTTGCTGGAAATGTGCACGGGTTGGCTGGTGCTACCGACGGCAACTTGGAAGTCTTGCGCCGGATGATTTCCCGCCGCCGCAACCTTCTCGACGCGCACGTTACGTGCGGAAACATAGTTGACGACGGCGCTTATCGAGCAGAGAGAAACGGAGCTGGAGTTGCCGGTACTTTTTAGGATTCCGATCTCCAACGGCGAACTGCTCGTCTTCACGAAATTCGGGATGTCGATGGTGTCCGCGGACATCGCCGTGCAGGTGCCCGTCGTTGGGTGAACTTCCGCTCCGTCGGTATCCGTCGTTCCACCCGTGCGCACGGACGCTTTCACCGTTCCGGTGTGTCCGCTGTCCTCCCGAACGCAAAGGGTCACCGTTACGCCCGTGACGATCGAAGTGTTGTTAGGAATCGACGACAGGTCGACTTTGTACGACTCTCTGGACGTATCTCCCGCCGAGGTCACCCAACCGCTGTCTCCAGAGTCGCAAGCGTCACTGACATGCGAGTAGTGTGTACCACTCGGCGGGTTCACTCTCGTCCATTCCTTGTAGAAACCATCACCCGTCGGCGCGAGCTGGCTGGTGGAGAGCGCCCCCGCCGAGCTTTCCTGGCGCAGCACCGCCCCGCCCGCCGTCGCCGCCATGAGCGCCAGCAGCGCGAATACGATCAGAACGATCCGTCGTCGGTTGGACTTTCCGTAGAGCGCGAGTGTCATCCCAGAAACCCCTCTGCTCGTCCGCTGCAGCCGGTCGCCCCGCAGCGACCTTTGGCTACTCAATCTCTACCGAGCGGTAGAGAGAGTGACGGCAGTGTGAACAGTAGGGGTAATCCTTATGTCGGTGCAATGGAAATTGGCTGCTCGACGCGTGAGAACTCAGTTAGAACTCTTCCAGCCAGCGACCGTTCAGCCTGCGACATACGCCTCGCCAGCCGTCCACGTCCGGCGGGCGCGACCCAACCTGTCTTCCGCGTATCGCGGCGGGCCGCTCCAGTTAGTGGCTGCGCGTCAGCCGGCCCTTCTCGCTAGCCGCCGATCCCCCCACCTTCGCCCCATGCTTCGGCTCGTTGCGCTCCGTTTCCCGTGCCCGCGTTGGCTCCTTCGCACCTCGGCGGCCAGCGCCGCTCCCATGGTTCGTCAGTCTCCGCGCCAGGGTTCGATGGAACCGCGTTCACGGTTCCCACGAACCGCGTTCACGGTTCGCGCGAACCGCGTTCGAACCGTGGTGAACCGCGGTGGAACCCTGAAAAAAACGCCCGGGCATTTCTTCGCCCGCCGGACACACTCGGGCCGTGCTGGTCGTCTATCGGATGACGTCGTCGCCGCGCAGCTGCGCCAGTTCTGTCAGCGCTGTACCCGAGGTCGCCGAGCACCGTGTCCGTGTGCTCGCCCAGCATCGGCGAACCGCGTTGCACGCGCGTCGGCGTTGCGCTCATGCGCACCAGCGGTGCGTTGCCGCGGAGCGGTCCCAGGAGCGTGTGCTCGTACGTCGCGATGTACTCGTTCGCCACCACCTGCGGGTCGTCCCACAGCTCGTCCACGAAGCGCACCGGTCCCGCGGCAACGCCGCCTGCGTCGAGGATCGCCAGCCACTCGTCCGATGTCCGCGACTTGAACTTCGCCTCGGCTTCGGCGACCAGTGCCGCGCCGACCTCACGCAGCTGTGCCTGGTCGAAACCGGGCTCGTAGCGCGGATCGTGCATCTCCAGTGCCTCGCGGAAGCGCGCCCGCGGCGCCGGCCCGAGGCAGCCGACGGCGATGTAACCGTCCTGCGTCTGGTAGGGGCGGTAGTAGATGTTCCCCGAAAGCTCCGGCATCGCCGCGCGCCGCTCGGCGTAGATCTCGGCGATGGTGGCGCCGCGCTCGCGTGCTTCCCGCAGCCGCTCGAGGCGAGCGGCGCGTGGCTCCGTGTCCATCGCCACGATCTCTTTCGCGCCCGCCTGCAGGAAGAGCCCCGTGAGCAGGAGGCTGGCGTTGATCGCCTGCCCTTCGCCCGTGCGCTCCTTGTGGAACAGCGCCGCCGTGATGCCCCACGCCATGGCAACGCCGGTGACGACGTCCGAAGGGGCGAACGCGACCTGCTGCGGCAGCCCATCGGCGTTGAGATTGGGATTCGACGTGGTCAAGCCGCTCATCGCCTGCGCGACGATGTCGTAGCCGCGGCGCATCGCGTCGGGGCCATCCTTGCCGAAGGCGGTGCTCTCGCAGTAGATGATGTTCGGCTTGATGCGCTTGCAGCTCTCGTAGTCGATCCCGAGCTGCTCTGGCACGCCCGGGCGGTAGTTCGTCAGGACGACGTCGGCCCAGTTGATCAGTCGGTCGCGGATGGGCGCGGAGCGGGCGTCCTTGAAGTTGAGGGCGATGGCGCGCTTGCCGCGGTTCATCGTGATGTAGCTGCGGCTCTCCTTCGGCACGAACTCCGCCTGGAGCCGCCATGGCTCCCCCTCCAGCGGCTCCACCTTCACCACGTCGGCGCCCATCTCGCTGAGCAGCGACCCGGCGAGCGGGCCCGCGATAATCTGCGTGCAATCGAGCACGCGGACGCCTTCCAGCGCTCCTGCCACGGCCATTCCCTCGCTCAGGTGTGTGGTCGGCGAATATACGCCTCGCGTGAACGACCCGTCAGCGCATCATCGAAGCCACGCACTGACACGGGGCTCTGTGTCCGAGCCCGCGAACGTGGATACTGTGTGACCATCCCTGGAGCGCGCATAAGAGAGGTTCCCATGGACGTATTCGACGCCATCCGTACGCTGCTGGCCGTTCGCCAGTACCAGGACGCTCCCATTCCGCAGGAGACGGTCCGCCGCATCGTCGAAGCCGCCTGGCTCACCGGCAGTTCGATGAACGCGCAGCCGTGGCACTTCATTGCGGTACAAGACCCGGAGACGCTACGGCAGATGGGGTCCCAGGCTGGCTCAGGCCCGTACATTGCTCAGTCGAAGCTCGCCGTTGTCGTGGTCACCGACCTCACGAAGTACGCCGTTTCCGATGCGAGCCGCGCGGTCCAATCGATGATGCTCGCGGCGTGGGGCGAGGGCATCGGCTCGAACTGGGTCGGGTTCGGCAACCTCGAGTGGGTCAAGCCGATCGTCGGCATCCCACATGAGATGGACGTCCTTGCGATCGTTCCGTTTGGCTACCCTGTAGCGCGCATCGGTCTCGGGAAGAAGAAGCGCAAGCCGTTCGGAGAGGTCGTCTCAAGCGAGCGGTTTGGGACGCCGTTCGCCTAGCGAGGAGGCTCCCGGTCGGACGTCAGCGCATCACGCGTCCGAGCCACTCCTCCATCGCGTGGCGGGCGCGCTTGGCCAGCGTGGCGCCGGGGGTGATGGAGTCGAAGCCGTGGGGACCGCCGGGGTAGACGTGCAGCTCGGTCGGCACGCCGGCGTGCGTGAGTCGCATGGCGTACTCGACGTCCTCATCGAGGAAGCCGTCGAGCGCGCCGACGACGATGAGTGCCGGCGGCAGCCCCTTGAGGTCCGGAGCCCGGGTCGCCGCCGCGTAGAACGGCACGTCGCCGCCCGCGGCGCTGCCGAGGTACGCCGACCAACCGAGTTCGTTGGCGCTCGGCGGCCAGATCGGGACGTCCGGCCAGTTGCTCGACTTCGTCACCCGGCGGTCGTCGATCATCGGGTAGACCAGCAACTGAAAGGCCATCGGCAGCTCCCCGCGGTCGCGCACGAGCAGGGCCAGTCCGGCAGCGAGGCCACCGCCTGCAGACGCCCCGCCGATGCCGAGCCTCGCCGTATCGATGCCAAGCCGGGCGGCGTTCGCGTGCACCCACTTGTAGCCGGCGTAGCAGTCGTCCAACGGCCCCGGGTAGGGCGTTTCGGGCGCAAGCCGGTACTCCACGGAGACGCCCACGCACTTGAGCGACGTGCACCACCGGTCGAAGCGGAGGTCCTCCATGTCGTAGGAGCCGAGCATGTAGCCGCCGCCGTGCATCCAGTAGATGGCGGGAAGCGCTCCCGTTGCCCCCTTCGGCCGGTGGACGCGGACGGTGACGTCCGGCGCGCCGGCGACGCCGGGCACGGTGTGGTCGGTGCGCTCCACGTCGTTCGAAAGCTGGATAAGCGCCTGCTGCGCGGCGCGTTGCTGGCGCATGGCCGGGAGCTGCTCGAGGCTGAACTTGCCGAAGCGCGGCATGTTCGCAAGCGCCTCGGCAACCTCGGGGTCAATCAGGGCGTCAACGTCGACCACAGGATTCCTCCACCCGCCCGGTGCGTTTCGGACAATCCTAAGCACCCGGAGGGCGTCCGCAAGGCCCGCCTACTGGAACGGCTCGCCGTCCCAGCGCTCGGTCGTGACGAACTCCGGCACTCGCTTTCGCTTCAGCTTCGTCAGCTGCCGGACGGGCTTGCCGATGGGGATGACGGCGCACACGGCGACGTGTTCCGGTATGCCAAGCAGCGTTCGGACCGCGGGCTCTTCGGCGATCGGCATGGTCGTCAACGTTCCGCCGTAGCCCTCGTTCCGGGCGGCCAGCAGGATGTTCCACGCGAGGGGATAGACGGAGGCGCCGCCCGCCAACCCGACGCGCGGCAGGTGCTGATCGATGGCTGCGACGACGCCAAGATCGACGCACACGATGAGGACGACGGGCGCTCGGCGCAGCGGCTCGGTGAGCCCTGGCGGGACGCGGGTCGCGGCGATCGTCTCCGCATCGACGCCCGGAGGCGCGAGGCTGTTCCAGGGATTCTCGCCGTTCGCCGACTGTGCCGCGTAGCGTCGCGCAGCGGGCTTTGCCAGCTCGGCAAGCGCGTCCTTCGTCGCCTGCTCGCGGACCACGATGACGCGGCCTCCCTGCCGGTTCCCGCCGCTCGGCGCGAACCGGGCGTTCTCGAAGATGCGATGCAGGACGTCGTCCGGGACGGTGTCGGCTTCGTACTCGCGCGCCGCGAACGTCGTTCGCATGACGTCGTACAGTTCCATGCTGACCTTCCTTCGAACGCGAGCGCTTTACGAGGCGGCTTCGGCGAACAGACCCTCGTAGCTGCGCGCCATTGTCTCACAGCAGTTCACGGTCTGGCGGTCGGCAAGGACGTCTCCTGCCCGCTCTCGCCAGCGCGCGACGCCCGCCAGCGCTGCCGCTTTGACATCTTCTGGAGAGGCGCCCGGCTGGGCGCCCAGCGCGCTCGGCAAGCCCACCGTCGCCCATCAGCCGTTCGGCCTCAGCGCGTTCGTCGTCAGAGAACGTCGCGGCGCCGCTCCAGACGAGGTCCAGCATGCGAAGCTCGGCGATCTCGTGGGCGGAGGCCTCGAGCTCTTCGATGTCCCGGGCCAGCGCCGCCGCCTCGGCGCCGGCTGTCGACTCAGCAATCGCCCGCAGGGAGTCCAGCACACTTCGCGCGACGAGCTGCCGTGCGTGCGCGGCGAAGCGGTGGCGAAGCACGTCCTGCAGCGTCCCCACGCCGGATTCGACGGTGAGGAGGCGCGCGAGGTCGGTGGCCGTCCCCCAGCGTCCGTCGCGAAAGGCGCGTTCGGCCAGCCGCACGCCGAAGAGGCCGAATCGCAGGAGGAGGCCTTCGCGAATCTCGACTGTGAGCGTGCCAAGGTCGGGGGTGCGGAAACGATCCACCGAGAGCAGCAGAGCCTCTCGCACGTCAGCCGGTTCGCGGGCGATTGTTCGCAACGCTTCTGCCTCGCGTTCTTCGAGTGTGGCCGCCGTTTCTGCCAGCAGCCCGGCGACGGGCACGACGGCGCTGGCCAGCGACCGGATCCGCGGGTCGTGTGCGTAGCGGTCGGCGATTCGACGTGCCGACTCCATGGCGTCGAGGCGGCCGGCGCCGATTTCGTCGGCCCGCGACAGCACCGCCACCGAGTTCACCGGGGTCACCTGCGCAGCCTGCTCATCGAGGAACGCCTCGAGGAAGGCGACATCGCTGCTATGTACGTGGCGGAGGAGGTAGATCACCGCGTCGGCGCCCTCGGACGGCTTTCCTACCAACGCGGCTTCCGTGCGCTCAGAGACGCCCTCCGTGACGGATCCGAGCCCGGGGGTGTCGATAATCGTCATCCCCTTCAACCGCGACGACGGCCACGCCACGTCGAGGCGGACGGCGTGCTGTGCCAGGTCTTCGCTCATGCTGACGTCCAGGCGGCCGTCCTCGCGGGTGAAGTTGAGTGCGACGGCTTCGCCCGAGGCAAGCTGCGCGGAGACGTCGTAGGCCTCGCCGAAGCGGTACCACGTCACGATGCGGGTGCATTCACTCGCGTCCGTGGGCGCGAGCCGCTCGCCCACGAGGGCGTTCATGAGCGTCGATTTCCCGGCCTTGACGCGGCCCGCGATGGCCACGCGAAGTGGGCCATGGAGGCGCTGTCTGAGGGAGTCGAGTTCGGCGCTCGCCGTGGATGTCGCGAGCGTGGCTTCAGCCTTCGCGAGCAACGCTTCGACGCCCGCCTCCAGCGTCGTCACAGCCGAGCTTCCACGTCGGCGATCCTCGACGCGAACTGGCTGAGCTGCTCGATGCGCTGCCGCAGCTGCACGGCGGCCGTATCGCGCTCGGCTGCTGACTTCTTCATCGCTGACTGCGTGGCGGCGAGTGATTCGGAGGCAGTCCGATAGAGATCCTGGATGCGCTGTGCGAAGTAGTCGCGTTGGCTGCGTTGAAGGTCGCGAGAGAGGTCGCGCAGCCGCTTTCCCGCTTCAAACTGCACGTCATCGGTGAACTGCCGGATAGCGATGCGAGCCTGCTGCCGCTTCGCCTGCAGGTGGCGCTTGCGTTCGTCGAGGATCTGTTTGCCGCCGAAGAAGACGCCAACGCCTGCCGTCGCGACGAGGCTGACCGAGATGCCGGCCAGCCCGCTGATGATGTTCAGCATGGTGATGCCCGACTGGCCGCCGCGAAGCGTCGCGATGGTGCTGTCTGCGGCATGCCCGACGCCCAGGCGTTCGAGGGGTTTGCCCGCCCACAGGCTGTCTGCGTCAAAGCCGCGTGCATCTACGACGGGCACGGCGATGCCCTCCTCATCCGCGAGGAGGGCGACGATCCGCCTCTGTACTTCAAGCCCGCCCGTGTCGAGGTCGGACAACAGGCGATCCGCCGCCCCTCCGACGCGTTCGCGAACCGAGGCCGTGAACTCCGGCCACCGCTTGCCCGGATCACCGCCCTCTTCGATCTCCTGTTCAACTTCGCGCGTGATCTCCCGGAGAGCCGAGCGGAAGCGGTGGTCGGCGTCGCCGACCACATCAGCGAAGCCGTCGGCCAGGACTTGCGACCACTTCGAGCCTGGCCCGCGAAGCCGATCGAGCTGAGCCTGCTGGCGCTCAAGCTCGCGCGCCAGGCCCTCAGCGGTGGCGGGGTCCTCCAGCGCTGCGAGCTCGGCCACCGCCGCGCTGCGCAGCTGATCGAGCGTCTCCAGCGATTCCGCCAGCGCCCGGTGGGAAGCATGGCTCCGGGCAGCGTCCACGACGAGCGTCTCGATCATGTCGCGCAACGTGGGAATGCCGGATTCGGCTTCCAGGCTCCGGTCGCCGGATTTCCGTCCGTACTCCATAAGGGCGCTGGAGATGGCGAGCACAGGGACATCCACACCCGCCCGGGCCAGCGTAGCCGTGTCGTCTGCCTCGATCTGGCGCCACTGCGGGTAGAGATCGGTCTTGGTCAATGCGACGATGACCGCGGGGCACGCGTCGATGGCGCGCGCGAGACACTCCAGCTCGGGGCGGGACAACGGCGACGATGCGTCGCTGACGAAGACGACCGCGTCGACCGCCCGCAGGTAGGCAAGGGTCATGCCACCGTAGCCGGGGGCCAGCCCGCCGAACCCGGGCGTGTCGACGATCACAGCGCCAGTGGCGAGGAACTCGTTGGGAACCGCGATTTCCACGCGCTCAATGGATGCCGCGTTGTCCCGGTTGGATTGCTCGGAAATGAATCGTTCGACCTCGTCGACCCCAACGCGTTCTCGCACGTCCTCGTCGCCGGACCGCCGGAGCAGGGTAGCGCCCGGCGACTCGGCGTAGCGAAAGAGCGTAAGCACGGCCGTGGCGAGGTCGTCATCGACGGGCGCAAGCGGCTCGTTGAGGAGGGCGTTCACGAGAGAGCTCTTGCCCTGTTTGAACTCGCCGATGACAGCGATCAGGGTCTCCGGACGGTCCAGGCGTTGGAGCGCGAGCTGCTGGGCCGCCGCGAGGTCGGGCCGCCCGAACGCCTCGGCCCCGAGCCGCGCGGTGTCGACAAGTGCGCGCACTTCGGCACGAACTGCGTCGACATCGCTCTGCGTGGCTGGAGGTTCAGGCACGGTTGGGGACACTCGTTGTAGCCATTTGAACGATCCGCCGGCCCGAAATGGGCCGGTACAATCTCGCACAGTCCGAAACCGGCTCACAAGGAGTTCTCCCGTGGGGTACGTCCTCGGAATCGATCTAGGAACGACATACTCGGCGGCGGCCGTCGCCGAAGGCGACCGCGTCGATATCGTCCAGTTAGGGTCCCGCGCGGCGACCATTCCTTCGATCGTCGTGCTTCGCGACGATGGGGAAATCCTGGTCGGCGATGCCGCCGAACGACGGGCCGGATCTGAACCCGCTCGCGCCGCGCGTGAGTTCAAGCGGCGACTTGGTGATCCAACGCCGATGATCGTCGGCGGGTCGCCGTTCGGCGCGGAGGCGCTGATGGCGCAGGTGCTGCGGGCGATCGTCAAGCAGGTTTCCGATGAGCGCGGTGAGCCGCCGTCGTTGATCGCGGTGACCCACCCGGCAAGCTACGGCGACTACAAGCTGGACCTGCTGCGGCAGATGGTGCGCCAGGCCGAAGCGGGTGAGGCGGTGTTCATCCCGGAGCCCGTGGCGGCCGCCGTGCACTATGCGTCACAGGAACGGATCGAGCCCGGATCCACGGTCGCTGTCTACGACTTCGGCGGCGGAACCTTCGATGCCGCCGTCCTGCGGAAGACCGATTCGGGATCGTTCGAGATCCTCGGCCGCCCGGAGGGATTGGAACGCCTCGGAGGCATCGATTTTGACGAAGCGGTATTCAGCCATGTGGCCGAGACGCTGGGCCGCGCGGCGCTTGAAGGCGACGGCGGAGCGACGGCGAGGGCGGCTATCGGGCGGCTTCGCGAGGAGTGCCGCGATGCGAAGGAGTCCCTCTCCGCGGATACGGAGGCAACCATCCCGGTGCTGCTCCCTGCAATCCAGACGGAGGTGCGGCTCACCCGCGCCGAATTGGAGGACATCGTGCGGCCGCGGGTGCGGGAGACGGCGGCGGCGCTCGAGCGCTCGGTGCGCAGTGCGGGCCTGGGCATCGAAGACATCGACCGGATTCTGCTAGTGGGCGGTTCGTCGCGGATACCACTGGTTGGGCAGGTGCTCCGCGAGATGACCGGCCGGCCGATCTCGCGCGACGCCCACCCCAAGCACGCGATCGCGCTCGGCGCTGCGCGCTTCGCACTCGACCATGGCGTGCCCGTCGCGGTCCCGAGTCCCACTTCAGCGAAGGCCGAGCCGGGGCCTGTGATCGCGCCGGACTCGCCCGCCGCGCCGCCTGCGATTCCGCCGGAGCCGGTTCCCCCAGCGGTGGCAGCCGCCAGCATAGATGGGCCTTCAACCGCCTCACCGGCAGTCGCTCCCGACGTTCAAAAGGCGCCGGCCACCGCTGCGCCAGCCCGCGCCTCATCCGGCGCCGAGGCCGGCGCGAGTCCAGCGAGCGGGGGGCGACGCCGGTGGCTCCTTGCCGGCGGCGGCGTGCTCGTCGTGGTCGTGGCAGCCGCCGTTGCAGCGGTGTTCGCGCTCGGTGGCGGCGGGAGCGCAAGCGCCGCGGCGAAGATCACGAACGTCCAGGTCTCCGGCGACGCATACCAGGTGTGGTTCGAAACCAGCGGGTTCGCGCCGTCGCAGGCGGGGGACAGGGTGCGCTTCTACTGGAACACGCAGTCGCCGTCGGACCAGTCAGCGCCCGGCGACTACTGGGGTGCGAGTCCCGTGGTCGTGGCTGCGACCAGCGACCGGCCGGCAAATGCGACCCAGCTCTGCGCCGTGGTCGCTGACGCCAACTCGACTGCAAAGTCCGGCACGGGGAACTGTTGGAACCTGCCGGGCTAACCGGCGAACGTTTGCGGACCGTCGACATCTTCCGTCGAAAGGATCGCGAGGCCGTCCCAGGTTGCGCCGTCGAGGGGGATCCAGTCGTTGAAGACGATGCCGCCGCGGGCGTCGGCCGGATTAGCCTGGACGGTGAAGCGGAGGCGGCCGACGCGTGAGTGACGCCAGGTCACGGGGTACGAGAAGCGCAACTTGCGCTGACGCGCCGGCGTCGTGCCCCACAGTGTGAGGAAGCGCTGAACGTAGTGCGGGTCCCCCTTGAGGAAGTGGTCGATGGCGGCGGCGAAATATGGGTTAGCGGGAGTGAAGGCAGCCTCGCCGCCGTAGTGACCTTTGACGATGGATATTGCGAGGCCGACCGCTTCGTCCCAGTTCTCGATATGCTCGGCGACGCTCGGGAAGCTGAGCATGCTCATCATGCTGCGCTCGAAGGGGTCCCGCATATCGTGCGCGAAGTCGACCTCCCACACGCGCTGCATGAGGCCGTTGGCGGCGATCACCTCCATCACCTCGTTGCTGAGGCAGGAAGGGAACGGTGATCGGTCGATCTCGAGGACCGCTTCTTCGTAGGAGAAGAAGTCGTCCGGCAGACGCTCCGACGGCGTGAGACCGTCTGGCGCGAAGCCAGCTCCTTCGAGGACGGCCGCGCGCGTATACATGTCCGCTTTGAGGGCTGCGAGGAGGGCTATGAGAAGGTGACGCGAGGGATTGCGGTGTCCGAGTTCGTAGGCTTTGACCGTCGCAGGCGCGACCGAGGCGAGCACGGCGAGTTGCTCGCGGGTGAGGTTCTCCTTCTCTCGAAGCGTCCGTAGGCTCTGTGACCAGGTCGCCATCCAACCCATCCCAAGCCAGTATTCGGGCCGGAGTGTACCCGAATCGGGTTACAGGTCGTATCCACCTTCGATCCCAGATATCGAGTGTCCGGCTCCTGGACGTCGCGTTAACTGGTAATCGGCGGCGCGTAACTGTAGATTTCGCGCTCCAGCGGAGGGATGGACTGCATGACGAGACGCGCACCGGTATGTGCCATATTCTTTGTGGCGGCGTTCGTTGCGGCGTTTGCAGCGGGTTGTGGGGGTGGTGACAGCACCAGCCCGGATTCGGTTTCGGACATACCGACGACATCCATCGGCTCGTCGCACCAAGAGACGACCGCCGTGAGCGGAGATACGAGTGACCCCAAGAACGACGCGTTCGCGTGTGCCCTGCTCTCAGCCGCCGACATTGGGTCAGCCGCTGGGAGCGCTGCGCAGACGGGGAGCCACCCGGGAGCGACGGTACTGCAAGGGGAAGCGTTGACCAGTTGCACGGTGAAGTCCGTGGCGGACTGCCCCCAGAACCTCACAAAGGAGAGTCCGTACTGCGACAAGGCGTACCAGGTGCAGTGGAGCGTAGACGTCTATCCCACCGAGAACGCGGCGAAGCTCACGTTTGTGAATGACCAGCGTGGCGGCGACCATGCGGCTGTTGAGATCGCAGGCGCCGACGAGGCTGCCTACTACTCAGGGAGTGGAGCGGTCGAGGCTCGAAAGGGGGCGGGGCTGCTGCGAATCACGTTCCAGGGACCGGGGTCGCTCAGTGGCAACACCGGGGTGGCTGCACGCGTGATGCCGCAGGATGAGCAGCCGGCGGAAAAGCTGGCCGCGATCATCGTCGGGAAGCTGCCGTGAATCGCTATTCGCCGAGGTACCGGTTCAGTTCCTGACCCGCGATCGATTCGTCGACATACGCGAACGTCCCACTCTCCAGTACCTCGTCGATGGCTGAGACCAGGCCGGTGATAGCCGCCCGGTAGAGCGATGTCGCGAGGCTGATGCGTTTCACACCCGCTGCGGTGAGCTCAGCCACGGTGAACGAGCGCCGCGGGATCCCGACCATGAAGTTCACGGGCCTCGACACCGCCGAGCAGACCGCCCGGACGGATTCGAGGTCTGGAAGGCCCGGTGCGAAGAGGACGTCCGCGCCTGCTCGTTCGAACTCCTTGAGGCGACGGATCACGTCGTCGAGGTCCGGATTGCCGCGAAGGAAGCTCTCCGTTCTCGCGGTGAGCGTGAACGGGAAGTCGAGCCGCCGCGCGGCTTCCACAGCTGTCGCGACCCGTTCGACGGCCGCATCTAACGCGAACAGCGGATTCTCGGGATTGCCGGTGGCGTCCTCGATGGACCCGCCAACGAGGCCAACGCCGGCTGCGAGGCGGATCGTCTCGGCGACCCCGGCCGGGTCGTCGGCGAACCCCTTTTCGAGATCGGCGGCCACCGGGAGGTCGGTGGCGTCCACGATGATCTTGCAGTGCGCCAAAGCTTCCTCGCGGGATACGCGTCCGTCACGGCGTCCCAGCGTGGCGGCCTGGGCGCCGCTCGACGTGGCGAGCGCCTTGAAGCCGCGGCCGGCGAGGATGCGGGCGGACGCTCCATCCCATGGGTTCGGGAAGATGAAGTGGCCGGGAGTCTCGTGGAGGGCGCGGAAGGCCTGCGCTTTCGCTTTCTGGTCGACAGTCATCGGGGAGTGCTCCGGGATTAGTCCTGGGATGGTACGACCGTTGGGCGCGGGTCGGAGGATCCATCGTCGATAGTCCGCAGGGGGCCACAGCGCTTAGCGCTCAAGATGCGCCATATAATCCGCGGTACGTCCCGGGTAGGTGTGTGCGTGCGTCTCCTGGTCATCGGCACCAGCAGCAGTTTTGGAATCGGACTCGGTGATCGGGAGCGGGAAGCATGGCCGCGCCTCGTTCAACAGGAGCTTTCGCAACGGTTCGGTGAGGTTGAATGCGTGGTGCGGATGTTCATACCGGATGCGCCCGGTGCCGCGGCCTACCTCGATCAGCAGATCGAGCGCTATCCGTCGGACTGGGTGGTGCTGCAAACGACGGCAGCCGGGCTGACGATCCGAACGGTGCCCTATCGTGTCTCCAACCTGTTTGGCGCCCGGGCCGGGCGAATGGCGGAGCGAATCGTCGGGCGCGTCGACCTGATGACGGCACCGCTCAACCGCGGACGGACGCCCCAGAGGCGGAACCGAAGTCTCCGCTGGTTCGCGCGCCACGTGATCGGCGTTGATACGCGGACAAGGTATCGACCGCTGGTCGATGGATACCTGAGCACGATCGGGCGGCTGGCGCGACTCGAGGAGACCTCAACGGCGGTAGTGGGCACAGGACAGCCCCACAGTGCCGTCACCCAGGACAACCCGCGGTGCGTCGACGCCGTTGTGTCGTTCAACCGCGAACTGGCCGAGGCGGCCCGACTGCGCCGGATACCGTGGATCGAGCATGACCCGGCGTCCCAGTCGGGCGGCGGACATGATGGGACCTTCGTTGACGGACTGCACAAGAACCGGGAGTGGCACCAGCAAATCGCCGCGGACGTGCTTGCCGCCCTGACTCAGGAGCGCGTGGCGCAGCCACCACCAGCGACGCGTATCAGGGCCTCCGCCCGTCAGTAGCGCCCGGGCGTCAGGTAGAAGTTGTGCGGGTCCAGGCGGCGCAGAAGGGCCAGCTCGTCCGACGTCGGCGGTGGGATCTCGGCGACGTCGGCGGCGATCTTCAGATTCCAGCCGGTCTCGATCTGCACGACGTCGGGCGACATGTTGGGGAACACTGCTTCGAGGACCATCTCGCAGGAGCCGGAAGCGCCGCCGTCCGGCGTGTCGAAGCCAAATATCCCGAAGGTCGAAAGCACTCGATTCGGGCCTTGCGGAGTGAGGCCGGCGGCGCGGCGTGTCCCAGGGCCGGCAACGTAACCCGGACTCGTGTTGAAGTCGACACGGTCGACGAAGCGGCGGCGTTCCTGGGGCATGATCGTAATGACGCGCTTCGCGAGGCACGCGATCTCCGTATTGCCACCTGTGCCGCCGAGCCGGCGGTCCGGGTGACGGTAGTCCCCCATGCACAGGGCGTTGAGGTTACCGAACCGGTCGACCTGCGCGGCCGACAGAACGCCCACGTCAACGGTGCCGCCCATGAGCAGCGAGCCGAGGGCGTCCACCATGTCGCCGACCATCGCCGAGCCGTCATTAAGGTTGAGGTCGTGGATGCCGACGGGGGCGCGGGTGAGGCCCGCAGGCGGTTGCCAATCGAAGGCGCCGACTTCGGTGCAGATGTTGATGCCCGGTGCATGAAGGAGCTTCGCGAGCGTGCCGGCGAGCACGGGAAGCCCCATGCCGAGCATGACGACACCGTTCGGAGGCATTTCGCGGGCGGCCGCCACGCACATCAATTCCGCGAGGGTGTAGTCGTCACTCATTGCGACTCCTTTTCTGGCAGCCGAAAGCGGAGATGGGAGCCGTAGCCGTAGCGGATCGCGGATTGAGGCGAGGGCCCAGCGTCGACGCGCACGCCGTCGAGCACACCCTGGCCGAACTCCTGGACGTACTTGGCCACATACGCCGCGCGGTCCGACACGCCGTGGATCCACTCCGAAGCGAACGCTTCGTAACCCTCGCGGGTTCCTATCCGAGACATCGTTTTGGCGTGAAATCCGTAGTCGGCCTCGTAGTGGCCGACGAAGGGGCTGGGGTGGGCGCCCCACGGCATGTGGACTACGGCAGCGACTTTGAATCCCGGGACGACGGTGCGGCCGGGATCGGCTCTGATGACGTCTCTCGGGACGATCTCCTCTACCGACACTATCGGTTTTTTCGCGGCCCAGTACGCCCATTTGGCGTCGCCGGCGTGGCCCCAGAGCTGGACATTACCGTCCTCATCCGCGCGGTGGGCGTGGAGGATGGCGACGTCTGGCTTCAGCGCCGGCAGGAGGACGACCTTTTGTCCATCGAACGGCGACTCCATCTCCGCCCACTTGAGGTAGCCCGGGATGCCTCCCGGGTGGTCCTGGAACTCTGGCCGGAGGTAGTCGGACCCGAGGAACGAGCGGGTGGGGATGAAGGGGATACCGAGTGCGCCCGCCATGAGCATGAGCGCTATGGCCTGGTTACTGTAGTCCTCGAACTGGAGGCGGCCGTCGTCCATCATCGCGGTCACTTCGCTGGGCCGAAGGGCGCCGGCGATATATCCGCTTCGCACGCGGTCGGCGCAGCCGGCCATGAACAACAGCGTGGCCTGCGGCCCGACCGAGCCGCCCACGCATTCAAGGTGACGCTTCCGCTGGCGGATGATCTCGTGTGTGAGGCCATAGGCAACGCTCGTGTAGCCGACGTAGACGCTATCGCCATCGGCTACGAATCGTTCGACTGCCTGCTGTTCCGTCATCAGCTTGGTCACGGTCGACGCCTTGGTCGCTTCGCCGCTTTCACGACCTCAGTACGCTCCCTGGCGCTCGAAGATGCGCCGAGGGTTCTCGACCGTCATGGTGTGGATCTGCTCGTCCGTGACTCCACGTTGACGGAGGGCCGGGAGCACGTCGCGCGAGACGTGCTGGAAGTGCCAATTCGGCATCCGCGTGGCTTTGACCGGGGGTGGGATGGTATCCATGAAGCAGTTCGTGTCATGAGCGAGCACCATCTTTCCGGCGTGCCCGCGCTGGCAGAGCGTAGCGACGGTCTCGACGCGCTTTTCAAACGGAAGGAAGACGTCGAGCCCGAATCGGTCCATGCCGATGTAGCTTCCCCGCGCGATGATCGACTCCAGGTATGCGACATCGTCGGAGTCGCCGGAGTGGCCAATCACGACGCGCGTGAGGTCGACGCCCTCGCTTTCGAAGACGTCCTGCTGGGCGAGGCCGCACTTCGTCTTCACGTCGTGATGCGTGCTGATCGGCACGCCAGTGCGGCGATGCGCGCGGGCGCCAGCGCGCAACATCGTGTCGTTCTGCTCGTCGACTGTGGGCTCGGTGGCGAGTTTGATGATGCCTGCGTGGATGTCCGTGCCCTGCATGCCTTCTTCAATGTCGCGCACGAAGAGATCGGCGATCGGGTCCGGGCGGCCGGTGGCGAAGAAGCGAGGCGGGTTCCTCCACACCCCGGTGCACATCACGATGTTCAGTTCGACCTGGCTGGCGACTTCCCGCACCGCGGGCACGTCACGGCCAAGATCGACCGTCGTGAGATCGACGATCGTATCTACCCCGGCCGCCTTGAGATCATTGAATGTGGCGACGGCGCGTTCGATTTCCGCGTTCCTATCCCAGAGATGGGGCCAGGCTTCGAAGACTCCGGGCGACCGCGTGAAGACGTGCTCGTGCATCAGCGTGAAGCCGAGTTCGGAGGAATCGATTGTGCCGCGGGCGGTGGGAATGGCTGCCATGTCTCAAGGGCCTCTCGTTGGTGACGTGGTGGGGCGAGTTTACGCCACTGCGGGTTTGGCGACGCCTGCTATGGCGGCGGGTCTCGACGCGGGCACAGACGCATATCAAACCCCCCGCAGTCGTCGACGTGGGTGCAAGAATGGGCGAAGCGAGGCGACTGCATGACCACAAGAATCGAAGACTACGGACTCATCGGGGATTTGCGGACGGCGGCGCTGGTCGGCAAGGACGGCTCGATCGACTGGCTCTGCCTTCCGCGGTTCGATTCCCCGGCCTGCTTCACCGCTTTGCTGGGAGATGAGGAGAACGGACGCTGGAAGATCGCTCCGAAAGACGCCGATGCCCGCGTCACCCGTCACTACGTTGACGAGACCCTGATCCTGGAAACGACGTTCGAGAACAACGACGGGGCCGCGACCATCATCGATTTCATGCCGCTGGGGGGTGTGCGCGATAGGCCAGATCTGGTCCGCATCGTGCGCGGTGACCGGGGCTCGATGCAATTCGAATCCGAGTTGACGCTTCGGTTCGACTACGGAGGCTTTATACCGTGGGTCAGGCGTAGAGATTTTGGTTTCACGGCCGTCGCCGGACCGAATGCGGTCGAGGTGCGCACGCCCGTGGCTATGCGGGGGGAGGACTTTCGCACGAAAGGGGAATTCACCGTGCGAGAGGGTGACCGTGTGCCGTTTTCGATGACGTGGCGGCCGTCGCACCTGAAAGACGGCCAGGCTAAGGAGCCTGAGAGACTTCTCGAGGAGACGCTCGGATGGTGGCGGGGCTGGAGCAGTCGCTGCCGCTACAAAGGCCCTCACCGTGACCGGGTGATGCGCTCGTTGATCGTGCTCAAGGCGCTGACCTACGAGCCAACCGGTGGCATGGTCGCCTCGCCGACGACCTCGTTGCCGGAGCGGCTCGGCGGGGTGCGGAACTGGGACTACCGCTACTGCTGGCTTCGAGACGCGACGTTCACGCTCTTTGCACTGCTCACGTCCGGATACGAGGAGGAGGCCGCAGCCTGGCAGGAGTGGCTCCTGCGGTCCGTAGCCGGAAGACCATCCGAACTGCAGATCATGTACGGGATAGGCGGCGATCGGCTATTGCCGGAGTTTGAACTCGACTGGCTTTCCGGCTACGAGGGGAGCACCCCGGTGCGCGTCGGCAATGCCGCCCACCGTCAATTCCAGATGGATGTCTTCGGCGAGATCATGGATTGCTTTCACGTGGGCGCGCAGAACGGGCTGACCCCAAACGACGACATCCGTGGGCTGCAGCAACAGATCGTGGCGTTCCTCGAAGATGCGTGGAACCGCCCAGACGAAGGCCTTTGGGAGGTTCGGGGGCACCGCAGGCATTTCACGCATTCACGCCTGATGGCGTGGGTGGCGGTCGACCGGGCAGTGAAGGCGGCCGAGCGATTTGGGCTGGAGGCGCCGCTGGAGAAGTGGAAGGCGCTGCGAGAGCGGATACGCCAGGATGTCTGCAAGCACGGATTTCACGAGGAGAAGAACGCGTTCGTCCAGTACTACGGAGGGGACGCGATCGACGCTGCGCTGCTGATGGTGCCGATGGTGGGGTTCCTCCCACCGGAGGATCCGCGAGTGCAGGGCACGATTGCAGCAGTCGAGCGGGAGCTCATGCACGATGGGCTCGTGCACCGCTACACGACATCCACAGGCGTGGACGGGCTCCCTTCGGGAGAGGCCGCATTCGTCGCGTGTTCGTTCTGGTACGCCGACAACCTCAATATGGTGGGCCGCCGCGATGAGGCAGAACAGATGTTCGATAGACTCTGCGGCCTGGCCAACGATCTCGGTCTCTTGTCGGAGGAGTACGACGCGGCGGAGAAGCGGATGCTGGGCAATTTCCCCCAGAGCTTTTCACACGTGGCGCTAGTCAACACGGCGCATAATCTGCTTGAGCCCGAGTCCGGGCCGGCCGAAACGCGCAGGCGCCATTAGCGCCGGAGATTAAGGGCTTTTCGACCGAACAGCCCGGCAACGCCCGCCGCGGCCACCAGACTGGCTGCTGCTGCCGGCGCCCAGCGGGGGCGCGTGACGAGCCACAGCGCGCTACTCCATTCCCGCGCGCGGTCGTCGAAGCGTCCGTGGGCCGACTGGTGCCCGTCGACCGGGCTGTAGAGATCGTCCGGGCGGTCCGCGGCGGGCTCGTCCACGAGTTGCCCGTCCCAGGCGGTGCGGGCCAGATACCAGTCGAGGAGACCGGGGACGAACTTTTGCGCCCAGACTGCCTTCACCGTCGGCCACCCGACGAGGACCTCCCGGCGGTTGTGGTGCGCAGCCCAGTAGACCGCGCGGGCGCCAACTTCCGGCTGGAAAATCGGCGGGACCGGTTGTGCCTTGTTCGGGAGATTGTTCTTGCACCAGTCAAACTGCGGGGTGTTTAGGCCCGGCATGTGGACGACGGTCAGCTTGATCCCGGACTTGTCGTGGATAAGTTCAGAGCGCAGTGAGTCGGTGAAACCGACCATGGCATGCTTTGCGCCACAGTAGGCCGACTGGAGCGGAATGCTGCGATAGGCGAGCGCCGAGCCGACCTGGACGATAGAGCCGGCGTTCCTCGGGCGCATGTGCCGCAGCGCGGCGAGCGTGCCGTGGACGAACCCGAGGTACGTGACGTCAGTGACACGGCGATAGTCATCCGGTGACATCTCGTGAACCGGGGAGAAGACAGTCGTCATTGCATCGTTGACCCACGTATCGATGCGACCGTATTCCTCGACCACGCGATCGGCGGCGGAGAACACGGCCTCTGAGTCGGCGACGTCGGCGGGAACGACGATGCCCCGTCCGCCAAGCGACGTGATCTCTGCGAGGGCGTCGTGCAGGCGCTCCTCGCCACGGGCGATGAGGCCAATACTCGCGCCCTGCTTCGCGAACTCGCAGGCGATAGCGCGTCCGAGGCCCGCGCCTGCACCGGTGACAACGACAACTTCCTCGGTGTTCTTGGTCATGTGCTAGTTCCTTTCAGTGCCGCCCAGAAGGGTTGCGATGGGCGGAAGACGATGTTCGACGGCGGCGATGAACTCGTGGCTGGCGAGTCCGGCGTTGGCGAAGGACGCCGCTGCTGACAGCAGGCAGAGCGTGCACCAGTGTTCGACGACGAACGCCTGCACCAGGATCAGGCCGACGCTGACCGCTGCCATGCCGAAGGCGACGAGCCCGTACGCCATGACGAGCCACGGCGACGTCTGCCATCGCCAGCGGCCGCCGACCAGCGCGAGCACGGCCTCGGCCAGGTACGCCGCGGCGCCGAGCGTCGCGTCGGGGACGGGCAGTGCGCGGGAAACGACCGAATCAAGAACCGCTTTGCTCGAGGCCGCGCCGAAGAGCGGATCCCAGACGGTATCCCGGGCATCCCACTGGTAGAGCGTGAGATAGATTGAGACGCCGGCAGCGCAACAGGCGATGGTGGCGGCGGCTACCCGCGCGTGCATGGCAGACGGATTGGCCGATATGGGAAGCCCCCCGTGTCGGTGTTCTGGCTATGACGCTAACGCACTGACGACGACACCCACCTCAGCGGGTGGTCGCCGGGCGTTCCGAAGGTGTGGCGAGCGGTTGAACCGGCGGGTGCTCAGGAGCGGAAGACGACGAGATCCACGCTCAATTCGACTTCTGGCTTGAGCACGTTGCGGACGAAGCAGCCACGTTCTGCGCGCTGCAGGAGTTCGCGAACCTCGTCTTCGGGTGCGGTGCTCCATACCTGCAGCTCAAGTGCAATAGACTCGATGTACTTCTGGTCGTTGGCGGCTACCCAGCACTCAATGCGGTCAATTGGAACGCCCTTGCGCCGGGCGGCGAACTGGAAGGACACCGTGAAACAGGACATCAAGGCACCGAGGAATGATTGGACCGGGGTCGGCCCCTGAGCGGTCCCGCCTTTATCGATGGGCTCGTCGAGGACCCAGCTAAAGTGATCAGCTTCGACTGAGATGCGGTACTCGTTGCCTTCGGCCACGCCGCGCAGTTCGCGGTGGCCGAGGGAGCCGGACGCCGCTGCGATGTTCTCTTCGGCGGTGCTCAAAGCGGAATCCCGATGCTGGTGAGGGCGGCCGTCAACTTGCGGCGGGCCTCGGCGGCTGGCTCTGCGAGGTCGGCGTTAGGGAACATCTCTCCGATCATACCCGGGTCCTGGAGACAGACGCTGGTCGTTCCATCGTGTTCATAGAGTGCGATGCCACAGGGAAGGAAGGCCCCGACCCTCTCATCGGCCGTGAGAGCCCGGTGGGCGATTGAGGGATTGCACGCGCCAAGGAGGCGGTATGGGGGCGAATCGACGCCGAGTTTGTTCTTCAGTGTGGCCTGGACGTCGACCTCTGTGAGGATACCGAATCCTTCCCGGGCGAGCGCCTCGCGCACGGCTTGCTCAGCGTCGGCGAGTGAGAGATCGATGTGATAGCACTGGACGGCGTCCATGGGAGCTCCTTGCGGCGCGGGCGGAATCGGTCCGCCGCGGCGGCTTGTGGTTCCAGCATGAAACGCCGATCGGCGTTCACCAAGGGCCGGGCGGCCCCGGCGCGGTGGCCAGTCGGTCGGTTGCGCCGCGCGGGCGACTGAAGCGAATCAAAACTCGATGATGCCGCGTCCGTTCTCGTGAGAATCGATGGCTGCGAAGGCTTCGTTGATCTGGCTAAGCGGGTACCGGCGTTGGATCAGTCCGCCGATGTCGAGGAGCCCGCGCTGATAGAAGTCGATCATCTTCCCGAAGAGCTCGTGCGGGCTGCCTGAACCATAGTACGAGCCAACCAGCGTCTTCTGGTTACGGACGAGGTCGCCCATGTCGATCGGTGCGCGGTCGCCGACTGGCGCCAGTCCGATCATGACGGCCGTGCCCGTTTTGCGGAGGCTATCGACCGCCTGGCTGATGGTCTGGGCGCTGCCGAAGGCATCGAAGGCGAATTCCACGCCGCCGCCGGTGATGTCTTTGATCGCCTGCACCGGGTCGTCCTTCGAGGCATTCACGGTGTCCGTCGCGCCAAAGCGGCGCGTGAACTCCAGTTTGTGGTCGTGAAGATCGACGGCGATGACGCGAGAGGCGTTGAGCAGCCTCGCGCCCTGGATAGCGTTCAGGCCGACGCCGCCGCATCCGAATACGGCGACCGTAGCGCCTGCTTTGATGCCTGGCGCATTGATGACGCCACCGACGCCGGTGGTGACGCAGCAGCCGATCAGTGCCGCCACGTCGATCGGCACGTCGGATGGGATCGGATAGCACGCCTCCGCGGGCACGACAGACTTCTCGGAGAAGACGCTGATCTTGGACATCTGCCCGACGTCGTTTCCTTCGCGGTCGCGGAAACGAAACGTGCCATCCATCTGACTGGTTCCGGCATTTCGGAACGTGTCGCACAGATTCGGGAAGCCGTCGCGACAACTTCGGCAATAGCCGCAGTCGGAGACGAAGGAGAGGATGCAGCGGTCGCCGGGAGACAGTCTCCGCACGCCGTCGCCGACGGCCTCCACCGTCCCCGCCCCTTCGTGACCGAGTGCCACGGGAAGCGGCAGCGTGCCGGTGCCGTGGATGATGTGGTGGTCGCTGGCGCAGATGCCAGCAGCGCCCATCTTGACCAGGACTTCGTCTCGCTGAGGCGGTGCGTAGTCGATTTCGACGACCTGGAGCGGCTGGCGGACTTCGTAGAGGACGGCAGCTTTCATGGCGTGGGTCAGGCCAGCGCGGACTTGATGGCGCGGCCTGCTTCGAGCGCCGCGTCTTTGCCGTCATCGATCACCGGATTTGCGAAGAAGCCGTGGATCTGGCCGTCGTAGCGCTTTGCCTGCACCTTCACACCGCACTCCTTCAGGCGGTTTGCGTAGGCCTCACCCTCATCCCGGAGCGGGTCGTATTCGGCGGTGACGACGAAGGCAGGAGGCAGGCCCGCGAGGTCGGGTTCGCGCAGCGGCGATGCCTTGGGATGTTCGCCGTGGGACTCGACTTCCAGGTAGTGGCCCCAGAACCACTCCATCGAGGCTTTGGTGAGGAGGAAGCCCTCCGCGTTCGCCGTGTACGACGGCGTTTCGAACGAGTAATCGGTCACCGGATAGATCAGCACCTGCAGGCTAATCGGCGGTCCGCCTGCCTGCTTCGCCATCTGGGCGACGACGGCGGCGAGGTTTCCGCCGGCGCTATCGCCACCGATGGCCAGCCGGCTGCCATCGACGCCCAACTCTGCTGCGTGTTCGACCACCCACTTCGTTGCGGCGAACGAGTCGTCAGCGGCGGCGGGAAACTTGTGCTCGGGAGCCAGGCGGTAGTCGACCGAAACGACGGCTGCTCCGCTCGCGTTGGTCAGCACGCGGCAGGCGCCGTCGGCGCTGTCGAGGTTCCCGATCACCCAGCCGCCACCGTGATACCAGACGAGGACCGGCAGCGCGCCGCTGGCGCCGACAGGCTTATAGACACGGATGGGGATGGAGACGCCATCAACGACGATGGTTCGGTCTTCGACGCTTCCCACAGGTTCCGGCTCGGGGCGGGGGAAGGACGCCATGAGCGCGCGTACTTCTGCCGGGTCGCCGCCGAGCACGACGCCCATGGCCGTCATCATCTCCAGGACCTGCTGCGCCTGCGGGTGTACGGGCATCTGCTTCTCCTTCTGCAAACCACGTGGGGCCGGTCGCCGGCCGGGTGCGTAGTCTACCGTGCCGAGGGCAGCACGTACCCGAGCGCGCTGGAGTATTCTTCACGCCGCACAAACCACTGCCTGTGAGGAGCAGATGACCCGCAGCACCTTCCGTGGCGCCACCGCAATCGTTGGTCTCGGCGAAACCCGATACTACAAGCGGGGCGCCTCGCCGGACCCAGAATTCAAGATGACCCTCGAGGCCATTCGGCTCGCCGCCGACGACGCAGGGATCGACGTTCGCGACATCGACGGTTACGCCTCGTTCAGCAACGACCGAAACGACCCGGCACACCTCGCGACCGCACTGGGCTCGAAGCACGTCGGCTTCAGCAATATGTTTTGGGGCGGCGGCGGCGGAGGCGGCTCCGGGGCCGTGGCAAACGCAGCGGCCGCGGTAGCAGCGGGCTTCTGCGACATCGCCGTGGCATACCGTGGGCTGGCGCAGGGGCAGTTCGGCCGTTTCGGGCAGGGGTCGACCGCCCGCAAATCGCCGGGTGCCGGTGCGTTCACGGCGCCCTACGGACTGATGTCTCCGGCCCAGTCGTTCGCCATGCGGGTTCGGCGCTTCATGTACGAGCACCACGTGGAGCAGGAGGCGCTGCGCGCGGTCGCGCTCGCGAGCTACCACCACGCACAGAACAACCCGCGCGCCGTAATGCGTGGGCGGCCGCTGAGCGAAGAGGACTACGACAACTCCCGCTGGATCGTGGAGCCTTTCCATCTCTTCGACTGTTGCCAGGAGAACGATGGCGCGGCGGCGGTTATCGTCACCACGGCCGAACGGGCGCGGGATTTGAAGCACCCACCGGCGTACATCTTGGGCGCAGCACAAGGTACCGACTACCGCCAGGCAGCCACCGCGCACAACGCACCCGACTACGCAACCTCCAACTTCAAGACGCTCGCTCCGCGGTTGTACGCGATGGCCGGAGTTGGTCCCGAGGAGGTCGAAGTCCTGCAGAGCTACGAGAACTTCACCGGCGGGGTGATGATGAGCATCGTCGAGAACGACTTCTGCAAGCCGGACGAAGTGAATGAGTTCTTCACGCTCGACACGTTCCGCTTCGACGGCGGGAAGCTTCCGTTGAACACGAGCGGCGGAAACCTGGCGGAGTGCTACATGCACGGCCTGGAGCTAATCACCGAAGCGGTGCGCCAGGTTCGCGGCGACTCGCCCTGCCAGGTGAAGGCGGAGGTGAACGTTTCGATGGTGACCTCGGGTCCGATGGTCCAGCCGGTGAGCAGCCTCATCGTTGGGCGGGAGCCCAACCGATGAGCGCAACGAGCTACCTCCCGGCGGGTCTGCCGGAACCCGCGCCGTATCCCGACGGCCTCGCGCAGGAGTTCTGGGACGCCACCCGGCGGCACGAACTGGTCGTGCAGCGTTGCAACGCGTGTGGAACGTGGCAGTGGGGGCCGGAGTTCATCTGCCACGCCTGCCACAAGGATGACCTTGGCTACCAACGAGTCTCGGGCCGGGGGCGTATCTACAGCTGGGAACGGTCGTGGTACCCGGTACACCCGGCGCTCAAGGAGTCCGTGCCGTACGTGGTAGTTCTCGTGGAGCTGCCGGATGCCGGGAGCGTGAGGATGGTGGGCAACCTGCTAGGCGACCCGATGCAAGACGTCGCTATCGGCGCCGAAGTGGAGGCCGTGTTCGAAGACCACGAGGATGCGGACCCCCCGTTCACGCTGGTGCAGTGGCAGGTGGTCGGCTAGCGGTCTCGCAAAGCGGGCCGGCCCTGCCTACAATGCTGGGCATAGATGGCGTCGATAACCGTCAGCTGGCCCGCGGAAATGAACGAACATGGGCGCCCGCTGCTCTGGTTTGGAAGCTGGCTCCGCGGCGCGCAGGGCGCCGAGGGCGGTTGGTTCTATAGCGGCCGTGGTGGCGAGACCGGCGCCTATCCGATCCCTGCGTGGGCGTCCGGCGTGCGCATCCGCAAGTGGCCGAACGAGGGGCTCGACGCGGAGTATTCCGATATCTTCCCGGTCGCACCGGCCCTGGAAGTGCGCCCCGCCACGCTCGACTTCGAGCGGCCGGCACGAATCAACGAGTTCGCATTCAGCTGACCCGGAGGTCACAGCATGACCACTCTCGAACATAGCAATCCCGAGGCCATGACTCCCGAGGAGCGCAGCGTCTTCTTCAACGCGCATCGCTACCGCACTCCGGGCCACGAAGGCTGGGAGCACGTCGCGACCCCGGGCGCTCCGAACAAGTTCCTAATGATCTCGGCGGATTGCCACGTGAACGAGCCGCCGAACTTGTGGGTAGAGCGCATCGACGAGCAGTATCGTCACCGGCTGCCGCGCATCGAAGTCGACGCCAACGGTGTGAAGTGGTCGATCGTCGAGGGGTACCACCCGGTGAAGCTTCGCGACCTGAAGATGGAGGGCGAGGACCAGGAGCGGGCGAAGGTTGGAAAGAGCGATCCGGACGAGCGGCTCCGGGACCACGCCCGAGACGGCATCGACGCGGAGATCATCTTCCCGAACCGCGGGCTGCAGATGTGGGCGACGCCAGATCCCTTGTTCGCGCAGGCGATGTGCCGGGTCTACAACGACTGGTGCTGGGAGATCTTCGGGCCGCACTACGACCGCATGCGCCCGATGGCATGCATCGCGACCGGCGACATCCCGTCGGCAATCGCGGAGATCGAACGATGTGCGAACCTCGGATACCGGGGGCTCAGTCTGCCCTGTAAGCCGACGTGGGGTCCCGGCTCATCGGAGGACTTGAACTACAACCTGCCGGAGTTCGACCCGCTGTGGGCGTGCATCCAGGAGCACGATCTTCCGTTCACGTTCCACGTGTCGACTGGGAAGGACCCGCGCGCTGCCCGAGGGAATGGCGGAGCTGTGATCAACTACGTGATTCATTCGCTCGCGCCCACGGCGGAGCCCATCGTGAACCTCTGTTCGTCCGGCGTGCTCGACCGCTTCCCGGGGTTGCGGTTCGCGAGCATCGAAGCGGGTATCGGCTGGGTGCCGTGGATGCTGCGAGCGATGGATGAAGCCTACGAACATCACCACTTCTGGGCGTTCCCGAAGCTGAAGATGATGCCGAGCGACTACTACCGCCAGCACTGTTTTGCGTCGTTCCAGGAGGATCCGCCCGGCATCGACCTCGTGCGCGACTACGAGCTCGCAGACAACTTCATGTGGGCGAACGACTATCCCCACCATGAGGGATCATGGCCGCACTCGGAGCAGGCCATCGAACGGACGATGGGTGCGCTGAGCGACGGCGAGCGCGCGAAAATCCTTGGACTCAATGCTGCCCGGTTCTTCGGATTCGACGCGGAGCGATTGATTTCGTACCGCAACAAATCCGCTGCCGGCGCGTAAAGAGCGCAAAGCGATCGTGGACGGAGAGACATATTCGCAATGGTGTATGAGCCGTGTATTGTTTGCGCCGAGCGAGATTTCGGCGCCGGTGACAGCCGGCGCTCGGGGAGTTAGCCAGTGACAGCACCCGCGGCGCCAACTCACACTGAGCAAACGATCCAGGTTGCCGGCCTGAACCTGCGCGTGTTGCAGGAAGGCAAAGGCGACCCGGTGGTCGTCCTCCATCACTCCACGGGCAACCCTGGCTGGTTGCCGATCCACGAAGCGCTCGCGAAATCGTTCGCGGTCACGGTCCCGGACATGCCCGGATATGGGCAGTCGGAGCGGCCCGCGTGGGCGCGCGAGGCCCGCGACCTGGCAATCCTGCTCCTGCAAGGATTAGACAAGCTGGGACTCGCGTCAGGCGTATCGCTTGTCGGGTTGGGATTTGGCGGTTTCGTGGCTGCCGAGGCGGCGACAATGGACCAGGGCCGTCTGCGGTCGCTGACACTGGTCGGAGCAGCCGGGATTCAGCCGGATGAGGGCGAGATTCTCGACCAGATGCTGGTGGATTTCCAGGACTACGTGAAGGCTGGCTTCCGCAGCGACGACAGCTTCCACAGCGTGTTCGGCGAGGAGGCCGACCCGAGCATCAAACAGCTCTGGGACTACAGCCGGGAGATGACGGCTCGTCTCACCTGGAAGCCGTACATGTTCAACCGGCGCCTCCCGGATCTGTTGCGCGAGGTCAACGTGCCCACGCTGCTCATCTGGGGCAGCCGCGACGTGATCGTGCCCGTGAGTGCCGCCCAGCGGTACAAGCGCTCGCTGGCGAAAGCCCGGCTCGAAGTGATCGACGGTGCCGGCCATCTCGTCGAACTCGAAGAACCCGAACGGGTCGCTTCGCTCATCTCTGCGCACATCGGTGCGAGCTAGGTCCAAAGGAGTTCTGCGATGTTCATTGGCTACTTCACCGAGCGTCCCTACCAGGATCCGAATTCAGGCTATTTCGGCGCGGCGGGAGCCGACATCACCGACCTTGCCCTGAGCAACCGCGCGTATGACCCGAAAGTTGGTGCGGAACTCTACAACCGCTACCTGGACGAGAAGGTCTACGCAGAGGAGATGGGCTTCGATGGGCTGATGCTCAACGAGCATCATTCCACGCCGTTCTGCATGGGCGGCGTGATGAACGTCGAGGCGGCGATTCTGGCGCGCATTACGAAGCGGGCAAAGATCGTGTTGCTCGGGAACGTGTTGCCGATCTGGGACGACCCGCTCTGGCTGGCGGAGGAACTCGCCGAGATCGATATGATCTCGCGGGGCCGGCTGGTGACGGGCTGGGTGCGCGGTACAGGCCGCGAAAGCGTCGCTCACAACGCGCAGTCGCCGTTCAACTGGGAACGGTTCCAGGAGGCTCATGACTTTGTCGTGGCGGCATGGACGCGGCCGGGGCCGTTCCGTTGGGAAGGCGAACACTACAACTATCGCTACGTGAACCCGTGGTCGCGGCCGTACCAGTCGCCCCATCCGCAGATCTGGATCCCGGGCGTTCTCAGCCGGAACACCGTCAAGTGGACGGCCGAGCATCGGTATCCGTACGTGATGCTGGCGACCGAACTCGAACCTACGCTGAAGTCGTACGAGTACTACAGCGAGGTAGCGAAGGAGAACGGGTACGAGGCCCAGACTCAGCACCGTGGGTACCTCTTCAAGGTGCACGTGGACGAGACGGAGGAGCTGGCGGAAGCGGCCGGAAGGAAGTACATCCAGGGGCCGAGCAACCCGTTCCTCGAGGGGAACCAGGGCAATGTCCGGCCGTTCATCCAAAACCTGCCGGGGATGACTTCGCGGACGAACCTGCTGCCGACGGTCAGCAGCTTTGCGCTCGCGGCGTCGCGCGGGCGCCAGGCCGCGCACAAGGAGGCTGTCGGAGATCAGCAAGACAAGGGCGACTTCCTCGGCACGTTCGAAGACCAGATCAACAAGATGAGCATCATCACGGGAACGCCAAAGACGGTCATCCCGAAGGTGAAGCACGTCCTCGAATATCTGCGTCCGGGAAGCATCTTCTTCTGGGACGGCGACGGCGCTATGACCCACGAGGACTCGATGCGCAGCCTGCGGCTGATGGGAGAAGAAGTGATCCCCGCGGTCCGCGAGATGGGTAAGTCGCTGGACCTCCAGAGCCCGTTCGAGGTGGACACGAAGACCAACACGCCGGTGGAAGCCGCCGCCGGCAGCTGAGCCGTGGCTCTCGTCGAGCCGGACGTTGTCGTCATCGGTGGCGGTCCGGCCGGGAGTACGGCTGCAACGATGCTGGCCCGGAAGGGACGACGCGTCGTGCTCTTCGAGCGCGAGACGTTTCCGCGGGAGCACGTTGGCGAGTCGCTGCTCCCAGCCAGCATTCCGATCCTCGAAGAGCTCGGCGTGCTCCCTGCGGTGCAGGCTGCCGGGTTCCTGCCGAAGTACGGCGCGACGATGGTGTGGGGAGCGTCGCGGGAGCCGTGGAGCTGGTACTTCCGCGAGACGAGCCAGCGCAATTCGTCGTCGTTCCAGGTTTGGCGGCCCGAGTTCGACCGCATTTTGCTCGAGAACAGCCGCTCGGCGGGTGTCGACGTGCGCGAGGCACATCGCGTGGTCGAGGTCCTGTCCGACGGAGGGAAGGTTCGCGGTGTGCGCGTGGCATCGGCCGAGGGCGAGTCCGAGGTGCTGGCGCCCTTCGTCGTTGATGCAAGCGGGCAATCGGGAGTCATCGGGCGGGCGCTGAAGCTCCGCCGGCCCGATGAGCAGTTTCGCAATCTCGCGATGTACGGCTACTTCGAGGGCGCGCGGCGGCTCCCCGTTCCGGACGAGACGAACATTTTCATCGAGTCGTACGAGCACGGGTGGTCATGGCTTATCCCGTTGCACACCGGGTGGAGCAGCGTCGGCTTCGTGGTGGACAGCAAGTACGGACAGGAAGTGATTGCGCGCCAAGGACTGGAAGGGGCGTTTCAGACGCAGCTCTCCAGCACTTCGCGGACGGCCGACATGCTTGCCTCGGCGAAGCTGGTGTCGGGGCCGAACGTCATTCGCGACTGGTCGTACGTCTCGGACGAGCTCGCGGGGGATGGCTACGTTCTCGTTGGCGACGCAGCGTGCTTCATCGACCCGCTGTTCTCGACGGGGGTGCACCTTGCCCTGAGTGCGGGCGTGCTCGGTGCGGCGTACGTCAGCACCGCACTCAACGACGGGGAACTCGGAGTGGCGTCGCGGGCGGTTTACCGCGACCTCTACTACCAGCAGTACTACCTTTTCCGTGAGCTGGCCCGGCTGTTCTACGCCAGTAACCGGACGGTGGACTCGTACTTCTGGGAGGCGCGTCGCATCGTCTCAGGCGACGAGAGCATGGCGCCCCGGGAAGCGTTCATTCGCGCGGCGGCCGGACAGCCGCCGAAGGGCTACGAGCGCATGGTCCTGGAGCATGGTGTGCCGCCGAGCGGGTTCGCCGCCGGAGTTCGAACCGTGGAATCCGACCGCGAAGCACGGCGGCAAGCGGTGCATGAGCTGCGAACCAGCGACGCCGGGGCAAAGTATTTTTCGGCGGTACCACGACTGGCGTCCGGGGTGCGCGTCGAGCGCTCGCCGGTCCTCGGCGCTGGCGAGTTCGAGTGGGGCGAAGTCGTCCGCGGCGGTCCGCTGACGCACGATCTTCCCGTGAGCGGCGCTGTCGCAGCGGTGGTTCGCCTGATCGATGGACGGCGCTCGCTGGCCGACGTCGCCGGGGCGCTGGCGGACGGTCTGGAGGGGGATGCAGCCGTGGCGGCTGCGCGGGTCGCGCTCGACGCGAGCGCTATCCTGTTCGTCGATGGGATCGTCGAATCGCTCACCAGTGTTGAGGCGCTGAAGCCGTGACCACTACCCGGGCAGCCGCGACCGGTCGTATCTTCCAGATCAACGTTTCGCAGGGTGGCGTGCCGAAACGACGCGTCGAAACGGCAACGGTGACGTACCGCGGGCTTAGCGGAGACCGCCAAACGGACCTGCGCGCCCACGGCAGCCCGGAGCAGGCGCTCTGCATTTTCGGGATCGAACAGATCGCGGCCTTGCGTGCTGAAGGACACCGGGTGTTTGCGGGGGCGACGGGCGAAAACATCACGATCGAGGGCATCGACTGGTCGCTGCTCACGCCGGGAACGCGTCTCACGATTGGTGGACGGGCCGTCGCGGAGATCACGGACTATGCATCGCCTTGCTGGAAGAACGCGCAGTGGTTCACGAATGGGAATTTCCATCGCATTGACCAGTCGCTCTTTCCGCAATCGGCCCGCGTTTACGCGCGCGTGTTGAAGCAAGGGCCGATTGCCGAGGGCGACGACGTGGTTGTAACCCTGGAGGATGCGATCGACCGCGTTCCCCGCCGGCAGGCCATTCCGATCCGGTGGCCGGCGGACTTCCGGCGCTGAGGGGCCGGTGGCCGAGGTTCTGCTCCGAGGGCTACTATGCGCGGGCCAGCACCAATGCCTCCGGAGTTGTGCGTGACCGCCTTTGATCCAGCTTCGTTTCCTCCCGTGCGTCACGGTCATCAATTCGAGGACTTCGCCGTGGGGCAAGCCTGGCCCCACCACTGGGGTCGAACGATCACGAGCGGTGACAACGCGCTCTTCTCGACCGCCACGTGCAATTGGAACCCGATGCATCTCAACGCCGAGTTCGCCCGGGCGCACGGACACCCCGACGTGGTGGTGAACCCGATGCTGGTCCTCTGCATCGCGCTCGGGCTGTCGGTGGAAGACCTGAGTGAGGCGGGCGGTCCCTTCCTTGGGGTCGACGAGTGCAGCTTTGTGCGGGCTGTGTATCCCGGCGACACCGTTACCGCGAGCTCGGTGGTCGTGGACAAACGTACGTCGGCCAGCCGGCCGGGCACCGGAATCGTCACGTGGGAAACGCACGCCATCAACCAGCGCGGCGAAATCGTCCTGCGGTACCGGCGCACGAACCTTGTCGCGATGCGGAGGCCGGTTGATGCCTGAAAACTCGACGAGACTGGGCGTGCTTTCGGCTTTGACGGGCGAGGGTACCTTCTTCGAGGACTTCCCGGTAGGCCGCAAGATGCGGCATGCGCGAGGGGCGACAGTGGACGAGGTGGAGAACAACTACCTCAGCAAGCAGGTGATGAACACGGCGCAAGCTCACTGGAACGAGCACGCTCTGCGCGACTCGGCGCTGGGGTCCGGACGCGTGGTGTTCGGGCTGGTAACGGGTTCGATCGTGATCGGGCTAAGCAGCCAGGACACAGCCGAGAACGCCCTCGCTGAGGTCTCCCTGGATAAGCTGCGCTTCCTTGCACCGGTGCATCACGGCGACACGCTCTACGCCTACTCGGAGGTCATCGCGGCCGGGCCTTCACCCGACCACGAGGACGCCGGACTCGTGACGTTCAAGCACTGGGGCGTGACTCACGACGAACGGTTGGTGTTCGAAGGCGAGCGCACGGTGCTCGTGAAGAGGCGGAGCCACTGGGGGCCGCGGTGACTGCGCCGCACGAGCGGGCGCACGAGACCGCGGCAGCCATGCTCCCGGGACCATCCGGGCCGCTCAAAGGCATTCGAATCGTCGACCTCACGCGGGCGCTTGCGGGCCCGTTCTGCACGATGCTCCTCGCGGACCTGGGGGCGGACGTGATCAAGGTGGAACCGCCGGAAGGGGACCTCTCGCGGTGGTCGGAGCCGTTCACGCCTGACGACACGGAGCGAGCGTTCGGCGGGTACTTCGCGAGCATAAACCGCAACAAGCGCGGAATCGTACTGGACTATCGCAAGGACGAGGACCGCGAGGCGTTCCTCCGCCTGGTCGATACGGCGGATGCGCTCGTGGAGAACTTCCGCGCGGGGATCATGGACCGGCTCGGGTTCGGCTACGAGACGCTGCGGGCGCGTCGGCCGAGCCTCGTCTACGCAGCAATTCGCGGCTTCGGCGACCCTCGCACCGGCGAGAGCCCATACGTCGAGTGGCCAGCGTTCGACGTGGTAGCGCAGGCAATGGGCGGCGTGGTCAGCATCACCGGCACGGCCGACGGTGAAGTGTTCAAGACGGGGCCGAGCATCGGAGACCTGTACCCGGGGACCCTTAGCGCGTTGGGCATCGTGTCCGCCGTGCTGCACGCCAGGGCGACCGGTCAGGGCCAGTTCGTCGACGTGGCCATGTATGACGGTCTGCTCGCGCTGTGCGAAGCAGCTGTTTACCGCTACTCGTACGCCGGGGTGGTGACGCGGCCGACGGGGAACAGCCACCCACAACTGACACCGTTCGATGTCTACCCGACGAAGGACGGGCACTGTGCTATCGCCGCGCCGACACCCAACCATTGGGAGCGGCTCTGCCTGCTCATGGGCCGCGAAGACCTGATCGAGGATCCGCGAACCGTGTCCAACAAGGATCGTGTGAGGCATGCGGACTTCGTTCGGGACGTCATGTCCGCGTGGACGCGGTCACAGACCACGGACGAGGTGGTTGCCGCGCTGGCGGGGATGGTGCCGGTAGGCCCGGTCAACGATGCGGCAGCGCTGTTCGCTGACCCGCACGTTCGCGCGCGGAATATGCTCGTAGCGGTCGAGCACCCCGGCAGCGGGCGGCCGGTCGTGCTACCAAACTCGCCGATCAAGCTCACCGAAACGCCATCCGGCGTGTACCGCCGTCCACCGAAGCTTGGTGAGCACACCGCGGAAATCCTCGCCGAACTCAATATCCCGGAGACATCATCATGACCAGACCGTCACGCCTTCGCCGATCCGAACTTTCCACGCCGGGCACGAGCCCGAAGATGATGGAGAAGGCCGCGGCCAGTAGTGCCGACCTGGTCTTCCTCGACCTCGAGGACGCCGTAGCGCCGGCCGAGAAAGCTGGCGCGCGCCGGCCCATCGTCGAGGCGCTCAACGGACTGGATTGGGGGAAGACCCTTCGGGCGGTTCGGATCAACGGGACACACACTTCATGGTGCTACGAGGACCTGGTGACGGTGGTAACCGGCGCGGGCTCGAACCTCGACATCGTCATCGTCCCGAAGGTGAAGGCGCCGCGCGATGTGTGGTTCGTTGACACGCTGCTTTCGCAGCTCGAAGCGCAGATGGCGCTGGAGCCGGGACGGATCGGGCTCGAGTTACTGATTGAGGAGACTGAGGCGCTCGCCCGCGTTGAGGAGATCGCAGGATGCTGCCCGCGAGTCGAGGCACTGATTCTCGGAGTGGGGGACCTGTCGGCGAGCCAGGGCATGCGCCTGGGGAACATCGGTGAGGCGAAAGGCGGCTATCCCGGCGACATCTGGCACTATGCACGCACGCGCATGATCGTCGCCGCGAGGGCGAGTGGTATCGACGCTATCGACGGGCCTTTTGCGGACTTTCGCGACGCGGACGGCTATCGCAAGGAGGCGAACTGGGCGTCGAGCCTGGGAGCGGTGGGCAAGTGGGCGATCCATCCGAGCCAGGTCGAGATCGCGAACGACGTATTCTCGCCAACGGCCGACGAGGTTCGGCGCGCGAAGTCGATCATCGAGAAGGTGCGGGCGGCCGAGGCCGAGGGGCAGGGGGCGGCAAGCAACAACGGTGTGATGGTGGATGCGGCCACGGCACGCATTTTCGAGCTGGTGCTGGAACGCGCGGAGCGCACGGGCCGCCTGTGACCGACTGCCGCTATGATCGGCGCGAGGTGACGCCATGACGATCGAGCAGGACTACATCGAGGGCCACCAGGGATCGGCGGGGCTGTACCGGCGCGCTTCGAAGGTGTTGCCGAGCGGCGTGACGCACGACAGCCGCTTCATGCGGCCGTTTCCGATCTACGCCGACCGCGCCGCCGGATCGCACAAGTGGGATGTCGACGGCCGTGAGTACATCGACTACGTGATGGGGCACGGCGCCCTTCTGCTCGGGCACAACTACCCCGTGGTCACCGAGGCGGCTGCCGCCCAGCTGTCACGCGGCACTCACTACGGAGCGAGCCAGGAGCGAGAGATCGAATGGGCGGAGGAGGTCGTGAAGCTCGTACCGTCGGCCGAACTCGTGCGCTTCACGAGTTCCGGGACGGAAGCGACGTTGATGGCGCTTCGCCTCGCGCGCGCCTTCACCGGCAAGCCCGGCGTCATCAAATTCGACCGGCACTTTCATGGGTGGCACGACTACGTGGCCGCCAGTTCGAAGTACGCGGGCGCCGTTCCTGCCGGCGTGCCGGATGCGACGATGGCCACGGTAGCTGTGCTGCCGCTCGACATGGAAGCGGTGGCGCGCACCGTGGATGAGCGCGGCGACATCGGCACGATCATCATCGAAGCTGCGGGCGCATCGAGCGGAACCCTTCCAGTGCCGCGTGGATTCCTCAAGGAGCTGCGAGCGTTCACGGCGAAGCGCGGCGTTGTGATGGTGATGGACGAGGTCGTCACCGGATTCCGATGGGCGCCGGGCGGCGTCCAGGAGATTGAGGGAGTGACCCCGGACCTGACCACGCTTGCGAAGATCCTCGCAGGTGGCTTTCCGGGCGGGGCCGTGACCGGGCGCCGTGACATCATGGCGGGCCTCGAGTTCGCCGCTCCCGGCGAGAAGAAGCACAAAGTGGGGCATCCCGGGACGTTCAATGCGAATCCGCTCTCGGCGGCAGCGGGTGTGGCGTGTTTGCGCGAGATCGCTGATGGGCGGGCGCAGCGCACGGCGGCCGAGAACGCGGCACAGCTTCGCGCGGGAATGAACGGTGTCCTCTGTGACCTCGGTGTCCGCGGTGTCATCTACGGGCAATCGAGCGAGTTCCGCGTGCTCCTCGGAGGGCCAACGGTACCGGAGGCTGCGGACTATGACCCGCGCGACCTCCCGTGGGACGTGCTCGCGGAAGGTTCGGCACCCGAGACAGATCGGCTGACGCAGCTCGCCCTGCTGAATCGAGGCGTGCAGTTTTTTGGGAACGGGGGCCTCATGAGTTCGGTTCACACGGCGGCCGACATCAGCGACACCATCGGTGCGTGGCGCGGTGCGATAGGGGCGCTGCAGGCTGAAGGCATCGTGTAGCGTTCCCGCGTTGGCGGAGGCTCGGGGGAACGCTGACCGCTCGGCGCTATAATCTCGCCACATCCCGTTCGGAGTCGCAATCGATGAAGCACACTCGCCTGGGCCGCACCGGCCTGCAGGTCTCACGTCTTTGCCTTGGCACCATGACCTTCGGGTTGCAGTGCGATGAGGCGACTTCGGTCGCCATCATGGACCGCGCTGCGGCCGGCGGCATCACCTTCTTCGACACGGCCGACGTCTATCCGCTGGGTGGTACCGGTGAGACGGTTGGGCGCACGGAGGAGATCGTCGGGCGCTGGCTGAAGGGCCGCCGCTCGAGCGTCATCCTGGCGACGAAGTGCTTCGGCCGCAGCGGACCGGCGCGGTGGGACCAGGGCAACTCGCGCAAGCACATCCTCGATGCCGTGGATGCGTCCCTGCGGCGGCTGCAGACCGACTATATCGACCTCTACCAGCTCCACGGTCCGGACCCCGCGACCCCCATCGACGAAACGCTCCGTGCTCTCGAGGACGTGGTGCGTTCCGGCAAGGTGCGTTACGTGGGGTGTTCCAACTTCATGGCCTACCAGGTCGCGCGGGCCATTGGCCGCAGCGAAGCCCTCGGGGTTGTCCGATTCGACTCGGTACAGCCCCGCTACAACCTGCTCTTCCGCGAAATAGAGCGGGAACTGCTGCCGCTGTGCGCGGAGGAAGGCGTTGGCGTCATTCCGTACAACCCGATCGCGGGCGGGCTCTTGAGCGGCAAACACAACCCGCAGGCGGGGCCAGAGGAAGGGTCGCGATTCACGCTGGGCACCGCTGCGGAACGCTACCAGGACCGCTACTGGCACGAAGGCATGTTCGAGACCGTCGAGCAGCTTCGGCCGCTCGCTCACCAGGCCGGCATGTCACTGCCGCACATGGCCGTGGCGTGGGTCCTGGCGAATCCAGCCATCACCGCGCCAATCATCGGCGCGAGCCGGCCGGAACAGCTCGATGACACTCTCCGTGCGGCGGAGACGGAGATGCCGGGAAGCCTAAAGGCAGCGCTCGATGAGTTGACGGCGCAGTACCGGCGCGGCGACGCAGCGCGCTAGGGGAGTGACAGACCTGCGGGAACTCCTGCTCATCGCGCGGCGGGCGGCCGAGGTCGCCCGGGATGCCATCATGCCGCTCTACGAGACGGCGTTGACGGTGGAACTGAAAGCTGACCGCACGCCTGTGACCCTCGCAGATCGCAGGGCAGAAGAGGCCATGCGGGAGTTCCTTCGGCGTGAGTGCCCGGCACACGGCGTCCTGGGCGAGGAGTTCGGCGAGGTCGCCGGCGATGGCCGGCACCGGTGGATTCTCGATCCGATCGATGGGACGAAGTCGTTCATTCACCACGTCCCGTTGTTTGGGACTCTGATTGCGCTCGAACGGGATGGCGAGCCTGTGGTGGGCGTCATCGCCTGCCACGCTGTGGGCGAGACGGCATCCGCGGCGACCGGCGAGGGAGCGTGGCTAAACGGCGAGCCGGCCCGGGTGTCCACGGTCGCGTCATTGGCCGAGGCGACGGTCTCGATGACCAGCCCGTCGCGGATGTTGTCCGGCCACCCGCGAACGTTCAACGCACTGGCCGGCCGGGTGGGTCTACTGCGCGCCTGGGGCGATTGCTATGGCTACCTCATGGTCGCGTCCGGTCGCGCCGATGTGATGCTCGACCCGGAGATGAACATCTGGGATGCCGCGGCGCTGTACCCGATCATCCGGGAGGGCGGCGGCCGAATCACCACGTGGGCGGGGGAGGAAAGGGTGGGTGAGAGCACGGCGGCAAGCAACGGACTGCTGCACGAACAGGTGTTGGCGCTCCTCGGTTAACGAAGAAGCCCGCCGTGAAAGGCGGGCCTCAGCTGTGTGTTGGCGTGCCTATACCGTCAGGCTTTGCCGATCTTGAACATCTTGGTGCCGCACTCGGGGCACTTGCCCTCCGTAGCCGGCTTGCCATTCTTCATGGTGATGGGCGTCGGGTTGGACATTTCGCGCTTCACCCGGCACTTCAAGCAATAGGCTTCCACAGTGGTTCCTCCTTCTTGGCGCTCATGAGGGAGCGCTGGGACGTAAATGTGAGAGTGCGTACGCGGTTGCGCAGCCATTACTGTTCCCGAAGGCATGATCAGACTGGCTCCACGCACTGTCAAGAGAGAAATCGTATCTGGACACGACATAACATGCGAATTGTGCCAGTTATCGGCTGTTTGCCAGCACTTTCAGCGGTTTTAGCCCTGTCAGGCCCTGCAACTGCCCCACTCCGAAGAAGGATCCGGTTGCATCGTAGATTCGAACTGGGAGCGCCGATTCGCGGTCGTTATTCGTCGCAATCGCTGTGCCGTGTTTGAAGTCGGCCGCGTTCGCGGTGCTCAGGATGGCGGCATCGAACGCAGCAATTCCTTCGTCGGGCGGGAGAAGAACGTCCTCAAGTTCCCCGGAGTTCGCCAGCCGTTCGAGGTCTGCCAGCGATGCCGCCCCGGCCAGCGCGAAGTCGCCGACTTGCGTGCGGCGCAGCGCGGAAAGGTGTGCCCCGCAAGCCAGGATCTGGCCGATGTCGCGGGCGATGCTGCGCACGTAGGTACCCGAGCCGCAATGCAGGCGGATTCTGAGGCGGTTCGGCTGGAGGTGCGAGAGTTCGAGGTCGTGGACCACGACGGCTCGTTCCGCAAGTTCCGGGGTCCCGCCGCCGCGCGCCACTGCGTACGCTCTCCGTCCGCCTACGCTTATGGCGCTATAGGCCGGGGGGCGCTGCATGTGTTCGCCCACGAAGCGGGAAGCGATGCCGGTGAGATCGTCAGCCGTCAACCTCGGCACGGCTGCAGTGGATATGACGGAGCCGTCGGCGTCGTCGGTGTCCGTGGCGGCGCCGAGGGTGATCTCACCTTCATATCGCTTGTCGTGAATCGTCATGTACTCGATGAGCCGGGTGGCATCTCCCAGGCACAAGACGAGGAGCCCGGTCGCCATCGGGTCGAGGGTTCCAGTGTGGCCGATCTTGCGCTGATGGGTGATCCCACGTGTCCTGGCCACGACGTCGTGGCTCGTCCAGCCGCGTTCTTTGTCGATCAGCAGGATGCCGTGGAGGTTACCGGCGCTAGTCTTCGGGGGCGTCGCCATGTTGCGTGCTCACCTGGTGGATGAGGCTGGCAAGCCGGGCGCCGCGTTCGATCGATGGATCGAAACGGAACGTCAGGGCCGGGACGCTACGCATGGCGAGGCGGTGTTTGAGTTCCTTTTGGAGGAAGTGCGCCGAATGACGGAGCCCCTCGAGGACCTCGACACGCTCGCTGTCTTCACCGAGGTGCGACACATAGACCGTCGCGTTGTGGAGATCGGGTGAGACTTCGACCTCCGTGATGGAGACGAGGCCATGCCCAACGCGGGGGTCTTTCACCTCACGCTGGAGCAGTTCGCTGATCTCTTCGCGCAGCAACTCGTTGACACGGCTGGTTCGCCTGCTCATTTGGGGGCCTCGCGGTGACGGACGAAGAACTAGTTGATCCGTTCCTCGTGGAAGAATTCGATAACGTCGCCTTCGGCCCACTTGTCGAAGTTGCTGAGCACGATGCCGCACTCGTAGCCGGCCTGGACCTCGCGGACGTCGTCCTGCATGCGCCGCAGACCTTCGCATCGGCTCTTCGCGATCTCTTCTCCGCCGCGAAGTACGCGCACGTTCGAGCCGCGGCGAAGCGTGCCATCGAGCACGTAGCTACCGGCAATCTGGCCGAGGCGGCTCGACTTGAAGATCTGGCGGACTTCCGCGTGGCCGTCGGTGACGGGGGCATAGACGGGCTCGTACATCCCCGCCAGCGCCTTTTCGATGTCCTCGATGACCTGGTAGATGATCGAGTAGGTCCGGATTTCTACGCCGGTCGCATCCGCGCGCTTCCGGGCGGACGGATCCGTCCTTGTGTTGAAGGCGATGATGATGCCGTTCGACGCCTCAGCGAGCATCACGTCGGAGTCGCTAACAGGACCGGTGGCGGCGTGGATGACCTTGACCTTGACTTCGGAAGTGCCGAGACGTTCGAGCGAGCCCTTCACAGCTTCCGCACTTCCGCCAACATCCGCCTTGAGCACGATGATCAGTTCCTTGATCTTGCCGGCGCTGATCTCGTTGAAGAGCGTGTCGAGATTGACGTGAGCATGCTCAGTCTGCTCGCGAGCTTCCCGGCGGCGCTTGCGTTCCTCGACCATCTGGCGGGCGACGCGCTCGTCCTGGACGACGCGCAGCGTCTCTCCGGCTTCCGGAACTTCGGTGAGACCCATGATCACCGCGGGGGCGGATGGCGCGGCGTCACGGATGCGCTCGCCGCGGTCGTTGAACATGGCCTTGATCTTGCCGCTGATTTCACCGACGACGATGGCATCGCCCTGGTGGAGCGTTCCGCCTTTCACCAACACCGTGGCGATCGGCCCGCGGCTGGGGTCCAGTTCCGCTTCGACAACGACGCCGTTGGCGGGGCGGTCGGGGTTGGCCTTGAGTTCGGAGATTTCCGCGACGAGGTTGATCGCCTCGAGAAGATCGTCCAGACCGGTACCTTTCGTCGCGGAGACGGGGACCGTTACGACGTCGCCGCCGAAGTCTTCGACGACGACGGAGTGCTCGGTGAGCTGTTGCTTGACGCGATCGGGATTCGCGCCGGGAAGGTCGATCTTGTTGATGGCCACGATGATCGGCACGCCGGCGGCGCGGACATGGTTGATCGCCTCGATCGTCTGAGGCATGACGCCGTCGTCTGCGGCGACAACGAGGATGGCAATATCGGTGACCTGGGCGCCGCGCGCACGCATCGCCGTGAAGGCGGCGTGGCCGGGAGTGTCGATGAAGGTGATGGTCTTGCCGTCGCGTTCAACCTGGTAGGCGCCGATGTGCTGCGTGATGCCGCCCGCTTCGCCAGCCGCGACGCGCGTCTTTCGGATCGCGTCGAGCAGGCTCGTCTTGCCGTGGTCGACGTGGCCGAGAATTGTGACGACCGGGGGACGCGGCTTGAGCGTCGCAGGATCGTCGACCAATTCGTCCTGACTGGCGGCGGCCGGTTCCGGTGCAGCCTCTTCAACGACGGCGGCGCTTGGATCGAAGCCGAGTTCGACTGCGACGATCGCGGCCGTGTCGAAGTCGATCGACTGGTTCATCGAGGCCATGACGCCGTTCGTCATGAGGCGCTTGATGACGTCAACCGGAGTGACGCCGAGAAGGTCGCCAAGTTCCTTGACGGTGAGGGCGGGGGGAATAGCGACCGGGTGGGTAGCGGGCGATGTCGGGTTTGCCGTCATAGTGTTTCGCTTTCTTCGGCTGGCAACGCGGTCGCGAAGTCCCGCAGGGCTTCGACATCGCTCGGGGCCGGGATGATTTTCAGTGCGTTCTTTATGGTACCGCCTTTAAGCGCTTTCTCCCAACAGTTCCGCTGGGCATGCACGTAGGCGCCTCGTCCGGCCGCCCTGCCGGTGGTGTCGACGACGACTCGCTGGTCCGGTGTGCGGACGAGGCGGACGAGCGTGCGCTTCCCCGCTTCTTCGCGGCAGGCGATGCACGTCCGCTGCGGGACGTGGCGCGGATGCGCGCCGCGGGCAGCTTTCATGGAAGCCTCCGCTAGTGGATTCGCCCGCTGTAGTCGATCTCCTCGAGATCTTCCTCGGTTTCTTCGACAAATCGCGGGGCACGGCGCGCCTTCTTGGCGGCGGCCGCCTTCTTGGCCGCCTCTTCCGCGTCGACGGCGGGGCGGACGTCCTCGGCGAAGCGAATGGCGCTGGGCCGTGCCTCGGCGACGACGGTGGTGGGAATCTCGTATTCCTCTTCGTCGGCTTCTTCGCCGTAGTCTTCGGCCTCACGCTCTTCGCGGTCGGGCACCTCCATCTCGGCGAGGGCCGTGGCGAAGGCCACATCTTCTTCTTCGGCCGGGGCCTCGGCGTCGGTTGTGGCGGCGGCCGGAGCGGGCGCCGGACGCGCAGCAACCGGCAGCTCTTCGGTTGTGGCTGCTGCGGCCACTTCCTCGGCTTCTTCGATGATGTCGATGTCAGGCGTTTCGCCGGGCGCGAACGGCTCGAAGCTGCTGGGCGCTTCTTCGATGCCCTGGGCTGCGCGCTCGCTGGCAGACTGGCTGTGAATGTCGATTCGCCAGCTGGTCAGTTTTGCGGCCAGACGGGCATTCTGGCCCTCCTTGCCGATGGCCAGGGACAGCATTCGGTCGGGAACGACGACGGTGGCTTTGTGCTCGTCCGCATCGACCGACACTTCCACAACCTGGGCCGGGCTCAGGGCGTTTGAGACGAAGTTCGCCGGGTCCGGATCCCACTTGATGACGTCGATACGTTCGCCGCTTAACTCGTTGACGATGTTCTGGATGCGAGCGCCGCGCATACCGACCGCTGCTCCGATGGGATCGATGCTCTGGTTGCGCGCGTAGACGGCGACCTTGCTGCGATGGCCACCTTCGCGGGCGATGCTCTTGATTTCGACGGTGCCGGCCGAGATTTCCGGGACTTCCATCTCGAAGAGACGCCGAAGCAGGTTGCGATGGCCGCGGCTGACGAGCACCTGCGGGCCTTTCGCGGCCTTGAGCACTTCAAGGATGAGTACTTTGACGCGCTGGCCCGGCCGCAGATGCTCGTTGCGAACCTGCTCGCTGAATGGAAGCATCGCCTCGGTGCCCTTGCCGAGCTCGACGATGATCTGCCGAGCTTCGACGCGCTGGACGGTGCCCATGACGATCTCGCCTTCGCGCCCGGCGTATTCCTCGAACACGGCGTCGCGCTCAGCCTCGCGCAGGCGTTGCAACACGACCTGCTTTGCGGTCTGTGCGGCGATCCGGCCGGCGTTGTCGGGGACCTTCTCTTCGAAGTCGAGGACGTCGCCCTCCTGCACGTCGCGCTTGTACTTGCGGGCCTCGCTGAGGGCAATCTCGACGGCTGGCTGCTCTACTTCTTCGACAACGGCCATCTGCCGGTAGGCCTGGATATCGCCTGAGACGGAGTCGATTTTCACGTAGATGTTTGGCGCGTTCTCTCCCTCACGGCGGTACGCCGAGGTGAGAGCGGCTTCGACAGCCTCGAAGACAACCTCCTTGGGGAGGTTCTTTTCGGCCGCCAGTTGGCCCAACGCGAGCAAAAATTCGTTCTTCATACTTCTCAACAAAAAAGTGGGCTGCGAGAGCCCACTCCCAGTAGGAATGCCTTCTCGGGCAGTATATCACGCCGAGACAAGGGGTCAGCGGGCCTGTGCTTCGTCGTTTGGATCCGGTTAACTGCCTGTCGCGGCTGCGGTGGACCCTGCGGCGATGGCCGCGACGACCTGGTCGAGCGGGAGAATCGACATCTCGCCGGTTCGCCGGTTCTTGAGCTCGACTCCACCTCGTTCGAGTGCGCGCGGGCTGACCGTGATGCGAAACGGCACGCCCAGGAGGTCCGCATCCTTGAACTTGATCCCCGCCGAGTCGTCGCGGTCGTCGATCAGCGGCTGGAGGCGGGCCGCTGCGAGCGCGAGTTCCAGAGTCGCGAGGGCGTCGGTGACCGCCGCCTGGTCCAGGTTCAGGCAGACAACGTGGACGTCGTATGGCGAGATCTCGACCGGCCAGATAATGCCGTTGTCGTCGTGATTCGCCTCGATGATCGCCGCGAGCATGCGCTCAACGCCGATGCCGTAGCTCCCCATGACGACCGGGCGGCGATCGCCGGATTCATCGAGATAGTTCACGCCAAGCGCCTCGGAGTAGATGGTCCCGAGTTTGAAGACGTGCCCCATTTCGATACCGCGGCGGGTTCCGAGCGGCGTCGCGCAATTCGCGCAGGCGTCGCCCGCGCGTGCCAGCGCGATGTCGGCGACGAGGTCGGCTGACCAATCGCGGCCGTAGTTGGTGTTGAGGTAGTGAGCGTCTGGCTCGTTCGCACCGGCGACGAGGTTCGGGGCATTGGTGACGCTGACGTCCGCGACGATTCTCATCCCGGTCAGTCCGACCGCGGACGCGCTCCCGGCGACGAGGCCGGCAGCGCGGACCGCCGCGTCATCGAGAGGGTCCACTTCCTGGGCGTGCAAGGCGTTCTTCAGCTTGACTTCGTTGACGTCGAGGTCGCCGCGGATCGAAACAAACAACGGCTTCCCATCGACGCGATAGAACACTGCCTTGTTCGTCTGGCGGGCCTCGATGCCAAGGAAACTGACGAGGTCCGCGATGGTCTTCTGTCCCGGAGTCGCGACCTTCTCCATCGGCCGTAGCTCGGCCGCCAGCGGCTCAGGCCGTTGGAAGTCTGCCTTTTCGGCGTTGGCTGCGTATCCGCAGTGCGGGCAGATGAGCACTTCGTCCTCGCCTTCGTCGGTGAGGAAGATGAACTCCTGGCTCTCCTTGCCGCCGATAGCCCCGGAGTCGGCCGCGACGGGGATCACCGGCACGCCCGCGCGGGCGAAGATGCGCTTGTAGGCGTCGTACATGAGCGTGTACGACTCGTCGAGGCCCTCCCAACCGGCATCGAAGCTGTACGCGTCCTTCATCGTGAATTCGCGCAGCCGGATCAGGCCACCACGGGGGCGCGCTTCGTCGCGGAACTTGGTCTGGATCTGGTAGAGGGTGACCGGAAGGTCGCGGTAGCTCTGGATGCTGCGGGAGGCGAGGACGCTCATGCCCTCTTCGTGGGTGGGGCCGAGCACGAACCCGCGCTCCCTGCGGTCCGCGAGGCGAAAGAGGACCGGTCCCATCGTGTCGGCCCGTCCGCTCTGCTCCCAGAGCTCAACGGGATTGAGCGCCGGGAGATGGACCTCCTGGGCACCGGCGGCGTCCATTTCGTCGCGGATGATGCTCTCGATCTTCCGGAGGACACGCCAGCCGAGCGGCGTGAAGGCGTAAAGGCCGGCGGCAAGCGGCGTGGCCAGGCTCGCGCGGAGCATGAGACGATGGCTTACCAACTCCGCTTCAGATGGAAGTTCTCGGAGCGTCTTGAAGAGCAGCTTGCTCATCCGCATGGGTGGCGGTCCTTCATCGTCATTAGTTTGTGCACGTTCGCCGGGCGTATCGCTCAGGTCAAGCGCGGCGGGGCGACCGAAGCACTTCGGTGTCAACGACTAACGTCACGGGGCCGTCGTTCGTCAGCGTCACCGCCATATGCGCGCCGAAGCGCCCCTGCTGGCACTCGATGCCATTGTCCCTCACAGCGTTGCAGAACGCCTCGTACAGCTGCCGGGCATGTAGCGGAGGTGCGGCCTCGTCGAAAGACGGCCGCCGTCCGCGGCGCACATCGCCGTAGAGCGTGAACTGCGAGACACAAAGGAGGCTGCCTTCGGTTTCGGAGAGGGAGAGATTCATCTTGCCGTCCCCATCCTCGAACAGGCGCAGCCCAACGACTTTCCGAGCGAGAACGTGCGCGTCGTCCACAGTGTCGTTTTGATGGACTCCCAGGAGCACCAGAAGCCCGAGGTCGATTGACGCCGCAACGTCGCCGTCGACGGTCACCGACGCATTCGAGACGCGTTGGACGACTGCCTTCAATGTCCGATCGCGGTCGGGTCCGGGGTGAGCACCGCGACGATCGGACCGATGATGCGTTCCTGGTGCTCAGGACGTTCGAGTTCAGAAAAAGGAACGCCGTCGTCGATGTGCGCGCTGAGCGTCGCGCCGTGGAACAGCATCATGAAGGCGTCGACACGATCACCGACGAGGTCACCGTCTTCGGCTTGAAATGCCATCGTGAGGCCACGCCGCCACGAGGCCGCCGTCTCGCCTCGAAGCGCCAGGGCGGTGCGGTCTCCGTCGAGCGCCTGGTCCAAAATGACCTTGAACAGCAGGCCGTCGGCGGCGAGTTCGTCGAGCGTCGTTGCGACGATGCGTTCGAGGTTCGACAGCGCACGGTCGCCGGCGGACCGGAGGCGTGTGGCCATGGCCTCGTTGGAGCGCTGGAGAAGGGCATCGAGGATGGCCCGCTTCGTTGGGAAGTAGTAGTACAACGCCGGGTCGGTGAGGCCGCAGTGGTCGGCGATCGCACGAACGGTGGTGGCGTCGAATCCTCGGGCGGCGAACATTTCGAGCGCGGCCGAGAGGATGCGATCGCGAGTGTTGCCGGCGGCCGGGCGACGGGGCGCGCCGGGAGGCTCGCTCATGTCGTTCCCCACGAGTGGTCTCGCTCCGCGCCGTGTTGGCGGAGAATGAGCGAGAAGAGGCGCCGGGAGCGGTCCTGGAAGGCGTGCTGGCCGGCTATGGTCGGCCATTCACTACCGTAGGTAATGACACCGTCCCAGAGCATGCCGAAGAGCAGGTACTCGACGGCGCGCAGCCTGTCACCGGAAGCGGTGCCAAAGAGGCCCTCCACGGACGGCCGCAACGCGGCGCGGAGGTGTCCCAATCGACGCTCTCGGAATGCCAGTGCATCCGGTTCGTGGCCGAGTTGGGCGCGAAGGGCGATCCGGGAGATCTCGGCGTCACGCGAGTAACTCTGGAACAGGTCACAAATCTGATCGACGAGTTCGGGAACGGTCGTCGCAGCGGGCTCGGAGCGGGCCCGGGGCGCTTCGTCGAGCAAGGCCGTGAGGATCTCTCGCTTCGAAGCGAAGTGGTAGTAGAGGCCCGGATCGGTAATTCCCACACGAGCGGCGATCTGCCGCATGGACGTTGCGCGATAGCCGCGCTCCGCGAAGAGGGAGCGGGCCGCGTCCAGAATTCGCACATACGTCGGGTGGATCGCCTGCCGATTGGTGCGCAACGCAGCGGCCTCTCTCATCTGCCGAGTATACGAGACCGAACAGGTGCGAAGCGCGGGGGGCGTAGGTTAGGACGCGGCGTCGGTGCTGGCCTTGGGGTCCGACTTCTTTGCGGGAGCGGGCTCAGCGGCGGGTGTGCTGCCGGATGAGGACTCGGTGCTGGGGCTGTCGCTCCGGGAATCCGCCACAGCCGAGCTCTTGCCCTTGCTGTCGGTCACGTACCAGCCGCTCCCCTTGAAGACTACGGGGGGCGCGTAGAGGACGCGCTTCGCAATCCCTTTGCCGCACTCCTCGCAGGTGTGCGTGGTCTCCGCGTCGAAGCCCTGCCGCAACTCATACGTCGCCTTGCACTTGGGGCAGTGGTATTCGTAGGTGGGCACAGGAACATCAACCTCGGTTCGAAAGCAATGCTCCGCGAGGAGCCTGCTAGACGCCACTCGATTGTCAATTTGTTAGCACTCGGCTGTCAAGAGTGCTAACAGCTCGGGATGATCGGTGACGCGGATTACGGCGTGTGCTCCACGAGGAAGCTGCGGACGGTCTCGATGGTCGATTCGAGGTTCGCGGGCTCGCGGCACTCGACATCGAGACAGTGCGCGTTGGGGGCCTCGCGGCAGATTCGTTGGCTGACGCCGGTCGGGTGAAACTGGTCTCTGCCCGGCAGGACGAGGATGGGGGTCTGGCACTTGCTCATCCAATCCTCGGAGACCGTGAAATAGGGCGGGTTGGCCGGCCAGATGCCATCGCGAAACTCCACGATCAGAGCGATATAGCGCTCACGCCCCATCTCCAACAGCTCGCTCCGCGCATCAGCGCTGGCGTTGAGGAGCGGTGCGAACGGACCCGCGCCGTTGTTCATGACGAAGAGCGGGTTCTCTTCCGCGGCTTTGATGACCGCTTCGACTCCGTCGGCGCGGGCCAGGCGCATTGTCTCGTGGAACATCCGGTAGAAGACGTCGGGATTGTTCGAATCGTCGAGCCCGACCGGGTCCTGGCACACGGCGGCCGTGATTCGGTCGGGCGCGTTGCTGATCAGCCTCCAAATGTGTGCGCAGCCGATGCAGCCGCCCATGACGTGGGCGCGCTGGATGCCGAGGGCATCGAGCACCGCGAGCTGGTCGGCGTTGCAGACGTCGTAGGAGAAGGGGCGCATGGGCGCCAGGCTTCGACCGGCGTGCCGCTGGTCCATCGCGATGACCTGGAAGGTGTCGGCGAACCGCTTGATGGGATTGATGACGCTGCGCTCCCAGAAGTCGACCTGGCTGCTGACACCGCCGGGAGCGATGAGCAGGAGCGGGTAGCCGCTGCCAAACACTTCGTAGTGGATTGTGGCGCCGTCGGGGCGGCTGATGTCGGGCACGATGCACCTCGCGTGCGGAAGTTGACGGCGATGCTAACGTACGGGCGAATCGTTCGCCGCCAGGGCGCGCGGGAGGTTGTGATGACTGCCCCAGCGATAGATCGCGAGCCGCTGACGCTTGCGAACCTCGATATCACCGACACGGACCTTTACGTCGAGCGTGGCTACCCATGGAAGGAGTGGGACCTGCTCCGACGCGAGGCGCCGGTCTTCTGGTACGAGCGTCCGGGCTTCGAGCCGTTCTGGGCGATCACACGGTATGCCGACATCCAGTGGATCTCAAAGAACCCGCAGCTCTTTTCGAACCGACAACGCCTGCGCCTTGCGCATCCGATGCCGGGCGATTGGGAGCACTGGAAGGAACACGAGTCGCAGAGCCGCTATCGGCCGGCGCAGGACGAGCCGCCGGACCTGGTCTTCATGGATCCGCCGCAGCACCGCGAGTACCGCTCGATCGTCAGCTCGAGGTTCACTCCTCGGGCGATGACGGTCCTCGAGCAGCATCTCGACGAGCTGACGTCGAACTACGTCGGCGACTTCGCCGAGCGGCTGGTGGCGGAGCTGGACTCCGGTACTGTGCACGACTTCGTGCACGAGTGCGCGGCACGGCTGCCCGTGGCCGCAATCTGCGAAATGGCTGACATCCCGCGTGAGGACTGGGATCGGGTGTTCCAGTGGACCGAGGTGCTCGTGGGGTCGCAGGACCCGGAATACCAAAGGCCGGGTGAGGATGCGCGCACGGCTTCGCGGCGGAACATCAACGAATGGTTCGACTACATGGAGCGTCTCATCGCCGAGCGCGAGCGACGTGGCCTCGAGGGGAATGACCTGCTCACCCTGCTGCTCCGCGCTGACATCGACGGCGAGAAGCTGACGCCGCGCGAGGTGATGTCGTACATCATCCTCTTGCTTGCCGCCGGCAATGAGACGACCCGCAATTCAACCAGCGGCGGGGTGCACGCGCTCCTCCAACACCCCGAACAGCTGCGAAGGCTCTCCGCGGATCCGTCGTTGGTCGATTCAGCGGTCGAGGAGATTCTCCGATGGACTTCCGTGGTCATCCAGTTCACGCGAACGTGTACCGAGGACGCGGAGATCCGTGGGCAAAAGATCCGCGCGGGCCAGACGGTCGCGATGTGGTACCCGTCGGCGAACCGTGACGAGGACGTATTCCCGGAGCCGTACACATTCGACATCGCCCGCCAGCCAAACGAGCACTTCGCGTTCGGCGGTTACGGCGAGCATTTCTGCCTCGGAGCTAACCTTGCGCGATGGGAGATGCGCTCGCTGTTTCGCGCGCTGATCCCGGTGCTTCCGCGGATGGAACTCGCGGCGGAGCCAGAGCGGCTCGCCGGTCAGCTGCACGTTGGGGGCATTAAGAGGCTAATGGTTCGCGCCCGAGCCTGACGTTACTTCTCCGCACGCATCAGGTCGGCGATGCGTTCGCCAATCATGATTGCGGTCAGGTTCGTATTGGCACGAGGTATGTTCGGCATGATCGCAGCGTCGACGACGCGCAGTCCCTCCATGCCGTGGACGCGTCCGCGGGAGTCGACCACGGCCTGCGGGTCGCTGGCCGGTCCCATCTTGCAGGTGCCCACAGGGTGAACGAGATGGGAGACACGCTCATGCAGGAACGCGCGGAGCGCGTCATCGTCATCGACGATGTCGGGCGTGGGAGACAGGATCGACTCCGTCATCCCCGCGATTTCGCCTGACGTAAGCAGCTTCCACGCGGTGCGCACCCCGCTGGCCATGCGCAAAACGTCACGTTCGTCGGCGAGCAGGTTGATGTCGATGGCCGGCTGAACGTCCGGGTCGGGCGAGGTAATGTGCACCGAGCCACGCGAAACAGGCCGCTGCAGCGTGACGCAAAGCATGAAGAGGTAGCGGTTGTCTGGCACGACGAAGCGGAGCTGGGGCGTCAGGTCGGCGTCCTGGCTCCACATGTACATCTGCATGTCGTTCCGTTCGTCGCTCCCATCGGCTGTGAAGCGGAGGCCGGCCTGCTGGAGTGGGTCGCCCGGGGACACGACGCCCTCGCGAGGTATCGCGACGAGTACGACCGATGGGTGCTCGCGCAGGTTCTCGCCAACGCCCGGCAGATCGTGGACGACGGGGATGCCCAACTGCCGCAGGCGTTCGGCCGGTCCGACGCCGGAGCGCTCAAGTACAGCCGGGCTGTGGAGCGCCCCGGCAGCGAGGATGATCTCGCGGCCGTACGCGTTCTGGACCGTTCCATCAACGTCGACTTCGACGCCGACCGAGCGCTTTCCTTCGAACAGGATTCGCCGAACATGGCTGCGGCCGCGAATCGTGAGGTTAAGACGGTGCCTCGCCGGGGCGAGGTAGCCGATCGCCGTTGAAATCCGAAGGGTGCCATTTCGGTTCATGGCCCAGGACCCGGCTCCCGTCGCGTCGGGAACGTTGTGGTCGTCGGACAGGGGGTACCCGGCGGCTGTGCAGGCATCGAGGAACCCGCGTTGGAGCGGCGCCAGCTCGTCTCGGCGCCAACGGACGATCGGAATCGGACCTCCCTTGCCGTGGAAGTCGCCGCCGAAGTCCTGGTCGTCTTCGAGCTTTCGGAAGTACGGGAGGCAGTCCTGCCAACCCCACTCCGCGTTCCCAAGTGACGCCCATTCATCGTAGTCCTCGGGAACGCCGCGGATTGCGACGATGCCGTTGACGGCGGAGGAGCCGCCGGTGACCTTGCCGCGGGGATAGTGAACGGCCCGCCCGGGTACGGCGTCGCCCGTCCAGTGCCAGTCGTGGGCATCGAGTGACGCCCGAGTGCCGAGGGCGATGTCCTCGGGGAGGGCGTCGACATCTTCGTAGTCGGGTCCCGCTTCCAACAACAGAACCGACGTGTCTGGGTCTTCGGTAAGCCGGGCCGCGAGGGCTGCACCAGCCGAACCGGCGCCAACGACGATGACATCGTAGAGAAGTGGCATGTACTGGTAGCTCCGTGGGCCGGGCGGGCCGCTTGCGGAATTCTACAGGGCTCCCGACGCGCGGCCGGGCTATTCGTAGCGCAGCGCTTCGGCGATCGGCACCGACGCGGCCCGTTGGCTCGGCCACCAGGTCATGAGCAGCGAAAAGCCGAAAGCAAGCAACGCGAAGAGGATGACTTCTGGCCACGGAACGAACAGCCCCAAACCTTCGGTACCGCTGAACGCCGCCGACGTTACGAGATTCCTCGAGAGGATGATTGCGCCGAGCACGCCGGAGCCGACGCCCATCAGCGCCACGAACGCCGTTTCGAAGAGGAATGTGAGCGCGACGGTGTGGCGCTCGTAGCCGATGGCGCGAAGCATGCCGATCTGCTGGCGACGCTCCACGACGGAGCGAAGCGAGATGACACCGACGGCAGCAATGCCAACGAAGAGACCGAGCCCCATGAATGCCTGCATCAGCCGAAGGAATCCCCGCGAGACCGACAGGCCGTCGTCGATCGCCTTCTTGATCGACGTTGTCTGGACACCCTGGGTGACCAGAGCAGCCTTTATGGACTTGGCCGCCGTTTGGCTGTCAACGCCAGGGGCCAGGCGAAGCATAATGTCGGTGAAATAGGCGTCGCCGAAGAGTTTGTGGTCGGCGTCGGCGTTGACGAGCAACCCGGAGAGCAGGCCCGGCGGGATCTTGCTGGAAAGAACGCCGATGACCGTGAAGCGCTGGACGGCGCCGGTTGCTTCGTTCCGGACTTCGACGTCGAACGGCTCGAAGGTGTGGTCCTGGACATCGACACCGGAGGCGGAGAAGACGGCGGGACCCCCGAATCCGCTGTTCGTGGCCAGCGCGGTGGCGTCGATGACCGCCAGATTAGCGTTTTGCTTAACTGCGGTGTAGACGTCCGCGTCGGTGGAGTAGCCGGTGGCGCGCGAGTCGAGTTTCGCCTGCATGTCGGTCCAGAACGAGTTGTCCGCGCCGCGGACGATCTCCTGGTACCACTCACTGGTTCCTGGCTGGCGAATGGAGCTTCGGTCGTTGTCGGCGCCCGCAACGCGGCCAAGGGCGGCGATTTGGGCGGGGTCGAAGCTGCCTTCGCTGCGAAGCGCTGACGGAAGGTCGTCGATAGGGTTGTTGCGGTTGGTGTTGACGATGACGTCCCAACTGCCGGTGGCGTCGTCGCCAGCGAACAGCTGAAGGAAGCTGGCGTTGAGGACGCTCATCACCGTGAGCGAGAACATGATCAGCGAGAACATCGCGATCGTCATGCCTGTGCGGAAGCGATTCGCCAGCGGATAGGCGATGCTCATCTTGAGCGCGGGCCCGGTGCCCGGGAAGCGCTGCGACACAACGGAGAAGATCGCGGCCACGATGATGATGATCGCAACGGTGTTGACGATGTCGGCGGCGCCGCCGCCGCGGCTGCCCATGAGCTGCGCTCCGACGAGGAGGGCGCCTGCCGTGCCGAAGAGGGCGGCCGCGACCACGTAGCCGCGGCGACCCAGGCTGCTGCCGCTGTAAATCAGAGAAATCACGCGGGCGTTAAAGACGATCACGAGGGTGAGGGCAGTGACGATCATGATGCCCGAGAGGACGAACATCTCCATGCCGGAGTTGTCGAACTCGCCGAAGAGGGCCTCGCTGAAGTTGAGCGGAAGCAACCAGTACGCGCCCAACGTCAGCCCGGCAGCGGTCCAGACGAGACGGCCGTTCCAGCCCAGCCGGCGCGCGACGATCGCGGCCATCAGCGGCAGCAGCGAGATTCCGGTCGAGAAGAGGAAGGACGATCCGGTCGACTCACCGGCCCACATCAGGGCGACGCCGAGCAGCGTGCCCAGCGGTACGAGCGCCCAGACGAGCGCGAGGCCGAAGCCGCGACGAAGCATCCAGTAGATGCCGAGCGGCGGCACGATGAAAGCGAGTAGTGCGCTGGCGAGGATCCAGCGCCAGCGGATCCCGAGGGACTTCGGGCCGGACTCGGATGAAGTCTGTCCCCGAATGGCGCTGACGATGTTGAGGCGGCTCACATAAAAGGCCGAGCCGACGACGGTTGCGAACGTCAGGATGCTGCCGAGGCAGAAGCTCACGACGAGCGACCGCGCGGTTACGTGAGCTTGCAGGAAGGAGAGTTGATCGCCGACGAAGAGTCGCGTGCCGCCCACGACAAGGACGAAGGCAAACAGTACACCCAGGACCAGCCCGACTATGCTCGCCCCGATGTCGTAGGCCATGCCCTCGGCGAGGAACGCCTGGAGGAGGTGTTTGCGCTCGGCGCCGACGGCCCTGGTGATGCCCATCTCCTGGCGCCGTTCGGCTGCGAGCATGACGAAGATCATGAAGATGAGCAGCACGCCGGACGCGATGGAGAAGAGGCCGAGGATCAGGAAGAGCGTCGTGAAGACATTGCCCGCCAACTGAGCCGCCTCGATGGCATCCTGCTTGACCTTTTCCACCTGGAAGCCACTGGTGCCCAGTCCGAGCTGCGCCTTCCCGTCAGGCGTGGCCACGAAGTCTTCCAATCGCGTCGCGGCAGCATCGGAATGGTCCAGACTACCGCGCACGCCGCCACGGAGGACGACGCTGACGGAGTTGATGCTGGCTGGATGCCGGGTCACTCGCTGAACGGTGCTCAGCGGTGCTGCGAGGCCGGGGAACGACTCGCCGCCGCCAAACTCGAGTGTGCCGCTCGCGCGTTCGTCGCGGACGATGCCGACGACGTTGAGGCTCTGTGGTTGTCCCTGGACGTACAGGGTGAGCGTGTCGCCCGCACGAATGTCCATTTTGTCGGCAGCGGATGCGTTGGCGAAGACGTCGTTGGGGCCGAGCGCCGCCAGGTCGGCATGGTCGCCGTTGGTCAGATGCAGCCCGCCGAACTTCTCGAGAGCGGGGACGTCGATCCCGGAGAAGTTGACCGCAGGTTCGGAAAGCCGAGTGCGTGGGTCCACGGCCGGCACAGATTCGAACAGGAGAGGGACGAAGCCTTCGATGTCGGGATCGGACGCGAACGCCGCTGTGAGGCGGGTCCCGAGGTCGTCGTTCGCGTAGAACTGTCCGTCGCTGGAGGCGGACTGGTCGGTCGACTGGAAGTGGTGTAGGGAGAGGTCGGTCCGCTGAAGGGTGTCGTACGTTTCGGTCGTGATGCCGTAGTCGACGGTGTCGCCGATGGTGAAGGCAGCGGTGATGATGAGTGTGGCGAGCATCAGACCGCAGACAACGAGCGCGGATTGCGAGGGACGGCGACCGATGTTGCGCAGGCCCATCTTGAACATGATGCGGCCACGCCAGTAGGCGACGGCTACCACGAGCCATGAAGTCGCGAAGAGCGCCAAGACGATGAACATGAGCGTGGTCATCGACAGCCCGAACAGATCGTTCACCGCGGCCGCTCCTCGCCGGTAATTTGACCGTCCCTCATACGGACGATGCGGTGGCAGCGGGCGCCGATCGAGGCGTCGTGAGTGACAATGACGAACGTCTGCTGGTGGTCCGCATTGAGCGACTCCATCAACGACATGACGTCGTCGGCGGTCTCGGAGTCGAGGTTTCCGGTTGGCTCGTCGGCCCAGACAATCGCGGGGTCGTTGACGAGGGCGCGAGCGATGGTGACGCGTTGGCGTTGGCCGCCGCTCATCTGGTTGGGCCAATGCCGGGCGCGGTCAGTCAGCCCAACCGTGGCGAGAGAGGCCATGGCGCGCTCCCGGGCCTCCTTCGGCGGCATTCCGGACACAACGAGCGGTAGCTCGACGTTTTCGACGGCCGACAGCACCGGAAGGAGGTTGAAGGTCTGGAAGACGAAACCCATTCGCCGTGCGCGGTAGCGCGACTTGTCGTGGTCGGAAAGAGAGTTGATGTCGGTGCCCTCGATGAGGATCTTGCCGTCGTCGACGGTATCGAGGCCGCTGAAACAGTTGAGGAGCGTGGTCTTGCCGCAGCCCGACGGGCCCATGATTGCGACCATCTCGCCGCGGGGCACAGCAAGCGAGATGCCACGCAGCGCGTGCACGGGATTCTGGCCCGTCTCGTTGTACGTTTTGACGACGTTGGTGGCCTGGATGATGGGCGCTTCCGCCGTCGCCGCCTGAGCATCTGATCGGTATGGCGCGCTGAGAATTGCCACCGGCGAACCCCCGGTCTTATTCGTAATAGCCCGTTCAGGGAGAGGCTGGCCGATCAGATGGCAGACTGGCATGGCCAAGCGACTACGTTGTGGGGCCCAGTCGTTCCCAATGTTGGCCGTCGGTTCCCCCGCCGACTGACAGAGCAGTGAACGCGCCTACCGCTCTACAAGCGGCATAAAGCCGGGCCAGTGAAGCCCAGACCCGGTCGCTCTCGAAGCGCGTATCGTTCCCGCACGGTGCCACGGATGATCCTCGGCTGCTACGAGAGCGACGCGCTCGTCAACGCTACGCCTGGCATGGCGGCGGATTCCTGGCCGCAGTGAGGGCCCGGATCGTGCTCGGCGCAAGCCGGGGTGGCCAGTTCGAGCTGGCGACGCTGAATCACTGTCGTCGTCTCATCAACCAAGGAGACCCAAACCATGCCCGATGTTCTTCCAGTTAGCCGGTTTCCAGTCCCCGAGCTCGCAGATATGCCTGCAGATATCCGCGACCGGATCCTCGCTGTGCAAGAGAAGTCGGGGTTCATCCCCAACGTTTTCCTGGCGCTCGCGCACCGGCCGGATGAGTTTCGCGCGTTCTTCGCCTATCACGATGCCTTGATGGAGAAGCCGGGAGGCCTTACGAAGGCGGAACGTGAGATGATCGTCGTCGCTACCTCCGGCCTGAACCAGTGCCAGTATTGCGTCGTCGCGCATGGTGCCATCCTGCGGATTCGGGCGAAGAATCCCCTCATTGCCGATCAGGTGGCGACAAACTACCGCAAGGCCGACATCACCGACCGACAGAAGGCCATGCTCGACTTCGCCGTCCGCGTCTCGACCGAAGCGTACAAGGTGTCGGATGGCGATTTCACCACCTTGAAGCAGCACGATTTCAGCGACGAAGACGTGTGGGACATCGCGACGATATCGGCGTTTTTCGGCCTCTCGAACCGCATTGCCAATGTGGCCAATATGCGGCCGAACGCTGAGTTCTATGCCATGGGACGCGGGTAAGGAAGGGCCCCCGCATCGGGCGGCCCGGCAGGCCGATCGGTTCATTGGGGGGTGCCTTCTGACTACTAGACCGTTGCTAGACCAGACATAATCGAGGGCTCAGATCTGGTGGACGGAAGCGCGATCTAGATTCAAACTCGGCATGTGGAGAGGTGGCAGAGTGGTTGAATGCAGCCGTCTTGAAAACGGCCGAGGCGAAAGTCTCCGGGAGTTCGAATCTCCCCCTCTCCGCCATTGTTCTCGCCAAAATGGGGTCCGCGTGTAAGGGAAAACACTGGTAGCGCCTCTGGATACTCCGTGTCAGGATGACTCGATGGCAAGCAGAGCGCCGCTACTCATAGCAGCTGCCCTGTTCTTCGTTGGGGTAGCCGGATTGCTGGCAACGGTGCCCGGACGTGAGGTCGGCCGCAGCTTTGTCCCTCTCGTGAGGGGCGGATCGAATAGCACGCCGAAGCCCGAATCGGACATGAATCCGACGGTTCCGTCGCTCGCCTTCTCCATCCCACTTGCCTCAGTCACCACGGAAGCGACGGCGGTGGATGCCGCGACGCCACCGCCTACCGCGACAGCCGCCCCGCCCACGGCTACGCCGACGCCGGCCTTCCACGCCGCCGTTGTAGCGGCAGTCGCTTCGGACGTCTCCCCGACGCCGTTCGTGCCGCGACCCATCATGGTGAGCGCGGACGGGCCAGAGGACACGCCGGAGGCGTCCGAGACGCCGACGGCCACGATCGCAGCTGAGCCCGCCGAGACTCCGGCTGCCACGTCCACCCCCTCCGAGTAGACCCTCGACTACCGGGTACTCGCGTGGCGCGGTACGCTTCTGGCGCACTTTCGCTGGGGGCATCGCCGTGAAGATCCATGAATATCAGGCTAAAGAATTGTTCGCGAAGTACGGCGTGCCGGTCCCCCGCGGACGTGTCGCGCACACGCCGGGAGAGGCGAGGGCCATCGCCCAGGAACTCGGCGGAAAGGTTGTCGTGAAGGCCCAGATCCACGCAGGTGGGCGGGGCAAAGGGCGACTGGTGGAAGCTTCCGAGACCGCTTCGATGTATCAACGACTGATAGCAGATTCGGCGAACAACGCCGGACAGGTGAAGGGCGAGCGCGTTGGCGGCGTGCGGCTGGCGTCGACCGCCGACGAAGCGGAGCGCGAGGCAGCCAACATCCTTGGCAAGCACCTCGTGTCCATCCAGACGGGACCTGAGGGGAAGCTCGTGAAGAACGTCCTGGTCGAAGAGCAGTCGGCGGTGGCGAAGGAGTACTACCTGGCGATCATCGTCGATGGTGCGAAGGGGTGCCCGCTGATCATGGCCTCGACTGAGGGCGGCCAGGAGATCGAAGTGGTGGCGCACACGAACCCCGACGCGATTGTGCGCGTCCCTGTGAATCCCGTGTCGGGGTTCCAAGGATTCGTCGGACGGGAGCTGGCAGCGCGGCTCGGACTCACAGGCGACCAGGTGACGCAATTCGGCAAGCTGGCCGAGGGGCTCTACAACGCCGCCACACAGAGCGATGCAAGCCTAGTTGAAGTCAATCCGATGGTGGTCACGGAAGACGGTCGCGTGCTGGCGCTGGACGCCAAGTGCAACATCGATGACAACGCGCTCTTCCGGCATAAGGACCTCGCGGACCTGCGTGACAAGGACGAGGAAGACCCGCTCGAGGTGCTCGCACAGGAGCTGGGCGTGGCGAACTTCATCAAGCTCGATGGGAACATCGGTTGCGTTGTCAACGGCGCGGGGCTTGCAATGGCGACGATGGACACGATCAAGCTCGCAGGCGGCGAGCCCGCGAACTTCCTCGACATCGGCACGGTCAATGACCCGCAGCGCGTGGTGAATGCCCTGAAGGTTATCCTCGAGGACACGTCGGTGAAGGCCATCCTCGTCAACATCTTCGGCGGCATGGCCCGGGTCGACATCATCGCGCAGGGCGTCATCGACGCGCACAAGCAGATGAAGATCGACGTCCCGGTGGTGATGCGGCTGATCGGGACGAACCTGGCCGAGGGCGAGAAGCTCGTCAACGAATCTGGCCTTCCCCTGATCAGGGCGACCGGACTGGCGGAAGCGGCGAAGAAGGCAGTCGAAGCGGCCAACCGCGCCGCCTGATCCGGTGCCGCCGCCGACGGTTGTAGTCCGCGAGTCGCGCGAGGGCGACCTTCCCGCGCTGCTCGCGCTTTACGTTCAGTTGAGCGACCACAATGTCAGCACGGGCCTGGCCGACGCGCGGGCGGCCTTCGACCAGATCCTGTCGGATCCGAACGTGTTTCTGCTGGTAGCCGAAGTCGATCGAGCCGTGGCTGGCACTGTCATGCTGGTCGTCTGCCCGGGCCTCACCCATGGCGGGCGGCCGTGGGCTCAGCTCGAAAACATGGTCGTCGATGGTGTGGCACGACGATCAGGCGTTGGTCGTGCGCTCATTGACGCGTGCGCAGCGCTGGCCCAAGAACGGGGCTGCTACAAAGTCCAACTGCAGAGTGCGAACGAGCGCGAGGAAGCCCATCGTTTCTATGAGGCCGCCGGGTTCATGGCCTCGAGCGTAGGCTTTCGGCGCTACTTCGATTAACCTTCGCCGCTCTTTTGTCGCTCAAGAGCCTTCGAGAGCGCGCGTCCCTTATCGGGCGTCGGATCGGACACCACGCCATAAATGTCGCGGCCTTCGTGGTCTTCGGGAAGGTACTCGGTAATCGGGAGCCCCTCTTCAGTCACGAAGAGCAGGCAGTGGCAGTACTTGAACTTCTGCATCTCGTCGCAGGCACAGATCCAGTCCCGGCGCTTGACCTCCTCTTCGCGGGGGAGGTAGAGGCCCTCCGGGAAGTTCCCGTTCTCATCTTTGGTGGGATAGAAGTTGCAGGGGCAAAGCGGCCGGCCGAAGTTGTCGATGTTCGAAGCCAGGCCAAGCACGACGCCTTCGGTGATGTAGCGGTCCGGGTGGAGGTGTGTTCCAGACTTCTCCGCAAACTTCTCGGCGTAGTTCCACATCTTCTTGACGGATTCCGGCTTGGGCTCGTCCATCGGCATTCTCCTTCGAGGGTGACGCCGTTCCATTGTGGCAGGCGCGTGAGCGGGCGTCTCCCGAGATCGGAAGTTCGCGGCGGCGTCAGATCGTGAGCCCTCCGAGGCCCTGAACGCCGCGCACGTATTCGATTTCGCCGACGTGGCGGTAGCCGTGGCTGAGGCAGACACCGTAGATGCCGTCCCATAGCGACATCTCGCCGAGTGGCTTGATGGTGACCTTGCGCTGCTCGAACTCGTCGGGCGACATCGAGGCGAGGTACTGGTCGGTGGCCTCCCAGACGGCCTGCTGGTATTCGTGCCACTTCGCGACATCGTGAAGCTGAACCGCGTTGGCCTCGGCTTCGGTCATTCCGGTTCCCTGGCTGTTCCTGGGAAGGCCGAAAACGTCGTTGTAACCGCCGTTGAGCCAAACGGTGGGCTTTCCCTGCGAAACGAAGTTGATGATGTTGTCTTCGGTGCGCACGTAGTGCCAGAGGCTGAAGAACGCGCTGACCCCGCCCTCGCTGGGCCGGAAGTTGAACTGTTCGGCGGTCATGCCCTCCACGGCTTTGTCGAGAAGGCTATGCATGGACTTCAGGCTGCTGCGAAGAAGAGCGTGTGGCGTCATCGGGACCTCCAGGAGATAGGAAGCCCGATTCTGGGGTGCGTCGAGCGAGAGGTCCAGCGAGCGGTCAGGCGACGGCGCGGACGGGTGAGGCCAGGGTGTAACCAGACCCCCAGCGGTTCACGATGTACTTCGGGTTGCTCGGGTCGTCCTCGAGCTTCTGGCGCAGGTAGCGGACATAGAGCCGGAGGTAGTGGGTCTCCCCTGCGTACTGGTTCCCCCAGACACGGGCGATCAGCGCCTTGGTCGGAACTACCTCGCCGGCGTGTTCGGCGAGCGTGACGAGCAGGCGGAACTCGGTCGGTGAAAGTGCCACCAGGGCGCCACGCTTCCGCACGGTCTGGCCGGCGGGGTCGATTTCCAGTTCGCCGACGCGAAGCTTGTGTTGGCCGTGGTCCTGCTGAACGGCGCCAAGGGCCGTCCGACGAAAGACGGCACGAAGCCTGAGGTCTATCTCTTCGGTCTGGCAGCGCGGACGGCAGTAGTCGTCGGCGCCGGCTTCGTAGCAGCGCAGCATTTCGGCGTAGGTACCGGCACAGCCGACGACCAGCAGGGGGATGTTGCTGCGTTCTCTGACGCGAGCCACTACATCCCCGGGGAAACTCACGTCGCGCCCAAGGTCGATGACGGCGGCGTCGGCGGCGGCTTCGGCGATCGCACCGGCAACCGACGCGGGCTCGCCACAGGAAAGCACCCGGTAGCCGAAGTCTTCCAGTCCCCTTGCGCGATCATAGGCTCGCTCCAGGCCGTACGAGGCTACGACAACGGTCAGCCCGACGAGTGGAGGGAGGCCGCGGGAACTATCGACGGGGGCGGTCGTCATTTGTGTGTGCTCCGTGCCTCAGTCGGGGGATTCCCCACTGTCCGGGCAGCACGAAGCGCCCGACAGTCAGGGTGTGCCTCACCGACATGCATTCCTGTGGCTCGTCCTGATAGGCGTCAGCTGCTCGCTTACGGGCATGGCCCGCGCGCTGAGCGCTTCGGCGTCGGAACTCGCCACGGACTCATCTAGAGCATCGGCACACGATGGCGAAGCTGGTGTGCTGACGGCCACGCCAACGCCGTTTGTCACCGAAGTGCCACCGGCGACGCCGACCGCCCAGGCGAACGTTGCGATGCTGGTGGCCACGCCGACACCCGCCGCAGCCGAAGTACCGGCTGCGCCCGCGAGCGAGTCGGTGCAGGTCGGGTCGCTTCCCGCCGCGACCGCCCAAACACTCACCGTGGCGGCGCAGGATGCCGGTAAGGCAGCAGCGCTTCTCGACCTCATGAACGGTGCGCGTCTGAACCAGGGGCTCGACCCGCTGGTTGTGGACGCCGATCTGAACGCCGTGGCGCTAGCCCGGGCGAACAATCTCATCGACAACGACTACTTCGACCACTACTCGGCGACGGGTGAGAGCGCCTTCTCTGAACTGGCGGCCCGCGGTATCCGGTATCGCCTTGCCGGGGAGAATTTGGCCCGCAACAACTACATCGATGGGAAGACCGTCGAGGCCGCATTCGACGCGCTGATGGCGAGCGACGGCCACCGCGCCAACATCCTGGAGTCACGGTTCTCCAGCGTAGGCGTGGCGGCCGTGCTCAACGGTCACCTGTGGATCTACGTGACCGTCTTCACCAACTGAGTGCTGCGCGCACTACGGCGCAGCGACGAACCACACGTTCCCGACGCCCTGGCCGTTCACGTCGCCGGGCGCCTTATCGGGGGCGAAGCGATAGAGCGGGTGCCCCTTGTACGCGATCTGCTTTGTGCCGTCGTCACGCGTGATCACCGTCACCTCGCCGGTGATGCCGGACGCAGCTACGGGGGTCCCGCTGGCTTCGAGTGGCGGCCATGTCGACGCGCAATTTCCATTGCAGACGGACTTGCCGGGCGACGCATCGTCGTTCTTGAACGTATAGAGCGTGAGTCCGTTGGCGTCGGTGAGAACAGTTCCGAGGGAACCGCCTGTGCCGGTCTTGATGGTGGCTGCCGCGGCGGTCGTCGGCGTTGGCGCCACCGTTGGTGGGCTCGTTGGCGCCGTCGTCGGCACCGTGGTCGGCTGGCTGGCGGCCGTGGTCGGTGTGGTGGCCGGCGTGTTTGTACTGTCGTCGTCGCCACAGGCCGCGGCAACGAGACCTGCAAACACGACGAGGGCGATGGCCGCCACGGCGGCGGCTTTCCTGGGACTTGGCATGATGATTCGTACCTCCGCGGTGGGCTACGGAGGAGTGGATAGCGGCGGATGGAAATGCGGCTTTCGGATATTCAAGGAGTGGTGGGCGATGAGGGGCTCGAACCCCCGACCCTCTGCGTGTAAAGCAGATGCTCTATCCAACTGAGCTAATCGCCCACGA
>CAWHVJ010000002.1:0-544927 GCA_963832795.1 uncultured bacterium
GCAGCCAGCAACAGATTGTTCGACTGTGTGGTAAGCGGCATCGCCTTGACCGCGAGGAGTGGGCTGACGGGGTCAGCTGCAACCTCGGCACCCCCGAACAGCATATCGTCCCACGTCATGGTTTCCAACAGAACCTCCAGCCGAGGAGTGCTGCGTCCACACTCATTCGGGCGCGCCCGGCGTCCGTGTTGACCTGTCCGCGCCTGCCGCAGCTAGCGCGGGACCACCGGCCGCACGGTCCACAGACACCTGGACGGTGGCGGCGTCCTGTCTCTGCTCAGAAAGGATGACGTCGAGCCGCGCGAGCATCTCTTCGTGCTGCCGGAGCATCACCCGGTCCTGCGCTTCGAGGTGATCCAGCGCTTCGTTGATCGCAACAGCGGCTGACTGGTTGATCGAGTAGTCGTTTTCCGCCATCACACGGTCCTTTAGCGCCTGGCGGTTCTGGCTCATCATGATAAACGGCGCCGAATATGCGGCCTGGAATGACAACATCAAGTTCAGCAGAATGAACGGGTAGACGTCCCAGACGAGCGATCGGCCAGCGATTGCATTGACCGCGATCCACGCAAGCAAGAACAGGGACTGGCCGATGATGAACGGCCAGGAGCCCATGGTCCTCGCAACCGAGTCGGCAACCTTCTGACCGCGCGTGAGGCTCCGAACGTGAACGACGTTGACGTTCTGCCCACCGTGGTGTCGGGTAGGCATCGGAAGCGTGTTTACGCCACGCCTGCAGCCAGAGGCGCCGCGACGACGTTGTCGTCCAGGAGTTCCGTGAGCACTCCGCGGTACTGTACGAACGCGCTCCGAAGTTCGTCAGCCGTTGCCGGATTCCGCTGGTTGCTCAACACGATTTCGTGGGCCGCGCGGTACTCCTGAACGGCACGCGGATGATCCACGGAGACCGCGCTGGCACCCTGTTCGAAATCGACGGTCGGATAGCCACGAGCGGCGATGACCTCGCCGACCAAATGGTCGGCGGCCGTCAGTGCCGCTTCCGGCTCGTCGAGGAACTGCGCCTGCGTGGCCGTCCAGCGCTCGCGATAGCTGGCAACCTGGCCTGGCGAGAGTGCCTGGACGTTGAACAGATCGGCGCGCTTCTGTCGCTTGATGAGGTCCTCTTCAGCCCCGGAACGGCCCTGCTCTTCGACCGCTTTTGTATACTCCGGTCCGAACCCTGCTTTCAGTTGCGTCGTCTGCTGGGCGCCGCTGCGGTGCCTCGCCCTCATGACCAACGCGGCGATGAGCAAGACCGCGGCGATGACTGCCGCGGCACCGGTGATGACCATCCAGGTTTCCATCGAAATTCCTTCTGACGCGCCTCGCGTCGGTGGCTGCAGGACGCCGAAGGCGTCTTGCGTGAGGGAGCTGCGTACCGGGACGCGCCCGGTGGCGTTGACGATTCAGCGCCGAGGGCCGCGTTCGTTCTGGTTTGTGTTAGACGCCGTCGCGGGGCTCGCGGCCGTCGCGTCGAGCGAACGGTGCAAAGCTCGCCCAGAAGAGGAGCGAGAGCATGAGGCCCACGACGCCGATGATGATGAGGATGGCGCCGACCACCTTGATGTCGAGTCCCGACACCGTGGCGTTGACGGCCCACGCCAGGATGGCTCCGACGGCGATGAGGAAGAGGCTCAAGCCGATGCTTCCGTTGTTCATGGCACCGTTCATCGGAGACCTCCCGCAGGACGCGCCTCGACTCTGTGACGGAGGTTAGATGAGGCCACGATTACCCCCACGTGACGACAACGCGCGAAACGCGATGACGACCACGATCGCACCGGCGAAGGCGATCAGGAGGCTGCGGACGTTGAAGCCCGTCACATCGCCATAGCCGAGCGCGACGCTGACGAATCCTCCGAGAAGTGCACCGGCCACCCCAATCAGCGTGGTCATTACAATCGAGCGGAGCCCGAGGCCGCCTCCCGACCCGAGCACAAACTCCGCTGCAAAGCCGGCGACGAGCCCCACCAGGATCCAGGTCAACAATCCCATGATCTGAGTTCCCCTCACCGTTGCCCGTTCTCATGCCAGGTGAGTTCCTTACCCAATGAGCATCTGCCTACGTGTCTGCCAAGAAGTAGCAGAGCCTAATCGGAGCGCTCTCACCATGGAGGTCGCGGCTACCCCCGCGGTGGGCGTCCGCTGTACGCTTTACCGCATGGCCAAGGACGAAACGTTCGACATCACGACCGGCGCCGACCTGCAGGAGGTCGACAACGCGGTGAACCAGGCGAAGAAGGAGATTTCGACGCGGTTCGACTTCAAGGGGATCCTGGCGGACATCGATTACGACCGCTTGAAGGCGACGATCGGCATCCACACGACCGACGAGTACAAGCTGGACGCGATCTGGCAGGTGCTTTCGACGCGGTTCATCGCGCGGAACGTGCCGATCAAGAACATGAAGCGGGGCACGATCGAGAAGGCGGCTTCGAGCACGGTGCGGCAGGAGATCACGCTGACTCAGGCGATCGAGAGCGACATCGCGCGGAAGATCGTGAAGGACATCAAGGACCAGAAGTACAAGAAGGTGCAGGCGCAGGTGCAGGGCGACGCCGTGCGCGTGAGCAGTCCGAGCCGCGACGAGTTGCAGCAGGTGATCACGCAGCTCAAGGGCAACGACTACGGAATCGAGCTGAAGTTCGGCAACTACCGCTAGGAGCAGCCGTGGCGCCCGACACCGCCGTCATCGAATGGCTGATGGAAGGCGATCCGGCGATCCGCTGGCAGGTGATGCGCGATCTGCTGGACGCGCGGCCGGAGGAGGTCGAGGCGGAGCGGGCGAGGGTGGCGACGGAGGGCTGGGGGGCGCAGTTCCTCGCGCTTCAGCAGACGGACGGAAGCTGGGGTTCGAACCCGTACGCGAAGTGGAACGGCACGTTCTACACCATGCTTGTGCTGCGCGATCTAGGCCTTCCTGCGGAGCACGAAGGGGCGCGGCGAGCGGCGCGCATTCTGCTCGATTCCGGGCATCGGCCGAACGGGGGCGGGATCCGGTTCGGGGCAACCGGCGCGAACGAAGAAGGCGAGACGTGCGTGAGCGGCATGGGGATGGCGATATTCGCGCGCTACCACGAGGACGACCCACGCCTGGAGGCGCTGCCGCGAGTACCTGCTCCGGGAGCAGATGGACGACGGCGGCTGGAACTGTCAGCGCCACCGCGGCGCGACGCACAGCTCTTTCCACACGACCATCTCGGTGTTGGAAGGGCTGCTCGAGTGGCGAGAACGAACCGGTGATGCGCGCGCTGGCGAGGCGATCGAGCGCGGAAGCGAATTCCTGTTCGCGCACCGGATGTTCCGCTCACACCGCACGGGGAACGTCGTGAAGACGGAGTTCAGCCGCTTCCACTACCCGCCCCGGTGGCACTACGACGTGCTACGGGGGCTGGACTTCTTGCGAGCCGCCGGGGCTGCGCGGGACGAACGAGTGGCGGAGGCGATCGAACTCGTGCGCACGCGGCGGCGCAGCGACGGGCGGTGGGCGTTGAGCGCCGGGTACCGTGGAACGGAGTCGATCGTGATGGAGCGGGCGGGAGAAGCGAGCCGTTGGAACACGCTGCGAGCGCTGCGCGTGTTGCGCCGGTGGGAGAGCGGCTAACGCGGCGCTCGCGCACGGGTTGTCACGTAGCTGCGATTCGACCGGGCCCGGGGGCTGCGGTCGCTTCCGTGTTGATGGCTATAACGAAGCTATGAACGACTGGCGCGGAGCGAACAACCGCCTGTGACGCCGTCCCTAAAGCTGATCGTCAGCGAACCAGCGATCGACACGCCGGAGCAGTACGCGCGGCGAGTGACGGCGCTGGCGTGGCTGTTCTCGCTGATCTTCGTGTTCAGCCTGGCGGGCATCGGCGTCCTCTGCTGGTGGGGCAAGTACCTGGTGACGCTGAGCCAGCGAGCGAACGTGGAGACGCTAACGCTGGCGTTTTTCTTCGTCTTCTTTCTGTACGTTGGCCTGCTGACACGGTCGGGGGTGTGGGGAGCGCTGCAGATCGCCTGGTTCAGGCTCCGGCGGGGCGACTTCGAAACGCGGGAACGACGGAAGATGCGGCGGCTGCCGCCTCGGCGGGCGGTGCCGACTGTGGCACTCAACGTCGTGGTCGTGATGAACGGCCAGGACACGGCGCCGCTCGTGGTGGAGGTCGCCGATAGTGCGGGGCGCGTGGGCACGCTCGAGATCGACGGGGCTTCGATGCGCTTCCGGCCGGAGCGCGACCACGGTTCGAACAACATCCTCGCGTACGCCGTTCGGCAGCTGGAGAAGAGCATCAAGGAGCGAGGGCGGGACGTGGATCTCGACATCGTGGCGTGGAAGACGATCGACGACGAGTCGACCGAGCGGTACCTGGCGACGGTAGGGTTTGCGCGAAACCTGCAGCGGGCGTTGAAGAGCGAGCCGCTGTGGCCGAGCGTGGTGGTCACGAAAGAAAACCTCGACGACCTTTCGAGGAGCCTGGGCGCGATCTGTCCGGCGCTCAGGAACGAATCCTTCCTGCCCGACTGGGAGTATGCGGCCGAGCACAAACTGCCGGTCGTGCCCGAGCCGCTGGGGCTGGCGAGCCTGGGGCGAAGCGAGCAGCGTGCCGATCCGGTGGTCTCGCTCGGGCTGATGCTTGGCATGGTGACCGTCGCGCTGGCGGGCCTGTTGTTTGTGATCTTCTTCCCGCCCTGGGTGCCGTCGGCATGACAAAGCAGCTGGCGGCACGGGTGGTTGTGGGTGTGGCGCTGGTGGGGCTGGCCATATTCGGGTGGCTGCAGTCGTGCGTGGGCCCCGACCCCAGGGCGACGAACGTGGCCGTGGAGGCGCCAGAATCGGCCGGGCAGCCGTACACGGTGCACGTGACGCTGAAAAGCGACAACGGTGCGGAAGGCTCTGTCGACGTCCTCGTTCGACTGATCGACCGGGCGACGGGGCAGGCCTACGCAGGGAGCGAATCGCTTTCGCTGCCGGGAGACCGCCCCGTGACGGCCAGCGTCGAGGTGAACGCACCGCCGGGCGATTACACGCCGGATGTGCACGTGGAGTATCCGCAGCAGTAGAGCGGCGCTGCAGGCGCAGGCCTCGCGAGATTTCGATCTGACGAGAGCGTTCAAGTGGCTGTGGGACAGTGGGCGGGGCGCGGCGGGAGGGGTGTCTGCGCTACACTCAGGGAACGTTGCCAACCCGGGGGTTGGCCCCGAAACCGGAGCGGCGCGGAGCCGGTTTCACAGTGCGTTCCACCGCACTCGGCACAAATCGTCAGTAAGGAGAAAACAACCATGGCCATGTCGAACCGGGAGTGGTGGCCGAACCAGCTGAACCTGAGGGTTCTGCAGCAGAACTCTCCTCTCACGGACCCGATGGGGGAGGAATTCAATTACGCCGACGAGTTCAACACGCTCGACCTGGCGGCCGTGAAGAAGGACATCACCGACGTCATGACGACGTCGCAGGAGTGGTGGCCGGCGGACTACGGGCACTACGGTCCGCTATTCATCCGGATGGCGTGGCACAGCGCGGGGACGTACCGGATCACGGACGGCCGCGGCGGCGGGTCGCGGGGGACGCAGCGGTTCGCGCCGCTGAACAGCTGGCCGGACAACGTGAACCTCGACAAGGCGCGGCGGCTGCTGTGGCCGGTAAAGCAGAAGTACGGCCGAAAGCTCTCGTGGGCGGACCTGATCATCCTCGCGGGGAACTGCGCGCTGGAATCGATGGGGTTCAAGACGTTCGGGTTCGGCGGCGGGCGCGAGGACGTGTGGGAGCCGGAGGACATCTACTGGGGGCCGGAGGACACGTGGCTGGGGGACGAGCGCTACACGGGCGAGCGCGACCTGGAGAAGCCGCTCGGCGCGGTGCAGATGGGCCTCATCTACGTGAACCCGGAAGGGCCGAACGGCAAGCCGGACGTGCTCGCCGCGGCGATAGACATTCGCGAGACGTTCCTGCGCATGGCGATGAATGATGAGGAGACGGTTGCGCTGATCGCCGGCGGCCACACGTTCGGGAAGACCCACGGCGCGGGCGATGCGAAGCACGTGGGGGCGGAGCCGGAGGGCGCAAGCCTCGAAGCGCAGGGCCTCGGCTGGGCGAACGACCTCGGGACCGGCAAGGGCGATGACACGATCACGAGCGGGCTCGAAGGCGCGTGGACAACGAACCCGGTGAAGTGGGACAGCAACTTCCTCGAAAACCTGCGCGGCTACGAATGGGAGCAGGAGAAGAGCCCGGCGGGTGCGACGCAATGGAGGCCCAAGGACCCGGCCGCGGTGGGCACAGTGCCGGACGCTCATGACCCATCGAAGCGGCACACGCCGATGATGCTCACGACGGACCTGGCGTTGAACGCGGACCCGATCTACGCGCCCATCGTGAAGCGCTTCCACGAAAACCCGGACGAGTTCGCGGACGCGTTTGCGCGGGCGTGGTTCAAGCTCACGCACCGCGACATGGGGCCGCGCTCGCGGTACCTGGGGCCGGAGGTCCCGGCGGAGCCGCTGATCTGGCAGGACCCCGTGCCGGACGTCGACCACCCGCTGATCGGCGAGCCCGAGATCGCAGATCTCAAGGCGAAGGTACTGGCTTCGGGGCTGTCGGTCTCGCAGTTGGTGTCGACGGCGTGGGCGTCGGCGGCGACGTTCCGCGGGACGGACCGTCGCGGCGGTGCGAACGGTGCGCGGATTCGGCTGGCGCCGCAGAACGACTGGGAGGTCAACAACCCGCCGGAGCTGGCAAAGGTGCTGCAGACGCTGGCGCAGGTGCAGCAGAGCTTCAATAGCTCGCGGGGCGATGGGAAGCGGGTTTCGCTCGCCGACCTGATTGTGCTGGGCGGGTGCGCAGCTGTGGAACAGGCGGCGAAGAGCGCCGGCCAGGACGTGAAGGTGCCGTTCAGCCCCGGGCGCACCGATGCCTCGGCCGAGATGACCGACGTGGAATCATTCGAAGTGCTCGAGCCGGTAGCGGACGGCTTCCGGAACTACGTGAAGGGCGGGCTTCGCAAGCCAGCGGAGGAGCTGCTGGTGGAGCGCGCCAACCTGCTGACGCTGACGGCACCCGAGATGACGGTGCTCGTGGGCGGGATGCGGGTGCTGGGGACGAACGCCGACGGGTCGGAGCTGGGCGTGTTCACGAAGCGGCCCGGAACGCTCAGCAACGACTTCTTCGTGAACCTGCTCGACATGAACGTCGAGTGGAAGACGGCATCGAGCTCAGTGTTCGGCTTCGCCAACACGAAGGAGATGGAGACCATCTTCGAGGGACACGACCGCGCCACCGGTGAGTCGAAGTGGAAGGGGAGCCGCGTGGACCTCGTGTTCGGGTCGCATTCGCAGCTGCGGGCGTACGCGGAGGTGTATGCGTCCGCGGATTCGCAGAGGAAGTTCGTGGGCGACTTCGTGGCTGCGTGGAACAAGGTGATGAACCTGGACCGGTTCGACCTGAGCTGATTCAGCAGACGGCTCCGTAGTCGCAGAAGGGGGATGCCGCATGGCATCCCTCTTCTGCGTCCGGCGGTTGTGAGTCACATGTGAGTGGCGCGTGATGGGAGCCGCTCGCGCGGTCGTGCATTGTTCCGTCAGACGGTTCTGGAGGAAGCAATGAACAGCAAGACGCGCACGACTCTCGTCGTTTCCACACTCTCGGGCGTGGTGCTCGCGTTCGGCGCGGCCGTGGTGGCGGTGCAGTTCTCCGGGACGCCGGTCGTGAGCCAGGCGGAAGAGTTCGTGGTGGCGCCGCGGCGGCTGGACCGGCCCGCGCGGCCGGAGCCGCACCCGGCGTCGCCGGTAGCCGCGGTCGCGCCGGAGGACGCGGTGGAGCAGGTGCCCGCCCCCGACGCGCCGGCCGCCCTTGGCTTGTCCGAGCCGGTGACCGTCGACCGATCGAAGCTTCCGACCACGGCTAGCCCGGCCGCAGTGCCGGCCGAGGAACCAGGCGGCGGCTCGGTCGATGTCGGGGCCGTGGCGGCGGCGGTGGTGAGCGAAGCGACGCAGCAGCTGCCGAGCCTGCGGACGGCGGGGCCCGGACTTGTTGGGCAGTTGCAGCAGTTGATGGGGCAGTGACGCGGGGCTGCCCTCACGGCGTTAGGACGCGTGGTGGCGGGGGCGGGGGGGGGGAGCGCTGCGGTGGGAGTGGGACGCGATTCGCAGGGAGCAACACGGGTGGTGTTGTCATCGTTCAGTGGGCTGCGCACGACTCAGCGAGTCTTATGCTCAGTCGCCGATGAACGCGGCGGCGGTGCGCGCCCGAAGGCAAGGAGGGCGACGGAACCGCGGCTGAGGAGGTGACCTTCAGCGTACCAAGAATCGGCTGGCACGACGCCGAACGCCGCGTCGGCGCTAACCAACTACGTCCCGCTCCGATTGGCAACGGCAGTGGAGGTTAGCGGGTGTAATCGGCTACGTTCGCCTGCATCCTGATTTGCTCATTGCGCTCGTACCGCGACCCTCGCCTGGCCGGGAGAACGGCACCAATTAGCCAGAGGAACGGGAGGAAGATGCCTAGAATGCCCAGCAGCACGCGACCCTTGATGAACGTCAAATAGCAGAACGTGATCACGCAAAAGAAGTAGAGCGTGGCCAGGGAGATCGTGAGAAACCAGTCAAGCCCAGACATTTGTCGTCCTCCTCGGTCGCTCGAAACACCCTAGGAGTGTTGGTCGCCCCCGGGAACGGCGACAGGGCTGTTTACTCTGTCGAGCACAGAACAATTCCAATGCAGCCGCAAGGAATAACGGCTCGTGTGGGCGCTGCTTAGATGTTCGATCCGGCGAGTCAAGACGTGCCGGACTCGGATCGCTTCGATAGCGACGATGCCGTCCATCGGGGGCTCACGGGCTTGCAGATGCTCGCCCTCGTCGCAATGGCGGTCTACATCCGGGATGCATTCGGAGAGGATGGTAAGAAGCTCGAAGGGGTCGGGATGCGAAGGGCGCGCGCCTGACCGTGGGAACGAGAGCACGCGCCTTTTGCCGCAGGTTGGGTGCTGGGTGCCTACTTTGGCGGGATGACGGTGGCTTCGCCGTCGACGACGAGCTTGCCGTCCTGGTTGGTGACTGTGGTGTGGAACTTGGCCCAGCCGCGCTCGGTCTTTTCGGTGCATTCGACGCGGGCGGTGACGGTGTCGCCGATCAGGACGGGGCCGCGGAACTGGAGGTTCTGGCCGACATAGATGGTGCCGGGGCCGGGCAGGTGCATGGCGAGGACGGTGCTGATGAACGAGCCCGTGAGCATGCCGTGGGCGATACGCTGCTTGAACATGCCCTCGGCCGCGGCCACGGCGTTTACGTGCGCGGGGTTCAGGTCGCCGGTGATGCCAGCGAAGAGATAGATGTCGGTTTCGCTGAGCGTCTTGGAGAAGGAGGCGGAATCGCCGATCTGGAGTTCGTCGAATGTCTTACCCATTGGGGAAGCATAGGGGAGGGAGGAGGGAGGAGGGAGGAGGGAGGAGGGAGGAGTACACTTCCGCGCCATGCTCCCATACCGGAAACTCGCTGTCTGGCAGCGGTCGTATGCACTCGGGCTCGAGGTGATGAGGCTCGCGGACGGAACCCCGTTTCGGCAACGGTTCTGGCTGCGAGAATCAGCTGTGCTCGGCGGCGCTGTCGATCCAGGCCAACATCGCAGAAGGCAACGGGCGCAGCACGCCGCTGGACTACGCCTCGTTCCTCGATAGGGCGCGCGCCTCGGCCTTCGAGACAGACACATGGTTACTTCTCGCAGCGGACTGTGATCTCATCCCTCGTTCCGTCTACGAGCGGCTCGAAGGCGAGCTTGGCGAACTCAGCGCGATGCTGCTGGCTATGATGCGCAATCTCCGGAGCCGCGAGGCGCTGCCATCCCGCCGGCCAGGGTGACTCCTCGCTTCTCCCTTCTCCCTTCTCCCTTCTGGGGTCGCTAGGCTGCGGGGGAGGCGGTCTCGCGGCGGCCGCCGGGCGGCGTTGTGGCGTCGGCCACTCCGGAGTTGCGCAAGTGGAGGTCCTCGGTGAGGGACAGGCGCTGGTGTCCCTGCGACATCACGGGGGTCAACCATGCTTCGGCGGCCATGGTCGTGCCGAAGACGCGGATCCCGCGCCGCACGCCGCTGAAGCGAACGAGGCGCTGCAGCGCGCGCGCGTGGTAGGCCGTGCCCACGAAGGCGACGCGCATGGGTGGCTGGAAGTGCAGGCGAATCAGGGAGGCGATGGCCATCCAGTTGCCCGGCCCGCGTTCGACCTCCGTCATGTCGCAGCAGACGGCGTGCAGGTTCACGGCGTCTGCAAGCGTGAAGGCCTGCGTGACCGCGCGCTGCGCTTCCGACGTGGTCAGGCGGCCGCTGGCCCTGACCAGCAGCGCCGAACGTTCGGAGTCCACCCGAATTGTGTACATGGCCTTCTCCTACATGCCCCGTGCACGAAGCCGCTCTGAAATGATCTGCAGTCTGACGCGTTCTTGTCGCCGTGACACTCGGGAAGACGCCCTAAGGGAAGGCCCGAGGAATGGAGAGAGTTGGGGCCGCAAGCCGGGCGTCGAGTCGGCTAACCGATGGCTTCGAAGCGGGCCCGGGTAACGGTGGCGGGCTCGAGGAGACGGACGGTGCAACGGCCGTCGAGGGCGTGCTGAATCCGCGCCGCAACCTCCGGAAGCCGATCCGCCGGCGCGCGCGGTAGGAGCACGACTTGGCCGCCAGCCACGGCGAGGTCGTCGTAGCCGCGAGAGAAGCGTTTCGCGAGCCAGGCGACGTCGAAGGCGTCGACGCCCGGCGCGGGATCGAGCACCATCGCGGGGCGCGTGACGTCGACGAGGGAGGCGATGGGCAGACACGTGACCGGGTCCCATGCGCGGCGGGAGAAGCGGCGCATGGCGCCGGTGAGCGCGGCCGTGACCTGCTGGGGTGTGACGGGGATGGTGAGCCAGCCGGTGGCCCCGGCCAGGAGTGCCGGCTGGAGTGCTGCTTTGCTGCCGAAGGCGGCCATGACGATTGTGCCGGGGCGGCTCGCGCGAGAACCGCGAACGAGGCCGGTCACGTCGCCGCCGAGGGAAGCCTCGACGAAGAGCACGGCGGGGCTGGCCGGCTGGGCACCGCCGCGGACGGGGACCTCCATCTCCAGGCAGCTCTCGAACACGGTCGCACGGGCGCCGCGATCGGCCACTTCGACTTCCACGCTCAGCTCCCGCAGGTTGGGGTGCAGCCATTCGCCGTATGGCCCGTCGATGCCGCGGTCGATGCGGCCGCGGGCGGACCGGCCATCGCTCGCAAGCCCGGCGATCCAGGCGTCGCAGGACGAGCAGACGAAGAGCATCGGCCAGGAGCGCGGCTCGGAGCTGACGGCGACGCAATCGATGTTGGCGGCGGTGCCGGCGGGGCTGTTGTGGCAGATCTCGCACTGGTCGTCGAAAAGGAGCAGGCGGCCGTCGGTGCTGGGGGAGCCGTAGAGGCTCGGGTTTGGCGCACCGTCATGGATCTCGCCCAGGATGCCGGCCAGCCACACCTGGCACGAACCGCAGAGCGGGTGACGGCCGGGGGCGCGCGTCAGGTCCGGACGCCAGCCGTCTTCCCATCGCAGGGCCCGGCGGCGGAGCATTGCGGCCACAGGACGGGGGAGGTTGCAGCAGGGGCAGGAGGCGCGGGCCATCGTTCCCTGATCATCGGCGGAAACCCGGAGGCCGATAGCTCACGTTCAGCGCTGGCGGGTGGCGAGCACGCGTTCGAGGCGAGGGGCGAACCAGGGATCGAGCCGGTCGTCGTCGGCGATTCGTCCCAGCAGATCGGCGACAGAGCGCTGGTCGTCGGGGCCTGCGGCGCCGCTTCGGACGAGGAGGGTGCCGCCGATCCGTACCAGGCGCAGCCAATGTTCGTAGACATCGGCGAGGGCGGCCCAGCCCTCGTTGAAGACGATGAGATCGTACAGCCCGGCCAGTGCGGGGACGACGTCCTGCACGGTGCTGTTGTTGATGCGAACGCGCTCCGCCACAGTAAATCGCTCGAACGCCTCTTCGGCGAGGCGCGCGTGTTGCGGGTCCGGCTCCACGATGTCGAGCCTTCCGGTCTGGCCGAACGATGAGACGATGTTGAGGCCGCTGTAGCCGAGCACGGAGCCGACCTCGAGCACGTAGCTCGAACGCGTTGCACGCGTGATCACGGCCAGTTCGCGGCCGTCCTGGTGGCTCATCGGTTCGACGGCGCAGTGGTGGTCCTTGCGGTGATCCTGGATGGTCTCGCGCACCTTTTCGTAGCGGTCGGGCCGTCTCAGGGTGAGCGAGATGGCGAGTGCGCCGGGCTCTTCGATTGCGTTCACAGGATGATTGTAGGAGCTATCGGTCTGGATCGTGCGGGCTGATCAGAGTTCTACGGTGGCCACGATCGCGAAGTGGTCGCTGGGGTAGAGCGTGGGATCGCCCGGGACGGGGACGTTGCAGGCGAGATGGACCTCAACGGCGCGCGCCGAGCCGGCGAGCCAGATGTAGTCGAGGCAGTTGGGGTCGCCGTCGGTGTCCATCGTTTCGGCCTGGATGCCGGACGGCCAGGTCACGAGCGGCTCGGCGCCGTTCGCCTCCTTGAAGGCGGAGCGGTAGCCAGCTGCGGTCATCACGCCGTAGGCGGGCTCGAAGGGCGGTGTATTGAAGTCGCCGACGATGATTTGCGCATCGGCGGCGGGTGCGGCGGCCATCCATGCGCAGATGGCTGTCGCCTGCTCCTCGCGCACCGACGCTTCGGCGGGAACGTGGTGGAGGTGGGTGTTCGCGAACCAGAGCGTGCGCTGGCCGGGGAGCGCCGCCAAGACGCGCTGCACGACGCGCCCGTTGCTCAGGTTGAGCGTCTCGTGGGCGAGGACATCGTCGAGCACACAAAGGACGGCGTTGCCGAACTTCGGGTTGCGGCCGCTCCGCGCATCGAACGAACGGTAGTGGCGCTCAGGGAGCTGCTCGGCGAGGAAGTCATCCTGGCGAGGCGGGCTGAAGACGACTTCCTGCAGGCCAACGATGTCGGCGTCGAGGCTCGCGAAGCCCGCTCCGAGCACGGCCTTTCGCTCGGCGTAGCGGTCGTTGATGTTGCGAATGTTGAATGTGGCCACCGTCAGCTGCATGCGGGAAGCGTACAGCCTCGCGATGTGCCGAGAGTGGCTTAGACGGCTCCGGCCATGGAGCTTTCTTGCAGCATCAGCAGACGGTTCCGGTGGCGCGCGACGGCGATCTCCAGCTGGATGGCGTCCTCCGTGATTTCGAGGGCGCTGGCAACGCCGCCCTTGAGCCCGACGGTCGCACGGAGCAGGCGATCCGCGGCGAGGGCCGAGCTGGCGATGCTCCTCCTGTTGGGCCTGGGCCATCTGCGCCTGCCCGTTGTGCCCGCGCGCAAGCCGCTTGAGGGCACCGTTGGGCGCCTCGGCACCCTTCACGTGTTCGAGAAGCGCGCCCGCGACGACTTTCGCCTGTTCGCTCACGGCGGCGGCCCAGGCGTCAAGGCCATCGGCGCGCAGATCGAGCTCGCGCAGGGCGACGAGCGCCTCCCATGCCCTGTCGAGGGCGCCGGCCTCAGCCGCTTTGGATGTCGGGATGACCGTGTGCGCCGTTCTCGCGCAGCCTTGAGTACACCATGAACTGACCTCCAGACGTGGACCACGAACGGTCACGCAGAGGCACAAGGCCTCCGATACGTCTACGGGGTTAGCTGACGGGTTCGGTGTCGAAGTCACCGCGCCGGGATGGCGTGTACCCCACGAAGTGGGTCCCCCGCTCCCTCAGGAGGGATTAGACGGGAGTGATACTACCATGCCGCCCATCGTTAACGGATGACAAACGGGTGCCTCTCTCTTCACGAAGGCGAGATGCCGCAGGCGCTCAGCGCCGCGCAGATGCGGTCGCCGACCTCGGGAGGTGCGTCTGTGCCGAAGGTCATGATCGCGACGCCATCGACAAATCCGCAGCTCACGAGCGCGGAGAGTGTCTCGGCGAACATAGCCCACGCGGCGTCTTCGCCGCCGTCGCGCAGGCGTGCGACGAACGTGCCGGGGAGCTGCACGCCGACGCGCGCCTCGATCTTCGTGGCCTGCTCAACGGAGAGGAGCGGCATCGCCATCGCGATGATCTTCGTGGCGGGGAAGGCCTCCCTGGTCGCTTCGGCAAGCGGGCGAAGCCGCTCCACATCGAACACGGGCTGGGTCTGGACGTAGCTGGCGCCCGCGCGCAGCTTCGGCAGGAGGTTGCGCAACACGGCGCCACTGTCCGCCGCGTACTGGTTGAGCGTGGCGCCAACAACAGCGCCAGGGATCGCATCGCACGCCATCTGGACCACCTCGCGGATGGTGGGCGTGTCGGGGGAGTCGGCGCCTTCGTGGTCGCCGCGGATGACGAGGACCTGGCGGACGCCGCCGGCCGCGGCGCGCCGGAGTTCCGCTTCGACCTCTTCGCGGCGGCTGCCGCGTGTCACGAGGTGCCAGGTGGGGTGCATTCCCGCGGCGATCAACTCGAAGCAGGCGTCGAGGCTCGACTGGCGGCCGGGCCGCTGAATGACGTTGATCCCGTGGGCCATCTCCCCGAGGAGCGCCGCTCGCCGCATCAGCACGCGCGTGAGCGGCGTCTGCGGAGGGGTGATCTCCAGGGCGACGGCGAACTTGCCTACCTCGAGGCACTCGGTGAATCGCATCCGTCCAATGTGCCCGGCGGCTGGCACAGCGTCTACGTTCCGGCCTGGCGCTCAGCCGATCCAGGCGTTTTCGGCGAGCGCGGATGCCGCGACGAAGGGCGGAGCGACGGCGCCGTGCACACGGTTGCTCACGACTGTCTGCAGCGTGCGTTCGCCCAACCAGAGCGGGCCGGGAGCAGCCGCGAGGTCTCGCTGAATCTGCTGCACGAGGGCGATGCGCTGTTGCTGGTCGTAGAGCGTGCGCTGGCGGTCGAGCTGGGCATCGAGCGCGGGCGAGCTGAATTTGCCGAAGTTGGCCGCGCCGCCGGTGCGGTGATAGACGTAGAGCTGGGCATCCGGGTAGATGCCCGCGAGGAGGAGCGTCGTCATGAGGCTGAAGTTCGCCTGGCGAGCGAGGTCGGTGAGCGCCGAAAGGTCGTCTCCGACCGTTTTTACCTCGAGCTGGATGCCGATCTGCGCGAGGTCCCGGACGATCTGCGCGGTGACGGCATCGAGGCTGTGGGCGGTCACGGTGTGGATGGTGTCGGCGAAGCCGTTGGCGAGCCCGGCGGCGGACATGAGCGCCTTCGCCTCGGCGAGCTCAGCCGCTCGGTCGCCGTAGCCGGGGAGGGCGGAGAGTTCGGATTCGGGGAGTGCCCAGAGCTTCGCCGCCCGCGAGACCGCGCCGCCGGCCTCTCCCTGCCCCTGGAAGACCGACGCGTAAATCGCGCGGCGGTCGATGGCGCGGGAAGCGGCCAACCGCACTTTGGGGTCCTTCCAGTGGGCCGCCGTGCAATTGACGAGCACGCACTCGCGCGCAGCGGACGGGCTTGAGAGGACGGTGAAGTCATCCCGGCCGTCGAATACCCGAGCCAAGACGGGCGGGAGTTCGGCGATATCGCCCTGGCCGGCGAGCAGACCGTTGGCGGCCTGACCGTCGTCGCGGACGTCGAGAAGCTGGGCGCCATCGAGCCATGCGGTGGCGGCTCGCCAGGAGCCGTCGGGGCGGCGTGCGACTTCGGCTTTGCGGCCGCTCTCGTAGGCGTTCAGCTGGTACTGGCTGGAGCCGATCGCGTCCGCGGGGCCCTGGATGGCGTCGTCGCCGCGGGCGGTGATTTCCTTTGGCAGGACAATGTCGAACTGGTCAGCGAGGATGTTGAGGAAGTCCGCCTGCGGCGTTTTGAGCTTGAAGGTCACGGTTTGGGCATCGATGGCGACGATGGAATCGACGTTGGTGTAGTTCCCGGACCGCGGCGATTTCGCCCCCAGCGCCTTGATGCGCTCGAAGCTGAGCTTCACATCCTCGGCCGTCACCGTCCTCCCGTTCACAGGCGCCTGGTTCTGCCACTTTGCCTCGGGCCGGAGCTTGAACACGAAGGTCAGGCCGTCGCCGGGGACTTCGGGGACGGCCGCCGCGAGGTCGCCTTCGACGGCGAACGGCTCGTGCGGGGAGTAGCGCACGAGCAGATTCCCGAGCCACTGCCACAGGCCGGCCTCGGCGGAGCTCTTCGTCTTGTGGGGGTCGGGGAACGGCCCGAGCGCGCCGCCGAGGATGCGCAGCGTGCCGCCGTTCTGCGGCGTTCCGACGGCGGTTGGCTGGGGCGTGGGAGCTGCTGGCGAGCCGATGACCTTCACGCTGTCGTCATCGCCGCAGCCGACGAGGCCGAGGGCCGCGGCGCCTATCGCGGTCGTGCCCGCGCCCGCGAGGAAGCGGCGCCGGCCAAGCTGCCCGCGATTTCCGGGCGTCACGTCGAGGATGTCTCGTTCGGGCGCATGCGTGCCGCGATCTTTGGCTGGCTTCGCGGTGCGATCCAGTGCGGGTTTACTGGCGAACGACGCTCTCGCCGAGGACCTGCTCGCGGGCTTCGGCCACGACGTAGAGCGAGCCTGTGACGCAGATGAGGTCCTCGGGCTCCGCATGGGAAAGGGCTGTGTTGAGGGCGTCGCCGACGCTCTCCTCGGCGACCGCCGCCGGCCCGAGGAAGCCGACCTCCTGGATGATGGAGTAGGGGTCCATGGAGCGGGGATTGCGGAAGCGGCAGCAGACGATGAGTTCGGCCAGCTTGGCGAGCTTGAAGCCCATGCTGCGAACGTCCTTGTCGGCCGTGACGCCGATGACGAGGAAGCATCGCCGCCACTCGAAGTACTCGCGGAGCGCATCGGCGAGCGCCTCGGCGCTCTCTCCGTTGTGGGCGCCGTCGGCGATCATCAGCGGATGCTGGCCCATGACCTCGAGGCGTCCCGGCAGGCGGGTGTGGGCAATCCCATCGACGATGGCGGACTCGCTGATGTCGTGGCCGCGGGCGCGAAGCGCATCGGCGACGGCGACCGCGGTGGCGACGTTTTGCATCTGGTGGCGGCCCAGCATGGGCGTGCGCATCAGGCGCGTGGTGCCGCCGCCGCGCAGCCGGAAGGACTGGCCGAAGACGAACTTCTCGCGCGGTTCGATGACGTATTCGGCGAACACATCGATCAGGCGCGCTCCGACTTCCTGGCAACGTTCGCGAATGACGTCAGCGGCGGCGGCGTCTTTCTGGGGCGCCATCACGCAGGTGCAGCCGGGCTTGATGATGCCGGACTTGTCGCGCGCGATCGCTTCGGCGGTCTTGCCGAGGATGGCGGTGTGCTCCAGGGAGATGGGGGTGATCACGGCGATCTCCGGTGCATCGAAGACGTTGGTGGCGTCGTAAGTGCCGCCGAGGCCGACTTCCACAACCTGCCAGTCGACGTGGCGTACCTGCGCTCGAACAAGCCAGAAGAAGAGGGCCGTGAGGACGCCGAACGTGCTGACGTTGCCGTGGACACTTTCGCGCTCCGCTTCGACGGCGGGGCGGATCGCGTCGAGCGCGGCGGCGAATTCCTCCGGCGAAACGGCTTCGCCATCGATGGCGATGCGCTCGGTGAAGGAGTGCAGGTGGGGGCTGGTGAAGAGGGCTGTGGAATCGCCGTTGCGGCGGAGAATCCCCTCGATCATCGCCGCGGTGCTGCCTTTGCCCTTCGAACCAGTGACGTGAATGGTGCTGCGGCCGAGGTGCGGATCGTTCAAGCGCGAGAGCAGGGACCGCACCGACGAGAGGTTCATTGTCGGATTCGTCGAAGCCTGGAATCCTCGCTCCATGTCGGTCAGCGACATCAGGTATTCGATCGCTTCGCTGTAGCCCATCGCAGCCATTGTACGGTCTCGGGGTGCTCGGGCGGGGGCCCTCACCCCCTACCCCCTCTCCCACCGCGGTGGGAGAGGGGAATCCTCGAGCAGTGGCAAGGTTCGCAGTCGCTGACCTGGTGGAGGGCTAGGCGAAGTCCACGACGTGGCGCTCGGGTTCGAAGCCCCGCATGAGGATCACCCTTCGCGGCGACAGCAGGTACATGCTGCCGTGCTCCGTGAAATAGGCGGCCATGCGGTTTTTCTCCTCCAGCTCGGCGAGGAAACCGGCGTAGCGGGGGTCATCGGCGGGTATGGCGTCGGAGCGGCCCTCGATGACGAGGCGGTTGAAGGCGGTCCAATCGTCGCGAATGACTTCGCGGTTATCGATGAGGAACGAGACTTCCGGGGTGGCCAGCATGTTCCGGGCGTGCTGGGGCGATGCGCCGCTGCCGAAGAGCAACTCGCCGGTCGGTCGAAGGTGGAAGAGGACGAAGGTGACGTAGGGGGTGCCGTCCTCGGCGTGCATCGTCGCCAGGGTTCCGCCGGGCTGGGCGGCGCCGATGCGATACGCCTCCTCGAGAATCCCTTCGCGTGTGAGCGTTTCGGCCATGCGAGAAATCTTACCCGTTCGCGGCCTTTGGGCCTGTGGGCCAAACCGCCGTAGCTGCGTACCATCGGTGACGTGGACGAACAACCACCGGATCCCCCACCCGACGCCCCGGCGGAGTCGCCGCGCACGCGGCGGCGTGTCGTCGAGGCGGACGTCGAAACTTCGCGAGACGGCCGCACGGGCTGCCTCGTCATCGGCGGTTTGCTGGGGATCATCGCGGGCGCGCTGTTCGCGTTCTTCGGGTTGCCGCCGCTGATCAATCACTTCTTCGCCGAGGAACACGTCGCGGCCGGCCAAACCTATTCGTCGGGCGGGCGCACGATCCACGCGGTTGGGTTCAGCCAGACGCCGAGCGCGACGATCGTTGACCTGGAGATGACCGTGAACACGACCTGGGACCCTCAACCGAAGAACTTCACGGTGCAATATTCCTCCGGGGGAAGCTGGACGAAGGCCACGGGGATCGTCGACGCGGCGACGGGCGAGCAGCTGAACTTCGATGTGGCGCACCTGGGCAAGCCGACGACCGTGCGGGTGTTCTTCCCGCCAGAACCCGGGCGCGGAACGCCGCGGTACCTGCATCTTGGCGACCCGCACATCCGGCTGGAGTTGCCGCCTCCGGGCGCCACGTGAGCGGGGTGCGCACGCTGCCGCACTACCTGCGGCCGGGGCTCCGGCTCGTATTCATCGGGTACAATCCTGCCATCTACTCGGCCGAGGCCGGGCACTACTACGCGCGCCCGGGGAATGCGTTCTGGCGGCAGCTGAGCGCGAGCGGGCTGGCCGGCCGCGACGTCCGGGCGGAAGACGACGCCTCGCTGATGGATGTGGCCGGCATCGGCTTCACGGACCTGTGCTGCCGCCCGACCATGCGGGCGGAGGAGTTGACGCGGGACGAAATCATCGAGGGAGCCGGGCGGCTGCATGCGGAACTGTTGAGGCATCAGCCCGCGGTTGCGTGCTTCAGCGGACGGGGGATTTACACGCACTTTGGACGGCACGCGCTCGGCCTCTCGGCGGCGGAGCTCTCGGCACGGGGGTACGGCGAACAGCACGAGCGCATCGGCGCGACGGTGCCGTGGGTCATTCCGAGTTCCAGCGGGCTCGCCAGCAAATGGCACCGGGAACGACTGGAGTGGCTGCAGCGGCTGGGCGAGGTGCTCGCGCCGATGAGTTAGCGGGAGCTCAGGCAGCTCCCTGGCGGTCGCGGTAGTGACTTCAGCGGGGGTGGTGCGAGGATGGTTCGCGGCTTGGGAGGCACCGTCGCTGGTGCTCAGGCTTCGGCTTCAATTGCGGCGGCCTGGCGGTGGCGCCCTCATCCCCGGCCCTTCTCCCGACGAGGCGGGAGAAGGAGTTGGCGTCGTGCATGTGGTGGCAAAGGCGGGGAAGCCGGGGCGGCGTGGCAGCGCACCGTCGCTTACGCTCCGGCCTCGGACTCGATGCGGGTGGCCTGGCAGTGGCGCCCTCATCCCCGGCCCTTCTCCCGACGAGGCGGGAGAAGGGGGTTGGCGTCGTGGACGGTGGGGACGAATGCGGCACGGTGGCACGCGCGGGGCAGCGTACCGTCGCTGACGCTGCGGGCTCGGACTCGGAGGGCGGTGGGTTCGCGGGTTCAGGCGCCGCGGGCGCGCATTTCGACCGGCTCGCGATCCGCGACGGAGCGTTCGTAGGCGCCGAGAACCGAGAGCAATACCTCTTCGAGGCGCCCGCGCGTCCATTGGCCGTTCCGTCGCTCGGGGCCGGCGGCGACCGCGGAGCCGCCGGGGCCGGCGGTGGCAACCGAGACCGCGATGAACCAGCGCGAGCCACCCATGCGGCGGCGCTCGGCCAGCGAGAACGTCACCATGTAGCTTTCCGCCATGGCCACGGAGAAGCCGGGGGCCGAGTCCGTTTCCGGCGGGGCGGGGCTGACCGTGGCGGAGACTGCGCCGTCGTAGACGCCGCAGATATCTTCCACGCCCTGGACGGCCCAGGAGTGGAGGGTAAGCAGCAGGCGGTACTGGGATTCGAAGTCGTGGGCACTGGCGAGGCCCTTGACCTGGCGCCGTTCGATCCACGAATCGCGAAGCGCCTGAACCCGGTTAGCGAACGATTCCCCGGTCATGTGGGCCACACCGGCTCTCCTCGCCCTGAAACCGTCGTCATCATGGGAGGCTTCCGGGAGGCGCTATTGCCCACCGGCGACGTACTCCGGTACGAGCGCCTCGCCAGCCACTCTGCGCGGAGCGGTCAACTGGTAAGCCATCTTCAGCAACAACGGGCACGCCACCGTCGTCGCCACCGTTACAACGATCGCAATCGAGAACACGCTGCTATCGACCACCCCTTCTGTCAGCCCGACGGATGCCACCACGAGGGCGATTTCGCCGCGACCAACCATTCCCGCCCCAACGCGCAGCGACGTCGCTACCGACTCGCCGCAGGCCTTGGCGGGCAGAGCACAGCCCACCACTTTCGTTGCAATTGCGACCAGCACGATGCCCGCGCAAAGCCATGGGGCGGCGGTGAGATCATGCTGGGAGACGTTGGTGCCAATGAAGACGAAGAAGATCGGGATGAAGAGCGCATAGCTCAGCCGCGACACGGGTTCGGTGATTGCGTGGCCAAGGTCGGTGCGAGAGAGCATCACGCCTGCGAGGAACGCGCCGGTGACGTCTGCCAGGCCGCCGACCTTGTAGGCGAGCCAGGCCATGCCCAGCGCCATCGCGAGCGCCGCGGCAACGCGCGTGTCCGGGTTCTCGATGCGCGTGTGGTGCTCGAGGATGAGGGGCATTACCCAGCGTGAGAACGCGTAGGCGCCCACGGAGAAGACAACCAGCTTCAAGATCGGCTCGACGAGGCTGCCGCCGGATTCGGCAACCACCAGCGCGCTGAGGACAAAGACGCCAAGGACATCGTCGATGATGGCAGCGCCGAGAATGATGCTGCCTTCCCGGCTGCGAGCGCGGCCCATCTCCTTCAGCGTTTCGGCCGTGATGCTCACGGAGGTCGCTGTGAGAATGGCGCCGAGGAAGAGCGCGTGCATCGGCGGCAGCCCGGCAGCGATGCCCACGCCGTAGCCGGCAATCAGCGGCAGGACCACGCCACCGACGGCGACCATGAAGGCAGACCGGCCAACCGACTTGATGCCGACGGGGTCCGTTTCGAGACCGGCGAGGAACATCAACAGGACGACGCCGACTTCGCCCAGGTTCGCCACGAAGGTGTTCTGGCCGACCACGCCAAGCACGGCGGGACCTGCGACGAGTCCCGCGACGATCACACCGAGCACTGATGGCATACCGAGCTTTACGGAGATTGAGCCGGAAACCTTGGCCAGGAGGAGCAGGCCGGCGATGAGCATCAGTGAGTCGGTTGAGGTTTCCACATTCGCAAATCTACGAGTGAGTGATTTCGAACGCTTTGCCGGCGTGTTACGCGCGCTTTGCGCTTGTGTTTCCGCGATGTTTCCCGGACACCACACGATGGCGCGCCCTTTCGGACGCGCCATCGCTGATGTTGCCGCTCGAATCGAGGTCTACTGGCCGCCTGAGGGCGCAGGCGACACGTTGGGGATGAACGTTCCGGGCTCAAGGCCGCGCTCGGACGGCATGTCCTCCACGGGGTAGGCGTGCGTGCCCATCTCGGGGAGGTCCAGGCCGCGCAGCTCGTCCTCGGGCTTCGACCGGTAGACACCCATCATCGACATGACCTTGAAGAGCACGAACGTCGTGCCGAACGACCATGCGGCGATGGCGAGCACGCCGATCGCCTCGACGACGAGCTGGCGGCCGTCGCCGAAGAAGAGGCCCTTGATGGGGCTGCCCGTCGCCAGGTAATCGGGCGCAGTTCCGTCAGCGAAGAGGCCGACGCTGAGCACACCCCACGCACCGCAGACGCCGTGGACCGAGAATGCGCCGACCGGGTCGTCGATCTTGAGCGTGCGCTCGACGAAGACCATGGCGACGCAGACGAGGACGCCGGCGATGGCGCCGATGATGACTGCCGAGATCGGGCTGACGTAGCCCGACGGGGCGGTGATCGCCACGAGGCCGGCAAGGATGCCGTTGATCATGTAGCCGGGGTCGTACTTGCCGACCGTCACCTTGGCGTAGGCCATCGCGGCGACGGACGCCGAAGCGCCAGCGAGCATCGTCACGACGGCGACTTCGCCGATGCGAAGGTTGCCGCCGCCGCTGGCGCCGAGCGTCGAGCCCGGGTTGAACCCGAACCAGCCGAAGGCAAGGATGAACGTGCCGATGGCGGCCATGTTGAGGTTGTGGCCGGGCATGGCGTTGGCCGAGCCGTCCTTGTTGTACTTGCCGAGGCGAGGCCCCAGCACGATCGCGCCGGCGATGCCCGCGAAGCCGCCGACCATGTGGACAACACCGGAGCCGGCGAAGTCAACGTAGGGGCGATGGAGGCCGCTGTTGACGAGGCCGAAGAGCCAGCCGCCGCCCCATGCCCAGTTCGCGATGACGGGTTGCACGATGGCGCCGACGAAGACGCCCCAGACCATGAAGCTGACCCACGTCCAGCGTTCCGCGACGGCACCCGTGAGGATTGTCGCGGCGGTGTCCATGAACACCATCTGGAAGAGGAAGAGGACGGCGATGCCGACGTCGAGGGAGTCAGGGCCAAGGAAGAAGCCCTTGTACCCGAAGAGCCCGTAGTCGGAGCCGGAGATCGTGATCGACGCCTCTTTGTTCAGTGCTAAGAGGCCAGACCCAAGGTTGACCGGGCCGGTGAGCCCAACACCTCCAAACGCTATCGCGAAGCCGACCGCCCAGTAGGCGAGCATGCCGATGCCGTAGATCATGAAGTTGGTCATCATGACGTGCATCGCGCTCTTCGCGCGGCAGAAGCCCGTCTCCACCATGGCGAAACCGGCCTGCATGAACATGACCAGGTAGCCGGTCACCAGCACCCAGACAAAGTTGATGGCGATGCGGTTCTGGTTCACGTAGCCGGCGAGCTGGTAGGCGAACGGCTCGTTCGTTTTGGCGTCGCTGAAGGTCTTCGCGCCGGTGTCGGTGGACGTCGAATCGAACGTCTGGCCGTTGCCGATGCCGATGCCGCCGAGGTCCGTGGCGTCGCCAACGTTCGTGCCGGTCGGGTCAACATCGGGGCCATCGGCGAGGGCGGCGGTGAGGCCGAGGCCGAGGATGACCGCGGCCACGGGCAGGAGCATCGCGATCTTGCGGATGCTGCCGAGCCCGCCCTGCGGGTTGTAGGCAGCACGTGCGGCGGTGACGCCGGCGAGCCGCTTCGAGAGCAGCTTGACGGCTTCTTCCTGGCGCTTGCCGGTTGCGCGAATCCAGAACGCACCGTTGCCGGTCTTCCCGACGATGGCGACGCCCTTCTTCGAAGAACGGAAGCCAGCGAACTCGGTCCACGGACGGTAGAGCAGCCGGCCAAGGGCGATGCCCTGGGTCGTGAATCGGTACCGGATCGGGACCTGGAGAAGGCCGACCATGAGGCCGAAGACGATCAGCTCGTAGCCGGCGTGGAGGTAGCCGGTGAGGGCTCCGAGGAGCATGAGGCCGCCGACGGAATAGATGGCGCCGCGGTGGTACTGCATGCGCTCGCGGAAGTTCAGCGAGACTTCGCCGACGACGACGCCTTCGACTTTGGCAGCGCGAGCGGCCGTGACCCGGCCGAGCGCAATGGCGAGACAACCCAGCAAGGGCACGAGAAAGAGCAACGTATCCAATTACCTACCCCCGTCCGTTTGGACCACTGTTGTTGGATGCGGATGATGACGTGGGATGAACCGCCCGAGCCGGAGGTTCGGGTAGCCCGTCTTGCGGTAGAACATCCCCTTGGACTTTTCCTTGCAGAACTGCCGGAGCTCCAACGCCGCGTGACGGCTGTCGGCGTCCACGGGAGGGAGCTGGACGGCAGCGTCGAGCTGGGCCAGCGCCTGGTCGTAGAAGCCGAGCCGCGCCAGCAGCTCGGCGAGCTTGGTGCGGCAGATGAAGCTGTCCGGCGCCAGCCGCACGGACTCCTCAAGCTCCCAGCGGGCATCGGCGACGCGTGTGCAGCGCAGATAAGCGATACCCAGGTAAGCACGCGCGACGGCCCAGTCGGGACGCTCTGCGCACAACCCCTCGAGGACGGTGACCGCCGTCTTCGGGTCGCGCCGTTCCAGGAGCCCCACGCCGTGCTTGAGGACGACGAGGTCGTCGCGGGCCGCCTGTGACTCCCGGCCGTCGGCCTGGACCGACTCGTCGGGACGACGGAGCCGCTCACCGCAGGCGACGCAGAACTGCTCGGCTTCGGTGACAGCCTGGCCGCAGTGGCCGCAGTAGCTCATCGCCACGGCGCCACCGCCATTCGCCGGGGGGAGCCCCTGGCACTGCATCGGTCGGAGCAATAAGACATCGGACTCACCCCTCGACTGGCCGTCTCGATGCGGCCGTATTTCGCAGAGGGGTCCGGGTGCGCCAAAAAGGCCGGCAGGCTGCTGCTACGCGGTCCCGCCAATCGTCCTAACGCGGTCAGAATCCGTTCCGAAGAAAGGATTGCCTCTCCGAGCCCCTCTGCGTTGAACGGGGCTAACGATAGGGGAGGACCATTACGTGAAAGTGTCCGCGGAATTTCCGGTACGTTTCGCGTTCGTGACGTTCATATTTCGTTGCGGGCCGGGGAGGAAGGTGAGAGCGCTGTGCTCGCGGGGCTCAGCCCTTGAGGTACTTGTCGAAGAACTCTCCGACCATCCGCGCGATCTCCGCTTCCGAAGGCGAGATGTCGCCGCCGATCGGAGTGAAGTTGTGGCCGGCGTTTTTGACGACGACGAGCTGCTCGGGGACTCCGACGGCTTCGAGCGCCCGGGAGAATTGCTGGGACTGGGACACCGGTATCAGAGGGTCTTTGGCGCCGTGCTGGAGCAGGAAGGGAGGAGCGTTCTTCGAGACGTAGGTTGCCGGGCTCGCTCTCCTGCGCTCGTCAGCCGGCGTACTTTCGCCAGCCGGCATCAGCGAGGCGATCCCGGCCAGCGGCAGCGAGGCAAGGTCGAAGGCCCCGAACTGGTCGACACAGGCGCGCAGGCTGCTCGCCACGCCCGGACTGCCGCCGTTGCCCTCGAAGCCATCCGCCGGCGTCGTGAGAGCCAGCATTTCGACCAGGTAGGCGCCGGCACTTTGTCCCCAACCGCCGAACCGATCAGGGTCGAGGCCGTACCGGTCGGAGTTGGCGCGGAGGAACCGGACGCCGGCTTTCACGTCCTCGATGGGCGCGGGGAAGGCGGCGGCCGGGCCGAGCCGGTAATCGAGAGAGGCCACGGCGTAGCCGCGCGACATGAGTTCCGGGAGTTCGGGCTGCTGGCGGACGGTCCGCTTGTCGCCGGCGTCGAAGCTCCCGCCATGAATGAAGACCACCAGTGGAGCGGGATCGAGATTCGCTGCGGAGTAATACAGGTCGAGCGTCAGCTGAGTGAAGCCGCCCGTGCCGTAGACGATGTCGGTGAGGGTCTTCGCTGCCGTTGTTGGCGCGGGCGTGGGCGTCGCCCGCGGCGAAGGAGTGGCGGTCGGCGGCTTCGGCCGCGGCGTGGCAGTCGCGGGCAGCGTGGCAGTCGCGGTTGGGGTTGCCTTCGCAACCCCGACCGTTCCGGGCGTCGCTGTGGAGTCATCATCGGCGCCGCACCCTACGAGCGCAGCGGCGGCGGCTGCGGCGGCCAGCGCCACGACACCGCGGCGGGTGACCCGCCGGTTGATTGCGTCCGCGGGGCGATCAACGTTCACCAAGGTCGTTTCCAGATGTTCGCCGGCCAGCCGGCCGGCGCGGGTAAACTACTTCGGCTCCAGGCGTCGGCGCAACCCCCGCCGCCGCACACCGTCAGGATCAGGCGACGCGATCAAGAAAGCGGGGAGGCCGGAGCCTCCCCGCTTTCGAAGCGTGAGCCGGTGGAGAGTTGTGTGTTACTGACCTCCCGCCGGGCTTGCGCCGTGCAGCGCAGCAGCTGGCACGGGCAGCGCTCGTGCCCGAGTTGGTCGGAACGCCGACGAGCGAACCGAAGTCGTAGGCGGGGACGCCATGTTCGCCCGCATCGAGACCACCGAGCTCTTCCTCTTCGCTGACGCGCAGGCCCATGACGGCCTTGATAGTGAGGAAGCAGGCGCCGGAGAGGACGGCTGTCCAGCCGAAAATGGCGCCAAGGCCGATCGCCTGTGCAACGAGCTGGCTCGCGCCGCCGCCGAGGAGCAGCCCGTAGCCATCAGCCGTGCCGTAGGCGGTGGTGATGCCTGCCTCGGTGGAGAAGAGGCCGACAGCGAGCACGCCCCAGGCACCGCAGAAGAGGTGCACCGGCACGGCGCCGACGGGGTCGTCGATCTTGAGCTTCTCGAGCAGGTCGAGTCCGAGCATGACCACGCCCGCGGCGATACCGCCGATGACGATGGCTGCCCACGGATCGACAGTCGCGCAGGGGGCCGTGATGGCCACGAGCCCGCCGAGGACCGCATTGAGGATGATGCCGATGTCGTAGCGGTTGTAGCGGACCTTGGTGATGACGACGGCTGCGACGGCAGCGGCGCACGCAGCGAGCGTGGTCGTGACGGCAACCTTGGCGGCAACGGCTGCGAACCCACCGGTGACGGCGAGCGTCGAGCCGGGGTTGAACCCGTACCAGCCGAGCCAGAGGATGAATACGCCGAGCACGCCAAGCGGCAGACTGTGCGCAGGGGGCGGCTTCCCGCCCGGTTCGAAGCGCCCCTTGCGCGCGCCGACGACCATCGCGCCGACGAGACCGGCGGTGCCGCCGACCATATGCACGACACCGGAACCGGCGAAGTCGATGTAGCCGTTGGCCATGAAGGGATCGTCCTTGAAGGCCGAGAGCCAGCCGTTGCCGTCCCATGCCCAGTGCACGATGAACGGGTAGATGAGGCCGGAGATGAAGGCCGTGTAGACGAGGTAGGCGCTGAACTTCGTGCGCTCGGCCATCGCGCCGGAGACGATCGTGGCGGCGGTGGCGGCGAAGGCGAACTGGAACATCCAGCTTGCGTAGGAATCGAAGTTGTTGAGGAAGTACTGGCCATCGCCGATGAAGCCGTTCGAGGCGTCACCACTCACGCCAAAGGCGATGGCGTAGCCGGTGGCCCAGAAGAGCAGCCCGCCGACGCAGGCGTCGAGCATGTTCTTCATGAGGATGTTCCCGGTGTTCTTGGATTGCGTGAAACCGGCTTCGACCAGTGCAAAGCCCGCCTGCATCCAGAACACGAGGAAGGCGGTGACAAGCAGCCAGACCGTGTCGACGGCGGTCACCAGGTCGGCTATTTGTGCGTCTGTCGCATTCGGCTCCTGCGCGAACGCCGTAGAAAACAACGCCATTGCGAGCAGCGCGCCGCCAAGTACTCCCAGCGAGCGGCGCAGCCGCCGGGAGAGTAACCATGCCTTCAAAGGAGTGCCCCCAGGTGAAGATGAGATCGGGACGTGCAGCGAAACCCCGTCTTCCCAGGCCGTGGTCAGAACCCTGTCGTCGCTGTCGAGAGGGTTGCCACTCCGAGCCCCACTGCGGCCTGGAATGCCGCAAACATAGGGGCCAACTATTTCCGGGATTTTTCTGGCATGTTTCTATCAGTTTTCACGGCGATGACGTTCGTGTGTCACCGGTAGCACCCATTAGCCGGATCAGGATTCGGCGTCGAGGGCGGAATGCGCGAGTTGTTCGAGCGCGCGATCTTCCAGCGGAGGGTTGTGCAGCGCCGTGCGGACGTCGCGGTAGTAGCGCTCGATGGGGCGCGTCTTGAGCAGGCTGACTCCGCCGACGATGCGCATGGCGAGGTCGACGGCTTCGATACAGCTGTTGATGGCGTCGACCTTCGCCACGGCGATGCGGTCGGCGGGCGGCATGCCGGAGGCGCCCGAATCGCGGTCCTCCCAGGCGCGGGCTGCGTCGTAGATGAGCGCCCGGCTGCGCTGGAGAAGGAGGTCGATGCGGGCGGTGCGCATGCGGACACCGGGGTATTCCTTGATGGTGCGGTTGCTGTTGGGCGTGCGGATGCGCGCGTAGCCGACCGCGTAATCGCGGGCGGCACGGGCGACGCCCAGGGTGGTCGCGGCGAGGCCCAGGGCGAACCAGGCCATGCCACTGGCGCCGCGATTGGCGCGGCCGGTCTCGCGGCTGTCGGTCACGAGCCGGTCGAGGGGGATGTGGACGTCTTCGAGGACGAAATCGTTGCTGCCGGTGGCGCGCATGCCGAGGCTGTCCCAGGTCTCCTCGACGCGAGTGCCCGGGTCGCCGCGAAGGATCATGAGGTTCGCGACGCGTGGGGGCTCGCCTTCCGGCGTGGCGACGCGGACGAGCGTGATGAAGTAATGCAGGGCGGGCGACATCGTCGTGAAGGTCTTGCGGCCGTTGATGACCCACTCGCCGTTGGACTCCACGGCGGTGGTGTCGGGGAGGCCGCCGCCGGCGGGGCTGCCGAGGCCTTCCTCGGTGGCGACGCTATTGCAGAGCCAGCCATCCTCGACGGCGCCGCGGCAGAGCTCGTCGAACCACTCCTGGCGGTAGTAGTGGGCTTCGCGCTCCTGCCCGAAGGTCTTGAGGTGCATCATGAATGCGAGCGCGGTGGAGCCGTCGCCTGCCGCCAGTTCCTCCTGGACGCGCAGGTAGGTGCTGAGCGAGGCTTCCTCGCCGCCGTGGCTGCGCGGCACGGTCAGGCGATAGAAGCCGGCCTCGCGCAGCTCGTCGAAGTTTTCGAACGGGAAGCTGCCCTCGCGGTCGTGGCGAGGTGCGCGCTCCGCGAAGCGCCGGGCGAGATCGCGCGCCAGCGCCGGCCAGTCGGTGTCGTGTGGCATGACGGGAGTTTAGCGGAGCGAGCCGCGATGAGAGCCTCGTATACTTGAGTGACGATGACAACGAGACGAGAACTCGCAAGGAAGACGCCGACGGAAGAACAGTGGACGGCTGTGAGGCGCGCCCAGGCCATAATTCGTGAGTTCCTTCCCGACAATGTGGCTCTCGTCGATGAACTGATCGCCGAACGCCGCGCGGCGGCTCGGATTGAGTAGAGCCGTCCTCGATTCATCCGCCGTTCTCGCAATCCTCCACGGCGAGCCCGGCCAGGACGCTGCCGCGGTGTTTGTCGGCGATGCGGCCGTCAGCGCTGTGAGTATCTCCGAGGTCGTGGCGAAACTGACGGAAGTCGGCGGGAGCGATGTCGCCGTCCGAGCGGCCCTCGCCGCTCTCGGGTTCGAAGCTGTGTCCTTCGATGAGCCGCTCGCATTTGAGGCTGGACTGCTTCGGTCACGAACTCGTCACCTCGGGCTGTCGCTCGGAGACCGGGCATGCCTTGCAACCGCAATTAGCCTGAACCTGCCTGCTGTGACCGCCGACCGGCTGTGGAGCGAGCTTTCGCTCCCTATTGAGGTTGTGCTGATTCGTTAGCTCGCCCGGCTAGCTAGCGGCCGCCGGCGGGTGAGCCCTCCGGGAGCGGTGGGAGCGGCTCGCCACCCGTCACATCGGAGCCAGGCGCGGCCCCGGCCGGTGCTTCTGCACTGGGTCCTTCGACGTTGATGTGGGGGAGGATGCGGTCGAGCCAGCGCGGGAGCCACCAGTTGGCGTCGCCGAGGAGCGCCATCGTCGCGGGGACGAGGAAGAGGCGAACGACCGTGGCGTCGACGAAGATGGCCGTGGCGAGGCCGACACCGAACTCCTTGATCACGCGCTGGTCGCCGAATACGAAGCTGATGAAGACGGTGACCATGATGGCGGCCGCCGCCGTGATGACACGGGCCGTTGCCGCCAGGCCGTTGCTCACGGCGGTCGAGTTGGACTTCGTGCGCAGGTACTCCTCGCGGACACGGCTAATGAGGAAGACCTCGTAGTCCATGGAGAGGCCGAAGAGGATGGCGAAGAGCATCATCGGGAGGAAGGTCTCGACCGGTCCCTTTTCGATGCCGATGAACTTCGCCCCCCAGCCCCACTGGAAGATTGCGACGAGGACGCCGTAGCTCGCGCCGATGGACAGGAGGTTCATGACGGCCGCCTTGAGCGCGACGAGCACCGAGCGGAATACGGCCATGAGCAACAGGAAGCTCAGGCCGATGACGCCGCCGAAGAGGAACGGCAGGCGCTCGGCGATACGGTTGCCGATGTCGACCGAAGCCGCCGTCTGGCCGGTCACGAGCAGCCGCCCACCGCTGTTTCCCATCGCTGCGGGGAGGACGTTGCTGCGCAGGTTGTTGACGACGTCCGCCGTGGCGGAGTCCTGCTGGGAGGTCGAGGGGATGGCGGTGAAGACGGCGGTGTCCTTCGCGGCATTGAAGCGCGCCGCGCTGACCTGGACGATGCCCGGGCGTGTTCTTGACTGCCTGCTCGACGGCGTCGAGGCGATCGGCGCCACCCTGGCTGACGTCGGCGACGATGGTGAGCGGGCCGTTGAAGCCGGGGCCGAAGCCCTCTTTGAGGAGGTCGTAGGCGCGGCGGCTGTGGGTAGAGGTTGGGTTGTTGCCGTTGTCGCTGAAGCCGAGGTGCATGGAAAGCACCGGGACGGCCATGAGCAGAAGCCCGACCGCGGCGGGGATGAGGTAGAACAGCGGCCTTCGCTGAATAGCGCGGCTGAGGCGATACCAGCCGCTTTTCACGTCGACGCCTTCGGTGGAGTGAAGGAAGGGCACACGCAGGCTGTCGATGCGCTTCCCGGCGAGCGAAAGAAGTGCGGGCATCAGCGTCAGGGCGACGAGCACGGAGGTGCCGACGACAATCGCGCCAGCAGCGCCCATCGCCGCCACGAAGGGCAGGCCCATGGCGAACAGCCCGAGGAAGGCTATCGCGACGACGACGCCGGCGAAGATGACGGCACGGCCCGAGGTCAGGACGGCGGTCACGACGGACTCTTCCACGCTCTTGCCGGTGTGCAGCCCTTCGCGGAAGCGCGTCACGACGAGGAGGCTGTAGTCGATGCCGACGCCGATCCCGATCATCGCGGCGAACTGAGGCGCGAAGTCGGGGAGCGGTGTGAAGTTCGCGGCGAGGCCGAGGATCGGGAAGGCGCTCCCGAGGCCAAAGAGCGCCGCGCCGATGGGGAGGCCCATCGCCACGACCGAACCGAATGCCACGAGGAGGATGAACACGGCAGCGAGCAGGCCGACGGCTTCGGAGCTGAAGCTCGAGTGCTCGGTGTTGGCCACGGAGCGGCCGCCGACTTCGACGGTCAGGCCGTTGCCGGCGGCAGCGTCGGCGGTATTGATGAACGTTACGACCTCAGCGGTCGGAAGCTGTTTGCCGGTCTCGTTCCAGCGGACAGTGGTGCGGGCGATGGTGCCGGAGGGAGCGATATTGCCGGGCTGGTCGTAGGGCGAATCGACGCCGACGACGCCGGGGAGTGTCTTTATCTGCGCTATGAGCGCGTCAATGCGCTGGTGGACGGCGGGATCGGCGATGCCGGCGTCGGCGCGGAAGACGAGGTCCGAGGTGTCGCCGGACTGCGCGGGGAACCTGGCCGCGAGGAGGTCTTGTGCGGCCTGGGCTTCGGAGCCTGGCAGTTTGAAGCTCGTCGAGTAGCTGCCGCCGAAAACGTTGAGCGAAACGATGAGGGCGACGAGCGCCACGGCCCAGACAAGGATCACGCGGCCACGGCGGCGATGCGCCAGCCTCGCCCAGCGTTCCAGCAAACCCATCACGTGTCTCCCGCGAGATTGGCCGACGGAAGGACAGCCCGGCTGCTTCCGCGGAATTGCGCCAGGCCAACGCGACGGTCCTGGACGGAGGATGGAATTTATCGGAACAGGGATTCCGTTTCGTGTCAATCAGGGCGCTGACATATCCGGAAAGTGATCTTATCCCGACCCGGTTTCGCTAGGTTCCGGCAGGCCCGACGAACGTGATCGGCATGCCGAGCGCGCTCTGGCCGAGCGCGATCTGGAGCTCGTCGGTCTTCCAGGCCATGACGTTTCCGCCCACGAGGTCGCGGAAGATGCGCTCGAGGGGCCGGTTGCGGACGTAGGCGTGCGCGCCGCAGACCTTCATCGCGCTCTGCGCGACCTCCTCGCTCATGCGGCGCAGCGTGAAGACGGTGCGCGACATCAGCTGGATGAACTGCTGGGGGTTGTCGAAGCGATCGTCGAGCCGGCGTGCCGTGTCGTAGAGCACGGTTCGGCCGGTCTCGAGCCAGAAGAGCATGTGGCCGATGCCCATCTGCGCCCACGCCTGGTCGGAGCGGAAGCCCGGCTGCGTTCCGATCCCGCTGACCGCGCCGGCGAGATAACCGTGCCGCTGCTTCACGTAGTCGATGGTGAAATCGTAGGCGGCCTGGCTGAGGCCGAGCCAGATCGCGGGGATTCCCAGGGCGCCACTCGCTCGCCGTTGTGTTTCGGGCGTGGAGACCTGGGCCTGCGCCTCGGTGATGATGCGCAGCATCTCGGCGGGCACGACCATGGCCTCAGACTTCGGGATGACGACGTTCTCGGCCACGATGTCGTGGCTGGCCGTGCCGCGAAGGCCCATGGCGTCCCAGTTGTACATGATCTTGATGCCGGGAGTGCTCAGCTCAGGAAGGATGAGTGCGACGTCCGGCGAGTTGCCCTCGCCACGGTCGATGACGCCGGCGAAGATCGTGTACTTCGCGCCCTCGCTCATGGAGGCGAAGCCGGCCTTGCCGTTGACGATGAGGTTGTCGCCCTGCTTCGGTCACGTTGTAGCCCGCGCGGCGGTTGTCGACTTCGCCGGAGGGGATGGAGCCAGGCCCACAGATCAGGGCGCCGTTTTCGCCCATGTCGCGGAGGACGGCGTCGCGGCGAGGGAACGGCGGCATGGTTGCGAGAAGGCCGGCCACGATGGCGTGCATGTTCAGAGCGACGGCGGTTGAGGCGTCGCCGTAGGCGATCTCCTCCATGACGCGCACCTGCGCCGTGGGGCTGATGCCGAGTCCGCCGATGTCTTTCGGAAGAGCCATACCGGGGAGACCGAGGCGCTGCAGTTCCTTCACGTTCTCATGCGAGAACTTGCCTTCGCGGTCGACCTCGGCGGCGCGTTCGGCGAAGGGTCCGCGGGCGACTTCCCGGACTGCGGCGATGAGCTCCGTTTCCCACTGCTCCATGGCATCTCCAATACGGCTGTTGTTAGCGTGCGGCTAAGGGTAACAGGCATGAATGAAGAAGCGAACGCCGTTCGAATCCCGGTCAGGGGTTCGGAGCGATTCGGCCGCGCCACGACAGGATCGTATCCACGGCCGCAGTCGGCGATATCCCGGTGACGTCGAGCTCGAGGGCGTTGGGGTGATCCGTGCGAAAGAGCGGCACCTCGGTCGCGAAGCGACGCCCAAGCACAGGGTCGACCAGCTTGAGGCGCTGCTTGCGGTCGTCTCCGACGATGCGCCTCACAATCTCGTCGGGATCGCATCGCAGCAAGACGGGGACGAAGAGGCTTTGCCGCGCCTCGGCGACGGCGACCATTTCCAGGAAGACGGCGTATTCGCGCTCGTCTTCGCCGCGCATGAAGTTCGTGAAGACGAAGGAGAGGTGCGGCGGGGAGACGGTGAGCAGGGTCTCGATGACCGCGGCGCGGACCTGGCCCACCAGCGGCCAGATGGCGTCCGGCAACGGTGTGACGCCGTCCTGGTCGAGCAGGTTGAACAGCACGTTTGCGACGCTGTGGTTGTCGACGAGGCGAGCGCCGCTGCGGGCGGCCAGCTCCTTGCCGATGGTGTATTTGCCGACCGCGGGCGGTCCGATGAGGTGGTAGATGGTTGTTTCCACGGTGTTCCTCGTACGGCCGTTAGCGAAGGCGGCGCGTGAAGTAGAGCACGAGATCGTCGTCGACGGGAACCGTTTCTCCCCAGGCAACGTGGTGGTTGTGGGACGTCAGTCCGCGACCGTCCGGGATGTAGCCGCGGCGAACGTACATGCGCTGCGCATTGCCGTAGTCCGGGTCCATTCCAACGCCAATGCCAGCGACGGGCGAGCGCGTGGCGATCAGCTGTTCGGCGACGTCCATCAGGCGGGAGGCGATGCGCTGTCGTCGAAACGGCGGCAGCACGTTGAGATCCTGGACCTCCGGGATCGCCGCCTCGCGGAACGGCGCGTACTCCGGCTCCCATACAACCGTGACGTAGCCGGCGAAACCGTCGCCGAGCCATGCGACGCGAACCTCGCGTGAGCCTTCGCTCTGTTCGCGAAGGTAGCGTTCGTACTGGGCGACAGTCTTGGGCCAGCCGAGGGCGGCGAATGCGGCTCCGAGGACCGGAGGGTCGGCCGGAGCGAGAACGCGAATGGTGAGTTCGTCCATCAGATTGGTCTCCCCGCCGCTGGCGGAGCCATCTTCTGCGCGGAGAAGGGCATCGAGGAGGTGCAGCCTGGGCCGTCGCCTGGGACTGAGCGCCTACGCCTCTCCGAGGACGAGATCCGCGAGTGCAGGCAGGGGCAGGTGCTGACGGATGACCACTGTCGCGTCGGGGGCCGCGTAGGCGGCTTCGAACTGACGGTGCATTTCGCGATAGACAGATTCGTCGAGACCGTGTTGCTCGGGGCGGCTCAGGCCACGACGCACGACCTCTTCGACGTCCGGGAGGAGGACCGCGCAGCGCAGTTCGAAGCCAGCCAGCTCGTGGCGGTAGATCTCCAGTGCCCATGGGAGTACCACGCCATCGACGATGACGGCGTAGCCCGCTTCGACGAAGGGGCCGGCGCTGCGGGCGGCGGCTGTCACGACCGCGACGTTCTGGTCGTGCGCTTCCCGCTTCCATGCCTCGATGGAACCTGAGCGGATCGCGTGGAAGAAGAAGTCCGTGGCGAGGTGGACGCTGAGCGGAAAGCGAGACGCGAGCTCGTCGGCCAGCGTGGTTTTGCCCGCGCCGGGGGGGCCAGAGACGATGATGACGCTGCCTTCTGCCATGGCGCGCTGCTCAGCGGGTCATCTGGACGAACTGTTCGATGAGGGCGCAGGCCGTCTCGGGGGCGTCTTCCTGGATGAAGTGGCCGACGCCGGGGAGCGTGACGACGGGACCGGCGGGCCAGAAGGACTTGAACGCGCCGACCGAGAACTCGGTCGGGATGGCGCGGTCCTCTTCTCCGTGGACGTACATCGCCGGCTTCGCCGCCAGCGCCGGGAGGTTCGCGGCATGCTCAAGCAAGACGGCGGCGGTCGTGTCTTTGCCGATGTGCGCGGGGAAGGCGAGGGCGCCCTTGCAATCGGCGGTGGTCGGGAACGGCGCCGCGTAGGCACGCACCCACGTTTCGTCGACGTGATCCGTTCGCTCGAAGCCGATCCGCTTCAGGACGGAGAGGATGGTGGAGCCGAGGTTCGCGAGCGTGGCGCGGCTCTCGTCGGTCTGGATCCACTGGTACCACGGCATGTCCTGAACCCGTCGCGTCCCTTCCGGCGCGCGCCCGGGCACGCCGGTGTTCATCAGGCAGAGGCGCTTGATGCGGTCCGGGTGGCGCAAGGCGAAAGCCAGCCCGATCGGACCGCCCCAGTCCTGGGCGACGAGGGTGATGTCGCGCAGGTCGAGCTGGAGGAGCAGTGCTTCGAGGTTGTCGACGTGGTCGCGGATGGAGTAGTCGCGGTCCTGCGGGGTTTCGCTTTTGCCAAAGCCCATGTGGTCGGGCACGACAACGCGGCCATGGCGGGCCAGCCGCGGGATGAAGTTGCGGTAGAGGTAGCCCCAGGTCGGCTCGCCGTGGAGGCAGAGGAACGTCTCCGCGCCGCTGCCCGGCTCATCGACGTAGTGCTGGCGAAAGCCGTTGCCGGTGAAGTAGTGCGGCGCGAACGGCCACGTGCCGTCGAATGTCTCGTGTTCGGGGATCAATCCGGTGCCTCCGCCGCCCTGGGCGCGATTCTAGCGCGCGGGCGCAGCTGGCGGGTCAGCCGGTGACAGCGACTCGGGCGGCCTCAGAGCGTGGCGGAGGAATGACGTCGCCATCCTCGCGCATCCCTTCGAGGTGAAACTCAATCGCCTCGCGGATAAGCTCTTCCGTCTCATCCCGGGTGGGTGCGGCGGCGCACGCAGCCGGGAAGATCCGGGACATATGCTGACCAGTTGTTGTCGCCGCGTTCGAGGATCACGGTGTATTCGATCATCGCCAGCCATCGTACTCAACGGGCGGCTCTTTGGCTTAGCGATCCACCAGTCGACTGGGACGCCTATATCAGTCGCGCCGGACAGCGCGGGCCGCTCCCTGGCGGTCGCGGTGCGAGCGTGCGATGAGCGCCCGAGCGCGAGGGGGACACTGCCGGCGTTGGTTCGAGCGCCCGCGCCCGCGGTGGCGCTTCGCTCAGCAGGCTGGACGCGGCTACCGGGCGAGCGCGCCTGGCCGCCTCGGCGCCGTACGGCTCGAAACTCGGTATCATCCCTCCCACATCTGACGCCCGGGGATTGCCGTGACTACGACTGAAACGAAGCTCAACTCCACGATCCACGAACTCATCCAGAAGCAGGTCGCCGAGGGACGCCAGATCGGCGTGCAGGTTGCCGCGTACAAGGACGGCGAGCTCATCGTCGATACGTGGGCCGGGACGATGGGGCCCGACGACGACCGCCCGGTGCAGGCCGATACGCTCTTCAACTGCTTCTCGACGACGAAGGGCGTGGCGGCGACGGCGCTGCACATCCTCGCCGACCGCGGCGTGATCGATTACGACGCGCCGGTTGCGAAGTACTGGCCGGAATTCGCAGCCAACGGAAAAGAGAACATCACCGTCGCGCAGGCGATGAGCCACCAGGCCGGGCTGCACACTGCTCCGTCGAAAGAGATCACGCTCGACTGGGATCGTGCGATCGACTACATCGCCAGCGGGGTGCCGGCATGGGAGCCGGGTACGGCGACGGGCTACCACGCGATCACGTATGCGTGGGTGGTGGGCGGCATCGTGCAGGGCGCCAGCGGGCGCCACATCAAGGACGTCATCGCCGAAGAGATCGCCGCGCCGCTGGGCGTCGGCTCCGAGATGTTCGTGGGCATCCCGGACGGCGTGGAAGACCGGCTGGCGACGCTGAAGACAGCCGGAGCCACCGCCTGCCGACGCGCCAAACCCGATGGCTGCGCTGCCGCCGGACCACGACTTCTTCAAGGCGATGCCGCCGAACAGCGGGCTCGACTTCAACGACATGGCGACACGCAAGGCGTGCATTCCATCGGCGAACGGCCACTTCAACGCCCGCTCGCTGGCGAAGATGTACGGCGCCCTCGCCAACGGCGGCGAGATCGACGGCGTGCGGCTGGTTTCGAAGGAGCGCGTGGCACTGATGAGCGCGATCCAGATCGAGCAGGTCGACCGCGTGATCTTCATGCCGCTGCCGAAGAGCATCGGGTTCTTCAACGGAGGCAACTGGGCGATGGGCAAGCCCGGCGCCACCGGTCCGCGGCGCACGGCGTTCGGTCACCCCGGCGCGGGCGGGTCGATCGCCTTCGCGGACCCGGAAGTCGGGCTGAGCGTGGCGGTCACGCTCAACAAGATGCAGGGCACGCTGCAGGCGGAAGGGCCGACGGAGGAGATCTGCAACGCCATCCGCACCGAGCTGGGGGTCAACTGATTGCCGGGGCTGACAGCCGCGATCTTCGACATCGGCGGGGTGCTCACCGTTTCCCCGGTCACCCGGATCAAGCAGTACTGCGCGACGAACGGCATCTCGGATGACGTCCGCTTCGGCGTGTTCGGCCCGCACGACGGCCTGTGGTCGCGCTTTGAACGCAGCGAGCTAAGCCAGGCAGAGTTCGCGGCGGAATTCGATGCTGCGATCGCCGTGTGTGGCGCGTCGGTGACGGGGACGCACTTCCTCGAGTGGTTCTTCCAGGGGTTCGCGCCGCGTCCGGAGATGATCGCGGTCGTGCAGCACCTGCGTGGCCGGGTAAAGCTGGGCAGCATCACGAACAACGTGGCGCGCGAACTTCCGCCCGAGCGGCGGACTTCCGGCCTCGACATCCAGGGACTGTTCGACGTTGTGGTGGAATCGGCGATCGAAGGCGTGCGCAAGCCCGACCCGCGCATCTACCACCTCGCCTGCGAGCGCATGGGCGTCGAGCCCCACGAAGCCGTCTTCCTCGACGACCTGGGCGCGAACCTCAAGGGCGCGAAGGCGCTCGGCATGACGACGATCAAGGTCGACGACACGCTTTCGGCCATCGAGGAGCTCGAGGCGGCGCTGGGGATGCCGCTGCCGAGGCCGTAGCAGGGAGCAGCCGCTCACTGCGTTCGCTGACTCGCTGCGCTCGGGAACGGGGAACCGTTCCTGGTCCCGCTGCTTATCGGGTGTCAGTCGTCGTCGTGCGAGGGCGCGAATTCGAGGTGGGCGTGTTCGAATTCGGCGGCGAGCGCGGGGTCGAGGCCGAAGTGGTTGGTGGTGTCGGTCGAGTCGTCGGTATCGGAGGACGAATCGTCCGGCGCCGTCGCGCCGAGGCTGTCGTCCGGGCCGAAGTGCTCGTCCCCGGGGCCGGTCACGTGGTTGGAGTTAGAGTCCCTGTTGGTGTCGTCCTGCGGGACCCCGCCCTGGGCGTCGCCGCCCTCGCCGCCGGTCGGACCATGGTCGAACAATCCGCCACCCGAGGGCAGGTGCCCCGAGAGACTGCCTTCGCCGGCACTCCCTGAGGGATTGCCAATCAGGTGATGCTCTCCCGCTATGCCGGGATTGGTGGCGATCAATCCTGAGGTCACTGGCCCGCCGGTAATCCCCGACTGGTCCCCTGAGCCGCCGGGATCGACGTTGCCCGGGTTGTGGAAGCCGGCCCCGGTGTGGGTCAGTTCGTTCAGCGCGCGCGTGAAGGCGAGATGTGCCTGGTCGGGGCGACCGGCCTGGTCGGGGTCGCGATTGGGGTCTACGTCGGTCGCGCCGCCGCCAGCCGACGGTGCTGGGTCGGACTTCTGCTGTTGACTGTTCTGCTGCTGCGACTCCCTAGCCTCCCGACGCGCCCGAGCGGCTGCGACGGCCTCGTCGGTCTTTCTCTGGGTCTCTTCCTTCGAGTCCACTGGGTGCAGTGCGTCAGCGGCGGCCTGCTGTAATTGATTGAACGTCTCCTCGTGGTTCGCGTAAATATCGGAACCCACGATTGCCGCGTCAGCCGCCGTTGCCACGACCAGCGCACCCGCGACGGCGGCCGTCGCGAGCAGATCTAGGCCGACCTCGACAACGGCTCCCGCAGTCACCGCCTCGCCACCACCTGCCGCTGCAGCCTCGGTGGCGCCGGCGGCGGCCTCCTCTCCGCCGCCTTCGACGACGGTTCCCGCTGCACGTCGGACAACGTCGGTGACCTCGGGGGCGGAGTCGGTCAACAACGCCTTGCCCTCGCGTGCCAGGTCGAAGGCCTTTGTGACCAGGGTGTCCCCACCCCCAGCGTCGTTGAGTGGGCTCGTGTCGCGGGCCGAATCGTCGGCCACGATTCCCGTTAGCGCGTCGGTCAGGGCATCTGTGCCGTGGTGGTCCGTGAGCTCACCAGGAAGGCCTCCTTCGAGGGGTGCGAACGCCGCGCCGCCCTGCCCATGGTCGTCCGGGTTTTGGGACACATCGTTCACGGCGCCATCTGCGGAAAAGGACCCGCCACCGCTGAGGCGGTCGCCGGGGGACTCCACTGTCCTCGACCCGTGATCCGGATCGACGGCGGGCGCAGTCTCCTGATCGAAAAAGTGCTGCAAGTCCTCGTGCCTGGCGTCCACCGCCCCCAGGTCGGATCTCAGGTTTGAATTGAAGGGGTGATCGGGGCTTCCAGTGCTTCCCGGATCGTCGCCGGAAGACTGGGCAGCCGGGTGTTCCGGCGCCGCAGTGTTGTCGGGGGTGCGGGTCGCGTGTTGGTCGTCCGCGTGGTGAAGCGTGTCCTGCGCTGCCTGCTCGAGCCGAGCTTCGTTGGCCTGGTGCAGGGCCGTGCTGGCCGAAGAGGCCGCTGGGACGGCGGCCGCGGGCTCAGCCCCCGAGTGAGGATCCTGGCCAGTGCCTCGGTGATCGGGTACGTCGGTTGCCCCGCCGTGCGCGGACGGCCCGTCGGTGGTGCCGGTCTTGTGCGGGTCCGCGGCGTGTTGAAGCTCGGCGGCGATTTTCGCGGCTTGCTCCTGCCTTGCCGAAACCATCTTCGTAAACGGGTTGGTTGCCATCGGTTCGCTCCTCGCTCTCGCGGTGATGTCGAATCGTCGTTTTCGGGGCGCGGTCGTAGCAATGCGCCGATGGATACGCGTTGTAGCCGTCGGCGGCTCGATTGCCTTCGCCGACCGGAACAGGGAGTTATGAGTCACATGTGAGTCTCCCGTGATGGGACAGCGGGGCCGCGCGCGGCACGCTTTGGCCATCACATCTGGAGGCAATTCCGTGAACAAGTTCAAGTCCGTTCTCATCAGCAGCATCGTCGCCGGCACCGTCCTTGGCGCGCTCGGCGCCGGGGCCGCGTATGCGGAGCCCAAGATCAACACCACCAGCGGCCGAAGCTGCGAACTGTTCGACGTCCACGGCAACAGCGTCGCCTACCCGCCTGGAACCACGTACACCGTTGACCTCAAGGATGGCTCCAAGCCGGAGACCTACACGTGCGACGGGAACACGGGGCAGTGGGTGAAGACGGCGCGAGTAAGGGTGCCGGTCAAGATGCTTCGCCTGCAGCCGGCCAACGTGACGCTCGCCGCGCGGTAGGCGCTTTCCGCCTCTCCTTCCCCCGGTCGGGGCCGGGGGAAGGACGCCGGGGCCGGCCACCGTGGGCATGGTAGCCGCCCACTGGCCGGTGGCCCGCGCCGCCGCCACACTCTCTCCATGCGCCCCGTCATCCTTGCCATGGCGGCCTTCATCGCTGCCCTCGCTGTCGCCTGCGGCGGGTCGTCGTCTTCCGGGACGCCGACGGTGACGACCGCTGGCTTCGATTCCGGGCGCGCGATGGCGGACGTGCAGCACCTCGCGGGCGAGATCGGCGCACGCGTGGCGGGTTCGGACGGGTCCAAAGCCGCCGCCGACTACATCGCGGCTGAACTCAAGCGCTGGGGCTACGGCATCGTTCGGCAGGCGGTGACGTTTGAAAAGAATCCCAACCGCGAGGCATCGGTAGCGCTCGGGGGATCGACCATCGAGGCGACGACGCTGGCTGGCTCGGGGACGGCAACGGTGACCGGCCCGGCCGCGTGGGTGGGCGCCGGGGACCCTGCCGGTATCCGCGGCCAGTCACTGCAGGGCAAGGTGGCCGTTGCCAAACGCGGCGGGGCGAGCTTCACGGACATTTACCTGGCGGTGAAGGCGGCGGGAGCCTCGGCGTTAGTGGTCCTCAACGACGCTGACGAGCCGCTAACCGGGAGGCTGTCTGCGCCGGCGGCCATCCCGGTCGTGGGCGTGCCCAACTCAGCCGAGCAGGGGTTGCGGGCGGCCGCGGACGGGGCTGGACAGGTTTCCGTGACCGTTCCGCCCGCGGACGTCGCGACGACCGAGAACATCGTCGCGCGGCCATCGAACGGGGATTCGTGCATCGTGGTCATCGGTGCGAATTACGACACGGTGGGCGGGACGCCCGGCGCCAACGACAACGCGAGCGGGATTGCGATGGTGCTCGAGATCGCCCGCGACATGGCGCTCCCGAAGCAATCGCCAGCGGCGTGCTTCGTGGCGTTCGGGGCGAAAGTCGAGGGATCGCAGGGGAGCGCCACGTTCGTCAGGAACCTGCCGCAGACGCCGACACCAACGGCGATGGTGAACCTCTACGGCCTGGGCGAGGGGTCCAGCCTGGTGTTCTACGGCGACAGCCGGATGGCGACGACGGCGGCCGGCGCGGCAACGGATGCCGGCATCAACGGGAGCCTGGCTGGAGGTCAGCCCTCCTACGCGACCGACGCCGGCCCCTTTCGCGCCGACGACATCCCGGCGCTCGACGTCACGCTCGACCGCTTCTCGACCGGGCTCGACGCCGGAGACACGCCGGACAAAATCGATTCGGGAACGTTCGCGAAGGCGGGCGCGGCGATGCTGGCGTTCGTGCAGACGCTCGCCCGCAACGGCGGGCCGTAGCGGCTACTCGTACTCCGACCTGATGAGGTCGCAGATTTCCTGAGTGCAACCTTCGCCCGGGTTGTTCTGCACCATGTTGTTCGCCGTGACAGCGACGGAGAGGCCGAGCTCGGGGTCGCAGAAGGCCATGGAGCCGCCAGCGCCGGCGTGGCCGAAGGCGGTCTTGCGCGGGCCCATCGGGCCCGGCGCGCCGCCGCGAACGGAGCCTCCGCAGAAGAACCCGATGCCCTTCGTAATGGGCGTTCCGAGGACGCGGTCGACGTCTTCGGTCATGACCCGCCGCATGTGCGGGATGCGTTCCGGCGAGACGAGGCGAACGCCGTCAATCTCGCCGCCATTCGCGAGCGCCGCGTACATCTTCGCGAGCGCCCGGGCCGTGAAGTGCCCGTTGCCTGAAGGGAGACAGGCCTTGCGCACTTCCATGTCGTTGAAGTACTTCCACTGCTCGGCCGGCATGGCCTTGATGAAGTCCGTCTCCGGGTCGACGCCCTGGCCGGCGTTCCAGATGTGAAGCGTCGTGAGGCGGTCTTCGACGCCATCGGGGATGCCGACGTACATCTCGGATTCGACGCCGAGCGGGCCGGGCGACGAGGTCGGTCATGAGGTCCTTGATGTGTTTGCCCGTGGCGCCCGCGACGATACCGCCCGCGACCCAGGCGAAGGTGACGGCGTGGTAGCCGGTCGCGGTGCCCGGCTCGTAGGCCGGTACGCCGTTCGCGGTGCGGTTGATGCCGGCGTCCCAGTCGGTGAGGTGCTCGACCTTGAACGGCCGCGGCATCGCGTGGAGGCCGGCCTGGTGACTCATCGCCTGCGCGACGGTGACGCGGTCCTTGCCGTGGACGGCGAACTCCGGCCAGTACTTCGCGACGGGAACGTCGTATTCGATGAGGCCGCGGTCGGCGAGGATGTGGACGGTCAGGGCGGCGAGGCCCTTCGTCACCGAGAAGCAGCAGAAGAGGCTGTCGCGCTGGACGGGACGGGCGTCGTCCGGCCCCATCCGCCCGGCGACAGTGTCGACGACCACCTTGCCGTCCTTGTAGGCGCAGACCTGCGCGCCAATCTGGCGCCCGTCGGCGACCTGCCGTTCGAGGAGCTCGTGGACTTTGGTGTTGAGGGCGGTTTCGTGGCGGTCATGTGCGGCTCCTGGGGGCGCGGGGGGTGGTGCCTGAGTATAGCGGGCGGGGCTCAGCGCTCGGGAATAGAATCCCTTGATGAGCCAGGAATGCGCTTTGTGCCGGGAACTTGAGCACACCATCGCGCGGTCAAGCCACTGGACCGTCGCCCTGAACGTGAACCAGGACCGCCTCGGCAAGTGCATCGTCGTCTTGCGACGGCATGCAACCGATGCGCTCAACCTTGCAGCCGACGAGTTGCAGGAACTATGGGAAGTCGCGAGGGCGCTACGCGAAGCGCTGCAAGACGCATTCCGCCCGGACCACTTCAACTACATGTTCCTCATGAACCAGGATGCGCACGTGCACCTGCACGTGATCCCGCGCTACCGGAGGGTGGTCACGTTCGAAGGGGAGACGTGGGCGCCGATTGAGAGTCTCGACGGGGAGCGTCGGGTTACGTCGGGGGAGCTTCGGGAGCGCATCGCCGAGGCGCTGGCTCCGCGGATCGCCACGGCGTTGGGTCCGATTGCTCGCCGATAGCCCTGGTCCCTCGCTGCCTTGAACTAGCCAAGCGACTACTCCGTGGTGGCCTTGGCGATGCACTCCGCCGAGCGCGAAACCTGACCCCCAGCCCCTCTCCCATCGCGATGGGAGAGGGGAGCCACACGCTCGGCACCCGCCCAATTGAGTTGGTCTCGCCGTAGCGCGTCGTTACCGCGCCGAAGGGCGGCGCCTGCGGGGCAGGTGGCGAGGTGGTCGTTGACCATGCCGATGCTTTGCATGAATGCGTAGCAGATGGTGGAGCCGACGAACGTGAAGCCGCGCCTCTTCAGCGCCTTCGACATGCAGTCGGATTCGGGGGTTGTTGCGGGGACGTCGGCGAAGGAGGCGGGCGCCGGGCGCAGCAGCGGGGCGCCGCCCGTGAAGGACCAAATATAGCGGTCGAAGGTGCCGGTCTCAGCCTGCAGTAGCCAGGAACGCGCGGGCGTTCTTCACCGCGCCGGCCACCTTGAGGCGGTTGCGGATGATGCCGGCGTCGGCCATGAGGCGGGCGATATCGTCGTCGCTGTAAGCGGCGATGCGCTCAGCGTCCCAGCCGTCGAAGGCGCGGCGGAAGTTCTCGCGCTTGGCGAGGATCGTCGACCAGCTCAGTCCGGCCTGGAAGCCTTCGAGCATGAGGCGCTCGAAGAGGTCGCGGTCGTCGTGGCAGGGGACGCCCCATTCGGTGTCGTGGTAAGCGGCGTCGAGGGGGCCGACTTCGCCCCAGCAGACGCGAACCCTGGGTTCGGTCATGGCCTGGTTCTCCGAACACCTCGGTCGGTGACGACGGTCAGCCAATCCTCAAGTTCTTCGCCATAAGTGGCGACCAGCTGACGAATTGCAGACAACTTGCTGACCGCCGATGTGTCAGTCATCCGCAGAAGGACGATGCCAGCGTGAGCGCGTTGGTCCCGAACGACGAGAGCGCCAAAGTCCTTGTCGTTCGGGACGATGACCCGACGCTCGTCGTGGCCCTTCCGTAGTAGCTCGTCGTCCTTTGCTCCGCGTAGATCATCAAACACGGACACCACGTCATGCCCGTCGGCCCGAAGCCGGAGCGCGGTTTCCCGGCCCGTGCTCTCATCAACCAGAAACCTCATCCGGTCGGGACGAATGTGGTGTCGGCCATGGCAGCGCCGGCGAAGAGCAGGCAGGCCCTCACATCATCTTCAGTGAGGCCGGGATAGTCGGCGAGGAACTGCTGCACCGTCCCGCCGCCACCAAGGAACTCCAGGACGTACTCGACCGAGAGCCGGGTTCCCCGGATCACGGGCTTGCCCGTCAGGACAGCCGGGTCAGCAGTGATGCGGGAGAGGAGTTCGTCGCGAGTCATGGCGCAATTGTACTCGCCGCCCCGCTACCCCTAGCCGAGGACCTCGTAGAGCTTGTGGCTCTTGAGGAAGGGGTTGTCCTTATAGCTTTCGTAGCTCTCGCCGCGATGGCCCTTCGTGAAGTTGTCGGAGGTGATCCAGGCTTCGAACGACTTCTCGTCGGCAAAGCGGGTGAGGACGACGTATTCGCCGCGGTCGGGGAGCGCGAGGAGCTCGGTGCTGATGAAGCCGGGGAAGGTATCGACGGCGCCGACGCGGGACATCCAGGTCTTTTCGAAGCCTTCGCGGGCTTCGGGGGGAAGCGAGATGGGGAAGTAGGAGATGACGGCCATAGAGGCGCTCCTTGTTGTGATGTGGTTCACAAGAGGGTAACAGGGAACGGCGAGCGGCGAACACCCGGGGCGCTGTGGCGTTCGCCGATCGCAGGGTTCGTAGCGCCCCAACCGCTATGATTCGCGGCGTGTTTGGCTTTGGTGGGCTGAAGAAGAACGGCGTCCCGGCGAAGGCGGTCGTGCGGTTTGCGCAGCCGCGGAAGCAGATCGCTTCGAACGAGTTCCGCAAGTTCGACTTCGTGGTGGACGTGGAGCCCGAGGGCCGCGAGCCGTTCCGTGCCGAGGTGGTGGAGTCGTTCTGGCTGACCGGGCTGAAGCCGGGCGTGGGCGACGTGGTCAACGTGCGCTATGACGCAAAGAGCCTGAAGACCGTGTTCGACTTGAAGGGCGACGCGAGGTACGACCTCAAGGCGTACCGGCGCGAGAAGGATGCGGCGAAAGAGGCGTTGCTCGACATTCCTCCGAGCGGCCGCGGGAGTAGACCCAACCCTCCGACCTCTGGAGAGCGTGGTTCACGGACCATGTCGACTATGAGACCGGCCCCATGATGAACGAATTCGAGATGGCCAAGAACTGGAACTGTCACCGAATGCGGCCCGGACGTGTGCAGCTTCGGTGTACGCCATTGTCGCGGTTGCAGTGCGAACGCGTATCCATGCAAGGATGCTATGGATTGTGTGACGGAGAGTGTGTGGACACTGAAAGTCGTCGCTCGTATGGTCGGGGCGAGCGATTTCCGGGTGCGAAATCGAAACTGGTGATCGCAACTTCCTCTGATTCGGTGCACAAGCACCCCACCGACTCCAGGGAGCGCGATTAGCGGGTTGCGTCGCGGAACAATATTCCGGATACGCGCTCATTGTATGTCGATAAGTAATTGCTAACAGGTGGCGGTATGATTCGGGTGGTTGGTCGAACTGCGGCGATCGGCGTCGTCGGCGCGATAGTAGTCTTCACTGCTACCTTCCTTGCAGCGACGGGCAGCCGGGCAGACAGTGCGCGCCCGCACAAGGTAGTTGCTCCTCTCCTCGCCGCCGACTCAGCACAGGTGCGTCGGATTCCCAGGCATCCAGGCTCGTCACGGATCCTCAGCGGCGACGACCCCGGACGGCCGCGTGTCCGCTCTCAACCACATCTTCGACGCGCTGCACATCGGGGTGTACAGCGGCGACGGCACGCCAATCGTGTCCGGCGCCGAAACGTCATCGGATGACTTTTACTTCTACGAGCCCGAGGTGCAGATGCTGGCGGCATCGCTCGAACGCGGGGACCGGTGGTCGGTCGATGACATCGTGGCTGTGCTGAACGGACCTCACGTACTGAGCCAGGACATCACGTCGGAGCAGCTGGAGCGGGCCATCGCCAACCGATCCGGGATGCCGCTGCGCATCCGTCCGCCCGGCGTGGCTGGCGCCGGGTTAGTACAGGCGCTGGCCGTGCAGCACGGCTCGCCGAATGAACTCACCGGCATGACCGACACCTCGGCGCCGTACTGGATGCGCTGCAGCGGACGCTCATCGTCTCCGACCTGCTCATTGCTCTGCCGCGCGCATCGGGGCTGACTGCCCCGTTCGAACCTCGTAGCCGACACCGGCGGCATCCTTCAACGCTCGAATGCAGTCGAGGCTGCGTGTGGGGACTTCAACACCAGCGAGAACGCCCGCATCTCGGGAAGTTCGCCGCGGGCTTCATCGAGGTTTTCGGCAAGGTCATCCAGGTGGCCGTCGTTCCGCTCGACCTCTTCCACGGCCTCAGCCTTGCGCTTGGCGTGAAGGTGGAGGCGCTCGCCGACAACCTGAAGACACACTACGGCCATGAGACCCCCGGGCAGCCTCTCCAGTTCCCCGTGCGCGTCCGGATGCTCGACGATCTCACCGATGTCCAGGTGAACTGCGGCTGGCTCGTCGGGATCACGTTCCCGAAGCAGGGGCCGATCCCGAACATCAAGATGCAGTGGTTTACCGGCGATCCGAGTCGCGCGGGACCATTACCTGTGGAGTCAGCCCGGCTTGCCAGGAGACCGGCGACGATGGAATCGCGACGCTGAGCTTCCAGCCAAGCAGGGCATGCGCCTTACGACGGGCGCCTCACCAGCGAGAAGGGGAAGGTCGACGCAAACGCACTCTACCTCAGCAGCCTGGGGAACATGTTCGGGCCGGTGAATGAGTTCGCCACGCCGAGGCTCGCCGATATCACGTGGGAAGTCGGCTGGCACGAAAAGGGTGCCTGGACCGGACAGATCTCAATGAAGTGGACGAGTCCGAACGCTACAGCCGAGGGGACCACCGACGTGCGCTTCGAGCTGGGGTTGGCCGCTCCCGGCGAGGGTGCCATCCACACGAACGTCTATCAGATCACGAAGGCAACGATGCAGTGGTCGGATACGAACGCTGGCTGTCCCACGTATTCCGACACCACCGATCTGCTTCCCGCCAACACTTCGCTCACCGTGACGGAATCGAACGGATCGATGGTGTACTCGTTCGACAATCTCGTACACAAGCTGGTGATGATTCCCATATGCGGCCCGAACAACCAACGCCACGCGATACCCCCGCAGTCGCGTCCCGCAGCCCGATGCCACCGTCAACCGGTACGTGAGCAAAGCGTTCCTGACTCCGGCGTCATCCAGGGAACAGCCGAGCAGACGTTCGGAGGTGTGACCATCAGCTGGACGTGGACGCTGAAGAGCGAAAGACGCGTTGCTCATCGTTCTCCGGCGAACCCGGCGATGGCGAGTATACATGAGCCGCGCTGACGCTCCCCGGCCGTTGAGCAGCAGCAGGATTCTGCGCAGCGTTCGCAGGTGCTGTAGGATGCGCCCACACGTTTAGCAGCAGGCTAAGGATTATCCTCGAGAGTGCCTGCGGAAGGTGGCTGTGATGTCGGTTGAACCAACGACGATTTCCGTGCGCGAGGGGATGTTCGAGACGCCGGTGTACCGCAAGGGAAGCGGCGAGCCGCTGCTGTGGCTGCACGCGGCCGGCGGGATGATTCGCGGGTGGACGCCCGAGGTGGAGGCGCTCTCGCAGCATTACGACGTGATCGCGCCGGTGCACCCGGGGTGGGACGACACCGCGGGGCTCGACAAGATCGACGACATCCACGACATGGTCGGGTACTACGCCGACTTCCTCGATGCCATGGGGCTGGGGCCGATCAACGTCGCCGGGCATTCGATTGGCGGGCTGTTCGCGGCCGAGCTGGCGGCGGCGCGGCCAGACCTCGTGAAGAAGCTCGTGCTCACCTGCCCGGTCGGTTTGTGGATGGACGAGACGCCGGTGACGGATCTCTTCATCCTGATGCCGCACGAGGTGCCGGGAGTAATCTTCGGCGACCTGTCGAATCCCGTGATTCCGACCATCTTCAAAGCGCCAGCGAACGAAGACGAGATGGCGACGGCGATGTACTTCCAGCTGACGAACTTCTCGGCGACCGGCAAGTTCATCTGGCCGCTCCCCGACAAGGGCCTGAAGAAGCGCATCCACCGGATTAAGGCGCCGACGCTGCTGCTGTGGGGCGACCAGGACAAGCTGACGCCGCCTGCATATGGGCCGCTGTTCGAATCGAAGATCAAGAACTGCGCAGCTGGCGACGATCGCGGGTGCGGGGCACATGGTGCCGCTGGAGAACACCGAGGCCTGGGCGAAAGAGGTGACGGACTTCCTGGGGTAGAGCTCCGCCGTTGGTGCGAGGCTTCCGAATCGCGCGTGCTCCGGCGATGGGTCGGGAGCACGCTGTCACTCACGCTCCGGCCTCGGACTGGAGGTGGTGGAGCGTTGGCTGTCAGGTGGCGGGCGTGGGGGTGGGCCGACGGGCGCCGCGTGGGAGCCGCACGCGCAGCCAGGGCACGGCCGGGTCGGCCCAGACGAAGAGGACGGCGATCCCGAGGTAGGAGAAGATCTGCACGTCGGCGGTGAGCTGGATGCCGATGTGAAAGAGGACGGCGGCGACGAGGGCGAAGGGGCGGGTTCGGCGCCACCAGAGGCCGCCGGCGATGAAGAGCTCGGTCGCGATGATGAGCTTGGCGGCGACGGTGTGGAAGGAGCGGTCGAGGAGGAGGTCGGCGACTCCGCCAGGGAGGAAGGAGGCGCGGACCTGGGCTTCGTGTTCGATAAGGCGGCCCCACGTGACCGTTCCACTGAGCCAGTCTTTGTCGAGGAGCTTGCTCATGCCCGAGGCGCCGTAGACGGTGGCGCACTCGAAGCGGAGCAGCCACAGCGGCCATGCGGGGGCAGTGGGATCCAGGGGTTCGCGGCCGCGGAGGGTTCGCCACCAGGCGTCGAAGGAGAGGACGCGGCCGCACGGCGCTATCGCGAGCAAGCCGAGGACGATGACGAGATAGGCGCGGTTGTTGTGCATGTTCGTGGTCGAAAGGAAGAGGTTGTAGGCGACAACGCCGAAGGTGACTTTCGTGGTGATGTTCGACCAGAGACCGATGCTCATGGCAACAGCGGCGGCGGCGCCGATGCAGAGAAGCGCGACGTAGACGGTTTCGGGGAGCTCGGGGTACCAGGCGACGTAGGCGTGGTGGAAGTGGTCCTGGTAGGTATTGCCGTCGAGGCCGTCCGAGACGAACGGCCAGAGGTGCATGAGCGCGACGGCGCCGACGAGCGCGCGCACGATGGCGAGCGAGCGCATGCTCACCTGTTCACCGAGGAGACCGTCGAGGCGCTCGATCACGGAACGTCCCTCGTGGGGCTGCGAAGAACGGTCGTCCGGGCATCGTGCATGTTGCGCCAGGTCGTGACCGTGGCTTCGTAATAGCGGGTTTCGGTGTCGCGAGGGGTGTTGGCGGCGACCCAGGCGAGCGCTTCCTTGAGGAGGGCGACCTGGTTGTCGACGCCGTCGTCGGCGTGGCGCTGAATCCATGGGGTGGGGAGCCCGCGGTCGGGCGCAAGCTGGCTCCACTGGTAGCCGAACCAGGGCTGTTCGACGGAGACGCGCCGCCCGTCGGCCGTGACGCGGACGATGTCGGCCTGCCAGGAGCTGGCCTCGGGGAACATCTGGAAGCCGAATTCGCGGTGTGGCGCCCAGTAGGCGCGCACGACGAAGAAGAGCTGAAGGGCGATGACGGCGACGAAGACGCCACGGCGCAGGTAGACGCGCGTCGAATCGCTGCTCACGCCTCACCTCCACCGTGGCGCGAGGATCGGGGCCCCGCGCACCGGCGATACGCTACCGCAGTTCGGGCGGTTCGATCACGGCAGGACGGTCGGGGACGAGGCGGGAGAAGAATTCACGGCGGCGGGCAACGAATCCGTACTTCCAGGCGAGGACACGGCGGACCGCCGGGAACCGTTCCGCCAGTCGGCCGAGCCATTTGAACCCACGCACAAACGACAACGTGGCGGGAAAGACGCCGTTTCCGCTGACGAGACTGCCGTCCGGCAGCTTCAGGTGCATGCTGGCGTCGCGGACGGCGGGCGCGACTTCGGCCAGCCACGCCGTCGGCCGACGGTGGACGACCAGGGGAGAAACGCGAGGTCGCGGCGGCGGGCCAGGCGCGAGAAGAGCTCGGCCATCGCGCGGCAGAAGCGGCAGCCGTCGTCGTAGAGGAGGGTCGGGCGGTCGGGGCGTCGCGCGGCGAGGGATTGCGGCGGTGGTCGTCTTGCACGGGGGCATTGTTTCACACGCGGCCCGGGGCCCTCATCCCCGGCCCTTCTCCCGACTAGGCGGGAGAAGGGAGCTGGTTGTCGCGCGGTGGCGCGTTTCCGCCTCCCCGGCGAAGGGCGGCGGTGACCTTAGCGGATGCCGGTGTCGTAGTGGAGGGTGACGGTGATGGGGTTCGGCGCCGACGACGATCTGCTGGGGTGCGGGGGTTCCGAGGAGGCCGGGGACGGGCTGCGGTTGGAGGACATACGTGCCGGGTGGAAGCTCGAGTTGGAAGGATCCGTCGGCCGCGGTGGTGGCGTGTGCGACCGGATCTCCGGCGAGGTTTGTGACGACGATTTCGGCGCCGATGACGGGGCGGTCGGCGCAGGCCGGGTCCGGCGGGTTGTGCTGGACGGGGCAGGTTGGGCCGGCGAGGACGGTGCCGTGGAGCGTGGCTGATTGCGGCGCAGCGACACCATCCACGGCCAGCGCGGGCGCGACCGCACGGTGAGGGAACGACGACTGCACCGCGACGTGGAGCTTGAAGACGGCGATCAGTTGCGGGCAGGGTTCAAGCGGTTTGCACTTCGGGACGCCGGTTGCGGTGAGGTCCGCTGTTCCGGGCTGTAGGGCTTCGTAGATGCCCTGGGCGCCGCGGACCACGAGGATGTTCGGCACGCGCTGGAGGACAGCCAGGTCGGAGACGTCGACAGTCCAGGTCAACTGGTCGCCGAGTTCGAGGAGGAAGCGGTCGCCGGTACGGAGGGCGATCGTGTGGCCGTTGTCGGCCGGCGTGATTGTGAGGCTCGCGCCGTCCGACGCTGATTGCTCGCGGAGGGGAGCGGGGCTGGCGGTTCCTGCCGCGCCGAGGGAAGCGGCGAGGATCGCGCAGGCAGAGACTACGACCGTGCGGGCGATCGAGGTTCGGAGGCAAGGCAGAGTGACCACGCCATTATGTTGCGCCGCGCGGCCCATTTCGTCTCGGGTTAGGCGGTCGGGCCGAGGTAAAGTATTGCTCATCTGCTTTAGCCGAAGCACAATATGTCCGCGTCGCGTAACACCGGGGTCAGTGGCTGTATCGCTGTTGGACGACGGAAAGGTGGCTCCGCATGGTGTGGATCATCCTGGTCGTCGTCCTCGCGCTCATCGGACTTGCGTTGCTCTGGGTCGGCACGGCGCTCAAGCGCGATGGCCGCGCAAAGCTCAACGCTATCGCCACGGCCGCGACGACGCGTGGTTACACGGGAACGGACGAGCAGAACGCGAAGGCGGAGGTGCGGGCGGGCACCGTGTTGCGGTACGTGTCCGTGGTGTTCCCGGTGCTCATCGCGCTCACCACATTTCTGGCCGCATCGCACGTCATCCAGGCGGGCAACGTTGGCGTTGTGTACCAGTTCGGCTCGATCGTTGGGCAGCGAAGTGACGGGTTCCAGCTCACCTGGCCGTGGCAGTCGATCAAGACGCAGAGCGTTCAGGTGCAGAAGTTCACGAACGACCCGAACGAGCCTGGGCATAGCAACGACGCCGCCTTTGTGTGCTTCACGAAGGAAACGCAGGATGTATTCGTGCGGGCGACGCTCAACTACTCGGTGAGCCCCGATGCGGTGCAGGGGCTGTATCGGGACGTTGGATCCGATTGGTTCGACAAGCTGGTGGCCTCGCGCGTGCAGACGTTCCTGAAGGAAGAGACCGTGAAGTACTCGGTGACGGACATCGCGCCGAACCGGGAAGTGATCCGGGACGCGGTGAAGGTGAAGCTGACGGAGGAGCTGAAGCCGTTTTCGATCACGGTGATCGACTTCCTGCTGCCGAACGTGGACTTCGACCAGTCGTTCAAGGACTCGATCCTGGCCAAGCAGAAGGCCACGCAAGACGCGCAGACGGCGCTGAATGTGGTCGCGCAGAAGCAGGCCGAAGCGCAGCAGGCGGTCGCCGTGGCGCAGGGCCAGGCGGACGCGGCGGTAGCGCTGGCGAAAGGCCAGGCGCAGGCGAACGACCTGCTCAACGCCTCGTTGACCGACCGTATTCTCGAGAACAACGCGATCCAGAAGCTGGCGGGGAACGTCCAGATCGCGCTGATTCCCTCGGGGCAGGGCTTCATCCTCGACCCATCGACGTTCCTGAAGGCGGCGACCGCGGCGACTCCGACGCCGTAGCCGCTAGAACGCGATGAAGCGGTCGCGGACGGCGGCGGGCGTGAGGGACTCGGGTGCCGAGGACTGGAACTCATTAAGGTCGAACGGCCCGTCCATCTTCTGCGCGGCGAGGTCGCTGGCGGAGATCCTGAGGGTCACGCGGTCCGCATCGGCGCTGACGACGAGCGCGGAGGCGAGCCAGTAGTCGAATGCCAATGGGGCATCGACGAGGAACGCTGCCGCTTCGCACTTCTTCACGCGACCGAGTTCGCGTCCGTCGCTGGTGAACACAAAGGCGCCAATCACCTGGTCAAGTTGCACCGGATCCTCCCCTTGCGGCGTTGCCGCGGCATCGGTGGGTCGCACTGTCCCCCACGCTGGAGAAACCTAAGGGCGAAACGTGACATTCACGTCACGGACACGTTACGTGTTTTCGCGCGGACTACTTCGCCGAGGGGCCCACGGGATAGATGGTCACGCCTTCCTTGAGCGTTTCGATGATGGGGATCGCCGCGAGTTCTGACGGGGCGACGCGGGCGGGGTCGGCGCCGAGGACGACGAGGTCGGCGAGCTTGCCTGGGGCGATAGAGCCCTTCGTGTTTTCTTCGAAGTGGGCGTAGGCGGCGTCGATCGTGACCGCCCGAAGCGCCGCCATGACGTCGATGGCCTGGTCGGGTCCGAGCACGGCCCCGCTGCGCGTACGTCGCTCCACAGCGCACCAGACCAGGCGGAGGATGTCCGGCGGCACCACGGGCGAGTCGTTGTGGAGGTTGAAGCGCAGCCCGAGGGATTGCGCCGACCGCAGGGGGCTGATGCGCTCGGCACGTTCGGCGCCGAGGACGGAGTCTCGGTGGAAGTCGCCCCAGTAATAGACATGGGAGGCGAAGAACGAAGGAACGACGCCGAGGTCGGCCATGGCATCGAGTTGGTCGTCGCGGACGGTCTGGGCGTGGATCATCACGGGGCGGCGACCGTCGCCGGGGTGGGCGCGGTGGGTCTGAGCGATAACGCGGAGGAACTGGTCGGCAGCGGCGTCGCCGTTGCAGTGGGCGATGACCTGCCAGCCCTCCCGGTAGGCTTCCTCGGCACGTTCCACCGCCTGCTCGTCGGGCATCGCCGGGTAGCCGCAGTAGTCGGCCGCGGCGCCGTCCGGCGGGACGTGGTACGGCTGCGTCAGCCAGGCGGTCTTGCCCTGCGGCGAGCCATCGAGGATGAGCTTGACGCCGCCGTGCTTGAAGCGTCCGACGTAGTCGCCCGGACGGCGACCCCTCAACATCTCTCGCGAGGTCGCCCAGTAGGCGTAACCCACAACATCGAGGAAGAGGCGACCGTTGGCGGCGGCAGCCTCGAACTGCGCCTGCTCGAGCGGGAACATTGCGCCTTCCTGGGCGGTGGTGATACCGGCGGCGGCGTAGATGCGTTGCGCCTCGGCGAGGGCGGCCGTCTCGGCGTCAGGGCCGGCTGGCGGGATCACGCCGGCGCCGAAGAAGCGCAGCGCCGACTCCTCAAGGAGGCCTGTGGGCTGGCCACCTTCCTCGCGGCGGATCACGCCTCCCGGCGGGTCCGGCGTTTCGGCGGAGACGCCGGCGCGCTGGAGGGCCGCGGTGTTGGCGACAGCGAGATGGCCCGAGACGTGCGTTATGTAGATTGGTCGGCCGGCGGACGCGCGGTCGAGGTCGTGGCGGGTGGGATGACGCCCTTCGGACATGAAGGCCGGGTCATAGCCGCGGCCGACGATCCAGTCGCCGTCGGCGGCGTTGTCGTGAGCGAAGCGTTGAAGTTCGCCGACAAGGCTGTCGATATCGTCCGCCGGCCCGACCGGTGGCGCGGACAGGTTAGCGAAGCCGAGGCTCGCAGCGAGCTTGGCAAGGTGACCGTGGCCGTCGACGAAGCCGGGGAGCAGGGCATGGTCGCCGATCTGCGAAATGGTGGTATTCGGGCCGCGCAAGGCGAGAACGTCGCGCTCAGTTCCCGCCGCGAGCACGCGGCCGCCGGCGACAGCCACGGCTTCCACGCGTGGATAGTCGGGCTGCATTGTGAGGATCGAACCGCCCGTGAAGATCCGGTCGGCGAACGGGCCGTCAGTCATACGTGGCGACTTTACGCCCGGGTGTCACGGAGCGGCAGTCGCCCTCCGCCACGTCTCGGAGTGAGTGGCAAGAGCGGAAACGCGTTGCGAGATTCCGGTCGACTGAACGCCGGGGCCGTCAGCTTTCCGGCTAACGGAGACCGCTGAGCGACGTGGGCGCAGGGACCGAGTAGCGGCCCACCTGCTCGCTGTTGCATTGCAGCGTCACGGACGTTCCAGGATCGACCGTGAAGATGACCGCGGGCTCCAGCCATACGCGACCCTTGTCGGTCGTGACGGCAAAGCGGTTGCCCGCGATCTTTGCGAGCGTACCGACAGGACGGCCGCGCACGTCACGTACGCTCATGCCCGTGTGAAGTTGGAATGACATTTCGGCCTCCTTCTGGATGGCTGTCGCAGCCGTCTGCGACACCATGCTGAACTCGCGTGCCGGGCAGCACGGGGCCTAGTTTTAAGGACGGCCGCATTCCATGTCCGTTCGGAACCGAACATTGATCGGGCATTTGAGGCGGGTTCGTTATGCGCGCAGATCCCGCGCGGAATGGCGCTCAGATCGTGGCGGGGGACTCTCCCTGGACAAGCGGGGAGCGTGCGAGCGCGATCACGCCGATGGCCGCCACGAGCACGGCCAGGGATTCGGCCGCGAGGTACGGCGGAGCGCTGCGAAGGTGCTCTTCGAAGAGGGTGACGCCGAGGAGCGAAGCGGTGAGGGGCTCGAGCAAGGTGACGGCAGGGAGCGAGCGGCCGATGTGGCCCGCGTGGTAGGCGGCCTGCACGAGGAGGAATGCCAGGGCCCCGACCCCGACCAGCACGTAGAGCTGCCACGAGGTGAAGAGGACGAGCGGACGCGCGGCGAGCTCGGTCACGACCGGTTTGGTGATGGCGTCGGCGACGCCCAGGCCGAGGCCGCCGGCGCTGGCGAAGCCGAGGGGGCGCCACCATGAGCCGCCCCAGCGAGCGACGACGAGAAGGGCCACAATCGCGAACGCGGTTGCCGGGAGGACGACGAGCCAGTGCTCGGTTGCGGTGTTCTCCGTTCCGCCCTCCGGCCGGGCGGCGAGCAGAAATGCGACCACGCCAACGGCCACGCAGAAGCCCGCGAGCCAGTCGGTGCGGCGCAGGCGCTGACGGAGCCACAGCGTGCTCAGGGGCAGGCCGACAACGAGACTGCACACCAGGACCGGCTCGACGACCGTGATGCGGCCCTCGCCGAGGGCCGCCGCCTGGAGAGCATAGCCGCCAAGCATCGCGAGCACGCCGGTCAGCCACACGGGGTGTGCGGCGAGATGCCCAAGAAGCGCCGGGGCACCCTGCTTGTGGGGGGCGGTGAGCGCGGCGCGGTGTTGGAACACGGCGGCGGCGCCGAGGAGCACGGCGGCCCCGAGGGCCAGCCCTAGCGCGTCCATATCCCGGCGGAGCCGGCCTCCGTCAGCTCCGCGCCCGTGGACGGAAGAGATCGAATGCCCTGTCGAAACCGAGGTCGATCCCCGGGCGGGCAAGCGGCGCTCGGCCATCGCAGGCGGGGCAGATCACGAAGCGATCCTGGCCGGTCCCCTGCCAGTCGGGCCGCTCGTCGTTGAAGGTGAGCACCGCTCCGCAATCGCGGCAGACCATCTGTAGTTTCCACTGCATGGATCCTCGGCTCCCGGTTTGGTGTTCATCAGCGAGAGTAGGGTTTGGCGCATGTCTAAAGCGCACACTCCGGGGGCCATCGGCGCTCAGCGGTGCGACGGTCCTGCCCTCACCCCCGCCCTCTCCCGACTTCGCGGGAGAGGGAGCCCGATGGCGCGGGAAGGCCGGGCGGTGTGCTGCGGAGAGGCCGTCAGGAGACCGGGGTTCCGGCCATATCCGGGTGGAGCGGAGCGGGGATGGCGTGGAGGCGGGGGAGCACCTCCGTTGAGAAGAGGCGCATCGAGCGTTCCGCCGTTTCGACGGGCATACCACCGAAGCGGAAGTTCAGGACGAGCTCCTCGGCGCTGGTGGTTTGCTGGACAAGTTGGAGCTTCTCGAGCACCTGGTCGGGGGTGCCGAAGGCCTGGGCTCGGGCCGAGTGTTCGCCGAGCTGTTCGATGGAGCGGGCGTTGGCAAACTCGCTGAACTTTGCGTATTGCTCGTAGCCTTTGGTCTGGCGGAAACGTTCGGCGTCTTTCCAGCCGTAGTGGCGGAGGACGCTGTCCTGCGCTTCGGCGGAGTGATGCAGCATCACCGCCCATGCCTCGTCCGCGCTGTCAAAGCAGGCGACGTTTACGACCACGGTCGGCTGGATGGGGCGCCAACCCAGCTCGGCGCGGACGGCGTTGAAGTCGCGGACGTCCTGCCGGTATTCCTCCCAGCTCTTCTGGTTGGTCATGAGCATGCCGAGGCCGGCGCGCGCTGTGATGGGCAGTGTTTGCGGGCTCGTCCACGCGACGCGCATGCCTTCGAGGAGCCGCTCGGGGTTTCGCGGGCGTGGCCGGATGGTGGTCTCGGGGATGTGATAGAAGCGGCCGTCGTGGGAGAACCACTCCTGGGTGAGGGCCTTCCGCAGCACATCGACAGATTCGGCGAAGCGATCGCGCGATTCGTCCATGGGGACGCGATACGCATCGAATTCACGCTTGGCCGCGCCACGGCCGAGGCCGAGGGTGAGCCGGCGGCCCTGGAGCAGGTTATCGAGCACGCTGATCTGCTCGGCGACGACGACCGGGTCGTACCAGGGGAGGACAACGACCATGGTTCCGAAGTCGATGCGCTCGGTCTTTCCGGCCATGTAGGTGAGGTGCTGGATGGCGCCGCCGGTCATGATGTAAGGGCCGAAGTGGTGGTCGATGGCCCAGTAGGAATCGAAGCCGAGCGGTTCGACGAGGCCGGCGAGGTGGAGGTCCTCTTCGTAGATCTGCTGGTCGGAGACGGGGGACGGACCCGGACGATGGCCCTCGAAGCGGTCCCAATCGGTGTAGTTCTGGAAGTTGAAGTGGACGCCAGCGCGCATGAGGTGCCTCCGAAGCGATGGCGGCATCCTACAGCAGACGGCGAACACCACGTCGGGATTGAACTGCGGCAACTGCCCCGCCGGCCCGATGATCAGAGGTGAGGTTCGGCGCCGATGGCGCGAGCCTCGAGGAGTAGCTGGTGGGGGCACATCCGGCCGTCGAGAGTCGTGCGCGGCGGAGCAACGCTGCCACGCCGCTGCACATCGATCGGCACGCCTACGCCGCACTGCTCCCGAACCTTCGCTTCGCGCTGCTCGATTTCCAGCAGCAGCTTCGCGAGGCCGGGGTGCCGGTCGTGATCATCATCGCCGGGGCGGACGGCGTGAAGAGCGAGACGGTGAACTGCCTGCACGGCTGGTTCGATCCGCGGGGGCTGGAGACGCACGTTTTCGGCCCGACGGACGCGGCGCCGCTGGACCGGCCGAGGTACTCGCGCTACGCGACGGCCCTGCCGGCGCGGGGACGCATCGGGCTGTACTTCGGGTCGTGGTACACGCGCCTGACGGCCGGCCGAATGAGCGGGACCATGAAACGCGACGAGCTGGAGGCGGAGCTCGATCGCATCGCGGCGTTCGAGAAGGCGCTCGTAGCTGACGGCTACCTCCTCGTGAAGATCTGGCTGCGGCTCGGGCGAGACGAGCAGCGTGACCGGCTCACGCGGCTGGCGCGCGACCGCCGAACGAGCTGGCGGGTTTCGCCGAGCGACTGGAAGAACCTGGAGCACTTTTCGCGGATGAAGGGCATTCTCCGGGCATACCAGGAACAAACCGACGCGAACGCGCCGTGGCACATCATCGACGCCGCAAATGACCGTGCGCGGAACATCTCGGTCGCGAAGGTGTTCGTGGAGACCGCCACCGAACGGCTCGCGGGGCGGTTGGTTGTGCCGGTGGCGCTGCCGACGCCGATACGGATCGAGGCGGAGAGCTCCGCGTTGACGGGCGTCGACCTCGGCACGCGAATAGAGGCGGCCGAATACGACACGCAACTCGCGAAGCTACAACGGAGGCTCGCGGACCTGTCTCACAGGGCGGCCGCGAAGGGGCGCGCGGTGGTGCTCGTGTTCGAAGGTTGGGACGCGGCAGGCAAGGGCGGAACGATTCGACGACTGGTGGAACCGCTCGATGCGCGGTATTTCGACGTCATACCGACGGCGGCACCGACAGATGAGGAGAAAGCACACCACTACCTCTGGCGGTTCTGGCGTCACGTGCCGGCGGACGGACACATGACCATCTACGACCGTTCCTGGTACGGCCGGGTGCTCGTCGAGCGTGTCGAGGGGTTCGCGAGCGAAGAGGAATGGCAGCGAGCCTACGACGAGATCAACGAGTTCGAGTCGCACCTCGTGGGACACGGCGTGACGCTGCTCAAGTTCTGGTTGCACCTGAGCCCCGAGGAACAGCTGCGGCGGTTCGAGGAGCGGGAGGGGATACCCTACAAGCGACACAAGATTACCAACGAGGACTGGCGGAACCGGGCGAACTGGGCGGCGTACGAGGTCGCGGTGAACGAGATGATTGCGCGGACGAACAACCCGCCGGGTGCGCCGTGGCTGGTGGTCCCCGCCGAAGACAAGCGAGTCGCGCGAATCACGGTCCTGCGCGGTGTCTGCGAGCGGCTGTCGGAGGCGGTGCGCGCTTAGCTACGGGGCAGGGGTGCGGGCGAGGCGCACGTGAGTGACTGCGGCTGTCGCGATCATCTCAACGCACTCGTAGTTGGCGATGGCGCCGTCGAGGTTGTCGAATAGGCGTTCGCCGGCGCCGAGCAAGACCGGCACGATTGCGACATGCAGCTCGTCGACGAGCCCGGCGCGAAGGTACTGCTGGACGGTGCCCACACCGCCGCCGAGGCGGACGTCGGCGCCGTTCGCGGCCGCCATCGCACGGTCGTAGGCGGCCCGGATGCCGTCGGTGACGAAGTGGAAGGTGGTGCCGCCCTCCATGGGGAGCGGCTCGCGCTGGTGGTGCGTGAGGACGAAGACGGGATGGTGGTAGGGCGGGTCGTCGCCCCACCAGCCGCGCCAGGGGTCGTCGTCCCAGGGGCCGCGGACGGGGCCGAACATGTTGCGGCCGATGATGGTGGCGCCGATGCCCGTGACGCCGCGGACGAGGAAGTCGTCGTCGATACCGGTGTCGCCGCCGCTGTCGCCGATCATGGCGCGGCCGGTGCGCGTGGCAAAGACCCATTCGTGCAGGCGCGTTCCGCCAAGGCCGAGCGGGTTCTGCAGATCCTGTCCGGGGCCGGCCCCGTAGCCATCGAGCGAGATCGCGAAGTTGTGGACACGAAGACGGGCCATGGCCGTGCTCCTGCAGGTTTCGTGCCGATCGTACGGCAAGGAGAGTCGCCGCCGGTGAACGGTTAGCTATCGCTCCCGACGACGCCACGGGCGATGAGCGCGTCGATTTCGCCCGGAGCGAGGCCCGCCTCGGCAAGGACTTCGCGGGAGTCGTGGCCGAGTGGCGGCGCTGCCCGGACCGCGGCGGTTGGCGTTTCGGACATGCGCACCAGTGGCGCGACCACCTGTTGCGGGCCGGTGATCTCGTGATCGAGGCGCGACGACCATGCCCGTCGCCTGCACGTGTGGGTCGTCCGCCATTTCCTCGGCGAAGTTGACGACGCTGGCGGGGACGCCGCGATCGAGGAGGAGGCGGACCCATTCCGCCGCCGGCCTGGCGAGCAGCCGCTCCTGGATTTCGGCGCGCCAGGCCTCGATCTGTTGCCGGCCGGCCGGCTCGGCGGCGTCGAAGTCGGCGTCGTCGGTGCGGTCGTGGAAGTCGAGCAAGGTGCGGATGGCGTCGCGGTTCGAGCGCGTGAGGGCGCCGAGGACGAGGGCGCCCTGGGCCGTGTGGTAGCCGCCGTAGTAGAGCCGGTGCGAGGCGAAGCGCGGGCCCTGCGCCTTGCGAAGCGCGGCGAGCTCGTCGTAGCGGACGCCTGAGGCGCGCAGTTCCTGCAACCGATTGATGAGCGGGTCGCGGAGCGTGACGTCGTGGACGGGTTCGCGCATGACCTGGTTCGACTGGAGCTCGAGTGCGGTCTGGAGGAGCGAGAGGCGAAGTTCCTGGCCCTTGCCGGTGCGCTCGCGGTGGAACAGGGCCGCGCAGATGCCCATGGCGGCAGCGAGGCCCGAGGCCCGGTCGATGATGGTGGTCCCGGTGATGGGGGCGGGCGCGCCCATGTCGTCGACCTTTGCCTCGGCAGCCATAAGGCCGCTGTACGCCTGCGCCACGATGTCGGAGCCGGCGCGTGTCGCAAACGGCCCGGACTCGCCGAAGCCGGTGATGCTCGCGTAGATGAGCGCTGGGTTGAAGGCGCTGAGGGTGGGGTAGTCGATGCGGAGACGCTCCGGGACGCCGGAGCGGTAATTGATGAGGACGACATCGAACTGCGGGACGAGGCGGTGGACGAGTTCCTGGCCGGCGGCGCTGCGAAGGTCGATGGTGAGGCTGCGCTTGCCGCGATTGAGCGACTGGAAGTACTTGCCCTCGTTGGGCACGACGGCGGCGCTGTTGCGACGGGCTTCGCCTTCGAGCGGTTCGACCTTGACGACGTCGGCGCCAAAATCGGAGAGCGCCACGCCGGCGAAGGGGCCGGCAACAATCTGGGAGAACTCGAGGATGCGAATCCCCGCGAGGGCGCCCGCGCTCACCGGCCAGCCCCGCTCATCCGCGCGGCAGGCCGAGCCCGCGGGTGGCGATGACGTTGCGCTGCACCTCGGAGGTGCCGCCGCGGATGGTGGCAGGGACCATGGCGAGGTAGTGACGGCCGAAGGTGGAGTCGCCGTCGACGACGTTGCCGCGCAGCCCCAGCGCCTGCATGCAGGTCTGCGCCAGCCGCTGGGAAAGCTCCGAGTTGTAGAGCTTGGCCATCGACGCTTCGTCGTTCGGGATCTGGCCGTGCTGCTGCATCGAGATGATGCGGCTGGAGAACTGGTACATGACTTCGGCTTCGATGTAACGCTGGGCGATTTCGTGGCGGACGGGCGAGGCGGCAACGCGCTCGCGGAGGGCGGGGTCCGCGGCGATGGTCGCCATGAGCCGCTGGAGCGTGCGCCGGGCGCCGACGGCGCCACCGATGTTCGAGCGCTCGAAGTCGAGGAGCGTCATGGCGACGTACCAGCCGCCGTTCATCTCGCCGACGAGGTTGCCGGCCGGCACGCGGACATCTTCGAAGAAGACCTCGTTGAAGTAGTGGCGACCGTTGAGGTCGACGAGGGGCCGGACGCTGATGCCGGGCGTCTTGATGTCGTCGATGAGGAGGAAGGAGATGCCGCGGTGTTTCGGCGCTTCGGGGTCGGTGCGGACGAGGGCAAAGATGGCGTCGGCCGTGTGCGCGCCGGAGGTCCAGATCTTCTGCCCGTTCACGATGAATTCGTCGCCGTCGCGGACGGCGCGGGTCTGGAGCGAAGCGAGATCGGAGCCGGCGCCGGGTTCCGAGTAGCCCTGCGCCCAGGTGGCCTCGCCGGCGAGGATGGGCGGGAGGTAGCGGGCTTTCTGGTCGTCGCGGCCGTGGACGATGAGGGTTGGGCCGAGCATCGCGACGCCTGAGCCGCCGACGGCAGGCGCCCCCGCGCGGGCGAGCTCCTCATTGAGGATGAACTGCTCCATCGAGGTGAGGCCGCCGCCGCCGTACGCCTTCGGCCAGTGCGGGCGCGACCCAGCCGCGCTCGCCGAGGGCGGCGTGCCATGCGTGGGCAGCGTCGCGGGCGGTCGCGTCCTCGGACTTGCGGTCGAACTCCCAGGTTCGTTCACCGGGGCCGCCGGCCGCAGCCATCTCGCGGTAGCGCTCGGGCAAGCGGGTGCGAATGAGCTCCCGCACCTCCGTGCGGAACTGCGCCTGCTCCGCAGTGTCTTTCCAGTTCATGGCAGCCGGTACCGGGCGGCGAGCGGGAAGCGACGGTCGCGGCCGAATGCGCGGGGTGTGATCTTCACGCCGGGAGGAGCCTGGCGGCGCTTGTACTCGTTGCGGTCGACCATGGCGGCGACACGCTGGACGGTGGCCGGATCGAAACCCATGGCAGCGATCTCCTCGAGCGTGCGATCGTCTTCGACATAGGCTTCGAGGATGGGGTCGAGGACGGGATAGGGCGGAAGGCTGTCGACGTCGAGCTGGCCCGGGCTGAGCTCGGCACTGGGCGGCTTGGTGAGAACGTTGGCCGGGATCAGGTCCCGGCCGGCGCGTTCGTTGCGCCACGCCGCAAGGCGGAAGACGAGCGTCTTGGGGACGTCCTTGATGACGGCGAAGCCGCCAGCCATGTCACCATATAAGGTCGCGTAGCCGGTGGCCATCTCGCTCTTGTTGCCGGCCGTCAGGGCGATGGCGTTGTACTTGTTCGCGAGGGTCATCCAAACGTTCCCGCGCTGGCGTGCCTGCAGGTTCTCCTCGGCCGTGCCCGGCTCGGTGCCTTCGAAGACGTCGGCGAGCATCGCGAGCATCGCGGCATGGGCGGGCTCGATCGGGATGGTCAGCAAGCGGATGCCGAGGTTGTCCGCGAGGGCGCGGGCGTCGTCCTGGCTGTGCTGGCTGGAGTAGCGGCTGGGGAGTGAGACGCCAAGGACGTGTTCAGGGCCGAGCGCATCGACGGCGATGGCAGCGACGACGCTCGAATCGATACCGCCTGAAAGCCCGATAATGGCGTCCTTGAAGCCGGTCTTGGCCAGGTAGTCGCGGGTCCCGAGGGTGAGCGCCTCCCACACTTCGGCTTCGGGGCCGAGCGGCGTTACGAGCGGCGCCTGGCGGGGCTCGGCATCGCGCTTGAGGGACGGATCGAATGCGATCGTGATGCGATCCACTTCGCTGGAGAGGTCGTGATCGCGGAGCTCGACGCGCCGGCGCGTGTCGTGAAGCCGTTTCTGCGCCACGGCGTTGAGATCGACGTCGACGATGACCAACTCCTCCCGGAACTGCGGACCGCGGGCAATGAGGCGGCCGGAGCCGTCGAACACGAGCGAGTCGCCGTCAAAGACCAGTTCATCCTGGCCGCCGACCATGTTGAGGTAAGCGACGGCGATGATGTTGTCGGCGGCGCGGGTTCCGATCATACGAGCGCGATCGGGGCCTTTTCCACGGTGGTAGGGCGAGCCGTTGATGTTGATGCAGAGCTCGGCGCCACCGAGCGCCATGGCGTCGAGGGGCGCGCCGGGATACCAGATGTCCTCGCAGATGCTGACGCCGAAGGTCACCTCACCGGCGTGATAGATCGGCGTGCGCCGGCCGGCGGCGAAGTAGCGCTCCTCATCGAAGACGCCGTAGTTGGGGAGGCGACGCTTGTGGTAGGTGTCGACCCAGGTCCCATCGGCGAACACTGCGGCTGCGTTATAGGCGTCGCCCTCGTACCAATCGACGAAGCCAACGATGGCGATGAGCCCCGCCGTGGCAGGAGCGAGCTCGCCGGCCGCCCGGCGCGACGCCTCACAGAACTCCCGTCGGAGGACGAGATCTTCGGGCGGGTAGCCGGTCAACGCGAGTTCGGGGAAGGCGACGATCCCGCAGCCCTGGGCGCGCGCATCGGCGATCTGCGCGCGAATCCGGGAGCCGTTGCCCTCGATGTCGCCCACGGTCGAGTTCAACTGGGCGAGGCCGAGACGAACGTGGCGCATGGGTACTCCGCGGAGGCGACCGGATGGGGTTAGTGTAGCAGAGACACTAACTCACGCCGGACGCCGATAGGGGCTTTCCCGTAGGCGGCTCCACCGATGTACGGACGGTGGCCGGGCTGCAATGATCCATGGCGGCGGGGGCTTAGAGGTAGGGAGATGTCTCGAAGCCACGGAATCCATGCACCATGTCCATTTTGTGGAAGGGTAACGCGCGCCCATTCGCGACTTGAGGTGGCCGATGTCGAAGCGGCCGGCTCATCGCGACCTTCGCGCTACGCAACCGTGATCTGTCGCGATTGTGCGTTTGCGATGGTCGTGAAGTCGGAGGCGGCCGCGATGCGACTGGCTGGCTAACGTCCCGGCCGAACGCGAACCGTACTGACAGGGCAGCACCGACTCTGCGTAGAATGCACGAGAGAGCGCTGGCGATCACGCCAGGGCTGGGGTGTGGGGTGAGCATGGACAACGTCCTGGCAATGATTCTCGCGGGCGGGCAGGGAGACCGATTGTCGGTCCTCTCGGAGCAGCGAGCGAAGCCGGCGGTGGTGTTCGGCGGCCAATATCGAATCATCGACTTCGCGCTGAGCAACTGCGCAAGCAGCGGCATCACGAAGACCGCGGTGCTCACCCAGTACCGGCCGCGGTCGCTCGTGAACCACATTGGGTCGGGCCGGCCGTGGGGGCTCGACACCCTCGACGGAACGGTGCAGATCCTGCAGCCGTACCTTGGCCGGGCCGACATGGACTGGTACCAGGGCACAGCAGATGCGGTGTACCAGAACCTCTACGTGATCGAGGAGTCCCAGGCGCGCGAGGTGCTGATCCTCGCCGGGGACCACATCTACCTCACGGCGTACCGGAACATGCTTGCCTATCACCGGAGCCAGGCCGCGGACGCCACGGTGGCCGTCTACTCCGTCCCGCGTGAGGACGCGCAACGCTTCGGCGTTCTCGACCTGGACCAATCGGGACGGGTGGTCGACTTCCAGGAGAAGCCGCAGCACCCTCGGGCGCCGTGGGTGTCGATGGGCGTCTACGTGTTCAACAAGGACGTGCTCGTCGAACAGTTGCAGGCCGACGCCGATCGCGGCGACGAGAGCAAGCACGACTTCGGGCGCAACATCATTCCGCAGATGTACGAGTCGCACCGGGTGTTCGGGTACCAGTTCCACTCGTACTGGCGCGACGTCGGCACGGTCGAGTCATATTGGTCGGCGCACATGGACCTGTTGTCCGACAACCCGCCGCTCAACCTGAGCGATCCGGAGCTTCGGCTGCGGACCGCCGGTTCGCTGATGGCGCCTGCACATCTTGGACGACGAGCGACGGTCCACAATTCGCTCGTGTCGCCCGCTACTGAGATTTTCGGCAGTGTGTCGCGCTCGGTGATTTCTCCCGGTGTCGTGATCGAAGAGGGCGCGCAGGTGCGTGACTCGGTGATCCAGCACCGGTGCATCGTCCGATCGGGGGCGGTGGTCGACCGGTGCATCCTCGACAAAGAGGTGATCGTCGGCCAGGACAGCCACGTGGGCGTGGGGGACGAGAACATCGCCAACTTCGAGCGGCCAGATATTGTGAACACGGGTATCACGATCCTCGGGAAGAGAGTGACCGTGCCGGCGGGCATGCAGATCGGGCGCAACGTGGTGGTAGGGCCGGGCGTTCACGACGAGTTGATGGACGTAGCCGGGCTGGAAAGCGGAGCTTCGGTCCACCCGACGCAGATGCCGTTACACCTCTTCGTCTAGCTGTGCGGCACTACACGCTGGACGAGGCCCAGGCACTGCTCCCGGCCGTGATACCTGTGCTGGAGCGGCTGCGGGAGGCGTTCGTGCGGCTGAGGGTGCTGAACGCGGCGGTAGCCGCTGAGGCGCGCGGCGCGTCAGGCGATGGCAACCTGCTGACCCCCGCTTTCGCAGGCGGCAAAACGGAAGACCGCGTCACGGCCCTCCGCACACAGATGCGCGACGCAGTGCTGAAGCTCGAACGGTGGAGCATCGAGGTCAAAGACCCCGAACGAGGTCTGATCGACTTCCGGACGATGCGCGAGGGCGAGGTGGTGTACCTGTGCTACCTGCTGGGCGAGCCAGCAATCGAGTGGTGGCACGGCCTGGACGCCGGCTTCGCCGGACGGCAGCGGCTGTAGCGAGCGGCCCGCAAGGCTGGTGTAGACTCCGCCGCATCTGACCGGGCCGTCCGCTTCATCGCGGGGGCGCGGATCACGCTCCGGAGCACGAACATGGACGGAACTGCGGCGGCCCGAGACATCTTCGTCCAGGCCAATGGCCTACGGCACCACCTGGTGGCACGCGGATCGCCGGGCACCCCGGTCGTCATGATGCTGCACGGTCTCGGCGGGTCAGGCGCACGTGTTCGACATGATCGCCGGGCATCTCGCGGGGTCGTACCACGTGTATTGCCTGGACGTCCGGGGGCGAGGGGAGTCGGAATGGGGGCCGCCCGACGGGTACCACTTCGAGAATTATGTCGCGGACCTCGAGGCGGTGCGCGAGGCGCTGGGGCTTCGCCGGTTCGCGCTGGTGGGCACGTCGATGGGCGGGCTTATCGCCATGCAATACACGCCCCGATTCCCGGAGCGCGTTTCCCGGGTCGTGTTCAATGACATCGGGCCGGAGATCGACCCGGCTGGGGCTGACGCGCATCGCGCAAGTACGTGGGCAGCGCTCCGCAGATGTTCGCCGACCTGAAGGCGGTGGTGAAGTACTACAAGGAGAACTACGGCCCGTACATCGAGCATCTGCCGGACGACCAGATCACGGACTTCGCGCGCTGGAACGTACGGTTGAGCGACAGCGGGGTGTGGCGCTGGAAGATGGACCCGGCGGTGCGAACGGGAATCGCCACTACTCAACCCAGGCTTGCGCCGTGGGACGCGGTCAAGGCGATTGGCTGCCCGGCGCTCATCCTCCGCGGCGCCAACAGCGACGTGTTGAGTACGGACGTGGCGCGCGCCACGCAAGAGGCGATGAAGGACGCGCGGCTTGTCGAAGTGCCAGGCGTTGGGCACGCGCCGGTGCTCACGGAACCGGTCGCGATGGCTGCGCTGGACGAGTTTCTCGCGGGGATGCGCCCAGCCGAGCGCGTAGGGTCAGCGGCCGGCAAGCATCGCGACCACGGGCGCGAAGGTGTCAAAGCAACGCCGAAACGAAACGGCCTGACAGTGGGCATCCTTCACTCCAGGCGGCGCTGCGAGGCGAGGGCAACGACGACGACGATGTTATCGTGGACAATGCGCCCCGAAGCCAACCAGGAGTGAGCCGTGCCGAATTCCCTGACCTGCGTGAAGACGGGTCCACATGCCGTCGCGATGACCCAGATTCCGTACCCGGACGAGCCGGGACCGGGACAGGCGCTGATACGGACGACACTCAGCACCATCTGCGGCAGCGACATCCACATCGTGGATGAGATGCCGCTGCCCGGGGGCATCCCGATGGGGCACGAGGCCGTGGGCGTGGTGGCGGCCGTCGGCGCGGGGGTGACCGCGTTCAAGGCGGGGGACCGGGTGGCGGCGAGCTGCCTGGTGTGTTGCGGCTACTGCGCGCGCTGCATGGAAGGGAACCAGTCGGTTTGCTCGACCTACAACGCGCCCGAGCAACCTCCTCTTCGGCGCCCAGGGCGAGTACTTCCTCGTAAACGGGGCGCAGACCTCGATGGCGAAGATCCCGGACGCGCTCGAAGACGAACAGGTGCTGTTCGTGACGGACATCATGTCGACCGGATTCGCGGCGATCGAACGGGCGGAGATCCGCGCGGGCGACACGGTGGCGGTGTTCGCCCAGGGGCCTGTGGGGCTCTGCGCCACGGCCGGGGCGCGAACCTTCGGCGCCGGGAATGATCATCGCCGTGGAATCGATCCCGGAACGGGTGGAGATGTCGAAGAAGATGGGCGCCGACGTCGTGGTCAACCCGGCGACTGCGGTGAGCGAGATCATGGCGCTGACCGGCGGGAGAGGCGTGGACATCGCCGTCGAGGCGCTGGGTAAGCAGACGACGTTCGAGAACGCGTGCAACGTGACGCGCCTGGGCGGGCACGATCAGCAGCGTCGGCGTCTACACGGAGATCGAATCGCTCTCGCTCCCGGTCGGCGGGTCGTTTATCCATCGCAAGCTGGTGACGACGCTGTGCCCCGTGGGGACGGACCGGCTGACGCGGCTGATGGCGCTCATCGCCGGCGGCAAGGTCGACCTTACTCCGCTCATCACGCACTCCATGAAGATCAGCGAAACGCCGGCCGGGTACGACCTCTTCCGCGAGCGGCGCGGCGGCGTGCTGAAGATCGCGTTGCGGCCGTAGGGGCCGCGTCATGGCGGCGGCTATGGTAGGCGGGTGATCCGGCTCAAACGCATCTACGATCCCGCCTCTGGCGACGATGGCTTTCGCGTCCTCGTCGACCGGCTGTGGCCGCGGGGCGTCTCGAAAGAACGGGCCGCACTGGACCTATGGCTAAAGAACGTCGCGCCGAGCGATGAGTTGCGGCGATGGTTCGCGCATGAGGCTGACCGCTGGCCAGAGTTCCAGCGCCGCTATGGCGAAGAACTCGCAGTCAATCCCGCGATGGAGGAGCTTCGCGATCGTGGCTCGGTCGCACCGTGTCGTGACACTCCTCTTCGGCGCCCGCGATACTGAGCGGAACGAGGCGGTCGTCCTCGCTGACTGGCTCGCGGAGAGCGGAGACCAGCGCGAAGTAAGTCCCGCGTCACGCGGCGCCAGCCCGGTTTTATCCCTGGCGGGACCGCCACTCCTCGATGAGCCAGCGTGCGATGGACATCTTCCCCGGGATGTTCGGGAGATTGTCGTAGCGGAACCACTGCGCATCGACGATCTCGGTGGGGTCGCACTGGATTTCGCCGCCCGCGTACTTCGCGTTGAAGCCGAGCATGAGCGAGTTGGGGAAGGGCCAGGGCTGGCTGCGCATGTAGCGGATGTCGCTGACCTCGACGCCGACCTCTTCGCGGATCTCGCGGGCAACGCACTCTTCGAGGGTCTCGCCGGGCTCCACGAAACCGGCAAGCGTGCTGTACATCGGGTTGGCGCCGAAGGTGCGGCCGCGGGCGAGGAGCGCCTCGTCGCCGCGTTCGATGAGGGTGATGACCGCGGGCGAAAGGCGGGGGAAGTTGAGCAGGCCGCAATCGGGGCAGCGGCGCGCGCGCTCACCTTCGGCCGATTCAGTCGCCGAGCCGCAGCGGCCGCAGAAGCGGTGGGTGCGGTGCCATTCAGCGATCTGCACGGCGCGTCCGGCGAGCGTCCACAACTGCTCGGGCATGTGCTGGAAGAGGGTGTAGAGGTTCTCGTGGCGGAAGTCTTCGGGTTCTTCGCCTGGCGCATCGATGCCGGCCGCCCACACCGGGATGCCGTCGAGGAGTCCGAGGAAGTGCTCGTGATCGACGGCGACGCCCAGGTCGGTTGGGATGCACCGCTTCCGGGAAACGGAGGCCCTCGTCGGCGGGTCGAACAAGGACGGTGCCCTTGCCCACGCAAATCCAGGTGGCATAGATGCCGGTGACGTCGTCGGGCGGTGTGATAAGGGATTGGAACTGGTGGTCGGGCATATCCGTTGCGTTACCTCGAAATGTGGCGCTAGCTTAGCGGAAGGCGCGCTCAAGGGGGCGTCAGCGGAGGCTGGTGGCCCCGCGCGGCGTCTATGCGGCCCATTGACGATCCTTAGCCTCGGAACAACAATGCCAGTTGCACTTGCCCGGCCGGGGACAGCCTGCGTTTCCCGAAATCCACCCGGCCATTCGTCAGTTCCGAAAGGGGGATCTCGCTTGGCCGAGACAGCCGCACCTGAAGTCCGTCCGATTGTCCCTCACCTCACGCTTGGCGCGACACGCGACCAGGACTACCTCAACGGCAGCCGCTGCCAGAACTGCAAGACCGCGTACGTTGGTCCGCGCATGTACTGCCCGAAGTGCAGCTCCGCCGGCCCGTTCGACGCGATCAAGCTGAGCGACACGGGTGAAGTCCACGTCTTCACCGTCATCCACCAGGCGACGCCGTACGTCGAGGCGCCCTATGTGGCGGCCATCGTCGACCTGCCGGAAGGCGTTTCGGTGAACACAAACATCGTGGGCATCGAGCCGAAGCCGGAGAACATCAAGTTCGGCATGAAGGTGAAGATGTTCACCGAGAAGGTGTCGGAGGACCGCGAAGGCAACTCGTACGTCGCCTACAAGTTCAAGCCCGTCTAGCGCCCGAAGCGCCAGCCCACCAGTTCGCTTTGTAGCGAAGGAGGAACCATGCGAGAAGTAGCAGTTATCGGCGTTTCCATGATCAAGTTCGGGCGGTATCCGGACCGCGACGTGTCGCAGCTTGCCGCGCAGGCGGGCTTCGAGGCGCTCAAGGACGCGGGCGTCGAGATGAAGGACATCGAGTCGCTCTACAGCGGCAACCTCTATGCCACGTCCGGCTCCGGGCAGCGCATCCTGCAGCAGATGGGCCAGACCGGCATCCCGGTAATCAACGTAGCCAACGCCTGCGCAACGGGCTCCACCGCGTTCCGCGAGGCCTACTTCGCCATCGCCAGCGGCGCCTATGACGTCGTGATGGCGCTCGGCAGCGAGCAGATGGGCAAGCAGGGTCTGCTGGGGTCGCGCGGCGATCCCGCGACCAGCCTCGAAGGGCGCGTCGGCTCATACATGATGCCCGCCGTCTTCGGCATGGCCGGCATGGAGCACTCCCGCAAGTACGGCACGCAGCAGGAGCACTTCGCCCTCGCCAGCGTCAAGAACCACTACCACAGCACGAACAATCCGCTCGCGCAGTACCAGAAGGAATCGCCGCTCGACGAAGTCATGAACGGCCGCGTGATCGCGTATCCGAACACGCTCCTGATGTGCTGCCCGACCGGCGACGGCGCCGCCGCGGCCATCCTCTGCTCGATGGACAAGGCACGCCAGTACACGACGCAGCCGATCAAGGTCGCGGCCAGCGTCCTCACCAGCGATCCGTACACGGACCGCGACCTGACGCTCCCCGACATCAACACGCTGACGCGGAACGCCGCCAAGCTGGCATACGAGCAGGCCGGCATCGGGCCGGAAGACCTCAGCCAGGTCGAACTCCACGACTGCTTCGCCACAGCCGAACTGCTGCACTACGAGAACCTCGGGCTCTGCGAAGAGGGCATGGCCGGCAAGCACGTCGCCAGCGGCGCCCCGTGGATCGGCAACAAGATCCCGACGAAGTACCAGGAGGACATCGCACCGTTCCAGGACAAGACCTACAAGCCGAAGACGAAGGCTGTGGTCAACGCCAGTGGCGGTCTCCTCTCCAAGGGCCATCCGCTCGGCGCGACCGGCGTCGCCAACATCGCCGAGATTGTCTGGCACCTGCGCGGGCAGGCCGGCGCGCGGCAGGTCGAAGGCTCGAAGGTGGGCATGGCCCACGTCATCGGCCTTTGCTCGGCCTGCACGCTGAACGTGCTCGTCAAGTAACAGTCGCCGCGAAACGCATCGAAAGGCGCCTCCTCTGCAGGAGGCGCCTTTCTTCGTCTGCGCAGTCAGCGGAGGGCGGCAGCGCCCACGACGCCACCGATCAGCCACCACAAGCCACGGGGCGCGGTTGAACGCCGCCAACGCCAGGAACGCCGCGACGGCCATAGTTGCCGCGATCCAGCCGGAGACGCCAATGCGCACGAGGGTGTAGACACCAGCTGTCAGGAGTCCAAGGGCCACCGGGGCCAACGTGCTGCGGAGCGTCGTCATGAAGGCGTGGCGGCTGAGGCGCGACCAGCGGTCGGCGATGAGCCAGGTGATGAAGCTCGTCGGGAAGAACATCGAAACGCCCGCGACGAAGGCGCCGGGCAGGCCGGCGGCACGGTAGCCGATGACGACGACCATCAACATTCCGGGGCCCGGCGTCACCTGCGAGAGTGCGTAGGAATCGACGAACTCCTGGTGTGTGACCCAGTGGTGCTGGCCGACGGCGAGGCGCTCCATCTCGGGGAGGATGCCGATGCCGCCGCCGAACGCCTCGAGCGAGAGGCGGATGAACACGAGGAAGACGTCCAGCAGGTCGTTCATCGGCGGAGGCGAACCACCACGAAGGACACGGGCAGCATGACGCCGAGCACGGCCACGATCGGCCAGTGGAGGGGGCCGAACAGGATGAACGTCAGTGCCGTGACGGCGTATGCCCAGGGATTGCCCGCGCCGCCACGGAGGCGCCACACCGCCGCCGCCGCGAGGCCGACTGCCGCAGCGCTCACTCCGCGGCCAACAGGCTCGGTCACGGAGGCGGGCATTCCGTTGAAGTAGAGCCAGGCGACAGCGAGGATCGCGAACGCGCCAGGGAGCGTCAGGCAGAGGACGGCGAGGGCAGCGCCGCGTGCGCCGCCGAGCTTCTGGCCCGTATAGGCGGCGAGGTTGCCGATGTTCGGTCCAGGCAGGATCTGGCTGACGGCGACTGCTTCGAGGAACTCTTCGTCGGTGAGCCATTTTCGGCGGCGGACAAAGGCATCCTGGAAGTAGGTCGAGCGTCCTCCGCCCAGGCTCGTCGCGCCGATGACGATGAACTCGCGGAAGAGATCGCGATAAGAGGGCCGAGCGAGGGTGGGCGAAGTCGCGACCGCGTCTCCCAGAGGCGCCTCGACGCCAGTCATCAGGGGACACTCATCGCGGAAGCGGTCGGCTTGGGCGGCGGTATACTGAGGCGGACATGCTCAGCAAGTACCTCTCTGCGGCCATGCACCGTGCTCGTTACGAAATCCTGGCCGACGACGGACAATTCTACGGCGAGATACCTGGTCTCGACGGTGTTTTCGCGACCGGCGAGACTCTGGAGACATGCCGCGACGAGCTGGCAGAAGTGCTCGAGGAATGGGTTGCGCTTGGACTGTCGTTGCATCACCGGCTCCCCGTAATCGACGGTGTGGAGGTTGTGGTCGGCGAGGTAGCGTGAGTGCCAGACCTCTCGCCGGTTTCTCGCAGCGAGTTGATAGCCCGGCTACACCGACTGGGTTTCGAAGGGCCGTTTTCCGGCGGACGACACCAGTTCCTCGTGAGAGGGGAGCGACGTGTGATGGTACCCAACCCGCACCGGGGCGACATTTCCGTGGAGCTGCTCAAGCGCGTCCTCCGGCAGGCCGGTGTGCCCGCGGAGGACTGGCTTCGTCGATGAAACAGAATCCTTGACATGCTTGCCGAGCGAACCTACCTTGTTTCGAACAACTGAACATCGCCAAAAGCGAGGATCGGGAAGAGTAGCCTTTCAGGCGAGCCTCCAGAGAACCGGGGATGCTGAGAGCCCGGTGGCGGCGCGAAAGGTGAATGGGCCCGGGAGCTGTGGCTTCGAACGCCGCCAGGCAAATAGAGGCCGCCGGAGTGGGCACCGTTATCAGAGCCCAGGTCCTCCCCATTCGGGGGTGGCCGACAAAGAGTGCCCGGGTTCGCGCCCGGGAACGAAGGTGGCACCGCGAGAACCCCTCGTCCTTTGATGGCGAGGGGTTTTGTGTTTTCCGGTCCATACTCGAAAAAGGGACAGCAAGATGGCAACGAAGAAGTTCTTCCTCAACGAATCAGAGCTGCCGACGCACTGGTACAACGTCGCGGCTGACCTCAAGAACCCGCCCGCTCCACCGCTCCACCCGGCGACGCACGAGCCGGTTGGGCCGGAGGCGCTGGCGCCGCTGTTCCCGATGGAACTGATTAAGCAGGAGGTCAGCACGGAGCGGTACATCGCCATCCCGGACGAAGTGCGCGAGATCTACCGGATCTGGCGGCCGTCGCCGCTGATCCGGGCGACGGGGCTCGAGAAGGCGCTCGATACGCCGGCGAAGATCTACTACAAGTACGAGGGTGTCTCGCCGAGCGGGTCGCACAAGCCGAACACCTCGGTCGCGCAGGCGTACTACAACAAGCAGGAAGGCGTGAAGCGCATCGCCACGGAGACGGGCGCGGGCCAGTGGGGCTCGTCGCTGGCGTTTGCGTGCCAGCTGTTTGGTATCGAGTGCAAGGTCTACATGGTGCGGATCTCGTACGACCAGAAGCCGTACCGGCGCTCGATGATGCAGGTCTGGGGCGGCAGCGTCGTGGCAAGCCCGAGCCCGGACACGAACGCAGGGCGGGCGATGCTGGAAGCCGACCCGAACAGCAACGGCTCGCTCGGCATGGCGATCAGCGAAGCGGTCGAAGACGCCGCCATGCGCGAAGACACGAAGTATTCGCTGGGCAGCGTGCTGAACCACGTCCTCCTGCACCAGACGGTCATCGGCCAGGAGGCGATCAAGCAGATGGAGATGGCGGGCGACTATCCGGACGTGGTCGTCGGGTGCGCGGGTGGCGGCTCGAACGCCGCCGGGCTCATGTTCCCGTTCCTCAAGGACAAGCTGGACGGTCACCGGCACACGCGCTTCCTCGCCGTTGAGCCGGCCTCCTGCCCAAGCCTGACGAAGGGCGAGTACCGCTACGACTTCGGCGACACCGCCGGGCTGACGCCGTTGATGAAGATGTACACGCTCGGCCACACGTTCGTGCCGCCGGGGATCCACGCGGGCGGACTGCGCTACCACGCCATGGCGCCGCTGCTCTGCCAGCTCTACAGCGAGGGCTACATCGAGGCAAAGGCGTACCCGCAAAACCCGTGCTTCGAAGCGGCGACGCTGTTCGCACGGACCGAAGGGATCATCCCCGCGCCGGAGAGCAGCCATGCCATCCGGGGCGCAATCGACGAGGCGCTCGCGGCGAAGGAAGAGGGCAAGTCGCGCACGATCCTGTTCAACCTGAGCGGCCACGGGCTGCTCGACCTGCAGGCCTACGACGACTACCTCGCCGGGCGGCTTGTCGACGACCAGTACCCGGTGGAGCGGGTGCGCGAAGCGATGAAGTCGCTCCCGCAGATCTAGCCGGACGACAGCGAAGGGACAGCACGATGACGACCGTTCTTTCACCTCTCGAACAACGCATCCGGGCAGTCCTGGATGAGAAGTCGATGCTCAAGCATCCGTTCTACCGCGCGTGGACGAAGGGAGAGCTGTCGCTCGACCGGATGCGCGAATACGCGCGCCAGTACTACCACTTCGAGGCGGCGTTTCCCCGGCTGCTGAGCGCCATCCACACGCGGACGGAATCACCGTCGATCCGGCAGGTGCTGCTGGACAACTTGTGGGACGAAGAGCATGGGCCGCGCAACCACGGTGTTCTGTGGCTGGAGTTCGCGGACGCGCTCGGGATGGAGGCTGACGACGTGCTGCAGGCGGCGTTGCGCCCCGAGACGCAGGCGCTCATCGACCACTATGACGCGGCGGCCCGCGAGGCGCCGCTCGCGGAAGCGCTGGCGACGTTGTTCGCGTACGAGGGCCAGGTGCCGCAGATCGCGTGGCAGAAGATCAAGGGGCTGAGCGACTTCTACGGCTTCCAGCCGAACCAGTTCGAATTCTTCTCCGTCCATCTCGTTGCCGACGTGGCGCATGCCGGCAACGAAGTGGCGGCGATCGAAGAGAGCGCGAGCGACGTTGAGCGGGTCGTCGCCGCGACATCGACCGCCTGCGACCGCCTGCTGGCGTTCCTGGACGGGTGTTATCGAGAGGAGGCCGCCTGATGGCGGAGTTCGAGTACCAGAATGTCGAGGCGTGGAACACGGCCGTTCGGCTGGCGTCCGCGGTTGGGCGCCTCAAGATCGGGTCGAACCTGAAGGCGTCAGCCGATGCCCAGCAACAGGCGTTCGCGCAGGCCGGGCTGGCGTGCGCGCTCATCGCCGAGGCGAGCGGACGCGAGGGCGGAGCGCAGATTGCGCTGTACCGCGACGCCCGCGGAGCGCTGGCGCAGTGCCGTTCGTGGATCCACGTGCTGGCGGCGATCACGAACGAACAGGACTCCGTGTTCGGGAATGAACTCGACCTCGCGGAGCAGGCGGCGCGCCAGGTCGCGGCGTTGCTTCGCACGCTCGATCGGCCGGTGCCGGGGGCCGGTCCGCGGCCGCGCGGCGGCCCTCCGCCGATGGGTGGCCGCCCGAATCCACCCCAGCGCGCGGGAGGGCCACGCTAGTGGAACGGAAGCGCATCCTCACCGGGATCCGGCCGACCGGCGCCCTCCACCTCGGCCACTATGCCGGGGCGCTGGAGAACTGGGTTCGGCTGCAACACGAGTACGAGGCGTACTTCCTGATCGCCGACTACCAGGTCTCGGACTACGCCGACGACATCTCGCGCGTGCGGGATGCGGTGTGGGAGGTTGCGCTCGACTGGCTCGCGGTGGGCCTGGACCCGGAGAGCAGCTCGTACGTGATCGAGAGCCTCGTGCCGGAACATGCCGAGCTGACGACGCTGCTCGGCTGGTTCCTGCCGGTTTCGATGCTCGAGCGAAACCCCACGCTCAAGGCGGAGATGGAATCCATCGAGCACCCGGAGGACGGCAAGACCAAAGGGAAGTCGGTCCCGGTGGCGTTCTACACGTACCCGGTGATGCAGGTGGCGAACATCTTGATGCCGCGGGCGCATCTCGTGCCCGTGGGGGAAGACCAGCTCCCGCACATCGAGCTCACACGGGAGACGGCGCGCCGTTTCAACCGCGAGTTCAAGCCGGTGTTCCCTGAACCGGAGGGGCTGGTTGGACGCGTGCCCCGGCTGGTGGGAACGGACGGCAACGCCAAGATGAGCAAGTCCCGGGGCAACACCATCGACCTTAAAGACAGCGCCGACGTCGTCGCGAAGAAGATTCGGAGCATGTACGGCGGGCCACCACGCGCGGCCGACGAGCCGGGTGTCCCGGCGGAGAACCCGATCATGCTCTACCTCCAGGCGTTCGACCCTGACCGCGAGCTGGTGAAAGACCTCGAACAGCGGTACCGCACCACCGGCGTTGGCAACAAGGAGTTGAAGGACCGGCTCACCACCGTGCTCAACGACCTGCTGGAGCCGATGCGGGACCGGCGCGCTCGCTTCGAGAAGAACATGCCGCTCGTGAAGGAAGCGCTGGCCCACGGCACAGAGCGCTATCGCACGATCGCCCGCGAGACGATGGAGATGGTGCACGACGCCCTCGACCTCAACTACCTGAGGAAGTACTGATGCTCCGGCCGACGCTGGAAGAGGTCCGGGAGATCGCGAAGAGTGGCGCCGGGAACATCGTGCCGGTGTATCGCGAGGTCACGGCCGACCTGGAGACGCCCGTGTCGGCGTTCCTGAAGGTGCGGCAGGGACCGTATTCGTTTCTGCTCGAATCCGTCGAGGGCGGCGAACGGCTGGCTCGCTACTCGTTCATCGGGACGCAGCCGTACCGCGTGCTGAAGACCGGGCGACGACGAGGAATGGAAAGGCGACCCGCTGGTGCCGCTGGAGCAGGAGCTGGCGCGGTTCAAGGAGGTGCCGGTGCGCGGCGTGCCCGCGTTCACCGGCGGCGCAATCGGCTATGTGTCGTACGAGGCGGTGCGCCACTTCGAGCCGCGCGTCGGCCGCCCCGTCGCCGATCCGCTGGGGATCCCGGAGGCGATGTTCCTCTTCTGCGACTCGATGCTGGTGTTCGACCACATCCACCACACGATCAAGGTGATCGCGCACTGCAGGCTCGACGGCGACATCGAGGCGGCCTACCGGCAGGCGGCCTTCGCGATCGACGAGATCGTCGAACGGCTGAACAACCCCACCGTGACCCTGCCCGTGGAGGAAGTCGCGGCGGTGCTCCGCACGAACGGGCGCGGCGAATCGAACATGGGCCGAGAGGGATACGAGCTGGCGGTCGAACGCATCCGCGACCACGTGATCGCGGGCGACATCATCCAGGCGGTGCCTTCGCATCGGCTCGCCCGGAAGACGGCCGTCCACCCGTTCAACATCTACCGGCAGCTTCGGAACGTGAATCCGTCGCCGTACATGTTCTATCTCGACATGGGCGAATTCCAGATCGTGGGCGCCTCGCCGGAGCTGCTGGTGCGGGTGGAGGACGGCGTCGTCGTGAATCACCCGATTGCCGGCACACGCAGGCGGGGCGCCGACGCGCAGGAGGACGCAGAACTCGCCGCCGAACTCCTGGCAGACGAAAAGGAATGTGCCGAGCACATCATGCTCGTCGACCTGGGCCGCAACGACGTCGGCCGGGTGGCGAAACCGGGGACCGTGAAAGTCGACCAGCTGATGGAGGTCGAGAAGTATTCGCACGTGATGCACATCGTCTCCCACGTGTCGGGGGAGCTTCGCGAGGACAAGACGATGTTCGACGCGTTCCGTTCCATCTTCCCGGCGGGCACGGTCTCGGGCGCGCCGAAGGTGCGGGCGATGGAGATCATCGCTGACCTCGAGCAGGAGCGGCGCGGGGTATACGCGGGAGCGATCGGCTACGCGAGCTTCGCGGGAAGCCTGGACACCTGCATCGGCATTCGCACGATGGTGGTGAAAGACGGGGTCGCGTACCTGCAGGCCGGGGGCGGCATCGTGTTCGACTCGGTCCCGGCGACAGAGTTCCAGGAGACGGTGAACAAGCTGGCGGCGCCGATGCGGGCGATCGACCAGGCCGAGTTGGCCGCTGCCGAGATGAAGCAGGGGAGCCTGGGCTATGGGTGAGAGAGGCTCAGTTCGTTGTCTCCGGGGAGTGCGCGATGACCGATAGGCGGCCCGACTGCGTCTACGGCATCCTCGTGCGCGATGGCCGCGCGTTCCTCGCGCGCTACGGAAACGAGCTCGGGCTTCCTGGCGGCGTGTACCGGCCGCTCGCGGAGGACCGCAAGATCGAACTGCGCGCGCACTTGTTCGACCAGCTCGGGATAGAAGCGCGCGCGATCTGGGCGCAGGGAGCCTTCCTCTACCGGCACCCGCAGGAGACACAGGAGCGGTTCTCGGGCTTCTACACGGTCTGGGAATGGACGCCGGATGTGCCGCCGGAGGCGGGCACGTGGGTAGACACGGCGGGCGTGAGCACACTGGGTGTGCCTCCGTCACTCAAGATCCTCCTGCTGAGCGTGCTCGCGACGCTGGCGGTGAGAACGCGATGAGCCAGCGAATCCACATGGCCGCGATGGTGTTGCGGGAGGGCCGCCTGATGCTGGTGCGGCCGCAGATCGGGGCGCCGTGGGAGCTGCCCGGTGGCCCGTTCCTCGAAGAGCACGAGGACATGGACGTCGCGATGGACGCACTGTTAGCCGCGCTCGGCATCGACGTCCCCGCGATCGAAGAGGACTTCATCGAGACGATCTTCCTGCCGGACAGCGAGGGCCAGCTGGTCTACAACCTCTACGCACCAAGCGAATGGACCGGCGAACCGATCGCGCCGATCGGAGCCGGCGTTGGCTGGTTCGGGGTCGAAGAGCTGGAGTTGCTCGAAATGGATGCGCGGGTCCGCAACGGGGTGCTGCGCGCGTTCGGCATGCAGGGTACGGAGGACAACGCGGGCGACATCCTGTCGGCGATGCAGGCGCAGTTCGGTTTCGGCGAGGCGGCGCCGAAGCCGGTCGTGGAGGCCGTCGTTGCCGACGAGCCTGCCGAACCGGAAGCGGAGCCGGGGCCCGAAGCTGAGGCCGCGTCGGAACCTGCGGTCAGTGCGGCGCCGCAGCCGCTCCGGGAGCCGGTGATCGGGCTGGGGGATTCCCCGGCGAGCGAAGCTGACGACGATGCGGCGGAGCCGGACGAGCCATTCAGCTCGCGGCGCGAAGCCGGGCTCGACGTCCTGCGGACGCTGAGCGGCGACGATCCGCTGGCGGAGGAGCTCCTGCGTGCGGAGGCGGGGGACCTGGCCGACTCGATCCTCGACTTCTCGATGGGCGAGGTGTGGCAGGACCCGGCGCTCGATCGCCGGACACGCAGCCTGGAAGTCGTGGCGATGCTTGCGGCCACCGGGCGGCTTGTGTCGCTGAAATCGCACATCGGCGGGGCGCTCAACCACGGAGCCACGCCGGACGAGGTCGTCGAGACGATCAAGATGGTGGCGGTGTACGCAGGTTTCCCGGCTGCGGTGGAGGCGTGGAGCGTGGTGGCGGACGTGTTCGAGGAGCGCGGCATCACGAAGGAGTTCGAGCCGTGAGGGCGGTGCTCTGGGACCTGGACGACACGTTGCTCGACACGCTTTCAGCGCGCATGCGGGCGCTGGCCCACGCGCACGAGATCTGCGTGGGTTCGACGACAGATCCGGAGGCGCTGTGGCGTTCGCACCGCGGGGGCACGCTGGAGGACCTCGGCAAGCGCCTCGTGGGTGACGATTACCGGCAGTTCGCGAAGGTCTACCGCGACCACTATTTCGCCGGGCAGCGGGCGACCAGGCCGTACGAGGGGATCGAAGCGGTGCTGGACCTCTGCCGCTCGCGCGATATCCAGATGGCGGTCGTGACGTCGAAAGTGGCGTGGGGGGCCACCGATGAGCTCACGACGACGGGGCTGTTGAAGTACTTCGCGGCAGTGGTCGGGTTCGACGACACGGACCTGCATAAGCCGGACCCGGAGCCGCTGTTCGCAGCGATGGACCGGCTCTGCCTCGACGACCCGGCGCAGCTGGCGTTCGTCGGTGACAGCCCGGCGGACATGTGGGCGGCGCGCAATGCGGGATGCGTCTCGGTGGCGGCGCTCTGGGGGACGCTGGACGCGGAGCTGCTGCTCGATAGCATGCCCGACCACGCGATTCGCCAGCCGGCCGAGCTCCTCGCAGTGCTGGACGGCGCCATGGTGTCGTCGTGACGGCGGCAGGGCTGGCGAAGCAGGTGGCGCACGTGGGCGTGCGCTTCTACCGCGTGGGCGGGGTAGAACTGGTGCTCGTGCCCCTGCTGGCGGAGGTGGCGGCGTTCGCTCGTTCGGCGGGCGACGGGTACTTCCTCGTGGCGCATTGATGGGCGAACCGGGAACGAGCTACCCGCTCAACCTGCGCTCGCGCGCGTCGTTCGACGCCGACTACCTCGAGCAGAAGTTCCGCCTGGACCGCCGCGGCTACGGCTATACCGCCGACGAGCTGTCGGCGACGCTGCAGGCGATTGCTGCAGATCTTGAACAGGAAGAAGGGCTCGACCGATGACCACGCTGCTCATCGATAACTACGACAGCTTCACCTACAACCTCTACCAGTACCTCTCGGAGATGGGCGCTGATGTCGTCGTCTATCGCAACGACGAGGTAACCCTGGAGCAGTGCCGGGAGCTGAACCCGGACCACGTGGTGATCTCGCCGGGACCGGGGAGCCCGGACGAAGCCGGGATCTCGCGGGACGTGATCCGCGAATTTGCGGGGAAGGTGCCGGTCCTCGGGGTTTGCCTCGGGCACCAGTGCATCTACGAGGTGTACGGCGGCGAGGTGCGCGGCGCGGGCGAGATCAAGCACGGAAAGACCTCGACCATCCACCATGATCACAAGGGCGTCTTCGCCGGCGTTCCCGAAGACTTCCAGGCCGTGCGGTACCATTCGCTCGCGGGGACGCCGGGAACGCAACCTGCGACCCTCGACGTGACAGCGACGGCCGAGAGCGGCGTCATCATGGGCGTTCGCCACAAGGAGTTGAAGGTGGAAGGGGTGCAGTTCCACCCGGAGTCCATCGCCACGGAGCACGGCAAGGAGCTGCTTCGCAACTTCCTCGACATGGAGGGCGGACGATGGTGAGCCGAGGCGACGCACCGTGACCATGCAGGACGCGATTCGTGAGCTCGTCGACGGCGGCGGACTGACCGGCGCCCAGGCTGCCGATGCGATGGAGCAGATGCTGACGGGCGCCGCTACGCCCGCGCAGATCGGCGCATTCCTCGCGGCGCTGCGGGTGCGAGGCGAGACGCCCGAGATCATCGCGGCCTGCCTGGACGTGACCGAGCGCCACGCCGAGCCGGTGGTGGTGAGTGACGTCATCGACATCGTCGGGACGGGCGGGGATGGTATGGACACGTTCAACGTGTCGACGGCCGCGGCCATCGTGGTGGCCGCATGCGGCGTGCGCGTCGCCAAGCACGGCAACCGCGCCGCATCCTCGAAGTGCGGCAGCGCCGACGTCCTCGAAGCCCTCGGCGCGAACCTTGACCTGACGGGCGAGCGGGCAGCCCGCGTCATCCAGCAGTGCGGCTTCTGCTTCCTCTTCGCTCAGCGATTCCACCCCGCCTTTCGGCACGTCGGAGGGCCGCGGCGGGAGATCGGCATGCGGACAGTGTTCAACGTGCTCGGGCCGCTGGCCAACCCGGCGCGCCCGCGGGCGATGCTGGTCGGCGTGGGCGCGCCAGCCTTCGGGCCGCTCATGGCGCAGACCTTCCTGCTCCGGGGGCTCGGCCGGGCGATGGTGGTGCATTCAGAGGAGGGGCTCGACGAGATCAGCCCGGGCGGCACCACGCGGAGCTGGGTGGTGGACCACGGCGCGGTGACGGAACGGGCGTTGACACCCGCGGACTTCGGGCTGCCAACCCACCCGGTCGCGGAGGTGATCGGCGGTGATCCGGGCGAGAACGCGGGCCGGATGCTCGCGGTGCTCGACGGCGGCGAGGGGCCGGTCACCGACTTCGTGCTGGCGAACGCCGCCGCCGGACTGTGGGTGGCGGGCAAGGTCGAGGAGCTGAGACAAGGGGTCACACTCGCGCGCGACGCTCTCGCGTCCGGACGCGCACGTGAGGTGCTCGACGACTACGTGCGGCTGACGCAGGAGCCGGACGATGAGTGAGCCGACGATCCTCGATCGCATCGTCGCGCAGCGCCGGATCGACGTGGCCGCTGCAAGGGCCGCCGAATCGATTGAGCGGCTGCGCGCGCGGCTCGCCAATGCGCCGGCGGTGATGGACTTCCGGAAGCGGCTCGAAGCAGCGGCGCCAATGGCAGTCATCGGCGAGATCAAGCGGGCGTCGCCGAGCAAGGGCGACATCGCTCCCGGCATCGACGCGGCCGAACAGGGCTCGATCTACGCCGCTGCGGGGGCGGCGGCGATCTCCGTGCTCACGGAGCCGACGTGGTTCAAGGGGACGCTCGCCGACATGAGCGCGGTTCGCGCACGCCGTCGACGCGATGGGGCAGGCGCGGCCGGCCATCCTCCGCAAGGACTTCATCATCGACGAATACCAGGTGATCGAGGCGCGGGTGGCGGGCGCTGATGCGGTGCTCCTCATCGTCGCCTGTCTCGACGACGAGGCGCTTGGCTCGCTGCTGGCGTTGTCGCGCGAGCTCGGCATGGAGCCGCTGGTGGAAGTGAACAACGCCGAGGAGATGGAGCGCGCGCGGCTTGGCCGGCGCGAGCGTGGTCGGCATCAACAACCGCGACCTTCGCAGCTTCAACGTCGACCTCGGGACGACCGACCGACTGGCGTCCGGCGCACCGGATGGCGCGCTTCTGTGTGCGCTGAGCGGCATCAGCAGCCGCGCGGATGTGGAGCGCTTCGCGGCGGCCGGAGCGCGGGCTGTGCTGGTCGGAGAAGCGCTGATGCTCGCGACCGATCCGGGCGCGAAAGTGTGCGAACTGCTGGGTATTTCCGCGCCGGTGGTGAGCAGGTGATCGTGGTCCAGATGCACGGCGAACCCGGAAGCGGGAAGAGCACGCTCGCTCGCGAAATCGGGCGCCGGTTGCCCGCGATCGTCATCGACAAGGACACGATCTCGTCGGCACTTTTGCGGAGCGGCGTCGACCGCGCGCTCGTGGGCCCGGCGTCGTACGAGGCGATGCGGGCGCTTGCGGCAGAACTGCTGGAGGCGGGGCAGTCGGTGGTGCTGGACAGCCCGTGCGGGTGGCCGTCGATCGAGGAGAACGGGCGGGCGCTGGCGGCGCGGTTCGGTGTCGCCTGGGCGATGATCGAGACCGCGTGTCCCGAAGACGAACTCGACCGGCGGCTGGCCGTACGTTCGCGGCTGGAGAGCCAGCCGGTGCGGCGCGAGGACTGGTATGCGCGACCAGGGTCGGCGCGACCCGGTTGCGAACGGCTGACGCTGGATTCGATGAGACCTGCCGACGAGATGGCTGATGCGGCAGTCGCGTACCTTCGACGATGTGGCGCGTTGCAGGAGGCGTCAGCATGACGCTCGTGAAAATCTGCGGGGTGCGCGATCCGGAGACGGCGTTGGCCGCGGCCGAGGCCGGGGCGGACTTCATCGGGTTGATGTTCGCCGAATCCAAGCGCCGCGTGACGCCGCAAGAGTGCTACGACGTCGTGCAGGCGCTAAAGGAGAAGCGCACGCAGGGGCCGGACGCCGAGTTCGATGGCCCGGCGCGCGGCGACGTTTCCGCGCGCAGCTGGTTCGGCGTGTGGGCCGATGCGATCGAGCAGTCGGCCGCCCGTTGGCGTCCGCTCATCGTCGGGGTGTTCGCCGACATGGACGCGGACGAGGTGAACGACATCGCGGACGCGGCCGGGCTCGACCTCGTGCAGCTTTCGGGCGGCGAGACCCAGGGCTACATCGAACGCATGACGCGGCCGGTGCTGCGCGCCGTTCACGTCGGGAGAGCAGGACACCGCCTTCGACGTGTTCGATGCGATCTCGGCCGGCTCGGCCGCGGGGCTGCTGCTGGACACGGCCTCCAAGAACGCGCGCGGCGGCACAGGGCAGGCGTTCGACTGGGACGTGGCGGCGGAGGTCGCGCAGCGAACGCCGTTCCTCCTGGCGGGAGGGCTTACGCCTGAGAACGTCGCTGAGGCGGTGACCATGGTGGAGCCGTGGGGCGTGGACGTCTCTACAGGCGTGGAGACGGACGGCGCCAAGGATGTGGAAAAGATCCGCGCGTTCATCCGCGCGGCGAAAGGGGTGCGCGTTGGCCGCTGAGACGGAACTCAATCCGCGGTTCGGAGAATTCGGGGGCCGGTACATCCCGGAGACGCTGGTCGGAGCGCACGAAGAGCTGGAAATCGCCTACAACGAAGCGCGCCGCGACCCGGCGTTTCAGGCCGAGCTCGACGACCTGAACGCGCACTACGTCGGGCGGCCCACACCCCTCTACTTCGCGGAACGGCTGACGCGCGAGTGCGGCGGCGCGCGCATCTGGCTAAAGCGCGAGGACCTCGCCCACACCGGCGCGCACAAGATCAACAACGCGCTCGGGCAGGCGCTGCTGGCGCGGAGGCTCGGCAAGCCCCGCATCATCGCCGAAACCGGCGCCGGCCAGCACGGCGTCGCCACCGCCACGGTCTGCGCGATGATGGGCCTCGAGTGCGTGGTGTACATGGGCAGCGAGGACATCCGCCGCCAGTCGCTTAACGCCTTCCGGATGAAGATGCTCGGCGCGGAACTCGTGTCGGTCGAAACGGGCGCAAAGACGCTCAAAGACGCCATCAACGAGGCGATGCGCGACTGGGTGACGAACGTCGAGACGACGCACTACATCATCGGATCGGCGATCGGGCCGCACCCGTTCCCGACCATCGTGCGGGACTTTCAGTCGGTCATCGGCAAGGAAGCGCGAAGGCAGATGCTCGAACAGGCCGGGAAGCTGCCGGACGCGGCCATCGCCTGCGTCGGGGGAGGCAGCAACGCGATCGGGCTGTTCCACCCGTTCATCGATGACCCCGTCCGGCTCATCGGCGTCGAAGCGGCGGGCGAGGGCATCGGCACGGGCCGCCACTCGGCAACGCTGGTCGCCGGGCGGCCCGGCGTGCTCCACGGAACGCGCACGTACCTCCTGCAGGACGTGAACGGCCAGATCCTCGAGACGCACAGCATCTCGGCCGGCCTCGATTACCCGGGCGTTGGGCCGGAGCATTCGTGGCTGAAGACGAGCGAGCGCGCGGAGTACGTCGCGGTCGACGACCGGCAGGCGCTCGAGGGATTCCAGGCGTTGACGCGGATTGAGGGGATCATCCCGGCGCTCGAGCCGTCCCACGCTATCTACCACGCGATGGAGATCGCCCGGGGAATGCCGCCGGACCAGGATCTCCTCATCGGGCTAAGCGGTCGAGGCGACAAGGATATGCACACCGTGGCGGCCGCGCTGGGCGTGACACTCTGACGCTGGCCCGTGCCAACACCACGCAATCCGGGCGCCTCGCACCGCCGGAGTGGGGCGGGAAGCAGGTTGCGCTGGGCGTGGCCCTGGCCATCCTCTGCCTGCTGTTCACCGGTGGCCTGCTGGTGGCGCTGACGGCCGCGTTCGGGAGCGACTACCGGCTCACCGACGTTGGCGACGCCTTCGCGAAGTTGGATACGGTCGCGAAGTACGCCGACGAACGGCTGGCGGCGGCCGCGAACGGCCAGACGTTACCGGACCCTCCGCGCATCCTCGCGGACCTCACGACCGTGAAGCTGGGGCTCGTGACGACGCTGATCTACGAGGCGCTACTCGTGACGGTGGTGGGCGGCACGACGCAGCAGACGTTCCGCGGCCTCGTGCGCTCCGTGGGCCTCGACCGCTTCAACGCGTCTGGGCTGTGGCGCCCGGGGCTCGCGGTCATCGTCTGCTATCTCGGCGTCGCCGGGTACGTCCTGCTCGTGCAAGCGCTGGGAATCGACTTCCTGAAACCGAACCCGACGGTCCCCGATGCGATCACCCGGGATGCGGCGGCCACGGCGATGGGGTGGGTGTTAGCGGTGATTGCCGCGCCCCTGTCGGAGGAGCTGTTCTTTCGCGGCTTCATGTTCAGCGGCCTGTTGCGCTGGGGTTTCTGGCCAGCCGCCGCCGTCTCGGCGGGTGCATTCACGGTGGCGCACCTTGATCCCGGCAGCATCATCCCGTTCTTCGGCATTGGCCTGGTGATGGCGTGGCTGTACTGGCGGCGGGGTAGTCTCTGGGATTCGATAGCGTTCCACTGCATTTTCAACTTCATCAGCTTTGCGCTGCTGTTAGCGAGGTCGTGAGATGTCGAAGCGTCTACAAGAGGTCTTCGCCCGGGGCCGGGCCGAGCACCGGCCGCTGTTCATCCCGTACGTAACGGCCGGTTATCCGGGCCGTGAAGATACGGTCCCGATCCTGCTGGCGATGGAGGCCGGCGGCGCCGACGTGATCGAGATCGGTGTGCCGTTCAGCGACCCGCTGGCGGACGGCGCGACCATCCAGCACGCGAACCAGATCGCACTCGAGCACGACATCTCGCTCGGCGACTGCTTTGACTTCGTGCGGCAAGCGCGTAAGGAGGGGCTGAAGGCCCCGGTGATCTTCATGGGCTACTACAACCCCATCCTCGCACGGGGCGAGGCACGCGCGGCCGCCGAGGCTGCGGCCGCCGGCGCCGACGGCTTCATCGTCGTCGACCTGCCGCCAGAAGAGGCGGCGTCCTTCGTGGCCGTGTGCCGGGCCAACGACATGTCGTTCGTACCGCTGGTCGCACCGACAACGGCGGAGAAGCGCGTGGAGAAGATTGCGGCCGTGGCGGACGCCTTTCTCTACTGCGTCAGCGTCACGGGCACGACCGGCGCGAAGGCCGTGCAGGCGGCCTCGCTCCCTGAGTTTCTCGCGCGCGTGCGAAGGCACACGAATTTGCCGCTTGCAGTGGGGTTCGGGATCAGCACGCGCGCGCACGTCCAGGCGGTTGGCAGTTCGCGGATGCAGCAGCAATTGGCTCTGCTATAATCGCGACCATTGACGCCGCGGAGGATGACCGCCGCGCGCAACGCGTCAGGGAGTTTGTGGAGGATGTTTCCGGCCATTAGCGGGCAGGTGGACTCGGCCCTACGTTGGGAAGGCGTGCGCTCTTGGGCGTGGCGTCAGCCCGGCGCGGGCCGTGTTTATGGGTGTCCGCGGGCCGGGCAGTTTAGCCTCCGGCAGTAACTTCTCTCCTACCCGAAAGATCCCTGGAGGAGGAACCTGCGCGTATGCCGGTTCGTGGCATCCGTGGTGCGACTACCGTGAGCCGAAACAACAAGGAAGAGATCCTTGCGGCCACACGGGAGTTGCTCGGCGTCATGGTCGAAGTCAACGAAATAAACACCGAAGACATCGCCAGCGCGTGGCTGACCACGACCCCCGATGTTTTTGCCGAGTTTCCGGCGGTGGCGGCGCGGTTGATGGGCTGGACTCACGTCCCGCTCATGCAAAGCCACGAAATGTCGGTTCCCGGCATGCTCCCGATGTGCATACGCGTCCTGCTCCATTTGAATACGGAAAAAGGACAACATGACATCCATCATGTCTATCTCCGGGAGGCCACGCGGCTCCGTCCCGACCTCTCCAGCAGTACGCATTCCACCGCACGCTAGCGAACTCGCCGGCGTTCTTTCCCATGGAGCAATCACCTTGATCATCGTTGTATCGCCGGAAGCGACGCCGGAAGACCTCGACAACATCGTCGCCAGAATCGAAGAGACCGGGCGGCAGGCGCATCTTTCCATCGGCACGGAGCGCAGCATCATCGGCGTGATTGGCCCGGACGCGCCGGAACTCCAGGACATGTTCGAGACCATGCCCCACGTGGAGTCGGTGCATCGCGTCACCAAGCCCTACAAGCTGGTGAGCCGCGATTTTCACCCGGCGAACACGATCGTCGACGTGGGCAAGGGCGTGCTCGTCGGCGGCATCGAGCTGGCGACGATGGCGGGCCCGTGTTCGATCGAGGACGAAGACCACATCGTCGGCACGGCGAAGGCCGTCCAGGAGGCCGGCGCGAACATCCTTCGCGGCGGCGCCTACAAGCCGCGCAGCTCGCCGTACGCCTTCCGTGGGCTGGGCGAAGTGGGCCTGATCCACCTGGCGACCGCGGGCATGGTCACCGGGATGCCGGTGATCACGGAACTGATGAGCGTGGCCGACATCGATGCGGTCTGCCGCTATGCGGACATCATCCAGATCGGCGCGCGCAACATGCAGAACTTCATTCTTCTCGACGAGGTTGGGAAGGTGCGCAAGCCGGTGATGCTGAAGCGGGCGCTCAGCGGGCAGATCGAGGAGTGGCTGCTGGCGGCGGAGTACATCATGGCGCAGGGCAACCCGAACGTGATCCTCTGCGAACGCGGCATCCGCACGTTCGAGACGGCGTACCGGAACACGTTCGACATCAACGCCATCCCGCTCGTGAAGGAGCTCAGCCACCTGCCTATCATCGCCGACCCGAGCCACGGCACCGGGAAGTACGGGCTGGTGGCGCCGGTCGCGATGGGCGCGATCGCCGCGGGAGCCGACGGGCTGATGATCGAAGTGCACCCGAACCCGGAGCATGCGCTCAGCGACGGCGCCCAATCGTTGACATATGAACGATTCGCCGGGATGATGCGGTCGGTCGCCGGAATCGCAACCGCGGTCGAGCGGACGCTACCAGGGGTTGGGGCGTCTGCAGCGGCGCGATAACGGAGAGGGTCGTAAGACCGGCGCAGGTGCGTCTCCGCGGGGGGGCGTCAGCCTGACAGGAGTCATGGCCGAAATCCGCCTCCCGGTGTTCGAGGGCCCCCTCGATCTCTTGCTCCATCTCATCGAGCGGGACGACCTTGATATCACGGCCGTCTCGCTCGTTGCCGTCACGGACCAGTACCTGCGCGCGATCCGCGTGGGCGAGGGATTCGAGCCAGGCGCCCTGGCCGAATTCGTCTCTATCGGCGCCAAGCTCATCTACCTGAAATCGCGTGCACTGCTTCCGCGTGCCCCGGAGGACCCGTCGGAGGCGCTCGATGACGACGACGTCGGGCGCGAGCTGGTCGACCTGCTGCGCGAGTACAAGCGCTACACAGAGGTCGTCGTGATGCTCGAGCAGCGCCAGGCCGCGGGGCTGCGGAACTACACGCGCATGGCCCCGGCCCCGCAGCCGTCGCAGGAGACCGGGCTCGGCAACGCCACCGTCGACCTGCTCACAAAGCTCATGCTCCAGGTGTTGTCGAAGAAGCCCGTGGAGCCCCGCGCCGTCATCGCCCGCGACACGACGATGACGCTGAACCAGCGTGTGGGGGATCTGCGGGAGCGGCTGCGGGCGGGCGGGAAGTTCTCGTTCAGGAAGCTGATGACGGAGTGCCAGACGCGGCTGGAAGTGGTCGTGTCCTTCATGGCGATCCTCGAACTGCTGAAGACTGGCGAATGCGACGCCCGGCAATCGGCGGCATGGGGGGATATCGAGGTGGTGGGGGTGAGGGCCGCGGCCGGACGCTGACAAGAGGCCTGACGGCGTATGATTCCCCTCCGCAGGAGACGCCGATGCCCGCCGCGGAACCGCTGATCATCGATGGCGACTCGCATGTGCTGGAGCCGCCCGACCTCTGGGACGAGTACCTCGAGCCCGAGTTCCGGCCGCGCGCCATCCGCATCACGCGGAGTATCCCCGGGCGCGACGGCGAACCGCGGGGCATCCGGCCCTTGATGGTCCGAAGCGGGGCGCAGGCGGCGAGCGAGTCGCTGGCGAACCTGCCTGAGATGGCGCTCGAACTGAAGGCGCGCATGGCGGCCGACGAGCACCTCATCATCGACCGGCAGATCGTGATGAGCGGCGGACTCTCCGGCCTCGGCGGCGCTGAGACCAACCGCGCCGACCTGCCCTACATGACCTACCTGGAGAGCGCGCCGCTCGCCAGCTTCGATACCGCCGAGCGCATCAAGATGTACGACGAGAAGGGCCTCGCGGGCGGCGTCGTGTTCCCCACGATCGGCATCCTCTGGGACAGCGACGACCCGAAGCTCGCGGACGCTTACGCGCGCGCCTACAACCGCTGGTGCACGGACTTCGTTGGCGACTATCCGGGTCGCATCTTCCCGATGGCGCACATCGCCCTCCACGACCCCGAACTTGCGCTGGCGGAGCTTCGGCGTTGCCTCAAGTTGGGGTTCAAGGGCGTCTTCCTCCCGCCCGAGCCGGTGCTCGGGCGGAGCCCGGCAGACCCGGTGTTCGACCCGCTCTGGCACGAGATGGAGGACGCGGGCATCCCGCTCTGCCTGCACGTCATCGTGCGCTTCAACCGCATCCTCGAGAGCCCAACGCGGTTCTCGTCGCTCCTCGATGGAACCGAGCCGCACGTACGCGTTTGGTATGGGCGCGACCTTCCAGGTCATCCCCGCCATGGCGTCGCTCATCATGACGGGCTTCTTCGACCGCTTCCCGCGCCTCAAGCTGCTGTGCGTGGAGGCAGGCGCCGGCTGGGCGCCCTACATCGCGCACCGCCTCGACGAAAAGTACGAGATGTTCGGCTACGCGGAGAAGACGAAGCTCGAACCGAGCGAGTACATGAAGCGCAACGTCTGGTACGTGGTCGAGCCGCGCGAAAAGAACATCGACTCAATGATGGACATCATCGGCGAATCGCAGTTCCTCTGGGGCTCCGACTACCCGCACGTCGACTCCAGCGCGGATTCGCTCGACCAGATCAAGGCGAGCACGGCGGGCTTGAGCGAACGCAGGCGGAAGCTCGTCCTGGGCGAAAACGCGAAGGCGCTCTACCGGCTCTAGGCCGGCTCGATCACGAACTGCGTCTGGGTGACCTGTGCGATGAGCTTGCCATCGGGCGAATAGACGCTCGTCTGCCAGGTCTGGGTGCGGCGACCGATGTTTACCGGGAGGCACTCCGCGCGGATGGTCGTTCCAGCCAGCCCCGGGCGGAAGAAGTTCGTCTTCGACTCGATGGTCGTCGTGCCGGCGCCTGCCGGGAGGTTGAGCGACGTGCCAACCGCGCCGAGCGTGTCGGCAAAGGCCATGATCGCGCCGCCGTGGAGGATGCCCGGCACGGTGCAGAGGTCATCGCGCACATCGAGTTCGGCCGTGACGCGATCCTTCATCGCCGAGGTGATGCGAATGCCCAGCGTGCCGGGGAAGAAGCTGGCGAATCGAGACTGGATGGATGCGGCCTGGTCGTCCATTGGCTGGGTCCTGCGTCGTAGTGTGGCGGAGTGTCGCGGTTTCCCGCGCCAATGCCCAGTGCCACTCACCGTTCGAAGGGCGGATCCGGAGGTTTCGACGTGAACCGTAGGTCGCTGCGCTGATACGCTTAGGGGGCGATGAGCATCCCGTCGTTCACAGCCGCCCAGCTGACCGCCGGAGCCCCCGGGCCCGATACGGCCCTGACTATTGGCGTGCTCGATGGCGTCCACAAGGGGCACCAGGCCCTGCTCGGACGGCTGCGCGACGAGGCCCGCAAGCGCGCGCTGTCCCCGGGCGTAGTGACGCTGCATCCGCATCCGATCACGGTTCTCCGCCCGGAGATCGCGCCCAGCTACCTGACCGGTCTCGAAGACCGCATGGAACTCATGCGCGATGCCGGAGCGGACTGGGTCATCCCGCTGACGTTCACCTCCGAGGTCTCGGAGGTCTCGGCCGAAGAACTGGCTGAAGCGTTCCACCGCGTGCTGCGCATGCGGTTGATGGTGCTGGGTCCCGACGCTGCCTTCGGCCGCGGAGCACCGAAGGACACCGCTGAGCGCATGCGCAAGATCGGCACCGAACTCGGGTTCGAGGTGGTGCAGATCGAGCCGTTGATGCACGACCACGAGCGCTACAGCTCGACGGCGGTGCGCAACGCGCTGGCCGACGGGGACATGGAACGCGTGACCGCGCTGCTCGGACGCGGCTACCGGCTTTCAGGCCCGGTGGTCCACGGATTCGAGCGCGGGCGCACGATCGGCTTCCCGACGGCGAACATCTCGGTCGCCGCGGACCGCGCGCTGCCCGGACTCGGCGTCTATGCCACACGTGCCAAGGTCGCCGGCCGCACGCTGGCCGGGGCCACGAACATCGGCCGGCGGCCGACGTTCGACGCCGGCCACGTCTCGATCGAGACGTACCTGTTGGACTTCGAAGGCGACATCTACGGCGAGCGCATGGACCTCGAGATCGTGCATCGCATCCGTTCGGAAGTTGCGTTCTCCGGCGTCGATGCGCTGAAGCAGCAGATCTCCGACGACGTTGACGCTGCGCGGATGGCGCTGTCGTGACGCGAACAATGGCCGCGGTGGACGAGCAGATCGCCGTCCTGATGAGCGGCGTGGACTATGGCGACAGCCATCTGCGCACGCAGATGGAGAAGGAGCTCCGGGCGCTGCTGGAGCAGGACCGGCCGCTGCGCGTGTACTTCGGCATCGATCCAACGGCGACGGCGCTGACGCTGGGGCACACGGTGCCCCTGCGAAAGCTGCGACAGTTCCAGCAGTTCGGACATCACGCGATCTTCCTGATCGGCGACTACACGGCGCTCATTGGGGACCCGAGCGACAAGAACAAGCTGCGCCCCCAGCTCACGCAGGAGGCTATTCGCGCAAACGAACAGACCTATTTCGAGCAGGCGGCGAAGGTTCTGGATGCGGAACAGACGGAGCTCCGCCACAACTCCGAGTGGCTGGGGAAGCTGACGTTCCCCGAGATCATCTCGCTGATGTCGAAGTTCACGGTCGCGGAGATGCTGCGACGCGACAACTTCCGGCTGCGGTTCGACGCCGGCGACGCGGTGTATATCCACGAGTTCCTCTACGCGCTGATGCAGGGCTACGACGCCTATGCGCTGGAGTGCGATGTGCAGGTGGGCGGAACCGAGCAGCTGTTCAACCTGATGGCCGGCCGGAAGATCCAGGAGGACGCCGGCCAGCGGCCGCACGTGCCGGTGACCATGCCGATCCTTGTCGGGCTCGACGGCAAGGCGCGGATGTCGAAGTCGGCAGGGAACCACATCGGCGTGAACGACAGCGCATACGAGCAGTACGCAAAGGCGATGTCGCTTCCCGATGACGTGATCATGCAGTTCTTCGTGCTCGCCACGAACGTCGAACGCGCCGAACTCTCAGCGATTGAGAAGCGGGCGGCGGCCGAGCCGATGGCCACGAAGAAGCTGCTCGCGCGAACGATCGTGGGCGAGTTCTGGGGAGAAGCGGCCGCCGACGAGGCTGAAGAGCGGTTCGAGCGGACGGTGCAACGAAAAGAGACCCCGGACGAGATGCCGGAGTTCACGATCGCCGAGGGTCAGCTCTTGCTCGACGCGCTGGTAGCGGCGGGCGCCGCGCCGTCCAAGCGGGAGGCCCGGCGCCTGTTCGAACAGGGCGCCGTGAGCGTGGACGGCGAGGTAGCGGAGGCGACCGCGATGGCTCGCACCGGAACTGTCGTGCAGGTGGGTAAGCGCCGCTGGCTGCGGCTCACGTAGCTTCGGTCAGGTCCGGACCGGCGAGCGACGCCAGCCGGGCAGTGAGAAACGCGCGCTCCGCGTCGTGGGTAGTGAGGGCGAGCGCCCAGGTGTAGGCGGTGGCCGCCTCGTTCTTCTCTCCCGAGCCGGCGAAGGAAGTCGGCGCGAGCGGCGTGGTAGGGCTGGTATTCGGCCAGGGCCTCCGCCAGGGGATCGAGTAGCTGGAGGGCTGACGCAGGCCCGTCGGCCATGCCCACCGCAACGGCGCGGTTCAGTTCGACGACCGGAGAGTCGTTCAGCGTGGCGAGGAGACCGTAGAGGCGAGCTATCTCCGGCCACCGCGTCTCGGCCCAGCTACGGGCGCGCGAGTGGCAGGCGGAGATGTGTGCCTGCAACTGGTAGGGACCAGCCGGGACGCGCACGATCTCGTCCAGGATAGCCAGCGCCTCGCGTATGGCGTCTCCATCCCAGAGCGCGCGGTCCTGGGCTTCGAGTGGGACGAAGTCTCCGGTGGCGCTGACGCGTGCGGGCTTGCGGGAATCGTGGAGGAGCATGAGTGCGAGGAGACCCCGCGCCTCAGCCTCGTCTGGCATGAGCTCAATGAGCAGCCGGGCCAGCCGTATCGCCTCCTCACAGAGTTCGCGACGAATGAGGTCGGCGCCGCCTGTTGCCGCGTACCCTTCGTTGAAGACGAGGTAGATGACCGCCAGGACGGCGTCGAGACGGTCCGGGAGCTCATCTGCGGGCGGGACACGGTAAGGGATGCCGGCGTCGCGGATCTTGCGTTTTGCGCGGACGATGCGCTGCTGGAGCGTTGTCTCTGGGACCAGGAAGGCGCGCGCGATCTCGGGCGTCGAAAGGCCGCAGACGGTCCGAAGCGTGAGCGCGACCTGGGCCTCCGGCGCAAGAGCCGGATGGCAGCAGGTGAAGATGAGGCGCAGGCGGTCATCTGAGAGCAGCATCGGCGCCTCCCGTTTCGCGGACGCCTCAAGCCGGGCAAGCGTTTGGAGCTCGGCCCGCTTGCGTTCGAAGGTCCGGGCCCGACGGAGCCGGTCGACGGCCACGTTGCGCGCAGCCGTCATGATCCAGGCACGGGCGTTGGAGGGAACGCCGTCCGCAGGCCAACGCTCACAGGCGACGAGCAACGCTTCCTGGAGCGCTTCTTCGGCGAGGTCGAAGTCGCCGAGGAAGCTGATCAGCCCGGCGAGGATGCGGCCGTGTTCCTGGCGGAACAGACGTTCGATTGCGCCCTGGGAGACCGAGCGGTCCGGCGGTGTTGTCACCGGGCAAGGGTAACCCGCAGTCACAACGCGTCCCACGCCCCTAACCGAATCGAGCCACCGGGCGCACTTCGACGCAGTGAGACTGCGAAATTGCCATGAAATGCTTGGTCGTCGCCAGGGCGTCGTCGAGATCGGCCAGTTGGAGCTCGTAGAACCCGGCGAGCTGCTCCTTGGTCTCAGCAAAGGGGCCATCCGTTCGCACCGTCTTGCCCTCCCGGACGCGAACGGTGACGGACCCTGATGAGGGTAGAAGCGCATCCGCGACGCAGTAGGCCCCGCGCGCGGTCATTTCGTCGATGAATCGCCAGTGACCCGCGACGACATCGTCGTCGATGGCGTCGGACGAAGGCACAGATCTTGATTCATCGCCGTAGATCAGGAGGACGTAGCGGTTGCCGGGTCCATGATCGAAGACGCGCGGATCGTGGCCGGCCGTCTGGCGCACCTCAACCGCGCCGTACGCGGCGCCGGGGATCATCGCGGCGTACGCCGCCGCGCTGTCGATGCCTTCGCACTCGAGAATGTAGAAGCCGGCCAGTTGTTCCCTGGTCTCGGCGAATGGGCCGTCCACGATCATCGGTGTGCCGCGGCCGCTGCGGAGCGTGGTAGCCGTGACCGTGGGCTGGAGAGGCTCACCAGCGACGAATACGCCGTCCGCGTGGACGCGCTCGGTGAACAGGCCGTAGCCCTGCATCATCTCGTCGAAGCCGGGCTGACCGGGCTGGAGGTCGCTCTGCTCCTCGGTGTAGATCAGCAGCATGTAACGCAACGTGGTCCTCCTGTGAGGCGGCTATCTTCGCGCCTTCGCGAGTGTGACGAACGGGACGGCGCGCGATCGACAGCCGGCGTGATTGCGACCGTCGCCACGGGCCGGATATGCTTCGCGCGAACTTACCGATCGGAAGGATAGCAAGACCACATGGCCGAACTTCGCGAAACACAAAACCGCCACGCAAATGACGTGGTCACCGGCAACATGGCCGCGCTCATGGGCGACTTCACACCCAACGCTATGACCAAGGTGATGGCGTTGGCGGCAAACCCCATTACCGCCAACAAGTACGAAGTGAAGGACCTGGGCAACAACGAGGCCGAGATCAGCTATATCGGCGACAAGACGCGCGTCGTCTGGAGCAAGTGGGTCGACAGCGGAGGGAAGTGGCAGATCGACGACGTGGCCGAGCGTTAGGTGTCGATGGACCCGGGCCCGGCGCGGGCGGCCGTCGAGCGCACCGCCCAGGCCGTGATGTCGGGGAACCTCGCTCAGCTCATGTCCGACATCACGCCGGAGGCGCTCGCCCAAATGATGCAGATGGGGGCGTCGGCGGGCGCGCTGTCGCCAACGAGCATGCCGAGCATCGAGAGCTACCAGATCGAGGAGGCGCCGGCGGAGGGGGACGCGGAGGTATTCCACGTCTCCTTCTCCTCGTCGGTCGGAAAGGCGACGCTGGCAACGTCGTGGAAGCCCATCATGGGCCAATGGAAAGTCACCGCGGTGCGACTGGTTTCGGCCGAGCCCGCGCCTCCGGAGCCGGGCGAATAGGGTGGAACTCTGCCTCGTCCGGCATGCGATCGCTATGGAGCGCGGGAGTCCCGGAAACGAAGACGACGGCCTTCGTCCGCTAACCCCGCGCGGCCGTGAGCGTATGGAAGAGGCAGCGCAGGGACTGAAACGGCTGTTCGTTCCGGACGTTATTGTCACAAGCCCCCTCGTGCGGGCGAGAGAAACGGCGGAGATCCTGCTCGCTGCCTACGGACTTCAGAAAACCCGGATCTGCGACGCGCTCGCTTCCGGAAACGATGTCGAGCTGCTGCGGGAACTCGACGACGTGGACTCCGACCGCGTGCTCTGCGTCGGCCATGAGCCCCACATCTCGGCGACGCTTTCGTGGCTGCTGACCGGCGAGCACGACGGCATGATCGCCGTTTTCAAGAAAGGCAGCGCGGCGCTCGTCGATTCGGGCGACCGTCCGGGGCCGGGACACTGCACGCTTGAATGGCTGCTTCAGCCGGCAGCGCTTCGCGCGGTGGCCATGTCAGCGCGTTGAGGTCACGCAGGCCTCGATGGCGAGGGCCGCTTTGAAATTCGATTCAAAACGCTTCTGCTGGCGTTCGAGTTCGTAGACCTCAGAGTCGAGGGGAGCGATCCCTGTGAGCTTCAGTGCGAGGACGCCGTCGCGAAGGACGGCTTCGAACCCAAGGACGGGCGAGGGAATGCGTCGACGGACGGCGCGCGCCATCCCCAGCAACACGGAGAGCACGAGCGCGCGGCGCGAATCGTCGGCCTGCACGATTCCGCGGTAAACGGAGAGATCGGGCGTTCCCGACACGGCATTCCGCACGAGTGCGGCCAGGAGAATGATCTCGCGATGGGAGAACCCGCGGAGGTCGCCGCTGTGGACCAGGTATTCGGCGTGGCGATCGCGGTTGTAGTAGTCGACGTGCATTCCAATGCCGGCCAGCCGGCTCGCGTACAGCAGGAGCTCGAGTTCGGCGGGGCCGTAGCCGTGGAGGGGTGCGGTGGCGTTGAAGAGCTCGGCCGCGGCGTTCACGACCGGTTCGGCTGACAGCTCGTCGACGCCGTTGGCCCGGCCGAGGCCCCCGATGGAGGCGGCGCGAACATCGGGCACGACGGGGACATCGGAGCGCAGCTCCTGCCACACGAGTCCTTCGCGGAGGCCCTGCCCCGCCACGGTCAGTTCGGTCGCCCCGGTGAGTTCCATCACCTCGTCGATCACGACGGCAGCGGCAGGAAGCGTATCTACGCGGCTGGCGTTCAAGCCGGGCATCTGGCGGCGCTGATCCGGGGTCGACCGCGTAAGCGTGTTCGCCAACCGCCGGATCTCGCGGCGTTCGATGGTGAAGCCATGGATGCGGCGCAGTGGGTAATGGCGCTTGAGCCGGACGAGGCGGGCGAGGTTTCGGACGGCGCCGCCCGTGCTGTAGAGCGAAGGGTAGGCTGCTTCGACCTTGATCTGCTGGCGAACCGCCTTCCGCAGGCTCCGCACGTCGCGGCCCGAGGGGGGGTCGTTCTTGAAGTACTTTTCGCGGGCATAGATGGCGCCGAGCGGCTCGGATTGGACGGACGCAAGGTTGCGCGACTCGACGCGCATGAGCTCGAGTGAGCCACCGCCGATGTCCACGAGGTGCCCATCGCGCAGGCCGGTGCTGTTGATCACGCCGAGGAAGCCGGCAAAGGCCTCTTCACGGCCGGAAAGGACGCGCACGGTGAGGCCGGTCTGTTGACGGGCGGCATCGATGAATGCGGCGGCGTTGGGCGCGCGACGCAGGGCCTCGGTACCGACCACGGTGAGGGCCGTCGGAAAGTGCGAGAGCGCCACCTGCGTGACGATGCGGAGGGCAGCCAGGCCGCGCTCGATGGCTTCCTCGGTGAGGTCGCCGCCGGATTGGCCCTCGCCCAGGCGGGCATCGTAGCGCTCTTCGTCGACCACCTCGAAAGCAACGGGGGAGAGTTCGCGAGCGACGAGAAGACGCACGGAATTCGATCCGACGTCGACCACAGCGATGGTCCTGTTCGCGGCTATTCGGTCGCCTCCGTGGGGTGCGTCTGGGGCCTGCCCGATGATGTTACCGCCGGTGTTTCGCGGCTGTCAGTGTGAATGAGGAAGCCGATATGCGTGCCGTATTTAAACACAGGGGTTACCCTGCGTTTTGCCATATACGGTATTCGGGGCTTGCGTGACGGGTGTACTATGAAGCCGCCTGCGTAAAGGGGGGTTCCGATGCGTCACAAGTCGCTCATTGCGGCCCTGTTGCTCCCGGTTCCGTTTGCCGCGCTACCCGTCATCGCCGTGATGGTGAGTCAGCTGGGCGGTGGAGGCGGGCCGACACGCATCGCCATCAATCCCGCTCCGATCGAACAGCGGCTGAACCAGGCGGACACGACGGGACACACGCTGGCTCACAACGTTACAGATACGCATGCGGGATGCTCGGACGAATATCTACCGCCAGTCGAAGGCTAGCTAGAACGGACGGCCGTGGCAGGATCGGCTGCAGATGGCAGCAACAACCCGGCGACGAAACGGTGCAGAGCTTGAAACCGGACCTTCGATGACGACTGCGCGCACGCGGCGAAGCAGATCACAGAAACCGATCGACGAGTACCTGCTGAGCGAACAGCAGCTGGAAGACATGTACTACTACATGTTGCTTGCTCGCCGCCTGAACGAACGGATGCTGGCGATGAACCGCCAGGGACGGGCGCCCTTCGTCATCGCCGGCGCCGGCCAGGAAGCGGCACAGGTGGGGGCGGCGATGGCGCTGAACAAGGGCGTCGACTACCTCGTCCCGTACTACCGTGACCTCGGCATGAACCTGGTGTTCGGCATGACCGCCCGGGAGGCGATGCTCAACCTCCTCGGGAAGCGCGACGACCCCAACAGCCACGGGCGCCAGATGCCATCGCACTGGGGGAACGCCTCGCGACGCATCGTCACGCAATCGAGCGTGGTGGCGACACAGTTGCTGCACGCGACCGGCATCGGGCTCGCCGCGAAACTGCGCAACGACCCGATCGTGGCCCTGACGTGTTGCGGCGAGGGGAGCACGAGCAAAGGGGACTTCCACGAAGCGCTGAACTTTTCCGCGATTCACAAGCTACCTGTGATCTTTTATGTCGAGAACAACGGGTACGCCATCACCGAGTCGAACGAGAAGGAGATGCCGTTCGAGCACGTCGCGGACCGCGCTCGCGGCTACGGGGTCCAGAACGCCGTCGTCGATGGCATGGATTGCATTGCGGTGTACCAGAACGTGCGCCCCGCCGTCGACCAGGCGCGCCGCGGCGGAGGTCCCTACCTGATCGAGGCGAAGTGCTACCGGCTCTGGCCCCACTCGAGCGACGACGACGATTCACGCTACCGCACGAAGGCGGAGCTGGAGGAGTGGACCAAACGCGACCCGGTCACGCTGTTCCGCACGCGGGTCGAAAGCGACGGTATCTTCCCGCGCGAAGACCTCGACGAGATCCAGGCACGCGTGGAGGAAGAAGTGCGGGACGCGGCGCAGTGGGCGTTGATGCAACCTGACCCCGAGCCCGAAGAGGCGCTCGGGTTCGTGTACAAGGAACTCTGATGGCGACCGCAACGGTGATCGAGGCCATCCGTTCCACGCTCGACGAGGCGCTGGCGGCCGACGACCGCGTGTTCATCTTCGGCGAGGACGTCGAGGCGGGGGGCGTCTTCCGAGCGACGGAAGGGCTCAAGGCGAAGTACCCCGAGCGGCTGATCGATTCGCCGCTGGCGGAGTCGGGCATCATCGGGATATCGATCGGCGCGGCGCACTATGGCATGCGGCCGATCGCCGAAATCCAGTTCGCGGACTTCATCCACAGCGGATTCGACCAGCTTTGCAGCGAGGCTTCGCGCTGGTGCTACCGGACGAACGGCGATGCCTATCTACCGATGGTGGTGCGCACGCCATGGGGCGGCGGCGTCCACGGCGGACAGCACCACTCACAGAGCATCGAGGCGTACTACGCCCACATGCCCGGCTTGAAGGTGGTCGCGCCGGCGTTCCCCGCGGATTACCGCAGCCTCCTGAAGGCATCAATCGCCGACCCGAACCCGGTGCTGTTCCTGGAGCACAAGCGGACGTACCGCCTGATCCGCCAGGAGATGGAAGGCGCGCCGGCAGAAACGCAGATCGGCCGCGCCCGGATCACACGCAAGGGCGGAGACCTGACGATCATCGCCTATGGCTTCATGCTCCACGAGTCGCTCGCCGCGGCGACGACCCTCGCCTCCGAGGGCATCGAGTGCACGGTGGTCGACCTCCTGTCGATGCTGCCCCTGGACGTCGAGACGATCGTTGAGAGCGCGAAAGCAACCGGGAAGGTGCTGATCGTCCATGAGGACACGCTGACCGGCGGTTTCGGTGGGGAGATCGCGGCGCTGGTGGCGGAGCACGCTTTCGAGTACCTGGACGCGCCCGTGCGGCGAATCGCGGCGCCCGACATTCCCTCGATGCCCTATCACCACGCGATGGAAGAGTTCTTCATGCCCGACCGGGACAAGATTGCCGCGGCCGCACGGGACCTGGCGGCGTACTGATGCACCACCTCGAGGAGCAAATGCCTGGCGTGAGCGGGGTGGCGCGGTGACGACAGTGACGATGCCGCAGCTCGGCGAGTCCGTCACCGAGGGGACAATCCTCAAGTGGCTCAAGCAGCCGGGCGAGAGCGTCGCGCTCGATGACGCGCTCTGCGAGATCGAGACCGAAAAAGTCACCGCCGAGCTACCGTCGCCGTTCGAGGGCACTATGGGAGAGATCCTCGTGCCAGAGGGCGAGACGGTGGAGATCGGGGCGGCGCTGTGTACCGTCCAGGAAACGCAAGGTTCGGCACCGCCCACCAACGGCGCTGTTCAGGCTCCGCGGCGGGCGGCAGCGGGGTGGAGCGGTGGGCCGATGGCCATCCGCGAGGACGAACCCGAGGCGGAGGAGCGCCAGCCGGAGCCTCGGCCGGTCGCCGTTGCCGCTCCGGCGCGGCGCGAACGAGCAGATGGCAAGAAGCCCGACGACCGCAGCCGGTTCTACTCGCCCGCCGTGATGCGTCTCGCGCGGGAGCACTCGGTGAACCTCGAAAACGTGGCGGGGAGCGGCATCGGCGGGCGCGTCACCCGGAAGGACGTGGAGGCCGCTATCGCCGGCGCGGAGCGTGCGACTGCCCCGCAGCCATCGCAACCGCCCGATCGAGGGGCCGGAGCTCCGTCGCGCGGCGGGTATGAGGCCGTCACGCTTTCGCCGACGCGCCGCAAGATCGCCGAGAACCTCCAACGGTCCAACGTCGAGGCGCCGCAGGCGTGGACCATGGTCGAAGCCGACGTGACGGCGCTCGTCGCACTGCGCACACGCGAGCGCGAGCGCTTCCGCCAGCAAGAGGGCGTCGACCTGACGCTACTGCCGTACTTCACGGCAGCGGTGTGCGAGGCGCTCCGAGAATTCCCGATGCTCAACGCGCGATGGGAGGGCGACGAGCTGCGCCGCTATCACGATCTCGATATCGGCATCGCCGTCGCAAGCGAATCGGGGCTGGTGGTGCCGGTCATCCACGGCGCGGGCGACCTTAACGTGACAGGGCTCGCAAAACGTATCGCCGATGTGGCCCAACGCGCACACGCACGCAAACTGCGCGTCGAAGACGTGGAGGGCGGAACCTTCACGGTCAACAACACCGGCGCCTTCGGCTCGATCACGTCGAAGCCGATCGTGAACTACCCGCAGGTCGCGATCGTGACCATGGAACGGGTAGTGAAACGACCCGTGGTTCTCGAGAACGACGCGATCGCCGTGCGCTCGATCGTCAACGTCTGCCTGAGCTTCGACCACCGCGCGATGGACGGGCTCGAAGCGGGTGGCTTCCTGGCGAGCCTCAAGCGGCGGCTCGAAGCCCTCGGCTAGGCGGCCTTCCGAGACTCACGTCCGCCTGGGCAAAGCCTCCAGCGCTCGGCCGATGACGAGCCGCTGAATCTGGTTGGTACCCTCGAAGATCTGGAAGATCTTGGCGTCGCGGACCCATTTTTCGACCGGGTGGTCACGCATGAAGCCCTGGCCGCCGAGCACCTGTACTGCGTCGACGGTGACCTTCATGGCCATGTCGCTCGCGAAGCACTTCGCCATGGAGCCCTCGGCCTGCAGGTAGGGCTGGTTGGCTCCGCCCATCCAGGCCGCGCGCCAGACCATGAGGCGGGCTGAATCCACCGCCATCGCCATGTCCGCCAGCATGAAGCTGATCGCCTGGTTCTTGATGATCGGCCGGCCAAACTGCACGCGCTCCTTCGCGTAGTCGAGGGCGTATTCGTAGGCGGCGCGCCCGATGCCGAGAGCGTACGCGCCGACGACCGGCCGCGTCCGTTCGAGCGTCATGAGCGCACCCATCGCGCCGGGGCCGCCGCCGCTGCCGCCGCCGCCCGCGGGCGCCGCGCCAAGCTTGTTCGCGGCCGGAATCCGGCAGTCGTTGAGGACGACGTTCGCCGTGTGCGAGGCGCGAATGCCCATCTTCTTCCACGTGGTGCCGGCTTCGAGCCCGGGCGTTCCGGCGGGGATCACGTAGGCGCCGAGGCCGGCCCAACCTTTCGCACGGTCCTCCGTGGCGAAGACCACGTGCACATCGGCGATGCCGCCGTTCGTGATGAACTGTTTCTCGCCGTTGAGCACGTACTCGTCGCCGTCGCGGATAGCGGTGGTCTGGATGTTGGCCACGTCGGAGCCGGCGTCTGGCTCGGTGAGGCACATCGCGCCGAGGTGAACCTCGTTCGCGTCGGAGGCGATGCGCGCCAACCACTCCTGTCGCTGCTCGGGCGAGCCCGTCGCCGAGATGGCGGCCGCGGCAAGGCCGGACGAATTGATCGCGAGGGCTATGCCGGCGCAGCCCCACGAGAGCTCTTCGGCCATGATCGACGGCAGGAGCGCCAATCCGCCGCCCTCGAGCACGCCTCCCTCGCGGGAGACGCCGAAACCGATGGCAGCGGCCTTCTTGATGATGTCGTAGGGGACCTCTTCGTGTTCGTCGTAGTAGGCGGCGACGGGCCGGATCTCTTTCTTTGCGAAGTCGTGCGCGACCTGCTGAACAAGCTTCTCTTCGTCCGAAAGTTCGAAACCGACCATGCGAGTGCGCTCCTGTAAGCGTTCAGTCCATCGTACAGCGACAACTGCAAGGAGTAGCCGGCGGACAGACGCGGAGGTGAGTTACACGCTCGCGCGCTTGCCTGTTATGACGAGCTGGGGCCACACTGGGCGAGGCGCGCTGAGGGCGCGATGGGGTTGGTCGGCATGAACCGTGCATTTCAAAGCCATATAATTTCCGCCTCGGATCTTCACAAAGAAATGCACGGAATTCTGTGGACAGCCTCTCGCGGCGCTGCCTATTATGGCCGCGCTCCGGAGACCACGACCGTTTCTTGCAATCGAGGGTAGCGACGTTATGGACGAGTGCATCGCCCAGTTTTTGAATTTCCTGGCGGTGGAGAAGAACGCTTCGAACAACACGATCGCGGCCTACAGGAACGACCTCGCGCAGTTCCAAAAGTATGCCGTCAACGGCTCCGAGCGCCCCTGGACGATGATCCAGGGCGAGCACGTCGTGGCCTTCGTCGCGGACCTTCGCGATCGCTCCTATAAGGACGCGACGGTGGCGCGGAAGGTGGCCGCAGTGAAGTCGTTCTTCGGCTTTTTGGCGGCTGAGGGCATGGTCGAGAACGACCCGACGGAACAGCTGAAGTCACCTCAGGTGGGGAAATCGCTGCCGCGTGCACTCACCACACGAGAAGTGGACGAGCTTCTGGAGCAGCCTGCACGGCGCTCCACGCCGGAAGCGCGCCGCGACAAGGCGATGCTCGAACTGCTCTACGCAACCGGCCTCCGCGTGACCGAACTGGTTTCGCTCGATGTGAGCGACATCGCACTGGAAAGCGACCCTGTGACGGTCCGCTGCCTGGGCAAGGGCGAGCGCGAGCGGGTGCTTCCACTGCACCAGCGGCCGGTCGATGAACTTCGGCAATACATCTTCCACGTGCGGCCGCGGCTGGTCCGCAACCGGCGAGAGCCGGCGCTCTTCGTCAACCGCCGGGGAGAGCGGCTGACGAGGCAGGGGTTCTGGCTGATCCTGAAGAACTACGCCCGCGAAGCGAACCTCGATAAGGCGATCACACCGCACACGCTGCGCCATACATTCGCCACACATATGCTGTCGGGGGGCATGCCTTTGCGTAATGTCCAGGACGCGCTTGGGCACGCCAGCATCTCGACGACGCAGATCTACACGCACCTCACCGACGAACAGAAACGCGTCGAATACGACAAGGCCCACCCGCGGGCCTGAGCGGCCCGCTTCGGCAGGCCGCGGGTGTCTCGGCCGAGAGTCTCACCAGATGGCATCGCCGCTTCTGATCGACGCGCTCTCGGCCCCCCGCCCGTCTGAGGCCCTGCGCAGCCTCGACCTGGCGGGCGACCTCACCCATCTGATCCCCGAACTCGACCTCGGCCGCGGTTTCGGCCAACCGGAGCTGCATTACTACGACGTCCTCGACCACAATTTCGCCGCCGTCGCAGCGTTCGACGCGGCGTGCGGCACAGGCGAGGACGGCGCGGAGCTGCGCGAGGCGCTGAATTGGCTGGACCTGGACGAGTCGCTCGCGGGCGAGATGGACGGCATCCCCGTCATCGTGCTGACGCGCCTCGCGTGCCTGGTCCACGACGTGGCGAAGCCCGTCACGGCAACGATTGTCGAGGGGCGGCTCCGCTTTCCGCGTCACGGCCCACGTGGCGCGGAGCTGATGCGTGAGCGGTTGCCGGCACTGGGGTTCGGACCGTCGGCGACGGACTTCATCGCACGCCTCATCCGCTACCACCTTCGCCCGGGCGAGCTCATCCGCTCGTGGCCCGTCAGCGACCGTGCGGTACGCAAGTTCGTGAACGATCTCAACGGCCACGTTTTGCCCTTGATGCTGCTCAACCTTTCCGACGGCATGGCCACCCGCGGGCCGGGCTACACGCGGGAGAATTACCGCCGACACCTGGGCTTCGTGAACTACGTCGTGGGCCGTTCCGTCGCTGCGACCGAGGAGGGCGAACCGCCGATCATCACGGGGGACGATCTGATCGCGGAACTGAACCTGGAAAGTGGACGATTGCTGGGGGCTGTCCTAACATCCATTCGCAGAGCCCAACTCGAAGGCACCATTTCAGGACGAGATGAGGCTCTTTCGCTTGCACGCTCCGTCGCGGCGGATCTCAGGGCATCGAATGATTGACCGCCCCACCGACGAGAGCAGGAGTTTCCCCCTATGGCCGTCATGTGGAGCGTCATCTTTTACACCGTGCTGGCGGTCGTCGCGTTCTACTTCATCCTCCTCCAGCCGGTCCTCAAGAATCAGAAAGAACAGCGCAAGGCTGTTCAGACGCTCCAGATCGGCGACGAAGTCGTGACGACGGGCGGGCTTATCGGAGAGGTGATCGACGTGATCACGCCAGCCGACGGACCGACCGAGATCATCCTCCAGATTGCTCCCGACGTGCGCGTGCGCGCCGTGACCGATGCGATTTCGCGGCGCCTGACAACGCTGGAACCCGTCGCGGAGGAAGAGGCCTCCGCCGCCAAGGAACCCACCACCGGAGAGGTTTCCCACACGAGTGCGTAGTTCATCAACGCTCGCCCTGTTCATCGGCGTGCTCATCCTCAGCACCTTCGCCGTCATCGTCGTCTTCCCGAGCGACCCCGGCCGTTACCTGCCGGGCGACTTCTGGCCACAGGGGCGCGGCTTCAGCGTCGGCAGCTTCGATCGCTCCACCATGCGCCTCGGGCTCGACCTGCGCGGCGGGGCGTACCTCGTTCTCGCTCCCAGCAATCCCGACCAGTACAAGGGCGACCTCTCGACAGCGATCGACGGCGCGAAGAAGGTCATCGAGCGTCGCGTCAACGCCCTCGGCGTGAGCGAAGCGGAAGTTCAGACGTCGAACGGCAACCGCATCGTGGTCTCCATCCCGGGCGTCACGAAGGACGAGGCGGAGGCGCAGGTCGGCCGTACCGCGCAGCTTACGTTCATGACGTACGACGACGCCGGCAACCTTGTCCCGGCGACGGGCGTGGTCGATGGCGAGACGATCGCGATGACCGGCCAGCACCTGAAGAACAACACGACCCCGGTCCGCCAGGCGACGACCTACGCCGTCTCGTTTGAAACGGACTCGATCGGCTCGAAGCTGATGGAGCAGATCACCAGCCGAGCGTTGCTACCCCAGAACGTCGGCACCCCGGCGCAGCAGCTGGTCATCGAACTCGACGGCCAGATCATCTCCAATGCCACCGTCCAGGGCGTGATCTCGGACCAGGGGCAGATTACCGGCCAGCCTACGTTCTCCTCGGCCAGCGACCTCTCCTCGCTCCTCAACAGTGGTGCGCTCCCGATCCCGCTGAAGACGATCCAGTCGCAGGAAGTGAGCGCCACGCTGGGCGAGGACTCCGTCGTGGCTTCGGTTCACGCCGGTGAGGTGGGCCTGCTCGCGGTCATGCTGTTCATGATCCTGTACTACCGGCTGCCGGGCGTGCTGGCTTCGGCGGCGCTGGCTGTGTATACGGCGCTCACCCTGATGGTGTTCAAGCTCTGGCCGGTAACGCTGACTCTGTCCGGCATCGCGGCATTCGTGCTGTCGATCGGCATCGCGGTCGACGCCAACATCCTCATCTTCGAACGCATGAAGGAAGAGTTACGGCGCGGGCGGACGTTGAACGCCGCCATCGACCTGGGCTTCCGACGCGCATGGAGCTCGATTCGCGATTCGAACGTGTCGACGCTCATCACCTGTCTCATTCTCTACTGGTTCGGCAACCAGTTCGGCGCCACGCTCGTGAAGGGCTTCGCACTAACGCTGGCGATCGGCGTCGGAGTGAGCATGTTCTCCGCCATCACGGTGACCCGTACGTTCCTGAAGATGGTCCAGGGGACGCGACTGGCGAAGAATCACTGGCTCTTCAATGCGGACGAAGTGCGGCGGTTGCCGAGCGCCCGCGGGGCGGCCCAGGCAGATCCAGCAGCGGACGCGGGGGATTAGGCAGATGCTCGACTTCTCAGGAAAGCGCTGGTACTACCTTGGCTTCTCGATGATCTTCTTCATCGCAGCGGCCGTTGTCCTCGCCATCCCTCCACACCTGAAGACCGGCATCGAGTTCAGTTCCGGCTCGTCGTTTACCGAGCAGTTCACGGAGCAGTCCGTAAGCCAGAGCGACCTCCGGGATGAGATGTCGAAGATCGGCTTCTCCGATGCCCGCATCCAGGGCGCCGGTACCAACACGTACCTCATCCGCACCCGCGAATTGCAGGGTGCGCCAACACTCAATGCGCAGGCGGCCGGACCGGCGCCCGCCGGTGAGATCGACACGATCGAAACAGCGCTTCGCGCCCGCTTCGGGGCGATGACGCGGCAGGACTTCTCCACCGTTTCCAGCACGGTCTCGACAGAGATCGCCAAGAACGCCACGTATGCGGTCATCGCCGCCTCGATCGCGATCCTCCTCTACATCTCGTGGGCGTTCCGGCACCTGCCGAAGCCCTTCCTCTATGGCGCGGCAGCGGTGCTCGCCCTTCTGCACGATGCATTCGTCATCCTCGGCCTCTTCTCGCTCCTCGGGAAGCTGTTCAACACCGAAGTCGACACGGCCTTCATCACTGCGTTGCTCACGGTCATCGGCTTCTCCGTCCACGACACGATCGTGGTGTTCGACCGCATCCGCGAGAACATCGCGCACGACCCGTTCATCCCGTTCGAGGAAGCGGTGAACGCGAGCCTGACGGAGACGCTGGCGCGGTCCATCAACACGTCCTTCGTGGTCGTGCTGACGGTGCTGGCGATGCTGCTGATCGGCGGCGTCACGATCCGCAACTTCCTGATCGTGCTGCTCGTCGGCGTGATCAGTGGGACCTACAGCTCGATCGGCATTGCTTCGCAGCTGCTGGTGGCGTGGGAGAACAACGACATCGGCAAGTTCTTCCGCCGCATCACGGGCCGAGGCCCGAAGGTCGAAGTGGAGCCGGAACCGGCCTGACGGGAACCCGGCCGCCTATCTCTCGAACGCCAGCAGCTCGGCGGCCAGTTCGGCGTGCAGCAGACGGCCGCGCGGCGTGAGCCGCACCTGTGCGCCGTACGCCAATACGCCAGCCTGAGCCGCGGCCCTCAGTGGCTCTCCGAAGACCGCATCCAGGGGTTTGCCGAAGCGCTGCTCGAACTCGTGAACCGGGAACCCTTCGATGAGCCGCAGCCGCAGCGTGACCCAATCGAACATCGCGGTCGACTCATCCGGGATGTAGCTTCGGAGGAGCGCCGGGCGTAAGCCGGACCCCTCGACGGCGGCGATGTAGTCGCGCGGGTGGGCGACGTTCTCGTAGCGTTCGCCGGCAAGGTAGCCGTGTGCGCCGGCGCCGATAGCCAGGTATTCGCGGTCGGTCCAGTAGCCAAGGTTGTGGCGAGAGCGGTGGCCGGGCTTCGCCCAGTTCGAAATCTCGTAGTGTTCGAATCCTGCTTTCTCGAGGATCGCTTCGGCGCTCTCGTACATGTCCGCCACGGCGTCGCCGTCCAGCGGCACGACCTCGCCGGCGGAGACGCGGCGCGCGAGCGGCGTGCCGTCCTCGATGGTGAGGGCGTATGCCGAGATGTGATCGGGTTCGAGGGCGATGGCGTCTTGCAGCGATCGCTGCCAGCTGGCCAGTGACTGCCCAGGGAGACCGTAGATGAGGTCAACGCCCACGCTTGCGATGCCTTCCCGCCGTGCGTTGGCCACGGAGGCCGCGGCGGCTTCGGGCGAGTGCAGCCTGTCGAGGAAGCGGAGCTCCTCTGCGTCAAGGCTCTGGACGCCGAAGGAGATGCGGGTGACCCCTGCCGCGCGCAATTCGCGCAGGTGCTGCGCGTTGGTCGACACCGGATTGGCTTCCAGGCTGACCTCGGCGCCCGGTTCCACTGCCCATTGCTTCGTGATCGCCTCAAGGACGGCGGCGATGTGTGCCGCAGGCACCTCGCCCGGCGTCCCGCCACCGAACGCCACCGTAACCACCGTGTGGTCCGACAACAACGGGCGCGCCACCTCAATCTCCGTGACGAGCGCACGAGCGTACGCGTCCTTGAGGGAATCGAGACCAGCGTATGCGTTGAAATCGCAGTAGCCGCACTTCACCGTGCAGAAGGGGATGTGCACGTAGACCGAGACCGGCTTCATGTGGAGTGGACGAGCGCCGGGCGGAACGCCTTCACCTGGTGGGTTGTGACGCCGTCCACACCCCACGACACCAGCTCGCGAGCGCGTTCCAGCTCGTCAACCGTCCAGGCGACGACGGCCAGGCCGCGTTCATGCAGGCGCTGGACGAGGGCGGGCGTCAGCAGCTCGTGCCGGCACGACACGCCCCGAGGCACGACATCGCGCTCCATCACGGAGAGGAAGAGATCGAGCTTGGCGACCACGTCGATGGAGTAGAACAGGTCCGCCTCCGGGACGGCCTCGGCGAGCGCGCGCAGGATGCGCCACTGCTGCGCGGATGCGGCGATGGAGACGCCTGTACCGGCGGCATCGAGCGAGCGGCGGACCAGCTGCGCGGCTTCGGCGCCACCGTTCTTGAGATCGAGGAAGACGCGCGCCGCATGGCCAGCCTCGCGGAAGAGCTCGGCGAGCCCGAACGGCTGCCGTGGCAGGCGGCGCAAATACCACTTTTCGAACAGGAAGGGCAGGGGATAGGCCGCTCGCTCGTGGCGCGCCTCGAAGCGACCGCGGTGTACCCAGAGGTCGACCTCCAGGAAGTCCGCGCCGGCGGCGACGGCCTGCTGTGCCAGGGTGGCGTTGTTCCCGGCGCCATGAGCGATCAGGGCGGGACCCTCGCGTCCGCCCACCAGCGGCGGCACGGCGGCCGAGCCGGGGGCGGTCATTACGGTGCGATCGTGCTCGGCTGCGGGCCCACGGGGTGGCGCGGCGACACAGCGAGGTCGCCGTTGGCGATGTCGTCAAGCACGTCTTCGTCGGTGATGCGGTAGCCGTCTCCGATCGGCGTGATTGCGCCGAGGACGACGAAACGGCTGAGGAGCGCCGTCACGGTTTCGCGGCTCGTGCCGATCGTCTGCGCGAGCTCCTGGTGCGTGAGGCCGAGATGAACGACGCCGTCCTCCTGGCGATTGAGGAGCGTGTCCGCGAGGCGCGCCGAGACGGGCTTCGAGACGATGTTCATGAACGTGCGCTGCATCCCGGCGAGGCGCTTCGCCATCAGCTCCATCATCGCGAAACCCAGCTTCGGGGACTGCTGCATGAGGTGGGAGAAGTCCTCCCAGGAGATGCTGACCGCGACCGTCTCGTCGATCGCCTGGGCACAGGCCGTGCGCTCACCGTCCTCGACGACGGCCATGTCGCCGACGACGTCACCCTTGCCCACGACATCGAGGATGATCTCCTTGCCGTTCTCGGCGACCTGGTAGATCTTCACGCGGCCGCGGAGGATGAGGAACACGCGCTCGGCCGGATCGCCGGCGGCAAAGAGCACCTGGCGCGGCCGGAACTGGCGTTCCGTGAGCATCGGGATGAGGCGGTCCAGCTCTTCGTCGGTGAGGACATTGAACACGCGGGACAGCTGCCGGAGATACCAGGCGATTGAGCGCTGCAGCGCGGCTCGCCCCCGGGCGGGTGATCCTGATGGGCGGTGAAGCGGTTCCGTCGTCATCGCAGTTCCTCTCGACTTCCGAATTGGAGGCGAAGTTCGTCCAGCAGCCTCTTAGCGCCGGCGTTGACCGATTGGGGCTCTCCCGCGGCGACATACCGCTCGAGGTCGATGAGGGCCTCGGCGCGATTGCCCAGACGGTAATTCAACATGCCCCGTTCGCCAACCAGCGCGGCGTTCCAGGGCTCGATCACGAGTAAGAGCTCGACCGCCTCGCGCCATCGCGCGAGGTCGCGACGGTCGCGGAAGCTGACGTGCAGGTTGTTGAGCATGCGCTGCAGGAGCTGGCGGCGGGTAACAGCAGCGAGGAACGACTCCGGCGTGGCGCCGCCGAGCCGGGCGGAGCGCAGGTTGGCGAGCAGCTCGTCGCGGTCGAGGCGGATGCCCTGCTGGAAGGGATCGACGTAGAGCGGGGCGTCCGGTGGCCCGCAGCGCACGATGAAGTGGCCCGGGTAGCCGATGCCGTCGCAGCGCAGGCCAACACGCTGTGCGACCTCCATGTAAACGAGGGACAACGTGATCGGGATGCCCGTTCGCCGGGCGACGACCTGGTCGAGGTAACTGTTCGCCGGGTCGGAGTAATCGGTCGCGTTGCCGTGGAATCCACGGACCGTGAAGAGTTCGTGGTCGATTGCGTGGGCGAGCGCCTCGACGTCGGCTGTGTCCCCTACGTCGTCACGGACGCTCTCTGCGAAGCGGTCAAGTTCACGCGCGACGGCGTGCGCATCGACCGCGGATCCGCTCAACCGGGCAATGGCGATGGCGCCGCCGAAGAGGTCGACATCGTGGTCCGCGCCGGCAATGGCCGCGGTGAAGTCGTGACGAATCTCACTATCCACTACACCCAGTATACGGGCGGCGGCCGGTTGCTGGTCAGTCATCGCCGCGGGACATGCCGCTCTTTATGACAAACGCCTTGCCAAACAACTACGACGCGGCACATGTGTCAGTGATCGACGGCGGCGAGCTCTTCGTGGTGGCCCTCCTCGTGGGGATGGGCGTGCGTAATCGTGGCGTGCCGATGGAGGTGTTCGTGGATCAGGTTCGCGCGGATGAGCAGCGCGTCGTCGCCAAGAATGTCGGCAGCGGGACCATCGGCGAGGATCCGCCGGTCTTCGCCGATCACGACGACACGATCTGCCACGATCGGGACAATCTCGAGCTCGTGCGTGGCCACGATGATCGTTTTCCCTTCGTCCGCAAGCCGCTGAATCAGGTTGACCAGCACCCACTTGGTCCGCGGATCGAGGCTGGCCGTGGGCTCATCGAGCAGCACGACGTCGGGCTCGAGCGACATGACAGAGGCGATGGCCGCGCGTTTCTTTTCCCCGCCGGAAAGCTCGAACGGCGCACGGTCCCGCAGGTGGAGTATGTCCATCTGGTTGAGCGCCGCTTCCACGCGGCGTCGAACGTCAACGAGCGGCAGGTCGAGCTGGAGCGGCCCAAAGGCGACGTCGTCGCCCACCGTGGGCGAAAAGAGCTGGACATCGGGATCCTGGAACACGAGGCCAACGCGGCGGTGAAAGCGATGCGTCTCCTCCTGGTCGGCGCTGACGGTGTCCACCGGTTCGCCGAAGACGCTCATGGCTCCGCTCGAGGGCGCGTAGAGACCGTCGAGGAGCTTGAGCAGCGTCGACTTGCCGCAGCCGTTCGCGCCGAGGAGCGCGACGCGCTCTCCCTCGCGCACGGTGAGAGTGACGCCGTCGAGCGCCGTTTGCCGGCCGTTGTACACGTAGCCGACGTTGTCGAGCTCGAATATCGGCGGCGGGAGGGTCACGCTGGCCACCACACGACGCTGATGGCGGCGACCGAAGCAGCGCCGGCGGTCGTCACGAACACCCAGTCGCGCCAGCGCATGCTGTAGTCCGAGAGCGTGCGATAGCGATCCTGGAAGCCGCGCGCGAGCATCGCCTGGTAAACCTCGTCGCTCATGCGGAAGGAGCGGCTCATGAGGACGCCCATGGAGGAGACGATCCACCAGCGCTGCTCCTTGCCGGACGTCCGCGCGACGACACGGCTGCGGCGGGCAAGGAACATGCCATTGATGGTGTGCAGGAAGAGGAAGATGTAGCGGTACGTCATCGCGAGGATAAGCACGAAGATGTTCGGCACGCGGAAGAAGCGGAGCGACTTGAGGATGTCGGCCCAGCGCGTGCTGAGGATGAGCAGGATGGCTAGGGAGACCGACACCGCCACACGCAGGACGAAGATCCCGGCAGCGACAAGGCCCTGCTCGGAGGCATGGAGCGTGAAGAACCCCAGGGGAATCGAGAAGAGCGTGTCGCCGCCAACGATGAAGATCGACGGGATGACGATGACACCGCTGAACAGCGGGATGCCCAGCCAGACACGCTTGAGAAACGACGCCATGTCGAGCTTCGAGACAAGGGCTCCAGCCATAACCAGCGCATAGAGCGCCAGCAGCACCCGCCAGTCGCGCGAAACGCCGGCGGCCACGACGAGGAGCACGAACGCGGCGACCTTCGCGCGAGGGTCTCGACGCTGGAGGAAGCCGTCACGACGCGCGTTCTCCTCCGAAAACACCGCCATTTCGATGTTGTGCGTGATACCGGCGAGGGTCTTCTCAACAAAGCCGGGCTTCGTCTTCTTGACGCGCGCGGGTCGCTGCTCGAGGGGAAATGGCTGAGCGGTCATTCCGCGGTCCGCCAGTCAGGTGGGGCCGGTGGCACGAGCCAGCGTCCGAAGCGATAGAGCGCGAAGGCGAGCGCGAAGACGGTTCCCAGCCCGGCGAGTCCGGCGAACTGGTACCCGAGATTCTGCTGCCACGCGCTGTCCGTGGAGTGAACCCACGGTGGCTGGTATCCGGCGAGCACGGTGCTCCCGGAGAAACCGACGTTATCGATGTTGTTTGGGACGCACCCGCATTCCTGGTTCACACCCGGCAACGCGTCAAACAGCGACGGGTCACCCGCATCTCTCGCCGCCACGGCTGCCGCGACCTCTTCGCGCGTCGCGGACTGGTCCTCGCCAAACGCGCCGCCGGGAGCAATGAGCCCGATGGGGACCCAGACAAGGATGCCGACAAAGAGCATCGCGGGGCCGCGCAGACCGCGTGCCCGGCGGAGGGCGAAGAACGTAAGCGGAAGGGCGATCGCCGAGACGGCCGCGGAGACGAGGACGGTCTTCGTCGCGTCGCCCCAGTTCACCGTGGCCCAATCGAGGCCCGCCCACTGGCCAAGGTCGCCATCGGCCCTGATCCAGCCAGCGATGAACACCGCGACCGCAGCAACGGCAGCGACGCCGCCCACCGGCAGCCATGGATTCAGTCTCGTTCCGCCGCTCGTTGGTGAGGCCGGCCGCTTCTCGCGGCGAAGCAGGATCTCGGGGTAGCTCTTCTGCATGTAGGCGAGGGCGAGGCCCGTAATCGCCGCTTCCACGAACGACGCCCCGAACATGTGGGCGACGAGCATCGAGGGAATGGCCGCGGAGAAGCCGTAGGGCGAGTAATCGGGCACGCCGTTCGTGCTCCAGAGGTGCGGCTGGATGCCGAGCTCCAGGCCGACGAGGAGTGCCGCGGCGGTGATTCCCACGTAGGCGCCAATGGCCCCGGCGATGATGCGTCGCTGCGACAGCATGGAGCTGCGGCCGGCGATCATCCGGTAGGCAAGGTAGCCGACGATCGGAAGGACGATCGCCATGTTGAAGCAGTTGGCGCCGATGGCGGTGATGCCGCCGTCGCCGAAGAAGAGCGCCTGGATGATGAGCGCGACGGACGTCGAAAGAACCGCCGCCCACGGCCCGAGCACGATAGCCGTCAACGTTCCGCCAACGCCATGTGCCGTCGTGCCACCGGGCACGGGGACGTTGAACATCATGATGGCGAAGGTGAACGCCGAGAAGATGGCGAGCAGCGGGACCGTGCGTCCGCCGACGGAGCGCTTGACTCGCGCCACGGCGACAGCCCAGAAGGGCGCCGCGGTCACGTAAAGAACGCCGCACGTCGCCGGGCTGAGGTATCCGTCGGGAACGTGCATGGTCTTCCTCGAATACGAAGAGTGCGACGGCGATGATCACGGCACCCAGGATGCGGGTGCGTCAAAATAGTTTGGCCCGCAACGGATGTCAATTGCAATGAGTTGCAACAACGACCTCTCGCGGCCGACCTCGTTGCGGCTCAGCCCGCTGCCTCTTTATGGTTCGTCTGTGCCGGCTGCCAAACGTTACACAGTGGGATCGCTGGAAATTGCGGTCGTGTCGGACGGGACGTTCCGGCTGGACGGCGGAGCGGTCTTTGGCCTCGTTCCGCGCGTCCTGTGGGAACCCGTCATCGGGCGCGAGAACATCGACACGGAGTACCGGATCCCGCTCGGGCTCAACTGCATGGTGGTCCGGAGCGGGGACGATGTGCTCGTGGTCGACACCGGCTTTGGAAACAAGCTCACCGGCCCTATCCGGGAACGGTCGTTCCCCGGCGACTACGGCCATCTGCTGGATGAGATGGCGGCCATCGGCGTGCACCGCACCGACGTGACCGCCGTGGCGAACACGCACCTGCACGCCGACCATTGCGGCTGGAACACGATGATGGAGGGCGACACGCTGGTGCCGACGTTCCCGAACGCGCGGTATTACATCCAGGCCGGGGAGTTCGAGGTCGCGAGGCACCCCAACGAACGCACCCGCGGCACATACTTCGCCGACAACTTCGAACCGCTGATGGATTCCGGGCAACTCGAACTGGTGGACGGCGAGCGGGAGCTCATTCCCGGGGTGTCGTTCCTGCCGACGCCGGGGCACACGGCGGACCACGCGTCCATCCTGCTCTCGTCCGGCGGGGAGACGGGAATCTACACCGGCGACCTTGTCCACCACGCGGTGCAGGCGGAGCGGCCGGCATGGATTGCCGCCTTCGACATCCTGCCACTCGTGACGCTCGAAACGAAGAAGGCGTTCGCGGAACGGGCGGTGCGCGAGAACGCGCTGCTCATCTGCGTTCACAACGCGTTCCCGGGGGTCGGCCGGCTCACGGAACGGGACGGCCGGAAGACGTTCGTCGAGGAATGAGCCAGCCCACGGATCGCGTCTACCACCTCGCCCTGCGCGAGGTCCATACCGCCGCCGGCGCCGCGTTCGCCCGGCACGGCGACTGGGTGCTTCCAGAGCACTACGGCGATCATCCCGGCGCGGAATACGAGGCGTTGCGCAGCACGGCGGTGGCGTTCGACCGGTCGCAACGGAGCCGCCTGCTCGTGACGGGGACCGACGCAGGGGAACTGCTCGGGAAAGTGTTCGAGGGGCATCTCTCGGAGCTGGAAGAGGGCCGCGCCATGCGCACCGTCTGGCTCGACGAGGAGGGCGTTATCCGTGACCTGGTCCTTGTCGCCCGCACCGGAGGCATTGCCTACCTGGTGAGCGGCGAACCGGGGCAACGTTTTGAGACGTTCGAGCGCCTGCGGTCGGCCCGGCCCGAGGACTGGGATGTCGAGGTGCAGGATTGGACGGAGACGACGTGCGTGGTGGGACTGGCGGGACCTCGCGCCTCGGACGTCGCCCGTGAACACCTCTCGGATGCCCTGCCGACACGGCTTCAGCAGCTTCACTGTGTGACGTTCGAATTCCACGGCTTCCGTGCGCTGGCGACGAGAACGAGCGATACCGGCGAGGACGGGTTCGAGCTGATGCTTGCGCCGGCGGTCGCGCAACACGCACTCGAGACCCTGCGGGCGGCGGGCGTGGCGCTGGCCGGAACGCGAGCGCTTGAATCCGCCCGCGTAGAAGCGTGCATCCCGGCGTTCGATCCGGACCTCGCGCCCGGGCTTTCGCCGGCCGAGGCCGACCTCGATGTGCTCCTGGGGATTCCCGGCGGGAGAGAGGGGCGCATCCTCACGCCACTGCTCCTCGAGGCGGACGACCCGATGCCGGCGGGGACCGCCATCCGGTTTGAAGGGGTTCCCGTGGGCGAACTGCGCTCCTGCCTGCGGAGCATCGGATTGAACGCGACGGTCGGGCTTGGCATCATCAGCAGTCGCGACGCATTTCCGGGGCGCGCATTCGACGTGGGCGGCGCCGCTGCTACCGCCGTCGCCAAACCGTTCTATCGTCGGAGAGCACAGGCATGACATATCCCAACACGCCTCCAGACCTCGGCGCGCTTGCGTCCTACTACCAGCCGATGCCGGTGGCTGAGCGAGAACTCAACCTGAACGATGAGTGGCGAGCGCGCTGGTACGAACAGTCGGAACTGCCAGAAAGCGCGCCGGTGGCCCACGAATACGTCGTGGTGTTCATGGGCGACAAAGGCTACGTGACACGTCCCACGGGTGCGAAAGTCTGGGGCACGCCGGAAGGCGCGCGCGGAGACGAAACCCCTGACGCCTGTGCGCGCCGCGCCGCGAAAGAACAGATCGGCGCCACCCTGGCGCGACTCGAACTGCTGGGCTTCTTCGAATGCCGGGCGACCAGCCACAACACGCAATTCCCGAAAGACTTCATCACGGTGCGGCCGTTCTACCTCGGCGTGGCGAAGAAGATCGATGACCTGCCGGACGACTCCGCGTTTGAGAAGCGCCGGTTGCCGATCAACGAGTTCATGCCGGCGCTCCGCGGCCGCTACCCGGAGCTGGAGCCGCAGGTGCAGGCGGCCGGTCAGCGCTATGCAGTCCTTCGCGCGCGGGGCGAAGCCTAGTCAGTCAGCAGCGTGCCCGCACGGATGGCATCCCGGAGGAGGCGGTGCCCGACGAGCCGCACACCGGCCTCGTCGAGGCGGGCATGGACCGACCCTTCGGCGAAGATGCCGTAGTCCGCGATGCGGGTCTCCGGCCCGACGATGAACTCTCGCAGCTCCGGGGTGTCGTGGGCGGGATGGACAAGGAAGTGCGTGAAACCGGGCTCGAGGTCGTCGATGAGGCGCCGGTAGAGGACCTCTTTCTCCGCGCGGTCGGGGCCGTAGGTGTCGTAGATGAGTTCGTCGAGCACCGGGACACCCGCCAGCTTCCATGGCCTGTACGGCGGGCCGGCCGCGCCAGGCGGCCGGAAGGAACGTCGGCAGCCGGAACTCCGCGGCCAATGCAGTCCACGAAGGAAGGAACTGGCGGTAGAAGAGCGCTCCCATGTGGGAATCGAGGTGGGTCACATCGATTCCGACGGAGAGGGCTTTCTCCACCTGCGCGCGAAGCTCCCGGGCCGCTTCGTCCGGGTCGGCGCGCTTCACCAGCTCCTCGACTGTCATCGGCAGGTAGCCGTCGGCGTCGTGCAGCGAGGGCGTGGCGGCCGGTCCGAGCACACCCGCCCAACGACGGCGGGGGTGCTCAGATGTCAGCGCAAGGTGAACGCCGATATCGGCGGCGGGATGTGCGCGCTGGTAGTCGGCAACCTCGTTGAGGAACGGCGAGGGCACGATCACCGAGCCCGACGTGAGGCGACCGGCCTCCATGAGCTCGAAGGTCGCGGCGTTGGCGGCCTGGCTGCAGCCCATGTCGTCGCTGTGAAGGACGAGCAGCCGGACATCAGCCGTATAGCCCAGTCGCTGAGCGAGGTTCATGGCCGGAGCCTACCGGTGGCTCACGTTGCTGTCACGGCTCGTTGTAGACGCGGCTGAGGATGGCATACACGTCCGGGTCGTACGCCTTGAGCCAGGCGCGGTCTTCGTCGCCGTTGGGATCGACGGTCAGGAAGAACGCCTGCGTTGCCTCCGCGAAGTACTCGTTCGAGTTCGTGCGGGCGTAGGCGGTCCGGTACTTGCCCGCGTCGAGCGCGGCCTGGTACGCGAGCTTCACGTCGATGTAGTCGGGTGGATCGAGAGTCCAGCCCTGGACGAGGTGGCCCAGCTCGTGGAAGAGGATGTTGAGGCCACGGCAGGGGCCGTTGCGATCGCCGGTGAGGTCGAGTTCGTTCACCGTCACGACGGGGTAGTCGGCGCGGTCGGCCACGCCGCACGCATGTCCCACCTCGTCGCCGCTCGGGCTGCCGCTGAGGCAGCCGAACTCGGGCAAATCGAGGATGTTCTGCGACGCGTCCGCGATGACGACGTAGGCGCCCTGCTCCACGAGCTTCTGGGCGAGGTCGTTGTGCTGGAACATCCGGGCCACCGTGCGGTGCGCCGCCTGCACGGCGTCGTCGCTCACGTCGCGGTCGGCGACGATGTAGATGCCGTCTTCCTGGCTGATGTTCGTGTAGATCGCGGGGAAGGTGCGCTGGTCGGTGACCTCCGGCCGGTGCAGCAGCGATTGGCAGACGTTCGATTCAGGCTGGAGCCTCGGCACGGCCGCGTCCGCTGAAGGTGACGCCGATGAAGGCGTCCCCGCATGGCCGCGGTCTCGCACCGCCAGCGCGACAACGCGCGGCTGCCGCAACCACGACCAGCGCACAGACGGGCAGGAGGAGCGCAGTGCGCAGCTTCACGAGGAGAGAATCGGCCGCGGCTGCGTTTCGAGTAAAGCGTTTTCCGGGACAGAAGGCTTTACTTCAGAGACCAGCGAACCGTGACGTCGACACTCACCGTGTTGGTCCCGGTCTCGATCGGCGTCGACGTGTTCCGCCGGTCGTCGGCGCCGCCGGGAACAACCGGTCAGACGGATTGGTCGTGTTCTGTGTCTCGCTGATGGTCACCGGCGCGCCGAGCGAGACGCCGCCAAGCTGGGCCAGCTGTTCCGCTTTCGCCTTCGCATCGGCCATCGCCTTTTCGCGCGCGTCCTGCTTCGGCTGATCCTCCTTGTCGATGCCGAAGCGGATTCCCTGGAGGCGGACGTCGTTGCCGCCCGCGGCGGTGGCATCGTCGATCACCTTGCTCAGGCTGTCGAGCTTCCGAACCTTGGCCTCGACCGTGTTCGTGACGGTATACCCCGTCAGCTTCGGGCCCTCGTTCGGCCGGCTGTAGTCGTAGTTCGGCTGGATCGAGAGATTCGTCGTCTGGACGTCCTTCGAATCGACGCCGTTGGCCTTGATCGAGTCGATGACCTTCGTGGCGGCCGTGGCCGCGGCTTCGCGTGCGTCGGCGACGTTCGGGGCGGTGGACTGCACACCGACGTCGACGAAACCGATATCGGGTGGCACGTCGACTTCGCCGTGCCCGCTGACGGTGATGCCGGTGGTGTCCGCCGGCTGATTGGTGACCGTCGTGTCGCCTTCGCACCCGGCCAGCGCGAGAGCCAGGCCGGCGGCCGGGACGAGCAGTAACCACCTACGCATGACGACGCCTCCGAACCACGATTGCGACTGCGATGAAAGCGAGCAACGTCGCGGCGGCCGCGGTGCCGAACTCGGCCGGGCGGTACCAGTCATCGCCGCCAGTGTCTGCAGCGGGCGCCGAGTGCGCATTCTCGGGAGCGAATCCGTTCGCGGCGAACGTCTGGTCGCCGGGGCCGGTTGCATCGCTCGAAGCTCCGCTTACCGGCGTGGCCGCATCGCCTGCCGCAGGCGCCTGGGGTTGTGGCGCGGGGCTCGGACAAGCAGCCGGCGCCGCAGGGCCAGTCGCAGCCGGCTGGCCCGGGGAGATCGGGCTGCTTCCCGGTCCACAGAGTGTGGCCTGGCCACCGACGCCGCCCCCGGAGGGTGGAACCACGCCGGGCGTGGTGGTCGCTGAGGACGCGACGCCGTCGGTTGTCTTCGCGGAATCGCGCGCAGTCGCGGCCTGGGCGCCGGCCGAGTTCGCCTCAGGCGCCGAGAGCGAGGCGCTCGTATCGGAGGCGCTGCTTCCGCCGTGGCTGAGGTCGGCAACCGTGATGGCCACGAAGGCGACGACAGCAAGCGCGGCGCCGGCCTGGGCGACGCGCAGGACGAACTGCGGACGCGCCGCGGGGACCTGTCGTGTTCGCGGCTGGCCGGAGACCATTTCCGGGGTGAGGCGGAACGAACGCGGGCTGGCAACGGTCGGCAGCCGCGAGACGAGCAGCTTCGCCTCCCGCAACTCTTCGACCGTTTGCTGACAACGGGAGCAGGACGCGCGATGTCGCTCGAAACGCTCGAGCGCGGAAGGCGGCAATTCGCCATCCACGAGCGCGCTGGCCTGTTCGGCCCAGCGGCTATGACCCCACGGAAATCTCAGCGCCACCATGTCAGTTCAATCCCTCATGTCTCCAGACGCCGGACGCGCCCAAAAAGTTCCGGGCGCCGCTCGACGATGGCTCGGAGCCTTTCCCGGCCACGGTGGATGCGCGATTTCACGGTCCCGACAGTGCTCGCGGTCATCTCGGCAATTTCGTCGTAGTGGTAGCCGTAGAGGTCCGAGAGCACGACAGCCTGGCGTTGATCGAAGGGCAATTCGAGAAGGGCCTCCTGGACCGCTTCGCTCACTTCTTCACGTTCAAGGACATGTTCTGGAGCATCGCCGGGGTCGGGGATCTCAATGGGAGCGTCCTCCCTGTCGAACATCTCGTTAAGAGAACCCGCCGGGTCCTTGCGTTTGCGTCTGCGGAGTTCGTCCTTGCTTTCGTTTGCAGCGATGCGAAGAAGCCAGGCGCGAACGTTCCCACCGGAGAACGTCGCAAGGGCGCGGTAGGCGGAAAGGAAGGCCTCCTGGGTTGCGTCTTCGGCCGCTTGTGGTGAGCCGAGAAGTCTCAGGCAGAGGGTGTAAACGGCGCCCTGGTAGCGTTCGACAAGGCTGTTGAACGCTTCGAGTGAGCCGTCCTTTGTAAGAGAGACCAATCGCTCATCGGCAGGTTGAGAGCTCTCGCTCGTCATTGGCGCGAGGGTAGGTCAATCACCTGTAAAGGGCGACCACGCCGCTGAAACGGCGCACGGGGGAGGCTGTGGTACTCTGATGGCAATGGAACCAGGCCCGGATCGCCCGGAAGAAAACGAAGGGTCCGACGCCGAAAATCCCGAAAGCTGGTACTTCGATCTTCCCAGTGGAGCCTGGGAGCGGCAGGAAGCGAAGAACCGTGAGCTTCGGCAGCGCGTACTCAACAACCTGGACGACGAGCCCGCTCGCAACGATCCGTTTGCGCGGCGGCCCCAGCCCGAGGCGCGGAAGGGCGGACTCTTCGGCCTGGGTAAGAAGAAGGGCGGCCCGGAAGAGCCACATGAGACCGCGGGCGGCACTTTCCGCCTTGCCCGCGCCGGCGAGGCTCCGGGCTTCGGCGACCTCCCACGCCCGTCGGACTTCACCGACAGCGACGAAGACGAATGGACGACTGAGCCGTCGATCCCCGAGAAGCTGCACCCGGCGATCTTCCCGGGACCAGACGGCGATGGCAGCGAGCGCAGCTTCGACCAGTTCGAGGATGATGACGTCGAAGACGAGCCAGCGGCTTTCGAGCCGGCGCCGCGGCCCGCGTACGTAGAAGGCCCGAAGTCGGTCTCGCGGTGGGCCGACACATTCGGCGGCAGCGGCGACGCCGGCGATGACGATGCGGAACTGGACGAGGCCGAGGACAGCGAAGACACCATCTCCGCGATGCGTGCCTGGGTTACGCGCCCGGCCGAGATCGACGACGGATCCAGTGACGCCGACCAACCCGAAACAGACGACGAACCGGCTCCGCAGATGGCCCGTGCCACGGCGTTCGAGCCAGGGGACAGCCGGGACGACGCAATCGCGAGCGACCCGGTAGGCATCGACGACCCTGAGGACCCGATCGCAGCGATGCGCGCATGGGTACAGAAGTCGGCCCCGGCGGAGCGGCCGTTCGTGCTGCGTCCCGAGCAGCCGGCACCCGAGGCGCCGGCCGAAGTGGTGGCGGAAACGCCCGAGCCGGAGCCGACGTCAGTCCAGCCCCCGACGTTGGGCTTCGTCCGGCGGAGCGCCGACGAGCGCGACGAGGACGAGCCGGAGGACAAGGGCGAGAAGTGGAACGAGATGTTCGAGGGCGCTGCGGAGCAGCCCGGCGGCCTGTCGCTGATGGCGGAGTGGGCCAAGCACAAGCCATGGGACGGCGAAGGCGAGATGCCGGAGGACCTGCTCAAGCCGTTCGACTGGGAGACCGAAGACACGGAGGACTCGACGGAGAGAGCGGAGGCGAAGGCTGAGACTACCCCAACCGGCTGGGCCGACGTCGACGAGCCGGTCGACGATGTCGCGGAAGTGATGCAGCGCGAAGAGGACTCGCAACTCGATGCTGCGCCGGGCTCGTGGAGTGCGCCGGCAGCGAGAGCGGATTGGGAACAGCAAGAGGCCGACCAGGAGCCCGCGGCGGACGATGTGCTCGATGAGCCGGTCGCAGCAATCGCTGAGACGACGATCGCGCACGACGCCACCGACGACTGGGATGACGATTTCGCCAACGACCCGCTGATCGCTCGCGCGCTTTCGGGGGAGCCAGCGGACGTTCCGGTCGAGCCCAAGAAACCGCGCGGGCTGGCGCGATTGTTCCGACGCGGAAAGAAAGTCGAACCCGAACCGGAAGTTGAGGCGGTTACCGGCACCGGCGACTGGCTGCCCGTGGACGAAGCGGACGAGCCGGCTGCGGCTACGCTTCCGTCGACGCAGAACTCCTGGACCGACGAGGCCGAGGAAGAGGTTCCTGTCTCGGAGTGGAAGTGGCCTGAGCCGGCCGTAAACGCCGAGGACGCCGAAAGCGGGACAGTAGCTGAGCCCGACCAGGACGAAGAACTTGCCGGTCCGGCAGGCTGGGCGTGGCATCGAGAGGAGCCCGCCGGCGCAGAGGCAGCGGGTTCGGAAATCCAGGAGCCTTCGGTCAACGCGGAAGAGCCGGGCGCGTGGGGTTGGGCGCCGGCCGACGAAGAGCCTGCGGTCAACGCCGAAGCCATCGAAGTTCCGAGCGCATCAACTGAGGAGCAGCCCGTCAGCAGCTGGGACGGACCGGCCGCCTGGGATTGGCAGTCGCGCGAAGTGGCTGGAGGAGGCAACCAGCGAACCGGCCAGCCAGGAGCCAGCAGCCGTAGAACAGCCGGAGGTGGTCGCGGAGAGCGATGCCCCGATGTGGAGCTGGCAGGCGGAGCAGCAGGCCGACGGCTCTGCTGTCGCCGATCCGGACGCCGCAGAGCAGCCGGCAGCCAGTGGCGCGGAACGATGCCTTCACGTGGGGTTCCGAGACGAGCGACGACGCAGAGACTGCTGCTGAAGTCGAGCCCGAGGCCGGAGCATGGCCGGAGTCAATGGCGCGGAACGATGCCTTTGGCTGGAGCTCGCCCGCCGAACCCACGGACGAAGCCAGCGTCATCGAGCCGGAGGCCGTGGAGCAGCCGCAGCCAGTGGCGCGGAACGATGCCTTCACGTGGGGTTCCGAGACGAGCGACGACGCAGAGACTGCCGCTGAAGTCGAGCCCGAGGCCGGAGCATGGCCGGAGTCAATGGCGCGGAACGATGCCTTTGGCTGGAGCTCGCCCGCCGAACCCACGGACGAAGCCAGCGTCATCGAGCCGGAGGCCGTAGAGCAGCCGCAGCCAGTGGCGCGGAACGATGCCTTCACGTGGGGTTCCGAGACGACCGACGACGCAGAGACTGCCGCTAAAGTCGAGCCCGAGGCCGGAGCATGGCCGGAATCGATGGCGCGGAACGATGCCTTCGGCTGGAGCTCGCCCGCCGAACCCACTGACGAAGCCAAGCGTCATCGAGCCGGAGGCCGTAGAGCAGCCGGAGCCAGTGGCGCGGAACGATGCCTTCACGTGGGGTTCCGAGACGACCGACGACCCAGAGACTGCCGCTAAAGTCGAGCCCGAGGCCGGAGCATGGCCGGAATCGATGGCGCGGAACGATGCCTTCGGCTGGAGCTCGCCGGTCGAACACACGGAGGAAGCCAGCGTCATCGACCCGGAGGCTGTAGAGCCCGCGGAGCCGATGGCGCGGAACGATGCCTTTGCCTGGAGCGGGCAACCGGAGGACGAGCCCGAGGACGCTGCTGTCGTCGAAGCGGAGTTTGCTGAACAGTCCGAGCCGGTCGCCGAGAGCGATGCGCCGGCGTGGAGCTGGCGGACGGAGGACGAGCCCGAGGACGCTGCTGTCGTCGAGCCTGAGGCCGTGGAGCAGTCCGAGCCGGTCGCCGAGAGCGATGCGCCGGTGTGGAGCTGGCAGACGGAGGACGAGCCCGAGGACGCTGCTGTCGTCGAGCCTGAGGCCGTGGAGCAGTCCGAGCCGGTCGCCGAGAGCGATGCGCCGGTCTGGAGCTGGCGGACGGAGGACCAGCCCGAGGACGCTGCTGTCGTCGAGCCTGAGGCCGTGGAGCAGTCCGAGCCGGTCGCGGAGAGCGATGGCGCCGGTTTGGAGTTGGCAGACGGAGGACGAGCCCGAGGACGCTGCTGCCGTCGAGCCGGAGGCTGTGGAGCAGCCCGAGCCAGTCGCGGAAAGCGATGCGCCGGTGTGGGACTGGCGACCCGAGGCGACCGACGAGCAGGGTGCGAGCGAGCCGGCAATCGCAGGGACGCCCATCGCCGAAACCAGCGCGTTCGCCAACTGGGACTGGGAAGCGAGCGACGAGGGGGTGGCGGAGCCGGAAGCCGTTGCGCACCATGGAACCATGAACCGCGACACGGACGACTCCCTGGAGGAGTCGGACGACGATGCCTGGGCCCCGGAGGCGTACGGCGAGGCGCCTATGGCGCCCCCACCAGCGACGGACTGGAGCACACCGCCGGTCGCTGCTTCCGAAGACGCGCGCCCTGCCGCCTGGCAGGAATACGCCGACGACGAGGCAGATGCGCCACCAGCGGCCGAGCTGGCCGCCAGTCCGGCTGCGGAAGCCGCCGAGGAAGCGCCCACGCCGTGGTGGGAGGACGCCGACGACGAGGCAGATGCGGCCGCGTCGTCGCCGACAGCAGCCGAGCTTCCCGCTCCAGCTGCCGAGGTTCCGCCGCCGGCTCTCGAAGACGATCCGTGGGCAGCGTTCATGCGTTCGCGTGGCGACGTGGAAGGGGAGGCCGTCTCGCCAGCCCCGGCCGACGAGGCCGTCGAGCCCGAACCGGTCCCGACGACCGCATCACTGGACGAGGACGATTCCTCGAACCGCTGGGACGACGTTTTCGGGAGCGCTTCTGAGCCAGCCGAAACGGAAGAGCCGGTCGCGCGCGACGCGTGGGGCCGCCCGATGGAATACGCGGCGGCGCCGGCCGCCGAAGCCGAGCCAGCCGCACCCGCGCCGGCTCCGGCCGAAGACGACGATCCGTGGTCAGCGATCACGGCCGCGAGCGGATACGACACCCACGACGAAGACGATGTAGTCCAACGCGGGGAGCCCGCGTCGGAGATCATCGCGAGCCTGGAGAGCAAGCTGGCAGCGGCCGCCGCGGCCGAGCAGTCGCGTCTGAGCGCGGTTCCTCCCCCACCGCCATGGGCTTCGCGCGAAGAGACGGGAAATTCGGCTCCGCCAGAAGATGAGCCCTGGCAGAACGACCAGGACGTGGTTCTGCGAGCGTTCGAGAAGCATGCCGCCAGCGCCGAGCCGGAGCCTGAGCGCGCCGCACCGAAGGAGCCCGAGACGCCACTCACGACGCTCTTCGGTGAGGACGCCGCCGACATCGTGGGCGAGGATCCCGAGGAGTCTCGCGCCTTCCAGCGGCTCCAGGGCTGGGCTCCGCAGAAGACAGCGCGGCCGCGTGTCGACCCCGCAAACGCTCCGTGGGAAGTAGACGACGAAACCGCCGAGCATGACCCCACCGCGCCGATCCCGGCCTGGGGCAGAAGCAGCGACGGGGTGGCGCCGCCACCGCCGTGGGCCGTTGACCCCGAAGACGGAGGCGAACTGCCGATCCCCGCCGCGCAGGGCCAGTCGAAGACGAAGACGCTCGTACGCGAACTCGTGGAAACAGGGCTGCTCGCCCTCCTCGTCTTCCTTGCGGTGAGGGCCAGCTTCCAGAACTTCAAGGTCGACGGCAGTTCGATGTCGCCGACCCTCCACGACGGCCAGTTCCTGATCGTCAACAAACTCATCTACTCGGAAGTGAACGTCGATAAGCTCAGCAACTTCATCCCGTTCCTCGACCCCGGCAACGAGCCCGAGCGGAACGTCTTCCATGGGCCGGAGCGGGGCGACATCGTCGTGCTCGTGGACCCGAGAAAACCGGATACCGACCTCATCAAGCGCGTCATTGGGCTGCCGGGCGAATCGCTCCAGATCGTCGACGGGCGGGTCTACATCAACGACCACCTGCTGAACGAGCCGTACATCAAGACGCCCTGGCACGACAACAAAGAGAAGATCACGATCCCGGCCGACGAGTACTTCGTGATGGGCGACAACCGCGACAACAGCCTCGACAGCCGCAGCCAACAGGTGGGCCTCGTGCCGAAAGACCTGATCATCGGTAAGGCGATGCTGTCCTACTGGCCGAGCGACGCATTTGGGCTCGCGCCGAACGGGTCGCCGACAATCTCGGAAACCGAGACGGTCCCGCATGCCACGGTCCGGGCGATCGACCCCTGACCATCCTCGACCGTCGGGCGGGAACACCGTACGCTCCTCCATCGTGACTGACGCGTTAGAGTCCGAACTTGCGGCCCGCGGAGCAGTGCTCCGAGGGCATTTCCAGCTTTCCAGTGGTCGCCACGGCGATACGTACGTCGAGAAGTTCCGCATCCTGCAATGGCCCGACGTGACGGGCCAGGCGTGCGGCATGATCGCGGAGCGGTTCCGCGGCACGCCGAACCTCGTCGCCGGCCCAACCACCGGCGGCGTCATCCTCTCCTACGAAACGGCGCGGCATCTCGGGCTGCGCTCGATCATCGCCGAGCGCAGCGAGAACGGCCCCGGCCGCGAGTTCAAGCGCGGGTTCGAGATCGGCCCGGGTGACCGCGTTCTCGTGGTCGACGACGTGCTGACGACCGGCGGCAGCGTCCGCGAAGTGATGGACGCCGTTCGCGCCCGCGGGGCGGAGGTCGTAGGCGTCGGCATGCTGGTCGACCGGACCGGCGGCGCCGTCGACTTCGGGGTGCCGTTCTACGCGTGCATCACGCTCGACATCGTTTCGTGGGAGCCGGCCGAATGCCCGCTCTGCGCGCAGGGCGTGCCCCTCACCGTCACGTAGCTAGTAGTCGTTCGGCCCGCTGTGGACGCCGCTGGGATCCCGCAACTGGGCGATGCGCGACCGGTCGGCAAGCAGCTTCAGGATCTGGAGCGCCTGCTCGGGGTTCGGATTCCCGCCCGCGGCAGACAGGATCTGTTCGATCTGCCGGTCGATCTCCCGCAACTGCTCCTGGACGGCGGAATCGCCGCGGGCCTCGACCGACGCGGATGCCCCCGGAGTTGCCGAGCCCTCGACGGCCCCCGGCGTCGGGGAGCCGGGTGTCGGCGAGCCCTGCGGCGAACCATCACCGGGCTCGGGCGAAGCGGTGCCAGCCGGTGTTTGCGCGGGCGTCGGCGTGGCATGGTCCGAAGGCTGTTGATCCGGGCGCTGCTCAGGGTGGAGCAGGGCGAAGACGACCTCGTAGTCGTGCCGGCTGGCGCTGTCCGACGGATTTTCGAGGAGGGCGTGCTTGAACGCCTCCAGGGAGTCAGGCAAGCGGCCCGCGGCGAACTGTGAGTGACCGATGCTGGCCCAGGCGTGCCCGCGGGTCGCAGCGTCGTTCGACGGCAGCGCGCGCCTGGCAGCGAGGATCGCCTCTTCATACCGCTGCGCTGCGTAGAGCGCCGCGGCGAGGTTGGTGGCCGTCCGCGGATCGTCAGAGTGGCCCTGGGCCGCTTCCTGGAACAGTTCGACCGCCCTGCTGGCGTCGCCGCGTTCCAGCGCCGTCATGCCCTCTTCGGTGGCGTCGTGAGCGCGTGTAGCACACCCGCTCACGGCCAGCCCCATCACAGCGAAAAGCGCGAGCACACCGGCCCGGCGCGGCAGAGCGGCGTGGAGGTACTCGGCGAAAGAGGCGAGCACCAGGAGCACGAGGGCGGCGCCGGCGAACCACTGGTACCGCTCGATCGGGATCGTCGTGTTTCGCACGGAAAGGACCGCCGACTGCAACGATTGCAGGCGGGCCTGCGTGATTCCGGGCACGACCGAAAGGTCGTTGCCGATGTAGCGTCCGCCGGCCGCTCCGGCCAACGCCTGCAGGAACGGCTCGCTGAGGTGGGTGACCACGGGCGTCCCGTCCGCGCCGACCTTATCGGTGACTTCGCCCGTCGTAGCGTCGGTCACCGGCACGTGCGCGCCCTGCGCGGTCCCGGCACCGGCCACGAGCAGATACGCCCCGTTCGTCTTGAGCGCTGTCGCCGCCGCGGACGGGTCGGAACCTAGGTCGTCGCCGTCGCTGATGAAGAGCACGGCCCGCCCCGACGTCCTGGGTAAGGTCGAATGCGGACAGCGCCGTGTCGAGCCCGATGGAGGCGTTCGTGCCGGCGGAAACGAACGACGGCGCGGTCACCAGCCCATCCACCACCTCTTTTGCGGCCGCCATGTCGCTGGTGAGCGGGAAGCGCAGCCGTGCGCTGCCGGCGAACACCACCAGTCCCACGCGGTCACCATCCAGCCGGTCGAGCGTTTCGATGATGGCCGCCTTGGCGGCTGCGAGGCGGCTGGGAGCGACATCTCGGGCGTCCATGCTGCGCGAAAGGTCGAGGACGATGACGAGGTCGGCACCGGTGCGCGGGATATCGGAATGCCGGGTTCCCCAGCGCGGCTGCGCGGCTGCAACCACGGCGAGGAGGCACGCGAGCGCGAGCAGTACGGCGAAGCCATAGGGCACGTTTCCGGGGCTGCTGCGGGATATCGCCCGGGCCTTCCGCGCTGCGCGCCGCGAGCCTACGACCCAGGCAACGAACGCCACCACTGCCAGCGGGATCAGCGCCAGCAGCCATGGGTGATGAAACGAAATCGCGCTCACGCCGGCGCCCTCCGCAGCCAGAGTCCGCTCAACGCCAGCTCACACAGGAGGAGACCGGCTGCGCCGGCCGCGAACCACGGCGCCAACTCCGTGAAGCGCTCGAAATGGTCGCGGCCAACATGGCTGGTTTCGAGCTTCCCGATCTCTTCGTAGACGTTGGCCAGCGCCTGCGGGTTGTCCGCTGAGAAGTACTGGCCGCCGGTCGGTTCGGCGATCTGGCGCAGCAGCGCCTCGTCAACGCTGGCATGGGAGATTGGCCCCGTATCCAGCACGCCGATGGTGTACACGCGCACACCGAGGGTCTGGGCGAGCGCGGCGGCATCCTGTGGGGTGATGGAGGGAGCGTTGTGCTGGCCGTCGGTGAGCAGGATCACGATGCGCGTGGCGGCCGTCGAGTCCTTGAGCATGTTGAGCGCGGCGGCGAGGCCAACGCCGATGCCCGTGCCGTCCGGAAGGAGGCCGGTCTTGACGTCGGCAACCACACGGTCGAGCGCGTCGTAGTCGAGTGTCGGCGGGGCCAGCGGGAGGGCGTCCTGTTCGAAGACGACCAGCCCGATGCGATCGTTCTCCCTGCCCTTGATGAAGTCCCGGATCACGGACTTCGTGGCGTCGAGCCGTGTCGTTGAGCCGAAGTCGGCGTTCATGCTGCTGGAGATGTCGAGCGAGAGGGCGATGTCGATGCCCTCGCCCGGCACCACGGCGTTGGCATCCCCGACACGCGGCCCGGCGAGCGCGATGACGAGCGTCACGATTGCCGCAATGCGCAGGAGTGGCAGCCATCGTGCGAGCCGAAGGCGGAGCGATGGACGGATGTTCGCGACGCCCGAGGTGGTGGCAACGGCATACCCGCGCCGACGGCGCCTCACGGCGACAAAGCCCACCGGCACAGCAAGCACGCTCAGCCCCAACGCCAGCGGCACGGCGAACTCCATCAGGCGCCCACCGGGGCCGGCGCCGCGCGTTCGACGATTTCTCGCGCCATGGTGAGGTCGGCCGTGAGCCGTTCGCCGGCGGGACGGTACCCGGCGTAGACCACGGCGTCGCACTCTTCGAGGAGTCCGCCCACGAGGCGCGCTTCCCAGCGATCGACCCCGAGCGACTCCATGCGGCGCCGGAGCTCGCCGGTAGTCAGGGCAACCGCGGGGATGTCGTAGCGCTCAGCCAGCACCGATCGCACGGTGGTCGCCATGCTGCGATACCCCGCGACCGGATCGTCCATGAGGAGCAGTTGTTCCGCGCGGGCAAGCCCCGGCAGTTCCTCCGGTGGAGCGGCGGCCAGCTGAGGTAAGGACGGACGGTTGCGAAGGCGCGAAATAGCGAACGCCGCCCCAAGCCCCGCTATGGCCAGGACGCTCGCGACACCGAGGGTGATCGCGGGCAGCAGCCACGGCGATTGGCCGCCGCCAATTGATTCGGGCGGCGCCATGGGCGAGAGCTCAAGCTTGTCGCCGGGGGCGAGCGTCGGAACGACGTGGAGGGTGACGGGCGGCAGCTGGCGAATGCTCGTCTCCGTGCCCTGGGCGATGCTGACAACCGGGCGGAACGACACGTCGCCCGGCGAAAACGCCGCCACGGTGATGTCGAGCCGATGGATCGACGTCCCGCCACTGGTGCGCACCGCGTCGTCGCCGCTCTCGATGACTTCGACGCCGTTCCATTCCGCCCCGCCCGGCAGCACTTCGACCTGGGCGTCCTGGGCGGCTGCGACATCGAGGTGGAGCACAACGCGGTCGCCGATGCGCGCCGACGTAAGCGAGAGCGATGCGCCATCGCCCGGATCGGCGTGGGCGACGAAGACAGCGCACAACGCCAGCGCTGCGCTCACGGAGACGGCCAGCAGCCGGGTCACGCCGCACCCACCGCGCGACGCCGGAAGAACTGGAGCAGTGCCGGGACGTAGTCCACGCCGACCATCGCGCCGATCTCGTCGATGTTCAACGAGCCGAACAGGCGGCGCCGTTCAGCATCAGCCTCACGGACGGCGTCAGCGTACGCGTCCCGCACAGCCGCCCTGCCGGTGTCGACCTCGACCTGCAGCCCGGTTTCGCTGTCGGCCAGGTTGATGACCCCAGCGTCGGGGAGCGCTTCGTCGATGGGCTCGCGCACGCGTACGGCGATGATGTCGTGGCGCCGGGCTGCCGCACGGAGGGCCGTGCCATAATCGCGGGTGAGAAAGTCCGAGATCAGGAACACGGTCGCACGGCGCTTCTGGACCCCCGCCAGGTATTCGAGCGCGGCGCCAATGTCGGTACCACGCGTGGCGGGTTGCGCCCAGAGCACTTCACGCACGACGCGCAGGACGTGTGTGGGACCGCTGGCCGGCCGAACGTACCGTTCCGGGCGCGACGCGAACAGGAGGAGACCCACGCGATCCTTGTTGCGAATGGCAGCGAGCGCGAGCACCGCGCACAGCTCGGCGGCCAGGTCGGCCTTGGTCCGTGGCAGCGCTCCGGCGGCCTGCGAAGCGCTGACGTCCACGACGAACATGACCGTAAGGTCGCGGTCTTCGCGATAACGGCGGATCATCGCCTCGTTCGTGCGGGCAAACGCCTTCCAGTCGATAGAACGAACGTCGTCGCCAGGAACGTAGGGGCGCAGTTCATCGAATTCCAGCCCTCGACCTCGAAAGACAGCGTGGTACTCGCCGAGGAAGAGGTCGTTCACCAGCCGGCGCGCCCGGATCTCGATCGCTTTCACGCGATCGAGCAGCTCCTGGGGGATGGCGGCCGGGCCGTCGCCGGGCCGACCGTCGTCACTGGCATCGGTCGGCGCTGGGCGGCGAAAACGGTCGAAGACCCTCATGGCACCGGCTACGGGACTCCGATCCCTTCCAGTACGCGATCGATGAGGTCGTCGGTTGTCAGCTCCTGGGCTTCGGCCTCGTAGGTCGTCACGATCCGGTGCCGTAGCACGTCGTGGGCCAGTTCTTTCACGTCGTCCGGCGTTGCGTACGCGCGCCCCTGGAGGAAAGCGTGACAGCGCGCCGCCTGCGCGAGGGCGATGCTTGCCCGCGGCGACGCGCCATAGGCGATCAGCGAGGCAAGCTCCGACATCCGGTACGCGGCCGGACGTCGCGTCGCGTAGACGATCTGGACGATGTAGTCCTTCAGCCCGTCGTCGAGGTGGACCTCATGGACGGCGTCGCGCGCGGTCACGAGGTCCGCCCGCGAAGCGACGGCGGAAACGGCGGCGGACGCGCCGTTGAGGCCCATCTCGAGGATAAGGCGCTCCTCCGCCCGCGACGGGTAGTCGACGCGAACCTTCAACAGGAACCGGTCGAGCTGGGCTTCGGGAAGGGGGTACGTGCCCTCCTGCTCGATGGGGTTCTGCGTGGCCATCACGAGGAACGGGTCGTCGAGGCGGAAGGTCTCGCCGCCGATGCTTACCTGGCGCTCCTGCATCGCCTCGAGGAGGGCAGATTGGACCTTGGCCGGAGCGCGGTTCACTTCGTCGGCGAGAACGATGTTGGCGAAAAGCGGCCCCTGGCGGACGGTGAAGCGGCCATCAGCCGGACTGAAGATCTCGGTGCCCGTGAGGTCGGCCGGGAGCAGATCGGGCGTGAACTGGATGCGGACAGACTTCAGGTCGAGGGCCGCGGCGAGCGTCGAGACGGTCAGCGTCTTCGCCAGGCCGGGGACGCCTTCGACCAGCACGTGGCCGTTGGACAGCAGGCCCACCAGCAGCCGATCGATCAGCACGTCCTGGCCGATGATGACACGGTGAACTTCAGCCCGAACGCGTCCCAGCGTCTCTGCAGCTGATGAAGCGTCGTGAGAAAGCGTCACTCCGGCGGCGGCCAATCGCTACTCCGAAAAGAGAGTCGCCGCCGGTTGGGGCTGGCGTGGCGTATTCTAGCCGTCCCGCGTAAAGACGAAATGAACCGTGGGACCGCTGCAATCCCTCGGACAGATCCCTGCAAGGTCTGTCAGTCGGGAATGGGCGTCGTCGGCCGACTCGGGTCATAGCTGGCCCGGGTGAAAGCGAAGGCGACGACACGCCGTGCGCCGTGTTCGCGCAGAACGGCGGCGCACTCGGTGGCGGTCGCGCCCGTCGTCACGACATCGTCGATCAGCCCAACGGTGAGGCCCGCGAGCTTCGGCCCTTCGTAGGCGAACGCTCCGGCGACGTTCGAAAGCCGTTCGCCAAGGTGCATGCCCACCTGCGTCTTGGTGGGCCGATTACGAGTGAGCCGGCCTTCGCCGCGGTTCCAGCCGAGCGCGGAGAGGAGCAGTTCGGATTGGTTGAAGCCGCGACGCCGGTGCCGCGAGCGATGGAGAGGCACAGCGAACGCGACGTCCGCTCGTTCAGATACAGCCAGTGCGCTCATAAGTGGGGCCATGCGGTTGGCGGCGTCCCGAACGCCTTCGTACTTCAGAGCGTGAACCAGCGCGCGGGCCGCGCCTTCCATCTCGAAGGCGGCGCGTACCCCGTCCAGCCGCGAGACCATGTGCGCGCAACGCGGGCAGTTCAGCGAGCCCGTCCAGGCGGCAGCGCAGAACGGGCAGCGCCCCGCTCCGGTTGCCGGCTGCATGCGAGCCTCGCATTCGCCGCAGACGATGTCGCCGAAGCGCCCGCACGAGACGCACCGCGAAGGGTAGAGAACGTCGAGCGCTTTCGAGGCCGCGAGACGGAGCACGGTCGGCAGTCTACGACGACCGCCGGCGTCGCCTACAATTGCATTCGTGGCAGTCACGATCTTGCTGTTCGCATCCATCGCCCAGAAGGCCGGGATTCGGCGGATGGAGCTGCCCGTATGCGAAGACGAGACAGTCGCGAGCCTGAGGGATCGGGTTGTGGCGAAATTCCCGGAACTGCGGGACTTCGTTCCGACGCTCCTGTACGCGCTCGACGAAGAGTACGTGAAAGAAGATGCCCGGGTCACGGATGGCGCCACCATCGCGCTTATCCCACCGGTTTCAGGAGGGTAGGAATGCTGATCCGGGTGACGGCGGACGTACTGGATGTGGACGAGGCGATTCGGGCCGTGGAGAGCCCCGCGGCCGGGGCCATCAACGTGTTCCTGGGCGTGGTTCGCGACAACAACCTCGGCCGCTCGGTGAGCTACCTGGATTACGAGGCATACCCGTCGATGGCGGAGAAGGTGATGGGAACCATCGCCGAAGAGGCGAAGGAGCGCTTCGGCTTCGAAGACGTCGCCGTGCTGCACCGGACAGGACGGCTCGAGATCGGCGAAACCAGCCTCCTCATCGCCGTAAGCTGTGGCCATCGCGCGGCTTCGTTCGAAGGCGGCAAGTGGCTGGTGGACGAGGTGAAGAAGCGCGTTCCGGTCTGGAAGAAAGAGGTCTGGTCCGACGGGGAGTCCTGGATCGAGGGCCCAGAGTCGCTCGGCGTTCAGCAAGCCGCCGCAGCCACAGGCGACGCGTGAGCAGCCATCCGCATTCCTTCAGCCGATTCTGCATGCAGTGCGGACAGCGCCTCACCACGGCCATCCCGGAAGGGGACAAGCACCGGCGGCTGGTCTGCATGGACTGTGGCTTCGTGCACTACATCAATCCACGACCCGTGGCCGGAACCGTGCCCGTGCGGGCGGATGGCGCCGTCCTGCTTGTGCGACGGGCGATCGAGCCACGGATCGGGACGTGGGTGTTCCCGGGCGGTTTCATGGACATCGGCGAGAGCGCCGAAGAAGCGGCGGCCCGCGAGACGCTCGAAGAAGCCAACCTCGAGGTCCAGAACCTGTCGCTGCTCGGGGTGTATACGCGGACCGGCCCGGGCGTCGTGGTCATCGTCTACGAGGCCGAGGCTGTCGGTGAGGCCACCGCCGGCGACGAAACCAGCGAGGTGCGCTGGTTCGGCGCCCACGAGATCCCGTGGGACGAGCTCGCCTTCGACACCACGCACTCGGCGCTGAAGGAGTGGCTGGCGCGCCGGAGCTAAAGTGGGCGGTGTAGTCGCCGCGCCCCGAGGTACGCCGCGAACGACACCAGCACGAAGGCGATTCCCGCGACGAAGAACCCGTCCGGTGATACCGCGTCGGAGCGGGCCGCCGCGAACCCCACCAGGACGAGCGTGATGCCGAACCCGCACGCCAGCCCAAGCGCATCCGGCCACCATGGCCCGCGCCAGGCACACCAGACAAGCGCTGCAACTGCGATCGGCAGGAGCAGCAACCCGATCGATGCGAGGGCGAGGAACGCGAACATGACCAGCAGCGCCGTCGCGGTCCAGGCGGCGAACCAGAGGTGCATCCGCGTAGCCACGCCGCGATCGTAACAACCGGCCGCGCCGTCCAACGCAAGGCGTCTTACGAACGCCGGCTAACGGTCAGTCCCGGACCCCGCGAGCCAGCTGGTATCCCGCTCGGTGGCGCAGCTTCGGCCGACACTGCGGTAACATGTAACCCTTGGAGGGCAGCATGCCGAGCCGCAGCCGTTCAGAAGCTTCGCGCGAGAAGGTGAAGGCTCACCGCGCGCGCCTCAGGGCGCAGGGCCTTCGTCCTATCCAGATTTGGGTACCCGATGTCAGGTCAGCCGAGTTCGCGGCCGAAGCGCGCCGCCAGGCGTCGGCGATTGCACACAGCGAGATGGAGGCTGCGGACCAGGAGTTCATCGACGCTATCGCCGCTCCGTTGGACGAATGAGTCGGGGTGATATTTGGACGGTTTCCGGCGGGCCGGGGTACGCCGGAAAGCCCCGGCCAGCGATCATCATCCAGGATGATCGCTTCGACACGACAGCTTCCGTGACCATATGTGCATTCACGACGAATCCAATCGACGTACCGATCGTACGGCCGACGGTTAGTCCCACCGGCCGCAACGGTCTCGAGCTCGAGTCGCGAATGATGGTCGACAAGATCATGACCGTACCGCGAACCCGGCTGGGGGCACGCATCGGCGCTCTTGACGACGAAGACGTCGTCCGGCTCAATCGCGCGATCGTTGTGTTCCTGGGCCTCGCCGGCTGACTCCCCGAGGCGGCAGCCCGAGGGCAGATCAGGCAACGGACTTCAGCCTCCGCTCGAATCCGGGAAGACCCCGGGCCCGAGCCACTTCGTGTCACGCTCGGTACGCAGCTTCTCCACGATGTCGGCCAGGGGCATGGCGCCGAGGTCGCCGCCACCGCGGACACGCACGGCAGCAGCCTTCGCCTCCGCTTCGCGGTCGCCGACCACGAGCATGTAGGGCACCTTCTTCATCTGTGCGTCGCGGATCTTGCCGTTCATGCGTTCGTTCCGGGCGTCGACTTCGACCCGCAATGTGACAGCGCGGAGTGCCGCCGCCACCTCGTTCGCGTAGTCGACGTGACGGTCGGCGATCGGGATGACGACCACCTGCGTCGGGGCGAGCCAGAGCGGGAACGCCCCCTCGTACTCCTCGATGAGGAGGGCCACCATCCGTTCGAGCGTCGAGATGACGCCGCGGTGCACGATGATCGGCTGGTGGCGTTCGCCGTCTTCGCCGACGTATTCCAGCCCGAACTGGTTGGGCAGGTGGAAGTCGACCTGGATCGTTACGAGCGTTTCTTCGTGGCCGGCCGCCGTCTTGAACTCGACGTCGATCTTGGGGCCGTAGAACGCGGCTTCGCCCTTCGCTTCGAAGAAGGGAAGGCCGACGCGATTCAGGACGTTGCGCAGCAGTGCCTCGCCCTTCTCCCACATGGCCGGGTTGTCGACGTACTTCTCCTTGTCGTCGCGGTCACCCAATGAGAGGCGGTAACGGTAGTCCTTGAGGCCGAGGACGCCGTAAGCCTCCTCCATGAGGTTGATGACGCCCTCGACCTCGCGCTCCACCATGTCGGTGTCGGTGCAGAAGATGTGCGCGTCGTTGAGCGTCATGATGCGCACGCGGCTCATGCCCGTGAGCTGCCCGGACTTCTCCCAGCGGTGCATGTCGCCGAACTCGGCGATGCGAATCGGCAGCTCGCGATAGGAGTGCAGCTCCGATTCGTAGACCATGATGTGGCTCGGGCAGTTCATCGGCCGCAGCACGTACTCTTCGCCATCGCGCTCCATGACGGGGTACATGGCGTCCTGGTAGTGCTCCCAGTGGCCGGAGCGCACGTAGAGCTCGCGCTTGGCTACGACAGGCGTGTGCACGTGCCGGTAGCCGAGCTCGAATCTCGCGGTCGGTGATCCAGCGGTCGAGCTCGCGCCGGATGGTGGCGCCGGCGGGCAGCCAGACGACGTGGCCCGGGCCGATGCTGTCGATGAGCGTGAAGAGGCCCAGTTCGCGGCCGATGCGCCGGTGGTCGCGGCGCCGCGCTTCTTCGAGCTGGTGCTCATAGGCTTCGAGTTCCGCCTGCGACTCGAACAACGCTCCGTACACCCGCTGGAGCTGCGGATTCTTCTCGCTGCCGCGCCAGTAAGCCCCGGCGATGCTCATGAGCTTGAACGCCGGGATCTCGCCGGTGTTGTTCACGTGACCGCCGCGGCAGAGGTCGGTGAAGTTGGCGTGCGTGCACTGCGTGACGTTGCCCTCCTCGAGGTCGGCGAGGAGGTCGAGCTTGAAGGGCTGATTCGCCCACTTACGCTCAGCCTCCGCCTTGGAGAGCGACGACATCACGAAGGGATGCTTTCCGGCGATGGACTTCCGCATCCGGTCATCCAGCCACTTCAGGTCGTCCTCGCTCAATGGACGCGGCAGGCGGAAGTCGTAGTAGAAGCCGGTTTCGATGGGCGGCCCGATGCCCAGCTCGGCTTCGGGCATGAGTTCGACCATGGCCTCGGCGAGGACGTGGGCGGCCGAGTGGCGCATGCGCGAAAGGCGCTCTTCCTTGGGCAGGGACGCGAGATCAACATGGGGCTCAGACATGACTGCAAACTCCGTGGGGAATGGCGGGCGAGATGGAATGAGAGCCGGCCCCGGCCGGCCGCGTAGTGCGCGCCGTTGCCGTCCCTTCCGCTCGGGTATTCAGCACTGGATTGGCGACTCGTGGGCGCATCTCGGACCTCCAACGGTTTCGGACAATGAAAAAGCGCGCCTCCGTCGCAGGGACGGGAGACGCGCTCCGTGGTTCCACCTTGCTTCGTTGCTCACGCGGGCGAGCAACCTCAGGCGGCCGGTAACGGGGCCAACCGTGCGTCCTTATCGCGAATCCGCGCTTCGGAGCAAGCTCGCGGGTGGTTTTCGCCTGCCTGGCATCGCACTTACAGCCGGTGGTGCGAATCTCTGAGGGCGGCGGGCTACTCGTCCCGGTCCAAGCCGTTGCTATTCGATTGCTGCAAAGTGTAGCACGGCCGGTCCAGACACGGTCGCTATAATGTGTGAGCGAGGAGTTGGGCATGACGACGCTGGCATCGGTGCTTGAGCAGGCGATGGAACTCACAGACGCGGATAGGGCGGAACTGGCGGATCGTCTTTATCAAAGTCTCATGTGTGACGAACCGGAGCTGAGCCAGGAGTGGAAGGCGGAAATCCAGCGGCGTGAGGCAGACCACAGCGCCGGTCGCGATCCAGACGTTCCGTGGGACGAAGCCCGCAATCTGTTGTTCGGAACACGTCCCGAGTAGTGAAGCTCTTTTCCGCTCGACCGCGCTGCGAGATGGGATCGAGGCGCGTTCTTGGTACGCCGACCTTGGCGACGACGCTCCGTTCAGTAAGGCGCTCGAAGACACGTTCGATCTGATCCGACGTTTCCCGAGATCGGGATGCCCATCGCCGGGGGCTACCGATGGTTGGCGGTGCGAGGCTTCCCATATCACGTGGTTTACGCCATCCGGCAGGCGGACATCCGGGTCGTGGCGATCGCTCACACGAGCCGCAAGCCGGGACACTGGCAGCGACGACGCTAGCCTCTCTCCGCCGTGGCGGCTATCCTGTGCTTTCCGCTTGTGGGCGGTTAGCTCAGTTGGTTAGAGCGCTGCGTTGACATCGCAGAGGTCACTGGTTCGAATCCAGTATCGCCCACCATCCCCTTGCCTCGCCCGCCTAACCTGCGACGGTGACCGAACGGCTGCTACTCTTGACGAGTCATGGATCGTCCCAAGCCGCCTGTCGACCTCGTCGAATGCACGCGTGAGGCACTCGACTCTGATTCGCGAGTAGTAGCGGCCTATCTGTTTGGCAGCTTCGCACGTGGCACCGCTGCCCGGGATAGCGACCTTGACATCGCGGTCCTCTTTCGCGAACCCGTCGACCGCCGGCTCAACGGGCCGCTGGACAAGTTGCGAGATGCAGTCGAACGTGCATGCCATCGTCCGTGTGACTTGATCGATCTACACGGCGCCCCTGCGGACCTCGTACATCGGATCCTTCGTGACGGCCTCCTTCTCGTAGAGCGCGACAGTGCGGCCCGCTGCCGGTTCGAAGTGGCGAAACGCAACGAATACTTCGACCTCCTGCCGTACCTTCGACAGTACCGCCGGTACATCGCATGACCGACGAAGAGCTCGTCGCGAAGAGGCTCGCGTTCATTGAAACCTCGCTCCGCGAACTTCGGCAGCTCGCGCGTCCGCATGACCTCGCGAGCGACGTGAGAGAAGAGCGCTTCGTCGAGCACACGCTCCAGCTCGCGATCCAGGCGGCGCTCGACGTGGCCTCACATATCGTGTCCGAAGAGCGGTTAGGCGAGCCGACCACCAACAGGGAGTTGTTCGATCGCCTGTCGCGCGCCCGTTGGTTCGACGCGGACGTTGCCGACCGCCTTTCCAGCATGGCTGGTTTCCGGAACGTTCTCGTGCACGGCTACACCGATGTGGACTTGTCGATAGTCCAGGACGTCCTCGCCAACCATCTGGGCGACCTTGATGCCTTCGTCGCGGTTGTCCGCGCGAGGCTCGGTCCACGACCTCCGGAATAGGGACTACGGGACCGAAGTAGCCGCCTGCGACATGCCCGCCTTGCCCCGCACCTCCACCCGCCACTACGATTCGCCACTGCGACACGGAGGTGCCACGTGCCTGAACTTACCGGCGGCGAAGCTGTCTACGAGACCCTGCGGGCGCTTGGCGTCGACCACGTCTTTGGCATCGTCAGCGTCCACAACATCCCCATCTACGACGCCATCCTGCGAGGGGGCGGCATCACGCCCATCAGCGTGCGCCACGAGCAGGGCGCGGTACACGCCGCCGACGGCTATTCACGCGCAACCGGGAAGCTCGGCGTGGCCATCGTCAGCACCGGGCCGGGGACGACCAACGCGATGACGGGGCTCTTCGAGGCCGGCTTCGCATCGAGCCGCGTGCTGGTCGTGACCGGCCAGATCGACTCCACGTTCTACGGCAAGGGCAAGGGCTTCCTGCACGAGGCGGAACAACAGCTCGCCATGCTGCGCACCGTCACCGGCGAAGCGGAAACCGTTCGCCGCACGGAGGACATTTCCGAGACGCTCCTGCGCGTGGCCAACGGGATCATGACGGGCCGCCCCCGGCCCGGGGCAGTCGAGATTCCCGTCGACTTCCAGTACGGCCGTTCAGAGGTCGACATCCCGTCGGTGGAGGGTTGGCCGCGCACGCAACCGCCGAGCGATGCACTGGAGAAGGCTGCCGGGCTCCTGAATGACGCCCAGCGACCGGTGATCTGGGCCGGTGGTGGAGTCATCACGGCGGAGGCGGGCGACCTCCTGCAGCGTGTCGCCGAGCGTCTCAACGCCCCGGTCTTCACGTCGACCACCGGACGCGGGGCGATCCCTGAAACCCACCGGCTGGCGATGGGGCCGCTGCCACAACAGCCCCAGTTCACCCCGATCTTCGACGAGGCCGATGTCGTCCTTGCGGTGGGGACACGCTTCCAGGGAGGCTCAACGCGCAATTGGACGGTGAAGCTTCCCGGCAAGCTCATTCACCTCGACGCCGACCCGTCGGTAATCGGCCGGAACTATTCGCCGGAGGTTGCGGTGATCGGTGACGCCGCGCTCGGGCTCGGGGCACTGCTCAAGACGGTCGAAGACCGGCCGCGCGACGCCGAGTTCACCACCCGCGCCATTGCCGTCCGCGACCACGTGCGGGAGTCGATTCGCACGCAGATCGGTCCCTGACTACTCGGCGATCATGGATTCGATGCGCGAACTGCTGCCCGCCGACGGGTGCATCGTGCGCGACGCGACGGTGCCGGCGTACCTCTGGGGCAACAGGGCCATTCCCATCCTGAAGCCACGCACTTCGATGCACTCGACATCGGCCGCGATTGGGCCGGGCCTGCCGCTGGCCATCGGCGCCGCCATGGGCAGCGGCAAGAAGACGGCGCTCATCCAGGGCGACGGCGGCTTCATGCTCAACATCGGCGAGCTCGCCACGGCCGTCCAGCACAACGTGCCGGTGATCGTCTGCCTCTTCAACGACCGGGGCTATGGCGTGCTCCGGTCCATCCAGGCGAACGCGTTCGAGGGGCGCCAGACCGGAGTCGAACTGGCCACGCCTGACTTCGCGATGGTCGCCCGCGGAATGGGCATGCACGGCGAGGCGGTGCGAAGCGCGGAGGAGTTCCGCGACGCGTTCGGCCGCGCCGTCGGCCACGACGGGCCCGTCCTGCTCGACATCGACATGACGAAGCTCGTGCCAATGGCGGGACTCGGCGCGCCACCCCGGCCCCGCGACTAAACCCCGCGGTTCGAAACGGCCGTGGGATATACTCCCCGCGCTGGGCGGCAAAGCTGGGATGGAGGAAGCATGTTCAAGGACTTCAAGCAGTTCCTGCTGCGCGGGAACGTCGTCGACCTGGCCGTTGCCGTCGTCATCGGCGCGGCCTTTGGCGCCGTGATTACCTCGCTGGTGGGCGACCTGATCACACCGCTGATCGCCGCGATCTTCGGCAAGCAGGACTTTTCCAACCTGACCTTCGAGATCAACAGCAGCGTCTTCCGCTATGGCGCGTTTCTCAACGCCGTCTTCGCCTTTCTGAGCATTGCGACCGTCGTGTTCTTCGTCGTCGTACAGCCGATGAACATGCTCATCAGCCGCTCGCGCAAGGAACCGCCGGCCGATCCGACAACGAAGAAATGCACCGAGTGTCTCTACGAGATCCCGATCGACGCCCGGCGCTGCGCCTACTGCACATCTCCCCAGGCGGCAGAGACGAGCACGCGGGAGAGCCTTGCAGGGCTCTCCCGCGGTTAGTCGCGGAGCGCGCTATCGACCGCGTTTCAGGCGGCCCGCTGCGGGACCGTATTCGCGCCGGTTTCAGCGTGATGCCGGATGTCGACCGGAGCGGAGAGCGCGACCACGCGGCGGGAGAACGGGCGGAGCGGCTTCGGCTTCGGCAGTGGGCCAAGCGAGGCGAGCAGTGACGCGCGCCGGGTGGCGCGCTCGGTGCGAAGGCGGGATTCCAGGAGGTGGGCGTGTACATCGATGGAGTTCATCTCGTGTCCCTTGCGCGGCCACGCCGCTGTCTTTGATGCATCTATGACAACAGGTTCGAGAAAGTCTTACGCCGTGCCGACGGCCGATCGCGGGTAGCACTTTGGGCGGAGGGGCCCGCCCGTCTCTGTAACGATTTGTCCACCCAATGGTGGCTGTTGCCGCCACCGAAAAGTGCTGACACTCGAAGTTATGGCAGATCGCGAAGAGCCCGGCGGTCCGGAACAGGAGAGCGTGCGGGAACTCTTCATCGAGGTGGCCGAATTGCTCGAAGCGATCGTCATCGCGCTACAGGCGGAGCGGGACAACGCGGAAAGCACGTTCGTCCTGCGCGAGGCGGTCCGGCGCGTCGTTCGGCTCCGCGAGCACCTGAATTCCGGAAACGACTAACTACGTCGCCACAGCGCCGAGCAGTTCGGCGGCGGCGCGCCGATTCGCGTCGCTGAGCCCGCCGAGCATCGCCGCAAGTTCGCTCACTCGCTCGTCGTTCCGAACCTCCGCCACCTCGGACCATGTGCGCGTCGCGTCAGACTGCTTCGACACCACGAAGTGATGATCGCCGAAGGCAGCCACCTGCGGCAGGTGGGTGACGCAGAGGACCTGGTGGCGCTCGGCGAGGCGTCGGAGAGCGCCGCCCACCAGTGCACCAGCCCGCCCGCCGACGCCCTCGTCCACTTCGTCGAGCACGACGAGCCGGGGCGCGGCCGCGCTCCCCAGCACCGTGGTCAGCGCGAGCAGGAACCGCGACGTTTCTCCGCCGCTTGCCACGGCCGAGAGCGGTCGCGGCGACTCGCCCGGATTGAATGAGGCAAGCAACTCGATCCTGTCGATGCCGGACTCGTTGAACGCGCAGTGGTGGGCCTCCCCTTCGCCAGCGAGGGGACTGTCGGTGATGACAACCTCGTAGTCCGGAAGAGCAGCAAGCGGCCCCTCGGCATCGTCGTCACAGGCGAATCCGACGGAAAGTGTGGCGTTGCCCATGCCGAGATGCTCGAGTTCGCCGGCGATAGCACGCACGAGGTCGCCGGCAGCTGCCCGCCGTGCCCGCGAGAGCGCCACGCATTCGTCGCCGAGGTGTGCGAGCAGCTCACTCTCACGCGCCGCGAGCGCTTCCAGCGAACGGTCGTGGCCCGCGAGGGCGTCAAGCCGGCGGACACTCTCGTCGCGGTAGCGAAGCACCTCGTCGATGTTCTCCCCGTACTTTCGGCAGAGCCGCGCGATGCGGTCGAGCCGTTCCTCGACGGCCGCGAGCCGCTCAGGGTCCTCTTCGAGCGCATCGCGGTAGTGGCGGAGTTGCCGGGCCAGGTCTTCTGCCTGGGCTTCGATGGCAGCGGCCCCGGCGGCGAGATCGGCCGCGGCCGCGTCGCGGACCTGCAGCTCTCCCACGGCCCGCGCCACCACGCCGACCGGCGCTGCTTCGAGCGCCTCAAGCGCTTCAGCTGCGGCCGAAAGCAGCCGGCTCGTGCTGGACAGGCGCCGCTGCTCGTCGCGAAGGGATGGAGTCTTCCCCGGGGGTGAGAGCGGCGGCATCGATCTCCTCAGTCTCGAACTTGAGCTGATCGATCAGGCGCTCGCGCTCGCGCGTGTCCGTTGCGAGGCTGCGCGTCTCGCGGCGGACCGCCCGCAGCGAACGCACCAGCGCGGCGACGGACTCCCGCTTCGCTCCTAGCCCGGCGAATGCATCAAGAGATTCGAGTTGAACCGACGGACGGAGAATGGCGAGCTGTTCCGACTGGCCGTGAATGTCGACGAGGTCAGCGCCGAGCGCCCGGAGCTCGTCGACCGTCGCCGTGCGGCCGTCGATCCGTGCCGAAGAGCGGCCGGAGGTCGCCATCGTTCGTTCCAACGTGACTGGCCCGCTGGGAAGGCGCAGCGTGGCCTCGACGGTGGCACGCTCGGCATTCGAGGCGATGATCTCCCGCCCTCGCCGGCCTCCGAAAACGAATGCAAGGGCATCCACCACCAGGGATTTGCCCGCGCCGGTTTCGCCGGTGAAGACGTTGAGCCCGCCGCCCGGGGCGAGGACTACCGAACGGGCGACAGCAAAGTCGGTGATAGCCAGCCGTTCAAGCACGCTGCGCCATGGAGCTGGACATCTGGAACTCGAGCTTCTCGGCAAGGTCGGCGTAGAACGAGGAGGGCTCGCGGAAACGCACGAAGCGCGTTGTGTGTTCGCTCACGCGAACGGCGATCCGCACGCCGGTGCTGACGGGCAGGTCCTCCTGGCCGTCGACGCTGACGATGGCGCCGTTCTCGGACGTGACCTCCATTTCGACCACAGACTCCGGTTGCAGCACGAGCGAGCGGCTCAGCGACAGATGCGCCGAGACCGGCGTCATGACCAGGTGGTGCTCAGTCGGCGCAAGGATCGGCCCGCCGGCGCTCAAGGAATAGCCAGTGCTGCCGGTGGGCGTCGAGATGATGATGCCGTCACAGCGGTAGCGTGCGAGCGGCGCGCGATCGATCCGCACGGAAACGTAGATGGGACGGCCGGGGGCACGCCGGCTGACGACGATGTCGTTGAGGCCGTGGTACTCGAGCGGCCCGGCCCCGTCGAAGATGTCGCCGCGGACCATCAGGCGGTCTTCGACACGCCAGTCTTCGGCCATGATCCGTTCGACGTGGTTGAAGCAATCGCGCGGGCTCATGTCGGTGAGGAAGCCGAGCCGGCCCATGTTCACGCCGAGAATCGGCACGTGGTGTGGCACGGTGACTCTCGCCGCGCGCAACACCGTCCCGTCGCCCCCGATGCAGACGACGAGGTCGGCGTTCTCCACGTGCTTCGGCCCCTCATCGGCCCATGCATCGCCGACAAAGGTTTCGACGGAGTGCTCACGGAACTCGCGAGCCAACTGGTTCGCGAAGACTGCAGCGCCCTCGCTCTGCGGGTGATGAAAAACCACCGAACGCCGGAGCATCAGTTGACTCCCGCCGCGGGCGTGCGGAGATGTACCAGGTACTCGAGGTTGCCGTCGCCACCCCGTAGCGGCGATTCGACGAGGCCCATCATGGCCCAGCCTTCGGCACGCAGCCACGCAACGAAGCCCTCGCGAACGCTCGTATGCACGGCGGAATCGCGGATGACTCCGCCGCGCGGCACGTCAGCCCGGCCGGCCTCGAACTGTGGTTTCAAAAGCACGACGCCCATCGTAGCTGGCGCGAGCCGCGCCCGCACCGATTGCAACACCGTGCGCAGGGAGATGAACGAGAGATCGGCCACGAAGAAGTCGATCGGCGGCAACGCCGGAAGTGCGCGAGCGTTCGTCCCCTCCATCAGGGTGACCCGCGGGTCGTCTCGCAGCGACTGGTGGAGCTGAGCCCTCCCCACATCCACAGCGAGCACCGTCGCGGCGCCATGCTGAAGCAGGCAATCGGTGAAGCCGCCTGTCGAGGCGCCCAGGTCGAGGCAGCGCCAGCCCGTGACGTCGATGCCGAAGGCATCCAGCGCGGCCTCCAGCTTCTGCCCACCGCGCGAGACGTAGCGCTCCCGCTCGGTGAGCTCAATGGGGGCATCCGCGTCGAGCAGCGTCGCCGGCTTAACCAGCGTGTTCGTGCCGACCCGCGCCCTGCCGGCCATGATGAGCCGCCGGGCGCGTTCCCGCGTCTCCGCAAGGCCGCGTTCAACCAGCAAGACATCAGCACGCACGCGTGGCATGTGCGGATTGTCGATTGACGCCCGAACCTTTGTCGAACCGACCGGGCAACGCACGGCCGAGAGCCGCTTTTGCAAGACCACGCTGACGCGGGGCGATAAGCTACACCTGATGACCCCGCAGGAACGCGTGCAGGCAGCCCTCGACGATCTCGGCATCGAATCGAGCCTCGTCGAGTTCGATGCCAGCACGCACACAGCAGCGGATGCCGCCGCCGCCGTGGGCTGCGAACTGGGCCAGATCGTGAAGACGCTGTTCTTCCTGGCGGATGGCCGTCCGACGCTCGCGCTGGTCGCGGGCGACCGGCAATGCGACACCGCTCTGCTTGCGACGATCGTTGGGGTTGGCCGCAAGAAGCTCCGGATGGGGTCTCCGGACGACGTTATTCGCTACACGGGCTATCCCGTTGGCGGGGTCGCGCCCGTAGGGACGACGGAGCCCTGCGACGTCGTCGCGGATGAAAGCCTCCAGCGATTCGACCGCGTGTGGGCGGCCGCCGGAAACGGCAACACCGTGTTCCCGATTGAAACAAAGTCCCTCATCGAGGCGACCCACGGCCAGTGGGCGGCCATCACGAGGGCGCTCGCGTGAGTGCTGAGACGGCGCTCTCCGTGCGGCCCGGCGTCCCGGCCATCGTCGTCGCGCTGCGGCCGTACCAGTGGCCGAAGAATGCGCTGGTGTTCGCTGCGCTTGCCTTTAGCGCCGGCGACGCGTGGCGGCCAAGAGACGTCGACAGCTGGTGGCCGCTACTGTGGCGGACCGTGGTGCTCTTCGCCCTCTGGTGCATGGTGTCGAGCGCGACCTACCTTGTGAACGACGTTCGCGACCGCGACGCCGACCGCGTCCACCCGCGCAAGAGCCGCCGACCAATCGCGAGCGGAGCCGTTTCCCCGACCACTGCCGTCGCGACCGCCGCCGTCCTCGCGGCCGTGGCATTGCCACTGGCGTTCGTGCTCAACGTCGCGGCGGGCGCCGTGCTGGCAGGGTACGGGGCCGTGATGCTGGCGTATTCGGCCGGCCTCAAGCGCGTCGCGATCCTCGACATCCTTATCCTCTGCAGCGGCGTGATCGCCCGGACCGTGGCCGGAGCCGCCGCCATCGACGTGACCATCAGCCCCTGGCTTTACGTCTGTTCGAGCTTCCTGGCGCTGTTCTTCGCCAGCAGCAAGCGCTGGTCGGAGTACCGCCAACTTGGGGTCGATGCAGCGGCCCATCGACCGTCGTTGGCCGCATACAGCGGCGAGCTCCTCAACCAGCTCCTGACGATCAGCGCGGCCGGCGCGCTGCTGGGTTACTCCATCTACACCATCGAATCCAAGAACGTCCCCAGTAGCGGCTCAATGGCGCTCACCATCCCGTTCGTCGTCTTCGGGATGTTCCGCTACTTGCTCTTGCTGAACGGGGAGCGCAAATCGGATGCCCCGGACCAGATTCTCTTCACCGACCCCCAGATCATCGCAGCCGGCCTGGGCTTCATCGGCACGGCCATGATCGTGCTCCTCGTCCACCAGGGTTAGGCGGCCATCCGCGCTAGTGCTCGCCGCGCGGCGGATACTTCGCCGGCACGAGCTCCGGGCGTCCGCTCCACGACCACGCGTAGTCCTTCACGCTCACGCCCATGAGCATGCCGAAAAGCGAGGTCGGGTGGATGAATAGCCCAACTTCCGCCGCGCGGTCTTCGCCGTCGGTGAAGCGTGCGTTGTTCGCCCGCAGGCGTTCGGCGAGCGCGAGCACGTCGTCTGTCTCGATGTAGCACATGTACAGGGACGCGCCGCGCTTCTGGAAGAAGCGGTTCATCGCGCCATCGCCGTAGGTCTGGGTGATTTCGATCCGGTCGAGGCGGTTGGGCGGATCGAACAGCGTCAGGGTCCCGTCGTAACCGTAGAGGCGGCTGTGGATCGGGGAGAACCGCACCGGGTCCAGCTTGAACATGCGGGTGTACGCGGCGGCGGCGTCCTGCCAGTCCGCAACGGGGTTGGTGACCTCGTAGACGAAGTTGATGTTGCCGACTCGCTCTCGCTGCTGGTCTTCGACGATCGTCGTCGGCATTCCGAACGTCTGGTCCAGGCCGAGGAACAGCTGGCCGTCCTCCTGGGTGAAGGCGACCTCGTAGGAATTGAAGTGACGGGCGGCGTCGAGCAGGTTCGGAGTGCTGAAGCCCACGCCGTAGAGCCCCTGGCCCCACCGTTCGCGGAAGTCCTGCACCGGCCCGGGCCCGCTCGGCTCGAGGAATTCGAAGAGGCTCTCGCCAGCTTGCACCGTCGTGCGCTTTGCGCCGAGGAACTTCGGTGCGTCGTCGCCAACCTTTTCGGCGCCGAAGAATGCCTGCCACCGTTCAACCGCCGCGGCGCGGTCCGGTACCACCAGTTGAACGCGGTCGACTCTCGTCAGCATCGGGCCTTCCTCCGGGCGCGGGCGCGCATCCGCAGTATCGCATGCGTGCCGGCCGCTTCCCATGCCACCAGTGGGGCAAGAAAAAGGGGCCGGTTGCCCGGCCCCACTCGACACGAATTCAGGCGACGATCAGGCGCTCTCGCCGTGCAGTTCGGTGGTCGACGGCAAGACCGTCACATCCACCTGCTGGCCGCCGCGCGTCAGCAACAACGGGCGGATGCCGTTCGTCACCGATTCCGCGTTGACCACGCACTTGCGCACGTCGCCCCGGCCGGGAATCTCGTACATGACTTCCATCAACGTCTCTTCGAGGACGGTGCGGAGGCCGCGAGCGCCGGTCTTGTGCTTGATCGCCGTCTCGGCAATCGCCTTGAGCGCGTCATCGGTGAAGACAAGCTCGACGCCGTCCATCCCGAAGTAGCGCTGGTACTGCTTGATAAGTGCGTTCTTGGGCTCGGTCAGGATCTTCACCAGCGCCGCTTCGTCGAGCGACTGCAGGCCGACCACCATCGGCAGGCGGCCAACGAACTCGGGTATCAATCCGAATTCGAGCAGGTCGTCGTGCGTGACATGCGTCAGGAGCTCGTCCTTGCGCTTTGTGCCGCGGAAGCCGCGCTGCGCCTGGAAGCCGATGCGCACGTGGTCGCGCGTCAGGCGCTTTTCGATGTGGTTTTCGAGCCCTTCGAAGGCGCCACCGCAGATAAACAGGATGTTCGCGGTGTTGATCTGGAGGAAGTCCTGGTGGGGGTGCTTGCGACCGCCCTGCGGCGGGACATTGGCCACGCAGCCTTCGATGATCTTCAGAAGCGCTTGCTGCACACCCTCGCCGGAAACGTCGCGCGTGATGCTTGGGTTGTCGCTCTTGCGCGAGATCTTGTCGATCTCGTCGATGTAGATGATCCCCCGCTCAGCCTTCTGGATGTCGAAATCGGCGGCCTGGATCAGGTGGAGCAGGATGTTCTCGACGTCCTCGCCCACGTAGCCGGCTTCGGTAAGAGCGGTGGCGTCGGCGATGGAGAACGGCACGTCCAGCATCTTGGCGAGAGTCTTGGCGAGGTACGTCTTGCCGACGCCGGTCGGCCCCACCATCAGGATGTTGGACTTCTCGAGCTCGATGTCGTTCTCGATGGCGGCGCCGATGCGCTTGTAGTGGTTGTAGACGGCGACGGAGAGGACCTTCTTGGCCTGTTCCTGCCCAACCACGTATTCGTTCAGGTGGTCGTAGATGAACTTCGGCGGCGGAACACGCTGCGACGAGCCACCGGCGCCTTTGGCCGTGGCCGGGGCGGTCGCGGAGCCGGTTTCCTCATCGATGATCTCGCGGCAGAGATCGACGCATTCGTCGCAGATGTACACGGCGCCAGGCCCGGCGATCAGCCGGCGAACCTGGTCCTGGTTCTTTCCGCAGAACGAACAGTGGTATTGAACGCGATTGGTGCGATTTCCGGCCAAAGCGTGGTCCCCCTCTGTCTGGCTACTTCTGGGCGTCTTCCGGACGGGCGAGTAGCTCGTCCACCATGCCGTAGTCCTTCGCGCCCTGCGCATCCAGATAGAAGTCGCGGTCGAAGTCCCGTGTGATGCGATCCACCGGCTGGCCGGTGTGCGTGGCAATGATGTTGCGGATGATTTCGTTGTTGCGAAGGATCTCCTTCGCGGCAATCTCGATGTCCGACGCCTGCCCGCGGGCGCCGCCCAGCGCCTGGTGCATGTGCACGGTCGCGTTTGGCAGCGCGAAGCGCTTGCCCTTCGCGCCCGCGCACAGCAGCACGGTCGCCATCGACGCCGTTTGCCCCACCGCAATGGTGGAGACCGCCGGCTCGATGAGCTGCATCGTGTCATAGATGGCCAACCCGGCGGTGATCACGCCACCGGGGGAGTGGATGTACATGCTGATGTCGCGCTCCGGATCTTCGCGCTGAAGGAATAGCAGCTGCGCGACGATGAGATTGGCTATCTGATCATCGATCGGTGTCCCCAGGAAAACGATACGTTCCTTGAGCAGCAGCGAAAAAATATCGAATGCACGCTCGGATCGAGGTCCGCTCTCGATCACCGTGGGGATCACCGCCCGCACCAGGGGATGGATCGGCTGAGCCTGGGTCATGGGGTTTCCTCCGTGGTTGCGCCGCTAACGGCGGCTGGCTTTGCGGCCCGTGGCTTTCGCGCCTTCGGAGCCGCCGGCGCGGGGGCGGGCGGTGAAGCGGTCACGAGTTCGGCCAGTCGGTCGAGCGTTTTCTTCGAAAGCAGGTTGCGGCGGATGGTGGAAACGCCCTCCTCGGTGCGAAACATGTCGCGGAAACGCGCGCCGTCGTCGCCCAGCGGCTCAACAAGCTTGTCGAGTTCCTCTTCTATCTCTTCGGCCGTTGTCTCGATCCCTTCAGTGTCAGCAAGGGTACTGAGCACCAGGGAGCGCTTCACACGCTCCTCAGCGGATTCGCGGAGCGTCTCGCGGTACTCGGCCTCGCTGCGGCCGACCCGCTGGAGATAAGCCGCGTACTGCGCCTGGTCGGTGCCCATCGTGTCGCGGATCATGTGGTCGATCTCGCGGTCCACCAGCACCCGCGGGAACTCGAGCGTTGCGCCCTCCACGAGCTTTTCAATGGCTTCGGTGCGCAGCTTTGCGTCGGACTGCTCCTGGAGCGCCTTCGCGAGGTCGTCGCGAATGCGATCCGTCAGCGCGTCAGCGGTTGGGAATTCGTCGGCGTTGACCTGTGCCGCGAAATCGTCGTCGAGATCGGGGAGCTGCTCTTCCTTGATCTCCTTCACGGTGAGCGTGAAGGTCGCGGTTTTGCCAGCGAAACGCTCGACGCGGAAATCCTCGGGCATGGCGAGGTCGAGCGTCTTCGTCTCGCCCTTCTTCATGCCGATGAACGCCTCCGCGAGGCCGGCAATGAACAGCGTCTGCCCTTCTCGGAGCGGGAACTCAGCGTCTTCGTCCTGGATGAACTCGTCGTCTTCGACTTTGCCGGCAACATCCGCGATGAGAATGTCGTCCCACTTGATCCCGCGCTCTACGGGGACCTGCATCGCGTAGCGGCGGCGGATGAGCAGGAGTTGCTCATCGAGCATCTCCTGCGTCACTTCGGCCTTCTCCGGCTCCACGCGGATCGACTTGTAGTCGCCGAGTTCGACGGACGGCCGCACGGCCACGATGAACTTGAAGCGCATCGGATCGAGTTCGAGCTTGTCGAGCTCGGGCTGCGCAATGGCATCGATGTCTTCGGTCTCGATTGCCTCGTTGTAGACGTCGGGAAGGAGCTTATCGATGGCTTCGTTCATCAGGCGCGATTCGCCGATGTAGCGCTCGGTCATCGCGCGCGGGGCTTTGCCGGGCCGGAACCCCGGCACGCGCGCGCGCGGCGCGAGCCGGCGATAGGCGGCATCGAGCGACTTCGTCACGCGTTCCTGGTCGACTTCGATATCGAGTTGCACGCGGCTCTCAGGGAGCCGTTCGAGGGTTACCTTCACAGGGCGAACACGTCCTCCGACAAACCAGTATAGCAAACCACCCGCGCCCCGCCGGAGGCCGCTGTAGGCTCGATGACGGCATCGGATGCGCCTATTTAGCGACGCATGGTACGTGGCTCGAGGATATCCACAAGCGCATCGCCCAGGAGGTTCCACGCGAAGAAAAAGAGGATCACGGGACCAGCCGAGAAGATGAGCAGGTGGGGCCACGTCTCGAAGGTGTGTGAGCCGCTCGCGGCTTCGATGAGAGAGCCAAAACTGGCGGCGGGCGGGTCGATCCCGAGCCCGATGAAACTGAGCGCCACCTCCGCCCCGGCGATGCCGGCCATGCTCGACGAGAGGCCCACCATGTAGAGCGGCATCACGCCGGGCAGGATGTGCCGGAACAGCAGCCGCGGCGTCGAAGCGCCCATCGACTCCGCCGCCGTCACGAAGCTCTGCTCGCGGATGGAGAGCACCTGGCTCCGCACGATGCGGCAACTTCCCACCCAGGCGAAGGGCACCGTCGCGAGCGAGACGATCATGAACTTCACGAAGATCGGGGCGTTGTCGCCGAGGAGGGTGTTGTCCTGCAGCCAGTTGGACGTATCGGTGATGCGGGGCCGGAACGCCGCCGTGATGGCGAGCATGAGGATGAGCGTCGGCAGGCCCGCCATCACTTCGCCCACGCGCATGATGGCGGTATCGACCCAGCCTCCGCGGTATCCGGCGAGCAGCCCCAGCCCGAGGCCGAGGAACAGGCCCCCGGTGATGACGACGACAAACGTGAAGAGGATCGTCGTTCGCGCGGCGTAGACGACCCGGGAGTAGAGGTCCCGGCCCAGTGCGTCTGTCCCGAACCAGTGGTCGCCGGTTGGTCCCTGGCGCACGTCCTCGAGCGTGCGGTGCTGCTCATTCGGATCGGCGGTGGCGACCACGGGTGCGAAAAGCCCCGCGGTGTAGAACACGAGGAGGTAGGCGATGGCCACGACGGCCACCTTCTTCCGCAGGACGTTACGCAGGAGCTCGAAGCGCCGCCGCGGCGGCAGGTAGGCCTCGGGCAAGTAGGTGGAGGCGTCGGCGACGGCCATGCTAACCCCTCGCCGCGCCGAGCCGGACGCGCGGATCGAGGTAGGCATAGGCCACATCGATCACCACGTTCGCGGCCACGAACAGGAACGAACCGAGCAACACCAGCGCGAGAATGACGTCGTAGTCCGGTGCGGTGGCGGCGGCGAGCGATTCCCGCGCAATGCCGGGAATGCCCCACGCTTCCTCGACGAAGAGCGAGCCAGCGGCGATCCCGGGGAGAGACAGGCCGATGACGGTCACCATCGGAAGCAGAGCGTTGCGCGTGATGTGCGTGATGATGACCGTATGCTCGCGGAGGCCCTTGGCCCGTGCCGTTCGGATGAAGTCCTCGCCCAGCACCGAAATGACGGAGGCGCGCATGAACCGCGCGACGCCGGCCACGCCGGGGAGAGAGATGATCAGCACCGGAATGATCATGTGCGTGCTGTAGACGCCCTGGTAGCTGACACCGACCAGTCCGAGCTTCAGCACGAATAGCCAGGCGCAGAGCGTCGTCAGCACGAAGGTCGGAATCGCGTCCAGCAGCAGCCAGAAGCCGATTGTCAGAGGGTCGAGGAACGTGCCCCTCGCCAGCGCCGCGTAGACACCGATGGGCAGCCCGAGCGTGAAGGTGATGAGGATCGCGAAGAACCCGATCTGCGCCGACACCCACACCTTCGGAAGGACCACATCGCTGGCGGTGAAGTCCGAGTGCAGCGTGGAGACGCCGAGGTCGCCGTGCGCGAGGTTCTGGATGTACTTCTCATACTGGACGTAGATCGGCTTGTCGTACCCGTACTTGGCACGGAGCCGATCGGCAACGACCGGGTCGTAACGCTGGCCGAGAATCCGGTCGACCGGGTCCCCGGGAGCGAGGCGCAGCATCGAAAACACGATGATGCTGATCGCGAACAGCACGGGGATGGCCCAGAGCACGCGGCGAACGATGTAGCCGAATAGCCCCGGGCCCACCGCGCTATTTCGCGTTCGGGTCGATGGAGATGTACTTGTACTTCTCGACGGACATCGACACCTGCGGCCAGTCCTTCACGCACGGCTTCACGAGGAAGTGGTCGACCGGCCAGAAGGTCGGGATGATGACGGCGTCGTCGATGATCTTCTGCTCGGCCTGGCCGTAGAGCGAGTAGCGCTTGGTCTGATCCTGCTCCGTGCTCGCCTGCGTGAGCAGGTTGTCGACGGTGCTGTCGCTGTAGCCCTGCTCGTTCTGGGGGCTACCGGTGGCGAAAAGCTTGTTGAGGAAGTCCTCCGGATCCGGGTAGTCGGCCGCCCACCCGGCATCGAACATCTGGAACGTGCCCTTGCGCAGCTCTCGCAGGTAGGCCGAGTACTCGCTCGCCTGGAGCTGAACGTCGATGCCGAGCACTTCCTTCCACTGCGCCTGGATCGCCTGGAGGATCTCGGGAGAATCGCCGCCCTGGCCAGGGTAGGTGAGGGTGATGCGCGGCATATTCCCCGCGTACTTCGAACTGGCGAGCAGGTCCTTCGCCTTCGTGGCGTCGAACTGCAGCGACTTGATGTCAGCGTTATAGCCGGGCATTTCCGGCGGCAGGATCCCATCGGCAACGCGTTGCGAGCCGAACAGGACGACCGAGTTGATCTGGTCGCGATCGAGCGCCATCGCCATCGCCTGGCGGACCTTGGGATCGTCGAAAGGCGCCTGTTTCAGGTTGAACGCGATGTAGAACAGTGCCATCTGGTTTTGCGGTTTGTAGTCCTTTGCCAGCGGACTCGTCCCCGCCTTGACCGCGTCGAGTTCCTGCCCCGGTACCGCCCCGATGTGGATCTCGTTGTTTTCGTACTGGGTGACGATCGAGCCGCCGCTGAGTTCGAAGTCCACTTCGTCCAGCTTCGCCTTGGCGAGGTGGTAGCGGTCGTTGCGGATGAGGACGATGGACTCGGCGGGGTTGAACGACTTCACGCGGAACGGGCCGGTGCCGTCGGGCTTCTGCGTCCAGCCGCGGGGGTCCTTCTCAATCTGGTCCTGGTTCACGACGAAGGCGACCGGGTAAGTCAGCTCCGATAGGAAGTACGCGGCCGGCTGGGCAATCTGCACCTGCAGCGTCTGGTCGTCGATGACCTTCACGCCGCTGATCTCCGATGCCTTGCCGTCGAACTTGTCCTTGAGACCAACGATGTCGCCCATGTAGAGCGTCGCGGTCGGCGAGTTGTTCTTGGGATCAGCGGCGCGCTCCCAGCTGTACTTGAAGTCGCTCGCGGTGACCCGCTTGCCGCTGAAGCTGAAGACAACGTCGTCTCTCAGGTGGAACGTGTAGGTCTTGCCGTCCTGGGAGACATCCCAGCTCTTGGCGATGTCGGGCTGCACGCTGAGGTCGAGGCCGAGCGTCACGAGGCCGCCGTAGATCTCGACGATGTACTCGCTGGTGCCTTCGTCGCGAACCTGGATCGGGTCGAGCACGGACGCCGGGTCCTGGCCAAAGGTGATGAGCGTATTGCCGGAGCAGATATCGCCGTTCGTGGACTTCTTCGGCGTCGTCGTCCCCGCGCTCGCAGGGTTCGAGGAATCATCCCCACCGCCGCTGGCGAGCGCGACCACGAAGACGATACCCACGGCCAGGATGAGGACGGCCACGAAGCCCATGAGCAACGTCAACGTTCGGTTCGACAATGGACACCTGCCGCGGCTGAAGTCTGTTTACGGTACGGCGCGGCCACGCCAAACGGGTTGGAAATCGCCGCCGCACGAATTAGCCAAAGAGTACACGTCTACACCACACGCGCACACGCGTATTCATGCTGCGAAAACGCGGCTTTACGGATGCTTACCGGCCGGCGAGGCGCAGCCCGAGTTCCTTGAGCTGCGCTTCGCTCACCGGTGAGGGAGCGTCAAACAGCGGATCCGTGCCCGACGACGCCTTGGGGAAGGCGATGACATCCCGGATGTTTTCGGTGCCGAGCAGGTGCATCATGATGCGCTCGATGCCCGCGCCGATGCCGCCGGACGGCGGCGCACCGTACTCCAGCGCGTCGAGAAGCACGCCGAATCGCTCCTGCTGCTGTGCGGGCGAATGGCCCATCAGGCTGAGTACCTTCTCCTGCGCCGCGCGGTTGTTGATGCGAACGGAGCCACCGAGCACTTCCGTGCCGTTGAGCGTGAGGTCGTACTGCTTCGCGATGACGCGGCCCGGGTCGCTATCGAGCAGCGGCTCGTCCTCTTCGCGATAGCCGCTGAACGGGTTGTGCGTGGCATCCCAGCGCTCTTCGTCGGGCCGCCACTCCAGCAACGGGAAGCCTGTCACCCACGCGAACGAAAGCGTGTCGGCGCTCTTCAGCCCCAGGCGGGTGCCGAGCTCGTCGCGCACCGCGTGCAGGGCGGCCGCCACCGTCTCCGGCTGGTCGGCGACGATGAGCAGCATGTCGCCGTCAACGGCGGAGGTGGCGTGCTTGACCGCCGCGACCTCGTCTTCCGAGAGGAACTTCGCGATCGGCGAGCGGAGTTCGCCGCCGGGAAGGAAGCCGATCGTGGCGAGACCTTTCGCGCCGCCGCCGCGCGCGATCTCGGTCAGTTCATCGATCTCCCGCCGCGTCATGTCGGCTTTGCCCGGCACGCGGATGGCCTTCACCTGCCCGCCGTTCGCAAGCGCGCCCGCGAAGACCTGGAATGACGACGACCGCACGGCATCGCCGATGTCGACGAATTCGAGGCCGAAGCGCAGGTCCGGCCGGTCGATCCCGTAGCGGGCCATGCTGTCCTGGTAGTCGATGCGCGGGAACGGCGTTGTCGCGAGCTTCGCGTGGCCGAACGTCGTGGCAATGCCGGTGTAGAGCTCTTCCACGAGCGCCATCACGTCGTTCTCTTCGACGAACGCCATTTCGAGGTCGAGCTGCGTGTGCTCGGCGACGCGGTTCGCGCGGAAGTCTTCGTCGCGGTAGCAGCGCGCGAGCTGGAAGTACTTCTCGACGCCCGCGACCATGAGCAACTGCTTCAGGATCTGCGGCGACTGCGGCAGCGCAAAGAAGTTCCCCGGCTGCAGGCGCGACGGCACGAGGAAGTCCCGCGCGCCCTCGGGCGTCGACTTGATCAGCGTGGGCGTCTCGACCTCGATGAACCCCCGCTCGCAGAGGAAGTTGCGGATGTAGCGCACGACATCGTGGCGGAGGCGAAGCATCGCGGCCATTTCGGGCCGCCGCAGGTCGAGGTAGCGGTACTTGAGGCGGAGCTGTTCGCTCACTTCCACCGGTTCGTTGATGTAGAACGGCGGCGTAAGCGCTTCGTTGATGACCTCGCACGAAGTCGGCACGATTTCAACTTCGCCGGTTTCCATGTTGGGGTTCACGGTTTCAGCGGCGCGCGCGCGCACCACGCCCTCGACCGCGAGCACCCATTCGCTGCGCGCGCGGTGGGCGACGGCGTGGCTCTCCGCGTCCTCGGGGTTGAAGACCACCTGCACGAGGCCGCCCGCGTCGCGCAGATCGATGAAGATGAGTCCGCCGTGATCGCGCCGGCGGTGGACCCATCCGGCAAGGCGCACGCGACGGCCCGCGTCAGCAGCTCGCAGTTCTCCGCAGGACGTGTCTTTCAGCATCCTTCGAGCGTATCAGGGAGCCGCGTTCCCGACGATCAGAAGGAGTGCTCAGGCAGCTTCAGGGCGACGAGCAAAAACGCCCCAGGCACGCGTGCCACCTCGTCGTAGGTTGCTTCGCCGAGGCGATCGAGCGGGCTCTCGAAGCGGTTCGACTCCCGCAGCTCCAGCAGCGAGATCGTCGCGAGGCCGTTGGCGCCGAGCGCGGTGACGATGTCGCCGAGCGTCCACGTTGGCCCGTCGTCGGATTGTTCGTCGTCGCCTTCGCTTTCGTCGTCGGCATCCCCGGCGCCGAAGTAGGAATGGGCCACGCGAAGATGGTCGCCTTCCTCCGCGAAGGTGTAGGCGAACGGGTGCTCGTCGTAAATCACGAGCCGTCCGCCGCTCTTGAGGCAGTCCGCGATGCCGCCAGCCCAGCCGCCGATGTCGTCCATCCAGTCGATGGCGCCAAAACCGCTGTAGACAAGGTCGAAGTCCGTGTTCCGGAGGTCAACCGAAAGCGCCATGGGCGCGTCGATGAAGAACTCCGCTTCGAGGCCCGCCTCAGCAAGCAGCGCGCGAGGCGGCTCGATGCTTTCCTCGTCGTCCACAACGGTGAGCGTGGCGCCGAGGTTGACGAGGGAGGCCGCGTCCTCGCCGTTGCCGGCGCCGACCATCAGCACGCGCCGGCCCTGCAACTCCCCCAGGACCTGCAGCTCGGCCTCGGAAAGGGCTATCCCGCCGTGGGCGTAGAACGCGGGGTCGATGTCTTCGACCTCGTCGCTTTCGGGGTCGACCTCGTCGACGTCCGTGTCGTCGTCGTCGAGTTCCTCCGTGTCATCCCCAACGTCATCGTCGTCATCGGGCGCGCGGAATGCGTCGAGCGGGGAGCGGCGTTCTTCGTCAGGCATTGATGTCGCCGCGCGACGACTGGAACGCCATGACGTGGGAGAAGTCGTTGACCGTGATCACCTCGCGTCGCGTGTCGGCGCCGCGCACCACGGTGATCGATGTGTGGTGGACGGAGACGAGGTGGTCGTAGTGGGAGCCGAAGAGGGTACTCAGGTAGGCGTTGATGACGCCACCGTGACAGGCGACCACGACGCGATGCCCGATGCTCTCCGCGATGATGTTGTCGATCGCGGCGACGACGCGTGCCTTGAAAGCCGGCACGTCTTCGCAAAACGGGTAGGCCGAATGCTTCCGCGAGCGCGAGACGTTGCGGTAGACCTCGCCGAGCTGTTCGCGCGTGTAGATGTCCAGCAGGCCCTTGTCCTGGGGCGCTTTCTGCCAGAGGTCGATCTCGCGCAAGTCCTCGACAACGATGGGCTCGAGGTTGTGATGCGAAGCGATGGCCTTGGCCGTGTCGTTCGCGCGCACCATGGGGCTGCAATAGACCTTGCCCAGGCGCGCCGGTGCGAGCCGCTCGCCGACGGCGTTCGCCTGCTTGCGCCCGAGTTCGCTGAGCGGCGCGTCGAGAGCTTCGCCGAGCTTGATGTTCTCGTGGAACTGCTGCTCGCCATGACGGACGAGCAGCACCTCGCACATCCCATCGAACGAGCTGAGGAACGGATTCTCGAGGTCGATCGTGCGGACGCGCCGCGGAGCGGTCATTCCCGGTTCGTGCCGGGCATCGCGAGCGCTGCCAGGTTGGGCTCGACGCTGGCGACGTAGTCGCTCGCCTTGATGAACGCCTTCAGCCCGGCGATGAAGATCTCGAGGTCGGCGTGATTCATCTCGACAAGGATGCGCCGCGTAAACACTTCCACGCCGCGTTCGAGGCGGCTGCAGGCGTCGGTACCGTGGTCGGTGAGGTGGTTGCGCACGAGGCGCCGGTCGGACTGGTCGTCCTCGCGCCGCACAAGGTCGAGCTTCACCAGCCGGTCCACGATCCCGGAGATCGTCGGTGGGGTGACGTTGAGGCGCGTTGCCAGCTCGCCGGCCGTGACGCCGGGCTCTTCGCGCATCAGGAAGAGCACGCGCAGCTGCGCGGTCGTCAGCCCGAGTTCCGCCCACGCCCGGAAGCGGAGCGGGTCGAACATGTTGAGAGCGCGCGAAAGATAGCGAAGTCCGGAATCGACGGCATGTTCCGACTTCGGTGGCGATGCGCTCACAAAATACCCCGCGAGAGACTGTCTTCGCCGGTAGGGTAGTGAGGCTGGCCCCGCGCGGCAACCGGCCGAATGGCGCAGCCGCAGGCAGGAATGGGAAACTGAGTTATGGCACTGGAGCTCGAACCGGGTACGGCCGGCCTCGGAAACCCCCTCCTGATCGAAGCGATCATCGCGGAGATGGACGGCGGCGCCATCTCCTTCGAGCGCTTCATGGAGTTCGCGCTCTACCACCCGGAGCACGGCTACTACCGCAAGCCCGGCCGGATCGGGAAGCAGGGCGACTTCCTCACAAGCCCGACCGTGCACCCGATGTTCGGCTGGGCCGTGGCGGGCTGGTGCCGCGACCTCTGGAAGCGGATGGGTGAGCCGGAGCCGTTCACCATCTTCGAGCCCGGCGCCGGCGATGGCGCCCTCGCACGCACGATCCTCGATTGGGCAGCCGGTCAGCGAGACTCCTTCAGCGACTGCATCCGCTACCTTGCCCTCGAACCCAACGCCCCCGGGAACGACGATCGCGTCGAGTGGATTACCACGACGCCGGAGCCGTTCGAGGGCGTCGTGCTCTCGAACGAGCTGTTCGACGCGCTTCCCGTTCGCTTGTTCGATGCCGGCGGCCGCGGCCCCGTCGAGGTGTTCGTCCGCTGGGACGGCGAAGCCTTCGTCGAGACCCCTGGCAGCGTCGCCCAGGTCGACGGCGCGCCCGACCGAGGGGCGGTTCGAGGTGAACCAGCGCGCCTACCCGCTGATGAGTGAGCTGTGCGAGCTGGTGCTGCGCGGCGCCGTGCTCACGTTCGACTACGGCTACCCGCAGGACGAGCTCTGGGCGCCCTGGCGAACGACGGGCACGCTCCTTTGCTTCTACCGGCACACGGCACACGAAAACCCGTACATTCACGTCGGAGAGCAGGACATGACGACACACGTGAACTTTTCGGAGCTTGCGTCGGCGGCGCGAAGACGAAGGCATGACGGTGGACGGGCCTGTCAGCCAGGGCGAGTTCCTCTATGCGCTCGGCCTTCCCGGCCTGGTCGAAAGCGCCCGCTCGGACATTGGCGGAGTACTTCGCGCGCCGGCGCGCCCTGGAGACGCTGACCGACGGCGCCGGACTGGGGCGCGTCCGCGTGCTGGCCGCATCGACCGGCGTGCCGCGGCCGCTCGAAGGCTTCGAGGCGCAGCGCATGACCGAGCCGCACGCCGAGACACCGATCCGCGAAGAGCCGCTCGCCGTGGGCGAGACAGCGCCCGACTTCACGCTCCCTGCCGTGGCCGACGGCGGCGAGCCGTACGACGTGACGCTGTCCGCGCTGGTGAAGGGCGGGCCGGTGATGCTCATCTTCTACCAGGACGACGGCATGCCCATCTGCACGCGCGAGCTGCAGGCGTTCGCCCAGGAGTCGGAGCTGCTGGACCGAGGCCGGGGTACAGGTCTTCGGCATCAACACCAACGGCATTGGCTCACACGCCAAGTTCCACGAGCGCGACCACTACCCGTTCCCGCTCATCAGCGACTTCTACGGCGACGCCGTGAAGAGCTACGGCATGTGGGACAGCGACGAACGGAAGTCGAAGCGCGGCGTGGTGGTCGTGGGACCGGACCAGCGCGTGCAGTACGTCCTGCCGCACTTCAATCCCGGCAGCGTCAGTACGTTCGAGGATATCTTCCGGGCTCTTGGGCTGGTGTGATCTCCGCCGGCGCGGCGACGGTGGACGTGGTCGCAGGCAACGCGCGGAGGAGGAGGGCGGCCACACAGAACGATGCCACCACGACCCCGCTGGCGGACAGCGCCGCGGATGCAGGCGTCCACCCGACGACCCGCAGGATGACCAGCGCCGCTGCTTCGGCGGCGAACATCGCACCCGCGAGCGCGAGGACGGCAAGCGTGGTTCGGTCGCTGTCGCTCACGTGATCGTCCCGTTCGTGCGCATCGCTGAGAGCTGGTCGGCGGAGTAGCCCAGGAGGTCGCCGAAGATCTTCTCGTTGTCGGCGCCGGGCGCGGTGGTACCACGCCATATCTGCTGGGGAGTCTTCGAGAAGCGCGGCACAGGACGCGTCCCTTTCAGCCGTCCGGCCTGCTCGTCGTCCCACTCGATGTGGACTTCGCGCGCCTGGTAGTGCGGATCGTCGGCAGCGTTTTGCGCGCTGAGGATGGGCGAGCATGGGATTCCGGCGTCGTTCAGGATCTTGATGACGTCGGCCATCTTGCGCTCCTCGACCCAGCCCCGGAGCAGCGCGTCGAACTCGATCCCATTGGGCTCGTTGATCGCCGTGCGCGCACTCGCCCAGTGCGGATCCGTTGGGTCGAGGCCGAGAAGGCGGCAGACCTTCTCGTGGATGGTCGCGGCCGGCGAAGTGATGACGACGGAGCCGTCGACCGCCTTGTAAACGTCGTAGGGCTGGAAAGCGGGCGACTTGTTGCCACTCCGCTCGCGTGCGACACCGAGCTGGAACCACTCCACCATCGTCCCCGCGAGGACGGAGTGGATCGCCTCGAACTGCGCCAGGTCGATCGACTGGCCCTCGCCCGTCTCTTTCGCGTGGATGTAGGCGGCAAGGCAGGAACTGAGGCAGTAGAGCGCCGTTATGTAGTCTGCCGTCCACGGCGCAGCTCGCGTGGGCGGCTGCGGGTCGGGAAAGCCCGTCTGGTACATCGAACCGCCGAACGCCTGCCCGATCATGTCGTAGCTGGCGCGGCCGAGATACGACGGCTCGCCACTCTGGCCGTAGCCAGACACGTGGCAAATCACAAGCCGGGGGTTCCGCGCCAGGACAACGTCATCGCTCAGGCCCCAGCGGTCGTAGGCGCCGGGACGCGAGCTCTCCATCCAGATGTCCGCCCGCTCTACGAGCTTGAGGAAGATCTCCTTGCCGTCGGGCGTGCTCATGTCGAGCGTGACGTTGAACTCGTTGCGCCGCTCCTGCAGCCAGCTCGTGCCGACGGTACCCGAGCCGTCCGTTTTGGGGAGATGGAGCCCCACCGTCCGCCACGTGTCGTCGACTCGCGGATTCTCGGTTTGGATCACCTCGGCGCCCATCTGCGCCGCGACCACCGCCGCAAACGGCTGGGCAATGACCGAGCCCGTCGACAGGATCCGCACGCCCTGCAGGGGACCGAATCGTTCCGGGACCAGCGTGTCGTTCGCCATAGCCATCCTTTCCGAACGGCCGATGAGGCTGTCGCCCGCACAATACCCAAGCTCGCTCCGGCCGCAAAGCCCGCACTGCAGACGTTGACGAGCCTTTTCGGCCCGTCCACAGAATGAGTTCGTGGCTGCCTATTCCCCGCTCGTCATGGAACACTTCGAACACCCCCGCAACGCGGGCGAGCTGCCGGACGCCGACGGCGAGGCGACGAAGTCGAACCCGGTCTGCGGCGATCGCATGCGCGTCATGATCCGCGTGGCCGATGGCCGCATCGCAGAAGTGCGCTGGCAGACCCGTGGCTGCCCGCCTGCCATCGCTACGAGTTCTCTCGCGAGCGAGATGGTGAACGGCTGGACGCTGGAGCAGGTCGACGGCCTCACGCGTGAGGCGATTGCGGAGGCCATCGGCGGCCTGCCCTCGGACAAGGTGCACTGCAGCGTGCTCGCCGCGGACGCCCTCCGCGCCGCCGTCGCCGACTACCGCTCGCGCTCCAGCTAACCGCGTAAGAACCCCGACCGCGGCGCCCGAACACCCCTATCTCCGGCCACCTTTGCCACTTCGACCCCTCCCGTTCACCGCCGGGTAACCGTCAGCCGCGCCCATCGCGTCGAAATCAATAGCAGGCCCGGGTGCTGCCGGCTGTGGGGTTGTGGGATGCGAAGGACGATTCGAGTCGGGATGATCTCCGGGACGCTGATGGTGATCGGCGCGCTGTTGCTGGCCGTCGCCACCCTCGTCCGCGACGACCACCCCGCAAGCGCTTTGACGAACTGCACGGTGGCCGACTACTCGCTCGATAGCGAGGAACAGGCGTTTCTCGGCCTGATCAACGCCTACCGTCAGCAGAACGGCCTCGGCACGCTCACGATCTCCACGAACCTGAACCGGGCGGCGGCGTGGATGGTCAACGACCTCGCCGCCAACAGCTACTTCTCGCACACCGACTCACTCGGCCGCTCGCCCTACCAGCGCGCTATCGACTGCGGCTACCCGTCCGGCGCAGGCGAAAACCTCGCCGCCGGCACGGCGTGGAACACGGCCCAGGCGGCGTTCGATGCGTGGAAAGCGTCCCCGGGTCACAACGCCAACATGCTGCTCTCCTACTACCAGGTGATTGGCATCGCCCGGGTCTACAACGCGGGTTCGACGTACGGCTGGTACTGGGCGACCGACTTCGGCGCGAGCCCCGACGGCGGAGGATCGCCGCCGGCGAACACGCCAACCAACACGCCAACGCGAACTCCGACGCGAACGCCCAGCCCGGCGCCCACCAGCGGCGCAACCAGCACAGCGACGCCGACAACCGTGCCGCCCTCGCCCACGCCGAGACCGTCCGCCACGCCGACGACGGCCGGCCAACCCCCGGCGCCGCCCACGGCTACGCCCACGAAGACGACGGCTGCGGCCCCTTCGCCAACCGCGAAACCGAGCGCCACTCCGTCGCCAACACCGAGCCCGAAGCCGTCGCCGTCAGCCACGGCGACGCCGACCCGGACCGGCACGCCGTCGCCGGCAACCTCACTGCCGCTGTCACCGGGCGCGAACCTGGTCGCGTGGCCATCGGGAGACGTACCGCCAGCCCAGGCGCTGGGATCGATGGCGAACTCCATCGCGATCGTGTACGCGTGGGACCCCTCAACGCGGACGTGGCAACGGTATAGCCCGTCGCTCCCGGGTTTCGCGAACAGCCTCAAGATGCTGCACCGCGGCGGCGCCTACTGGGTGATCGCGAAGGGCAGCGCGCAGGTCCCGCTCAACTGACAGGACGCGCTCACGGCCGTCCGGGCCGCGAACGATGGCCGTGTGGTCTGGCTCGTTCGTCGGCCCTTGTGTAGGTTCGATCGCGGGACAGCACCTGCCCGCAAGGATCTCGATTGACCGCACCCGCCGTCGCCGCGACCCAGCCGGCCGCACCCCGAGGCAGGCGCCTCACTGCGCCCGGCGGCCCCTTCGCTTCCTTGCGGCATCGCCAGTTCCGGATGCTCGTCATCAGCACGATGCTGGTGCAGACCGGCTCGTGGGTGCAGACCATCGGCCAGGGCTGGCTGGTGAAGCAGGACCTCGGCGGATCGGCGACCGACCTTGCCACGGTGGCGCTCTTGCGCGGCGCGTCGCTGCTCTTGCTGTCGCCGCTTGGCGGCTACCTTGCCGGGCGCTTCGAACGGCGTAAGCAGCTCATCGCCTACTCGGTGATCAGCGCCATCATCGCCGGCATCCTCGCGTTCCTGGTCGCGACCGGCTCAATCGAGATCTGGATGGTCTACATCACCGCGCTCTGTGCCGGCGCCGTCGATGCGATCGCTCAGCCGATGCGCAACGTCCTTGTCTTCGACAGCGTGCCGAATGAAGAACTGACGAACGCCGTCGCGATCAACGCCCTCGGCGGCAGCGCGATGCGCGTCATCGGCCCCGCAATCGGCGGGGCGCTCATCGGCCTCGTCGGGACACAGGGCACATTCCAACTCCAGGCCTACTGCCTGCTCGCAGCCGCGCTCGTCACGCTGCTCCTCGCGCCGAGCCACCCCGAGGACACCGGGAAGGAAGGCGTCCTGCGGAGCATGGCCGGCGGCCTCGTCTACGCCGTGCGCGATCGCCGCATGCTGATCCTGGTGACGATGGCCATCATTCCCAGCGTGCTGATCTTCCCGTACGTCACCTTCCTGCCTGTCTTCGCGAAGGACGTCCTTGGGAGCGACGAATCTGGCTACGGGTTCCTCGCAGCCGCGGTTGGAGCGGGATCGCTCCTTGGCGGCGCTGCGGCGGCTGTCTATTCCGGACGCGGACGCATGGGACCCGGGATGCTCATCTCGTGTGTGCTCTACGCGGTCAGCGTCGCGGTGTTCACGCTCATGCGGAACCTCTGGCTGGCCGTGGGCATGCTCGCCGTGGCGGGGGTCTTCTTCAGCGTCTACAGCGCGTTCAACGCCTCACTCATGCAGCTCAAAGCGGAGAGGGCGTATCGTAGCCGCGTCATCTCGCTGCAAACGATGACGTGGGGCATGACGCCGTTCGCCGGCCTGCTCATGGGCAAGATGATCGACTGGTGGGGTGCGCCCCACGTCGTCTTCTGGTGGGTCTCGGCCGCGGCGGTGCTGACACTGGTCGTGTTCGTCTCGTCACGGGAGATGCGCCGGATCTAGCAACGACGAGCATTGGGAGGCCGGTTTGGATTCGCTGAGAAGCATCTTGTCGCTCGGCCTGCGCGCCCTGGACGAGGACGGGCGACTCGCGATCGACTCCCCCGATCCCGGACAACTCGATGGGCACACCCACCTCTACGTGGTCGACCTCGAGATGAGCGGCTCAAACGCCCAGCTCCACGAAGTGCTCGACCTCGGCGGCGTGCGGTGCGCCCTTGAGCCCGGCTTCGCCGAGGCCGAATCTTGGGGTGGGCGCGTCAAGCCGAAACACATCGGAAACGCGGTGCCGGCGGCGCTCAAAGTCGTGGGCTATAGCCCGAAGGCGTGGAAGGACGCACTCGAACTGAGCGTCGCCTTCGAAAAATTCGCGGCCGTCGGCGCAGGCGCCGTGATCGCAGGCTGGGGGATCGGCCAGGACATCGCCTTCCTCGCCGAGACGGCGCGACGGACCGCCCGGCCGTGGCCCTTCGCGAGCATCGCACTCGACGTGCAGCCCATTGCACGAAAGGTGCTCGGCGGCACCGGCGACGTCGACCGATTCAACCTCGGCCACGTCGCGGACCGGCTCGGCATCGGCCGCATGGGCGAACACGGTGCACTCGCCGACGCCTACGCGACGTACGACGTGCTTCTCAAGCTCATGGAACGGCTGGCTGCGCCAGGGTCCCCGGCATCAACCACCGCTCGCGCCGATGACGCCCAAGATCGTTAGTGACGAGAGGATGACCTGAATCATCGCGAGCGATCCCACCACCGCAAGCGACGTCCAGAGGAATCTCCGAAGCCGCGGGCCAATGCGAAACTCCCAGGGGCCCATGGGCCGGCCATCTTGATTGCTCATCCCACCTCCCAACCCTGCTCAGCGACCAACGAGCGTCCGGGCGCCAAGCGAGCATACACTCGGTCAATTCACTGGCGGAACCGCCGAACCCGCCATCCGGCTTTTGTGACCTGCGTCTCTTGACAACTCCTTAGCGTAAAGCTAACGATACCCATAGATGTTCTCGGGGCGGGGTGAAATTCCCCACCGGCGGTGAAAGCCCGCGACTCCGACGAGTGCCCGCTCTGGCGACGCTCGACGGACTGACCCGGTGAGATTCCGGGGCCGACGGTTAGAGTCCGGATGGGAGAGGACAACGCAGCCCTGCGCCGCCAGCTCGCGCGCAGGGACCTGCAGCGCGTTCTCTCTGCTCGCCCCCGTGATCGTCAAACCAGTTGAGGTTCTCAACCGATGCTTTGCCGATCCGTGCGATTCAACAAACCGGGGCGCCGCTGATGTTCACGGGCATCATCGAAGAGGTCGGCACCGTCATCGAAGCGGGCGAGGGCACGCTCCGCATCCGCGCTCCCCACATCCTCAGCGACTCCCACCTGGGCGACTCCATCGCCATCAACGGCGTCGACCTCACCGTCGCCGAGATGGATGCCGAGGCGTTCTTCGCGAACCTCATGCCGGAGACCTACCGGCGCTCCAACCTCGGCCAACTCCGCGCGGGCGACCTGGTGAACCTCGAGCGCAGCGTCCGCCCCAGCGACCGGCTCAGCGGCCACATCGTCCGCGGCGTCGTGGAAGGCGTCGGCTCCCTTCACTCCATGACGCCCGAGGGCGAGGCGATCATCGTGCGGATCACGGCGCCGCCGGAACTGCTTCGCTCCATGGTGGTCAAAGGACCGGTCTGCATCGACGGAATCAGCCTGACCATCATCGCGAAGGACTCAGAGAGCTTCTCCGTCTCGCTCGTCCAGTACACGCAGGAACACACGAACCTGATTGCCCGCAAACCTGGCGACAGCATCAACCTGGAAACAGACATCATCGCCCGGTACGTCCAGGAGTACCTCAAGGAATCCGGCATCATCGCCGCGGAGGCAAAGTCATGACCGACCAGGAACCGGTAATCGTCTCGGTCCCCGAGGCGATCGAGGAGTACCGCCGCGGCAAGTTCGTCATCATCACCGACGACGAGGACCGTGAAAACGAAGGCGACCTGGTGATGGCGGCGCAGTTCGTCACGCCGGAGGCCATCAACTTCATGGCCAAGTTCGGGCGCGGCCTCATCTGCTGCCCGGTCACCGAGCAGCGCGTCGCCGAGCTGCAACTCCCGATGATGTCGGAAGACAACTCGTCGCACTTCGGGACGCCGTTCACCGTCTCAGTGGAAGCGCGGCTGGGCGTCACGACCGGCATTTCCGCAGGCGACCGTGCACGCACGGTGCAGGTCCTCATCGACCCCACCTCGAAGCCCGACGACCTCGTGCGTCCCGGCCACATGTTCCCGCTGCGAGCCCGCAACGGCGGCGTGCTCGTGCGCGCGGGCCAGACCGAGGCGGCGGTCGACCTGGCGAAGATGGCCGGGCTGTACCCCGCCGGCGTGCTCTGCGAAATCATGAAAGCCGACGGCGAGATGGCGCGGATGCCGGACCTGCTGCGCTTCGCCCGCCGGCACGGGCTCAAGATCGTGACCGTCAACGAGATGATCAAGTACCGGCTGCGCACGGAGCGGCTCGTCCGGCGCATCGCCGAGACGAAGCTGCCCACGCCCTACGGCGAGATGATGATCCTCGCCTACAAGGCCGAGGGCGAGGCGGACGAGCACGTCGCAATCGTGAGAGGCCCCATCGATCCGGAGTCCCCGACGCTGGTGCGCGTCCACGACCAGTGCGTGACGGGCGACGTCTTCGACTCCATGCGCTGCGACTGCGGCGAACAGAAAGACCGCGCCCTCCAGATGATCGGGGAGCAAGGCGGCGTCTTCCTCTACATGCGGCAGGAAGGCCGCGGCATCGGCCTCCACAACAAGCTGCGCGCCTACGAGCTCCAGGACCAGGGCATGGATACCGTCGAAGCCAACATCGCCCTCGGATTCCCGGCCGATAAGCGGGAATACGGCATCGGCATGCAGATCCTCGTGGACATCGGCGTGAAGAAGATGCGCCTGCTGACGAACAACCCGGCCAAGCGCGCCGGCCTCGAGGGCTACGGCCTCGAGGTCGTCGAGCGTATCCCGCTCGAAACCGTGCCGAACGAGTTCAACATCCGCTACCTCGACACCAAGCGCCGCCGCATGGGCCATCTCCTCGATGGCCTCGAATCGCTGAGCGGAGCCAACTGAGGATGCCGGAGTTAGAGGGCTCGCTGGACGGCGCGGGGCTGCGCGTCTGCGTGGTTGTGGCGCGCTGGAACGAGTTCGTCACACGCAAGCTGCTCGAAGGCGCCGTGATCACGCTGCGGGAGCGCGGCCTCGCTGAGAACGACGTCACGGTGGCGTGGGTGCCCGGCGCTTTCGAAGTGCCAACGGCGGCGAAGTGGGCCGCGGTCAGTGGACGTTTCGACGCCGTCATCTGCCTGGGCGCCGTGATCCGCGGTGAGACGGCCCACTTCGAATACGTGGCCGGCGGCGCCGCGGAAGGCATCGCCGCCGTCTCGCGGGAGACCGGCGTGCCGGTCATCTTCGGGGTGCTGACCGTCGAATCCGTCGAGCAGGCGATGGCGCGCGCAGGTGGCAAGGACGGGCACAAGGGGGCGGAGTCAGCCCAGGCGGCGATAGAGATGGCGCGGCTGCGAACGCTGCTCGCTTAGCGGCGAGAGTGGGACTCCGGCTTCGAGACGAATTCGGCAGCGGCCCGCGCCGAAACTACGAAGAGCGCGTACCCGGCAGCCAGCAAGATCGACATGAACGCCACAAGCGTGAGCATCTCGGGGTTCGCCAGCGGATGCGCAATACGTCGCAGGACCATCGACGGCAGCAGCTCCGGATGGAGGATCGCATCCCAGCTGTTGAGGCGTAGGGCTCGCCCCAGGTAGATTCCGGCGCTGCTGAGCATCAGCACGACCACTATGCCGGAGCGTGCCGTTGTTCGGCCGTAACGCTCGGAGAGCATGGTGTGGACCAGGTAGAGCGATGCGTAACCGAGCAACAGCCCCGTGACGCCGAACGCCCCGAACATCAGCGCATCGAACCACACCGGCGCGGACGCCCAGCTGTTGCGAAGGTGGATGACGTCCGTCACGAGGTACGGCGCGTTGGGGAGAAAAAGGAGCCAGAGCGTCATCGGTGCGAACCAGGCGGCGAACGGGAGGCGAGCACGGTGCGCCCACAGCGCGCAGGCGGCGAACGCCATCGGCACCCACGCCAGCACGAGATTCCAGGGCATGAAGCTGTACTCCATGGACCCGGTGGTGCGGACGCGAAGGCCGCTCAGCGCCAGGCAGCCTGCCGAAGCAAGGCTGAGCACGATGAACACCGACACGACGGCACGCCGCGAAGCTCGCTGCTTCATTCCTGCACTCTACCCGTTCGCAGCGGCGGACATCACCCGGAGCTTTACAAAGGGCAGACGGCCTCGTACGTCTTCGCGGGGTTTGCGTGGCCGTAGAAGAAGCCGTCGCGGATGTGCATGGCGTTGTCGCCGCCATCAGGCGCCTTCAGTGCCAGGTACTGCGTCACGTCGATGCAGCCGCCGTGAACCGAACCGCGGGCCTGCAGCCCCTCGCGGAACTTCTGTGCAGCGTAAGCGAAGATCGGGTCCTTGCCGTCGCTCCCGGTGATCACCGCGTCGATGGCGGCGTTGGGGTCATCGCCTTTCGCCGCGGTCGCGAGGGCGATGCGAAACAGCGCGTATGGCACAAGGAACGCGCGCCCGTTGCCCGCGCCGGTCTCCTGCTTCCAATCCTTCAGGGCCATGTTCGCGATGGCGCCCTGGTACGCGCTGATAGCACCGGGGAAGTCACCCGCATCGAACTTTGCATCCGCGTCGAGCACGGCGTGGAAGAGATAGACCGCAGGTTCAGGGACGACGGACACCGGGCTGAAGCGGGTCCCGGCGAACGCGTACGTAAACGTGGCGGCACGCGTCGGACCGGAGCCGGGCGACGCGAGCGGGCCGCCGTGAAGGACCAGTTCGGCGCCGGACGCGCCTGCGTCGAAGCGTGCGGCGTCGACGTTTTCGATGCCGCCGTCGGCCGGGCCGGCCTCGCGCCAGGCCGTGCCGTCCCACGATTGGACGTGAACGTCCGTCGAGCATCCGGTGGCGTTGCAGGTTGTGGTGAGGTAGGAGAGGTCGAGGCGCCCGTCGCCGGTGCGGTCGGCAGCCGTGAACATCGACCGTCCGATGGTCGAGGTATCGGCGTCCGCATCGGCGAAGCGAAGGAACTTGAAGTCCGAACCTCGCCGCACCAGCACAACGCCGGGGAAGGGCGCGGGCGCGCCGCGCGAGGGCAGCGGCACGAGGTAAGCGGCATCCGTGCGGGTGTCGCCGTCGAGGTCCGCCGTGAGGCAGACGGCATCCCACGATGTCGTGAGCTGGGGCGGGCAGAGCACGCCGCCTGGCACCAACGCGGCGCCCAGGCGCTGTTCTACCTCCGACGCGTCCTGGGGCGCCGTGGCGAGTGGGTCGGGTGTCGCGGTAGGGCGAGGCGAGGGCGTGCTCGGGACCTGCGTGGTCGTGGGCGACGGGGCCGGCTTCGCGCTCCCGGAACGGCACGCAGCTGCCCCGAAAAGGATCACGGCCGTCAGAAGCAGCGGCCAGGCTACTTCTTTACGAGGTAGTCTTCTGCCGCCCAACCCTCGCCGAGCTTCGTCTGTACCTTCCACCATTGCAGGTCACCGGCAGCGACCGGACCGCCCGTAACCGTCACCTCCTCCGCATCCTTCAGACACACGATCGCATTGTTGCTCGTGCCCGGCGCAACCCGGACGTTGAGGCAGTCGCCCGTCCCGGTGACCACCAGCACGTCGCCCACGTTGAACTTGCCGCTGGTCGTTGCGGCCGTCGGCGTCGCCGCAATCGTCGCATCTCCTGCCGGCGCTGAGGTCGCAGCACCACCGTTCTGTTGCCCGCCGGCCACGGTGACCGTTGCCTGGGCTTCGCTCGGACCCGAATCGCCGCCGAAGAGGCCGGCAATCCAGATCACGAGGAACGCCACGGCCACCGCCAGCCCGGCCGCGACGGGGACGTACCAGTAGCGCGTCAGCGGGTGGCCGCCGTAGATCTTGGGCAACGGCCGCGTGCTCCCCGTCGCTTCGCCGGTCGGGCGGGACGTAGCGCCGCGGGGGAGACGGCGGCGTCACCGTGGCGTCGAACGGTATCGTCCGGTGGACGAAACGCGGGGGCTCCTCGCCAATAACCGGCTGGGGCGCGCCAATGACGGGCTCGCCGTGTGGGCCAGCGGCGCCCTGCGCACCAAAAGGCGGCGGGGCCGGCGCCTGCACCACGCGTGTTCCCTCGCCGGGGTGGGGTGTCTCCGCGCCCACGGGGCGCTGCGCCGACGTGTACGCCTGCGCTATCGGCGTGCTCTTGTGCGTCGCCTGCGTCGCGCAACCGCCGTTGGTTACCCAGCACCCGGGGTGGTGCATCACCCCGCAGCCTTCGCATCGCAGAACCGCTTCGCCTTCGAGGAAAGACCGGTCGCAGAGCGGGCAAAATCGTTGCGTCTGGACTGTCAATGAGCACTCCTCGCGCCTCTGCCAGTATCGAGCGACGATCAGCCACCATCAACCAACAGAACGCCGGAGGCGGCGGAAAAGTTCCCTTACCGCGCGATTCCTCCACCCAGCATCGCCTCTGTTTCCGTCCGCGTCGGGAGCGACGGAGCCGCGCCGCGCCGCGTGACGGCAACCGCTCCGGCGGCGGCGGCGAACCGTGCCGCATCCAACAAGGGCATGCCCTCAACCACGCCGAGCGCGAAGGCCGCCGAGAAGGCGTCGCCGGCACCGACCGTGTCGACGGCCTCGACGGCAAAGGCCGGCACCAGGTCCACGGTCGTGGGCGTGACCACCACGCAGCCCTCCTCCCCGAGAGTCACGACGACCACCCCCGGACCGCGCTTGAGCAGAGACTGTGCCTGCGAAACGGGGTCGGCTGCAGCCCGGGGCGCGAGCAGCCCCGCCTCTACCTCGTTGAGGACCAGGTAGTCCGCCAGCTCCACCAGCGATGCCTGGCCGGGATCGAACGGCGCCGGGTTGAGAAACACAGGCACTCCCGCCTCTCGCGCGACCGTCATGGCCCGCCGCGTCGCCTCGTGCGAGACCTCGAACTGCACCAGCAGCGCCGACGCGGTCGCGATGGCGTCGCGAGCGGCGTCGATCTCGGCCGCACCGATGGCCAGGTTCGCCTGTGGGATGGCGATGATGCTGTTGCGGCCGTCGTCGAACACCATTGGGATGGCGACGCCCGTACCGATCGACGGATCGCTCGCGACGAACGCACAGTCGACGCCGCCGGCGGTCAGCATCTCCACGATCCGCTCGCCGAACCGGTCCTGACCGATACGCCCGATCATCGTCGCATGGGCGGCGAGCCGCGCCGCCGCGAGCGCCTGGTTGCCGCCTTTCCCTCCCACGAAGGTCCCGAACTCCCGCCCAAGCAGCGACTCCCCTACGACCGGCAGCCGCGGCACTCGCACCACCAGGTCCATCATCAGGCTGCCCACCACGGCGACGCTGGTCATCCGCGCAGGGTACAGCGGCGGGTCGCGGGTGGCGCGGGCTGAGTGGGTGCCGGCCTATACTCGGCCATGGCCTGCTCCCGACTTCTACGCACGCCGCGGGCTCAACGTCGAGGCCTACCACGACGGACCCGCGGACGTCCGCGGCGAGCCCATTGCTGGCGACGTCGAGTTCTACCTGGCGATGGCACGCGAGACGCGGGGGCCGGTGCTCGAGCTCGGGTGTGGGAATGGCCGAGTCCTGCTTCCGTTGGCGCGGGCGGGAATTCAGGTCACGGGAATGGACCTTTCCCGGCCCATGCTCGGCGTGCTGGCCGAGCGGCTGGCCCGCGACGACGAAGCTGTTCGCCGCAGAGCGACACTCAGCTACGGCGACATGTGCGACTTCGACCTCGGCGACCGATTCGCGCTGATCATCATTGCCTTCCGCTCGTTCCAGATGCTGCTCACGCCCGAGGACGAACAACGCTGCCTCGACTGCTGCCAGAGGCATCTCGACGCCGGTGGCCGGCTGGTCATCGACATCTTCGACCCGCTCCTCGATCTGCTGGTTCCCGACCCCCCGCCGCAGGGGCGCCCCGGGCCGGCCCGATGGGGCGTCCATCCGGTCACGAAGAACGAACTGCAGGTTGAAGTGCTGAGCCGCACGAACGATCGCGTGTCCCAGACGCTCGAAGAAGCAGTGGCGATTCACCGAGCTCGCAGGTGACGGCTCGGTGGTTCGCACCGAGGACGAGGTGCTCCGGATGCGCTGGATCTTCCGCTGGGAGATGCGCTACCTGCTCGAGCGCCAGGGCTTCGTCGTCGAGGCACGAGTATTCGGACTTCCATCGCTCGCCGCCCGCCTACGGCAAAGAACAAGTCTGGGTAGCGCGGACGGCCGGCGGCGGCTGAGCCGCACTGATTGCGGCCCTATAGGGCCTGTCTCCTTTATCCTCGCTCTATGCCCATTCGCATCCTCGGAATCAACGGAAGCATTCGCGCCCGCAGCACCGCCGACCGCGCTCTCCGCTTCACCCTGAAGGCGGTCGAAGCAGCCGGCGCACAGACCGACGCCTTCGAAATCGGCTCGCTCCCCGTGCTCGACGGCCGTCCCGACGACCAGTACCCCGCCGCCGTCGCCGCCTGGCGCGCCGCCTGCGAGGCCGCCGACGCCTTCGTCATCACCGTCCCGTCCTATCACGGCGCGGCGCCCGGGGGCCTCAAGAACGCCCTCGACTTCATCGACATGCCGCAGGCGGGAGGCAAGCCGTTCGCGGTCATCGGTATCGCCGGCGGCGACGCCGAGCCTGGCGTCACGGACGTCACGCGCGTGATGCGTCACATCGGAGCGATCGCCGCGGTGCCCGACGTCGTCATCTCCCGCGCTGGCGAGCACTGGGGACCCGGCGACGAGCCCGCCAACGCGAGCGTCAAGATCGCCGTCGCGAAGGTCGCGGAAGACCTCCTTGCGCTCTGCGCGCTGCGCGCCGCCGGACAGCTGCCCCAACCGTAGTGCCGGATGACCCAGGACCGAGGACCCAGGTGACAGCGTGACCACGAACATCCCGACGAAGGGCCGCTTCTGCCCCGATTGCGGCGGGCCGCTGGACTTCGCCTTCGAACCTGCGAAATGCCCCGACTGCGGCTATGAGCGGGTGCGCTGGCCGTACGTCGGCGTTGCGGTCGTCATCCGCGACGAGGCGGGCCGCGTCCTCATGGGCCGGCGTGCCCACGGCATCAACGCGGGAAAGTGGTGCATCCCCTGCGGGCGCCTCGAACACGACGAAGACGTCCGCGCCGGCGCCATCCGCGAACTCCTCGAGGAGACCGGCCTCGAAGTAACGGCGGACGAAATCGTCGCCGTGCACTCGAACTTCCACCCGGTCGACGCCCTCCACGAAGAAGCCCGCCACGCCGTCGGCATCTGGTTTGCCGGCCGCGTCGTTGGCGGCCACCTCCACTGCGCCGACGGCGAAATGACGGAACTCGGCTACTTCGACCCTGCCGATCCGCCGGAGATAGCCTTCCCCACCGACGCCCTCGTACTGGCTCAGCTCGCCAACGCTGGTTGACCCCGAAACCAGCCACGTCCCGAATCCCAGCCGCGAACACCGCCGTCACGTCGCGAATCCCAAATCCCAGCCGCGAGCGAATGCGAGCAAGATACCGCCGCCCGCTCTAAATCCCAACCCCAACCCCGGAACGCCTGCTCTATCGTTACCCCACACCGGACGCGGCGTTACCACTCGGAGGATCGAAATGCAGACATCTCTCGGGCACATCCAGTTGAACATCAACCCGGCCAACCTTGGCTGGTACCGGGATATCTTCGGATTCCTTGGCTGGAACACCATCTACGACGGCGACGGCATGCTCGGCATCGCCGGCAAAGGCGAGGCGAGCCTCTGGTTCACGCCGCAGACCAAGGAAGCCGCCAACGACTACGACGGCCGGGGAGTCAATCACCTCGGCATCGCCGCGGAGTCGATCGCCGACGTTGACGCCACCGCCGGCTACTTGAAGCAGCAGTCGCTCCCGGCGCTGTTCGAAACGCCGCGCCATCGCCCCGAGTTCTCCAGCGAAGGGCAGACCTACTACCAGGTCATGTTCGAATCGCCGGACCACATCCTCTTCGAGGTCGTCTACACCGGCCCGAAATAAGGTCACGCGATCGGGAATACCACTCGCACCGGCGGCCAGTAGCGCCACCGCACCCGCCCGATGATCTCGTCGCCGCGCACGGCGCCGAAGGTCCGGCTGTCGGTGCTCTGCGGCGCGTTGTCGCCGAGCAGCCAGGCGCTGCCGTGGAGGTCGACGTGGTCAACGCGCTTGACCAGCTCGCGCGACGGTTCGCGCGGATCGCGCGCCAGCACGATGTCGCCCCGGCCCGGGAGCCGGCGCGCGTAGGCCTTCCGGTCGACGACGATCCAGTCACCCGACCGGAGCAGCGGCTCCATGCTTTCCCCCTGCACCTCGTGGCGGCTGAAACGCCGCCGAACCCAGATCGCCGCACCGATCGATTCCGCGGCGATGGCCACTCCCGCCAGCGCATACAGAACAGGGGTGATGCTGCGTGCACCACCCCTGCCCATGAGGTTGCCGTAGCGCGTTGTTTTAGCTCGCGCGATAGAAGGGGACATCCCGGCCCTTCGTCGCCCAGAACATCTTGTGGATCTCTTCGATGGTCTGCATCAGCGCCTCGCCGTTGGCGGGATCCTGCTCGGTCTTGTTCTTCGAGCAGAGCTTCGTGGCCTTCCAGAACGTGTCGTGGAGGTTCGGATACTTTTCGAGGTGCTCGGGCTTGAAGTAGTCGTGCCAGAGAACGTCCAGTTCGCGCTTCGCGATCTCGGCTTGCTGCTCTTTGATTTCGATGAATCGCGTGCGCGTGTTGATCGGTGGCGATGTCCATCGCGTCGCCCAGTGCGGCGATCTTCTTCTCCATCGAGAGGACGGCTTCGGCGGCGATGCGGGCGGATGCGGGGTCGTAGACGCCGCAAGGCCCATCACAGTGGGCGAACGCGACGTTGCGAGGACGAAACATGCGAGTAATCAAGTTCATGGACGTTGTGCCTGCTCCTTGAGTTAGGGAAATCCCTGAGTGCAACTCTGGATTATAGGAGCGCCTCCCCGCCCTTGCCACGCGTAGGTACGGTGGGCCTGTAACGAATACGCAACGTTCCGTAAGCTCAGGGCCGTGGCCACACCGTATCAACAGGTCGTCAGCGATCTTGCGGAGGAGCACGCAGCGCTCGACCGCGTGCTCGCTCAGCTCGCGCCCGAGCAGTGGGACATACCGACACACGCCCCCGGCTGGCTCGTGCGCCACCAGGTCGCGCACCTGGCTATCTTCGACGGCACGGCCGCTCTGGCCATGACCGACATCGATGCGTTTCGCGCCACGCGCATCTCCGAGCCGGACTACCTTCGCGAAGCGAGTGGGAAAGCCACCCGCGCAACTTCTCGAGGAATGGCGCAGAGCCAGCAGAGCGCTGTGCCGAGCGCGCTGCCTCCGTCGCCGAGTCCGGCCGCCTCCCGTGGTACGGTCCCGACATGTCGCCGACTTCCTTCGTGACGGCACGCCTGATGGAGTGCTGGTCGCACGGCCTCGACGTCGTGGACGTCGTCGGCATCGAACGCCCCGACACGGATCGCCTTCGCCACGTGGCGTTCATCGGCTTCCGCACGCGCGCATTCAGCTTCACGAACCGCGGCTTGCCGGCGCCATCGGAGCCGGTCTTCGTCGAACTGCGCGCGCCGTCCGGGGAAACGTGGACGTTCGGCGAACCCGACTGCATCGGATCGCATCTCCGGCACCGCGACAGACTTCTGCCGGGTCGTAACCCAGCGACGGCACCTGGCGGATACCAGCCTCGAAGTCACCGGCCCCGCCGAGCAGGCCTGGATGGACGTGGCCCAGGCGTTCGCCGGCCCACCCGGACCCGGACGCCAGCCCGGCGAGTTCGCCGAGGGCACGCGATGACCGACGAACTCGTCCGCCTCGACATCACCGACGGCGTCGCAACCGTCACGCTCGACTCTCCCGCGAATCGCAACGCCCTCTCGCGCCAATTCCTCGCCGACCTCGAGCGCCAGGTCGACGCCGCCATCGCCGACGACCGCACGCGCGTCGTCGTCCTCACCGGCGCGGGAACGGTCTTCTGTTCCGGCGCCGACCTCAAAGAGCAGCGCGAAGCGAACGAAACCGGACAGCAAACCGGTCCCGGCGCGCTCGTCCCGACGCTCAAGCGCCTCTGGCATTCGCCCAAGCCGGTCGTTGGCCGCGTCAACGGCGCCGCCCGCGCCGGCGGGCTGGGTCTCATCGCCGCGTGCGACATCGCCGTCGCGGTCGAGACGGCGACGTTCGCCGTGAGCGAAGTCCGCGTCGGCGTCATCCCGGCGATCATCTCCGTGCTGCTGCTGCCGAAGCTCGGCGAAGCAAAGTGCATGGAGCTCTTCCTCACCGGCGAGCCGATCGGCGCCAGCGAGGCCGTCCGCATCGGGCTCCTCAACGCCGCCGCTCCCGCCGGCGAGCTCGATGGCACCGTGGCGCACTACGTCGAAAGCATCCTGAAGGGCGCGCCGGGCGCGCTCGCCGGCGCGAAGCAGCTCGTCCGCGAAATTCCCGGCATGCCGCTCGACGAAGCATTCGAGCTGATGACGCATCGCTCCGCGGCCTTCTTTGCCTCGGCCGAAGCGCGTGAGGGCATGACCGCCTTCGCCGAGAAGCGCCCGCCGCGCTGGCAGGCGTAGTCGCCCCAGCCGCGGGGCGGCGCTACGCTCGAATCAGACACGACTGCCCGGGGTGACTATGCGCGAAGTAGCAGAGCTCAACGGCGACGGCATCGCGGCCGAGCTGCGCGACGCCATCCATGCCCTGAACGACGCCCTCGGCAACCCCGTCGGCTTCCGCCCGGTCGATTGGAGCCTCGAACGACGCGAGGCGGGCCCCGCCGCCCTCGAAGAAGGCGTCGAGACGGTGCGCTCGCTCGGCGCCGCGATGAAGTACCCGACGGTCACCGAATCGCTCAGCCCGAACCAGGTCCTCCGCGACGAGCTCGACCTCGCCGTCATCCATCGCCCCTGCCGCACCTACCCGGGCGTCAGCACGAACTACACCGGCCAGATCGATCTCCACGTCGTCCGCGTCGCGACCGGCGGAACCTACGAGGACGCCGGCAAGCGCATCGGCTACCACTCCGCCGTCAGCATCCGCATCATGGAGCGCACGCCGGTTGAGCACGCCGCCCACTTCGCCTTTCAGACTCGCGGAACAGCCATCGACACGAGGTCGTCTCGACCAGCAAGTACACCATCCAGCGCGCCGCCGACGGCCTCTTCGAGGACATCGTCGACGAAGTCGCGAACGAATACCGCAACACCGAGCACCACCGCGAGTTGTTCGATTCGCTCCTCGCGAAGCTCATCATTCATCCCGAAAAGTTCGACGTGATCGTGACGCCGAACGAGTACGGGGACTTCCTCAGCGACGCGGTCTACGGCCTCATCGGCTCCATCGGTCTCGGGGCCAGCGCGTCCTACGCGTTCACGCCCAGCCACCAGCCGAACATCGGCATCTTCGATCCCGCCGGCGGCACAGCCCCCGACATCGCCGGCAAGGGCATCGCCAACCCCTCCGGTGCGATCGAGGCATACGGCTACCTCCTCGAATACTGCGGCCATTTCGACATGGGGAAGCGGCTCGTCAACGCCGTCCGCGATTGCATCGGCAGCGGCGAGAAGACGGGCGACCTCGGCGGCACACTGAACACGCGCGAGTTCACCGAGGCCGTCGTGCGCCGCGTCCTGCCGGCCTAAACGCCAAGCCCACCGACGACCGAATCCCAGCCGCGAGCGAACGCGAGCAAAGACACACACCACCTGCCACCCCAAGCCGAATCCCAGCCGCGAGCGAATGCGAGCCAGGACTCACCGAGGCTTGACAGCGATTCTCGGCCGCCGCCATCGTCCCAACGTGGCCAGCCACCCAATTGCTTACTTCATCACTTTCACGTGCTACGGCACGTGGCTCCACGGCGATCCGCGCGGTTCATGGCGCGAGCCGATCTATGGGCAAACCACGAAGTTGGCCCCGAACGACTCGCTGCGTCGACGCGTTGCCGACCGGCTGGCAGCCGACCCGTTCGTTATGGGACCGCGTGAGCGCACGGTGGTGGCACAGGCGATAGAGGAACGGGCAGCCGCCTACGGCTGGCCGCTCCTCGCTCTGAACGTCCGTACGAATCACGTCCACGTCGTCGTCGCTGCCGGCCATCCTCCAGGATTCGTCCTGTCTTCCCTCAAGGCTCGCGCGACGACAATGTTGAAATCCGCCGGTCTGGTATCACGCGACCGGCGCGTTTGGACGCGCCACGGCAGTACGCGCTACCTATGGGACGAATCGGGCGTGGATGCCGCGGTCGACTATGTGCTGAATCGGCAGGGTGATTCGCTGCCGACCGAATAATTCGGCGCATGGAGGCCGGAAAGTCCTTGCTCGCATTCGCTCGCGGCTGGGATTCGCTCCCACTTGGGCGGCCATGCTCGCATTCGCTCGCGGCTGGGATTCGCTCCCACTTGGGCGGCCTTGCTCGCATCCGCTCGCGGCTGGGATTCGCTCGCCGCTGGGACCCGTCGCTCTAGCCGTCCCGCCGCATCGCGTCGCGCTGCACGATCGCCATCGTGAGGTCGCCCCGCGTTTTCTCCAGGATCCCGCGCGTCTGGTCTGTGGTCCGCCGAAGGCCGCCGGTCATGGCATCGGGGAAGTCGATCGTCACCAGTACCGAATAAATGTCGTCCATCGACTCGAGGAGTTCTTCGCAACCGTCGAACTCACCGCGGCGGAGCTTGTCGAGCACCATGCGCCGCATTTCGCCCACGGCTTCGGCGATGCCATTGAGGTACGCCGGGTACTCGACCCCGAGCTCGTTCGGCGACGGGATCGTCCCGCCCGAGAGCAACGCGAGCGTCGTCCGCGCCTCGGCATACTCCTTCTGGGCGTCGTGGAGGAAACCGGCGTAGTAGATGTCGAGGTGGTCCTGGAGCGCCGCGACCGCGTCGTCGCGCACGTCCTGCGCTTCGTCGAGCATTGTCGCGGCCTTGTCGAACTCGCCGCGGTGCACGGCGCGGATGCTGTTCGCGCTCATGCGGATCAGCGTGCGGCTGGCGGCCAGGGCCTGCTCGCGGGCGGCGTTCTTGGCGGCGAAGTTCTCGAGGATGGCCGGGATGATCGTGTCGAGCGGCGACGTGTCCACGGGCGGATTGTCGAGCGCGCGCGCCTCGCTGTCGATCAGAGGTCCTTCACGGGGTCGGGGAACTCGCCCTCGCGGGCGGCGTCGATCATCTCGCGCGCGCCGTCGGGGAGGTCCATACCGTATTCGTCGAACTTCTTCTCGACCCAGCTCCCAATCTGGCGCGGGTCGCGGTAGGCATCCGGGCCGCCGCCTTCCGAGGGGTCGCCGTAGCGTTCGATGATGTCGGCGCGCGTGTAGCTGCGGCCGAACTTGGACATCATGCGCGAGGTCTTGGCGCTGCCGCAGTGCTCACACTTCGCCGTGATCTCGGTGTCGATCTTGCGCGTGAAGTAGTTCGTGACCTTGCCGCATTCGCTGCAGCGGAATTCGTAGATGGGCATGCGTCAATTGTCGAATGAGGCATCGCTGGTTGTCGATGGCGCCCTACGGCGTTACCCCGGTAGCTCGATCCCGCGGAAGTGCTCGATCACATCTGCCGCGCCGCGCGGACCGAGGTCGATGCTCACAACGTCCAGCCGTGCGCGCGCCGGGTCGATGCCGTTGGCGTCGCAATAATCCATTGCGCACTGCCACATCCGCAGCAGCTTCTTCTCCCCGAGCGACTCCGCCGCCAGCCCTGGCACGGCGCGGCGGGTCCGCACCTCGACGAACACGACGTCATCGCCATCACGCGCAACGAAGTCGATCTCGCCACCGCGCGTGCGGACGTTTCGCGCAACGATGGCCATCCCCATCGCCTCGAGCCGGTGCGCGGCGACCCGCTCGCCGAACTCGCCAAGGCGCTGCCGGGCTGTCACCACGCGAACGAGAACTGCGCCACCGGCGCGTAGCTGCGGCGGTGGACCGGGCACGGCCCGCGCTCCCGCAGCAGCCGCTTGTGCTCGGGCGTTGGGTAGCCCTTGTTCTGGCAGAAGTTGTACCCGGGATAGCGCGAGCAGAGATCGACCATCACCGCGTCGCGGGCGACCTTCGCCACGATGCTCGCGGCCGCCACGGCCACGCTCAGCGCATCGCCGTCGATGACTGCTCGAAGGTTGGGCAGCGGCAGGTCAAGCGCGTCCGAGATGATCGCGTCGGGCTTCACGGAGAGCGCTTCGAAGGCGCGGAGCATGCACAGCCGCCGCGCCGGGAAGGATACCGATGCGGTCGATCTCCTCATGCGACGCCCAGCCGACGGCGTAGGGAACGCTGGCCTGGATCTTCGGCGCCAGGTCGTCGCGTTGAAGCTCGGAGAGCACCTTCGAGTCCCGGACCTTTGAGTACCAGTGAAAGCGCCGGCCTGCCGGGAGCGCGACCACCGCCGCCGCCACGGGCCCGGCGAGCGGACCCACTCCCACCTCGTCGACGCCAGCAACCCACTGCGCGCCGGCGTTCCACGCCTCGCGTTCGAACCTGAGCGATGGTATCGGTGTGGCGCCCACGCACGGATTGTCGATGCGGCCCCGCTCGGTTGTCGAACAGGATTCCACAACAGCCCGATGTTATGTGACGGCCTGGCTCTCCAGGTACAGCGGTACGTCGTCGCCCCGCGCGTGACGGAGCGCGGTCACCATCGCCTCGGCCTCTTCCCGGCCAACGCGCAGGTGACCGGCCTCGTTCAGATGCAGCCGGTCCGGCCCACGGTACTCTAGCAACGACGCGATCGGCGGCGCCTGCCTGCACCCTGTGTAGTGGACGTGCAGTTCGGCGCAGGTAGCCGCCAACGCCGCATCGATCTTGCGCCGCTTCTCTTCCTCGCGGGCTACGACGCCGGCTGGACACCCGGCAGTCTCGGCCACAAGCCCACCGCGGACGATCAGCAGAACGCCTTCGCGACGCAGCACCCGCCGCATCGTGAGCGTCAGGCGCTCAATCACTTCCTCGGGCGTGAAGTAGGTTGCGCCGCCGATCACACGGCGCGCGGCGTCACGAAAGGCGATGAACGCGCGGCTGTGCCCGACGCGTGGGACCTCGGCCGCAGCGAAGCCGGCCCTCGCCAGCGCTCTGCCCGGCGCACCCAGCCGGCTCCGGCGCAGCTTGAGCGGGACCGACTGGTAGCTCGCCCAGAACGACGACACGCGGAGAAAAACGATGTCCGGTTCATAGCGGTCCAACCACGCTCCAACGACGTCCGGCAGGTTCGCCTCCGGCCAGATTTCGCGGAGGATGGTCTCCACCGGTTCGCCAGTCTCCGCCGCGACGGTCCTCTCGACGATGCGATACCCGCGCAGTTCATCCGGGACGCTCGGATGAAGGTCGTCGCTGGTGGAGAGCCGTAGGATGCGCATCCCGGCGATTGTCCGAGACGGCCCGACCTAACGTCGATGCACGACCGTTAACGCGCGCTTTTGACGCGCAATCCCGCCCACCGTAGATTCCGGCCACACGCCCCCCGGGAGGCTCGCCATGATCACCCCAGCAGACGACTACCTGATCCATCAAACGCCGTACACGGTCGACACCGTCTTCACCACCGATCGCAACTTCTACGACCGCTACTTCTTCAACGGCTACCGGCGCGATGGAGAGGTCTACTTCGCCGTTGCCATGGGCCAGTACCCGAACCTCGGCGTCTTCGACTGCGCCTTCGCTACCGTGCTCAACGGCAAGGAGCGCTTCGTCCGCGCATCGCGCGCCATGAACGCCGACCGCATGGACAGCGGCGCGGGGCCGATTCGCGTGGAAGTCCTCGAGCCGCTCAAGAAACTCCGGATCACCGTCGCGAAGAACGAATGGGGCATCGAGGCCGACCTCACGTTCGAGGCGCGTTCACTCCCTTCGGAGGAGCCGCACTTCCTCCGCCGCACCGGCGGTATCGGCGTCATGGACTACACCCGCATGACCCAGCACGGCCGCTGGACGGGGTGGCTGAGCATCGACGGACAGCGCTTCGATCTTGCCGACGACACCTGGTGGGGCAGCCGCGATCACTCGTGGGGCATCCGCGGGGTCGGCGGCCGCGATCCGCGCGGCGCACCACCTACGGCTGCACCGCAGTTCTTCTGGAACTGGGCCCCCGTGAACTTCGATGACCTCTGCACCCTCTATACCGTTTCAGAGCATTCCGACGGCACGCCCTGGCACGAATCCGGCGTCATCCTCACGCCCTACCCCGACGCCGCCGAGACGCCGGCCGCGGTCGCCCACGAGCTGACGTTCACGAAAGGTACCCGCCACATCTCGGGCGCGACCGTGACGCTGACGCCGGCGACCGGCGAGCCCGCTCGTGCTGAAGTTCGAGCCGCAGTACCACTTCCTCATGCAGGGAATCGGGTACGGCGAGCCAAAGTGGGGTCACGGCATGTGGGTCGGACCGAACGAGGTAAGTGGAGGCGAATACGACCTCGCCACGGTCAACCCTCTCGAGCATCTGCACGTCCAGACCGTCTGCCAGGTGACTGCCGGGAGCCGCAAGGGCATCGGCATCTTCGAACACATCGTCATCGGGCCCTACCCGCGCTACGGCTTCAAGGAAATCATGGATGTAGCCCGGTAAGGGATGGCCTACCTGCTCGCAATGGACGGCTCAACCGCGAGCAGCTCTGCAAGGTGTTCGACCATACGCAGGCGGCCATCGTCGCCGAGCGGCGGAATCGGATCCGTCAGCACCGACGCGTCGCAAACGCGAAGGTTCGCCGTGCCGTAGACGCGGTATTCCTCATCGACGACGCGTCCCATGGCACACGTGCCTGCGGGGATCCCGGTGATCGTGGTGGTAGCGCGAAGGTTGGTCCAGTCGTTCCGATCCGCCAACCAGTTGTCGGGATAGAGCGGCTCACCGCGGAAGGGGTCCAGCGCCACCTGCCGCGCAACGCCGTCCACCAGCCGCAGTGCGTCCAGCGCGTCGGCGAGATCGTCGTCGTCCCCGAGTGCGTTTGGGTTGATGATCGGGGGAAGCGACGGATCGCGACTGCGAAGGGCTACGTTCCCCCGTGAGCGGAGACGAAGCGGCACGGCGCCGATAGCGAAAGCATCCCGCGTCGAAGAAAACAGTACCTGGCAGGGAACGTCGCCGGCCATCACGTGGCCGCCTGCGCGCCAGCCCGGCTCGCCCCGCCCGCGGCTGTAGCGAGCCGCCCGCCGATAGCGCCGTTCGACCAACACGCCCACGTGCAGCCCGTCGCCCACGCCGGGAAGGTCCACCTCCGGGTCGATGTTCAGCGTCGCGAGCTTTCGGGGGGAGCCGATACCGGACAGCATGAGCAGACGGGCACTCTCCACCGCCCCGCCCACGATGATCACTTCCGCCTTCGCTTCGACAGCGAGCGACTGGCCGGCCTCTTCGAAACGCACCCCGATCACGCGACCGCGTTGCAGCAGCAGCGCCGTCGGCTTTGCGGCCATTCGCCGCGCGTAGTGCGTCGCCCAGCGAGGAGCCCCAGAGCGCGACCGCGGCGATCGCAGCGCCGTCGCCGGCATCGCGTACTGGCGGGCCGCGGCGACGAAGGCGTGGTACAGCGGCGTCGCCGAGCCTCGGTGCGTGAACGGCCAGACGCCGCTCGATCCGGAGGCGTGGGGAGCGTCGTCCCCCGGCCACCGCAGGCGCCGGAAGTCCAGCCCGGGTTGAAGCTCGGTCTCGATGCCCTCGAACGGATCACCGGGCCCGAGAAGCAGCGCACTCGCCCCGCGACGGCGACCGAGCCGCTCGGCGAGCGTGTGCGCCGCAGGGCTTCGCCCGATGACCACGTAGTCATAGCTCAAGGATGAGGGCGGCGCAGCGTGGCGAATCTGGTCCGATTCAATCTCAACGATAGACACGCTTCAAATGATTACGCGCGCGCTGATTACCTCGAATATCCCGTTGGGGCCACTACGTTGCAGAGGCGCACCAGCGGCGTTAGGACGGCGCCGAAGCCGCCCCACTCGAAGCTTCGTAGATCTGCGCAATACCCTCGAGCACCACGTCCGCGAGTTCGAGGATGTTCTCGATCGCCTCGATCGAATCTTCGGTGCCCAGGCCCGCTTCGCTCGCTATCTGGCTGGCCGTCTCTTCAATGGAGCGCCGCATGTGGTTAAACGTGCCGACCGCCGCCGTGAGCCCGACGCCTGATCCCACGAGCATCCGGCCGTACTCGCGCCCGATGGTGCGCGCGTCGTCGGTGAAGCGTTCCTTCTTCGAGTCGGAGGCGATGTAGCGCGCGAACAGGTCGACCAGCTGGCGCCCGAGCAGCCGCAGATTCGCACGCTGATCGTCGCTGAGGTCGTCGAACGAGGCCATTCCGCGACCCTGCCGTCCGCGGCTGATACGCCGCTTTATGCGGGCGAGGGCAAGGTCGCTGATCCGATCCGTGTCCCGTGACGGCGCAGGCCCAGCGCTCGTGACGATGCTCCGCAGGTCGTCCTCGAGGATGCGGCGGTGACCGCCACGAGTGCGGAACGAGCGCACGTCGCCGGCATCCGCCCAGCGGCGGATGGTGGACTCGCTCACGCCGAGTAGCTCGCTCGCCGCGCCGAGCGTCAACCAGACTTGCTTACCGGAGGCAGCAGGGTCGGCCACAGTTGTGAAACCTCCCAATTCTGCCACGGATCATTGGGCCATATCGTGCACGTGTCAACATGAAACGCCATCCCATGCGGTTCTACGGCCGCGGTCGAGGTACCTTTAGCTCGGCCGCCCTCCGCACCACAGCATCGCCAAAACGGTCACGCAGGTCCGTAACGGCGTCTGCCAGCCGGTTCGCTTCCAGCGTCTCGCCCAGCCGGAGCTGCTGTGCGCGCTCCTGAAGGTTGGTGGCGCCAAGCCCGATCAGGCGCACCGGGCGCCGGTCGTGCTCCGCCCAGGCTCGTTCAAACAACCCGGCCGCCGCCTCGAACAGATCGTCGGCGAGGTCGACCGTACGCCCGACAGTGATGGACCGCGTCAGCGTCTCGAACGGCGGGAAGCGGAGCTTCAACGTCACGGTCCGTGCGGCACGCTGCTGGCGCGCGAGGTCTGCGGCGACGCGTTCGGCCTGTCCCCGCAAGACCGCGCGAATGCGGTCGCGGCTCGGCTCGTCGTCGTCGAACGTGGTCTCGCGGCTGATGGATTTCGCCTTCCCGTGCCCTTCGAGCACCGGCGCATCGAAGATGCCGAGCGCACGCGCGTGCAATTCAGCGCCGTGGCGGCCGAAGCGAGACTCCAGCGCCGAGAGCGGAACGCGGGCCAGGTCGCCGATGGTGTGCACGCCAAGCCCCTTGAGCGCCTCCGCCGTCTTCGGCCCGACCATCGGGAGTTCGCGCAGCGGGCGCGGCGCGAAGAACGCCGCTTCTTCGCCCGGGCGGACCACCACCAGCCCGTCGGGCTTGCCGGCGTCGCTCGCGACCTTGGAGACGAGCTTGTTGGTCGATACGCCCGCGGAGGCCGTGATGCCGATCTCTTCGCGCACGCGGCGGCGGATGTCGCGAGCGATCGCTTCGCCATCGCCGAAGAGGAGCTCGCTGCCCGCGACGTCCAGGTACGCCTCATCGGCGCCGGCAGGCTCCACCCGGGGCGTGTAGTCGCGGAGGATCGCGTGGAATCGCTGGGAGGCGCCTGCGTAGTAGCTGTAGTCGGACTCGAGAAAGACAGCCGACGGGCACAGCTGCCGCGCGCGACTCACCGGCATGGCCGAGTGCACCCCGAAGGTGCGCGCCTCGTAGCTGCAGGTGTTGACCACCCCGCGGTTGCCCAGCCCGCCCGCGACGACGACCGGCAGCCCGCGCAGTTCCGGCCGCCGCAGCAGTTCCATCGATACGAAGAACGCATCGAGGTCGACGTGCAGGACCGAAGCACGCGATTCGCTCATATGTTCGACAGTATAGCCCGGCCGTTCCGCGGCGATCAGCCACTCGGTATGCTTTCGCGGTGGCAAGCATCGCGGTCATCGGCGCCGGGGCTGTGGGCGGGTACTACGGGGCATTGCTCGCGCGCGCCGGGCACGACGTGCGCTTCGTTTTCCGCCGCGACCTCGAAGCGGTCAAGGCTCACGGCCTGGACATCCGAAGCCCTCGCGGCGACTTCCTGCTGCCGAACGTCCAGGCGGTGGGTTCGGCGGCTGCCGCTGGCGAAGTCGACTGGGTGATCTGCTCGCTCAAGGCAACAGCGGTCGACAACGCGCGCGACCTCGTTGCGCCGTGTGTCGGCCCCGAGACGCGCATCCTCGCGTTGATGAACGGGCTCGGTATCGAAGACCGGTTCGCGAAGTGGTTCGGCGGGAAGCGTGTCTTCGGCGGCATGGCGTTCGTTTGCATCAACCGCGGCGCCCCCGGTGTGATCCACCACCTCGAATATGGCCGCGTCTCCATCGGGCATTTCGAAGACGACCCGGCCGAGCTCAAGACCCTCGAGACGCTCCTCCAATCCGGAGGTATCGAAACGGCCGCGGCGCCGAACCTGCGCTATGCGCGCTGGGAGAAGCTTTGCTGGAACATCCCCTTCAACGGCTTGAGCGTGGCCGGCGGCGGCATCGGAACTCGTGCCATCGTCGATGACCCGCCGCTGCGCGCGACCGCAGACCGCGTCATGCGCGAGGTCATCGCCGTGGGCAACGCCGACCTGGCGGCCGCCGGCAGTTCGGCGCGGCTCGACCAGGAACAGGTCGTCGCCTGGATGTTCCACCAGACCGACACGATGGGCGACTACCGCACGAGCATGGTGCTCGACTACGTGAACGGACGGCCGCTCGAAGTCGAAGCCATCCTCGGAGAGCCCACCCGCCGCGCGGCCGAGCTCGGCGTGCCCGCGCCGGCGATGGCCACCCTGTACGCCGTCGTGCGCGCCGCCCACGCCCGCAACATCGGCGAACTTCGAGCCATCGAACCCGGGTAGGACCGCCGGAGCGAGTTGCTCTATGCTACGCGGCGCACCCCCCAGAACGAGGCAGGAACCATGGATTATCGCGACATCCTGATCGACGGAATCATGCAACTCAACGATTGGCTCGACGAGGCCCTCGTACCGCTCACCCGCGAACAGCTCAACTGGCTGCCCGAAGGCAAGACCGTCAGCGCCGGCTTCAACGCCTGGCACATCATCCGCACACAGGACAACATCACGAACTTCGTGTTCCAGCGAAAGCAGCCCGTCTGGGTGGAGCAGGGGTACTTCGAGAAGTTCAACCTCCCAAAGATCGACCAGGGCACCGGCATGGACCTCGAAACGGCCCGCTCGATCAAAATCTCGGACGAAGCGCTCCTGCGCGCGTACGGGGCGGAAGTGGCCAAAGGCTGCGTCGCCTTCCTCAAGGACGTGCCGCTCGAAACGCTCTCGGAGACGCAGATGATCAAGCCGCTGGGCGAGATGCCGAAATGGCGCGTCTTCCGCCAGGTGGTGTTGACCCACGGGTTCATGCACCTCGGCGAAATCAACGCCATCAAGGGACAGCTGGGGTTGCAGTTCTCGATCTAGCCCGTCAGAGACGACGCGAAGACGAGGTACCGCTCCACATCCACAGAGAGCGGTGGCCGACTCGCCCGCGTCCGTCATCTCCCTTCTCCCGCTCGTCGGGAGAAGGGCCGGGGATGAGGGCAGCAACGCCAGGCGACCCCGGAGGTGGCTATCTCCGGCACGCGTCTCCGCGGCGACGGCTACCCGTCGTCGCGCTGGTTGCGGAGGAACTCCTCGACGTCGAGCACGAGATCCTCGCCCGCGGGGAGCGGCCCCGGCTGCTGCGCGGCGGGCTCCGGACCGCTGTCCAGCGCGGCCTCCAGCCGGTGCACGTACTCCACCACCTCGGGATTCCCGCTGATGGCCGTGTCCACCTCGGCGACGAACCGCTGTCCAGCCACGAGCAGATCGCTGACGTCGAACTCCAGCCCGATGATGGGCTGCAGACGTCGCAAGAGGGCCGCCGTCGCCAACGGGTTCTGCGCGGTAGTTATGTAGTGCGGCACATTCGCCCACAGGCTCACAGCGGAAACGGCGTCGTCCCGAAGGACGTTGTGCAGCACACCCACGATGCCCGTCGGGCCTTCGTAGCGTGAGGTCGACAGCTCGAGCTTCGCGGCCAGCGACGAGTCGAGCGCCGTACCCGTCACGCGCACATCACGCGTATGCGGCACATCCGCCATCAGCGCCCCAAGCGATACCGTCATACCGACACCGATGTCGCTGAAAAGCGACTGGAATCCGCGCGCGAAGGTCTGCCACCGCAGCGCCGGTTCGGTGCCAATCGCCACCACCACGTCGTGGGGCCCGGTCGGGTTGCGCGCGTAGAAGAACTCGTTCAGCGGCCAGTGGAGCTGGCGTTCGCCCTTGGAATCAAGCCGCACGGTCGGCCGCATCTCGCGAAAGTCGAAAAAGTCGTCCGGCTCGATGGCTGCGAAGCGTCGCGCGCCGAGCCGGCGCACCACGAAGCGCGCCGCATTAGTAGCCGCGGACGCAGCGTCGTTCCACCCCGAAAACGCCACCACGGCGATGGGATCGTGGAGTTCTGGGCGGCGATCGATACGCATGAAGTCCATCGCTCCCAGCTTACCACCGGCATGAGGCGCCGCCAGTCGCGTACCGGCTCGCGGACCCATCGCCACGCATGAAGAACGCATGTCTACGGGCATCCCCGAGCCTGAATCAGCACTTCCGAGCGTTGCCCACGCCCCGCACCTGTGTGACCATGCACCCTGCTCATCCCCTGTGGCGGGGTGATTTGCAGAACACCGGTTCAACTTCGGCCGTCGGCTCAGCCGCCGGTTCGATATCCGAGTGCGCCTCGCCACCAGGTCGCACAAAGGGGGCACCGTGTGCCGGCAATAATCCTGAGAGACGCCGTTTGCTAGGTCGGGTCGCGGCGAACGCGAGCCTCGCTCTGTTCGAGGCCTCCGCGGCACTGCCGCGGCGCGCCCTTCGCAACGATAAACCCGGTACGGCCGCTCGCATCGCGCTGCTCGCCATCCTCGCCGTGAGCGCCTATGGCTGGACCGCGCAGCTCGGCCTTGGCCGCATGGGTGGCGCCGACGTGCAGGCGGCCTCGATCACGTTCGTGCCGGCGCAGCGCACCGAGGCACCGGTCATCGTGGTCGGAACGCAAGCGCCGGCCGCCTCTCCTACCATTCTCGCGGAAGCTGTGGAAGCATCGCCGGCACCCAATAATCGGGAAGCCAGCGTGGCGGCGGCAGCCGTCCCCGCCGAGCCGACGGCGGCGGCGGTCGTGCCTCCCCCGGCCGAGCCAAAGCCAGCCGCGGCGGCGGTCGACACACCCGCTCCCGCCCCGGTCGCGACCGATACGCCGATCCCCGCGCCGACGCCGGCTGCCCGCATCTACACAGCCGCTGAAGTGCGCGGCTTTGCTCGCCAGGCGGGATGGGACGAATCTCTGCTCGACGCCGTCGTCGTTGTCGCTACGTGCGAAAGCGGCTTGTATTCCGGGGCGCAGGGCGGCGGAGCGCTTGGCCTGATGCAGGTCATGCCGTGGTGGTTCGACCGTGCCGGGATCGACATCTCGCGGTGGTCGGATCCCGTCGCCAACCTGACGGTCGCGAAGTTCGTCTATGAAGGTTCGGGCTGGTCGGCATGGTCGTGCTCACCGCCGCCCGCGAAGCCTGCCCCGGCACCCCAGGTGGCGACTCCCGCAGCCGCGAACTAGACGTGCGGCCCGTGGCCGTGAGCGGCATAGACCATCCCGGGGCCCTCGCGTAGATTCGAACGTGGGCCCGTAGCTCAGTTGGAAGAGCAGTGGACTTTTAATCCATTGGTCCAGGGTTCGAGTCCCTGCGGGCCTACCACGACTACATCCGTCACGAATTCGATCTCGACAGCCTTTGCGGGTCTGTGCTGGGCAATATCGCAGGTGCGCCACGCTGGGCTATAGTCGCGGCTGCGTACAGCGTCGCGCACGTCTACGCCTTTCTCATCTCGTCCCGGTGGCGACAAGCAACTGACAGCTGAAAAACAGAAAGAGAGACACCTTGTGAGCAGCATCACCATCGTCGGTGCGGGAAACATGGCCCGCACCATCGGGACGCTTGCGGTAGCGGGCGGCAACACCGTCGAAGTCATGGGCCGCGATCAAGCCAAGGCCGACGGCTTGGCCAAGGCTCTCGGCGGCGGTGCCACGGCGGGAAAATGGCGCGCCGTCCCGGCCGGGGACATCGTCATCATGGCCTTGCTGTACGCCGGTGTCGTTCCGGTCGTGGCTGATTACGCCGATGCGCTGGCGGGCAAGGTCATCGTCGACATCAGCAACCCCTTCAATCCCACGTTCGACGGGCTGGCGCACAACGAAGAGACCTCGATCGCTCAGGAAGTCGCCAAGGTGGCCCCGGCCGGCGTCAGCGTGGTGAAGGCATTCAACACCATCTTCCGCAATGTCCTGGAGAAGGGCCGTCCCAACGTCTTCATCGCTGGCGACAATGCGGAGGCCAAGGCGGACGTGGAGGCATTCATCGAGAGCCTCGGGCTGCGGCCGCTGGACGTCGGCGGCCTGAAGATGGCGCACTGGCTGGAAGGAATGGGTCTGGTCACGGTGGGCCTCGCCAGCAACGGTGTGGGCAACGGGAACTTCGCCCTCGGCGTCAACGAACTTGCCGGCTGAGCCGCCCCAACAATTCTCCAAGAATCGCGATCAAACGGGCGACGACGTCACGGACGCCGTCGATGCTTCCGAGCGCGCCGCCCACGTCGCTATCTGGGCGAAAGCTTCGGGGTTACCTGGGTTGATGTCGGTCAGCGCCCCAGTTGGCGGCGTGACTTGGTTGAAGGGCGTGGAGCCAACGGCACAGGGATAGCCGTGCTGCGGCACTTGCGGCGACCCAGGCGAACCACGGCGAGGATCGAGAGACAGACGCATACGTGCGGGAGCTCGAAGAGCTACAAGCGCAGGCGTTTGCCGACGGCAATTACGCGCGGGCCTTCCTTGCGCAGGACGGTCGGTGTGGCCGCCCCGTCCAAAGCCGCTGTCGAAGGCCTTTTGTCCACGCCCGCACGACGGATTGAGTGCTTCCCATAAGGATGTTCTTGGAACCTCGGAGCGAGACCGAGCCGATTTGCGAGACGGCTCGCGCGAGGGAGTTTCTTGCCTGCTTGGGTGTTTTCGAATCTGGTTGATGCCTTCCCGACAACTTCTCTACAATCCAGTGGTCAGCCCCTCGAAGAGGTGTTCAAAGGACTGGTTTGGCAGTTGGAAGCGCTCGGTTGACCAGCCGGATTCAGCGGGGCAAGGCGGGGCGGTTTCTTGCCTCAGGAGCCTTTTAATCCATTGGTCCAGGGTTCGAGTCCCTGCGGGCCTACCACGACTACAGCCGTCACGAAATTCCCAAGAGCCGCCCGCGACGATGTAGCCAGCCGCTCTTCGGGGTTCATCAGCCGGGGCACCGCGAGTCCCCGGCTTTGGGCATGCCTGCTGGAGAACGACTCAGCAGTTCTCCCACGCCGCAGGCTCTGCCTCGGTGTATACGCCAAACGCCGTCGATCGCCACTTCCGGGATATCCCCACAGCGGATCAACACGTGATAGCGTCAGCCGGCGTCTATGAGCCGGCCGGGAAGGCGTTGCTGACTGCCACACTCCTTGCCCTGTCTTGGCTGTAGTGCAAGTAACGAAGCGTGCCGTATCGGTCGCTATTTCTACACGTCGAAAAGGGAATACAAACATCTCCTGCGGGATCTGTATGAACTTCCCGTCCCGGGACCGGGCAGGCTGGCCGGTCTCATAAGTAGGATAGCGGCCGATCCGGGAGCGATGGTGCAACCGCTGGAAGTGGAGCAGGCGACGAGAACGCTGACGCTTCGCCCCGCGCTCGACACACTGCCGTCGGGTATGACGGCCGCAGACCTCATCGGAGCGCTCAAACTTGCGATGCTCACGGAGTCGGCAACTGACACATACGCGGAGACGATCTTGGAGCGAGCCGAGCGCTACGAGGCACCGTGGCTTGCACGTTTCATCAATGACGTTTGGGCTCCAGATGAGGCGCTGCACTTCACGCCATACATGGCGATGCTGTTATCCGCAGGCGTCAGCCAGGATGAACTCGACTGTGAGATCGAACGGACCCGCCACCGAGCGTTGGACTATCACTCCGGTGATACGCCCGCGCATTTGACGACGTACGGGATGATCCAGGAGTACGTGACGGACAACTGGCACGGGCTCATCGCGAAGACACTGCGCCCGACAGCTCCGCTAGCAGCTCGGCTCGCGAACCACGTCAAGCAGCGTGAGACGCTGCACACAATCTGGTACCGGAATATGACGGCAATACAGCTCGAAGCCAACCCCGCCTTGCTTCTTCATGTCGCGGAAGCCGCGGGCCACTTCGAAATGCCCGGTAGCTCACTCGTACCGGAGCTGGATTCAGAGGTTCAGCGCTGGCTACCGTTGATGGGGAACGACTTCGATCGGACGGCGCGCGACTTGGCTCGGCTCTTCTACCCTGCATTGGGTGACACAAAGAAAGCCGGAAGACTGATCGTCGAGGTCGCCGCACAGCGCGGAACCAAGCTCGGGCCGTTGTCGCCCCAGGTTGTGCGTGCCACTCTGAACCGACTCGGCGGGCCTGGGTACGGTCTCCTCGGAGAAGCGATGATGGAGCGCATGGGTCTGGGCTATCTCTATCGCGATCGCCTGACCTCGCCGATGGGACGGCATGCCTCTCTCCCTAGCCGCCTGAGAGGCATGCTGCGCCGATGGCTGGCCACGCAGTTGGAGTTGAGTGTAGAGCCGGTCGTCATCGCCTGATTGGAGTTGGACACCACCACTGCGTCGTTCAGCGGAGATCTGCGCCGCCGACCAGGTCGGCGCGGGAAGTGTCATCAAGACGAACGGTGGGACGCAACTCGCCGCGCTTGAACAGGGAACTTCGCGTCGCCGGCACCTCTAGATCGGCGTCTGCGCTTGAGCCGCCGATGGTTGCGGCGATCGATGGCAGCATCAGGGCGGGGCCGGCGGACGGAGCGCGTGTGCGGTTCCGAAAGAAGCGCTATCGTGTCGCGGCGGAGGGAGCGCGTGTGCGGTTCCGACAAAAGCGCTACGGTGATCCGACGCCAAAGCAAGAGGGAAGTGTGGGCCACATCCATCTGCGAGAAACCGACGACGGATGGGTGGTAGAGTCGGCCGACGGCGGCGGCCTCGCCGTGCCTCGATTGTCAGAGGCGATCACGATTGCCGATGCCTGGATCCTGGCGACCGGCGGGAGCAGAGTCGTTGTGACACGAGCTGACGGAAGCACTGAGGAATACGGGGAGACGTCGGACATGGCAGCCGAGGACGGCGACGGAGGCGACTAACGCCTGCTCTCAAGCGTCGCTATTCTCCTAGAGGTGCGCGCGCGAACTCGGCGAAGGCGTCGCGGATGACCCGGTAGCACTCACATGCAGCCAGCTCCAGGCCGTGGCGGTTGCGGATGTGCATCTCGCCACGGTGGTAGCTGACGAGGCCAGCGCGTTGGAGAGCTCCCGCCGACAGCGCGACGCTGGGGCGACTGACCCCGAGCATTTGGGCGAGGAACTCCTGGGTAATCGGGAACTCATCGGAGCCTGCCTGGTCATGCGTCATGAGCAACCATCGGGCACAGCGAGCATCAACGTGGTGGGCGCGGTTGCAGGCGGCCGACTGTGCCACGAGCGCCAGCATCAGGCCGCTGTAGTGACGGAGTGCGGCCGACAGACTTGGTAGTCGGACGAGGCCCTCGGCGAAGTCGGCGCGGCTTAGCCGATAGGCGTTGCCCGGGATCTGCGAGACGAGCGCGCTGTTGCTTTGCCCGAAACCGAGGAAGAGCGGCACCCCGGTCGTCCCTTCGGAACCGACGGTGGCGAACTCGATCATCATGCCGTTCTCGAGCACCGTCAGGACGGAGATGACGCCGCTCACCGGGAAATAGGCGTGTTGGGCGGGCTCGCCTGCCTCCTGGAGGGTCTCACGCATCCGCAGCTGATAGGGATCGAGGAGCGGCGCGAGCTGCTCGTAGTCAGCGTCGGAAAGGGCCGCGAGGATCACGTTTCCGGTCCGCGGCGACTCAAGAGGCGGGTGACGCTCCGTGGGCACGACGTGCCTGCTTCCGATACCCGGATCGAATAACCGTTGACTCCGGGTGTCTGACCAGAGTACACCCGCGGAGCGAGCCTGTGTTAGATGTCGTACATCGCCATCGCAGAACGAGGCCGCGTCGCCGGTCTGTTAGTTCCCGACAGACGGGCTGGCTAGAGTAGAAGTTGAACGACGGTTGACAATGCGGATGACGGAAGAAGTGTCATCGCGCAGCTGCCAGCTGGGGTGGAGGGGAACGATGGCCAACTCGGGCTCGGAGCAGTTCGCGCGCACCGTCAGACCGGGGGAAGTCGCCCAGGCGCTGGGCCCGGACGAATACGAGCTCCTGATCGAGCGAGCCGGCGGTGCGGACTCGACTAACGACAGGCACCGGCCCGCGGGACTTGAGGGCCACGGGCGGCACCAGCGGCTTCGCGCTGCTTTGATGCGGCTGGCAGGATACGACGACCAGGGGGAGTCCGACCGTGCCGCGGCCCGCGAGGGACGAATCCCCGCGACGTCCCGGCCCAACGCGGAAACCGACGGTCGTTGTGTGTGGTGTGACCGGTCGTTACCGGACGGGATCGGCGTCTGCGCGGACTGCATCCCGGCAGCATTGAACGCCGTGACAGCTCGTCTCGCCAAGCGGCGGTCCGGATGACCCGTGACCGCTGGGCGGACGGCGACCCCATCGTTTTCGGTGAGGTTTCGGTTGGAGGCGCGCGCTGTCTGCGAGAGTGAACACACGGAGTTGTGTAGACTGCCAGACTCCCGCGAAAGCGGGGTGGCGCCAGACTAGAATGCGCTGTGGCGCCACAACGGCAGATGACGACGGACGAATTCCGTGAATAGCTCGGCGAAGTCAGGACTGGCGATGACTTCTGCGACAACCGAATTAGCTGCGACGCTGTCAGCCTCGAAGTCAAGCGGCAGGAGCGAGTCGATCTGTTCCCGGAACACCGCGGAAAAGGCGGTCGCGAACTCGTCGTCGTCAGCAAGGCGACGTTCAGAGGGTTCGCGCTGCTTGTCTATCGTTTCAGGCTCAGGCACGGCTGCCGTGCGCTGCGGCTTGGACCGAAACCCGCCGGCGTCAAAAGCGAGGCGGACGTCCCTGAGCCTGCCCATCAACTGCACAATCAAGTCGTCGGCAGTGGCGTACTCGTACATCAGCTGGTCGAGGAGCTCAAGAATCGCGTTCACGAGCGATGGCCGGGATCGCTGGGGATCGGTCATCTACCAACGGCTGCGGCGCATGGCGCTACCTGCCGAGCACCAGTGCGGCTCGCATACGACCAATGGAGCAAGTATTGCGTCATAACGTTATGACGCAATCATGGCTGCGGACGATGGAAGCCAAGTGGAGTGCCCGTGACCAGCCCAGGGTTCTACGGTTCGCGCTCACTGATGAGCGAACAACACCTAGTGGGAACTGCACCTGGAGCGGATGACGCGGAACGCTCGCACCCCCTTGGAAAGAGGACACCCTGCGCGACGAGGTGACGCTCGAAGTGGAGGCCGACGTGCTCTGGATGCGCAGCTCACTAGAGCTCTATCACCTGCTTGTGCTTCGCCGAGGTAGAGCCTTGAGGGACGTTTACGGGCGATATCGTGATCGCTGCGCTGTTGCCTCGTTGAAACCCATCGGGTTCGCAACGGGGTCACTACGATAGTCGCGGGGGAGGGAGCGCGTGCGCGGTTAAGCGCAGAGTCACCCGACGCCGAAGCGAGAGAAGTGTGGGCCACATCCATCTAAGAGACCGTCACGAAGTCGAACCAGCCACCCTGACACGCGAAAGACCAACCTCCTGACCAACGGAGGCAGGTCTTTCGCGGCTGTTCACGAGCCGTTAGCTAGGGTTAGCTTTTGTGTTGGCTCCGCGCGTAGTGGGTCATCGTAAGGATAGTCGTCCCCCCAACAACGAGGGCGAGAATCGACAGCCACATCATCGGGGTGGACTCGCCTCCCGCAGCAGTGAGTGCGGCGTTACCCGTTGCAGGTGGCCGTGGCGTAGCCTGTGGCGGGGCGCTGGTCGTTACCGGCGAAGGCGCGCCGAGACCGGAGGAGTCCGAGCCAGGAGGCGTCGAAACGGCGGGCGTCGGCGGGGGAGTCATCGGAGTGTCCGAGGGCGTAGAAGTTGCGCCTCCGGGAAAGACCGGCGTGACCGATGGCGTGACGGGGACACCCACAGGGACGACGGGCGTGGCGGAACCGAAAGGAGCGACCGTTGGGGCCGGCGTCGTGGCTGGAGGAGCCGGCGTTGTGGTCGGGGGGACCGGTGTCGTGGTCGGAGGGACCGGTGTCGTGGTCGGAGGGACCGGCGTGGCGGTCGGAGGAACCGGCGTGGCGGTCGGAGGAGTCGGCGTCGTAGTCGGAGCGGTCACGTCGCTGATCACGGCGGCGGAGCACTCGACGAAAGCGCCGCCGCCGTTGCCCGAACCGTTGCACTGGTCAACGTTTACGTTCAGCGTGTCTGAGATGCTGGACACAGGTGAGACGGTGCAGATGAACTCGACGTTGGTTCCGTCGTTTCCCGAACCGTTGCACTGCCCGACAGTCGCCTCTGCAACCGACGTAACGCCCGCCGTGTTGGCGGGAGTGCAAGTGCCGGGCGCGCCGGGCCCGCTAATGACTGACCCAACGCACTGGTAAACCGTAGCGGCGCCTAGCGCTGCCACGGTCTCTACGAAGTGGTTGGTCACCGAGACGAAGCAGAGGACCTTTCCGCCCCCGCCGCTTCCGGATGCGTCGCACTGCCGTACCGTAATGATCGGCTCTGTGAGGTCCGTGTCCACCGTTGCGCAGGTAACCGAGTCAACGGCACCGACACACCGAGTTAAGCTGAGGGTCGATGGTGGAGCGGCGGCGAGCGCGCCCGACGCGGTGAGATACTGCACGATCGTCACCGAACACGCGACCTCGTAGCCGCCCTGGTTCATTTCGCCGTTGCACTGGCTCGCGACGCTCGCGGCGCGCGCGCTGGGGGCATGCCCAATTAGCCCGATCGCGAGCAGTGCAAGCCCAACGGCGAGCAGCCATCTCATCCCGCTTCGTGGCCTCTGGATCGTCGGCCCGTGTGTTTGCATGTACTTCTCTTCCCCAGGACGTGCGCGTCCCATGTAGACGGTTGGTCTGACCAACAGGACTTCGGTACCTATCCATGCGGTGAGGTGTCGGTCGCGGGTACGAGCGGTGGCGTTTCGGTTGCAGAGCGCGTAATGCGCAGGCGCTCCATCCAACGACTGTGCCAAAAGCGCCCGTGTTATGACGGCCAAGACGGGTACTTTCGAGTGTCGGAGGTTATGAACGCACGTCGTTGGAACGCTAAACGGCGCCGAAGTTCGCGGTGCAAGATGCTGGGAATCTAGAGCGCTCGAGTCGAGTGTTGCCGGAGGCGGCCTCCACCCGGACGTGGTCGCCGGCCCGCCTACGGATCGCCTGGGATGCCGCCTGATGGATTAATACGGGCCACGGCGCTGGCACGCGCTGAGGCCGGCAGCCAGCGTACCGGTCAAGCGGAGCCGACCGCGAAGTGAGCAATTTGCGACGCGAGGTCACGGTCGTAGTGCCGGAGGTCGTCCGATGCACACACAAATAGTTGATCGAACGTCTCGGTGCCTGCGCAAACTTCTGCGGCGCCCCCCGCCACCCTCAGACTTCCGAAGCCACTGCGAAGTGTGTCCTCCAGGTGAATTCTGAAGTGATCGACAAACGTCTCCGACCTCGACTTAGTGAGGCCAGGGAATAAGACGCCAAACGTGTTGGCATTGACACGACAAACCGTATCCTCCGATGTCGCATTTGAGGCCAAGACTCTGCTGGCAGCGTCCACGACGGTGACGGGAGGTTCTCGCCTCGGGGACTCGGGGTCGCTGATTTCGACGAGTACCAGGGTGAACGGCTCGCCGGTGCGCTGGTATCGGGCGAATTGCTGTTCAAACGCTCGTTCAATGACGGTTTTCGTGGCCAAGCCGGTCTGGGGATCAACCCGAACGTATTCGACGAAGCGGGCGAGTGCGCGTCGAGCCTCTCTCCCTTGAGTTCGTGACTCCGCCAAGCTCGAAAACGCGAAACTTCGCTGCCGTCTCACTGTCGTGATCAGCCATGTCTGAATCGCAATGACGACCCCGCCGATGATCAGCGCTGCGGTCGCGCTTAGGAAGATACCCATGAGCAACATACCGATAACCGTAGCGCCCGCTGCGAACGGTTCGGCCTTTTCGACGTACTTCAATCGAGATTGGGCGGCCGTACTCCTGCGTTCTGCAGCTCGACGGTCGCTCACATCTCGAACCACTATGCTTGCTGGGCTGCCAGGGGCTTCGCCAACTGCTGCGACGCTAATCTCGCCAATGAACGTCGTCCCGTCCGCACGACGGAAGGAAAGTTCATTCCGGAATGAACCCGCCTGCAAACGGGCGTCAAGCTCGGCGGCGGTGCCTCGATCCTCATCCGCGATCAGCGACAGGCGTCCGCGGGCGACCAGCTGACTCTGAGTTAGCTGGAACAGTCGTTCTGCGGCAGGATTCGCTGCGAGCACGTCTCCGTTTGGCGCCGTCACAATCACACCGTCCATACTCGACATGAACAAACCGCGGAATCGTTGCTCGCTGGTCCGGAGCGCCGTCTCGGAGCGTCGTCGTTCGACCGCGTAGCGAATAGCGCGTTCAACCGCGCGCGGCGTCAAACCGTCCTTGACGATGTAACCGTCTGCGCCGGCCGACATCACCGAGATGTCGTTAGCCAAGCTGTCTTCGCTGGTCATTAAGATCAGTGGGACCGTGGGCTTTCGTCGACGCAACTCCGCGATGACGGCATCTCCCTTGTGGGTGCCGAGGTAGAAGTCCACGAGGCAGGCGTCGAACGCGCTCCGTTCCGCCCTGACCACACCCTCCTGCGCCGATTTCGCCCAATCGAGCTGATACCGTTGCCCCCGTACCTCTGCCAGTAAGTCCCGCGTCAAAATGTATGAATCTTCGTCGTCATCAACAAGAAGTATGTGGAGCGGCGCGCCATCCGATCCTCGCTTTGTTGCCAGTGTCATATTTGAAGCCTCCTATTCTACGCTCGTACTTGGCGCGCCCTAGAGAGCGGTCCCGAGCTAAAAAGCGAACCGCTAAAACCGGGCTATTTGCAGTCCACTGCTGACCGATTGGCGGCGGCAGAGGTGAACGCAACACTAAGAACGCTACCGACCGTCGGACGATGGGCGACTGCACTGGGCATCAGCCGTGAGGATAGCTGGGAGTTTTAGTTGCGCGTCCCTGGACTTCCACATGTTCAGATTGCCGAGTCGCGATCGGAAGTACGACGGTAAACCGTGTGCCCGATTCGGGAGCCGAACTCGCGGTGATATGCCCACCGTGACGCTCCGCGATTCTGCGACAGACTGCGAGGCCAATACCCGTTCCTTCGTAGTGGTCGCGACCGTGAAGGCGTTGGAACATTCCAAATATCTTTTCGGCATACGCCATGTCAAATCCGATACCGTTGTCTTCGATGTTGATGCTCACGTGGCCATCTACATCGAGAGCGCTGCTGATCCGGACTCGAACCAGGCCTGTTTCCCGGCGAAACTTGATTGCGTTGGTAATGAGGTTTTGAAATAGCTCTCCCATCTGAAGCGCGTCGCAGTCGATTTCGGGAAGCGTGCCAACTTCGATGAGCGCCCCAGAGCGATCGATGGTCACCTCTAAGTCGGCCATCACATCGGCGAGAACGTCGTTGAGGGGCGTCCGCAACATGGGCTCAGCCGCTGCCGTGACGCGCGAGTAGGAGAGGAGGTTCTGGAGTAGGGCCTGCATTCTCGTAGCCGCGCTCCTCATCCGCATTACATAGTCGGCGCCTTGCGCACTGAGTCCGTGCTCGCCGGATCCAAGCCTTTCCCCGAAGGAACGTATCTTGCGAAGTGGTTCCTGGAGGTCGTGCGAAGCGAGATCTGTGAATGCCTGTAGCTCGGCGTTGCTCCGCGTCAGCGCCTCAACAATGGCGTTTAGCTGTGTTTCTGCACCTTTCCGCACGCTGATGTCGCGGAGCGCTGCCGTCACGAGCCATCCTTCGGCGCTCCGAAGCGGGCTGAGCATGGCCTCTACCGGGAACTCTGTGCAGGTCTTGCGACGTCCAGAGAGCTCAACTCCCGCGCCGATCTGCTCGCCAAGCGTGTCTTCAGAACTTCGGAGAGCATCCGCGGTGAGCTGTTCGCCGAAGCCTTCCGGGATAATCTTCGTGACATGTTGACCCAACAGTTCGGCACGCTGATACCCGAACGTTTTCTCGAGTTGGGCGTTGACCCAGACGATCTCGCCGCGTTCGTTGACCACGACCATGGCATCAGGGGCGGCTTCGAGGAGCCTCCGGCATCGATCTTCCGTCACAACCAAGGGCGTTTGGGCGGAGTCCGTCGTGTGTCGATCAGTCCGAGTGGCAGTGACCAATTCTGTCGATTCCCTTCGCTTTGGCAACTTGGAGTGTGCCAGAGCCGCGTTCGCCGTGGCTTCTGTCGGACCTACGTTCGGCGATTCCGACACCGTAAGTAGGGTGAAGGGACGCCGATATTCGAAGACTCTTAGTCAGAGCGACGAACGAACGCACAAGTCACTGGCCGACTGGGCGGCGCCGGAGCCCGCTACCGGGGGACGGCAGTGCCGGAACGCAAAGGCCATCTCTCTTCGTGAGCCTTGTGTTTAGGCGCAATCGCTGCTGGGCCCGATAGGTGACCACACCTGGAGATTACGAAGCTGGGGCGCATAGAGGGAGGGTGGCGGCAAGCGCTTCGCTTCAGGCTGGAAGGGACCGGGGCGGGGCCACGCTGTCAGGGAACCGGAGGCCGGCCTCGCGGCGCTGTGCGACCAGCGGCCGTGTCGCCCGGGAACGTTCCCGGATGGTCGCGGTCGCGCCGACGCGGGGTACCCGGATGGAATGCATGAGCCGTTGCCGACCGCCGATGCAGATGGAACTCACTGCGCTACGACAACTTTGAGCGAATCCGACGCGCCGATCGTGGCCTGCGGTGAGGTGGTCGGGCAAGTCGTCGCGGTGCTGGTGAACGTGCACGTGTACCAGGTCGTGCCGGCCGCGCTTAGCTGCACCCGCACCGTTGAACCGGCGGCCGGTGCGGCGTCAAGCGTAAAGGCGACCGAATCGATGTTGCTTGGATCGGTGCTGTTCAAGTTGTAGTGGACGGACGAAATGTTGTACCCGCTAATCGCGCCAGCGCCCTCGCCGGCTTTCGACGTCGAGACGGTGTTCGATGCGGTGCTGGCTACGGCCGCACCGATGAGCACTACTCCGACCACCCCGGCAAGGGTCAGGATTAGCACCTTCCTGTTGAACATTTGCGACTCCTTCGCGGATTCGGCGTCCATCGCCGCGCACTCGTGGCGTTCGCCAGCCGGGCAACTGGGTTCCCGGCCGAACGGCGCAAGATCAGTGGCCCGATTGGTCCCGCCCTGGTGTGTCGGACTCACTCCACATGGGTGTCGGCCTCGTGGCGCGCTGCGTCGATGTCAACGGCCATCGGTCCCCTCACCCTGCGAAGCGGGCTGGCGCGTAACTGAAAATCCGCCGTCAGCAACGTGTTCGGACCCGCGGCGGTCGTTGTCCGGACTGAGGACCAGGCCGCCCTTTCTACGCGGCACCTTGGCGCTCCAGAGGGTCGACGGTCACCGGGAGAATGTCGGCCACCGGCGCGGGGCGGCCAAGTAGAAATCCTTGCACGCCTTCGATGAGACTGCGTTGTGGGTGGGTCTCGGAACGCGCCAGACTTTGGACCAGGGCGAGCATAGTTCGGCTTTCGATGCCCTCAGCGAGGACAGACGCCCCGGTCTCAGCGGTGAAGGCGAGAATCGCGAGCACCGCCGCCCGCCCGGGGCCGCTCCTCAACGCGCCCGACATCACGGTGTGGTCTACTTTGACGTAGTCAAATCGACTCTTTCGAAGCATTTCCAGACCATTGTTCCCAGTCCCTACGTCGTCGATTGCAACAGAGAATCCTTCGGCATGAAGTGCGTCGACGGCTGAAGCGATGACGTCTGGCGTCGCTGCGCACCGCTCGGTGATTTCAAATACCACGCGCCCCGGGCTTAAGCCCACCGCTTCTACTTCGCGGCGCAAGGCGGAAGCCGAGAAGTCGTTGTGAGTAATCGAGAATGGCGAAAGATTGACGAAGAGCAGAACATCCGGTGGGAGTTCTGAAGCAGCCTGAAGGATTCGAGCGCGGCACATACGGTCCAGATCGGCAACACGACCGAAGCGTTCTGCGATATCGAAAGCCTGTTGCGGTCCCGAAAGCCCGTAGGAGGCGTCCGGCCGAGAGAGACCTTCGTAGCCCATTAGGCGCCACGACCTCAGTTGCCAGATCGGCTGGAACACGGGCGTGAGTTTGCCTTCGCGTAGAAGGCGCCGGACGGCGTGTAACTCCACGGCCGGAAATACCGCCGCGGCATCCGCGGACGGTTCGTACATCACGACTAGGTTGCGGCCTCGCTGTTTCGCTTCATACAGGGCGGTGTCAGCCTTCTGCCGCAGGACAACGTCGTCGTGCACCCCGCCCTCGACGGGGACCACGGACTCTGCGACGCCAGCGCTACAGGTTGTTCCTCCGAGCTCGGCCGACGCTTTGTCTCGAACCGTCTCCATAATCCGCCGAGTGTCCGGTTGCTCGTACCCCGGGGGAAACATCACGGCGAATTCGTCACCCCCCACGCGAAACAACCCCGAGCCATGCGGGCAGGCGGCGCGCAGGATCCCTCCAAAGGAGACAAGTACTGCGTCTCCGCGGCCGTGTCCCCAAATGTCGTTAACCTCTTTGAACTCATCGAGGTCAATCATTGCGAGAGTGAGGCTCACCTGCGGCGACGTCGCGCGCAGGGTCATTGCCTCTTCGAAGCCGCGGCGATTGCCGAGGCCCGTCAATTCGTCTGTGAGGACGGCAGTTCTCAACGCTCCAAGTTCGGCTTCTTGCGCGGCGGCCTTCCGGTCAAACGAACGGAGCGCGACGAGGAACAAACCAACCAAAAAGAACCCCAATACATCGATTCCGCCGGCAGCAAGCACACGCGATCGTTGCGAGGCGGCATAGCCGGTAATTGCCGCTTCCTGGGCGCGGTCGTGGTCCCCGACCGGCCCTGCCAGCAGGGCTCGAATTCGCGGAACGGTATCGGCGTCAGGCAACGGTTGGCCGAAGTCGGTGTGAGTCTCAAGCGCAGCGAAGAACCTTCGAATAGGCTCAATCTCTGGCAGATAGTTCGCCCGCATTGAAGCCACCATCTGCTTGTCAGACGGGGTCCCGTACTTGTCGATTGTGGCCAGGGCACCGATGAATTGGTCGAGCGATGCGTTTAGACGGAGTCGTACCTGCGGGTCGGGCGTCACTAGATATTGGTACGCGGCTGCAGCGGCATCACCAAGAGCGACGTCCGCTTGTTGGTAGCCCCGATTCAATTGATCCGCGTTCTGAAGCGCGCGCACTTGCGATGATGTGTCGAGCGATGCCCAGAGCACGAAGCAGCCCAAGGCTCCGAACATAACCAACAAGCCCAATGCCGCGAGGCGGCTCAGCATCGCGGCCGAAAGGTCCATCACAGCAGCCTTCACCTTTCTAGCGACGACGCCATGAAGGGAGAGATCTGAACAGGGCCAGAGCGAGGCCTGCAGCCACTTTCTTGGCCGGCCCAATATCGCCATCATGCGGCTGCCGGCAGAACGGCTTCAGCAAGTCGCGAATTGCGACGCAGGCGCGTTAGACCTCGGCGTAGCAGTTGCGAAACGCGTGTGTCGGAGATACCGAACATGTTTGCGACATCGCAGAGGCGCAGCTCCTCGTTGAAGTACAACGCGATCACTGAGCGCTCGCGGTCTGGAAGAGAATCCAACGCGACAGCCAACGCGTTGTGTGCCTCTCGACGCTCCACGCCCATCGTGGGGTCGTCAACGTCCGAGAGTTCCCTCAGGCTACGCACGTTGCCGCGTGCCGGCGATGTCGTAATGGTCACGCGGGTATACCCGGCAACCTTCAGCGCTGTGCTGATTTGAGTGCTCGCAAGGCCCGTCGCGGCACAGAGTTCGTCAGCGGTTGGCTCCCGCGCCAACGTCATCTCCAGCTTGTTCCGCGTAGTGGCGATCCGACTCGCCCTTGTTCTTTGGGTCCGGGCCAGAGGGTCCAGTCGGCGCATGGCATCGAAAACGGCGCCGCGAATGCGTGGGCTCGCGAACGCTGCGAACGAAGCGCCGACGGAGGCGTCGAACCGATCGACCGCCTGGATCAGCCCTTCGACACCGTATTCCACCCAGTCCTCCTGGTCCGTCACTCCATCCCGCTGGTCGATACACATCCTCCGGACGAGAAATCGAACGAGGGGAAGATGCTCGCAAATTAGCCGTTCACGTTCTCGGCTCCGATCGGCGGCTGTTTGTGGAATGGGCATCTCAGCAACTCCCGTCTGCAGTCTCCGCGGGACTTTGAGGTCCATGAGACAACGTTCGAATGTTCCGGTCGGCGACCGTCGGTGACCTATGCAGCAATTGGCAAGGCGACCGCAGCGAGGTTTGCGTTTCGGCGAAGTCGTCGAAGCGCCTGTTGTCGAAGTTGCGCGATTCTGCTCGCGGACACATCGAGAACACACGCAGCTTCCTTTTGTGTGAGGAGTTCCACGTAAAGCAAACTCACGACGACTTGTTCACGCGCGGGAAGAGCGTCAATGGCGAGCCTCAGCGCAGAGAGCAGTTCACGACGTTCTATCGGCGCAGTGGGTGGCTCGGTAGTATCCACGACTTCGAGTTCTTTGAACGCGTCCAGTCCGTCGAACGACTGCCCGATGGGAACGCAAGTAAGAGCGGCGGCGGTACGTGCCGCCGTGAAGAGAGATCTTGAAAGGCCGGTATCGTTGAGTAGTTCCGACTCCGTAGGTTCTCGGCCGAGGCTGAGCGACAGGGAGTTTTGGCTGGTCGTGATGCGCGTCGCCCTCGTCCGTTGTCCACGGCTCAGATGGTCGAGACCCCGGAAGGCGTCGAGGATCGCCCCGCGGATCCTGGGAGCAGCGTATGGCCCGAACGGGACACCATGTGATTCGTCGAAGCGGTCGATCGCCTGGATCAGGCCGATCGTTCCGTAGGCGACCAAGTCCTCAAAATCGAGCACCGCGCCCGAAGTGTTGAGATGCGTGCGACGGGCAATGTGCCGGACGAGGGGAAGGTGGTCACAGATCATCTTCTCGCGTTGCTGGGGAGTGACGAAAGCGGAGTATTGCAGCATGTCGAGCATCCAGTGATTCGGAATCGACGCCAGTTCTCGGCGGCGTGCCTTTACCTTGCGGGAATGAATGCGCCACGACGACACAGGGTGCACCTCAAACATCACTGGTTTAGGTACCCGTTTTGCGTAGGGGAAAGTCCCCTCACGGCAAATCCTGGCCACCCAGTGGCCACCTGTACGCTCCGTGATGTTCACTAGCTCGACAGAACAAGTGCGCCGTGTGGCAAGGTCGGTGCTCGTGATTTGGGGAGCGGGAGCGGAGTTTCCCCCCGTCCGAACGAGTACTTCCCGGGGTACAACGAGGCCGCACCTGGCCGATGGAAGTGTTAGATGCGTTGACGAAACGTTGGTGTCACCGCACCGAGAGGACTGCCACATGTTTGCCCGCGTTGGAACGAATCACCGATATGGAAGTCAAAACGCGAACACTTACTCCGACGATGGGGAGCCCATGGCGACGTTCTCGCTCGGCGTCGCCGTCGTTTTATACACGGACCACCATTCAGCGGACACGGTGATTTCTGTGCTCAAAAAGGCCGGGACGACGACTCTCTCTCGACCGTTTGATGAATTGGCGGTGCCGATCGTTAGAGAAACGAGACCACGGCTCGCAGTGCTGGTATGTGATCCCTCGGAAAGCGCGGACGCTGAGATGATCGTGCGGATAGCAGCGGAGCCCGTAGGACGGGTACTCGTGGTGGATATTCAACGATCGCCTGCAAAATCGTGGGCGGCTCTGGAACTCGGCGCAGATGCCGTCCTTACTATTTTCGATGACGCAAGGACCGTGCGAGCCACGCTCGGTGCTCTTTTCCGCCACAGTGAAGTGGTCCCGCCGCAAGTCGGCCGGGACGGCAAAGTGGTTCCTATGGCGTCATTGAAGTTCGAAGGCTTGCGTATAGATGCCGACAGGTTCGAAGTGCACGATTGCGGCGAACTCATACACCTGACGAGAACGGAATTCCTCATCCTGTCCGACCTTGCGGCGCACGCCGGCACGTTGCGAAGTCCCATGGAACTCATGTCTAGTATCCATCCGTTCGAATACGACGAACCCGACGCTCAACAGGCCGTGAAGGTCTTCGTCCGACGCCTGCGCCTCAAACTTGCGCTCTGCTCGTCGAGGTCGGTTGAGATAGTCAACACGAGATCCCACGGTTACCGGCTCCAACGGCTAGGTCGCACTTCAGCGGCTTGAGTACCCGTGGCCGGGGCCACAATCCCGTTGTTCGTCATCCGAAAGAGCCGTTGACCATCGACGTGACGCCTGGCGTCTCAGCGTTCTGCTATTGGCGTCTTCGGCGGCAAAGCGTAGTTGCGTGCTCTGCGAGCGCATAACTACGGCCTTGTGCCAAGCCTGATCGTGAATCGAGTGAGGCCCTTTGCCCAGGCCGACCGGAACGGGCCGCCACGCCGCATTGCCCGTTAGAGAACGGCTAAGCGTCGGGCAAAACCACCACTGGGTCGCGTCCAATCTCCACTGAAATGACGCATTGTCACCAAATGGGACGCCATGTGATATAATGCCCTCTATGCGTGAGAGCGATGACGCGCGAAAAAAGGCAAGGGCCGGGAGCGGCTCGCCGGTTCGGTCGCTTCCCTTAGCGTTCCGGCGATTGATTGTGGCTCGGACGAACCAGCGGCGGCTTCGCAAGCTCACGGAGATGCTTTCCGACGGTCGTGCCTGCGTTGACCTGGTGTGCGACTTCCAGCAGCAGTTCGTCGATGGCAGAATTTCCGCCGCCGTTGAGTGGAATGAAGTGCCCGCCGCCGCGGGGGAGGGCGTCCGAACGTCGCCCTCGTTACTGGATTTCTGTCTTTCGCCCTCGACTGTAGCGTCTCGGACCACCTGGCAGCGGAACGAGCTTTGAGCGAGATTCAGAGACGATTCGGCTCGCTGTTCGAGGCGCTACCCACGCCTGTCGTCGTCCTCGATAGCGAAGCCGAGACGGTCGAAGATGTCAACGCCGCATTCGAAGCGGAGACAGGCTTCTTACGGACCGAGACACTAGGCCGCACTCTATTAGACTTGGGACTTTGGACAGACCGCGTACAACCGGAACAACTCCGGAATGCGATCCGACGAGATGGCAAAGTGACGGAGTTCGAGGCCTCGCTGAATACGAAATCCGGCGACCTATTCATCGGCCGCATTTCAACTGAACTATTTCGCGACGAAGATCGTTCGCTAATAGTGATGGTGGTGATCGACATAACCGCTCGCAGGCGTGCCGAGACAGTGTTGGTCGATGCACTAGGAGTTGCGGAAAAGGCGAGTCGAGCAAAAGGTGACTTCGTCTCAAGGATGAGTCACGAACTGAGAACTCCTTTGAATGTAATACTCGGCTTTGCTCAGGTGCTCCAACTAGACGATCTCGCTCCGCAGCAAGCAGACGCTGTTGGTCATGTCATTGATTCTGCCAAGAATTTGCTTGCCACGATCAACGATATCCTCGATCTTTCCCGCGTCGACGCTGGGCGCGTCCAATATACGATTACTGAGGTACCTGTTACTGAGACAATAGAGGAAGCACTGTCTGTGATTCAACCGATGGCAGATGACGCCGAAATCCAATTACGATTTGTCCGACGGGACACTCCATTGGTTGTCATGGCCGACAGGCAACTGTTGAAGCAAGTACTGTTGAACCTATTATCGAATGCCATTAAGTATAACATCTACCACGGAGCCGTCGTCATCAGCGCTACCGTGGCGCCCAATGGAACCGTTCGCATCGATGTTACCGATACAGGGTTGGGCATTGACCCAACAAGAGCAGCGATGCTTTTTCAGCCATTCGAACGCCTGGGTGCGGAAGCGTCATCGATCGAGGGCACTGGTCTTGGTCTATCACTAAGCAAGCGCTTCATCGAAGGCATGGGCGGGACAATAGGCTGGGACGGAAGCGGGACCGAAGGCTCCCGATTCTGGATACGGCTGCCGGCGGTTCCACGTGATGACGCTGCTCCCACTGAACGGGCGTGAGGAGCGCCTCCGCAGTCTGACAACGTCCGACGGACTTGCCAAAGCGCGCGGTATGTAGTCGAAAGGCGAGCGCGCCCGGGCCGCTCGACTCACCTCGCGTTGTTGCCACGGGGGAGCGGGCCTGGTTTCGTGCCCGGGCTCGTTCAGCCAGGTCGGAAAGCCGACCGCCCAGCGTGACGCGACCGCCTCGCGGCCGTGTCGTCGAGCCCCTGGAGCGCCCCGGCGGCGGCCGCGTTTGGGAACGATCACGTTGCCAACGCCGGCATCGGGGGACGGTGGCGGCTCCGAGCGGTTCCGTGCTCGTTCGTCAGATGAAGTGGACCTGGCGACCGCGTGAAGGTAAACGCAGGTCGGGTGGTTGCCTCTGTCCCCGGTCCGGAACCGATTCGCCACTGGGCGGCACAGTAGGGCCACTCGGCCCGCGTTATGGGGCCGTTCGGCCGTGCATCCAAATTTGTCCAGGGCGAACTCCTGACTGCCGGCGACCGCGCCGAGTCCGAATTGGAGACAGATTCGATGTTTAGCAAGAAGGTCCTCATGCTGGCGGCAGCTGGAGTCGCCGCGGTGGTCATCGTTGGCGTCGCACTCGCGAGTACGGCTTCAAATACCGTGTCCACCTCGAAGGCCGGGGAAGGCTCCGGCTCGATCACGGGCTACGACATTTCCACGGTCCACTACAATCTCAACCCCACGGACCCGACAAAGATCGATGGCGTGACGTTCAAGCTCGACACCGCACCGACCGTCGGCTCGACGATCCGAGTGGCGCTGACTTCGACGTCAACAACCTGGTACACGTGCACCTTCGTCACTACAAATGCGACCTGCCTGACGACGGTTCCGCAGGCGACCGTCGGTCCATCCGACGCGCTCAAAGTAGTGGTCGCACAGTAGCCAACTGAATCCTATCGACGGCGGTAAGCCCTCATGCATTCGATTCGGATCCTCGCGGCGCTGTTCAGCATCGTGACGTTCATAACCCTGGCCGTTTGGTTCGCCCCGGCCGGGGTTGGCGGCGCAACCACGTACGCGATTACAAATGGCACAAGCATGTCGCCAGGGTTCACGACGGGCGACCTCGTGCTCCTCCGCCGGGCTGGCCCGGTGAAGGTGGGCGATATCGCCGGGTATGAGAGCAAACTCACCGGCCAGGTGGTGATCCACCGCGTCATCTCCATCAATAACGGGCTGCTCACCTTCAAGGGCGACCATAACTCGTGGACGGATACGTACAGGCCAACTCAGCAAGAGGTTATCGGCAAGCTATGGCTACACGCTTCGGGCGCCGGCGCCTGGACGGGGAAGCTGCGGTCACCGTGGGCCCTCTATGCGATTGGCGGAGTAATAGCTGTGACGTTAGTCAACCCTGGTTCATCGTCCTCCGGTCCCGCCCGGCGTCGCCAACGGCGTGGGAAGGCCGGCTCGAAGGCGTTCGCGTTCGCCGGTTCGACCGCCCAGCTTGCTCTCGGCGTGCTGCTCGTGGGCGCCCTCGGCTTTGGCACGCTTGCCTTCTTCGCTTTTCGCTCGGCGGAAAGCACGACGGTGCAGACTCCGGTCGCAGTGCACGAGTCCGTGGTCTTCAGCTACCAGGGGAAGACACTCCCGGGGCCGGTGTACCTGAACGAAGAGCTGCATACCGGCGATCCCATCTTCGTGGATCTCGTTCCGTCAATCTCCACAACCATAGCCTTCAAGCTCACCGCTCCCAACGCCGAGGGGCTACACGGTACCATTCGGCTGTTCGCAGTCACCCGCGACGTCAACGGATGGGAGCAATCCTACGATTTGGTACCGGACGCCTCTTTCGTTGGGACGACGGCTGAGTCCACCGCGTACATCGACCTCCCTCCCCTGATGGCGCTCGCCGCGGCCGTTCAAGAGGCAACGGGCGTCGGCACGCGATACTGGACTTCGGCGATTACCGCCGACATCCATGTCGAGGGAACCATCGACGGCCAGGCGTTCAGCGATAACTACCAGCCGTTCTTCACACTACGAGTCAATCCGCCCAACGAAATTTTCGTTGAGACGTCGGCGACCCGGAGTTTTGAGAGTCACCCGCCAGCCGGCGGAAGCGCGGCCCCGGACCCGTTCCATCAGACGCAGGATGTGGCGGTCGCCGTGCCGACTGCGAGGCCGTTGACCATGGGCCTGTTCGTCGGAAGCTTTCCTGTGGACGGCGTCCGTCTAGTGGCCAGCGTCCTGGCGATCCTGGCATTCGTGGGCGCGATGGTAGTCGGCAGCCTCATGGCCGTCGCACTGCGCACGCCGTCCGCACGGTTCTACGCGCGCTTCGGCAACAAGATGGTGCGGGCCACTGGCATGGAACAATCCGCACACCATGTCGAGATGCGTACGATGGAAGACCTTGCTCGCGTCGCGGAGCGGTACCAATCGATCATCGTCTGGGTGCATGAGCCCGAACAAGACACATATGCAGTGCAGGACGCGAGCACGTCGTACGTTTACCGGGCGCCTCACGCGGTTGAAGCGTGAGCGGCGGCCGCATCGCACGGCTCTCAGTGTTGTCGTTCGCGATCATTCTGCTCATTGGGCTGCTGGAAGTGTCGACGGCGGCGAACACCGTTCCTTCGTCTCGTGCCGGTCTGGCGACCGTCCCCATCGATGCCGACGCGCTCAAGCCCAGCGCATGTGCTTCCATGCACCTCACGACCCTGGTGACGGGAGCCGGGAAGTTCACCGGGACAAATGGAAACGATCTTATCCTCGGGAGCTCCGGCAACGACACGATCGACGGAGGTCTGGGTGACGATTGCATCGTGGGTGGGGGCGGGAATGACAAGATTACGGGCGGAGGCGGCTCAGACGTCTGCATTGGTGGTTCCGGCAACGACAACTTCCACGGCTGTGAAATCGAGACCCAGTGAGTCGGGGCTGGCGCGCACACCGGCCGCGCCGCGCCGACATAAGATGTGGTGAGCACCGCTGCGCGTGCCCGCCCACCCGGAGTTCTCCACCCGTGTTGCGCGACAATCCTGGCGCCCGCGCGATGCCCCCGCTAGCTCTGCGCTCGGCGAACTACCACGAAGTGCACACCACGGGGCGCGACCCGACATTGCGGTTGTCATGGTCGTTCAAAACGCGCGTCCGACGCTAGTAGCCGGCGTCGTCTCGCAAATCCACCATGCCGAATCGGACTGCAGCTCGTACCAAATCTGCTCGCGTCTTTACCCCGAGCTTGGTCATCGCTTTGGCGCAATGCCCTTCGACCGTCTTTTCACTCAGAACGAGCTTCTCGGACGCCGCCCTGCACGTGAGGCCCTCCGCCAGCATCTGGACCACTTCTTTTTCGCGTGAAGTGAGACTGTCGGCGGTGGTGTGCGGCGAACCGGAACGGGCCTCGACCATGAGGTCGGACATGTCCATGGCGCCGGCAAGTTCCGCCGAAAAGTAGGAGTTCCCGTTGCTAACCATTTTGATGGCGAGGACAAGTTCGTCCACATCGGATCGTTTGACGAGGTATCCCATGGCGCCGGCACGAAGGGCGTCCACGATCTGTTGGCGCTCGCTATATGCGCTGACGATGATGACCCTGGTAAACGTCGCTAGCCTTGATATTTGACGAGTTGCCTCTATGCCGTTGAGCACCGGCATGCTGATGTCCATAAGGACCACGTCTGGATCCAATGACTCCGCCAGGGCCACCGCTTGGTGGCCATTCTCCGCCTCTCCGACAATGACGACTTCGGATCGGCGTTCGAGGAGCAATCGCAGCGATTGGCGGAGTAGCGTATGGTCATCGGCGAGCACGACTCGAAACGGGAGGTGCTTCGGACCCACGGGCGGCAGAATGCCCCTGCCGATATAACGCTCGCCGACCCTTCTGGGGCCGAGGGAGTCGACATCTCGCCGCACTAATTGCCCGTCCACAATTGAATCGTAATACCGCTCGTCTGTCGATAATTGACACATGGAAAACACGGCCGAGCCGCGTTCTTCGTGCCGCGTACGCTTTGCTTCTTGCAGTTCGCCTTCCGGCAGGGCAATCGGGATGTCCGCCACAAGTCCGGCTCGCCGACGGCTGCGCGTGGGGAGTCAGGCCTGGAAGGAGGTGGCGCTCGTGGCACGTTTCCGGGAAGTCGTCGAAGCGCTCGGTGTCAAGTTGCGCGATTCTGCTCACGGACACATCAAGAACATGTGTAGCTTCCTTTGCGTGAGGAGTTCGACGGAGAGCAAACTCACGACGAGTTGTTCACGCGCGGGGAACCGCCAATGGCAGGCCTCAACGCGGAGAGCAGTCACGACGTGCTATCGCAGCAGTGGGTGGCTCTGCAGTCACTCCACTGCAATTACCTCGCTACTCGATGACCACCTGTCCGCTCATGGTGTTTCACCAGCTCGCCAGGACAAGTGCGCCGTTGGCAATGCCGCTGCTCGTGACCTGGCGAGCGGGAGCGGAGTTTCCCCCGTCTGACCAAGTACTTCCCCGGGTATAACGAGCGCTAACCCGGCCGATGGAAGTGTTAGATGCGTTGACGAAAACGTTGATGTCACTGCACCGAGAGGGCCGTCGCATGTATTTGCCCGATTGGGGCCTGGAGCCTCGTTCGTGATTAGAAGCGCGCTGATCATCGACCCAACGTCTGAACTCTCGGCATCTTGTGCGGGCATTTTCGCGGAGAAGCGAATCGCGAGTTCTGCGAGCGCCAGCTACGGGCTGGATGGACTCCAGCGCGCTTATGCCCTGCGCCCAGACCTCATTGTGATTCGAGTGACGGCGCCCTTTGCACGCCCACTCGAGCTGATTCGGCGTCTTACCGATGCACTTTCCGGCTCCGAGATCCTCGCCGTCCTCGATGCGGGGGAGACGACTTCGGCCCAGAGGGCGACAGCCGCGGGCGCCTCGTTTTGCCTGGAGGAACCTCTGAATCCTCAGAAGTGGCGGGCCGCGATCAACGCGGTAACCGCGCGGGCCGATCGGAAATTGGCGGCTACATGGGCGGACGCCGACCCCACGGGACAAGTCGTTACCGTTGTGGGTTCGAACGGTGGAGTCGGCAAGACGTCCGTCGCTGTCAACGTCGCCGTTTCACTGGCGAACGAATCAAAAGTCAGCGTAGTCCTCGTCGATGGAGACTCGCAATTCGGTGATGTGGCCTTTTCAATGGCCGTTGAGGCACACTTCTCGTTTACCGACTTCGCTGCCCAAATCGAGGCTTTTGATGTTGCGACCGTCAGAGACTCACTTATCGCAACTCTCGGAGTCTCGCTGTTGCCGTCCGGTCGGCGGCCCACGGTCGGGGCTCCCATGTCGAGGGCGTCGGCGGCGCAGGCTCTCAACAAGCTCCGCACGGCGTTCGACTTTGTCGTCGTCGATACTGGCGGCGCGTACTCTGATATCACTGTCGCCGCCATGGAGAGTGCTACCACCCGGATCTTAGTCACGATCCCAGACCTGGCGAGTGCACGAAACGCAGCTCGCGCGATTCGTTGGTTGCGTACCGTTCTCGGAACGAAAGCTGACGACATTCAGCTGCTTCAGAACCGTGTCGGAATGGACGGAGGCTTGTCGGTGTCATGCGTCACACGGGAGGTTGGCCACCCTACGCGGTGGCTCATACCCGACGACGCTCGCGTCCGGATCTCGGGAGCCGAGGGCGTTCCGGTGGTTGTACGCTATCCGAGGTCGCCGGCCGCACTGGCGATGCGGGCTATTGCTCAAACGCTTGCACCGAACGTGGCACGCGCGGCGGCCGCTCTATTGTCGACGCCAACTCCGCTCGATTTTCGTGGCTTCGACTTGAGTCGGGCCCACTTTCCCGGTGGCCGGTCCAACTCGCGCTGACGTCTCACATTTCGGACTCTCACGGCACAGCTGACCCGACGGGGGCGAGGGGAGGTCGCGTTCGAGCAATATTTCCGCGCTCCACGGCTGACGCGGCAGAGTGAACTCAGCATTCCCGTCCGGCGCCGCTCCGTTCGACGGGAGCGACTACCGATTCGGCGGCAAGACTCGATGCGCATCTAAACAGGCGCCATGCTCAGCCCGGCCGCCGCACTGACCGCTCAACTGCGGAGCGCTCTCGGCGACTCCGGCGCCTCATTCTTGGGAACGCCGTGCCCCCCGCCAGCAGCGACCGTCATCTGAGGCGACCTAACGCCGGGAAGCCGCTCTGGACACGAAGCGAGCCAGCACCGCTCCCGCGGTCAGCCGCGAATCGCTCCCGACCCCCGGGACATGATCGTCGGGATGACACGGGGGGAAGCAGCGTATCCCCGCCGAGCTGCTCGGTCTTTGCCCGGACGTTGGCGCCGAAACGGTTCGGCGTTACATGCACGAGGCTCAGGCTCGTCCCCGCCCACCCTCTCAGACCCGCCGCACCTTCCCTCACAACGCATCGCACTCTCTCCCACCGGGGTCTCCCCCATCGTATGCAAGCAACACGCCCACGGCAGTTCCCCTGCCGCGGAGGGGCCTATCGCTCGAACATGCAGCGCCCCGCGGGAACCCGCTCAGCCGGGAAACAGCGTGGCCTTGTTGCGTTGCCGCCGGAGCCGGTCGGCACAAGGCACGCAGAGATTGGTGCGATACGTTGGCGAGCCACAGCCGATGCACTTCTGGTCGTGTTGATGGCGTGGCTGGCCCGCCGGCGTTTCCACCGCATCCCACGCCCGCCGCGCTGGCTCGTTCACCGTCCCGTGCACCAGGCAGTAGCCTTCGTCATGCTCTTGCAACAGCGTTCGCTGGCAGTTCGGACAGCGCATCGCCCGCACCTCCTCGTTCCAGACCGTCGCCGTCGGCTAACTCTGGTAACGCAGCGGTCACCGACCGTGGTAACGGGAAGGCGCAGACCTGAATGCTGCCCGCCAGTTATGACGCCTGTTGGCGCTGCCGCGAGGGTTATGGCGTGCCTGCGCGATAGCGGCGGAAGTGGCTACTGCGCCGATTCACGCTCCCCAACCGGTCGTGCAACGCGCGCCGCAGGTCCCGTACCACGCGTCTGACGAACTTCTGGCCGGCGATGTTTCGAGTGCCGAACCGCACTTGAACCGGAGGTTCGTCACCCTTGCCGATCATCACGGTTGACACGACACCACCCACGGCTGCCAGACAAAGCGAGAGCGACGCTCCCCAGGGGTCGTGTCGAGCATACGTCCGCGCTGGTCGCCGCTGCGCGCTGACACAGTGGCAGCAGGTCCACGGCGTACCGTGCACCGCGCCGCCGTTGGTGGGGCAGCACGGGCTCAGTGTCTTCAATGTTGCCTCGACACCGTGAAGCGTCCTCAGCCTCGCTAACGCGCAGATTGGGGCGGTGGCAGCGCGTTGCCGGGAGGACCAGCCATCAATCCGCACCCGTGCCTCGTTCAGGGTGACTGAATGCAATGGCGGGCGGATCGCGACGGCGACGCCGCCGGCATTGTTCCTCAATGTCACTGCGCGACGATTGCTTTCCAGTTCAACTCGTCAGCGCCTTCGATCTCCACCCAATACAAACCGCCGCTTGTGAATGTCGAAATTGTGTTTGCCCCAGGGGCGAGGGACGGGAACCACGCAAGATACGACTGGAGGTTCGTGTCCCAAGACCAGATTGCGGAGATATGGCCACGTTCTGTGTCGAGTCCTGGGGACAGTCCCGCTAGCGTCGCGTCTCCTATATCGGTTCCGCTCGGCCCTGCCCAGACGATCAAGGTCCATCTCATGTGGAGTGAGTAGCTCAGCCCACCGGGGCTGAACGCCGCGTCCACGAACTTGTCAGCTGGAGTCTCTGGACTCGTGCCGTATGGAGTGACGACTCGCACGTGCACCACCGATCCATCCGCAGCAGAAGGCGAAACCGCAGCTATTTCTCTGTCGCTCACTATCGTGAAAGGTACGGCGACGTCCCCAAAATAGACGGCAGTGGCACCCTGGAATCCGCTGCCGTAAATCGTCACCGTCGTCCCGGCGAGGGCTGTGTTGGGGAAAATGCTGCCGACGGTCGGGGCCGCCTGGGGTCTGCCTGGAGCGGGAGTGAACTCGATAGAGGCTGTCTGGGCGATTTCCGCTGAACCTATTCTGGCGGTGAACGCCACCTCCTCGGCGACCATGTTGGTGACGAAGAATCGCGCAATCCCTTCGCTGTTCGACAGAGCACTCACGGGAGCAATCACCGCATGACCGATGCCTCCGCCCGCCAGGACCTGAAAGATTTGCACCGTCTCGCCGCCTACTTCGGCTCCGTTGGCATCTCGAACGGTCACCGTAATGGTGGCCACCGTCGCACCGTCTGCGGGCACGGTTCCGGGACTGCTAACGACTGTGGAATCCAGGAACGAGCCCCTCGGCTGAACTGTAAATTCAAGGCTCTCGACTGGCGGCAGGGAACCACTCGTAAAGTGGAGTACGTAACCCAGTCCCGGGCTGCTGAGCGCGAGCCCGCTGTATGTGGCCACCCCTCCGATCGCTGTTATCGCCGTCGAGCCGATGAGAGACGCACCGGCGGGGTTGGACTGGACCACGACCGATACCGTGGTCCCGTCAACCAAAACGGTGTTCCCGCCCGCATCCTTAATCAGAATCACCGGCTGGATGCCAAACGCCTTGCCTGCGACGGCGTTCGCCGGCTGCGTCAGAATTTGAAGGTACGCCGCTGGCCCCACCTGAACGTTGAACTCTTGGACATCGATACCAGTTAGTCCCGGGGAGCTGAAGTGCAGCACGTAGCCATCAGCGGCGTGGTCGATCCGCAGACCACTGAAGGTGGCGACGCCGTTGACCGCCGCTACAGCAGTGGTGCCCGAAAGCGTACCTGGTCCCGCTCCGAGAGAAACCGAGACGTTTCCGGAGTCGTTGTCCACGACGTTCCCACCAGCATCGAGTACGACCAGTACCGGTTGTGTTGAAAACGGCGTGCCGCCAGTCGCTCCGTTTGGTGGCGTGATGAATCCGAGTTTCGTGGCAGGGCCGCGGTCAACGTTAAAGCCATCCGTGTCCGTTGACTCAAGACCATCTGCGTCGAAGCGCAGCACGTAGCCAATGCCAGCATCATCGATGCTGAGACCGGTGAACGTGGCTACCCCGTCAACCGCCGCTACAGTTGTCGTGCCCGCGAGCGTGCCGCCCGCCGGGTTGGTCAAGATGGTGACGGTGACTTCGTTCGTCGCGCCGGTGACCGTGTTTCCGCCAGCGTCCCGTATCCGAATGACGGGCTGCGTCGCGAACGGCAGGTCTCAGCGGCGGATGGCGGTTCAGTTTGGATTGCGAGGCCCACGGGGCCACCGAGACCGACGGTGAAGGGGTCGCTATCGACCACCTGCAGCGCGACGTCGGTGAATCGCAGTACATAGCCGACACCAGCATTATCGATCCGCAGGTTGGTGAATGTCGCGACGCCGCCAACCGCACTCACCGTGGTGGTGCCAGACAGCGTGCCGCTCCCGCTGTAGAGCCAGGCTGTGACGTTACTTGTGTCCGACGTGACCGTGTTGTGGTCGTCGTCCTGCACCACAACAACGGGCTGAACACCGAACGGGGAGCCTCCGGCCGCTCCGGCCGGTTGTGTCTCGATCGCGAGTTTGAACGATGCCCCCACGGTGACGTTAAAGGGCACACTGTCGACGGGTGCGAGGCCGCCATCGCTGAAGCGGAGGACATAGCCGCCGCCGGCGACTTCGACGACGAGCCCGGTGAAGCTTGCAACGCCGTTGACCGCCACCGCGGTAACGGTTCCAGAGACGGTACCGCCCGCAGGGTTGGTCTGGATGGAGACCGTCACGGTGCTCGTATCGGTCGTGACGGTGTTGCCACCAGCGTCCTGGACGAGGATCACCGGTTGGGTGATGAGGGGCTCATCATCCACGGCCCCCGCCGGTTGGGTCTGGATGGCAAGTTTGGCTGCCGGTCCGACTGCGACGCTGAAGGTCGTGCTGTCTACCGGCGTGAGCGAACCGTCGCTGAAGTGAAGGACGTAGCCAGCGCCAGCGTGATCGATCTGAAGGTTGGTGAACGTCGCGATGCCGCCCACCGCCGCCACAGTCGTCGTACCTGAGAGCGTGCCTGGGCCAGCACCCAGCGATACCGTTACGTTGCTGCTATTCGTCAGCAAGGTGTTTCCGTCATGGTCCTGAACAGCCACACGCGGCTGGCCGAGGAACACGGCGCCGCCGCTGGCACCGGAGGGCTGAGACAAGACTCCCAGTTGCGAGGCGGTCGTTGATGTGATGTCGAACGTGTTGCTGACCGGATTATTCTTCGCGGGAGATGTAGTGAACTGGAGCGTGTAGCCGACGCCGGTTCGATCGATGCTGAGATCATTGAAGGTCGCCAATCCGCCGGATACGGAAACAATCTTCGTTCCCGCCAGTGTCCCCCCGGCAGGGTTGTCCTCGATCGCTGCCGAGATGAGCGAGGCGTTGTCGTCAGTTCGTATGTTGTTGTAGACATCTCGAACGTAAACGGCCGCCGCGGGGCTCAGGCTGTGACCGACTTCTCCATTGCCTGGTTGTGTAGCGACAACGATATTGTTCAGCCCTGCGGCACTCACCGTGACCGTCAGAGGTTGTCCACCGGCGCCTTCGGTCGAGACGGCGCCGTCCGTCGCGGCGACCAAGAACGAGCCGGCCCGGTAAGCCTTGAGAACAGTCGTCGCCGAACCCGCCGTGAATCGGATCGAGGTAGCGGTCCCAAAACTCACGTTCGTTGCGTACCTGTTCGAGGCCGTCGAAAGCGTTCCAGATGGCGCGGCCGCAATACCGCTGAACGTCACGTTCCTCGTGGTAGTGGAGGCTATCCGATTCCCGGCACCATCGACGATCTGCAACGTCAGGGTAGTGCTCGATCCGGCGATGACACTGGCGCTGCCGGTGATCTGATATGCAGAGGTGTTCCCGGCGACTTCGGTCAGCGTTCCGGCCGAACCGATTACGCTAGAAGTACCGCTATAGGTGAGCGAACCTGACGCAAGCGGCGTCCCCGCTGTGGGTTGAACCTGGAGGTTGCTGTACTTGAGCCGGCACTTCGCGCTTTGCCTCGTAGTGGCCCCGACATTGATCGTGACGGTCGACCCTGTGGGCGTGACCACGGCCGTTGCGCCGCGTCCGCTCCCGAGGTCGATCCCATTCGACGAAGCGCAGTCTTCACCGGAGAGGCTGATGGTGACATCTTGAGCAGGATTGAATTGGAACCCCGCGGGAGCATTTAGCACGATGCTGCCAAGGGTGAACTCACCAGTCTCTTCCTCCAGCAATGTTGGGCCATTAAGGGAGGTAAAGGCTGCTCCGGGAGCACCTTGGGCCGTGTCGGCGGAGATGGCGCTCCCCCCTGTTGCCGAGGTCTTCTCAGCCGCGTCGGCCAGCATCACTAAGAGCGACAAAATCAGCGCGACCGTCAGGATTGCAAGGATTCCAAACAACCCATTTGTTTGACTTTTCGACATCGAGCCGAATTGCTTCGAGAGCATCAAGAACCTCCGAAAGACTCATCGACGGAGGCAGGGCTGGAGAATTGAAAACAGCTACGTACAGCCCATTGACCCGTCTGCTACTAGTAATTCGTCCGAAGCCGCCGACATTGCAGCGACGGAGTCAATTTCGGGCACGACGGCCGCCCGAGGGACGCCGGATGCCAGGCGGGTTGCGCCCCGAACAGCCCCAGGTCTTGCGATGCTTCGTACCGGAGACGCTTCTCGAATCTGCGATTCGTTCGGGCTACTCAACCTGTAGGCGGCTGTTCCGCTATCGGAGTTCGAAGTTGTAGGGCAGGGAGCGAACGGAGGCCCCGCGATTGATTTCGTTCGCGGTCAGCCCGCTAGGCGAAGGACTCATCGAACGCCCCGCTGTCACCGGATGGGCAATCCTTCGGCGGCGCCAACTGGCGCGGCGGCATCCTCGGGATCTGGGCAACGACGACTAAGCCCGCAACGTGACGTCGAAAACGGACCCTATCTACCCGCACGAATCGGTACCTCTCCCGAGCGCGAAATGCGAGTTCCGAACTCTCGCGCAACAAGCTCTGTGATTTCTCCAACGACTGTCGACCATAAGGGTGGCAAGACCAGGTAGTGTTGAGGGATCACGGGTGTGGAAGGCTTGAATACAATGGCGATCTACTTCCGCGGTGGCGCTTCTGTGGTCATGCGTTGCCCGACGCAGATTGACACGAGACGTGGCGTTCACGGCAACATCTCCACGTTGGTCGACGAGGACGGCGGCGTCCTGATGGTCGACGACGCAGAAGTAGTCGCAATCTACGTCGGAGCGCAAGTCAGACCAGACCTCGCGCGACACGAATTGATGGGCTTCGCCGCGCCGTGATCAGACGGATCTGGGAGAACCTGGCGGGCCTCATTTTCGATGTGAATTGAATGGGCGTCGGACGAAGGTGCTGGCGGTACGCCGTCTCCTCGAAGACGTGCCTGGCTAGATGTAGACCCCATGGATGGTTGCCGAAGGCCGTGTGAGGTCTTCGGTGATTGTTGTCATCGACGGAGAGATGAAGGGCGGCCAGACTCTCGTCGTTTGATGTGTCGGGCTGCGCTGGGCCACTCGCGTTAGAAGGTCTTGTTGAAGGCTTCTGCCTTGCCATTGATCCGCGGACGGTGGGGCGGGTGTGGCTCAGGGTGATGGGGGTTCCTCTCGGCAGCGGCCAGGAAGGCATGAGAGGCGCGGTAGTTCACGGCGTTTTCGGTTACACACACTCGACGGAGGTGCCCACCGCGGGGAGGGCCAAGGTGGCGCGACCGAGAAAGGCGCCGGTCGTTGTCCCCGTTTCGTCAGGAATCGCTTCGGCAGCGCCGTCGGCGGATACGCCAAGCTTGTTGACGTCGAGATGGACCGAGTTCACCGGGTCGGCCACGCTCGCACCGGAACGCCTCGCGCGTACTTCGGTCCAAGCTTGGGAGCACGGAGTGGGCGGCGCGCCTGAGCGCCGCAGACCGCGGAAGCCGCCATCCGCATCTCGGAGGCGACGCGCTGTAGGCCCGCGCCGAGTTCGCGACGGACGCGCATGATCGCCTGGACGAACATCCTCACTCAGAGCGCGCGGACGCCGGTGGGGCCACTCGAATGCTTTACGAGACCGGCGTCCCCTTCTTAGCAGTATCGCGTCACCACTCGCCGACGGTGCTGCGGGAGACACCGCTGGCGGAGGCCAACTGGTCCTAGGCCCGACCGCTTCCGACGCCTTGGAGGACCAGTCGGCAACCGCACACCTTGACCGTCGCGCTAGCATGACTCCCCGGAGGACGACGAAACCACACTCCCCGCTGATCGGTCCGGTCGGTGGCTCTCTGCGTAAGCCGATGACTGCTCGGCCGACAACGCTCAGGGGAACTACACCTAAGCAGCGTGCCGCAGCGAAGCCAGCGCGGGCTCGCCGACCGCCACCGACAGCACCTCAAGCGTGTCGCGGATGATCAGCCCGTGCCTCAGCACGTGTGACCGCGCGCTCGCGCCGAGGTTCCCGCGCAGCACCCCGTCTCCGAGGAGGCGTTGGAGCGCGGCCACGAACCCGTCAATATCGGTCGGATCGTCGAGCACCCGTCTACCGACCACTCGATGGACGCGCAACAATCACGTCACACCGTGCGGGCCGCGAACGGCGCGCGCACTTCGGCAGAATGAGGTGCCCCCGGACGGCAACGGGGGCTGGAGAACCCGAAAACTCTTGCAGTGGCCTCGCCGTCTCTCTCATGTTCGGTAGCGCGCCGGAGAATAAGAGGGTAGACGATATGTTCGTCACGCGTCCCGTCGCCAGGACGTTCGGCTGACAAACAGTTCAGTTAGCGGGAGATGCCGACAGTAATCGCGGTAAGGACCTTCGTCGGCAATTATGCTCGTACGACCGAAGCGATTCAGTCCGCTCGATGCGTGCTTGCAACGTCGATCTCATACGTCAGGCTGCGGCGGGTGCACGGTCAGCGGTCACGATGATCCAGTATGCATGCCCGGTTGAGACAGAGCGCAGGGTGTTGAGCGTCGGCGACAACCCCGGGATGTAACGCAACCATGAGTTCGAGGCTGTGTCGAACGAGTAAATCGCGACGAGGCTGGATCCCGCCAGCACGTCCTCCGGTGCCGCCGTGGCTCCTGTCCAGACGATCAAGTTCGCCCCGGCAGTGAGCGGCACCTGGCCCTGAGTCTCGGCGGCGGGCTTCGCGCCGTAAATTGCCACAGCTCCGGCAATGTCGGTCGACGTCAAGTCGCGTTTCAGGGAGCCGCTGCTGCCGTTCGCGAACATTACCGTTGAAGGATCTGCGGAGTGGCCGAGCCCCAGAGCGTGCCCAAGTTCGTGCGTGACCACGGTCTGCAGATCGATAGTCGGCGGGGAAGTCGTCGTCCAGTCCCACTTCGGATCGAGTTGCATATCGAACTCAGTGGCCTTGTGCGGAGCTGGCCCGTCGGGCCGGTAGAGCGTGCATGTCACGGCAAGGAGAGAACCGTCCAAGGATGCCCAGCCGATGGTGTTTTTGCCATCGCTGACGACGCCGCAGGCGCCGATCTTGTCGGACGTCGTCCCGCCACTTGCGAAACCAAAGTTGGCACCCGCGTTATTCCATGTCGAGGCGGCTGCGGCGATACTGTCGTCGACTCCATCGAGATTGGCTGGCGCGCCGTCAGGGTTGTACTGGAAGGCGACTGGGCCAGTCGGCCATGCATACTCTTTTGCGACCCAGCCGCTGCCTTCCTGCCCGGCCAGGTCCGTGAGGTTCGGATTGTTTTTGAGCGTCGTCGCCCGTAGTGCTTCGACGGCCCTTTCACGGTACGTGGAGTCGCCGAGCGTCTGGAGACTGATTTGCAGTACCGTCCCATTCGGCGCCGAAAACACCAGCTCGTCACTGCTGGGCCCCGGCTTCGTTCGACCGTCCCCACTGGGCACCGCCCAGACCATCAGGAGGACCAGTGCCGCCAGACCCAACCACTTCGTCACAACCGTTTCTCCACGTCCCATACCCCGGGCCTCCACCATGGTGCACACCGAGCTCGGGCGGGGTCACGCGTTCCAACGAAGTTCTTATGTAACTTTACAGACTCGAAGGCGCCTGACTTCATCGATCTCGTCAGCCGCGGAGCATCGGAGCAAGGTTCTGCGCGTTCGCGACGAGTTCCGTGGCAGTTGGGATCGCTTCCGGGACAGTGGTCACGAGTCGGAGCCTCCAGCGGGACGCCCAACGCCGGGAGCTTGGAGAGAACGGCTGGCGGCGTCGTCGCGGGCAGTTCTTCGGGGGCGTCCGGGGGCGACTATAGCCCAGCGTGGCGCACCGCCGATATTGCCCACACCGACCCACAAGTGGGTGTCGCGATCGAATTTCGTGACGGCTGTGATCGTGGTAGGCCCGCAGGGACTCGAACCCTGGACCAATGGATTAAAGTACTTTGCGCTGAGCACTGGATCGACGCCCGGTGGCGAGGACGGCCTCGACCGGCTCAGTCTTCGGAGCCGAAGCCTACGTCCTTGAGCAGCCGCTCGATCTGTTCGCACTCTTCCCGATCGGCGGGTGGCTGGTCGTCAGGCGCTACGCGTCCAACGAGGCCGGTCTGGGAGCGAAGCTGCCGTGCCCGGAGTGCCCGGGGAGCAGCCCTGACCACTGCCTCATGGTCGTAAGCGGGGCAGACTTCCACCATCGTCTGCTGAGCGTGTGCCAAGAGCAGCCGTGTCAACATGGCGCCGTCTTCGTACTCGGCCGGAACCACCCATGGAAGGGAGCGATCGACCAAGCGACAGGGCAGACCGCCACCCAAGCCCGGGAGGCCGCGGCAGTGAAGCTCCTCCAATCCGCTCAGCTCTCGCTCCCGGTAGCAGCTCATCACACGCTCCAGTGCCCACAGCCGAGACATCGGCAGCGGCACACCGTCCGCCAGCAGACCGGTGCTCCGCCAGCCACGGGCGATACCGAGCAATTGGCCCACTGCGATGAGTGACCCGGAACGACGGGCACGCTGTGCGTGGCCCGACGCAAGGTCCCGTCCGGCACGTAGCCCGGTATCGTCTCCGCGATCCGGACGGCGTCGTCGTATGCTCGTCGAGGACGGCGTACTCGTGCTCGTAGGCGGCGGTCTGCGCATATGGCGGGTCGAGGTAGAGGACGTCGCCGGAATGCCGGGCGATCGCCGTCAGCGCCTCTTCCCGCAACGCCTGCCCGCGCCCCCCGAAGACGCCGCGGTTGACTTCCCCGGCGATGCGCCACGCGCCCGCGGGCGTCAGGTGCCGCCCGGCACGCAGGTAGTGCCCCAGCCGTCGCGGCGACACGCGGTCGTAGTCGCCCTCCGCCGCCGCGCGCGCGTCCGTTCCCCGCAGCATCGACATCGGTTGCAGCCGCAGGGTGGTCTTCATAAGGAAGAGCAAGAGCAGGCTGCGCACAGGCTCCGGCCGCTGCGTCGCGCGAGCGAAGGCGTCGTCCAGCCACGCTGCCTGCGCTGCGTTGAAGACTCCCGGGACGTGAGCTGCCGCGATCTGTGGAATGTCTGGTCCCGTCGATTGGAAGAGGTCCAGGATGTCTGTCTGGGTCAACCGGTGGAGGAGTTGGCAATCAGCGCGCGAGCCATGACCGCGCCGCGTTCGGCAAGGTCCGATGCGGTCACGTCGAATCCCTGCGCCTTCGCGTAGAGGGCAACGGCACCACCGCCGCAGAATGGGTCCACGAACGTCGCCTCCCTCCACGCCTCCCGCCGGAGGACATCGCCGAGGAGCGCGAAGATCAGCGGGCACAGTCGCCGCTTCCCGCCAAAGTACGCCGGCAGCGCCTGGAAAAAGCTGGGACCGGGAGGCATACACCCAGTCTTAGAAGCCACCACCGTGCGGTGGAAGACGCTGCCACCGTGCGCTTTCGCCCTGTCTACCGTGCGGTTTCGGGGCTTTAGTGCTGCCGGGGCCGTGGGCTGCGCAGACCTTCCTGTATACGGGCCGGCAACGCGGCGAGCGGGATGCGCTTGCCGTACACGTGCGCGTGCAAGAACGCCTGCATTCGACGCAGGCAGCTGCTTGGCTGCGAATCGCTCCGGACGTGACCCAATCGCTCCAGTCGCGAGCGATACGTGATGGAGAGCGCTTTGATCGTCGGGCAGGGAGTCTGCCCCAGCTCCCGCGCCAGGTCGTCGGCCAGCCGGTCCGTCTCCGAGACGACCGAGGGAACCGGACGCCTTGGCGCCCTTTCGGCCGGCGAAAACAGCGTCGCGGGCCAGAGCGAGTCCGCGGCGGAGGACAGTACCTTGAGGTCTCGCTGTACCTCACGCATCCACGCAGGCGGACCAAAGAGCCTCGCCATTTCCGCTACCTGACGGGCTGCTGCGACGACCGCCGAGTTCTGCCTAGACGCCGACTCAACGAGCGGCGACGCAACGTGTCGATTCAGGGTCGGTTCCTTCACGGTGGATTCTCATCTCAAGGTACCAGCCCTCGCATCGGCCCGGTGTAATGTTCCCCCGTTAACTTCGCGCTGCGTCCGTTAACTTCGCGCTGCGTCACGCTCGCGGTTGCCACCAGACAAGCCGGGACAAGAGTTTTGAGGCGTCAGGAAGTGCGGAACGCGAGACTTGACTCTCGGCGCCCCGAGAGCGTCGATGGTCTAAATGACGAAGTTGCTCGGACGCGCGTCCCTCGCGGCAGCGCCTCTTCCTGCCCACGGCCCCCCACCACTCTTCTCATCGCGGTCATCAACGAACCCGCTCGCGCCGCGCGGATCCCTGATGCTTCGCCTGGAACGCCGTTTAGCCTGCGTTTTCCCTGCAATTCCCCTGCAGGTTCTGAATCTGACGCCTTAGCAATCAGCTGATCATTTCTTCCGCTCCCCTTCCCCGAGCAAGTGACTTTTAATCCATTGGTCCAGGGTTCGAGTCCCTGCGGGCCTACCACGACTACAGCCGTCACGAAATTCCCAAGAGCCGCCCGCGACGATGTAGCCAGCCGCTCTTCGGGGTTCATCAGCCGGGGGCACCGCAAGTCCCCGGCTTTGGGCATGCCTGCTGGAGAACGACTCAGCAGTTCTCCCACGCCGCAGGCTCTGCTCTCGGTGTATACGCCAACTGTCCACACTCCTTGCCCTGTCTTGGCTGTAGTGCAAGTAACGAAGCGTGCCGTATCGGTCGCTATTGCGACGCACCGATGACGACGATGCTCATGGTGGCCCACACGGCCGGGAAGCAGGGTTGTCATGAACGTGAGTTCGGTTCCGAGCACTTCTTCGGCGCAGCCACCAACGGCGGTTGCCTCATCGAAAGTCGACCGCGACGGCGACACCGACGGCAGCACGCCGGCGAGCGATGCGATTGAAGCCGCGAAAGCGGCGGCTCTGCAGGCCGCAGGCATCGGCCGCAACGTGAACGCGACCGCCTAGCTGAGGCCGTTGGGCCGCAGCCGCTGCTACGGCTCAACCTCCCTCCTGGGACGTCGGCAGGGGCCGTTCGTCCCTTCCGTTGTTGCGGCGGCTCGGCCGGACGCGCTCGGCGATCCCACACCATTACCTTGGCCCGGTGGGCCCACGATACTTTCGTATCTGCCGACTGAATTGGCGCCGACCGTTGGGTAGGCCGACGCTCCCAAAAGCCTCGGCCCGGAACGCCCCTGCCTGCGTCGGAGTGATTCCCATCAGTCGTGTACGGACTGGTGGGATGTGCCCAAGTGGCGTCAATGCCCATAAGTGGGTGTTGGGCAATATCGCACGTCCATCACGCTGCGCTATAGTCGCCCTCAACGCCCCTCCGAGGTCCATCCGCGACGACGGGTCAGGTGCCCCGAGGAGTGCATCAGCTTGTGGACCGAAGGTCCCCGGCTTTAGCGCGTCCCTGCTGGAGGCCCGACTCGTGACCACTGCCCCTTTAGCGATCCCCACTGCCGCGGACCTCGTCGCGAATGCGCAACAGCCTTGCCCCCATGCTCCGCGCCGCGGCGGACGAGATCGATGAAGCCAGGCGCCTTCCTCCATACGTCGTGCAGGCGCTCAAGGATGCGGGTTGTTTTCGCATGTCGATGCCCCGTGAGTGGGGCGGCTGCGAAGTTGACCCCATGGTCCAGAACCGGGTCATCGAAGCACTCGCGGCGGCGTCAGGATCAGCCGCGTGGTGCGTCATGATCGGCTCCGCAAATGCCTACTTCACCGCGTTCCTCGATCAGACCGTGGCACGACAGATGTTTCCCGATGTGGACATGGTCATCGCCGCGGCGTTCGTGCCACCGGCGCGAGCGACCGTGGTGGAAGGCGGCTACCGGGTTGAAGGCAGACTCCCATTCGCGAGCGGCATCACCCACTCAGACTGGGTGACGGCTGGTTGCGTCGTCTTCAAAGACGGCGAGCCCACGCCCGGCCCGGACGGGACCCCTCGGCGGCTCTTCGCCATGGCGCCAATCGAGCAGGTCGAGGTGCTGGACACGTGGCGGACGGGTGGCCTTCGGGGCAGCGGCAGCAACGACTTTGCGTTTCACGACCTGTTTGTGCCCGCCGAACATACCTTTAGCCTCGACGAACCGTCTCGGCGGCCAGGCCCGCTTTACGCCCTCAATTCCCTGTTTCTCGCGAACCACCCGGGGGTCCCGCTCGGGATCGGCCGCGGTGCCATCGCCGACTTCGTGGCAACGATCAAAGACAAGCCGGGGAAATTCGGCGCCGCGCCACGCGACCAGAGTTCCATCCAGGCCATCCTCGGCAACTCCACCGTCCTGGTGGAATCGGCACGGTCCTTCGTCTTCGACTCGCTGCAATCGGTCTGGAACAGCCTCGCCGCCGGGCAGCAAACCACGACCGAACAGCGAGCGAAGCTTCGACTGTCCATCACCCACGCCCACGACGCGTGCGCACGGGCCGTGCAGCAGATCTACCACGCCGCCGGCTCCGCTTCGGTCTATACGCCCAACGCCATCGATCGTCACTTCCGGGATATCCACACAGCGGACCAACACGTGATAGCGTCCGCCGGCGTCTACGAGGCGGCCGGTAAGGCGTTGCTCACTGGCACACTCCCCGCCTTGTGGTAGCGACTCGGGCGAGCACGCACAGGGCAACGTCGGGAGCGGTTGGGGGTCGCCTCGACGACTTTTGGCAGCGTGGTCGATAACGTCGAGTTCCGAAGCGCGCCTGTGTTCGAAAGGAGATAGCCATGATCTTGCGCTCAGTCACGGTGACGATTGCGCCGGGAAAGACCGAGGCCTACTGGGCGTGGGCGAAGGAGATCATCGACCTCTGGGACAGTCAGGGAGTGGTGCGCGCTGGCGGCCCCTACCGCTGGAGCGGAGCCGAAGGGAAGGAGATGGCTCTTTGGCTCACCGTCCACGAATCCGAAGACGAGATCGCCAATGAATTCCGCACGCTCTACGCCGGCGGGACGAGGGCGCGAGTTGATCGAGCAGCGGCCCCCGCTGGTGGAGCACACGGATTCAGAGACCTACAGCCAATGGGGCACGGTGGGCGAGGCTCCTCCTCCGCCCGCCTGGTAGCACTGCGGCTATCGCCCGAACCCCCAGCTACACCGGAGCGCCATATGAAGACCGCCATCGTCCTCCGCCACGCCGAGCGACAGGATCGCTCCGACAACTGGTCGCACCTTTCCCAGGCCGGCATCGAGCAGGCGCAACGGGCGGGTAAGAAGTTCGATCGCTTCGACCTCGTGGTCACCAGCACGCTGCCGCGGGCCGCCGAGACCGCGATCGCGATGGGTTTCGCAGTGGGCAGAACGCATGCCGGCATCCAGGACATCGGTGAGCCGATTGCCGCCCACGTCCGCTGGAACGACGGATTCGCCGCCTGGGCCGCCGCCTACCGGGACTTCGCGCCGGTAAAAGCCTACGTCGACTACGTCTCATCCCTGCTTCGCGGCTGGCTCGATGACGTGCCGGATGGTGGCTCACTGTTGGTTGTATCGCACGGCGGCGTTGTCGAGGCGTTCGCCGTCGGCCTCTTCCCCGACTCGGACCTGGCAGCGCTGGGCACGAGCGCCGGCTACGCGGAGGGGTTCGCGGCGGTGTTCGCTCGACCGGGCGCCGCGCCGCAACTCAGTCCAATCAGGTTTTGAGGGCGACTCGGCGTCAAACGACTCGCCCGGCTGGAACGAATTGGGGCGATGCTGTCCCCGGGAGGTGAGCCGCTTCCCAAACGGTTAGGCGCGCTCGTCCTCGAAAGCCGGATACGGCTCGCGCTCCCCGTGCTCGGAACTCGTCCCGTCGGCCCGCAAAACGACTACGTCGTCCGCGTTGGTCAGCCGCATCCAGGTGTCTGCCAGGGCTATCGCCGCGTCGGCCGACGGCACGGGAAGTCCGTTGCACTCTGACGTGCCCACTGTCCAGCCGGACTGCTGCTCCCGCAGGTACACCGGGCCAAAGTGTTTGGCGCGTTTCAATTCGTGACTGTTCTCGATCCTGGCGTTTGTACTCCGTGTACAGCTTAGCAGGCGCTCAGCGAAATGGACGGGAATGAGACCATGTCTTGACAAAAGTACTCGGTATGCGGAACCGCCTGGCGCGCATCCAGGACGGCGGCTTTCGGCCCGAACGTCCCGGTGGGCACGTCTCCGCGGTTCGTAGCTCGCAGTTGGCGTGACTATGAGAGCGACTGTTTACGGCCGCAGGACGATGCGCAACATTCACGCGACAACGCGTCGCGTATGTTTGGCTGGGTTCGGCTCTGAGCCGAGTTGGAGGACGGGAATGAATGATCACGCCGATCTTCCAGCCTCCGTGGCGGTAAGGGCGGCACATCCCAGGACCCGGCGAGGCACCCCGTGACCGGGCGCCCAAGGCGGTCGCCGGAGCCGTTCCGAACGGACGCCGCTCCGGGGGCGCCCTTCCACGACGAGAGCTTCCAGGCGGGTACGAGTTGGACCCACGGCGACGAGGTGCAGCTGCGAAAGTGGGTGGAATCGCAGCCCTTCCATGGTGAGGTGGAGCGCCGAGTAGGCTCCGTTGACGCTGACCACGTGCCGGCAGAACCGGCCGACGATGGCGAGATCCACGAGCTCGACGACGGCACCCTCTCTATCCCCGTCTTCGAAGAGCAGATCGTCGTCACGCGTCGAACCGTGGTACGGGAACGCGTGCTCCTACGGCGTGAGGTTGTGGCCGAAACCGTGGAGGTCAACGAGGAATTGCGGCGGGAAGAGTTCGAGCTCGAGGCGCGGGACGGGCGACCCGTCGATGTGCGGCCCGCCAGGCGCGCCTCACCCTTCCCGGGGAGCAGCATCGACCCGCACCGGAAGTCGGGGTAGTCCCGCACTCGAGTGGATGCCTGCGGTTGGGCGCCGCGGCGCGGCGATTCCGTCTTGGTGACACTCGTTGGATGCCGTGAGAGACATCGACGGACGTTGCCCGGCGTCGGCCTTGAACCGCCCGACGACCCGGGTCGTCGGGACGCAAGCCGTGGCCGCCGGGTGCGAAATCTTCACGTTCTACGGTACGCGCGTGTACTGTGAAGACCATTCGACTTCTGTGTAATGCGTCGTACTTAACACGGCCCGGCGCACTGCTCGGGCGGCAGGAGCCCGGCATGCAACGGCCACTACAATCCCCTTCGATGCACTCGGTCCTCTCCAAAGTCGGCCTCTCCCCTCACCTGAGATGCAGCTGTCGCCACGAGGCGACGATGCACGTGATCTGGGACAGCGACCGCGGCGACGTGTTCGTCGGCCACTGCTTCGCCTGCGGGTGCGAGCGCTTCGAGCGGTTCTGACCGGGACAAGGAACCGCAGCGCGCGCAAGAGCGGAGCAGCTCGTTGCGGCGGTTGTCGTCACCGCGAGGACCCGCCCCGACGGCACCGACTTGGCCAGGGCGTCCCCGTGTGATTGACACGCCCTGTGGCCAACGCTCTACTGCTGCGATGCTCACCACACCTTTCACCAACCGGTTCGGGGTTCGCCATCCGATCATCCAGGCCGGCATGTCGAGCGAATGTGGCTGGCAGCTCGCTGCGGCCGTCTCGAACGCCGGTGCGCTCGGGACGATCGGCAGCCTTGGCCGCACCCCCGAGAACTTGAGCGAGGAGATCAACCGCTGCCGCGCCGGGACGCAGCAGCCCTTCGCGGTGAATGTTGCGACCTTTGCCTGGTCCCGGTTCGCCGACAAACTCGTCGATGTCGTGATTGCTGAGCGGGTCCCCGTCGTCACGCTCTCCTTCGGGGACGTCATCCCCGCGCTCCGGCGCTGCAAGGCTGCGGGGCTACGCACGACCGTCCAGGTCCAGACGATGGCTGCAGCCCGCGCCGTGCTCGCCGAAGGCCCCGACCTGCTGATCGTGCAGGGCCACGAAGCCGGGGGCCATACCGGGATGCGGGGAACGCTCAGCTTCGCCGCGGAAGCGCTGGGTCATGCGGCCGGCACACCGGTGGCAGTGGCTGGCGGCGTTGGCAACGGCCGCGGGCTGGCGGCGGTCCTCGCGATGGGCGCCGCGGCCGCCGTCATGGGAACGCGCTTCAAAGCCACTCCGGAGTTCGGTCCGATTGCCACGATGGACGCCGAGCAAAAGGCGACCCTCGTGGCGAGCGATGGCGACAGCACTGTTCATGACGCGATCAACGACATCGCCATCGGCATGACGTGGCCCGAAGGTATCGCCGGTCGTGTCATTCGTAATCGCTTCACCGAAGAGTGGCTGGGCCGTGCCGAGGAGCTCCGCGCCGCGGTGGCAGCGGTGCCCGAACCTTTCGGCTGGACGGCGCGCAACAACCAGGGACGCGACACCATACTCAACTGGGCCGGGGAGTCCGCCGGGCTGGTCACCGGAGTCCGCCCCGCCGCCGAAATCGTCGCGGACACTGTCGGCGAGGCGGAAGCGCTCTTGCGGGGAACCGCCCGGCTGCTCAGTTAGGCCAGCTCGCTGGTGCCTCTGATCCCCCGCCTATCGGTGGCAGACGCTGCCGTAGATCTTGGCGCCCGCGCCGCGGCCGGGAGCGACCGGTTCATCCGGGTCCAAGGATTCAGTAGCGATGCGGCTAGGACTCGGAATGGGAATGGAGCCCCGGCACAGCCATAGTCACTGTCTGCCGCACATCCGCGGCCGGACAGGAGGTCTCTCATGGCGATTGGGCCAGTTCAGCTGCTTTGCCTTGGATTCGACGAACCGGACTTCGAAGGCGAGGTGATCGACGAGCTCGAGCGTTTGCGACGAAACGACGCCGTGCGCGTGATCGACGCCCTCGCGGTCTACAAAGACCCGGAGGGCGACGTTGAGGTCATGCATCTCAGCAACCTCAGCCGCGACCAGGCCGTGGAAATGGGGAGCAAGGTAGCCGCGCTCATCGGGCTCGGCATCGCCGGGGAGGAAGGCATGGCCGCTGGCGCTCAACTCGGCGCGGAGGCGGCAGGTCGCGGCGGGATGAAAGTCTTTTCGGACGAAGATGCCTGGGACATCCTGGACGACATCCCAAACGACTCCGCCGCGGCCCTCCTCCTGCTCGAGCACCACTGGGCCGTTCCTCTGCGCGATGCCATTGCCCGTGCCGGGGGCTTTCGTCTCTCCGACGGCTTCATCAGCCCGATGGACCTGGTGGGCATCGGCCTCGCAACCGCGAAGGAGGCGGAGGAGATGCTCGCCACCGAGCGGGAACCCGTGGCCGCCTCGCGATGAGTGGGGCGACCAGGACCGAAAAACAGGAGGCAGGACATGCTTGGTTCACCACGTAGAGTCGCCCGACGAACGAGCCGTCGCGTCGCGCGACGGCGCCCGTAAACCGTAGCCCCGAATCGACGGGGCGCCGGCCATCTCTCTCCCAGGGAGCACCCGCGTCGCAAGCGGCTCGGAAGAGCATCCACCGGAGTTCGTGATGCTTGGAACGTTCCGGCGAACGCAGGCGCTTATGACAGGCAGTGCCGCAGCCTTCCGACGCGATCGGCGGCTGCGGCTTCTTCCGCCAGCCACCCTGGCCCTGGTGATCGCAGAGTTGTTCGCGTTTTACGGCATCTCTGTCGTCGCCGGCTCCGATGACAACTTCCGTCTCTTCATCCGCAACCGCTCGTTCGCGACATTGATCCGCGTGGGCCCCCGCGGGACCGCGCTCGCGGCGCTGGCGGTCTTCTCGCATGCGTGTCACGGTCACGTACATGCAGGCCGTGGTGACCGCGGTGTTGCTCGAACCCTGTCGGCCCGGTCACGGCAGTCCGTGGCGCACCGTTCGAGCGCGCGCCGCCCCGATCTTTGGCTGGTGCCTGCTGGCGACAACGGTCGTAGTGATCTCCCAGCGCTTTGAGGACGTGACCGGGATACTGGGTCGCGTCCTCCGCTTTTTGCCGCGGCTGGTCTGGGCCGGTGCAAGCTTCCTGGCGATACCGATCATCATCGCCGAGGACGTCGGCCCCTTTCAGGCACTCCGGCGCTCCGTTGCCCTGTTTAGATCGACCTGGGGGCAGCAGCTCGTCGCCGGGTTCTCGGTCCTCGTGCTGTCGTTGCTGGCGGTCGGCGTCGTGGCGATCTGTGCACTGCTCACGTGGGCCATCGCGGGACGTACGGCGGCAACCCTGGTGGTCCTCATCCTCTGGATCGCCTGGGGAGTCGTGCTGGCAACGCTGCTCAGCGCTTTCCGCGCCGCGCTGTATGCCTACGCCCTTGGCCTCCCGCCCGTCATCGGGTTCGAACGTGCTCCGCTGGAAGAAGCCTACCGCGCCGAGCGGCCGGGCGGCGGGGCCAGCGGGCCACAGCGGCCGCTCACAGAGATAACCTGACCGCGCCGCCTCCCGCAGCGCTCATCTCCCGTCCCCTTTCGGAGTCTCCAGCCCCGTCCGCACATACTGCTCCGCTCGCTGCTTTCGAGAATCAAAGAAGGGCAATCCATGTCCGCACGAAACGGTCGTTGCCCATCATCTCGGTGACGTCCACGCGGCCCTCGATGGGCTGGCCGCGGATCTCGGACCGCGCGGCCGGGGCAGGACGTCAGCCTGATGGTAGACCTGGACCGCGTTCACAACTTCAGCGCCGAGACCGGACTCGCGCTCGACGAGGTCGACCTGCCCGAGTTCGCGGACCTTTCGTCAACGGTCACGGCCGCCGACAACGTCGCCTGAGTGTCGCTTGGGCCGCAGGCGTCTGCTGCAGCAGCCTGTGAGGGCCTTGTAAGAGCGGTCGTGCGTCCGGTTCCCGGAATGTCGCGCCGAGATTCGTAGCGTGGCAGCTATGGGTCGCCGAGTGGTTCTTCGAGCGACTGCGCCCGTCGCCGTTGTTGCAATCTGGTTTTCCTCTCTGGGCTGGGCGCCGCCGGCGCTCGCCGACGGACCAGGCCCGTCGCCGAACCTGCTCGGAGGCGTGTCGCAGGCCGTCACGGCGCCGCTTTCGGGGCTTACCGGGGCAGTCACGACGCCGGCTGCACAGCTGGGCGCTTCAGTTGCCGCCCCCGATGCACAGGCTGCGCCGAACAATTCCCCAGCGCCGTCGGAGAGCGGTCCGGCCGATTCCGCGGGAAGCGACGCTTCGGCGCCCCCATTGCCTTCCGCCGACGCAGGGGGCGGAGCGGTTCCGGCCCTCAAAGTTCTGCCACCCAACAGCCCTGAGAACACGCCTTCGGAGCCGGAGAACTCGTCTTCGTCGGCTTCTGCGAATGACGCATCGGCGGACACGCCGGCGCCGACTCCCGCGGCGGACGATGGAGCCTTGGTTGGGTCGCTCTCCCGGCCAACCGCCGCCCCTGTCGCTGATACCGCGACCGACGCGGTCGGTGCCATCGCTCAGACTGCGGCCGATGCGGTCGGTGCCGTCGCTCAGACTGGGGACGATGCCGCGCCAGACGTCCCGGGCACGGACGAGGGAGTGGCTCCCAGCGCCTCCCAGTCAGTCGCTTCAGCGGCCGATACGACCATCGCCGCGGTCGACCATGGTTCGGCCATCAACCCGCCAGCAGGCCGGGTGGTTGACGCCGCGCCGGCCGTACCGGTAACCACCGGCTTGAACTCGCTCGTTGCCCCGATAGGGCCGCTGGTTACGCCCGTGCCCCAGGTCGTCCCTGCCGCCGCAGACACAATTGCGGCCGTGGTCGCACCCGTTGGCAGTGACCCGGCTCCTACGGTCCGCCTCGACCCCGTGACGGCCCTCGTAGCCCCGGTCACTGATCTCGTCGCGAACACCCTGCCGCCGATCCTTGACCCCGTTACGACTGACATCGCTTCGTCCGTGATCGGGTCCGCGTCCCTTGCCGATGCGCTGGCCCCGCTCGACCCGATCCTTGCGCCAGCCACGCCAATCCTTGCGCCAGTGCTCACCAATGCGGTCGCCGGCATCGAGGGTTCGGTCGCCGACAGCCTGCCGCCGGACCTGACCGGCGTGGCGCCCACCGTGGACCAGGCGCTCGCTCCGGTCGTCGCGCTGCTACCGGCCATGCTTGCCACACCGGGCGACACCATCGGCGCAGACCAGCCGCGGACCGCCCCTGTCGGCGGCAAGCTCCTCCCGCCACCAGGAAACGCCGTGCCGTCGGCCGCCCCGGAGACTCGACGGTCGCCGGCTATTCCGCCCTCCGTGCCGGCGGCTGCGTATTCCGCGTCGCCCACGGCTGAGGCGCCTCTGCCCGGCACCGGCTTCGATAGCACCATTGCCACCCCGCCAACGTCACACACAGCCCTCGCCCCATCGATCGTGATCCCGTCGTCCGGCGGCAGGCCGACAGCGGCGACCGACGTCCCACCATCGGCTGTAGCGGCTCCCGCGTGGAGCGGTGTCTCGCCAGCCAGGGCGACGTCACGCCGCTCGGCCGCGCCCGGTGTTGCGCACGACGTGTCCATGGAACCCAGGCGCGGCGTTCCCGTTGATGAGACGCTGGAAGCCACTCGCGGCGCCGGATCGCCCGGTCCAGCGCGGCCAGCCTCGCCGGTCACGATGTCCTCCGCGGGGCCTCCGACGTCCTCGCCAGCTCCCGCGGGCGTGCTCGCCGCACTCGCGGCCGCAGGCCTGCTTCTTCGCCATGCTCACGCGGCGTGCGGGTCGCGGGGCGCCTCTCGCTCCTGCCTACGCCCCGGCGATACCTCCCGGCTGAACCTCTCGCGCTGCGGCCGCCATCGCGCGGCCGCACATCTACACCGTCGCTTACGACAGCTAGATGCGGCATCGAATCTCGATGCCCGCTGGAGGTGTCCACCTTGCCTTGTTTCGATTGCACTCCATTTCGCCCGGCGCGCCCGCCTCAGCCACCGGCGCCTGGTCTCGTCGCCAGGAACGCAGAGCAAACCCGGCCCCAGGCGGGGCCGTGCGTGGCGGTCGCCCGATGAACAGCGAACTGACGGCTGGCTACGGCCCTGTATATCTCCGTGAGACGACGGATGGCTGGGAGGTTGGAACAACCGACCGCCAGGGGCTCCCGGTCGGGACGTTGGGAGACGCCATCGCCGTCATGGACTGTTGGATGCGCGTGACCGGCGTTGAGGACTGCGTGATTGTTCACTCGGACGGCACGGTCACCATCAACTCCTCCGCCAGTGACGAAGAGGAGGGCGATTAGGCTCACCGGGCGTCGGCCGCTCGCTGCCGTTCTCCGGCGATCGCTCGGCCCCGTGTGCGTGCGTTCGCGCCCTTCAACAGTTCCAAATCGTAGACGGTTGCATGAGCACCAGCAGCGCCGCTCGCGGCGGCACGCGGGTCGCTCTCGTTCAGCACGGTTCGCATCGCGGCCGAAACGCTCCGCCGGTTCCTATCCGTGGATCCCCGGGCCGAACACGGTCGGGTCCTCGACCACGAGAATCGAGGCTGCCCGGAAGATCTCCGCATAGCTGACGCCCGCGAGCCGCCCGAAGTACTGGTCCTCCGCTTCATAGAGCTGCAGCAACCTGTCGCGCTCGGTGAATATCGACGTGTAGGCGGCCAGCGCCGCGCGCTTGCGTTCGTAGACGAAGCTCACATCCACGGCGAACGCGGGCGCCGACCATGGCGGCTCCATCTTGCAGTGGGGGAAGAAGAGCCGGTCAACGGCCCACGGGGGATCGTTGGCGAGATGCTCTGCGCCGGCCACTCCGTCCCAGTGATCGAGCCGCGCGAGGAACACGGCTGCTCGTACGATCGAGGCGGCAGCCGCGTGGTCCGGATGGACGCAAGCGTCGTCGGTCCCGTAGACGATCCGGGGCTGGTGCCGCCTGATGAGCTCGGCAACCCGCAGGCGGGCATCTTCGCTGTCACGGATGAGCCGGTCCTGGAGGCCGAGACAGATCCGTTCGACGCCGAGAATCCGCGCCGCCTCCTCTGCCTGCTTTGCGCGCTCGCCCCGTGCAGCGAAGTCCGTCGGTTCCCCGTCCGAGAGATCGACAAGGAGGATGCGCTGGCCCTGGTCGGTGAGCTTGGCCAGCACGCCGCCCATCTGAGATTCGGCGTCGTCCGGATGGGCAGCGACGACCAGCGCGTCATACGGCATAGGTTCTCCACTCCGGTCGATGCTGCTGTGTGCAGTTCGAACCGGGCACGGCACGATGTGGCCAATCATCGGGCGAACAGTGCCCGCCGTCGACTGGCCCCGGAAGTGAGCATGGCCGGCTCACGTTCGGCAGCACCCGGAACGCCAAACGGCAAACCGCCAATCACGCAAGTGTGGTAGCGGCCCAGGTCTGTCATAATCCTCACGGCTGACAGGGACAGAAGAGATTGGGCGTGACCGACAGCACTGAGCAGGAACGTGAATGGCAACGCCGAGCGGTGAGCGCGATGGTGGACGCCGTGGTGACCGCCGACCTTGAAGGGCGCATCACGTCGTGGAATGGCGCCGCCGAACGGCTCTTTGGCTACGAGGCCCCGGACATTATTGGCCAGCACATTGCCAGGCTCGTCGGCGAGGGACGCGAATGGGAAGCGCATGACATTCTCGCTCGTGTCTCCGGCGGCGAGACCTACAGCAATCCCGATGCCATTCGCCGCCGCAGCAACGGCGCCCCATTCGATGTCGCTCTGACCTGGGCGCCGCTGAGAGACGCCACCGGCACGCTGCATGGCATGGTCGGCGTCTTCCGCGACATCAGCCGCGCGAAGGGCGTCGATCGCGCGCTGCAAGAACGACGCGCATCGGACATCCAGGCGAGCTACGTCACGTCCTTGTTCGCGGTCTCGCTCGACCTCGAGATGGCGGCCGCACAGGACAGCATGGCAAACGCCGCGCCGCTGATTGAATCGGCGCGGGAAAGCATCGCTGCTCTGATCGACCACGTCCGCGCGGACGCCGACCAGCTTCAGCGGCTCAACATTCCCGAGGAAGGCGGCGTCGATGCCAAGCTCACCGCGATCGCACGGCAACTCGTCCCGCGGACCATCGATGTGCTCCTCAATCTCGAGGCCATCGAGGCGCGCGACGGGCTAGAAGAGGCGGTGGTTTACATCGCGACTGAAGCGCTCATCAACGCCGTGCGCCACAGCGCCGCGACCCGCATCGCGGTGGACCTCCGCGACACGTCCGGCTCGACGGTCCTGCTCGTCCAGGACGATGGCGGAGGCTTCGAACCCGAGCGCGTAAGCCGCGGTCTCGGACTGGGGCGCATGCGGCTCTGGGCAACCCGGTCGAACGGCGAGCTGATGCTCTATTCGGTCCCGGGCATGGGCACCACGGTCCGGCTCACCGCACCCTCCTGATCCTCGACCAGCGCCGGCGCCGCCTCGCCGACCCCTCGTTTGCTGCTCCCCGTGACCGTCATCCGACAGTGCGAGTAAGCGTGTCAGCGGCCGGGAAGCCCGGCCACATCGGCTGATCGCGCGCGGCCACTCCCTCGACCACGACCGGCGCGGATGGCCGTCGGCGGAATGAGAAAGCGCGCGATCGCCCACGAAGCCACGATGACGACACCGCCAAGCGCCATGTCGACGAAGAGATGGTTGGCGGTGGCTGCGCTCGCCCACGTCATGAGGACCGTCAGGGCGATGGCCGCCAGCTTCACCGGCAGCCCGTAGCCGGATGTCCAGAGCCCCCACGCCGCGAGAGCGATCCAGCCGAAGTGGAAGCTCGGGATCGCGGCGTAGTTGTTCACGAAGAAGAACGGCGCCGGGTACTCCACCGACGTGTTGCCGCCGAACACGGTGTCGATGAAGCCGAAGTCGTGTCCATGTACTGCCAACAGCCGCGGTGGCGCGGCCGGCACTGTGTAGTACAGCACCAGCCCGATCGCCATGGAGACAAACATCGTGTTGCGCACCAGCCGGAATTGGGGCCGGTCGTTGAACCACAGCAGGATTCCCATCAACGCAAGCGATGGGAAATGCAGGTACGAGTAGATGTAGTTCGCAATCTCCTTCAACCATGACCAGTGAAGCGTTGCCGACTGGAGATCGCGCTCCCAGAACGTGTGGGTTGCCTTCTCGAAGTCGATGAGGCGCAGTGTGACCCTGACGGCCCGGTCTTCGTCGACGGGAGCCAGCGCCCTGAGGAAGAAGTACACCAGGATCACGCCGACAAGGATCGCCCAGTCGCGCACGAACGCGCGCACCTCGGCGCCGACGGGCCTATCTCGCCCACCGCGCGTCGGAGTGGCCGCCATTCGGAGCGTCGGCACTAGCGGGCGACGAGCGCGGGCCGGATGCATTGCTCGAGCACGATCTTCTCCCCCGGCCTCACTCGGTGCGGTTGCACGCATCGTATGTGACGGCGGAAGCCCCGTAGTGGGCCGGACGGGCCCTCGCATCGCACCGAGCGGCCCGAGTTCGCCAGCCCGGCGCGAGTTCGTTCGGCCGCCGACGTCCATGGACCACACTGCGAGAGAGACGCCGTCGACCGGCAGGTCGAGCTGACGCTCGACGTCATCGATTCCGACGCGCTTCGGTCCCACGGAACCGCCGGCTCGCCCCGAGCCGTAGGTCGCCACGATGGCTGCAGCGCCGTTGCAACGGTGGGAGGGTTCCCGATGGCGACCTTCATGCGCTCTGACTCCTACGTTGGTTGGGAGTCATGGCAATACCAATTCGACGGAAGAACCTCATCCCGGTCGCAGTCGTCGCGATCATGCTCGTCGCCGGCATCTCCACAGTCGTCGCCCTTGGCGGAACGGCCAATGACAACAGCACCGTTGTGCCCACTCCGCACGGCAACGGTGCCACGCCTGTCGGGAATACCATCGACCTCGTCGACTTCGCGATTGAGCCGAACGACATCAACATCCACCCCGGCGAAACGCTCACGTTCGTCAATCGAAGCCCGTCCCAGCACGACATCACGGTCGATGGCCAGCCCATCTCCGCGAAGCCCCAGTCGAGCGGGCAACAGGCGTCGTGGACGTTCGACAAGGCAGGAACGTACTCGCTCGTTTGCCGCATCCACCCGAACCAGATGACGGCAACGGTCCACGTGAAATAAGCCGACCCGGACGCTACGCGCCGGCGTCCGTCGTCAGGTCGCCCGCTCGGATCCCAGCCCGGCTTCCCGCGCGCGCAGCAGCGCTTCCGTGCGATCGGCAACCTGGAGCTTTGCGAAGATGTTCGCCGTGTGATTGCGGACCGTCTTTGTGCTCACCGCGAGCTCGTGCGCGATCTCTGCGTTGTTCCGCCCGGCTGCAACAAGATCGAGTATCTCGCGCTCGCGGGGCGTCAGCTCCGGAAACACCTGCGGAGGCGACGGCGCGGCGAAGTAGGCAAGCACGCGTTGGGCAACCGTGCCACCGAAGATCGCCTCGCCATTGGCGACGGCACGGACGGCGCGGAGGATCTCGCTCTCGTCGGCGCCTTTGAGCAGATAGCCGCGCGCGCCGGCCCGCATGGCGGCGAAAACGCTGTTGTCGTCCTGGAACATGGTCACGACGAGAACGGCCACATGAGGGCTGGTGCGCAGGATCGCGCGCGTGGCGTCGATACCGTTGATCCCCGGCATGCGGAGATCCATCACGACGACGTCGGGCAGCTGATCGGCGGCGAGGGCGATGACTTCTTCGCCGCTGGCCGCTTCGGCGATGACCTCCATGTTCGGGTCCGCCGAAATGAGTGTGCGCAGACCGCCGCGGAACATGGGATGGTCGTCAGCGACGATGACGCGAATCGGGCCATCAGACTCCATAGTTGTTACTCCGGACGTGCGGGAGGAACACGCGCACCGCGGTGCCCCCGGCCGGCCTCGGCTCAATCCTGCACGTGCCGCCAAGCTCAGCCGCGCGCTCGTTCATAGAGCGAATGCCGACACCCATCCGTTGCGCCGTCGCCACCCCGCAGCCGTCGTCTTCCACGACGACGCTGAGCCCGTGGCCACCCGTGATGCGCACCCAGCACGTGCGGGCGGCGGCGTGGCGCACGATGTTGTTCAGCGCCTCCGTGACGATGCGATAAATGGCCACCTCGACTGCGGCCGGGAGATCCGGAAGGGACTGGGGGATGTCGAGACGAATATCGAGCGACCGCCCCGGCTCACCGAGGCTGAAGGTGCTCGCCTGCTCCCGCAGGGCCGCGACCAGCCCCAGTTCATCGAGACTGGGCGGACGAAGCTCGTAAACGACGCGGCGCAGGTTCTCGAGCGTTTCCGAGACATCCGTCTTGGCGCTCGCGATGATGTCGCGCGCCTCCTCCGGCCGCGTCGAGACCATCTCACGCGCCTGGTCGAGCCGCAGCCGGATCGCGGCGAGGTTGGGACCCAGCCCGTCGTGAAGCTCCCGTCGCAGCCGCCGTCGCTCCTCCTCGCGGGCGCCCACGATGTCCTCCCGCGACCGCTGGAGGTCGAGACCGAGCTGGACGGCGTGCGTGAGAGCGCCCGCCTGGCGCCCGAGGTCGGTCAGGATTCGCAGGTCCTCCGGAGACCACGGCTCACCCGGACGCACGCCCACGATGAGCTCGCCGCGATCGAGCCCGTGGAACGACAGCCGCACAGCATGCAGCTCCTCCGGGGCCTCGCCGATCTGTGCCGCGGGCGAATCCGCACCCGGGAGGCGGACGGCGGCGTACCCGACCCGCAGCGCGTTGACCACCGTTTCGAGTAGCGCGAGGAGGACCGACTCGGCGTCGCTCACCGGAGCGGCATCGAGCCGTTCGCCGAGTTCCGTGAGCGCGCGATAGGGGTCACGCCGATGGCCGTAGAGGAGCCGCTCGACGGCGCCCTGCAAGGCATGGCGCAGGGGCGCGAACACCACGGCGATAACCGCCGCCGCCAGGATGGTCGCGCCGAGGTCTTCGACGATAAGCCCGCCCGCGGTCACCACCGCCAGGTAGAGCACGGTAAGAAGCACCACGAGCACCACGTAGACCACGTACCGCCTCACCATGCGATCGATCCCGTGGAGCTGAAACCGCAGAAGCGCGACGACCATTGCTGCCTGCACGCCCGCCATGGCGGCGAGGCCAAGCACCGGGCCGAGCCTGTACCCGGGGATGAATTCGGCCGTGACTTCGGCCAGCGCAACGACGCCTGCGATCGCCACCCACTTGATCTGGAGGCGCACGTCGCGGCCGCCGCGACGGTATCGAACGGCCAGGGAAACGAGTGCCAACACGCTGCCGCACAGAGCGGAGAGCCCGGCCACGGCCGCAAACATATCGACCCACGCACCGCCGCTGCCGAGTGGGTTCGTGGACCGGGGCAGGTCGTCGGAGAGGAGCCCCGGGCTCGCCGCTGCGGAGAGCGATGCCAAGAAGAAGCGCCGCACAGAGCAGCCCGGCGGCCGCCTGCCACCGTCGGCCGGGAAGGCGGCCCGTGGGAAACACCAGGAGCGTGAGGGGAAGCGTGGCCACACCCGGGAGCCACGTCCAGTTGGCCACCCAACCCGCCCAGACCGCTCCCGGAGCCCCGCTCTGAAAGGCGAAGACCATGTACTCCCGGCCAAGTGCGGTAACCGCCTCACCGAAGCCTCCTATGAGCAGCAGCCAGCCGATCGGGTGGCGCGGGAGCCGTGCCGCAAGGATCGCGCCCGGAATCCCGAGGGTGGCGGCCAGGAAGATGTTGATGACCCACCAGTCCGTCGCGGCTGCGGGCTCTGATTCCATATGAAGTGCGGCCGTGGCCAGCACGGCGCAGATGAGCGCCATGCTGGCCACGAGGGCGAGTTGGGTTCGCGTACGAGCTCCAGGCTCGCGTTCGATGAGACGTTCCACACTCCGAGTGGTACCGCTCCGAAGTGCGAAGGTCCAGCCCGGGCTATGAGACGTCGAACTCACCGAGGAGGCCCTTGGTCGCGTCCGGCGGACTGTCCGGCCCATCGCCGCCCTCGGTCGAAACGTAGCCGTAGTGCCCCGGCGGAAGGTCGAGCGTGAGGTACGCGGTCTGGCCCGGCAGCAGGGCATTGACGCCGGCTACGAGCTCGCCAGGGCCTCCCTTGAGGGGCTGGCCCTGCTGGAACCTGTCGTTCACGTACTGGAAGTAGTCCATCACGCTCGTTCCCGCGTCGAGCTTCGCGATCGAGATGCTGTGCGGGTCCTGGCCGCTGTCGGTGACCTTGAACGTGCCGTGCCCGTCAAAGTTCGACGGAAGCTTGTAGCCGCTGTCGGTGATCTCGATGGTGCCGTCGCTCTTCGGCGTCGCCGTCAACGGGTCGCCCTTCACGGTGAACTCGTTCAGCATGCCCATCGCCACGTGGGGGGCGCCGCTGTCGGAGGGCACGAAGCAGAGGATGGCGTAGGTGCCGGCCTTCAGGTTCACCGCCGTCACCGTCGTCGACTCACCGGGTGAGAGGAGCGCCGGCGTGCCGTACACGCCGCGAAGCCCGTCCGCGAGCAGCGGCTCAATCGCCGAGTCGTCGTTCGAGCTCATCGCTTCCTTGACCTGGTCGAGCGTGACGCCATCGTTCAGACGGGCGGTTTCCATCATGTGGACGTCGGTCCCGGTGTTCTTGAACGTGATCGTCGCGGTTCCGGGCCGCAGGTCTCCGGAGACCTTGTAGCCCATTTCGAAGCCCTCAACCGTGATCCCGTTCGCCGAGACGACATCGGTCGGCTTAGCCGTCGCGGACGGCGACGATGCGGTTGTGGCGCTCGCGGTCGTTGGCGTCGCCTGCGGGACGGTGGCCGTGGTGCCGCCGCTGTCGTCGTCACCGCACGCGGCCAGCGCTACCGTCGCCGCCAGGCAGCCGGCGACGGCCAGGCCCAACGGCACGCGTCGCCAGCGAGACTTCTTGTGTGAGTCCATTCCACACCCCTCGATGTTGTCCGCCTCTTCCGGCGGCCACGACATCCTCAGGTGGGAACGCGCCCGGACGCATGAGCCCGGTGTCCCGGGCGGCCCGGGAAATCGCGCCGGGCTGCCGGCGCGGTTGACGCCCGGAAATGAACGTCGACAAACCTTACGGTCGCGAGGCGCGCCGTTACGGTGCTTCGTCCAGGAATTCGAGGACAGTGAATTGCCGTTCCGCTCGAAGCTACCGGGGGACGGGCGAGACCACTGCGGTTCGTGGGCGCCTCAGGCCGCCCGCATCACCACGATGCTCGGGGCCGCATGCACCAGCGCCGTCTCGGCCGGCGTCAACTGCTGAACGTGCTCAGGAGACGGGCGCGGCGGGTGCACCTGGTTCGACGTATCCTGGCTGAGCGCCGCTACGACGAACACGAGAGCGACCACGAATACCGCGGCAATTCCTATCCAAAACCACCACCATGTCATACGAACACGCTAGCGGAGTGGCGCCCCGCCAGCGTCAAACGCTCCTCCACGCGGTTTCGCCTGCGTTTTAATCGAACCAGGCCGCAGCATCGGCATCTGCTCGGCGCCCTCCGCCTCGGCGTTCATCATGCTTCGTCGCCGTCCGGCGCCACCAGCACCGCCACGTTGGCCGAAGCCACCACGTCCTCTGTCGTGGTGCCGAAGAGCCGTGAAACGAGGCTCTCGCGCTGTTCCCTGGGTACGACCACGAGCGTTGCGTCATGCTCTTCGATCGCCTTCTCGACGGCATCCTGCAGATCTCCCGGCCGCACGATCGTCTCGACCGACAGCGAACGGCTGAAGCGCTTCCGCGCCGAATCGAGGAACCGCTCCGCGGCGTCGATTTCGTCGGCCCGCTGAGAATGCACTGCCTCCTTACTCCCACGCGGGATAGCCGGCGCATTCGACTCGGACTGCATCGCCTGCCGCTCTGGCACGACAGTCAGCAGAAACACTCGTGAGTTGAACCGCTCCGCCACCGCCGCCGCATGACGGACCACCGATCCCTGCGCCGGATCGTCCCGTTGCAGTGTCACTACCATGTTCTCGAACATCGTCTTATCTCCTCGCTGACGCGGCTGGCGTCGCGGACCAATCGTCGGCCTCGTCGGGAACGCGCGGCGCGTAGTCAGCCGCCCGCGGCCGAACGGCCGCCTATCACTTTTCGCGGCTCCATCGGCTCCCCGCGTATCTGAAACAGGAACCGCCGCCGCTGCAATCCCCCGCCGCCGCGATGCCGCCACGCTGACCACATGGCGCAGCTCATGCTGATCGTGCAGGGCGTCTACTACATTGCCACAGGGCTGTGGGCGCTGGTGCACATGCGCAGCTTCGAGATGGTCACCGGTCCAAAGCGGGACACCTGGCTCGTGAAGACAGTCGGCGCGTTGGTACTCGTCGTTGGCTGGATCCTGGTCCTGGGCGGCGTCCGCCGCCGCCCGGCGGCCGAGACGGTCCTGCTGGCAACCGGAAGCGCCACTGCGCTGGCTGCCGTCGAAACCTACTATGCCGCCCGCGGCCGCATCTCGCCGGTGTACCTCGCCGACGCCTGCGGCGAAGTCGCCCTCGTGGGCACACTTGCTCCGCGCCGTCGCGCGATAGCCGTGCCGCCAACGCGTCACAACGTCATCGATCACAGACGGATTGTGTTTCAGGAAAATCGCAAGCCTATAATGGCCCCGGTTGGCGGGTTATGTTCGCGCGCACTCTCAGTGCCGGGGGCCATCACATGCTCAACCGTACTGCCGCCTTCTCGATTCGGCGCGGGTTCTCCGCCACCACCTGCCTCCTCGGCGTCCACCACTGGCACGACAGCACAGCATTCACGCCGCTGTCCACGACCGGCCGCGTGGTCGAATGCGCGGCTTGTGGTGACGTCCAGGAATGGACCACGCAGTCGTCGCAGCTCTACAGCCTCGCTATCCGGCGCGGCAAAGTGCGCCACCGCTAATCCGTCGCAAGCGCGACCTCCCGGTCGATCGGTGACAGCGCGGTTGAAACACACCGACCTAATTCGCCAATGCTCTGACGACCTGCGCTGCATACCTTGAAGCGAACCTCGCGGAAGGAAAACGCAGTGAACAACGCACAGGTCGAAGAACTTCTCTACCAGGCACTCGAGACAGAACAGGGCGGGCAGAAGGTCTATACCGCTGCCATAGAGTGCGCCCGCAACAAGGACCTCAACGAGGAATGGAAGAAGTACCTCGATGAGACCACCAACCACGAGCGCATCCTCCTCGACGTCTTCCGCCAGATCGGGCTCGACCCCGAACGCGAGACGCCCGGCCGAAAAGTCGTGCGCGGCAAGGCCGAAGGACTCGTAAAAGCGATGTCCGAGGCGCGCGCCGCCGGCAAGCCGGAGGCCGCTGAACTCGTCGCCGCCGAGTGCGTCGTGGAGGCCGAGACCAAGGACCACCAGAACTGGGAACTCATTGGCCGCGTCGCCGATGCCTCCGATGGCACGCCGCCGCAGCGCCCTCCGGCAGGCGTACGAACAAGTCGAGGACGAGGAAGACGAGCACCTCTACCACACCATGGGCTGGGCCAGGGAACTCTGGATCAAGTCGCTCGGCATGCCTGCCGTCCTCCCACCTCCGGAAGAGGAGAAGAAGGTCAAGACCGCGATCGGCGCCGCCCGGGCCGAGCAAAGCCGGGAGGAGATGATCCGCCGCTAACGTCGAGCGCTGCGGAAAGAACAAAGGCCCGCGGGCAGTTGCCCACGGGCCTTCTTTCGTAGCCGCTGCACGCGATCAGGCGGCGGCGCCAACGTGCATCGAGCCGTGGTGTTGTTTGACCGACGCCATCACGTCCTGCTCGCGCACGGGGCCGCTTACATCCACTGCAACCAGCGTCCCCCCACGCTCGATGAGATCGCCGTAGTACTCGGCTTCACCCTTCGAGTATCCCGCTCGCTCCTCAAGCGCGCCCGCGAGCGCGCCGGTCGTGCCTCCGACGACCGCGCCGGAAACTGCGCTGCCGGCTACGGTGCCGAGCCAGCTGGTGAGAACACCGGCCGCAATGAATGGCCCCGCGCCCGGAATGAACCCCGTCGCGACGCCGGCCCCGAGCCCCAGAGCCGCTCCAAGACCTCCACCCACGGCCGCCCCCTTGCTCAGACCCTCGCCTGTCTCCTCGTGCACTTCGCCGTTCGGGCTGCGCGTGATCAGACCAATATTCGCCTCCGGAATTCCTTCGGCTTTGAGATCCTTCACAGTTGCCTGTGCTTCCTCCGTCGAATCGAACACCGCAGTAATGCGTTCTTTCTTGTCCAACTATTCCTCCTGTTACAAATTCGGCGACGACCATCGCGATCGCTTCGCCGTTATGTCTCACGCTACTCGCGGACCATCACCCGTTCGTCAAGCGGTTCGCCTTCAGATCGCACCGCCGTTGCAATGGCCGGGAAATTCCCGTGTGCTTTACTTTTCGCACCTAATTCCGGGCACTTTCGCGATCCCACGTCGCAACGCGGCCAAAACCGAACTGCCGCAGTTGCGCGCCGCCCCGTCCCCTTTATGCGAACCATCCCCGTCGCCGCATACCGTGCAGGGATGAGCACTCTCACGAAGTCCATCGAAGCCCGTCTTTCGGAAGACGTCGGGGTTGACCTCGCCGTGGAGGAGGATGGCGACACCATCGTCGTCACGGGGAGCGTCGAGAGCGACCGCCTCCGCGCCGCCGCGCTCGAAATTGCCGAGAACCTCGCCGTACCAAGGCGCGTGGAGAGCGATATCGAAATCAGCGCGGCCGTCCCCCGCGACGTCTACGGCGTCGACGTCTCCGAGACGCAGATCGGCATGTTCGCCGGCGCCGAACCCGGCACCGAGGAGGATGCCCTCGGTCCCGATGATTTCGGCCCACGCCACGAAATCACCGATCCGCTCGCCGCCTCCGGGCCTAGCGGCATGGAAGACGACGAGGTGTCCGAGGGCGACGCTGTCTACGTCCCGCCAATCGACCCCGTCGGCACAAACACGGAAGTCATCGGCGGCTTTCAGCGCTCCTCGCTCGACAGTGTCGAGGTCGAACCGTCTGCCCTCGACGGCCTGTCCCGGCGACGAGGCCATTGCTGACGCAATCCGCCGCGAGTTGCGCGAGGACTCCTCGACCACCGCCCTGGAGATCACCGTGGACGTCTTCCGCGGCGTCGCCCGCCTCCGCGGCAAGGTCGCCGACCTCGCCGACGCCGAGAACGCCGAAGCGGTGGCATCGATGGTGCCCGGCGTAGTGAGGTTCGCGAAGAACTCACGGTCGATGAGCGCTAGCCACGCTCCCGCCCGCCGTTCCGCGCCGGGCAAGCACCAGGAATGGGAGCAGACACGTGCCGAGGCGGCCGGCTGCCGAGCCTGCCCGCTCTGGGCGCGGGGGACACAGACCGTCTTTGGCGAGGGCCCGGTTCCCGCTCGAATCATGCTCATCGGCGAACAGCCCGGTGACGTGGAGGACCAGACCGGCCACGTCTTCGTCGGACCCGCGGGCCATCTCCTCGACCGCGCCCTCGACGAAGCGGGCATCGATCGCGGCGAGGCCTACGTGACGAACGTCGTCAAGCACTTCAAATGGGAACCGCGCGGCAAGCGCCGCATCCACAGCAAGCCGAGCGGCGCCGAAGTCCGCGCCTGCCGCGCATGGCTCGACCAGGAGTTCGAACTGGTCGACCCCGGTGTCGTCGTGCTCCTCGGAGCGACGGCGGCGAAAGCTGTCCTCGGCAACGAATTCCGCGTCACCGCCAGTCGTGGCACGTGGACCGAAGCCCCCGGCATTCAGGCCAGGATGCTCGCCACGGTCCACCCGTCCTCGGTGCTGCGCGCGAGCGACGATGCGGCCAGGCACGATGCGTTCGCCGCGTTCGCCCGCGACCTCAGTGTCGCTGCCCGCGGTCTGGAACAGCGGCGGTAGCCACCGCTACCAGCTCACCGCCGAGTAGATCTCGTGGAGGAACCGGCTGGGCCGGGTCGCGAGCAATTCCGTGCGCTCGAATCCAGCTTCTGCAGCCAGTCGCTGCCAGCGCGACCACGGCACGGGATATGGGACGGCGCCGTTGCCGCGCTCGATGTTGTACTCGACCAGGATGAACCTGCCGCCGTCGACGCAGACAGCTTCCGCACCTGCGACACGACAGCCGGCTGGTCGCGCTGGAAGTGCAGCGCGTTGGCCATCACGATCCCGTCCAGCTCGTACAGTTGGAGCGGCTCCGCGAAGTCTGCCACGCGGTACTCGACACGGGGCACCGCGTCCGGTCCGGCAAGCGCTCCGAATCGCTGCATCGCGTGTTCGTTGGCGCGCAGTGCCGCGCCGTCACGATCGACCGCATAGATGTCGGCCGCAGGGCCGACCAGCTCCGCGAGCGCGAGCGTGAATGCGCCGCTCCCGGCACCGAGATCCGCCCACACCCCACCGGGCTCAGGGACACCGCCCTTGATCAGGTTGACGTGGTCGCGATGCTCCATCGCCTTCGATCATAGGCGCTGGCGTCCGCTCGGCTGGAGAGCCGCTCGGCCGTTGGAACGGTACGCTACCCGCGATGAATCCCGGAGTCCCCGACCGATCGCCAGAAGTCCGGGCCATGTTCGATCGCATCGCCCCGACGTACGACCGCACGAACCGCCTCATGACGTTCGGGCTCGACAACCGCTGGCGGCGGCTCACGCTTCGGCTGCTGGACGTCCAGCCTTCGGACCGCCTGCTGGACCTCGGCTGCGGCACCGGCGATTTCCTGGGGCTCGCGGCGAGCTCCGGCGCGACGGTCACCGGTCTCGACTTCTCCGGCGCCATGCTTGCCGAGGCCGCGCGCCGACGAGATGCCGCCGCGCTGGTTCGCGGCGACGCCCGACGCCTGCCGGTGCGCACCGCATCGCTGACGGTGTTGGTGAGCGGGTTCACGCTCCGGAACTTCAGCCCGCTGGAGCCGGCGTTAGCCGAAGCCGGCCGTGTCCTCGCGCCCGGCGGCCGCATCGGGCTGCTGGAGGTCGATGCACCGAGCAATGCCGTTCTCCGCCTCGGTCACCGGCTGTACTTCCACGGGATGGTGCCGCTGCTCGGCGCCGCACTCTCGGGCGACCGCGCCGCGTACCGCTACCTGCCGGCCTCGGCGAGCTACCTGCCCGAGCAACGCGAACTCGTGCGGATGCTCCAGCGCTCGGGCTTTCACCACATACGAAAGCGCCGGCTCGCGCTCGGAGCGGTGCAACTGGTTACAGCGGTGAAGCGCCCGGACTCTCCGGCTCCGGAGTGAGCTCCGTCTCGCCCGTGGGCTGAAGCAGGAAGATCCAGATGTCCCAGGCCAGGTGCGACACGATCAGTGCACCCATTGGGAACCGCAGCGCACGCAACACGCCCCAGTGGAGGCCCGCAACGCCGGCCGCGCCCAGCAGCGTGAAGTTGCGAGCCACCAGGTGAACGCCCGTGTAGCCGAGGTTCGTCAGGGTCATCGCCCGCCATGGGCCGAAGCGCCGCTCGAACGAACCCTGGATCAGCCCACGCCAAAACAGCTCCTCGGCCGGAGCGATGATCGTCGCGAGCCGTAACGCGATCTCCGGTTTCGGGCGCAGCGTTCGCAGCGCATAGATCTCGCGGATCTCGCGGTCGCCGCTCGGCACCACCCGCCGCGCGAAGCGGTCGCCGGCCTTGAACGTGAGGTAGAGGACGCCGGCCGATGCGAGCCCGAGCGGCACGTCACGGGGCCGGATTCGGGTGCCACGCACCTCGCGGCTGCGAGCGATCGCAAGCCCGCCGAGGCTCAGGCCCGTCGATGTCATGCGCGCCCAGAACTTCGACCGTGGGCCGCCGAAGGTGCCGGTGAAAGCGACCGCCGCCGCGCCCAGGCCGATGAGCGCCGTCGCCAGCGGCGGCCCGTCGTCCGGCGAAGCGGAAGCGTCACGCGAGCCGGAAGCGTCACCCGAAGCGGGAGCGTCACCCATTGGAGGCAGCCGTAATCAGCACCCCGGCGACCAGCAGCGAGCCGAACGCGAAGTGGAGCTGGGCGGTCTGTAGGTCAATCATCGCGATCGCACGGGCCTGGCCGCTTGCGCCGAGCTCCGCCGCACGGATCACGCGGATGAGGAACGGCAGCGCGAGGATCGCCAGCATCGCCATCGGCGGAATGAGTTCGAAGGCCGTGAGAACGGCAAGCGCCATGAAGGCGCCGATGACAAGCGCGACGTAGCCGCGGTGGCTCCAATCGCGCCCGAGCGCGCCCGAGAGCGTCGCAATTCCGGCGCGCCGATCGTCGCTGATGTCGCGCCACTCGTTCCCATGCAGGATTGCGGCGACGAGAAGGCCGACCGGTATCGAGAGATAGAGCGCTTCGGCGCTCCATGCCCCGGTAATCGCGAAGTACGTCCCGACTACCATCAGCGGTCCCATCAGCACGAAGACGAGCGGAACGCCGAGGGCGTGATACTTGTACTGCAACGGCGGTGCGGTATATCCCCAACCGCCGACGATCCCCGCGATACCGAGCGCGAGCATGATGGGGCCTCGTTCCACCACCAGGTGGATGCCGATCGCCATCGCGAAGATGAGCGATGCGAAGGCCACGCCGAACGCCGCCCGTTCCCGCAACCGGCCCTTCACGATCGCGTGGCTCGCGCGCGGCGTTGTGATCGAGTCGATGCCCTTGCGGACGTCGTAGATCTCGTTGATGACGTTGGTCCCGGAGTGGAGGAGGAGCGAAGCGAGCAACGCCTCGACGAACGGCAGCCAAGTGAAGCGGCCATCGTAGGCGGCGACCGCACCGCCGACGCAGACTGGCACCGCCGATGCCGTGTACGCGAAGGGTCGCAGGATCTCCCACACGCCGCCCGCGCGTCGCCACAGGCGGCGACCCGCACCCACGTGCTCTTCGACCCGCGCTTCGGTGGCACCCGGGGCGGACTCCACGGCGAGGGCCACGGCCGGCCGCGGCGCCACGGAAGCAGCCTCGCCGTAGAGCCGGGCGGCGGCGAACAGTTCTTCGACTTGCCGCTCCTCCTGCAGCACTGGCTGGAGCAACGGGAGCTGCATGCCCGCCTCCGTGTGGAAGCGGAGCGCCTTCTCGGCGATCTCGTCCCGTGTCCCGCAGAGGATGAAGGCGTCGAGCAGCTCGTCCGGGATGAGGTTGCCGGCAAGCGTGTAATCCTCGGCGCGCCACGCCGCGGCGATGCGGTCGCGCAACTCGGCCTCGAAGCCCGCACGCCCGAGCGATACGTCGGAGAGGATCGACATCATGTAGATGACGAATGGCTCGCGCTTCGCGCGGTTGAGCGCCTCGCGACGGGAGCTGTCGGCGAGCGAGAGCAGGTAGCCGGCCGTCTCGATGGAGTCGGGGTCGCGTCCGGCGGCCATCGCCGACTGTCGCAGCCGCCCAAGGATTCCCCTGAGCGACGGAATCGACTCGGCGGGCCGGGCGAGATATGCGTCAGCCTTCTCGCCGGCCACGGCCACCAGTTCCTTCCGGTAGGCGGCGATGCCGATCGGAATGTGATGCGTGGGCGCGAACATCGGCTGGATCGGGGGCAGACCCGGCGTGGCCGACGGCAGCCGCTCGCCCGCCCAGAGGGTTCGCAGCTGGTCGATTGTGGACGAAAGCCGCGCCGGCGCGGACGCGAGGTCGTAGGGAATGCCCATCTGGCCGAGGCGAAGCGGAAGCCCGGTGCCAAGCCCCATCACGATGCGGCCCGGCAGGATCTCGTCGAGCGCCGAGCCCGTCATCGCAAGCACGACCGGGTGGCGGGTATAGGGATTGACGGCACCGAGCGCGACGCGCAACCCGCTCGATCGGCCGTCCTTCAGCCCCATCGCAATGGCAGTCGCGAAGCTGATCGCATCGCGCTCGAAGTACGAGTCGTGCACCCACACGGAGTCGAGCCCCAGATCGGCGGCCTGTTGCGACCACGCGACGAGGTCGGATGGATCGCCGCGCGCAGCAAGCCCCAGCCCGATCGGACGGTTGACCATGGGATGGTGCTCCGTGAGATAGCTCGCTCCGCACCAATCTAGCGCCTCGGGGCGTCACGTGCCGCAGGCCCGCTCACGCTCTTTGGCGGCTGGTCGGTCATCGCCCGCTCGCCTACGCTCTGGGGCATCGTGAATGGCATGCTGACTCCGTGGGGCGAAGCCGTGACGCCCGAGAACGCGTGGCGCGAGTATCCGCGCCCGCAGCTCGTGCGCGACGCGTGGACGAACCTCAACGGTCGCTGGCAGTACGCTATCCGGCCCCGTGCCGAGCCCATGCCGCGCACCTGGGACGGCGACATCGTTGTGCCGTTCTGCGTCGAAAGCCAGCTCTCCGGCGTGGCGCGCCGGGTGCAACCGAACGAGCGTCTGTGGTACCGGCGCGCCTTCGCCGTCGCGACGCTCGAGTTGCGCACGCTCCTGCACTTCGGTGCCGTCGACTACCACGCGGCGATCTGGATCAACGGTGCGTACGCCGCCTCCCACGCAGGCGGCTTCGATGCCTTCAGCGTGGACATCAGCGAGTACCTGCGCGAAGGCGACAACGAACTCATTGTGTCGGTCGATGACCCCACGAGCGCAGCGGACCAGCCGCGGGGAAAGCAACACTCGAAGCCTGAAGGCATCTGGTACTCGCCGGTCACTGGCATCTGGCAAACGGTGTGGATCGAGCACGTGCCCATCGAGAACCACATCGCAGAAGTGCGCACGACCCCAGCGCCCGGCAGCGAGACCATCGCCGTCGAGGTGTTGCTGGCGCGGCCCACACGCGACCCGACACTCGCGGTGAAGCTGACGGTGCGCAAGGGCGATCAGCACGTGACGAGCGTCATGGCCCGACCCGACCGGACGGTTCGCCTTGCCGTGCCTGGCGCACAACGGTGGTCGCCCGCCCAACCGGCGCTCTACGACCTCGATGTCGCCCTCGTTCGCGTACCGGACCCGTTCCCCGCACCGGGATCGGCCGCGACGGGAGTGATGCGGAGCGTGCCGTGGCGCGGCGAAGAGGAGGCGGCGCTCTACGCCGGCGCGGGGCCAGTCGAGGCGCTGATCGACACGGTCCGGACCTATTTCGGCATGCGGACCATCGAAGTCGCGCCGCACCCGGAGACGAACGAGCCGACGCTCCTCTTGAACGGCGAGCCCGTCTTCCACCTCGGGACGCTGGACCAGGGCTGGTGGCCCGACGGCCTCCTGACGCCGCCGTCGGACGCCGCGCTGATCCACGAGCTCGAATTCTTGAAGGCGGCTGGATTCAACGCCCTCCGCAAGCACATCAAGGTCGAGCCCGACCGCTTCTACTACCACTGCGACCGGCTGGGGCTGCTCGTCTGGCAGGACATGCCCGGCGGCTTCACGCCGGCGCAGTTCGTCGCCCGCAACGACGGCGGCGAGGGCATCAGGACATCGGCGAGCACGGACGCCTACGAGCGCGAACTCCTGCGCATGGTCCGAGCACTGCGACAGCACCCGAGCATCGTCGTGTGGGTGCTCCATAACGAAGGCTGGGGACAGTTCGACACCGAACGGCTCACTGCCTGGATCAGGTCGATCGATCCGTCACGACCGGTCGATTCGGCAAGCGGCTGGCGGGATACCGGGGCGGGGGACTTCGTCGATCGCCACGACTACCAGCCCGAGCCACAGGCGCCCGAGCCTGACGGCCGCCGGGCACTGGTCATCGGCGAGTACGGCGGACTGGGCTGGCCCATCGAAGGGCACCTCTGGGATCCGGGAATGCGCAACTGGGGCTACCAGGGCCTGGGTAGCCAGGCCGAACTCCAGGAGGCGTACGCGAAAACATTCGCGGCAATCGCCCAGGCGCGCCGCGAGCGCGGCATCTGCGCGGCCATCTACACCCAGACCACGGATGTCGAAGGCGAGGTCAACGGCCTTCTGACCTACGACCGGCGCGTGGAAAAGCTGCCGCGTGAGTGGCTGGCCGCCCTCCATCGCTCGGCTGACGCGGAGTAGCCGCCCGGCCGAGGCGGCTACTTGCTGGCTGTCGGCGGACAGCTATGCCGGGCTGCGACGGGCTCGGATCAGGTACTTCACCGCGCCTTTGAAGGCCTTGAAGTCGAGGACCACGTGGAGCAGCGTCACCGCCACCGCCGCGACGCTCAACCACCAGTGGATGTCGCCCCACTGTGCGGTGGTCATTCCCCAGAGCATGATCTTCTCGCCCTTGCCCGGCGATCCCGGGACGATGCCGAGCGGCTCCCACAGCATCACGCCCGTCACCGTCGCCGGGAGCCAGAGAGCGACGAGCAACAGGTCGGTGAGGGCGCGTGTGTACACGCGGATACGAGTCTTGAGGGGCCGTCCGTGGACGGCCCGGTACTTCGGTTGGACGCTGCCTGCGGGTGCAATAGCCATCTCATCAGACCTCACTTGGATCCGTTGCAGAGCCGACGGGGGCCTGTCACGGGACCCCCGCCGACGACTGTGGGCGGGCGCCGGCTATGCGCAGCGCTGGAATGCCGGCAGGTGGTTCTCCTGCGAGACCTGCCGCTGTTGGGCCATCACGATGAGGGCTGCCGGGTCCGACGTTTGCGTCATGAGCCGGTCGTAGAGCGCGACGTCCTCGGTCTCGGCTGCCACGCCGGCCTGGCACGCTGTGGTGAGCGTCGCCGGCGCGGTTACGTTGCCGGCGTAGGTATCAGCGGGCACGGACAGGTTGTTGCTCACGAAGAGTGCTTTCCACGCTTCGACGTGGGCGTTTTCCGACACCACGATGTTCGAGAACGGAACCACGGAGCCGAGGCTCTCGATCACCGACTGGTACGTCGCGCGAGCCTTGTACTCCTCGTTGATCGCCTCGGTCAGGACGTCTTCGAGCGGTCGCACATCGGCGGGGTTCGCGGCGCCGGTCGGCAGCGCGCCCGCCCCCAACGTTGGTGTGTGGAGCGGCGTCCCGTTGCCGGGCGGGCCACCGCGGGACTGGCTGCTGTCATCATCGCCGCATGCCGCAAAGGAGAGTGCAGCCACGACCACGAGTCCTCCAAGAAGAACGAACCATCGGTTCATTTGAGTAGTACCTCCTATACCCCCGGAGGGTACCTCGTGCACGCAAGCGAAGGACGGTCGATCGGCGCAAAACGCGGGACCGTTAGGGTCCTCCGTGAGCCGTGGGAAAAGCATCAGCACTTGACGATGGCCGTGATCGAGCTACGTTGCTGGCTGCAGGGAGACGATGGCAAAAACGAACTACCAGAGCGCGGATGAGTACTTCTCAGCTTTCTCGGCCGACGTGCAGGAGAAGCTGCGCTCGGTGCGCGCGGCGATCCGGGAGGGCGCCCCGGATGCCGAGGAACGCATCAGCTACCAGATGCCCGCATATCGCCTCAACGGGCGTTGGCTGATCTACTTCGGCGGGTTCGCCAGGCACTACTCCCTGTACTGCCCACAGCCGGACCGGCTGCTCGAGGCGTTCGGCGACGAACTCAGCCAATACAGCGTGTCGAAGAGCACGATCAAGTTCCCGCTCACAGGAACCTGTCCCCGTCGACCTCATCCGGCGCATGGCGGCGCACCGCGCTGCAGAATCCTCGGAAGCGCCCCCGCTCGCGAGCCGGTAAGGCCCGCCGCTGTCGTTTCGCGCAATGGCTACCGCCGGTAGCCACGCCGCGCTTGCTGGGGCGGAGGCGAGTTGCGCAAGCTCTCGAACGGCGCCGACCAGACTCCCTACGCGAGGCCCTGATGTGGCCCGCATGCGGCGACGACGGATTCCGAGGCGTCCGAAGGGAACGAATGAAGGCGATCACCCTTGCCATCGGCGGCGCCGTCGTGGCCTGCCTGCTGTTCGCGAGCTGCGGCGACGACGACTCGACGACACCGACTGCGGCGCACTTCCAGGCCGCTCAGTATGCCGGGACCTACTCCGGGACGTGGGCCAACGCCGCGAGCGGCCAATCCGGCCCGGCTACCATCGCCATCGCCATCGATGAGGGCGCCCGCACGGCCAGCCTGACCATCGATTTCGGCGGGAACTACCTCGGCCTCGGCGATCCGCCCCCCGCCACACTCTCCGGCGTCTTCGACGACCAGAAGGCGACGGTGAAAGGCACCAGCGACCTCTTCGGCGACTACGACGTCACGATCGACGCCAACGGCCACATCGACGGGCTGATGCTCAATCTCGGCGGCGGCCTCATCCCGCGCATGTCCTACACCGGCACGCTAACGAAGAGCACCCTTGACGCGGACTACGAGGTCACGCTCAAGGACAACACCAAGGCGAACGCAACCCTGCGAATGACGAAATAACTCGCATCGGTGCGATAGCCTGGCGATTTAGGTATTACGGACAGGTGACATTGCGAATCAATCGTGGTAAAGACCTTTACATCCTTACTATTTTCTAACTTATAGTTCGGAAACGAGTCGGATTGTGTAAGGCACGCCGGCTCTCTGGGAGGTAGACGGATGTCATACGTTCGCCGGCTTGGGATCGCCCTTGTCCTCGGTGCCGCAGTGGTTGCAGCACTCGGTGGGGCTGCCGCTCTTGCGGCAGATAGCCAGCATCATTCGCAAAACGCGCTGCAGAGCCAGCAGGTCGCCTGCGACCCTGTCCTCACGCCCGATCAGGGCCCGCCCGGAACCGTCGTCGCTGGCCGGTTCATCGACACCGAACCGATGCGCGAGTTCAACGTCTTCTTCCTGAGCGACGGTGCGGCGCCAGCGCTCGTCGCCCACGGACACGCGGACATGCTGGGCGTCGCGCTCTTCAGCTTCACCGTCCCCTCCGGCGCCGCCGATGGCGATCACATCGTCCAGCTCCGCGACATCTCGGGCGGCTGCACGTACGCGACGATCTTCAAAGTCGGTCCGGCGCTCCCGACAGTGACGCCGCCCACCGCGGTGCCGACTACGCCGGCTCCGCCGCCCGCCGTGACGGTCACGCCGACCGTCGCCCCGCCTTCGGCCGGTAATGGCGGCAACAGCGGCCTGCAACTGCGCGACGTCACGCCCGCAGCGCTCGCACTGTTCCTCTTCGGCATCACCTGCTTCATCCTCGCGATGAGCCGGCGGCCCCGCCCGATGGTGGTCTACTCGCCCGCCACGCGGCGCGATGTCGCCACTCGCGAAGAAGAGCCCGTGAGTCACGACACATCCATCGCCCACGAAAGCGCGCCCAAGCGCGGAGCCTTCGTCGCAGCCGCGGCGGTGGTCGCTGGAGCCGTCGCAGTCTGGTTCTCGCGCAAGCGATAACCGCGTCAGAGCTTGCACAAAGGAAAGCCCGGCCAAATTGGCCGGGCTTTCCTCATGCCCGCTGCCCTGCGCGGCCTGCTAGAGCTGACGCTGGAGCGGTAGTTCGCGGATGCGGCGCCCGGTCTTGGCCGACACGGCGTTCGCGATGGCGGGCGCGATCGGCACGATTCCCGGTTCCCCCGCTCCCGTTGATGGATTCTCTGTGGCTCCACAGATGGCGACCTCGATGCGGGGCGTCTGGCTGATGCGAGGAACGCGGTAGCGCGCGAAATTGGCGTTCAGCAGCCGCCCGTTCTCGAACTCGGCCGCTTCGAACAGCGCCGGACCGAGGCCCATGATGATCGCACCTTCCATCTGCGCACGGACACCCTCGGGGTTGAACACAAGCCCGCAGTCGATCGCGGCGCTCACGCGGTCGACTCGGATCTCCTTGCCCGCAATGTCGATCGCCACGCACTCCGCTGCATATGAGCCGACATCGAGTCCCACCGCTACGCCGACGCCCGCACCCGCCGGCGCCGCCGCTGTCTTCCAACCGAACGCACCCGCAGCGGCCTCCAGCACGCGGCGGTATCGCGGCTCGCCAAGGTTTCGCAGGCGAAACTCCACCGGGTCCATGCCGATCGTCCGGGCGATCTCGTCAATGTGACTCTCCCGCGCAAAGTGGTTCACGGCGCAGCCCAGCGAGCGGTACGAGCCCGGGCGCAATGGCGCTGGTCCCGAGCTCACGGCAACGCGGACATCATTCACGGTGTACGGCGTCTCCGAGCCGCGCTGGCCGATCATCGGGCGGTCGGTCGTGGTATGCACCGCGTCGTAGTCCCAGGCCGTAATGCGTCCCTGGCTGTCGAACCCGCTGCGAATGGTGATGAGCGCCGCCGGCCGGAAACTGGACCACGTCATCTCCTCGGCCCGGCTGTATGCGACCCGCACCGGTCGCCCCGCCGCGCGCGCAAGTTGCGCCGCCTCGATCGCCGGCCGGTAGAGGCTCTTGCTGCCAAAGCCGCCGCCGATCTCCGGCGCGATGACGCGCACGCGCGACTCGTCGATCCCGAACGTCATCGCCAGCTCGCCGCGGATACCGAACGGGCGTTGCGTGCCCGCCCACACCGTCAGCGAATCGCCGTCCCACTGCGCCACGGCGGCGCGCGGCTCCATCGCCGCCGCGGGGATGTACGGCACGTAATACGTCGCCTCGAGCCGCTGTTCTGCTCGTTCCAACGCCCGCTCGACGTCACCACCCTCCTGGGTGATTACGGTGTCCCGGTGCTCCTGCGCCAGTCGTGCCGGCAGGTCCCACTGCGAAGTAGCGTCCCCGGGTTCGCTCCACGTCGCCGTCAGCAAATCGTGGGCCGCGTCGGCCTGCTGGTCCGTCTCCGCCAGCACCGCCACCAGCGGCTCCTTCACCACCATCGCCACCCCGGGCATGCGAGCCGCGATCGTGTCGTCGACAGACAGAAGGTGGGAGCCAAACGCTGGCGGCCGCAGCACCCGCGCGAAGAGCATTCCCGGCAGGATCACGTCCTGCGAGTAGCGGGCGCGCCCGGTGACGCGATCCAGCGCATCGGTACGCCGGGTGGTCGTCCCCATGACCGTGAAGGCCGACGGCTCGTGCAGCGCCTGCTCGCTCGGCGATCTCGCGCCGAAGCGATTGGCCCGCCAGGAGCTCGGCGAAATCAACGGAGCGCGACGGATCCGACGTCGACCGGATGGCCCCTCCTGCGCACTCAAGCTGATCGCGCGGGAGGTCGAGCCGAACCGTCGCCAGGTCGAGGAGCGCCTCCCGCGCGGCCGCGGCCGCACGCCGAACCTGGCCGCCGGTGTGCCGCGTCGACTGGCTCCCGAACGTGCCGATGTCCCACGGCGTCTCGGCCGGTATCGCCGAGCACGACGCGCACAGCCTGCAGGTCGAGCGAAAGCTCTTCCGCCGCGGCCATGGCGAGGCCCCAGCGGATGCCCTGGCCGTATTCCACCTTTCCCGCGTACACCGTCACCGTTCCGTCGACGTCGATCGACAGCCAGCGGGCCGGTCCGAAGTCTGGCGCAACGTTCCCGTAGGCTCGCTGCGCGTACCCGGTCGAGGGCAGAGGGAGACCGAGCGCCGACGCTCCGAAAATCTCCAGGGCCGGGTCAGCTCCACTCATGGGCGCTCACCAGCCGCGCGGAGGATTGCCCGTTCGATCCGTGGGTAAGTTCCGCAACGGCACATGTTCTCGCTCAACGCCTCGCGGATCTGGCCCGCATCCGGCTGCGGCACACGATTCAGCAACGCAACCGCCGACATGATGAAGCCAGGGATGCAATAGCCGCACTGCATGGCTATCTCTTCGATGAAGGCGTCCTGCACCGGGTGGAGGTTGTCGCCCTCGGCGAGACCTTCGATCGTCGTCACCGCGCCCCCGGCGACGCTCCCCACGGTGGTCATGCACGCACGCAGCGGCTGGTCATCGACCAGCACCGTGCAGGCTCCGCAGAGACCCTCGCCGCATCCGTACTTCGTTCCCGTCAGGCCGAGGTCGAAGCGCAGGTAGCTGAGGAGATTTCGACGCGGATCCGCTGCCTCATGCCGCTCGCCATTCACGTTCAGCATGGCCGGAAGGATAGCACGGGGTATCGGGCGTTGAGTTGTTGGCCACCGCACTGAGGGTGGAGGCGGAGGCGGAGGGAACCTAGGAGAACGAGTATGTCGGGCAAGCACCAGAGCTCGAGTTGATGCACGCGGGCGACGGCGCGCGCGTAGACTTCTACAACCAGCCGCGGGTGAACATCTGCGTCGCCAAGCAACAGACCGACTCCGGCGTCACCACGCGCGGCGCAGGCTGGACGTTCAGATCTAAGGATGAGGCATCGACAGCGAATCCGGCGAGACCGGGGCTGACGGAACGCTGACCTTCACGCTCTCGAGCTGGCCGCGGCGTGCAACTACACCGTGACTGAGAACAAGAGGACTGGTTGGCTCGACACGACGGCCGCATCGCAATCCGTGGACTCGGTCGCCGCCGGGACGACGGCCGACGTACGGTTCACGAACATGCGCTGGGAGGGGCCGACACCGCCGCCGGAAACGGTCACGCCCACGCCCACGGCCACGCCGCTGACGCCTCGCCGCCGACGGCGACGGGGAGGCACAACGCGTTGCCATCGCCCGCGCCCTTGCCTGCGACCCGGTGCTTCTCATCGGCGACGAGCCCACCGGAAACCTCGACACAGAGACGGCCATCCGCATGTTCGAACTCCTCGCTGCGCCTCAACGAGACGGGCATGACGGTCGTCTACGTGACACACGACCGGGGCCTGGCCTCGCGCGCACATCGAACCATCTCCATCCGCGACGGGCGCATCGAAAGCGACACGCCAGCATGACGCCCTCACCAGGAAATCGTGGATGGACGTGCGCAAGCGCTGGGCGCGTTCGCTCTTCACCGCCTTGACGATCGCGGCCGCGGTCGCAGGTCTCTCGCTCTTTGCGATTATGTCGCTACTCGACCAGGCCATGACCCAACAGGTCGTGGACGACCAGCTCCACGACATCCGCTTCTCGACGAGCGATACGGTGCTCTCCGGTAGCGACGTAGACGCCCTCCGCACCCTCCCGGGCGTCACCGCCGTCGACACGCGAACCATCTACCCCACGCGAATCCACGTCGACGGCAAGCGGCAGGACCTGGTGTTGGTCGGCGTCTCCGATTTCGCGGCACAGCACGTCAACGTCGTCAACATCGATGCCGGGTCTGCCCCCGAAGGTGAGCAGGCCTTGAGCGACGGCGGCAACGCTCGCAGTGGCCGCCTGGACGCCTCCGCCGGCTCGACCGTCGAGATCGAAGGGAACCGCGGCGAGCTCCATCCCCTCACGCTCTCCGGCACAGGGAGCGACGCTCGAGTTCACCCAGCTCACCACCGAGAAGATCGTCCTCTACGCTCCGCAAACTACCGTCGACGGCCTGGCCGGCGTCAGCGGCGCCAACTCCATTGACGTACGCGTTGCCGACCCCGCTACCGCCGAAGCCGTCGTGGGCGAGGTACGCGACTGGTTCGCCGCAAACCGGCCCGATGTCGCCTTCACCGATCTCCCCGAAGTGCGCGAAGCCGGCACATGGCCCGGCGAGGACATCTCCCGCAATTTCAGTTCCCTGTTCTACGTCGGCGGAATCCTCGCGCTCCTCTCCGCCATCGCGCTCGTCTCGAACACGATGACCACGATGGTGGCGGAGCAGTCCCGCGAAATCGCCATCATGAAGGCCATCGGCGGGCACCGCCGGCAGGTCATGGGCGCATTCCTGCGCTCCGTGCTCATCATCGCCACCGTCGGCACGGCGGTGGGCATCCTGCTCGGCATCCCGTTCGCGAACTTCGTCGCGGGCTTCGTGGGCTCCCACTTCCTCGGCGTGCAAACCAGCTTCGGCGTTTCCTGGCCCGTGATCCTCCTCAGCCTCTTCGTCGGTATCGGCGGCGCAGTGCTGGCCTCGCTTCCGGCACTCTTCCGCGCTTCTCGCATCTCCGTACACGACGGCCTCACCTCAGGCATGGCCGCCTCCGGCGATACACGGCTCGACCGGGTCTTGCGCCGAATCCCGCTGCCCCGGACAGCGCAGGTCGGCCTCCGCAACATCAGCCGCCGCAAGACCAGGACCATCGGCACCGTCGTACAGGTTGGCCTGGCCGCAGGTGTCGCCCTCGGCTTCCTCGCCCTCGGAAGCACCATCAGCGACGTCACCGCGAAGTCATGGGACACCCTCCGTTGGGATGTCGACGTCGAGCAACGCTCCAATACGCCACTCGACGCAGGCGCCGACGCGGTGCTCGCGAACCTCGGCGCCTCCGGCAGCCACGCCATGCTGTACAACATGATGGACATCGGCGGATCGCAATACCCCGTCTGGGGCCTCCCGCCGGACGCGCTCTACACCCCCCACATCGAGGCCGGCCGCTGGCTCACCGCGAGCGACATCGCCTCGCCAACACCCGTCATGGTCGTGGCACACGCCCTCGCGGCGAAGCAGTCGCTGCATGTCGGCGACACGGTGACCGTGGGTCTGGCGACCGGGCCCCGGCAGGTAACCGTCATCGGCATCGACAGCAATCTCATCAACAACGGCACGAACGCATTCATACCGCTAACGACGCTCCAGCAAATGCTGGGACGCTCCGACACGAACGCCTGGTGGCTGCGCGCACCAGACAGCGACCACGCCGCCATCGATACCCTCGCCGCGACGGCAGAAGACCAGCTCGCAGCCGCCGGCTACCCGGTGACCACCCATGTGCACTACGTCGAGAAGGCCACGAACATCAGCCAGAACCGCATGCTGGTCATGGTTCTCGCCGTGATGGGCATCCCGATCGTCGTGATCGGGCTCATTGGCCTGGTCAACATGATGACCATGAACGTGCTCGAGCGGACACGCGAGGTCGGAATACTGCGCTGCATCGGCGCACGCTCGCGCGACATCACCAGCATCTTCCGCACGGAAGCCCTCGCCGTCGCCTTCCTCGGATGGATCGTCGCCGTGCCTGCCGGCTGGGTCATCGGCTGGACGCTCACACGGATCGTCACGAACCTGTTCGACTTCGGATCGGTGCCCTACACCTTCCCGGGCTGGTACCCCCTGATGGCGCTTGTCGCCACGATCGGGCTGGCGGCCCTCGTCGTCATCGCGCCGCTGCGCCGGGCCTCGCACCTGCGACCTGGGGACGCGCTCCGCTACGAGTGAGCGTGCCGGGGAGCGCGCGTCAGTCGCGGGCCGATCGCGCGGCCGTGTCGAGGATCTCGAGCACCTCATCGTCGGAGACGGCGCGGAAGTCGCGGTAGAACTCCCCTACCGCGAAAAAGCCCGCATCCACGCGGAGGCAAACGACCTCGTCCGCTTCCTGCCGAAGCCGCTCGATCGTCGCCGGCGGCCCAACCGGCACAGCCACCACCAGCGGGCTCGCCCCGAGCGAGCGCATGGCACGCGCGCCGGCGAGCGCGGTGGCGCCAGTCGCAATCCCGTCGTCGACGATGATCACCGGGCGGCCCGCTACCGGCGGGAGGCGATGGCCGTCGAAGGCGGACTGGCGGCGGCGCGCCTCGCCAGCCTGGAACGCGCTCTCCTGCTCCAGGTACGCCCGGTCCGCGCCCGTGTCGCGAGCCAGCTCCTCGTTGATCCACGCCACCCCGTCGGCCGTGACGGCGCCGATCGCGAGCTCCGGCTGCCGCGGCGCCCGCAGTTTGTGCGCCACGACGACGCCCAGTTCGCCGCCGAGCGCTACAGCGACCTCCGCCGCCACGGGCACGCCGCCCCGCGGGATGCCGAGCACAATCGGGCGCTCGAACCCGCGTCCCGCCAGCGCCTGTCCCAGTTGCCGCCCGGCATCCCGGCGGTCCTCGAACCGGTCCATCACGCGCCCGCCGCCAGGTGGAGCAGGAACCACTCCTGGGCCAGGTGGGCCACTTCCTCCAGCGCGCCCGGCTCTTCGAACAGGTGCGTCGCTCCCGGCACGACCTCCATCCGTTTGATTCCTCCTAATCGATCGAGCGCCGACCGGTTGAGACCGAGCACGACCTCGTCCGCCCCGCCGACGATGAGCAGCGTCGGACACGCAACGCGCGATAGCTGGTCCCCGGCGAGGTCCGGTCGGCCACCACGCGAAACGACGGCGCGGACCAGCTCCGGCCGTTGCGCTGCCGCGATCAGCGCAGCCGCGGCGCCGGTGCTCGCGCCGAAGCAGCCGAGGCGAAGGGAGCGAGTCCGGTCGTTTGTAGCCAGCCAGTCCAGCGCCCCTACCACGCGGCTTGCCAGCATCGGAATGTCGAAGCGAAGGCGCGCATTCCGCTCGTCTTCCACCTCCTCTTCCGGCGTGAGGAGGTCCATCAGCAGCGTCGCCAGGCCGGCCTCGTTGAGAACCGCCGCAACATCTCGATTGCGCGGGCTGAACCGGCTGCTCCCCGAACCGTGGGCGAAGACGACGAGGCCGCGGGCGCCGTCCGGCAACACCAGGTCGCCGCCGAGTTCGGCGTCGTCCGCGGGAATGACGACGCTCTCAGCGATCCGGGTCCCATGGCGTGCAGGGAACGACACGCGGATCCCTCCGGATATGCCCTAACCGGCAGGCTACTACCAGGGGGCTGAGCCCGCCATGCACCAATTCGTCGACCCGGGCAGCCGCCCATGCTGCCGGTGTAACAAAGGCTCAACGCCACGCGCGAAGCGTTAGCCGCCGACGCCGAGTGCCCGCCGTACCATCGACTGGGAGGCAACACATGATCACACCACCTGGAGTTCGCATATGAGGCTTGGCGCATCCGCGAGCTATCTGTTTAGCTTTCTCGCCGTCGCCCTGGTCGCGGGGCTGGTCGTTGCGGCCGTCGTAAGCTCGGCCTTCGGCATCATCGTCTTTTCGATCACCCTCATACTGCTGGCCGCCATTTATCTCTACCGGGTAGCAATCGCGCCCGACATCCGGAGAATGGGCCGCCACCACTAAGCGCTGAGCGTGCGTACGTACCGCGTCTCCGCGTACGTACGCATCACTTCGGGCGCGGCGGCCAACGCGACGGTGCGCCGCGTTCAGAACACCAGGGGACGAGAGACGTGTGGACGGCCGAGCTACGACGCGTGATGCGCGTGCTGGTTCTCATGCGCCCGGTCCGGCGGCGGGCAAAGGTATCGTTCGGCCGTCGCCGCATGGCAGATCAGCATCACGCCCGTCGTTTGAACGGCGAAGATGAGACTCGGCGGCATCCACACCAGCGTTCCGTCGGTGCGAACAACCGAAAACCGGTCCTCCCCAATCTGGTGCACCCGCCCGACCGTCCGGCTGTCCAGCCCAACGACAGACATCCCGGCATCCAACTGTTCGAGCAGCCGGCTGTCGCTGGGCGTCATGTCGGCGCCCTTCGAGAGCAGGTCTGCGTCCCTCGTTCGATGCAGGCTCACACGATTGCGCGAAGGCATGATGACACCCTAGCGCGCGAGCCCGGCCGTCCTCGCCACGATTGAGCACGTCTGCATTCCAGCGGCATAGCGGCCCGCTCGAAGAACCCTGCCCGGTAGCTTTGAGACCCCTGCGGGCGCCGGCGTAGAATCGCCCCCGGACAGGAGGCTTGCCATGGCTGCACTGGATGGAATGCGCGTCCTCGACATGACGCAATACGAGGCGGGAACGTCCTGTACCCAGTTGCTTGCCTGGCTCGGCGCCGACGTCGTTAAGATCGAATCGCCGCGAGGCGACCCCGGGCGCGGCGTCACCCGTGATCCGTCCACCGTCTCCCAGTACTTCCTCAACTACAACAGTAATAAGCGCAGCATCGTCCTCGATCTCCGCTCGACAGCCGGTCGAGATGTGTTCCTTAGCCTTGTTCCCCGATTCGATGCCTTTGTCGAAAACTACGGGCCGGGGGCGATGGAGAGCCTCGACATCACGTACGAGACCCTGAGCAAGCTGAACCCCGGCCTCATCTACGGCCGCATCAAGGGCTTCGGCCTCAGCGGGCCGTACAGCGAGTACAACTGCTACGACTGGGTGGCCCAGGCCGCTGCCGCCGCCTTCTCCGTGACCGGCCACGCCGACGGCCCGCCCCTCATGCCCGGGCCAACGGTCGGCGACTCCGGCACCGGTCTTCAGATGGCGCTGGCCATCACGGCCGCCTACGTCCAGAAGCAACGCACCGGCGAGGGCCAATTCATCGAGGTCTCGATGCAGGAGGCCGTCACGCTCTTCATGCGAACCCAGGGCCTTGCCGGCTGGGGCAGCGTCCCCGCCGGCCGAACCGGTGCCATACGTGGCGCAGCGACCACGGGCGTGTACCCTTGCGCTCCCGGCGGCCCGAACGACTACGTCTTCATCATGGTCGTCACCACGTCGCAGTGGGACGCCTTCTGCGCCGCCGTCGACAAGCCCGAGCTGGCCGCCGATCCGCGTTTCGCCGATGGCGCATCGCGCGTGGCGAACGGTGAAGCCCTCGCTGCCGAAATCACGCAATGGACGCAGGGCCGCGACAAGCACGAAGCCATGCGCACCCTCGCCGGCGCGGGCGTGCCCTGCAGCGCCACGCTCGACACGGCCGAGCTCTTCTCGGACCCGCACCTGGCCGCTCGCGGATTCATCCAGACGGCCGAGCACGAAACCGCCGGGCCGGTGAAGCTCCTCGGCAACCCTCTGCGAATGTCCGGCTCTAACGTTCCGTTCAAGGCAGCGCCGCTGATGGGCGCCCACACCGACGACGTGCTGTCCACTGACCTCGGGCTCTCCGCCGCTGACATCGCGGCACTACGCGAAGCCGGCGCTCTCGGCTAGAGACTTCCCGGCAACGCAGGAATGAAGCGGGTGGGCGCCACTTTGGCAAACCCACCCGGCTTCATGCGCGGCCGGCTGTCGGGGGCAAGCCCACAGCCGGCAGTCGTATCCGCGCCACCTCTAGCTGACGGCAGACCCCGAGGGATGCCGTCCCGGAATGTGGGCGAGGCCCACGTAGACACCTTCTGCTTCGCGATCAACCGTCACGCGCACTCTGCGGGTCTTCGCGAACTCGATTGGCCGGTCCGGCTTCACCGAGTGAGCCTCGAAGTGCAGGCCCGCGTCATCGGCTTCCCGCCACGCCTCCAGCATCGTCCGGATGGCGATCGGCGGCAGTTCGCCCAACTCCATCGTCGCGACCGCGGCCATCTTCGGCTCCGTCGCGCCAATCACGCGGACCACGCTTCCCAGCGGATCATTGGTTTCGTCCAGCGCCTCGCGCAGCTGCGCCCGGAACTCCGGATCGCCGGCCTGCCGCTGGCAGAACCACCAGAGGAAATCCTCACACCCGGACCACGACATAGGCTTCCTCCTTCTTGGCGTCCCCTGGCGCAATCCTGTGCGCCCCCGATGAACCGCGCTACCAACGAACGGTGTAGAATTCCGCATACTCCGAGGGTATGCAGATGTCGTCATCGCCCAATTCGCTCGCCGAGTACGTAGAGTCCGCCCGCCAGCGCATCGCCGGGCTGCAGGGCCCCCGCGACTCCAGTTGGCGCGAGCTCGTCGAGCGTCAACTGGGCGACGCCTACGCGCGCGGCGACCGCGCCGGGCTCTCCCGCGTGGTCCAGCTGCTCGTCCATCTCCTCGAGTCCCAGGGCCGCTTCGACGACGCGTTGCAGGAGGTCGAGGCCGCGCTCAACACCGCCACCGACGAGCCGGCCGTCACGGCCTCGCTGCTGGCACTGAAAGCTGCTCTCGTTGTCGGTCGCGGCGACGGCGTTGCCGCCACGAAGGTTGCCGACCTGGCCACCGAACTCGCACCCGCCATTCCCGAGATCACCGAACAGCTCAAGACCCTGACCCTTTGCGAGACCGTCCGCCTGCAGACCTTTCGCGTCGTCCCCGACGAGATCGATTCCTTGCTGGGCCGCCTCGTTGGCGCAACCCGCTGGCAGGACCAGCTGTTCTTGCTGAGCTGGCTCGTGCCCGCCCTTGCGGCCCTGGGGAAGCCCGCCGCAGCCGCCCCCCACATCCGCGCCATGTCCGCGGTCTCACGTGCTCGCAGCGCGCTGTTTCGCATGGCGGACGTCGCCGCGTTCCAGTCCTGGCGCGCGTCGATCGCCGGCCCTGGCAGCTCGCCGCTGACACTCAAGCGAGAACTTCGCTCGAACTCCCTCGCCGACTGGCGTGTGCGCTGCCTCGAACTGGGACGCCTCCTCAACCGACGCGACTGGGGGCCGGTGCCGCGCGCGCTTGCGGGCCTCGAGCTGACCCGCAGGCGCATCGGCGGCGACGCCGGCGACAGCCGCCCCTGGGAGCACCTCGTCGCGGTCTCAATGCACGCCGCGGGCAGTGGCCCCTTGCCCGCTCCACCACTCACCCCGGTCACCCTCGGCAACCTCGGAAGCTCCGTCGCCACCGCGCACGCCGCCGCACTCGGTGGAACGTCGGCCGAAGCGAACACCTGGTGCGATTGGGTCGTCCGCACTCGCCGGCTGGGCGTGGAATCATCGCTCGAACACCCCGTCAGCCTGAGACGGCTGCAGGGCCTCCTCGCCCTCCGCGGCGGCCAGCCAACCGCCGCCCGTCGATTTCTCGATGACGCCGCCACCTGGTGCATCGGCGCGGGGATGACGTTCGAAGCGGCCGTCGCGCGGGCGCAGGCCCTCGAGCTCAAGCAGAAGCTCTTCGCCAGCGCGGCGCGCGACGGCAGCCTGGATCCCGAAGCCGCGAGTGCCTCCGCCAGCCTTGCCGAACTCGGCGTCGACCCGGTACCGCATCGCTATGCCGTCCTCAGCGCCTGGGATGCGGGAAACAACCGGACGCGCGCCAGCATCCTGACCGCACGCGAATGCGACATCCTGCAGCATCTTGCCCGCGGCTTGAGCTATCGCGAAGTTGGCGATGTCCTCGGCATTGCCGAGGTCACGGTCAAGACGAACGCGCACCGCATCTACGACAAGCTCGGCGTCCACCGCCGCCTGGACGCGCTTCGCGAAGCGCGCCGGCTGGGCCTCCTCTAGCGGTTCATCGCGCGCTGATACGCCTGGATCGCTGGATCCGCGAACCATGCATCCAACTCCGCCGACTGCCGCTCGGGCAGCGCCCGCATCATGTCCACTGCGTGCATGGGGTCGTGCTTGTTCCATCCGCGGAGGTACTGCAGCAGTTGCACCTTCCCCGGCGGGCGCTTCGAGTCGCCGCCGAACGTCATCATGTAGTCGAGATCAGCCTGCGTGAACTCCGCCATCGCGGCCTCGATCGAGCGCCGCCGCTCGGCCGCCTCAGCGAAGATGTCGTCCAGCGTGGACTCCCGCCGTTCCGCCACCGCACGGTCGTTCCAGCCGTCGATGTCCAGGCCTCCGCCCTCCGGGTTGAAGCTCGCGCGTTCGCCCGCGTGCACGTTCCGGAACATCGTCTCCACGGGCTCATCGATCGTAGCGAGATGCGAGACGAAGTCCTTGACGATCCACGTGCTGTTCGGCACCGGACGCGCGAGCTCCTCCTCCGACAACGAGCGACAGAACGCCTCGAACCGCACGCGGTGCGAATCCAACTCAGTGATGACGGCCGCGACGTCTGGATGCATGGTCACTCCCCGCCCCTTGCGACGTCGGCGCTATGCAAGACCGAACACCTCGATCGCGTTCCCGCCGAGGATCTTCTTCGCATTCTCCTCGCTCGTTGCATCGAACACGGCCTGCACGGCGCTCCGCGTGTACCCGAACGTGCTCTCGTTGTGCGGATAGTCCGATGACCACATCGCCCGGTCGGCGCCCACGCGGTGGATCATCTCCAGCCCGGCCGGGTCGACCATGAAGGTCGCGTAGCAGTTGTTGAACCAGTAGTGGCTCGGCGGCTTCGAGAGCCGCGGCCGCACGTGGCTCGGGAACGATTCGTGGATCATGTCGGCTTCCTGCAGTGCCCCCGGCACCCAGTGCAGCCCGCTCTCCACGAAGACCACCTTCAACCCCGGGTTCCGTTCGAAGACGCCGCCGAAGGTCAGCATGGACCAGACGTTCCGCATGCCGCCCATCTGCTGCATGACGAAGATCCCGGCGAGGCCGCGGTTCGAGCCCGGGAGCGCCGGCTTCTCGCCGATGTGGAAACAGATCGGCATGCCGGCCTCTTCGACCGCCTGCCAGAACTGGTCCATGCGCTCGCCGTTGTACGCGACGTGCTCGCCGTCCGGATGCCTGCCCGGGTTGATCGGCACCATCGCCGTCTTAAAGCCGAGGTCCTTGATTTCTGCCAGCGCGTCCCGCGTGGCTTCCGGATCCCACCAGTTCAGGATCGCCACACCGTGGAGCCTGTCCGGCCGCTCGGCGCAGAACTCGGCAAGCGCCTGGTTGTACGCTCGCGCGCACCACTCCTTCTCCTGGATGTCGTCGAGGAAGAGCAGGTTGAAGAACTTCTGCGGGAACAGCAGCTCCTGCTGCACGCCCTCGACGTCGAGGTCCTTCATCCGCGCTTCGACGTTGTTGAAGCCGGGCACGCATTCGAACGCACACGCGGCAGCCGCCGCGCCGGGCGGCGTCAGTCGCTTTCCGCCGACCTCAATCTCCCAGCCGCCGTTCTCGAAGAAGACGCGCGGCGCGCGGTCTTTCAGGTGCTCAGGGAAGCGGTCGACCCAGATGTCGCCCTCGAGCCAGTGGCTATCGGCCGAAACGATGACGGTGCCCGCCGGGTATTCACCCGCTCCGGCCGCCTCGGCCGTGCGTTCCCGGGCGTCGCCAATGCCGTGCATCTTCGGGATTTCGAGTGTCGATGACGATGCCATCTGCGAACCTCCAATTCCACGGCGCAATGTGCGTCAAAGCGGTTGGGCACGATTCTTAGCACCGCGCTAAGCACTGTCAAGCTCCGCTAGAGCAGCACCGGCCCGGGATCGATCCCAAGGAGCACCTTCCCCGTCGTCTCGTGATTCACTTCCGCGACCGTCGCGTGCGTGGCGGCGGCGTGGACGTCGCGCCAGCAACGCTCGATCGGCGCCGACTCCTGGATCGCGGAGCTTCCGCTGATCCCGAACACCAGGTCCACCGCCCGCGTCGACGACTGCGCAGCGGTGACGCACGCGATTCTCAGCATCGACCGCTCCTCGAGTGTCGGCGTTCGTCCTTCGCACGCGGCAGCCCAGATCGCGTCGAGCGACTCGTAGTAGAACGCGCGGGCCGCCCGGACGATGCCTTCCGCCTCGCTCACTCGCATCTGCGCGACCGCGCGTTCCTGCGCGAGCGTGTTCGAAACCGCGTGCCGCTTTCGCTTCGCCAGATCGACGAACGCCTCGATCGCGTGCCGCGCAATGCCCAGCGTCAGCGCGCCGCCGCCCGGACCCAGCGCCGAGAACGGCGGGATGCGGTAGAGCGGCGTGTCGAAGCGGGACGGGGCGCCGAGGCTGAACGCCCACGCCTCGGGCACGAAGGCATCTTCGACGACGATGTCGTGGCTGCCGGTGCCGCGCAGCCCCGCGACGTGCCACGTATCGAGAATGCGCCAGTCCTTGCGCGGCAGCACAGCGATCAGCATCAGCGGGCGGCCGTCTTCGGTGCGGCGGGCATGTTCGCCGTCGGCCACGAGGCAGCCCGCGAAGAACCAGCTGCTCTGGTGACAGCCGCTGCAATACGGCCACCGCCCGGAGAGCCGGTAGCCGCCGCGCGTGGCCACGAGCCGGCCGCCGATGGGGAACGCCGCCGCCCACACCGCCCGCGGGTCCGCATACACCTCGGCGGCTACCGTCGGATCCATTGAGGCGCCATAGCGGCCGTTTCCCGCGCCGATCATCACGTTCCAGCCCGCTGAGCCGTCCGCACGCGCGAGCTCTTCGATGATGCGCATGCTCTCGACGTAGTTGAGCTCTTCGCCAGCCGAGCTCCCGCGGCACCGCCATCTGGAACAGCCGGGCGTCGACGAAAGCATCCACAAGCGCATCCGGCAGGCGGCGGCCCGCCTCAGCCTCGTCAGCGTGTGCGGCGACGATCGGCGCCAGGGACTTTGCGACTTCGACGGTGGGCGGGCGAACAGCGGTAGCCACAACCACCTCCAGCGGCGGAGTGGCGCGGAGTATAGCAGCGCTGCCCACCTGGTCGGGCACCCAGCGCTCGTCTTAGTCGATCATCGCCACTGCTTCGATCTCGACCAGGTAGCGCGGGTCGGCGAGCGACGAGACCACGAGGAACGTCGACGCCGGCATTTCTCCGGCCGGGAAGAACTCGTTCCGCGCGGCGCCGATGGCTGCACGATGGGCGAGGTCCGTCGTGAAGACGGTGATCTTCACGATGTCTGCCAGCGTGCCGCCACACGCCTCGACGACGCGCTGGAGGCTCGATAAAGCCGCGCGAGCCTGGGCGCCCGCGTCACCCTCGGCAATGGGTGTGCCGGCGGCATCCATCGCCACCTGTCCTGCGATGAACACCGGTGTCCCGCTCTTCTTGATGGCATGGGAGTAGTTGGGCGAGTTGAACATCCCGTCGGGTCGAACGATCGATCGTGGCATCTGCGAAGTATGCCAGAGCCGAAGCCCAACCTACCCGACGGGACCCGTCGTCAGCTTGATGTCCGCGGAGTGCGTCGCGCCCGATTGGTCGAGCCACTGCACCTTGATCGACTCGCCCGGGCCGTGCAGGTGGATGAGGTCGAGCAAGCCCGACGCCGAGTCCACCGCCATGCCGTCGATCGACACGATCGCGTCGCCGGCCGCGAGCCCGCCATCGTCCGCCGGCGACCCCGGCACGACCTCCGTGAGCAGCGCGCCACTCGTCCCGATGTTGTCCGCGACGCTCACGCCGAGGAAGCCGGTCTCGCCGATGTGAACGGTGGTGGACGCCTTGCCCGATTCGATCTGCCGGGCGATGTCCATCGCCTGGTTGATCGGCACCGCGTAGCCCTCAGCCGACCCACCGCCATTGCCCTGCCGGCGGAAGCGGAAGTTCCCGGAAGCCGCGGTATCTATCCCGATGACCTCGGCATTCGCGTTTACGAGCGGCCCCCCGGAATCGCCGGGCTGCAGCAGCGCATTGATCTGGATAAGGCCGGTCAGGTCTTCCGAGCCGCTGCCCTGGTCCGTGGCCGTGATCGCCTGGTTGAGCGCCGTCACCACGCCGGTCGCGACCGCCGGAGTCCCGCCGCGCCCGAGAGCGTTGCCGATGGCGATGATCTCGTCACCGACGGAGACCTTCGAGGAATCGCCGATGGTCACCGTGCTCATGTTCTCGGCGTCCTTCAGCTGCAGCACGGCGATGTCGTGCGACGCGTCGTAGCCAACGACCGAGGCGTCGTACGTCTTGCCCGTCTCAACGCTTGTGGCGGTGATCTTCGTCGCCCCTTCGATCACGTGGTGATTGGTCAGGACCTCTCCGGAAGGCGTGATCACGACGCCGGTTCCGGCCGCGGCCGCGTTCTGCAGGCCGAGCTCCGTGTTGATGTTGACCACGCCGGCATCCACCGCCTGCGCAATGGCCTGCGTGCCCTGCCCGACCGGCGTCTGGACGAGCGGAATGGAGAGGCCGCGTGACGGTGGCTCCTGTACGTCGTTCCGCGAGTAGAGGACGATGCCGAGCGCCGACACCACGGTGGCCAGCACCAGCAGCATGGCCGAGAGCATCCACAGGCGTCGCGGATCCGGTGCCGTAGGGGGAACGAACTGGGGCTCCTCGGCGGGCGCCGCCGGCTCGCTCGGGAGCCAGCTCAGCCCCTGCGGCGCGGGCGGCGGAGGAACGACGCGCCGCAGGTCCGCCGGTGGCTCGGGCCAGTCCGGAACGGCATCGGGACGCATGCGCGGTGTGCGATCCGGCGGCCACCCTTCGTCAGACATCCGTGCCTTCCTCCGGCGGTGAGCGAACGGGTCACTCGCATCGCACTATCGCGGCCGCCTGCGGTAAGCGTACCGGGTGGATATGTAAGCGCCGCGGAAGAAACGCACTCGCGCGGGACAAAAAGGTAAAGGGCCCGTCTTGCGACGGGCCCTCCAATGGCTGAGCGCCGCAGCAGCAGCGGCAGCGGCAGCGGCTTGCCTATGCCTTGGCTGCGTAGTGCTGTTCGCGGGTCTCGCGGAACGACCACGGCGCCTCAGCGCCGGCGAGGTCCGTGATCGCCTTCCAGTTCGACTCGAACCAGTCGGCGTCCTTGTGCTCGTGCGGGTCGTAGCGCACGCCGTTGTTGCGAACGAACGCGATCCGGCTGTACTGCCCGCCGGAGGCGTTGATGCAGACGCCGCTCTCCTTGCACTGCGGCGAGCAGAGGTAGGTCACGGCGGGAGCGACGTGCTCCGGACCCATGACCACCTGGCGCTCGTCGGCGTCCTGGTTCTGCGCGCCCATGAGGTTGTTCGTCATGCGCGTCGCCGCGCCCGGCGAGATCAGGTTGACGTTGATGTTGTACTTCTCGCCTTCGATCTTGGCGACGTTCATGAGGCCGTACATGCCGGCCTTCGCAGCGCCGTAGTTCGCCTGCCCGAAGTTGCCGATGAGCCCCGAGGTCGATGTCGCCATGACGACGCGGCCGTACGCCTGCTGGCGGAAGACCGGCCAGGCGTGGTGCAGGATGTTGTAGCACTGCTTCAGGTGCACGCGGATGACCAGGTCCCAGTCGTTCTCGGCCATGTTGTGCAGGGCCAGGTCGCGAAGGATGCCGGCGTTGCAGACCACCGCGTCGAGCCGGCCCCAGGTGTCCATCGCCTGCTTGACCATGTTGTAGGTGTCTTCGTAGCTACCCACGTCTCCGGGGTTGGCGACAGCGTCGCCGCCCATGCTCTTGATCTCGTTGACCACTTCCTGCGCCGGGGTCTGGTCGGCGCCTTCGCCGGACACGCTCCCGCCGAAATCGTTGACGATCACCTTGGCGCCGTGCTTCGCCAGGTCAATCGCGTAAGCCCGGCCAAGCCCTCGGCCAGCACCGGTAACGAGGGCCACCTGCCCATCAAGTCGAACTGCCATTCAGAATGCCTCCAGCAAATCAGATGCGGGAGGAATCCTACGTCATTGCCGCCGAATCCGCCGGGGCCCGCGATTTACTGCGCGGCCGGAAGCCCTGACGGCAACGTGACCAGCGCTCCCACTCCCGAGCCCGTGGGCGGCGAACCACCCGTCGTTGACTTCAATGACGTACCGGTACAGCGCCCCCGGGTAGAGCGGCGTCAAATCAAGTGGCTTGCCATGCGCGATGTGCACGACCGTGCCGTTGCTCGCCACGAAGGCGATGTCGAGCGGAACGTACGTGTCCTTCATCCAGAACGCGCCGACGCCGTCCCGTGGGAACAGGAAGAGCATGCCGCCGTCCGCCGGCAGCGACATCCGGTTCATCAGGCCGATCTCTCGTTCGAGGGGCGTGTTCGCGATTTCGAGATGGAGCGTCGCGCTCGAGTCCGCATCGGAGACGACCACCGTCGCAGTCCCGGCCGTCGCGGTCGGGCTCGCCGCGGCCGACGGCGCCGAATCGGACGCCACCTCCGCTACCCGCGCGCGGGGCAGGTTCGTCGTCCCGTCGGCGAAGGCGGCCACGACGCCGAATGCCCCCGCCGCCGTCAACAACAGCGCGGCAAACACGGCGGCAGTGCCCCTCGTCATCGTTGGCACTGTACCTCTCGCCCACGGTGCGATCCCGTCGGCGCCGCGACGGCCTACCCCGCGTACTCCACGTACGACTCCGTGAGCCACGCTCGGACTTCGTCGTCGATGTCGTTCGGCGACGTCACGCGCACGCCGTGCCACGCTCGGCCGCTCTGATCGCTGGACGTTCGCGTAATCCGGAGGTGCTCCCGCCGGTAGTTCAAGCCGAAACTCAGCTGCACCCAGCGTGTCCTTGGCCGCAGCTCGACGAAGGTCCGGCGCCGCTTGAACAGGATGCCGATGTTCACCGGTTCGACGATGACCGGGCCAAGGCCTTCCAGGTGCGTTCGTACCGCTTCGTAAATCTCCCGCTCCACCGGTGGTCGAGCGCCGAAGTACGCGTCCGCGCTCATCGCCGGCGCACAGACGTGCGACTGGCGCTTTCCGAACTCACGGCCGCAGGCGGGACACGTCCAGACCATGTCCCGCGATTTTACTCGGCCCGGCTACGTGTCGAGACGGAGCGTTCCACCGGGGCAGCCCGAGCGCTTTGCCGCTCGCTCAGCCTGGCGGGAGCGCGCTCCCTCGGTGAGTCGCACGAGCGCCGCGTCCACCGCAGCGCCCACCCGCCGGCCATTCGGGCGGGCACGGGCCAGCCGCAGACTTGCGACTTCTCGCTGCGCCTGCGCCAGGCGTTGGTTGGCCGCGAGGATCTCTGATTGGGGATCGGATACGAACATGGTTTGATTCCTCTCGCGGCTCTATTCGTTACCGCCTACTTACTATAGCAGGTGACGACATCACCAGTCAACGAATTTAGGAGGTGACGCCATCGTCCGGAGGCGTTATGCTGACACCAAATGGCAGCAGAGATCAGCCCCGACCTCGAGCTCGTGACGGAGTTCATCCAGAGCCGCCACTTCCCGGAGCTCTGGGCAACGCCGGCCGCCGCAGGAGCGTGGTTACACACCCACGGCCTCCTCGAGGAATCCCGGGAGCTCTCGGCGGACGATCTCCGCAAGGCCCTCCGCCTCCGCGCCGCACTCAACACGCTCATCGCCGACCGCGACCACGTCGATGACCGCACGCGCACAGAGATCAACCGGGCCGGAAGCGCCGTCCAGTTCTCCGTCGCGGTCGCTGCGGACGGCAACCTCGCCCTCACGACCACGGGCACTGCGGCCGACACGGCACTCGCGACCGTGGTCGCGGCGCTGCACCGCTGCGACGTCCGCGGCGAATCCGTCCGCCTCAAGGCCTGCCGCTCCTGCGGCTTCGCCTTCGTCGACGTCACGAAGAACCAATCGCGCGTCTGGTGCGACATGGCCCTGTGCGGCTCACAGACGAAGGCCCGCGCGTATCGGCGCCGCAAGGCCGCCCGAGAACAGGGTTCACCAACCGGCGTCCGTCCCGCGTAGGCCGAAAACGGACTCGCGCTATGATGCAGCCCGCGGACCGCAGACCTGCAGCGCTCCGTCACCGGAGAAGCGCTTGATCACCGACGTCGAACACATCCTCGCCTATCGCGACCCCGAACACGCGTGTAACCAGGGCAGCCTCATCCGCCTCCAGAACGGCGACCTGCTGCTCGGCTACAACGAGGAGCGCGGCCGCTCGCACTCGGATAGCGGCCAATCGTGCCTCGTCCGCTCGACCGACGGCGGCCGAACCTGGGACTCCGCCTCCCGCGTCGTTGTCTGGCCCTGGACCGAGCATGGCGGCAACTGGGACTGCGCCTTCGCCCAGGTGTCCGACGGCACCATCCTCATGCACACGCGCGTCTGCAGCTTCATGGCTCCATCCGGCCTCAAGGACATCGCCGAGCAGGTGATCGGCCCGCCGCCGGGGAGGCGCGAGCGCCTCAAGCGCCAGACCGGCTATGCGATCTGCCGCTCGACCGACGACGGCCACACGTGGACCGACGCCATCCCCGTGAACACCACGCCGATGTCGGAGTCCGGACTCGGCCGCTACGTCCTCGGCGGTTCCGGCGCCGGCCACATCATCGAGCTTCGCCGGACGGCGGCCTGCTCATGCCGCTCCACGGCACCATCATCCGCGAGTGGCCGACGATGGCCGGCGAGACGCCGCGCTGCTTCACCCTCCGCTCCGACGACGGCGGCTTCAACTGGGAATACTGGTCCACCGTCGCCTATGACCCCGGCCACATCCTCACCTATGCCGAAGCGGGCATGGCGCGGCTGCGCAACGGCCTCCTCATCTGCCTGATGCGCACCGAGGCGCGGCCCGGCCGCTTCGACAACATGTGGTTCGCCCACTCCGAAGACGACGGCGCGAGCTGGAGCCGCCCCATCCGCACGCCGCTCTGGGGCTATCCGGCCGACGTCATACAGCTCCAGGACGGCCGCGTCCTCGCCGTCTACGGCTACCGCAAGGCGCCCTGGGGCGTCCGCGGCTGCTTCTCCTACGACGGCCTCACCTGGGATCTGAAGAACGAGTTCGTCATCCGCGAAGGCGGCGCCGCATCGCCGGACGCTATCCGGGAGTACTGGCACATCGGCTATCCGACGGTCACCCAGTGCGACGACGGCACCGTCGTCGCCGCCTACCACCAGTACAGCGACGACGAGCGCCCGATCCAGTGCATGTGGGTCACCCGCTTCCGGGCCTGACCACTTCGCGGGACATCGTCACTTCGATCAGCGCGGAACCCTCCCGAAGCGGTGTCCAGGCCCCGGTGCGCCGGTAGCCAAGGCGCTCGTAGAGCCGCTCGGCGGGGTTGCCGTCCGTCACTTCGAATTCGACGCGCGTGCAGCCGCACGTCTGCGCACCACGCGGCGGCGACTTCCAGCAACCGCGCCGCCAGCCCGGCGCCGCGTTCGGCCGGCGCGACCCACAACGCCCCAAGGTGGCCCACCGCCTCGTGCGGAACGCCGGCAGAGATGAGGCCGACCGGCTCCCGGCCGCGAAACGCGGCCCACGCTTGCAGCCTCCCGGCACGGCTGCGCGCCCAACCTCGCCAGTAGGATTCAGGCTGTTCCCGTGCAGACTCGACTGTCGGGCCGAACGAATCGGGGGCGTCGGCAAGAGCGGCGAGGCGCAGGGCCTTCAGCGTCTCCCAGTCGTCCTCCGTCAGCGGGAGGATCTGCAACTCGTCCATGGCGCGCGCAGTATACGACCGTAGAATCGAGGGGACCGGACGCGCGCCGGTGGAGGAACCATGCCAGCACCAGTCACGCCCGACACCGTCTTCGAACCCGTGCCCTACTGGGCGAAAGTGCCCCACGGCATCTGGCTCCAGGAAGCGACCTCCGTCACCGTCGATTCCGACGACCGCGTCTACGTCTTCAACCGCGGGAACATGCCGGTGGTCGTGTTCTCGCCGGACGGTGACGTCGTCGACATGTGGGGGAACGATTCGCCGTGGTCGGGCACGCAGCCCGTTGAGGACCCCTACGGGAACGTCGTCCAGACGTGGCCCGGCAACCGCTGGCTCCGCGCCCATTCCATCCGCGCCGACCACGAGGACAACCTCTGGCTGGTCGATGTCCTCGGACACACCATCACGAAGACCGACCGCCACGGAAAGGAACTCCTCCGGCTCGGCGGGAAGGCGTCGGCAGCCCAGTCCGGCGAGCCGTTCAACCGCCCGACAGACGTGGCCATCGACCCCGCCAACGGCGAGATCTTCGTCGCCGACGGGTACCGCAATTCGCGCGTCCACCGCTTCAAGCCTGACGGCACGCTCATCCAGTCGTGGGGGCAGCCGGGCGCCGACCCGGGCGAGTTCAGCCTGCCTCACAGCATCGCCATGTTCGGCGACGACGCCGTCATCGTCGCCGACCGCGAGAACCACCGCGTGCAGATCTTCTCGCTCGCCGGGCGAGTTCCGCGGCGAGTGGCACGTCCATCACGCCGTAGCCGTCGCCGGCGGACGCGACGAGGACACGAGCATCTACATCGCCGAGCAAGGCCCGCCGCCGGTGCAGTTCGGCGTCCCGAACCTCGGCCACCGCGTCTCCATCTACGACCGCGCGGGAAAACTCCAGGCGCGTTTCGGCGCCAGCCTCCCCGGCGAAGCGCCCGACCAGTTCCTCTGGCCGCACAGCATCGCCGTCGACTCGCACGGCGACGTCTACGTCGCCGAGGTCTCCTACACCGAGGTTGGCGGTCGCTTGCCCATCGCCCGCGAGCTCACGAGTCTGCGCAAGTGGCGCCGCGTGCGCGGTTAGCCCACCTTCCACACTCCCCACCAGAACCCGTCGGGGTCGGCCACCGTGTACTCCGTCTGTCCCCACGGTCGCGGCCCCAGCGGATCGACGATCCTCGCGCCCGCTGCAACCGCGCGCTCATACTCCTGCTGGATGTCCCCGGCCTCGATGTAGAACGAGACCGCCCCGCCCTCGCCGCGCCTCTCCTGCGCGGCTTTCGCCGTCTCCCAGCCACCGAACGACTCGTCGAACGGCGACAGCATGAGGCTCGCGTCGGGCCGTTCGAGCGAGGCGAACGTTGGCGCAGCCTCCGGCTCGGCCCTCCGGACCGTGAATCCCATCACGTCACGGTAGAACGCGATGCTTCGCTTCATGTCGCTCACCCAGAGATGCGGTGTCAGACCAGGCATGTCAGCCTCCTTGGATCGATGCGGCAAACGATAGTGCCTGCCCGGCCGCAGTCTTGTACGAAATTCCGCGGATTGGACCACCTGGCGCAAAAGTGCCGGCCCTAACGGTCCTCCGTGGGGCCGTGCGTCATATGCCACAGTGTTGTCACGACGGGCCGGGCAGCGGATGGCTGGACATACCGCCGATGTGGAGCACAGCCATGGATGCGGAACTCACCTCCAACCGGATCATCGCAGCCCTGCCTCCAGCCGAATGTGCCGCCCTTGTCGCTAACGCCCACGTGGTTCCGTTGCGCCGGCACGAAGTCCTGCACCACGGCGGACCGCCGGCCAGGCTCGTCTGCTTCCCACTCGCCGGGATGGTCGCCATCACCGTCGCGCTGGAAGAGGGCGCCAACGTGAACACCCTTTCCGTCGGCCCGAATGGTGTGGTCGGCCTCCCGGCGCTCTTCGCCATGTCTTCGATCGGCCGCTCCGCCATCGTCGAACTTCCGGGGCAGGCCCTCGCACTCTCCTCGGCAACACTCACGCAGATTGCGTCGCCCGGCTCGCGAACGCACACCATCCTCGAACGCTACTCAGCCTGGTGCACGACGGTGCTTGCGCAGTCGGTTGCCTGCGCAGTTGGTCACCGTGTTGCCCATCGCTGCGCCCGATTGCTTCTCGAGGCTCACGACGCCACCGAAGGCGATGACATCGACCTCACGCAGGCGAACGTCGCCGAATTCCTGGGAGTGCGGCGCGCCTCTGCGTCCGTAGCCCTCGAAGCGCTCGAACGCGATGGAGCCGTCGCCCTGCGCCGCTCCTGCATCACGGTAGTCGACCTCAAACGCCTGAACGCCGCCGCCTGTTCGTGCCACCAGGTGGTCGCGGAGCTCTACCCGTCGATTTTCGCCCACGGCTAAGGCTTCCAGCCCTCTGAGGCCGCCTCTAGAACGGCGCGATGCGATCCCGGAAGTACGGCATGACCAGTCGGCCGAACCGCTCCGCCTCCTCGTCGTGCGTGTATCCGGAAAGGCAGAACTCGCTGCAGCCGATGTCGATGTACTCCTGCAGCGTCTGCGCGACCTGCTCGGGGTTGCCGACGACCATTACGCCCGCGCCGTGGCGGACGGTCGTCAGCCCGGCGTAGAGGTGCCGCGAGATCCAGTAGTTGTCGCCGGCCGTGCTCTCGGCGAACGCGCGCATGCGCCCGTCCGCGGCGGACTCGTTGCCCAGCCCGGTGTAGCGCGACGCCTTCGCCCGCTCGGTCGCTGTCGCAATCAGGTTTTCGGCGGCCGCCCGCGCCTCGGCTTCCGTCTCCCGCACCAGCACCTGGAACCGCATCCCGAAGCGAAGCTCGTGCTCCCGGCCATAGCGCGCCGCCGCTGTGCGCACCGTGGCGATGTCCTCCCGGATCTGCGCGGGAGTGTTGCCCCAGAACAGGTAGACGTTGGCGTGCTGCGCACCGACGTCGATGGCCGCGGGCGAGATGCCGCCGATGTAGAACGGTGGATGGGGCTTCTGCAGCGGCTTCGGATAGACGTAGGCGCCTTCGACGCGGTGGTGCTTGCCCTCCCAGTCGAACGGCTTGTCCTCCGCCCACGCCCGCTTCATCAGCAGCACCGTCTCATCCATCAGCTCGTAGCGCGCGTCGTGGTCGTAGTACACGCCGTCCGCGGCCATCTCCGCCTGGCCGCCGCCGGCAATCAGGTTCACGTAGATCCGCCCGCCGCTGAGTTGGTCGAAGGTAGCGATCATCTTCGCCATCAGCGTCGGCGCGATCAGCCCCGGCCGCGCAGCGACCAGCATCTTCAGCCGCTCCGTCTTCGCCGACATCATCGCCGTCGAGATCCACGCCTCGTAGCAGGTCGTCACGACAGGCACGAGCGCGTACTCGAACCCCGCTGCCTCGGCCGCTCGCGCCACCCGCATGAACAGCTCCATGTCCGGCGGGATGAAGGTCGCCGGGTCGCCCACCGTCGTGCTGTCGCCGTGTGTCGGGATGTACCAGCCAAATCGCAGCATTGGCGAAGAATGACCACGCCCGGCGGCAAAGGCAAGACGCCGCCCTGACAGCGGCCGTGCGGCTCGCTATCCTCCTCCCGCACACAAGGAGGCTCTCATGGCACTCGATGGGAAGGTCGCACTCGTCACCGGGGCGAGCCGCGGCATCGGCGAATACGTTGCGCAGCACCTGGCGCGGGCAGGGGTGGCGGTCGCCATCGCCGCACGCACGGAAGAGGTCAAGGACAAGCGGCTCCCCGGCACCATCCATTCCGTGGCCGAGGGGATCAAGAGCGAGGGCGGCAAAGCGATCGCCGTGCACATGGACATGCGCGAGCCGGAGCAGATCGCGGCGGGCGTGAAGCAGACCGTCGACCAGCTCGGCCGGCTGGACATCATCGTCAACAACGCGGCGATCCTCGTGCCGGGCTCGATCGAGTCGATCCAGCCGCGCCACATCGACCTCATCTGGCAGGTGGACCTGCGCGGGCCAATCCTCCTGATGCGCGAGGCGATCCCGCACATCCGCGCCGCCGGCGGGGGACACATCATCAATGTCTCGTCGCGCGCGGCCGTGTTCCCGGGCCCCGGGCCGTATCCGGCGGGACGCCGCGGCGGTTCGTTCTACGGCATGATCAAGGCTGGCCTCGAGCGGCTCACGCAGGGTCTCGCGATGGAGCTCCAGGACGACAAGATCGCGGTGAACGTTCTCTCCCCGCAGGGCCGCATCCAGACTCCCGGCAACATCTTCGCGGAGAACGACCCGAACAACCCGCGGCTGGACTTCGAGCCCGCGGACCTGATGGGCAAGGCCGCGCGCTGGATCTGCGAGCAGCCGGCGTCATACACGGGCCACATCCTGTATGACAACGAGGTCTGCGCAGAACAGGGCCTGTAGGACGCCTTGGTGGCCCGTAACTGGCCGCGTTGTTGGCTGCGCCCGTCAGCCTGGTTTGGGCTGGCGGTCGTAATTGCGACGTTGGGCCAGGTCTCTTGTGGTCACGCCTCAGGGCCACAAACCGCAGCCACCGACGATGGTTCGCCGCAGGCCGCCGCGACCTCCACTCAAGCCCGTCCGGGCCTGACAGTGGAGTCGCTCACTCCGGGCTCGGGCGGTTCGCCGGCGAGCGACCTGGACCTCACGGTTGCTGGTGAGGCCGTCACGCGCCTGCAGTCTTATCTCGACACATGGCGAACCGCCGGACTCATCGCGGCCGGTACCATGGTCGTCGAGAACCAGCGGGCGAAACGTGACGACCTACAACTGCTGTCAGGCACAGTGACGACCGCCCGGGTGGCACGCTTCACGTCCAACGACAACTTTGTTCTCCTGGTGACGCTAGACCTCCACTTCCCGAACAAAGACGGTGCCGCCTGGGGAGAGGGGACGAACACCCGCTTCGTGGAGTTTTCGCGCCCTCATCCGTCTGACCCGTTTACGATGTCGTTCTCCAGCAGCCCGCCGTGAAGTCCGACGGTGGGAAGGAACGCCGGAATCGGCTTCGGAGCTGACCTCTCCGTCTACGCCAGCGGCTCGGCCTCGCCCGCGGGCAACCCTACCTCGAAGACGTTCAGCGTCATCGAAACAAGGCTGTAGTAGCCGACCAGCCCCACGAGGTCCACAAGGCCTCGTTCGCCGAGCGCCGCCAGTGCGCGCTCATATGTGGCGTCCGAGACCCGGGTCGTGGCGAAGTACTCCGTGACGAGCGCGTACACCGCCTTGTCGACCTCACGCCGCAGCTGCGGCTCGGCGTCCGTGCGGATCGCCTCGATCACGTCGTCGGGCACGCCCGCGTCACGCGCCAGCCGCGCGTGTGCCCAGAACTCGAACTGCGCGCGGTAACGCTTGCCGGTGAGCAGGATCGCTAGCTCCGACACATCCTTCGCAAGGCTCGTGCCGAAGCGGCAGTACGCGCCGAGCTTCTGGGCGTGATCGGCGAGACCCGGGCTCCGGAGCCACGCCTCGAACGGACCGCGCATGCCGCCGCGTGGGCCGCTGCGGATCTCGTCCGCCACGCGTTTCTGGTCGGGACTGAGTCGTTCGAGATCGAGTGGTGCAAATCTGGCCATCGCCGCCTCCTGCTGGCTTTTAGGTGTGCGCATACCACGCCATCCCGGCCCGGCTGTCCAGTCCCGCTAGAATCCGCTCTAAATCACCAGCCGGGGGAACCCATGGATCTTCAGCTCCAGGACAAACGCGCCATCGTCACCGGCGGCAGCAAGGGCATCGGCAAGGCGATCGCCCACGCGCTCGCACGCGAAGGCGTCGACCTCGCCATCTTCGCGCGAAACCTGGCCGAGCTCGAAGCGAGCGCGAAGGAGATCGCCGCGGCTTCCGGGCGCCGCATCGTCCCGGTTGTGGCCGACACCGGCTCCGACGAGAGCGTTCGCGAAGGCGTGGCGGCGGCGGTCGCTGCGCTCGGCGGCGCCGACATCCTCGTCAATGCCGCCGCGAAACCGGGCGGGCAGGGGCCCGTGCCGCAACTGCGCGACATCACGGGCGACCTGTTCTTCGAGGACATGAACGTGAAAGTGATGGGCTACCTCCGCTGCGCGCGGGAAGTCGCGCCCTACATGACGGCCAATGGCTGGGGCCGGATCATCAACATCAGCGGGCTGGCCGCCCGGCAGTCCGGCTCGACCATCGGCAGCATGCGCAACGTCGCCGTGGCGGCGATGACCAAGAACCTGGCCGACGAACTGGGGCCACGAGGCGTCAACGTCACCGTCGTGCACCCCGGCCTGACGCGAACCGAGAAGACCGAGGGCGTTGTGGCGGCTCGAGCCAGGGCAAGCGGCCGCACCGCCGAGGAAGTCGAGCGCCAGATGGCGGAGTCGAACAGCATCCGCCACCTCGTAACCGCCGACGAAGTGGCGGACATCGTGGTCTTCCTCGCCTCGCCGCGCTCCGTTGCAATCAACGGCGACGCCATCGCCGCCGGCGGCGGCGCCCCCCGGGCCATCCACTACTAACGGAGTCGCCCGGCCACCGCGCCAACATCAGTACGGCGACCGTCCAGGGGAGCCGCGCGCGCCCTCACTCCCAGCCGCGTACATCAGACGGCGCAGCCTCGACCGGCTCCAGCCGTCACTTCAATCCCCAGCAGATGCGCACCGGCGCCAACAGTGACCGCCGCGCCAACATCAGTACGGCGACCGTCCAAGGGAGCCGCGCGCGCCCTCACTCCCAGCCGCGTACATCAGACGGCGCAGCCTGACCGGCTCCAGCCGTCACCCCATCCCCAGCGACCTCAGTACCTCTTCCGTGTGCGCCCCGAGCTGCGGCGCCGGCAACGTAAACCCGCCCGGCGTCCGCGAGAACTCCGCGTAGCCGCGGAGGCCAAGCACGGGTCCGTGCCCCGGCAGCTCGTACTCCTCCCAGAAGCCGTTCGCCACCAGCCATGGGTCCTCGTGCGTTTCCTCCACGCGGATGGCGGGGGACGCCGGTACGCCGTGCTTCAGCAGCAGCTCCACGGCGGCCTCGCGCCCCAGGGTGGCCAGGCTTTCCGCGATGCGGGCCGCCAGCGCGCCGTCTCGCGGCTCCGTCAGCGCAGTCGACGCGTCGAACCACGACGGGCGTCCGAGCGCCTCTCCGAGCGCGTTCGCGTGCTCGGCGGTGGTCGCCGCCAGGGCGATCCAGCCATCCTCACACGCGTAGAGGCGGTGCAACGCCGAGACCCCGGGGCAATCGCGGTCTCCGAGCGGCATCGGCGGTCGACCCGGCCACGTCGTCAGCTCGCCCGACTGCGTCACCACCGACTGGTTCGCGAGCGAGGTCCAGACGTGTTGGCCCCGGCCCGTGCGGGCGCGGGCGTAGAGCGCCGTCACGGTCGCGAAGGCGGACATCAGCCCGCTGGCCTCGTCGTTCACGGCCACGGTATGAAACACGGGCTCGTCGTCGCCGCCCTGCGCCGCCATGAGCCCTCCGCGCGCCTGGAGCACCGGGTCGAAGCCCGGCTCGCCTGCCAGCGGCCCCGTCGGCCCAAACCCCATGACGGAGACGGTGATGATGTTCGGGTTGACCTTCCGCAGCGACTCGTAATCGATGCCGAGCCGCTCCGTTACTCCTCGCCGGAAGTTGTCGACGACAACATCGGACGTCCGCACGAGCGCCTTGAACGCCTCGCAGCCTTCCTCCGTCTTGAGGTCGATCACGACGCTGCGCTTGCCGCGGTTCCAGCCGGCGAAGCCGATCGCGGCTATCCGGAATGTGTCGCCCTCCGGCGGCTCGACCTTGATGACGTCGGCGCCGTAGTTCGAGAGCACGGTGGGTCCGAACGGCCCCGCAATCACGTTCCCCATGTCGAGGATGCGCACACCGGCCAGGGGCTTCGCCGCCGGCGGAAGCGCCGCCGCGGGAGGCTCCGGCGCAGGCGCCGCGGCAGCCAGCCATCCGCGGTCTGCCGCGTCGGTCATCACAGCGCGGACACCGCCGGGCGAGGCCGTGAGCTTCGCCGACACGCCCGGGACGGCTATGCGGCCGTGAACGGGGTGGTCGAGCTCGATGCGCATCTCGTTGGCTGCGACCTGCTCCCCGGCGAACCACTCGTCGCGATGGCCCACCGGACCTGCGGGCACGCCCATCTGCCCGAAGATCTCCATCCACTCCGCCCGCGTCTTCTCCGCGAAGCGCGCGTCGATGCGGGCGATGACTTCCTCGTTCGTCGGCGGCTTCTGGAGGTTCGCGATCTCGCCCTCCACGCCGTCCATCGCCAGCAGCTCCAGCAGGTCGAGCGCTTCCAGCCCACGGAGGAAGAACGGCAGCGTGAGCGTCGCCATGAACAGCCACTCGCCGTCGCCGCACTGGTAGAGCCGGTAGTTCGGGCTGCCGCCGCGCGCGCCACGGCCCGCGCCCATGCGCTGCATTCCCGGCGCGCGGATCGCTCCACCGCTGCGCACCGCACCTGCCGCGTGCACGCCGCTGCAGACCACACCCTGGCCCTTCCCGCTCCGTTCGCGCTCGAACAGCGCCGTCCCAATCGCGCCCGCGGCGAGCGTGGCGTGTCCGTAGCTCACCTGCGGCGTGATCAACTGCACCGGCACGTCTTCCCAGCTGAACTGGCTGAACGACACGCCGCTCGCCGCCGCCAGCAGCGAGTCCTCGGGAGGCAGGTCGGCCCAGCGGCCGGTTGTGCCATACATCGGCAGCCACGCGTGGATGAGCCGCGGGTGCGCCGCCGTCAGCGCCGTCGCGTCCAGGCCGAGCCGCTCCATCTCTCCGGGCGCCCAGTCGAACACCGCCACGTCGGCGTCCGCGATCAGCTCTTTCGCGCGCGCCAGCCCCGCGGGCGTGGCCAGGTCGAGGACGACGCGGCGCTTGTTGCAGTTCCAGGCGATGTAGCCCGGGTGCTCCTGCATGCGGTCGCCCGCCGGTCCTTCGACCTTGAGTACGTCGGCATCGAACTGGGCGAGCAGCCCGCACGCCATCGGTCCCGCCACGCCGCTCGTGAAATCCAATACGCGCAGGCCCGCATAGGCGCCTGCCGCCTCCGTCGTCGCATCAGCCATGACGCCGGAGCTTACGCCCGCTCTCGCCGCGACAAAAGCTCGTGCCTCCCTTTGTCCGCTGGCGACCTTGTCGGGGCCATCCGCCGCCGCTACGGTGCGAGCACCCCTTCTCGGAGACCGCCGTTGTCCTCGATCGTCGCCGTTCTCGGCAGCGTCACCCCGCCCGGCCGCATGTCGCGTGTCCTCGAAGGCGCCCTCGACCGCGCCCGCGCCGCCGGCCACTCGACCGAACTGATCGACCTCGCCACGGTCACCGTCTCGTTCGCGGACGGCCGCCCGCTCGACCAGCTCGGCGACGACAGCGCCGCCGTCGTCGGCAAGCTCGCCGCCGCCGACGCGGTCATCCTCGCCAGCCCGGTCTATCGCGCCTCCATGTCCGGCTCCCTCAAGAACCTGCTCGACCTCGTGCCGTTCGACGCGCTCCACGGCAAGGCCTGCGGCATCGTCGCGATGGGTGCGACGCTCCACCACTACCTGGGCGTCGATGGACACCTCCGGGACGTGCTCACCTGGTTCGGCGCCAACACCGCCCCGACGAGCGTCTATCTCAGCAACGCCGACTTCGCCGACGGCCAGCCGACGGAGGCCGCGAACGCGCAGATGGACGCGCTCATCGCCTCGCTGGCCACGCTCCACGCCGCGCTCGGGGGCAAGACGCTCGGCCCGCGTCCGCTCGCAGCGGGCAAAGGCTGAACGTGACAGTCCGGTGAAGATCAGGCCATCCGACACCTGTTCTCCACGCAACGCCGCGTCGAACTTGTAAGCGTGGGGCGAGGGCTAAGGGGGTCGTCGTGAACGACGGCGTGGTCATCGAGCTTGCAGCACACCGCCGCGCCAGCCGCTGGGCTCAGATCGAGCGCCCCGCCATGACCATCCCGACGCGCATCCAGCGTTCGCGCTACGGCGTCAACTCGCCTTACCAGCCCACCTGGGCCGTCGCGCCCGAAAACACGTCCGCCGCCTGATCGTCACGGCCCGGTCGGGTGCACCGTCGCATCGATCCGCGCCATCACATCGGCCACAAGCGGACCAGCCGCCTCGGCCTCCAGGCACTCCTCCAGTTCCTCCCGGTTCTTGACCCCCAGCACCACCGAGCTCACGCCCGCTCATCGAGAGGGCGTAGCGATGCGCGAGCGCCGCGGCCGTCGTCTTCATGCCGGCGGCGATCTCCCGGAACGCCGCCGCCCGGGCGTAGTCGGCCGCCTCGGCGCCCTGCAGTTCGCGGTCTGGCACATCGACGAGCGCGCCGGCCTGCACGGCTCGGATGCCCAGCACGCCGACGCCGCGCCGCACGGCCGTCGCGATGATGTCCCGTGGCCGCGGCTCCGCGTCGAAGCGCTTCATGCCGCCGGGCGAGTCCAGCAGGTTCGCGATGCACTGCGCCACCGCCGGCGCCGGCTCATCCTCCAGCGTCTCGATGATGGCGTCTGGCTCACCCACACCCGTGATACCCCAGGCGCCGATCCGGCCCTCCTCGATCAGCCGCTGGTACGCCGCAATCACGGCCGTGCGAAACAGTGCCCGCGCGGTCCGCGACGTCGCACCCTCCGGAGCTTCCTTCGCGATCATCCCGTGGAGGATGAACACGTCCACCCGCCGGAGCGCGCATCCGCTCGAGGCTGCCTGCAAGGCTCGCCGAGAGCCGCTCGTACACCTCGTTCGCCGGCGGCGTGCCCAGGAGGCACTTCGTCGTCACGCGCACGCCCGCCGGCAGCGAGCCATTGAACGCCTCGCCGATCACCATCTCTGCTTCGCCGGCGCCATACGTCGGCGCCAGGTCGAGGAGCGTGATGCCCGCCTCGACCGCGCGACGCGTCGTGGCGACGGCTTCGTCGCGCGTGGTCGCGCCCCACACCTGGCCAAGCCCGCCTCCGCCGAGCGTGAGCGCACTGACCGGTCCCAACCTGCCGAGCTGTCGTTGTTCCATGGCGGAAGCATAGCGGCCGTCACGATTCCCAGTCTCGACGGTGGCGGCGTATCGTCCGCGAAGAGGTAGGTGCGATGAAATTCGGAGTGCTGCAGTTCTTTTCGTGGAGCCGGCGCATCCCGCTCGAAACGGTCTACCAGCGTGCCTTCGACCGCATCGCGATCATGGACGAAGGCGGCTACGACGCGGTCTGGCTGGCCGAGCACCACTTCAACACCTACAGCATCTGCCCCTCGGTCACGATGATGGGCACGCACGTCGCCGCCCGCACGAAGAACCTGCGCATCGGCACGGCCGTCACGCTCGCCGCCTTCTACCATCCGCTTCGGCTGGCCGAAGATCTCGCCCTGCTCGATCACCTCTCGGGCGGACGCCTCAACTGGGGCGCCGGGCGCGGCTTCGACCCCACCGAGTTCCGCGCCTTCAACGTCCCCGTCCAGGAGAGCTCGGACCGCTTCCGCGAATGCGTTGAGATCGTCCAGGCCGCGTGGACGCAGCCGAAGATGAGCTTCGAGGGCAAGTTCTGGCAGTTCGAGAACATCGAGGTGCTGCCGAAGCCGCTGCAGGAGCCGCATCCCCCCGTGTGGCTCGCCGCCACCTCGCCCGAATCCATCGAGCGTGCCGCGGAGAAGGGCTACACCATCCTCATGGACCCCCACAGCTCCCACGCCGACATCGCCAAGAAACACACCGCCTACCGCCAGGCGCTCGTCGACCACGGCTTCGAGTTCGGCCAGCGCGAGATACCGATCGCGAGGCTCCTCGCCATCGCGCCGACCGCCGCCCAGGCGCGGGAAGTCGCGCGGAGCGGCGCCGAGTGGACCGTTGGCTCGTACGCGAAAGGCAACGCGCCGACAGCCGGGGACGAGACCCCGGTGGACCGCTACGTCAACAACGTCATCGTCCATGGCACGCCCGAGATGGTCGTCGACCAGCTCCAGCGCCTGCGCGACGAACTGCCGCTTCGCTACCTGCTCGCGGCGCCGCTCAGCCACGAGAGCTTCGTCCTGTTCACGGAGAAGGTGCTGCCGAAGCTCCTTTGAGCCCGAAGGCATCCGCGAGCAACTCGTACGATCGCTTTCGCGCCTCGAAGTCGTACGTGATGGTTACCACCACGACGTCCTCGACGTCGTAGTCCGCTGCCATCTTCTCGATGCGCGCCTTCACCGTGGCCGGGTCGCCGTGAATCGACTCGCTGCGCATGTGCTCGATGTACTCGCGCTCGGGCGCCGTGAACTCCAGCGCCATCGCCTCTTCCGGCGGGAGGAAGCCGGTTCGGCGGCCACGCGCTGCTCCAACGCGCGCCCCCCAGCGGCTCCAGCAGAGCCGCTCCGCCTCTTCCCGCGTCTCCGCCACCGTCGCGGAGATGGCGAGGCTCGCCCGCGGCTCGGCGAGCATCGGCGACGGGCAGAAGGCGGCGCGGTAGTTCTGCGTATGCACGAGGCCACCGTAGGGGTTGATGAAGTGCGCGTAGCAGAAGCTCCAGCCCAGCTCGGCCGCGTACTGCGCGCTCGCGTCGCTCGATCCCAGCAGCCACAGCTCCGGCATCGTCTCGCCCGCCGGCATCGCGTGGATGCCGGCGAACGGGTGGTTCGCCGGAAGCGTATCCGACAGGTAGCCGTAGAGGTCCATGAGCTGCTCGGGGTAGTGCTCGATCCCGAGCCGGCCCGGCCCTGTCGCGAGCGCCGTCGCCGTGCGCGTATCGCTGCCCGGCGCGCGACCCACGCCAAGGTCGATGCGGCCCGGGTGCAGCGCCTCGAGCATGCGAAAGCTCTCCGCCACCTTGAGCGGGCTGTAGTGGCTCAGCATCACGCCGCCCGAGCCAACGCGGATGCGCTCTGTTCGCGAGGCGATCGCCTCGATCAGGATCTCCGGCGTCGCCGAGGCAAGCCCGCCCGTGCTGTGATGCTCCGCGACCCAGTACCGCTCATACCCCAGCCGGTCGGCGAGCTGCGCCAGCTCCAGGGTCTCCGCCAGCGCCTGCCGCGGCGTCCCGCCCGCCCGTATCGGCGACTGGTCCAGCACGCTCAGCTTCATCGACAGCAACTCCACGAACCGCGTCTCGCCCGCCGATCGAGTCTACAGACCGCTCGCCGTATGGGTCGGCCACGCCCCGCGCCCCCCCCGCCTCGCTGCAGCGACCACATATCAGCAGGGCGACCACCCGTCAGCACGGCGACCACCCATCAGCACGGCGACCGTCCAAGGGAGCCGACGCAATCTCGCGTACCATCCCCCGCACCGCCCTACGCCGCCGACCGGAGTCAGCACGGCGACCGTCCAAGGGAGCCGACGTGATCTCGCGAGACACGCCCGGCGCTCGTATCACCCCCACCGCCGCAGACCGGAGTCAGCACGGCGACCGTCCAAGGGAGCCGACGTGATCTCGCGTACCACCCCCCGCACCGCCCCACACCGCAGACCGGAGTCAGCACGGCGACCGTCCAAGGGAGCCGACGTGATCTCGCGAGACACGCCCGGCGCTCGTATCACCCCCACCGCCGCAGACCGGAGGTCAGCACGGCGACCGTCCAAGGGAGCCGACGTGATCTCGCGTACCATCCCCCGCACCGCCCTTCACAGCCGACCACATATCAGCACGGCGACCACCCATCAGCACGGCGACCGTCCAAGGGAGCCGACGTGATCTCGCGCACCATCCCCCGCACCGCCCTTCACAGCCGACCCGGGTCAGTACGGCGACCGTCCAAGGGAGCCGACGTGATCTCGCGCGCCAACCCCAGCGCGCCACGCCCGGCGCCCCCACCTCCGCCTACGCCGCCTCCCCCGTCAAAAACCGCCGCGGCACATCCCGCATCATCGTGTCGATGTCGGCCTGCGCCACGCCGGCCTCGCGCAGCGCAGGCACAGCCACGCTGCTGACGAACAGGTAGCGCGTCGGCTGCCCGGTACTCACGGGCTCACGGCCGGCGAGCACCGGCGCCGGGGCATAGTCGTGCCCGAGCATCAGGCGGTGCGCCCACCCCTTGTCGACCAGCGCCTTCACCGTCGCGTTGCGCTCGCGCCACTCGGGCCGCCCGTTGCCCCCGGGGTAGCGGTCCATCGACAGGTAGACGCCCTGGTTGAGCAGCGACTCCAGGTACGCGACATCCGTCGTGTCGGCGCTGTGGCCGATGCAGATGCGATCCATCGGCGCGCCCTCTTCCTTGAAGATCTCGACCTGGCGGGTTCCGACCTGCTCCGGCGCCCAGTGGTGCGTGCTGATCGGGCAGCCCGTGCGCTTCAGCGCCCGCGCCGCGCCACGCAGGATGCGCTCGCCCTCCGGGCTCACGCCGCCCATGTCGTTCGCGACCTTGATCGCGCCCGCCTTGATACTCGTCATCCCGATGCCGACTTCGATCTCGCGCACGAAGATGTCCGCGATCTCGTCCAGGTCGCGCGCCCAGAACGACCGCGGCACGTCGCGCCAGATCCCGGTCGCCACGACCACGTTCACCCCGGACGCCTTCGCCACGTCGGCCACAAACTCGACATCGCGCCCGAGGTCCGGCGTCGTCAGGTCGATCATCGAATCGACGCCGCCCGCCTTCGCCTCGCTCAACTCCTTGATCGCCTGCGCGCGCGTCTTCGCCCAATCGAACCGCCACGGATAGTGGTGGTTGTCCTCGCCCATCCCCACGAGCACGTGCTCGTGGCTCAGCACAACTCCAAGCTTGCTCGCGTCGATTGGTCCCAGCACCGTCTCAACAGTCGCCATCGTTCGCCTCCGGCCGGCAGTCTACACGGACGGCGTACCCTGGGGACCGGTCTAGTCTCGTGGTTCCTCGAGCTTGTATTCGTCGAGCTGTGCGCGATTGCAGACGAGGCTCACGCGACCTCGATCGACATTGAAGATGGCAGCCTGGGGCAGCCATACGCTCGTTCCTTCCCCGTCCCGGCGGACGAGGAAGCCGAAGCCGATGCGCACCTTTTCCACTTCACCGACGCGCCGATCCGATACGTCGACGACCTGCATGCCGCTGCTAATCCGATCCACTCGCGCAGGTTACATAGCGATCACCCACACGTAAATAGTTGGCGTCACGCTATGTATGTCGTCATACAGAAGTGTCACAAAGTGGCGCTTTCGTGGCATTTCCCGTCGGCTCCTGAGATGGATTTGCAAGCCCGCTGCAGCATCCCCTCCGGTACGCTCTCTCTCACGCAATTTTGTCTGGAGGGCTCGTGGCGAGGCTCTGGCGGTCTCCCTGGTTGCCGTTTTCGCTTGCTGCACTCGGCGGGGCGGCGCTTATCGCCGTCGCGTTCGTAAGCCTCCGCGCCTATCGCGACTCCGAGGCCGCCACACTCGACGCAGCGCAAACGTATTCCGTCGAAGCGGTCCTCTTCACGAACCTCCTCGATGCCGAGTCCGGCCAGCGCGGATACCTCCTCACCGGCGACGAGGCTGCGCTCACGCGCTACACGAAGGACGTCGCGAGCCTCCGCCAGAACGTCGATCAGCTCGAACAGCGCACCCTCGGCGATGCGGTCGAGTCGCCCTTCATCCAGCAACTGCGCGCCGACGTCGACGCCAAGATCGCCGAAATGGATAAGACAATCGCCCAACAGCGCGCCGGCACGCACGACGCGGCGCTGGCGACTGTCAATGAAGGCACGGGCGCATCCCTGACCGAAAGCATCCGCACTTCGCTCGTCGGCATCGTGCGGGAAGAGGCCGCTCAAAGGAACAGCGCTCACGACGCTGCCGGCCGTCACGCCCTGGAGGCAGAGGTCGCCATCGGCCTCCTCGCCGCCGGGATCGCCGGCTTGCTCGGCTGGACGTTCTTCACCATCCGGCGGCGCGGTGTCGAAGCGAGCCTGCGTCGCTCCAACCGCGAAAAAGACGAGTTCCTGGGAATGGTGTCCCACGAGCTGCGCACGCCGATCACGGTCGTGCTTGGCAACGCTCGGCTCCTCCGGCGCTCGGCGGACGGCCTCACCGCCGAGGAGCGGGACCAGGCACTCCGCGACATGGAGGACGAGAGCGAGCGCCTGCAGGGGCTGGTGGAAAACATGCTGCGTCTTTCGCGGCCGGAGTCCGTCCCCACGCCCGAGCTGGAGCCCGTGCTTCTCAGCCACGAAGTGAAACGAGCCGTAAAGCGCCATGGCGACCGCTACCCATTGCCCGCGGTCGAGGTGCACATCGCGAACAATCTGCCCCCCGTAAACGGCCGCCCCGAGTGGGTGCAACAAATCCTTCTCAACCTCCTCTCGAACGCCGCCAAGTACGGCTCGCGAACCGAGCCCATCGAAGTGCGGGCACAGGGAGGCGGCGGCAGGGTGTCGGTGTCCGTGTCGGATCGCGGTCCCGGGGTCAAAGGCAAACCGGATCGTGTGTTCCAACCTTTCGTCCGGCTCCCGAACGAGGGCCAGGAAGGGCTGGGCCTTGGCCTGCCTGTCTGCCGCAAGCTCATCGAGGTGCAGGGCGGCGAGATTTCCGCGGCGGACCGGCCCGGCGGCGGCGCCGTCTTCACGTTCTGGCTCCCGGCCGTCGTCGAGGAAGCCGAGATCACCGAACTCCCGGTTTACGAAGCGGTTTCGTAGCCCCCACCGGGCCGGTACCGGGCCGCAATTCCGTCGTGTAGGCTCGTCGCCACCACCCGTCGGAGGTTCGCCATGAAAGTCGGTGTCACGCTCTTCGCCCAGAACTACGTCGACTGGGATCGCTTCGAGGCGGCCGAGGCCAACCCGGATGCGCCGGAGCTGCCCCAGCTCATCCCCGACGCGCAGATCTACCAGGAGCAGTTTCACCTCGGCCGCCTGGTCGAGCCGCTTGGCTTCGACTCCCTCTGGACCGTGGAGCACCACTTCACGCCCTACACGATGATCAACAACCCGACGCAGTTCCTCGCGTACTTCGCCGGCAGCACGCAGCGCATCGACATGGGCACGATGGTGGTCGTCCTGCCCTGGCACGACCCCATCACCGTAGCCGAGGGCTACGTCGCGCTCGATTACATGCTCAACGGCCGCAACATCAAGGTCGGCATGGGCCGCGGGCTCGGCATCCGCGAGTACAACGGCCACCGCATCCCGATGGACGAGTCGCGAGAACGCTTCAAGGAGTCGCTCGACGTCATCCGTGCGGGGCTCTCGTCCGAGTGGTTCTCGTACGACGGCAAGTACAACCACATCGGCCGGACCTCGCTCCGCCCGCGGCCGCGCCCGGGCAACGCCCTCCTCGATAACCTCTACATCGCCTGGGGCAGCCCGACGTCGATGCCCGTCGCTGCCCACGAAAACTGCAAGCCGCTCTTCATCCCCCAGCGGCTCTGGGAGGAGCACAAGCACGAGCTCGGCGAGTACAACCGCATCCGCGTGGAGGAGCACGGCTGGCAGCCGGAGCGCCCGACCGTCGTCTGCTGGGTCTACTGCGCCGAGACCGACGCCGAGGCCGAAGAAGGCGCGCGCCAGTACCTGCCCGAGTACGGCGACAGCGCCCTCCGCCACTACCAGTTCCTCGGCGACCACCTCCAGGGGCTCAAGGGCTACGAGTACTACGCCGAGATGGCGAAGATCCGTGCCAACCTCCCGCCCGAGTTCGACACCGCCCAGATCTACCTCCAGAACAACGTCTGGGGCAGCCCGAAGACCTGCCTCGAAAAGCTCGAGCGCATCAACGACATGATGGGCGCCGACGATTTCGTCGCCGTCTTCTCCTACGGCTCCATGCCCGTCGACAAAGCCGAGCGGAGCATGCGCCTCTTCGCCGAGAAGGTCCTGCCAACGACGCAGGCGTTCGCCCCCGCCGACGTACCGCTGCTCGTCTCGTAGACAGGGGGACAACCACGAGAGAACACAGAGTGCCACAGAGATAAGAGAACCATTCGCCTTCCAAAACCCCTGTGGCCCTCTCGTGTCCTCTCGTGGTGAAGCCTCGTACTGATGCCCGCGCTTGTGACACTGTCCAAACAATCGGCTCCGCGCGCCGCCCGCGGTGGTAGCGTGATGGGTATCTCGCACCGAGGAGCCACTACCCATGCCCGATTGGGACGCCCCCGACATCTCCGCCGCCCTCCTTCGCCACCCCTATGGCATCCTCCTCGTCGGCTCGAAGAGCGGCGACGAGGTCAACCTCATGACCGCCAACTGGGGCACCCAGTGCTCCTTCGAGCCGAAGCTCTACACCATCTTCATCGAGTCGGACTCCCACACCCGCAAGCTCATCGACGCCGGCGGCGTCTTCACCGTCTGCATGCTGCCGGCGGACTCCGAGGAGGTCGTGAGCCTCTACACGAAGCCGGCGGAACTCGTCGGCGACAAGCTGGGAGACCACGCCTTCTTCAATGCGCCCAACACCGGCGCTCCCGTCTACGACCTGTCCGTTGCCTGGTTCGAATGCCGCGTCACCGACTCGCGCCCCGTCGGCGACCACATCCAGTACACCGGTGAGGTGCTGGCCGGCGCCGTCCGCGGCGAAGACCCGGCCTGGACGCTGCAGCAGCTCGGCTGGGAATACGGCGGCTGACGATCCGCTAGTCGACCAGGCGCTTGAGCAGCGCGCGCAGCTTCGGCGCCCGCTCGAGGGCCGCCCGCAGCCCCTCGACGTTCTCCTCGGACACGATCAGCGGGCCACGTTGGAAGCGCCCTTGCAGGTCGTAGTAGCAGAACCGCAGGCTGGTCGTGCCCGCCGCCGGCCCGTCAGTGAACTCCAGCAACTGGATAGCGGCCTCGTGGTGCTCGTCGACGGCCGACGCCTCTTCGGCGACGACGCCACTGCCCCAGTGCAGTTCGAACGGTCGCGGCAACTTGCGCGAAGCCGGCATGGCAACTCCTCTCAGGCGTCGGCTGGCAGGTCGACCGCGACGGGCAGCGCCGTCCGTCCCCAGTTCCCAAGGTCGTTTGCGTAGCCGGGCTGGTACTTCTCCACGAGCAGCCGCCGCGCAGTCGCGTCTTCGGCGCTGCCCGCCTCCACGATTCGCGCCGGTCGTCGCGAAGGTGCGGTCAGCGATGCGAACGCTCACGGCCGGGTTCTTGCGGATGTTGCGTACCCAGTTCGCCTTTTCGCCCCCGCCCGCCAGCATGTAGAGCGTTCCGCCGTCGAGCCCGAACCAGATCTCAATCTCGCGCGGCTCTCCGCTCACGCGCCCGGTGGTGGTCAGGTAGCAGAACTGCTCCGCGGCAAGGTCGTCGAGCGCCATGCCGCGATTCTACGGATTTGACGGGGAGGTCGTCTCGCTACTTCACACGCCCCGCGATGGTCTTCGCCAGCGCCACCGCCCGCGATTGCCGCTGGCTGTCCTCGTCGTTCGCCACCGTAACCACGAAGAACGTGCCGTTCTTCACCACGGACACCTGCACGAATCCTGCCGCCGACGAGAAGACGAACGCGGCATCGCCGACGCCCGGCAGGTTGGTTACCGGCGAAATGCGGGAGCGTGCGTTGTCGAAGCCGGGACGTCCGGTGTCGTACACCTCCAGCTCCACCGATGAGCCCGGTGCCGTTCCCGCGTAGCTGCAGCCGTCGCCGCCCTGCTGCTGAGCCCCGACGGCCCCGTTGAGCGCTGTCTTCGCGTCGGCCGACTTGAGCAGATCACAGGCGGCGTTGGCCTGCACCGTGGCGTTGCCCGATCCCTGGTTTCCGCTGGAGGGGGAGCCGTTCGCCGCGGTGTTATCGATCCGGTTGCCGAGGTATTCGTATGCGGCCGCTTCGAGCTCAGCTGCCCCATCCTGCCCATCCACGGCCGCTGCGGCCGTCAGGATATAGAGGCTCCCGTCGGCCAGCCCACAGCGGCCGCCGTCGCCGGTGTCGGCGCAATCCGCCGAAGGCAGGTACGGGATGAACTTGCGCGCGCCTCCGCTCGGGAGCGTCCGCGAAAAGCTCGCGCTGAACGCGGCGGCAGCGTCCTCCGATGGGAACTCGACAAAGTCGATGTAGGTCGTGCCGCTGCCGCCGCTGAGTGTCGTCCGCACGGCGCCGGTCGCGCCGGCCGACTTTTCGCCGGACCCCAGGTCGCGTTTCTTCGTCGAACTTGTCCGCAACCCGCCCGGCACGTCCGAGATGGGCTTCGAGAGTATCTCCGCCAGGGTGGACGGCGCACCCGATGCAGCCGGCGAAGACCCGAACGGCGAAAATCCGTTCGAATCGTCGTCTCCGCACGCGGCCGCCACGAGGGCGATGAGCATCACGCTCAACCCAAGCCACCGCGCCGCTTTCATGGGCCGCAATCATCAGCGCGAACGCGGGCAGTCGCAACAGCCATCCCTTTGTAGAATCACCTGATGGCCCAACCACAGCCCCGCACTCACGTCGCCCGTCGCACCGCCGTCTTCAGCGAATCGGTCATCCGCGAAATGACCCGCCTCGCGATGGTCCACGACGCCATCAACCTCGCCCAGGGCTACCCCGACTTTCCCGCCCCCGACTTCATCAAGAAGGCCGCGATCGACGCGATTAACGCCGACATCAACCAGTACGCGATCACCTGGGGCGCGCCGCGCCTGCGCAACGCCATCGCCGCCAAGACGAAGCGCTTCTACGGCCTCGACCTCGAGCCGGACCGCGAGATCACCGTCACCTGCGGCGCCACCGAGGCCATGATGGCGACGATGCTCGCGGTGGTCGAAGAGGGCGACGAGGTTATCGTCTTCGAGCCCTTCTACGAGAACTATGTCCCGGACGCGGCGATGAGCGGAGCGAAGCTCGTCTTCGTCACGCTCCACGGCGCCGACTTCGTCATCAATCCCGACGAGCTCCGCGCCGCCTTCACGCCGCGGACGCGCGCCATCATCGTCAACACGCCGAACAATCCCGAGCGGCAAGGTGTTCAGCCGCGCCGAACTGCAGCTGATCGCCGGGCTCTGCCAGGAGTTCGACGCGCTCTGCATCACCGACGAGATCTACGAGCACATCCTCTACGACGCCAACGAGCACATCCCAATGGCCACGCTCCCGGGCATGTACGACCGCACCATCACCATCAGCGGCCTGTCGAAGACCTTCAGCGTCACCGGCTGGCGGCTCGGCTACATCCTCGCCCGGCCCCGAGCTGACCGACGCCATCCGCAAGGTCCACGACTTCCTCACGGTCGGCGCGCCGGCACCCCTCCAGGAAGCGGCCGCAACGGCCATGGAGCAGGCGGACGACTACTACGGCGAGTTGCGCGAGATGTACACGGGCAAGCGCTCAGCCCTCCTCACCTCGCTGCGCGAGGCGGGCTTCAAGTGCCACTCCCCGCAGGGCGCCTACTACATCATGGCCGACTTCTCGGACCTCGGCTTCAAGGGCGACGACACCGCCTTCGCCATGCATCTCACGGAAAAGGTACGCGTCGCGCCGGTCCCCGGAAGCAGCTTCTACCGGTCCAGCGAAGGAGCGCGTTTCGTCCGCTTCACCTTCTCCAAGTCCCACGAGACGCTCGAAGAAGCGGCCCGCCGTCTGGCCTCGATGTAGCCTCCCGCCAGGCCGGACACCATCGAATCGGAGCCCCGAACGAAGCGCAGCGAAGTGAGCGGGTGCGCTCGGCACTGGCCAATCATGCGGAGACAGAACGGCACTTACGCCGCCTGCTGGCTCCGAATCATGCTGAGCATGCTCTGCTGGAACGCCACGCGTTTTTCCGGATCGCGGATCTCGTTCGCCAGCCGTTCGGCCAACGCCGACACCATCTCGCGCGGGAACGACTCGCGCGTCGCGCCCATCTCCGCGATCGCATCATCGATGATGATCTCGGCCAGCGGGCCCATCGCCCCCGCCACGGCCACCAGCAGTGACTGGAAGAACGGCGCGCCAACCGTCGCCTTGAGCGGTGGCGCCTTGGCCACCACTTCCAGCTTCAAAAGGCCGGCGGTCACCAGCGGCGCCACGGTCTGCATGAAGGCGAACTCGTCCGCCCGCATGTTCGCCGCCATCTCACCGATGGAGATGCGCCCATCCACCAGCGCGATGATCTGCCATTCGTGCGGCTGAAGCGTGATAGCAGCGGCCGGCGCCTCGACGTTGAGGCGCGGCACGGCGTCTCCGGACGGGATGATCCTGCGGACCGCCTCGCGCGCATCCGCCTGCCGCCGCCCCTCGGTGAACAGCTGGTCCAGCGGCTTGTCGATCGTCGACTCGGGCGAGAGCACCTGCGGCTGGAAGCGGAACGCCCCGCCCGGCCACGCGAGCAGTTCGCCGAGCGCCGTCTCGCCCGTGTTCGCCCCCACGACGGCATGCACGATCGCGCCCTTGCGAAGGTAGACATCGCCGCGTCCCTGGTTCGACGACAGCTCCAGGCGCCCCGATTGGCCGCCCGCACTCAGCATCGTGAGGATGTCGCTGAGTGGGAGCTGCGCCAGACTTCCCGTCAGTCCTTCAGCCATGGTGGTGCCTCCTGCCCGAACCGGGAGCTATCTCATCAAGCGCGCGCCTGGATCGTCTTCCAGGCCCGCAGGGAAACGTCGTCGAGCGGTGCCTTCGCCATCACGCTGGAGCGTGCCGCCCGATGACGGGAGAGTTGTTTCTGCGCCGCGGAATCCTTCTTCCAGGCCATCGAAATCACGTCCACGGTCATCCGCAGAACCGGCATGTCCACGTCCGGTTCGCAGACCACGAACAGGATCGCATCGCCGATGTCGGTGGCCAGCAGCCGCCACGTGTCGTAGGTGAAGTCAATCCGCTGCGGGTGCTCGTCCGCCGCTTCCAGCGCCGCGAACGCCTGTGCCACTTCGCGCCCCATGGCGTTCATGGTCACTGTCGCCAACACCGGCGGCGTCGAGCTCACGATGACGTCACCATGATTGCTGCACACGAACGAGCCACCGACGCGCGGCAGGTTGCCAAGCTGTTGGAGGCCTCTGTCCATGTACCCCTGCCATCAGGCGACGAACTCTTGTATATCATCGGAAAGTTGCAGCCGTTCAATTACTGCTGAATTGCGTTCGGGGAAATCGCCGAGCCGTTGGCGGATGCGCGTCTCGAGGTCCGCGCGCTTCAACTGGAACGCGAGCCGGGACACCGTGTCGCTCAGGCAATCGCCAACGCCCTTGTTGAAGTCGTGCGGCAGCGGCCCTTCGAACGTGATCTTCCCGTCGCGGTACTCGAACTCGGCCGCGAACGGGTCGAGGAACGGGTAGGTCGCCGCCCGCGTCACGAGCACTTCCTTGAACGACGTCAGGAAACGGCCTTTCTGCGACAGCCCGTCCACGACGCTCTCAACCGCGGAAATGATCTCTGACCAGACGGTCAGCGGATCGGAGGGCACGGCAGCCTCTTCGTCGCCTGCCGCGGGTGCAGCCACGACGGCCGCCGGCGCCGCCTGCGGGGGCACGCGGAAGACGTTGAACGAGGCGCTCGTTGCGCCCACTACCTGGATGATCCCCTGCAGGATGTCGACGCCGGAGGTGTTCTGCCCATCCGACGCGAACACGCACTCGGCCACCCGCCCGCCGTCGAAGAACACCATCCCGCCGCCGCGGCCCTCCGCGAGCGTTACTTCGATGTAGCCGCTGTGACGATCGTCTTCCAGCTTATCGATGAGCCGGTCGAGGCTCGTGAAGCTGCTCGTCAGGTCCTTGTAGAGCGGCTCCGCGTCGACCGAGCGTACAAGCAGCCGCAGGAGGTCAGGTGAGAGCGTGTAGACGTTGACCACGCCACCCTTTTCATGGGCGTGCGCAGCGACTCGCTCAGCGACGTCGGCGCCGGTGGCGCGTTTGTCGGCTTCCTGTTCGAGCGCCGCCGCTATCTCGCCGGTCTCCATGAAAAGCATGCCGTCGTAGCCGCGGAATGACACGAGCACATACCCGGTCACGCGCTTCCCGCGGAGATCGAGCATCAACTCGTCGAAGTCGGTGAACGACGTGTTCAGGTTTGCGTAAACGGTACGGTCCTTCGGGAACATCATGATTGAAGCACTCCGGGCCTCGCGGCCATGCTAGAGAAATCGGCGAAGAAGAAGGCTGGCGGACGCTGCGACCGTGTCAGCCGGGCACCCACGCTGGAGTTGGAGAAACGCGTAACACGGACCAGGCGCCAGGATCAGCGCGTCGGCGCCGTCACCATGGATGGCGATGTGCCCCAGGCGGCTGTTGGCGACGAGCCGCCCCATCCCCCGCAGGTCGCCTTCCAGTGAGAGGGCGGCGCCGCGGCTGGCGACGAACGTCGCGAGGGCGGCGGCCCGCTCCGCCGTCCCGCTCCCCGACCGTCCCAACACCTCGCCCTGGAGCGAGCAGACGACGGCCGACTGGACCCCGGGGAGGTCGACGAGCGTAATCGCCAACCCCTCCGCCAGGTCCTTCTCCGATTCCGTCATGCTGCGCGCTTCCAACATCGTGCGTTACTCGTTCGGGATTCCGATCGTCACGCCGCTCGTCGGACGCGAAGGCGTTCGATGGCGGAGCGCAGGCTTGCCTGCATCCGCCGCAGCGACTCGGCGAGTTGCCCCACCTCGTTGCGTCCAGTGACGTCGATGTCCATGTCGAGCTCGCCCAGGCTCATCCGGTCGGCCACCGTCGCCAGCCGTCCGATTGGTTTGGTGATGGTGCGCGCCACGACGATCGAGAGCAGGAGCGCGATCAGAATGCCGCCAAAGGCCACGCCGCCCGAGATGTACTCGCTCGTCCGCGAGTCATCCACACGCTGCTGGAACTCCGGACCGAGCGGCGATCCCGCCGCCGCGAATGCGGCGAATGCTGCCTTTGTCGCCTGGTTCCCCGAAGCGATGAACGCCGCCGGTGAAATCGTGATGCTGGAGGGTCCCAGGATTTCCGTGTTGATCGTCGAGAAGAAGTAGAACTTCTGCGTGCGCGCGCTTTCCTGCGGCCCGCCGATCACATTCCTGAATCCCGGATTCGCCGCAACCGCCGTCGCCACCCGGGAGTCGAACGAGTCGGCGGCTGCGTTGGCGCGTGTCGCCTGCCCCGTCAGGTAGTCCTTCTCCACGGCCGTGGCCGGTTGGTTCGCACGGCTGGCGGCGACGTCGGCGCCGTACGCGACGGCGTTGCTCAACGCCTCCTCGTACGTCAGCAGGTCCTGGTAGATGCCGCCAATGTCCTTGACGCTCTTCGCGTCAGGGTCAAGGAACAGCTTCGAGCCGTTGCCTACCCGCGCCACCAGCGGGATGAGATCGGAGTTGATCAGCTTCCCGTGCGCAGCCATTGCCTCCGAGACCGAAGTGCCCGCGTTCGCGGCCTTCACGGCAGCCCAGTCCGTCGCGATCTTATCGAAGAGGTCGGCGGTATCGACGCCGCCACCCAGGTCGCTGTCGGTGTTGCGCAGCGCCGCAATCTTCGAATCGATATCGGTCGTGGAATGGTCCAGGGCGTCCTTCGCCGACGCGTCGCCGTTCTGAACGGCGACCGCCTGCAGGCGGTTGTCCTGGACGGCCTGGATGATCGGCACGACGGCGTTGACGTACGTGAGACCGTCGCGCTCGCCTTCCGCTGTCGAAGTGCGCGCCGCAAGGTGCGAGTACTCGACCGCGAGCAGCGCAATGAGCGGGATCGTCATGACGGCGACGACGAGCGTGATCTTCGTGCCGATCCGCAAGTTACTGGGGGAGAAGCGAGAAAAGTCCAAGGTTGTCCTCCGGCTGGGTGGTTGCCACGAAAGAGGCGGTCCGCACGGAGGCCCGGAAGGCGCCGGCGCGGTCGCCATCGTGGCGTCGCATTGTGTAAATTCGGCGCACAAGCGAACGCCCAGAAGCGTCACCGGTGGACGTTTGGGTGCCGCTCAGGAGGACAACAGAGCGATATTAGGAACGAACGCCCGCCGCCCCGGCGTAAACGTCGGGGAGCACTTCAGTAACCTCGAAAACTTCGTCGCAGGGGATCGCGGACTTCCTCGAGTGGTCTCGGATCTGGTCGGCGTTGCGGGCTTCGTAGTAGCACAGCAACTGGCCTCGTTCGCGGTCCCAGTACGACCTCACCCAGCGGAGTCCGTCGTACTCCGCGGCGCAGGTGGTAGCGCGGAAGCCGGCCGCGTCGACGTCGTCGCTGGTCATCGGCCCAACATCGCGGCGAATTGCGTAGAGCGCCATGGCGCCCTCCTTTGGTCTGTTGTGCAGAAGTATAGGCCGGTCGTCCAGTGCCGATCAGACGTCGGCGGGATCGACCGGCTCGAGCACGGACTTGAGGTCCGATGCCGCGATCCGGAGCGCGCGCTGCCCGGCGAGGCGGCTCGCCCTCAGGCGCCCCGATCGGATCCATGCGCGCACCGTCTGCACGTGGACGCCGAGGTACTCGGCCGCCTCTTCGGGCGAATACAGCTTCTCAGCCGCGGTCGCCTGGGCCGTCGGCGCCTGGCCCGAACGCGCGAACCGTTCTACCTGGTCGCGCGTCACCCCCAGCTCGCCAAACACGCGGCCCGCGAGCCCTTCCTCCATCCGCATGAGCGCCAACAGGATGTGGAGCTCGTCGACCCGCGTTTGGCCGCTTCGCCGCAGTTCATCGACCACCAGCCGCGAGAACTTCACGAAGTCATCGCCGTAGGCCCGCTCGACCGGGTCGATGCGCGGCGCCGTCCGCTCCAGCAGGTCGCCAACCAGCCGCACGTCGATCGTGATCGGTCCGTAGGTGAAGTAGCCGAATCGGGAAAACCGCCGCAGGAACACGTAGAACCACGCGTCGACCGTCGCCTGGATGTGCAGGGTGTCGGAGAGCTCCGCGAGCTCGAGTTGAAGCTCTCGCAGCAGTTGGTCCCCGCCGCCGAAGAGCGTGGCAGCCCCCGCCTCGTCCGTACTCACCCCTGAAGTGTGACACACCTCACGCAATAATCCAACGCTAAGCAACGCAAAATAACGTTGCACGCTTGACAACCGCCGCCACGAGGTCGACCATGACGCCCACTGGCGAAAAGGCGCACGACGTTGTTTAGCGTTGTTTAGCGTCACTCACCGGACATCACGGAGGTTCACCTTGACCGCACCCACCATTGACGCTCCCGTTCTCTCCGACCAGCTGCTCAGCACCTTCCGCGACCGCGCCCCGGGCTACGACGCGCGCAACGAATTCTTCTCCCAGGACTTCGAGGACCTCCGCCAGGGCGGTTACCTCAAGTACGTCATCCCCACGGAATTCGGCGGCCAGGGCGCTTCCCTGTCCGATTACTGCCGGGTCGTCCAAAAACTCGCCTACCACGCTCCCGCCACCGCGCTTGCGACGAACATGCACCAGTACTGGATGGGCGTCGCCGGCAGCCTTCGCGCAATGGGCGACAACTCGCTCGAATGGGTACTGCGTGAAGGCGCGAGCGGCGAAGTCTTCGCCGCCGGCCACGGCGAAAGCGGCAACGACTTCCCCCTCTTCCTTTCCACCACCCGTGCGGAACGCGTCGACGGCGGCTACCGCTACTACGGCCACAAGATCTTCGGGAGCCTTGCCCCGGTCTGGACGCGCCTCGGGCTCCACGGGATGACCTCGGACGGCCAGATCGTCCACGCCTTCATGCCGCGCGACACCGAGGGCTACACCATCAAGCAGACCTGGGACACCCTCGGCATGCGCGCCACCCGCAGCGACGACACCATCCTCGATGGCGCCTTCGTTCCCGATAAGTACATCGCGCGCGTCCTCCCGGCCGGCACGCCGGACCTGTTCGTGCTCTCCATCTTCGGCTGGGCCGAGCCGACGTTCGCCAGCATCTACCTCGGCCTGGCGCAGCGCGCCATGGATCTCGCCGTCGCCTCCGCAAAGAAGCGCACCTCGCTCGCCCTCACCCGCTCGATGGCCTACCACCCGGAGGTCCAGCACGAGATCGCCGAAATGCAGCTCCAGATCGAAGCAATGCAGGCGCACGTCGACCGCGTTGCCGCCGACTGGTCCGCCGGCGCCGACTACGGCCACTCCTGGCCGATGAAGCTCGTCGCGGTGAAGCACCACTGCACGGAAGGCGCCAAGAACGTCATCGACCGCGCGATGACGATCTCCGGCGGCACCGGCATGTTCCGCAGCAACGAACTCGAGCGCCTCTACCGCGACGTCCGCTGCGGCGGGTTCCATCCCGCCAACTCCATGCTGGTGCACGAGATCGTCGGCAAGACCGCGCTCGGCATCGATCTCGGCGAACAGCCTCGCTGGGGCTAACCGCCCCCGGAGCCAACACCCACCCACCGAACGAGGCCCTGCAAATGCAGGGCCTCGTTTGCGTGCGTAGAATCGCGCCCGGACGCACACCGCGCCGGAGGAATCGATGGAGTTCTGCCGCTACGAAAAGCGGGGCCACGTGGCCTACATCACGATCACGCGCCCCCAGGTCATGAACGCGCTCCATCCGGCCGCGAGCAGGGAGCTCGCCGGCGCCTGGGATGACTTCGCCGCCGACGACGACGCCTGGGTGGCCGTCTTCACCGGCGAGGGCGACAAAGCCTTCAGCGCCGGCAACGACCTCAAGAACACGGCGGAGATGTCACGCCTCCCGCGGGAGCAGCGTCCCGACCAATCGATGCCCGCGAGCGGGTTTGGCGGCCTCACCTCCCGCTTCGACCTCTTCAAGCCGATCATCGCCCGGGTCAACGGGTTCGCCCTCGGCGGCGGGCTTGAAATGGCGCTGGCATGCGACATCATCGTCGCCGCCGACCACGCCGAAGTCGGCCTCCCCGAGCCGCGGCGCGGGCTCATCGCCGGCGCCCTCGGCGTCCACCGGCTCCCCCGCCACATCCCCCTGAAGGCGGCGATGGGCTACATGCTCACAGGCCGCCACATCCCCGCCCAGCGCGCATACGAACTCGGCCTCGTGAACGAGGTCGTTCCCCTCGCGAAGCTCGATGAGACCGTCGATGGCTGGGTGAACGACATCCTCCGCTGCGCTCCACTCTCCGTGCGCTCGACGAAGGAGGCCGCGATGCGCGGTCTCGCGATGCCACTCGAGGAGGCCGCGACGGCCCGCTACGAATGGGAGATGCGCCGCCGCAGCAGCGAAGACTCGGTCGAAGGCCCCCGCGCCTTCGCCGAGAAGCGGGCCCCCAACTGGACGGGAAAGTAGCGCGCGCCTAGCAGCGCGCCCGGCCCACCAGCGTCTCAAGCCACTCGATCACAGGCTCGCGCGACTTCCACTGCGGCGCGATGGCGTCCCACTGCTCTTCGAACAGCAGCCCGAACCACACAACCGTGCGCGTGTCCCAGAACTGGATCGAGGCCGGACCCCAATCGGAACCCGGGAGCGTCTCGGCGCTGCTGGCGAGCGACACCGTCGCGGCCACGCAGAGGTGCTTCGCGATCAGGTCGAGGCGAGGCACCGCGTCCGTGAACGCGATCTCGAAGAGCGGGTAGTCACGCAAAACCGCGAGAAGCTGCTCCACCCGGTGCCGGCGCTCGTCGATGGAGGTTGGATGCTCGACGGCGGGGTCGAGATAGCGCTGGACGGCAGCGATGGAGTGGATGCTGCGCTCGCCATACCGCTCGACCGTCTGCATCAGCCCCAGGGCAACGCGCCGGCCGATGGATTCCATGTGGCAATCGGTTTCCAGGCCGATGCGCGGATCCGTCGCGTGGTCGACTCCCTTCGGCCAGCGGTGATAGCGCAGCGAGAGCTCGGCCCGGATGAGGAGACGCTGGCCTGACATGCACTCCTGGGCGGCGTTGGCGCGCGCGAGCTCCAGGCGGCCGTGCGGCGTGCCCGAAAAGAGCCGTACCCGCGAGACCTCGTCGATGACATCGGGGGTATCGCGCTCAACGAAGTGGCGAAGTTCCGCCAGCACCAGCGCTCTGAGCTCGGATGCGCTCATGGCACACGGCGCGGAACGCGGCGAGTATCCACGCACGTAGGCGCGAAACTCTGCCGGGCTGAGCGGGCAGCCGTCGTACAACCACAGCAGGGCGTCGACGCGCTCGGGCGGCAGCTCGAAGCCCCACGTGAGCACCTTCAGCAGTTCTTCCCGCCCGACGTGCCGTTTCGGAGAGTCGAGCGACTCCGCGATGTTCTCGAGGTTGCTGACGGTCGGCTGCCCGACGCGCGCGCGCAGCGCCACCCACTTCTGGCCGACGCCCGGTTCGTCCGGGCCGCAGCGGTACTCCACGCGAATGCGGCGGAGAATGAGCTGCAGCGCGCGGTAGCGATCGAGCGCGTGCGGGTACATCAGCGGCTCGACGCGCGTCGGCGCCTCATCGTTTGCCGGGGATGCAGCGGCGTCGTCCGCGTAGCGTACGGGCACCGACGAAGGAGAAGACGCCATCAGCTGCGGGGCAGACCGAGACCGCGCGTCGCGATCACGTTCCGGTTGACCTCGCTGGTCCCGGCCGCGATGGTGCTCGCCACCGAGCTCAGGTACGTGTGGTTGATGCGGCCCTTCAGCGGCGCGAGCGGCGAGTTGTGGTTCAACCCGCCCAGCATGCCCAGCAGGTGCATGCCCGTGTACCCGATGCGCTGCCCGAGCTCCGCGCCGAAGTTCTTGTTCATCGACGCTTCGTAGTTCGGGATCGCTCCGCGCTTCTGGATCGTGATCAGCCGGTACGAGATCAGCTTCGCAACCTCTGCCTCGATCGTCCGATCCGCCAGCTCAGTGCGCACGCGCTTCAGCCGGTGGCTGATGCCCGTGCTCGCCGGCACCGACTTCACCATGGCGACGATGTCGTTGATGAAGTGCCGGTGCGCGATGGCGCCGGCGATGTTGCTCCGCTCGAAGTCGAGCAGGGCGGCGCCGACATACCAGCCGCGGTTCTCTTCGCCGACGATGTTCCGCGCCGGGATGCGGACGTTGTCGAAGTACTCCTGGTTGAAGACGTGGTCGCCCGCAAGCGTAATGAGCGGCTGCACGCTGATCCCCGGGCTCTTCATGTCCATCAGCAGCATCGAGATGCCGCGATGCTTCGGAGCATCAGGATCGGTCCGCGCCAGCATGAACATCCAGTCCGCGCGGTGCGCCCCGGACGTCCAGATCTTCGAGCCGTTGATCACATAGTCGTCGCCGTCTCGCACGGCCCGTGTCTGGAGCGAGGCCAGGTCCGAACCGGAGCCGGGCTCGCTGTAGCCCTGGCACCACTGCACTTCGCCGGAGGTGATGCGCGGGAGGTGTTCCTTCTGCTGCTCTTCGGTGCCGTAGCGAATCAGCACGGGGCCGATCATCTGCACGCCCATGCCGCCGACCTGCGGCGCCCGGGCGTTGGCCATCTCCTCGTTGTAGACGAACTGCTCGGTCACGGTCATCCCCGCGCCGCCGTACTCCTTTGGCCAGTGGGGAGCAATCCAGCCCTTCTTGCCGAGGGCGCCCCGCCAGTCCTTCAGCGCGGTCGTAACGCCGGCGTCGTCGGGTTCTTCCATCATGGAGAATCCCTTGAGCGGCTTCGGCAGCGCGGTGCTGATGAACGAACGCACTTCTGTGCGGAACGCGGCTTCTTCGGGGCTATCGCGGAATTCCATCAAGGACTCCTGTATCGGTATGGGCGCAAGCCTACGCGCCCACGCCCCCGCGCGCTCGGTTCTTCAGTAATGCGGACACGATTTTCAGCCCGTGAGGGCCGTTCGCGTATAATTTCGCCGGATATCGGCGACAGCCACGGGCCTCGGTGCTGCTAGTAGCCCCGATGTTCCTTGCCGAGTTCCTTCGGCGAGGGATGAATCTCCGGGCTCGCGGGCGTCTTCGGCCTGTCGTGGCTGGCTTTCCCTGCGGGCGGCGACAGATGCTCACCCTCGCTCTCGACCGCCACCACGCGGAGGTCCGCCTTCGACGGCTCGATGGCCTCCGCGGCCTCTTCCATGGCCTCTCGAATCTCTTTGACGACGTCCATGACAGCCTCCCTCTTGCGCGCAGCGTCAGCACCGGCTGCGGCGGCTTCGCACATCACGCACCGCGAGCGACCGATGCGGCGAGTGCTGAGGTCCACGACCCAGCGGTGGTTGTGTTGATCAGTGTCGAACGCGGGGGTGGAAATCGCAGGGCTGGTCATGGCTCTCCTTGTGAGTCGACCGGGCAGCGTCAACCGCCCCGGTTCGCCAAACCATTCTGCGTGAGAGGCAGGGAATCCCCGAGGGCACAGTGGGCCTCTCCGCGGGGCCGTTCGGCCCTATCGCTCGCTAGTTGATGGGTAGCCCGGCGCGGATTGCCTGCTGGAGCGCGGCCGCCGAACCCTCATAACCGAACCGGCTCAGCTCCTTGCCTGACGCGTCGAGAAAGACAAACGTGGGCGTCGCCGTGACGCCGTACCGTGCCGCCGACGTGTCGCGGTCCACTGCCTTCTCGACGAACACCATGCGATCGCGGAACTCGCTCGCCGTCTGCTGCGCGTACGTCTCCATCGAATGGCACTGCTCGCATGACGTCGACGAGAACCACACGAGCGTGACTTTCCCATCCGTGCGCGGTGCATCTGCGCTCGGCAACGGAGCGGTCGCCTGGTACACGGTGTGTTTTGGCCCCGTGAACGGCTGCACCGGTCCGCCCGCGTTCGCTGAGGCGAGCTGCTGCATTGCCGGGTCCACGCTCGTCTCCGCGCTCGTGACGAAGAACACGTAATAGCCCACGATTGCGACCGGGAACATCAGCGATACGAGCACCGCCCAGACGACGATGGCGCGCACGCGACGGCGCGACGGCGCCACTCCCGTTGGCTGCGCCGCAGATTCAGAGGAACTCACGTCCGCATGCTAAGTCCGCGCGCACCGTTCCGTCGCGCCGCGGCGGTAGGGCATCGCAGTCCGACCCGGAACCTGTGACAACTACCTGCCATTGAACCCCCTTTGTTCGGACGCGTACCTACGGTGTTCGAAGCATCCGCGTATTTCGCGGAATGGAGGTAATCACATGGGTGTCGGAGTAAGCCTGTTCCTGATCGCCGTGGGCGCGATCCTCGCCTGGGCCGTGAACTACACGGTTACCGGGGTCGACATCAACGTCGTCGGCGCAATCCTCATGATCGTCGGCGTCGCCGGACTCCTGCTCTCCCTCGTCTTCTGGAGCAGCTTCGGCAGTTTCGGCTTCACGCGCCGTGACACCGTCATCGAAGAGCACCCGCACGACCACGTGGTCTAACGGCGCTCAAGCCGGGTCCAAAAGCACGCCCGGGTTGAGTACGCCGTTCGGGTCGAGTGCCCGTTTTGCGGCCCGCAGCGCCTCCGCGAACAGCGGGGGCCGCTGCTGGTCGTACCACTGCCGGTGATCCTTCCCTACCGCATGGTGGTGCGTAATCGTCCCACCATTCGCGATGACCGCATCGCTTGCAGCCCGCTTTAGCTCGGTCCACATCTCGGCCTCGGCCCCTTGGCGCCCCAGTCCCTGGAACGTGTAGTAGGGCGCCGGGCCATCCGTATAGACGTGCGTGAAGCGGCAACTGAGCGTGCCGCCGCCGCACACGCGCTGGAGCGCATCGGTCACGGCGGCGCGCACCTTCCGGTCGAATTCCGGCCAGCGATCCCACGTCATCGATGTCTCGAACGTATCGCCGACGACGCCCATGCCCGCGGTCAGGTTGCGCCCGTATGGCGCGCGCACGAACGAGTTCCTCCACGCGCCTACGGCCCCCTGCCGGCCGACTTCCTCATCCGAGCCGTCGCTGATCTTGATCGCGTCGTCGTCGATGCGGCCGCCGCACTCCCGCGCGATCGCGACAGCCTGCGCTATCGGCCCGTCCTGCGGGAGCTCCGCCGACTCGAAAGCGATGATAAGCAGTGCTTCGTCGCCCTTCAGTCCGGCCGCAGCCCCAGCCTCGGTGGGGTCGAGCAGGCGGCAGTTCGCGGGCCATAGCTTCGCCTGCACCACGTGCCGCGCCGCCTCATAACCGGCCTGGAACGAGTCGAACGTCAGCCCCGCCGACGCGCGGAAGCGCGGCCGCGCCTGGATGCGCATCCACGCCTCCGTGATGATCCCGAGGATGCCCTCGCTCCCGAGGACCATCCGGTCCGGGCTCGGCCCCGCCCCGCTCCCGGGAAGGCGGCGCGACTCCCACGGGCCCTTCGGCGTGATCATCCGCACCGACTCCACGAAGTCGTCGATGTGCGTGTGGTTGGTGGCGTAATGTCCGCCGGACCTGGTAGCGATCCAGCCGCCGAGGCTCGAGTACTCGAAGCTCTGGGGGAAGTGTCGGAGCGTGTAGCCGTGCGGCCGCAGCTGGTCTTCGAGCGCTGGCCCGAGGACGCCCGCCTGGATGCGCGCGGCCCGCGACGTCTCGTCGATCTCCAGCACGCGGTCCAGGTGCGCCAGGTCGATGGTGATCACAGGCCGCCCATCGTGCGGCGGTTCAACGCCGCCCACGACCGATGAGCCGCCTCCGTACGGGATCGCCACGCAGTTGGCATCGGAAGCCCACTCCAGCGCAGCCACCACTTCGCTCTCGTCGCGCGGGAACGCGACCACGTCCGGCGGATTGGAGAAGTCGCCGTGGACAGCGCGCAACGTGTCGAGGTAGCTCTTGCCATAGGAGTGGAACGCCCGCTCGTGCTTGTCCGTCGTGCAGAACTGCTCAAGCGCGGATGGAACGGCGATGCGCGGCTTGCGCAGCTCGATCTTCGCGAGGTCGGGCAGTGGCGGCGCCGTGATCTCGACCCCGAACCGCTGCGAGAGGCGCTTCGCCGCGGCCTCGCGTTCCGCCACCGACGGCTCGTCGCTCTCCATTCCCCACGCCCAGAAGCTGCGTCGCACCATGCCTGCCTCCCCGGCCCGCGGTCGCGGACGGGCGCAGTCTACGCCGTGCACCGCGCGCTCACCCTCACAACGCCCATCGGCCGCGCGGCGTGCGGACCTACTCGATATGACTGAGATACGACCGCAATGTCTCCCGCCTTTGCGTTGACATCGGAACGCAAAAACGGGGGGGTAGCGTGCCGGCACATCGTTCGCTTCAACCCTCTGCGGAACAATTCAACAAGAAACGTCGTCCGGAATGGCATCCGTCGCGCGGGAGGTAGCCATGCAGAAATTCAGGATAGCAGTCGGCTTCCTGCCGGCCGTCTTTGCCATCATGGCCGTACTCTCATCCGCGTGCCGGCAGCCAGACGGGACCGCCTCCACACCGGCTGCCGCAAACAGCTGGGACGTTATGGTGCTGGCAGGCGCCTCCCCGCTGAAAGGCGACGCTCCAGCCGCCACCGGGGGTTACAAGGACGGCCCGGCATCGAATGCAGAATTCGATCGTCCGGCTGGGATCGCTTTCGACGAAGCCGGGAATCTCTACATCGCGGACAGCGGGAACCATCGTATTCGCCGAATTTCACCAGGCGGCGACGTAACGACCGTTGCAGGTTCAGGGAAGTCTGGAGCGGTGGATGGTCCGGCGCTCAGCGCGGAGTTTCGCACGCCCGTTGATGTGACTTTCGGGCCAGACGGGACGCTCTACATCGTGGACAGCGAGGCCAGCCAGGTGCGGAGCCTCGGCGCCGACGGCATGGTACGGACCGTCGCCGGATTCGATGTCGGCAGTTGCCAGGCCGACCGGAAGGCTCCCAATCCTCCGAGCCTGCCTGCCGAGTGTGACGCGCTTTCTACCGGGCAGCCTTTCCAGGACGGACCGGCGGCACAGGCAGTTTTCGCGCAGCCAACAAGTGCCGTCGTGCTACAGGACGGCTCCATCTTGGTCGCCGACGCTTCGAACAACTGCATCCGGAAGATCTCCAACGACGGAATTGTGTCGACATTTGCAGGCACGAGAAGTCCCGGTGCGAAGGACGGAGCCGCCGCCGAAGCACAGTTCTTCTCCCCTGTGGACATGGCACTCACACCCGAAGGCTCGGTCATCGTGACGGAAGCCGGGAACCATGTCCGCGAGATTTCCAAAGCGGGCGTGGTACGCACAGTCGCCGGTGCCGTGGGGCTTGGTGACGGATCGTTCCAGGACGGCCAGGGTTCGTCGGCGAGGTTCAACTCGCCCGGCGGGTTGGCCGTCGCTCCCGATGGCACCATCTTCCTCGCCGACACCCAGAACGAACGAGTCCGGAGCGTTGCCGCTGACGGCACAGTGACAACAATCGCCGGCATTGGCGGCCAGGGCTTTGCCACAGGCGATGGCAGCCAAGCGCAGTTCAGCCTCCCTACCGGTATGGCCGTCGCGCCCGATGGGACGTTGCGCCTCGCCGACTTCAACCTGAACCGAATCTTCAGTCTCGTGAGGAAGCCATGAACCTCGTGCGATCCGCCATCCTTCTTGGTTCACTGCTCGCGCTTACTATCCCGCTCACCCTCGTCTCGCTGCGCGAATCGCACGCAGCGGCCACTTGGGTGGATGTTTATGCGCCATTCAGTGGCTACTGGGATCGGTTCGGCTTCTCGCCACCCGCTACCCACCCAGCCGCAACTTGGCCCGACGGTGTAACAGCCGACTGGGCCACAGACTTCTACAAAGAGCCATCGACAACTGGCAAATGGTACCGGTCATCAAGCTCGGGGAGCTTTGTCACTACGACGGTCAACCAGGCTCTCAACGCCTGCAACGCATCGAGCTGGACATGGGCGGGGCTGAAATATCGCTTTGTAGTGGCGAACGACAGTGGGACCTTGGGCTGGTTCGCCGACGTGCATGTCGATCCAAATGGCTACTTCCTCGGGGTCGGAGCCGGACTCACCAATGGAATGCTAATCGGCTATACGAAGCGCTGGGGGTACTCTTCCGGGTGCTATGAGGTGTCGTCCGACTCAGGCGTCCACTGGCATATCGAGGCGTACAACTACAGCATGTATTCGTGCTACGCCCCCAACGCGACCGGAGCCTCCCTGGCCGCAGGTTCCGGCATGTTAGGTGCCGTCGGCGCGAATGCGACGGGGCCAAGGCAATCGTGCTGGTAGTCCCGCTCGGTCTCTAGCGCGCCCCGAACTTCCCTGCGTCCCCACGCCCAGAAGCTGCGTCGCACCATGCCTGCCTCCCGGCCCGCGGTCGCGGACGGGCGCAGTCTACGCCTCGGCACGAGTGAGGGTGCCGGCGGGCGAAGCAGTCCCTGCGTGGTAGTGTCGGCGCATGCACGATGTCGTGATCGTCGGGGGCAGTCTCGCCGGGTCGGCGGCGGCCATTCACCTCGCCAACCGCGGGCACGACGTCGCCATCGTCGAACGCCGCACAGGCTACCGCCGTAAAGCCTGTGGCGAAGGGCTCTTCCCCGCGGGCGTTGCCGAGTTGCACAACCTGGGCCTCCTTGGTCGTCTCGACGATGCCAGCCAACCGCTCAGCGGCCTGCGCTTTCGCGCGGGGAGCGAAACGGCCGTCGCCGATTTGGGCCCTGGCGGCGGAGGAATCGGCGTGCAGCGCGCCGTGCTCGATGGGGTGCTCCTCGAGGCCGCACGGGCGGCGGGCGCGACCGTGCTGGAGGGCGTGACGGTTCGCGACCTGCTCGTCGAAATGCGCCGCGCCGTTGGTGTGGCCACCGATGCAGACGACGTTCGCGCCCGCGTGGTAGTCGGCGCGGACGGCCTGAACTCGCGCATTCGCCGCCTCGCCGGCTTGCAGACCCCACGGCGCGGCCATCGTTTCGGGGTCGCCGCCCACATCCGCCCGAACGCCGCTCCCGAGCCCTTCGTCGACATCTCCGTCGAGACACGGCTACGAGGTGTACCTCACTCCCGTAGGCGACGGCCTCCTGAACGCCGCACTCCTCACCAGCCGTTCGGCGATGCGCGCATTCGTGGGGGACCTGGCCGGGCGTTACGCCGAACTGCTTCGATCCCATCCTGCCCTGGCCGCCGGCTTCGAAGTGGTCGATGAGCCCGTCGCTGCAGGGCCGTTCCCGGCAGCCGCTCGCCGCGCATTCCAGGCCAACGTCGTCCTCGTCGGCGACGCGGCCGGCTTCTTCGACGGCATCACCGGTGAGGGCATGTCGGCCGCTCTCGTCTCGGCGCGCTTCTGTGCCGACGCGGTCCACGCCTACCTCGACGGCGCCGGGGTCGGGGCCTTCCGTACGTACGACGTGCAGCGCCGAGCGCTCGTCCGCAACGCCAACCTCGTCGGGCGCCTCTCGCTCGCCCTCGCCTCACATCCCGCGCTCGCCCGGCGCGCGGTGCGCAACCTCGGCCGGCGGCCGGAGACGTTCGAACGCCTCGCCAGGATCAGCGCGGGCGAGCTGGGCCTGCGGTGCTCTCCGGCCGCGCGATGCGCTGGCGATGTTCGCCGGCCGGTAGCGCGCCGTTACCATGAGCCCGATGGAACTCGACCTCCGGCCGATTCCCGGCGGCACGTTTCGCATGGGCAAAGATGGCAGCCGCGCCGACGAAGCACCTGCGCATCTGGTCACCGTCCGGCCGTTCCGCGCCGCCGTTTCGCCGGTCACGAACGCCGAGTACGCGCGCTTCGTCGCCGAGACCGGCGCTCCCCCGGCTCCGTTCGCGCATGAGCAGCGTTTCGACGACCCGGCGCAGCCCGTCGTCTGCACCAACTGGTTCGATGCGGTCGCCTACTGCGAGTGGCTCACCAACGTCACGGGGACGCCCTGCCGCCTCCCAACCGAGGCCGAGCGCGAATGGGCGGCTCTCGGCGGCTGCGAAGGCGATTGGCCGTGGGAGCACGAGCACCCCGGTGCTGCCGCAATCAAGCGGATGGACCGGCCACACCCGCCCGCGAGCATCTGCACCAACGGCTACGGCCTCCGCTGCATGGCCGAAAACGTCCACGAGTGGTGCAGCGACTGGTACGACGCGAACTACTACGCGAACTCGCCGGAAGTCGATCCCCGCGGCCCCGCGGAAGGGAAGCGCCGCGCCAGCCGCGGCGGAAGCTGGCGCCACCGCGAGAAGTTCACCCGCATCAACGCGCGCTCCAGCCTCGACCCCACGTTCCGCTACAGCGACTTCGGCTTCCGCGTCTACGCCGACGACTGAGCGGCGCACCGGCTAGACTCGATCCACCTCGTTTCCAGGAGTCAGTCGCGTGCAAACAGGCGTCGTCTTTCCGCAAAGCGAAATCGGCAGCGATCCCGCGGTGATCCGGGACTTCGCGCAGGCCGTGGAGTCGCTCGGTTACTCCCATCTCCTCGTCTACGACCACGTCCTCGGCGCGCAGCCGGAACGGGAGCCGCGCCTCACCGGCCCTTATACGCACGAGACCAGCTTCCACGAGCCGTTCGTGCTCTTCGGCTACCTCGCGGCCGCGACCCAGCGCATCGGCCTCGTCACGGGCATCATCATCCTTCCCCAGCGCCAGACGGCACTCGTCGCGAAGCAAGCAGCCGAGGTCGACATCCTCTCCGGCGGCCGTCTTCGCCTCGGGATCGGCACCGGCTGGAACTACGTCGAATATGACGCCCTCAACGAGGACTTTCACAACCGCGGGAAGCGACAGGAAGAGCAGGTCGAACTGCTCCGCCGCCTCTGGACGGAACCGGTCGTCGACTTCACCGGCAAGTGGCACCGCATCGATCGCGCAGGCATCAAGCCGCTCCCCGGCCGCCAAATCCCCATCTGGTTCGGCGGCGGCGACGAGCGCGTGCTCAAGCGCGCTGCCCGTCTCGGCGATGGCATCATCCCGCTGTTCGCGCCGAACGACGCCGGCAAAGCCGCCCTCGAGCGCCTCTGGGGCTATCTCGCCGAGAACGGCCGCGACCGCTCGTCGTTCGGACTCGAAGCGCAGGTGAACTACGGCGTCGGAGCCCGACAAATGGGCCGACCACGCCAACAGCTGGCGCGACCTCGGCGCCGACTACGTTTGCCTGCGCACCATGAACGCCGGCCTCGATACGCCCCAGGCCCACATCGACGCGATCAAGCGCTATGCCAGCGAACTCGGAATCGGCTGACGCCGCCGCCCGCGAGGCGACGCTCCGCGCCACCTACGACGCCTTCAACGCGCGTGACATCGACGCCGTCCTCGCGCTGATGCATCCCGACGTCGAGTGGCCGAACGGCTGGGAGGGCGGCTACGTCCGTGGCCACGACGCCGTGCGCGACTACTGGACGCGCCAGTGGGCGGCCATCGATCCGCGCGTCGACCCCGAAGCCTTCGCCACGGCCCCGGACGGCAGGACCGTCGTCACCGTGCACCAGGTGGTCCGCGACAAGGACGGGAAGCGTGCTCAACGACCGCCGCGTGGAACACGTCTACCGTTTCCGCGACGGCCTCGTCGACCACATGGAGATTCGAGAACGCTAACTGGCTAGTGCTCGTGCGCGCGTCCCTCTCCCTTCGCAAAGGGAGAGGGATCGAGGGTGAGGCTTGCCCCGCCGAGTGGCGAACCACGGAAGGCATCACGGATAGCGCTATTCTCAAGGCAGGAGGGATGAGGGCTGGGCGCGCGCAGCCGCTTTGCTCCTCGCGATCGGTGTTGGCGCGGTTCTAGAAAACGCCGGGGACGAAACGCTTGCGCCCGGCAAAATGCGCGCGGTAGCCGGGCAATTCGTCGAGCGCCGCTTCCTCCTCGCGCAGCCGCGCGGCCAGCAGTAGCGCGTTCGCGGCGGTGACGAACAGCGCCAGGCGTGCGCAGCCCGAACGCCATCGGCAGCGCGGCCAGCTCCACGATGACCACCGCGTAGTTCGGATGCCGCACGTACGCGTAGGGACCGGTGCTCGCCACTTCCATCTCCGCCGGCACCGCCGCTCGCGCGTTCCAGCGCTGACCGAGGGTCGCCAGCACCCAGGCCCGGAGCGGCTGCACGGCAAGCAGCAACGCCAGCCACGGCCACGACGGGCGGCCACGCCCGACGAGGAACGTACCTGCGATGGCGAGCGTGTGCACCGCCACGATCAGGGGATACGTCCTGCGACTCAACGGCCCTTCGGTCGACCGTCCGCTGACTCGCATGTTGCGGCGGGAAAAGCCGAGCTCAGCCAGGCGCGCCGCGCCCATCGCGCCGCAGACCAGCCCGCGGATCAGCACGCCGCCCGCACCAGCAGCAGTTCGATCGACACGCCCGGCCCGAACGCCGCGATCACCGCGAGGCCGCGCGGCCCCTCGTCCAGGTAGCGCCGAATCACGTCGAATATCGCCGCCGACGAGGTGTTCCCGAACTCCCGCATCGACTCCCACGACCAGCGCGTCGATCCCGGCGTGAGCGCCATGCACCGCTCCAATCCGCTCAGAATGCGCGCACCTCCGGGATGGAGGAGCCAGGCGGTCACGTCGCCGGGCGCGAACCCGTTCCGCGAAAGCAGCCGGGCCGCCGCGGCCGCCGTTGGGGCAGGCAGCAGGGTCGTGAGCTCCCGCGTGAGCACGGGATAGAACCCGCGATCCGTGAGGTCGAACCCGAGCGCGTCACGGGTGCCGGGAACGAGCACGCTCATGGAATCGAGGATCTCGAGGCCGTCGCCCGCACCGGGCTGCAACAACACCGCCCCGGCGCCGTCGCCGAAGATGAGCGAGGAGGTCAGGTTGCCCTCGCCCCCGCCGACATGGAAGGCGAGCGAACAGAGTTCCACCGCCGCAACGGCCGCAGCCTGGCCGGGATGCGAACGCACGTAGTCGGCCGCGCGCGCGAGTGCCACCACGCCTCCTGCACAGCCGGCTTCGGTGATGGGCAGCCGCGCGACGTCACAGCGCAGCGGCAGGGACTCAACGAGTTCGCTCCCCCAGCCGGGCACCGAATAGCCCGTGCACGAGGTCGTCACGAGGCAGCCCACCGTTGCAGGGTCTGCGCCATCGAGGGCGCGGCCCACCGCTGAACGCGCCAGCGGGCCGGCAGCGTCGAGGTAGAGGTTGTTGCGCTCCTCGATCGTTCCCAGGCACGCGAGTTCGGCGGGCGGGAGCAGCGTGCGCCGCGTCTCGATGCGCGTCGCACGACCCATGGCGCGGACGCGCCGTTCGCTGCCGAGCGCGCCAATGCTCCGCGCAGCCTCGTCCTGCGTCACGACGTTCGAGGGGTGGGCTACCGCCGCCGCGGCGATACGAACTCGTTCCATCGCGCAAGGGTATGCGCCCCACCGGGCCTTTGCCATGCGCGCGCTGACCGCCCCGTCGCGACGGCATGGCGAACGAGAAGCTAGCGCATATATATCGTGGCACGATATAATGTCCCCGTGGACGACCTCTCGGACGCCGACTACCGCGCCCTCCACGATTTCCGCTTCGCCATCCGCCGCTTCCTCCGCTTCAGCGAGAACGCAGCGCGAGCGGCAGGCATCGAGCCCCAGCAGCACCAGCTCATGCTCGCCATCCGCGCCGGCGAAGGGACCGATATCGCCGCACTTGCCGACCGTATGCAGCTCCGCCACCACAGCACCGTCGAGCTCATCGACCGCCTCGTCGCGCGAGGCTTGGCCGACCGCCACAGGGCGGAGGACGACCGCCGCCGCGTGACCGTCTCGCTCACGGCGGAGGGCGACCGCGTCCTCCGCGAGCTCTCGTTGCACCACCGCGCGCAGCTCCGCTCGGAGGGCCTGGAACTGATTCGCGCCCTCCAGGCCATCACCTCGACGCCGGTCGGCCAGCGGTGATCGAGGACACTGAACCCTCCCCATCGCAACGGCTGGCGGGCGCGCTTCGGCGGGCCTATGCCTCCATCGGCTACGACCATGACTCGCCTCATCTTGGGGACTTCACCACTTCGAAGCGGGTCGTCCTCATGTCGCTCCTCGCCGTGGGCGTCGGCGCGCTGAGCGCCTGTGTCGCCCTTGTCCTCTTGCGGCTCATCGGACTGTTCACGAACCTCTTCTTCTTTCAGCGCTGGAACACCTCGCTCGCCTCGCCCGCCGACGCCGACCTCGGCATCGCCATCCTCATCGTTCCCATCGCCGGCGCGCTGGTGGTCGGCGCCATGGCACGCTGGGGCTCCGAACGCATCCGCGGGCACGGCATCCCCGAGGCACTGGAAGCCATCCTCATGAGCGGCAGCCGCCTCCAGCCGCGCGTCGCCATCCTCAAGCCGATTTCTTCCGCCATCGCCATCGGCTCCGGCGGCCCCTTCGGCGCCGAAGGCCCCATCATCATGACCGGCGGGGCGTTCGGCTCCATCGTGGGCCAGCTCATTTCTCTCACTGGCGCCGAACGCAAGACGCTCCTCGTCGCCGGCGCTGCCGGCGGCATGGCCGCCACCTTCAACACGCCCGTCGCCGCCGTCATGCTCGCGGTCGAACTCCTCCTCTTCGAATGGAAGCCGCGCAGTCTCATCCCGGTCGCGGTCTCGTCCGCCACCGCCACCGTCGTCCGCCACTACCTGCTCGGCGGCGGCGCGTTGTTTCCCGTGCCGGCCCACGCCGACTTCATCGGCGTCGATGGGATGCTGGCCTGCATCTTCGTCGGCCTTTCCGCCGGGCTCTGCGCCGCCATCCTGACGAACGCCGTCTACGCCTCCGAAGACGCCTTCGCCCGCCTCCCTATCCACTGGATGTGGTGGCCGGCCCTTGGCGGCGTCGTGATCGGCGTCGGCGGCCTCATCTTTCCCGAGGCGCTCGGCGTCGGCTACAGCTCCATCCGCGTCATGCTCGACGGCTCCGCCTCGACCCACCTCCTTCTCGGCATGTTGCTCGTCAAGTCGACCATCTGGGCGATATCGCTCGGCTCCGGGCACTTCAGGCGGCGTGCTTGCCCCGTTGCTCCTCGTCGGCGGAGCGCTCGGCGGCATCGAGGCCGGCATCCTCCCCGCCGAAGGTCCCGGGTTCTGGTCGATGGTGGCCATGTCCGCCGTCCTCGGCAGCGCCATGGGCTCTCCGCTGACCGCCGTCGTCTTCGCCCTCGAACTGACCCACGACGTCAACGCGCTCCTCCCGCTGCTCGTCACCGTCTCCGTCGCCTACGGCTTTACGGTGCTCACCCTTCGCCGCTCGATCCTCACCGAGAAGATCAGCCGCCGCGGCTACCACCTCGCCCGCGAGTACGCGCTCGACCCGCTCGAGATAACGTTCGTGCGCGACGTGATGCGCACGACGTTCGCGACGCTGTGCCCCACCGACACCGCCAGCGGCGCACTGCTCGCCCTGCAACCCGCGGCCGCCGCCGGCCAGCGGCTCTTCCCCGTCGCCGACGACGACGGACAGTTGGTTGGCGCCGTCTCCCGAACAGCGCTCCTTGCCGCCAGCGGCGCCGATCCCCAGACCTCCATCGCCAGCCTCCTTGAACGTCCGCCGGTCGTCGCTTACGACAGGGAAACGCTCCGGCACGTCGTCTACCGCATGGCGGAGACCGGCTTCACCCGCATGCCCGTCATCGACAAGCGCCTCGGCACAATCGCCGGCATGGTCTCGCTTACCGACCTCCTCAAGGCGCGCACCCGCACCCTCGCCGAAGAACGGGTCCGCGAGCGGCCCCTCCGCTCACCCTGGCCCCGCGCCCGCGTGCTCGTCGACGAAGAACTTCGCCTTCGACAGAGTCCTTAACACCCGTTTCCGATTATGGAAATGTTTGGCCCGTTTTGATGAGCCTGCAATTTGTGCCCCGGAGTATTTGCCGGTGGGACTGTTCCCAAATGGCAACCTTGCCGACACCTTCTACGAGAAACAATCCGTTCGACAGCCAGCGCCGTCGAACGACGAAAGGAGGGCCGTTTCCGTGGTTGCTTGTCCGAATTGCGCAGCACGCTTCGCGTCCTCACGCGACATCGAGCGCGAGTGGATGGAAAAGCATCTCAAGCGCTCCCACAGCGACGATCGAACGACCCGCTTCGGCGCCAGCCGCTTCGACCGCAGCCGTGAACAGCCGTCCGTCCGCCGCGCTTCGTGAGTCCGTTGCCAACGACTGCAGCGGCGTATACTGGGTCGCGTGACTGACACGCCTCCGCTGTCGCTGATCGTCATCTCCGACTTCGTCTGACCGTGGTGCTACATCGGCCTCGTCGAGGTCGAACGGCTGCAGGCGGAATACGACCTGGACGTGCGCTTCGCGCCGTACCTTCTCGACCCCACGACACCCCCTGAAGGCAAACCGCGCCAGCGCCAGACGTCGGCCGACTCGCCGCCCACCGACATGGAGCTGCGCGGGCAGGCGCTGGGCATCACGTACTCGCGCGGCCGCACCATCACGTCCAACTCCCACCTCGCGCACGAAGCGGCCGAGTTCGCCGCCGAACAGGGCGACGCCGGAGCCTTCCAGCGCCGCATGTTCAAGGCGTATTTCGATGAACTGGAAGACATCGGCCAGCTCGACAACGTCGTCAGGCTCGGCGCGGACGCCGGGCTGTCCGAGCCCGATCTCCGCGAAGCGCTGGAAACGCGCCGCTACCGCGCGCAGGTCGACGATGGCTTGCGCTGGGCGCGGCAGGTTGGCGTCACCGGCGTGCCCACGTTCGTCTTCGACGAGAAGTACGGCGTCGTCGGCGCGCAGGACCACGAGGTGTTCGTCCAGGTCATGGAGCAACTCGGCCGCAAGCCGCGCTAACGGCAGCGCCCGGTAAACGTTCGACATTACTGAAGCGTGTACCATTGTCCCCGCGGGGAGATGGGACGAAGCGCCGGTTGGGCACGACACCTCTGGGCGGGCACGGTTCCGCGTTGACCAATGCTCGGCACGCCGCGAGTGGGCCGCATGCGTGACCCCCGTCCCGCAGCTGCGCGCGGCGCGCACCCCGACCGCTGGCAGGCCGCGTTCTGGATCGCGCTCCTGACGTTCGTTGCCAGCTTGCTCGCCGCCACGCTGATCGTGCTACATGCCGGCGGAACGTCGGCTTCGACACCCGCGGCGGCCGCCGCCACCGATCGGACGGACACCGCCCTTCCATCACCAACCCAAGCCGCCGGCGCCGCCACGACCCCAGAGTCAGCGACCCCGACCACCCCCGTCTCGTCGCCCTCGCCGCGGGCCACGCAGGGGCCAATCCAGGGCGATGTGCCGAGCGCCCCGTTGCGCCAGGACGACAAGCTCGCGGCGGCCGTGAGCGGCGTGATTGGCGACGACACGAGCGGCTTCGGCGTGGTCGTCAAACGGCTCTCCGACGGCCGCGGCACGGCCCTCAACGACGACCAGGTCTTTTACGCCGCAAGCACCTTCAAGCTCGCCATCCTCTACGAAGCCGAGCGGCGCATCAGCGAAGGCACACTCACCCTCGACGACACGCTCACGCTGACCGAAGACGACCTCAAAGAAGACCTTGGCACGATCAAAGATGTAGGACTCGGCCCCGACAACACCATCAGCATCGGCGATGCCCTCAGGGTCATGGTGACCATGTCCGACAACTCCACCGCCGTCGCCCTGCTCCACCTCCTCGGCGGCGCCCAGATCGACGCCACCATGACAGACCTCGGCATGCTCCACACCGACTTCAACACCGAAGAGCTCCCCACGACCGCCGGCGACATGGCCACGCTCATGGAAGCCGTCTACAACGGCTGGGGACTCTCCCCCGAGGCGCAGCAGCACGCCCGTGGCCTGCTCCTCCAGCAAGACATCCGCGACGGCATCCCCCAGGGCGTCCCCAACGGCGTTCCGGTCGGCAACAAGACCGGGACCTGGGACGGCGCGACCCACGACGTCGCCTTCGTCGAAGCCCCCTCCGGCGTCTACGTCATCGCCGTGCTCTCCACCGGAAGCTGGGCATGGACACCCCTCCAAAACATCAGCGCCGCCGTCTACGCCGCCATGACCGCGCCGTGAGCGCCGCCATCAAGCGGCCCGCGCTCGAAGACGCCGACAGACCTGCGCGCATGGCCCTGCCAATCGTCTCTCGACCGTCACCGACTGGAACTCGAATCAGACGGCATACGGGTACGATGATGCGAACAGGATGACGACGGTCACGCTCCCCAACGGTGTGGTGGGCACATCCACCTACGATGACGCCAACCGCCTCACGGACATCAGCTACGTGAAGGGCGCGACGACGCTCGCCTCGGCGAGCTACACCGTCGATGCGGTCGGCAACCGCACTGACCGCACGGACATGGCCGGAACGCAATCCTATTCGTACGACAACGACTACCGCCTGACTTCGGTGACTTACCCCGGGCCGACCACAACCGACTACGCCTACGACGCCTTCGGGAATCGCACATCGATGACCGATGGCTCCGGCACGACCTCATACAGCTACGACGACGCGGGCCGGCTCACGACCATCACGCCGCCGAGTCCGGCTTCAGCCATCAACTACACGTGGGACGATAACGGCAACCTGACTGCCCGAGGGAGCGACTCGTTCTCCTGGGACTACGAGAACCGCATGACCTCCGCGACCGTCAACAGCACGACCTACGACTACACGTACCGCGGCGACGGCCTGCGCAACTCGGCCACGACGGGCGGCAACACGACAACCTTCACGTGGGATATCAACGCCGGCCTGCCCGAGGTCCTCGACGACGGCAGCCAGTACGTCTACGGTGCGGGGCTTATCTCCCAGGTCGTCGGCGCGAACACGTACTACTACCTGGCCGACGGCCTGGGCTCGGTCATGGCCACGACGGACGCTTCCGGCAGCGTCGTGAACGGCTACACGTACGACGTGTACGGCGCTGCCACGTCTTCCTCTGGCAGCCAGGTCAACGACAGGCAATTCGCTGGGCAGCAGACGGATCCGACGGGGCTCCAGTACCTGCGGGCGCGCTACTACGACCCGGCACGGGTGGGTTCCTGAGCCGGGATCCGCTGAGCAGCCTGCCGGGGTGGGGAGGAAATGGGTGGGGATACGCTTCATCGCACCCCACACTAGTGATAGATCCAAGTGGGCTCTGCGGGTACTACGGCGATCCGGCGGACCCGTGGTGTCAAAAGCAGGAAGGGCCCGACAAGAACGTCGATCCTGCTTATCTGCCCCCGGCCAAGCCGGCGGACCCGTTCGTCAACGTGCCAGCATTTCTCAGGCGGATCGGAGGGACGCTCGTGACAGCTTTGGGGACCAACGGTGAATACGAATACCAACGGCTGCGCTTGTATGACGCTATCGCTCAATCGCTCATCGCAAACTTCCCTTTCCTCCAGGGGTGCGCGGCTGATGAGACTTGTTCCAACATAGTCAGCTACGCCCTCCATGTCCTAGGTGACTGGATACCTCAGCTCGAGTCGGCGCAGGTCGCTTGGGACGCATACTCGGCCGTTCAGCAGGGATATGACCCCCTCGACAAGCTTCATGGACAGTGCTTGGGAACGTGTCCTGCATGAGCATGCTCCTCGGCCATAGCGACATGGGGTACCACTCTGGCGTCAAGGTCCGGGAGGGCCTCTTCGGTGGCCGGAGAGGCCTGCTGGCGCTCTCACGTGGCAGGCTGACCCTTTTTCTGGAGCAGACCGAGTGCTTCGAAATCGAGGTCCGCGAGATCCGTGATTGGAATTGGCACGGCACGGGAGTCGATTGCGAAGTAAATGGCCGTCGATATCGCCTAAGCTTCGAAGTCGGACTCGGCCTCGACGGAGGCATTCCCCGGGACTTGAATGCGAAACAGCTGTGTCGGGAGTGGCGAGAAGTAATTGCGAGCGAGACCTCGAGGAGGGGGCCGGCCGATGGAACTGGGGATGACGGTGGGGCGGGCGCCGATCGGCAGTGAGCACCAACATTCCCCTCGAGGCTCGGAGTCAGCCTTTCGGACGAGTCGCAGCGACCATCCTGGATGGTCTCGTCTTCCTGCCGGCGGTATGGTTGGTGTTCGCCCTGGCGGGCCCGCCGTGGGATACAGTGTTCGCGGTGATCGCGCAGATGATTTACCGCGTCTGTTGCGACATCCGCTGGGGCCGGACGATCGGAAAGCACGTATTTCGGCTCAGGGTGTGTCACGGCCAGAATGGAACCACCCTTATCTCACCGCAGACGGCCCTCGTGAGGGAGGGCTCGGCTTACATGCCCGCTCTGGTTGCGGCGCCGTTTCTCGACCATCCGCAGACTTGGCTGGCTGTCGCTGCGTTGATGGTGCCCCTCTGGCTCGCCGTTGACGTAGGTTTCTTGCTCTTGACGGAGGAGCACAGAGCACTCCACGACCTGCTTTCCGGAACCATCGTCGTGCGTTTCGGCCACCGAGGGAGCGGCGCCTCCACTGCGCGTCGCCGGCGCGCCGAATTCTGAAGGGGAGTGAGTCGCCCCCGACGGGAAGGCGTGAGAGACGACGGGTGGAAACACCGACGACGTTTACGTGGGACATCGACCGCGGCCTGCCCGAGGTCTTCGATGACGGCAGCCAGTACGTCTACGGGGCCGGGCTCATCTCCCAGGTCGCCGGGGCGAACACGTACTACTACCTGGCCGATGGCCTCGGCTCGGTCATGGCCACGACGGACGCTTCCGGCAGCGTCGTGAACGGCTACACTTACGATGTCTACGGGGCGCCGACCTCATCGAGCGGCAGCCAGGCGAACGACCGCGAATTCGCGGGCCAGCAAACCGACCCCACCGGCCTCCAGTACCTCCGCGCCCGCTACTACGACCCGGCCACGGGGAGCTTCTTGAGCCGGGACCCGCTGTCGGCCGAGCCATCGTGGCTAGGTTCTCCGTTCGTGTACGCTGGAGCCAGTCCGGCTGACTACAGTGACCCTACAGGCCTCTGCTCGTGGTGGGACGTGCAGTGCCATCTCCAAGGCCTTGCCGGCTTGAATGACAGCGAGATGGCTTACTGCTCGCGCGGTCCGCGAACGTTGGGCAGGTGCATTAAGGCCCAGAACGACGCAAATGATGCCGTCAATACGGTCAGCCTAGTATTCCCCGAACAAGACACAGACCTCACAGCCGCCTTCCGCCACTGCCTCTGGTCGGCGTTCATGACCTACCGGTGGGGAACCGGACAGGCGCAGATCTTTGGCGACCGACACGAGGACTTCCCGGAGAACCCCGAAAACGTGAAGGCGATGGGCCTGTGGAACAATGCCGTCGGGAGGTCCATCGGCGAATACTACCGCGGTCGACAAGATGCGCATGCCCTTGTGACCAGCGAGTGTCTCCGTGCGACCTTCGATGGACGACTCATCACCGACCGTCATCTATTCGACATCGGAGGATTCGAGGGCGGCGGTGACGACTCGCATGCCTAGACGCTACAGCACCAAACTGGCAGCTGGGCTGGCCGCTCTGGGGCTCTGCGTATTTACGCTCGACGGCTGCGCCCCAGGCGACTATTCGTCGTGTCAGCGGGGCCCGGACCACCGGTTTGATAGGTTCAAGAACGACGGCGACGCCACTGTCCTCGTCGGTCTCGCCGAACAGGATGTGAAGGCGAGGTTCGGGCCGCCCGGTGCGCGATTTGCGCCCGAGTGGGACATGTCCTACTGGATGCGGCCGCAAGGGTTGTGCATGGATGGCTGGTACTTGGTCTTGGATTTGGACGGTGACGGCGTAGTGCGGGACGCTCGTGTGTTAGCCGACTAACAACGCTGGATCGCCGTCACTGATTGGCCTGCTAACGAGCGCTCGAGGCGACGTACGCCTACGACGATGCCAACCGTCTCTCGACCGTCACCGATTGGAACTCGAATGAGACGGGCTACGGGTACGATGATGCGAACAGGATGACGACGGTCACGCTCCCCAACGGTGTCGTGGGCACGTCCACCTACGACAACGCCAACCGCCTCACGGACATCAGCTACGTGAAGAGCGGCGACGACGCTGGCCTCGGCGAGCTACACCGTCGACCCGGTCGGAAACCGCACGGACCGCACTGACCTGGCCGGCACGCAGAACTACTCCTACGACAACGACTACCGTCTCACCTCGGTCGACCTATCCGGGTCCGACCACCACCGACTACGCCTACGACGCCTTCGGGAACCGCACGTCGATGACCGATGGCTCCGGCACGACCACGCACAGCTACGACGACGCGGGACGGCTGACGACGGTAACGCCGCCAAGCCCGGCCGCGGCCATCAACTACACCTGGGACGACAACGGCAACCTCGACCGCGCGCGGCAGCGACTCGTTCTCCTGGGACTACGAGAACCGCATGATGCTCAGGCTGCGCCGAACGCATGGCCGCTCTGTAGCGTTGGCCCCGCGGCCACGGCCCCCGCAACTCCGCCACCCGCTCTCCGTGAAGCCGCACTTACCCGCGCGGTAACTTTTGGACGCCACAGCCTTTAACGATAGAGTGGGATATGGGAGGCAGGCGCCATGAGGGGTCGCCGCTTTCCATCGGCTTCGGTTTTGCAATAGCAGGGGACAATGACTTCCGAGCAGCTAGACCTGCGCGCCGGCAGGAGCCTGATCCTGCGGCAACTGCGCGCTCAGTGGCTTTTCTTATGTATCGCCGTCACCGGCGGTCTCGTGTGGGGCTGCATGCGCATCGTCGTGCCCCTTCTCACCGGCCTGACCATCGACAAGGCGATCGTTCCCCACGACACCGGGCTGCTGCTCGGCTTCGTCACCGCCATCGTCCTCCTCGCCGCTGTGCAGGCCACCGCCGCCGGCACCCGCCGCTACTGGGCCATGCGCACCAGCTATCGCGTCGAGGCCGACCTCCGCTCAGAGCTCTACAACCGCGTCAACCGGCTCTCCTTCGACTACCACGACCGCACCGCCACCGGCCAACTTATGTCCCGCGGCAGCGCCGACCTCCACGAGGTCCAGTCCTTCCTCGTCAACATCCCCATTAACCTCGCCTACCTGCTCATGGCCATCGGCGCGTTCTTCATGCTGGTCCGCACCGACCTCCGCCTCGCAGCTGCTCGCCATGGCGGTGTACCCGGTCGTCACGCTGCTCAGCATCCGCTTCTTCGGCCGCCTCGAGCCGGGCACCGAGAAAGTCCAGGTCGGCCTCGCCTCCCTCTCCAGCGTCGTCGAAGAGAACGTCGCCGGGGCCCGGCTCGTCCGCGCCTTCGGCCGCGAAGACTACGAGATCGACAAGCTCCAGCGCGTCGCGGACGAAATCCACCACGACAGCATGGACGTCGTCCGCCTGCGCACGCTCTACACCCCGCTCTTCCAGTGGCTCCCCGGGCTGGGGCAGCTCGGCGTCCTCGCCTACGGCGGCTGGCTGGCCGTCCACGGCCACATGACCCTCGGCGAGCTCGTGCGCTCGCTCCAGTACCTCACCATGCTCGTCTGGCCGGTTCAGAGCCTCGGCGACATGGTCGCGAGCGGCCAGCGCGCCGCCGTCTCCGCCGCTCGCGTCTGGAACGTGCTCAAGGAAGAGCCCACGGTCAGCGACCGGCCCCACCCCCACGCCCTCCCGCCCGGACGCGGCAGCATCACCTTCGAGAACGTGCGCTTCGGCTACCAGCCCGACCGGCCGGTGCTCAACGACTTCCAGCTCGAAGTCCCGGCGGGCCGCTCCGTCGCCCTCGTTGGCTCCACGGGGAGCGGCAAGTCCACCGTCGCGCGGCTGCTTCCGCGCTTCTACGACGCCAACGCCGGCCGCATCCTCATCGACGGCGCCGACATTCGCGATGTCCGCCTCCGGGACCTTCGCCGCGACATCGGCATCGTCTTCGAAGACACGTTCCTGTTCTCCGACACCATCCGCAACAACATCGCCTACGGCCGCCTCGACGCCGAAGACCGCGACATCGAACGCGCCGCCCGCCTGGCCCACGCCTCCGAGTTCATCGAGCAGATGCGCGACGGCTACGAAACGATCGTCGGCGAACAGGGCTTCTCGCTCTCCGGCGGCCAGCGTCAGCGCCTCGCCATCGCCCGCGCCATCCTCATGGAGCCCCGCATCCTCATCCTCGATGACGCCACCTCCAGCGTCGACGCGCGCATGGAGGAGGAGATCCGCACCGCCCTCCGCGAGGTCATGGAGGGACGCACCACCATCATCATTTCGCACCGCCTCTCGACCATCTCCCTCGCCGACCAGGTCGTCCTGGTCGACCAGGGCCGGGTCGCGGAAACCGGCACGCACGTCCAGCTGATGGCGCGCTGCCGCCGCTACGGCGAGGTGCTGGGCCAGCTGGAGGCCGTCTCATGAGCGACGAGCCAGACGTCGAAAGCCGCAACGGCCGGGGCCTCTCCGGGGCGCTCGGCATGCTGAAACCGCACGGCAAGCGCATGGGCCTGGCCGCCCTCTCGATCCTCATCTTCACCGGCGCGAGCCTCGCCAAGCCGCTCGTCATCCAGTACGCGCTCGACCACGGCGTCGGCGACAAGGACACCGGCAACCTCCTGAAGGCCGGCGTCGCCTTCTTCGTTCTCATCGTCCTCATCTACGTCTTCCAGGCGCTGGCCACCTACACCGTCAACCGCATCGGCCAGGACTTCCTCCGCGAACTGCGCATGCGCCTCTTCACCCACTACCAGCGCATGTCGCTCTCCTTCTTCGGGCGCGAGAACGCCGGGCGGCTCGTCGGCCGCATGACCGCCGACATCACCACGCTCACCGACGTCCTCAACAACGGCTTCCTCATGCTCGTTCAGTCGCTCCTCACCCTGGTCGGCGCAACCGTGATTCTCGTCATCCTTAGCTGGCAACTCGCGCTGGTCACCGCGATCATCCTGCCGCCGCTGCTCATCGCCACCGCCGTCTTCCGCGTCGCCTCACAGCGCGCGTACGGCTCTGTCCGCGAACGCATCGCCGACGTGCTCATCCACATGCAGGAGACCTTCTCCGGCCTCCGTGTCGTGCAGGCGTTCGCGCGCGAGCAGCACAACATGGACCGCTTCGGCGCCATCAACGAGCGCAACTACGAAGCCAACGTCCGCACGGTGAAGATCTCCGCGCTCTACTTCCCCGTCGTCGAGTGGCTCGGCGGATTCGCCATCGGCGTCATCCTCTTCTACGGCGGACGCCAGGTCGCCGGCGACCACGTCACCGTCGGGACGGTCGCCGCGTTCGTCTTCTACCTCGACTTCATCTTCCAGCCGATCCAGAACCTCTCGCAGATCTTCGACATGATTCAGAGCGCGTCCGCGGCCCTGAACAAGATCTTCGGCGTGCTCGCCATCGAATCCGATCTCGTCGACGACTCCGCCGCCGAACCGATCGAGGGCGACGTCGAGGGCCGCATCGGCCTCCACGACGTCAGCTTCGGCTATAAGCCGGGGACACCCGTTCTCCGCGACGTCGACGTCTCCATCGCGCAGGGCGAGCATGTCGTATTGGTTGGCCCGACCGGCGCGGGGAAGTCCACCCTCGCGAAGCTCATGACGCGCTTCTACGACCCAACGGCGGGCGTCGTCACCCTCGACGGCCGCGACCTCCGCCACGTTCGCGGCTCAGACCTGCGCCGCAACGTCACGATGGTTCCGCAGGAGGGCTTCCTCTTCACGGGCACCATCCGCGACAACATCATCTTCGGCCGCCCCGACGCCACCGATGAGCAGGTCGAAGACGCCTGCCGCGCCCTCGGCATCGACGGCTTCATTCGTTCGCTCCAGGAAGGCTACGACACCTTCGTCAGCTTCCGCGGTTCCCGGCTCAGCGCGGGCCAGAAGCAGCTCATCTCCATCGCCCGCGCCTTCCTCGCCGACCCGCCCGTCCTCATCCTCGATGAAGCGACCTCGAGCCTCGATCCCGCCACCGAAGGCATCGTCGAGCAGGCGCTGAACAAGCTGCTCCGCGGCCGCACCAGCATCGTCATCGCGCACCGCCTCAGCACCGCCGAGCACGCCGACCGCGTTCTCGTCGTCGACCATGGCCGCGTCGTGGAGGACGGCCCCCACCGCGAGCTCGTGCGCAAGGGCGGCTACTACAGCGCCCTCTATCGCCAGTGGACAGCCGGCCGCGAACCCACGCCTCCGGCTGACCTCCAGCCCGCCACCGCCTGACGCCATGGCAGACGCCGCCGTTCCGTTCGCCGCCGGCTTCGCCGACGTGAAAGCCGCCGCCGAGCGCCTGCACGGCGTGGCCCACCGCACGCCCGTGACGACCTCGGCGACCGCCGACAGCCGGACGGGCGCGCACATCTTCTTCAAGTGCGAGAACCTCCAGCGCACGGGCTCGTTCAAGTTCCGCGGCGCCTACAATCGCCTCGCTCAGCTCACCGAAGCGGAACGCGGCCGAGGCGTCGTCACGCACTCTTCCGGCAACCACGCGCAGGGCGTCGCCCTCGCGGCGAAGCTGCTCGGGATATCCGCGACGATCGTCATGAACTCCGACGCTCCGCGCGCCAAGATCGACGCCACCCGCGGCTACGGCGCACAGGTTGTCCTCTACGACCGCCTCACCGAAGACCGCGAGGCGATTTCGGGCCGCATTCACGACGAGACCGGCGCCGTGATGGTGCCGCCCTACGACGACCCGGCAATCATCGCCGGGCAGGGCACCGCCGCCCTCGAACTCCTGGAGGACGCCGGTCCGCTCGACGCCATCATCACTCCTCTCGGCGGCGGCGGACTGCTTTCCGGGACCGCCATCGCCGCCACTGCGATGTCCCCGGGAATCGCGCTCTACGGGATCGAAACCGAGTCCGCCAACGACTGGGCGCTCAGCCTCGCCCGCGGCGAGCGCGTCACCATCCCGCCGCCCGACACCATCGCCGACGGCATCCGCACCCAAACCCCCGGTCAGCTCACCTGGCCGATCGTCCGCAGCCTCGTCAGGGGCGTGGAGCTCGTCTCCGAGGCGGAACTCAAGCGAGGCCGTCCGCTTCAGCCTCCTCCGCATGAAGCTCCTCGCCGAACCGAGTGGCGCTGTGCCCCTCGCATGGCTGTTATCGGGCCGCGCTCACGCGCTCCGTGGCCAACGCGTCGGCGTCATCGTCTCCGGCGGCAACGCCGATCCCGCTCTCCTCGCCAGCATCCTCGCAGAGCCGTCCGGAACAGCGTAGTTCGCGGCGAGTTCAAGGGACGTCTCCCGACGCGGCGCTCCCCCTCTCCTCACGAAGTGGGAGAGGGGGCCGGGGGGTGAGGGCCGCCCAACGCGCTGTTAGAAGCCAGCCACCGGCCGCTTACTCCACAGCCGCTCGCCCCAGTCGAGAGCTTCCTCCGGGGTGAGGCACCCTTCACAGCGATAGGGAACCGTGTTCCACACGGTCACGGTCGATGCGCACGACACCACCCATGCCCCCATCGATTCGTTCCGCGACACGCGGACCTCGTGGTCCGCGAAGGCGCGGATATAGGCTTTATCCTCGAACGAAAACGCGGTGCGGACGCCGCTCGGCGGCAGGGCGCCGGCGATCGCTTCGGCGGCAGCAGCCAGCCGGTCTCCAGTCGTGGAGTGGTCGACCCGGGAGTCTGACGTGTTGGTCACATGGCCTCCGACGTGAGTATGCGTCCGCGCGGGCAGCGTGGCACGCGCGTGAACGGCATTGCAAGCCTTATACGCTTGCAGCGATATACAGCTGCGGCCTCAGATACCGGCGGCCTTTGCGAACCGCTCCAGCTCACCGGGGATGTCCGCGCCCGCCGGCTGGTAGGCGATCTCCGTCGCGCCCGCCGCCTCCAGCTCGGCCAGCCGGTCGCGCCACTCGCCCGCCGTCCGCGCCGAACCGAACGCCCGCAGCATGTCTCCCGTCACGACCTTCGCGTCGCGTTCGTTCATCGCGATGAGGTGGCGGTCGTGCAGGGCGATGTGCCGCATGTCCTCCGGGACCGACTCCAGGTCGGCCTGCCAGGCTTCGCCGCCGGGAAAGCGCGAAAGGTCGCCGCCGCGCTCGTACGTCGCATGGAGGACGACCGCCGCCGCGTGTCCGGCGGCATCGAGGGCGCGCGCCGAGCCCGCATCTTCGCCGTCGCCGAGGACCGTGCCGAAGGTGAGAATCACGCAGCGCCCCTTCGTCCCCGGGATCGGCGCACCCGGCACGAACACGCCGTCGGCCAACTCCGCGGCCGCACTCGCGCCCTTCGGCCCGCCAATGCCGAGGATGAGCGGCACCTCGATCGGCCGCCGCGCGCCGAACCCGTCCGGATGCATCATCTGGATCATCGCGCCTTCCCACTCCACCGCCTCACCGCGCAGCAGCGCCTTCAGCGTCGCCACGTACTTCCGCACGAACTTCCACGAGAGCGGCCGCTGCCCCAGCGTCATCCGCCCCGTGAAGCCCGACCCGATCGCCACGCTGATGCGTCCGGGCGCCAGCGCCTCCAGCGTGGCGATGGCGGCGGCGTTCGTCATCGGGTGGCGCAGGCTCGGCACGAGCACGCCCGGCCCGAGCCCGATGCGGTTCGTGCGCTGCGCCGCCAGCGCCATCATCGCCCAAACGTCGGGATACAGCGCCGGCGAGTCGTACAGCCACGCCCGCCGGTAGCCGAGCTGCTCGGCGGCAACGACGTGGTCCGGGGTCGAAAGCGAGGTGGCGAAGGCACAGGAAATCTCAAGCATGGGCGGGAGTCTACGCCCAGGGACTGACCAGCTGCCTTCACGTCGGGGGGGGTGTGTACACTGACCTGACGTCCTTGCCTGAGCAGGAAGGGAGGCAACCCGCGTGTCGCGGAGAGCTGTCCTGGCGATCGGCGGAACCGTCGCCGTGCTCGCCGTCGCGTCCTGGTTGGCCGTCGGTGGCCTGATCGGCGACTCCGGCAGCGCCGTGCCTTCAGGTCCGGACCAGGCACAGGCGCAAGCGCCGCAAACCGTCGCTATGGCCGACCGCGAGCGAGCCCAGCAGCAGGCGATCGAGTGCATCGAAGCCGCCGGTCTCCAGGTTGAGGTGACTGCTCCCACCGACGGCATGCGCCTCGGTACCTACACGACGCTCGGCTCCGATCCCGCACTCCTCCATCAGGTGACGACCGAGTGCCGGGCGAAATACTCGGATCCGGTGGACCGAGCCTGGCACGAACAATCAGGCACTCCCACCACCGCGGACGTCGATGCGCTTCAAAGCCGCCTGCTCGCCTGCGTTGCCGCCGGCGGAGTTCCCGATGTCGCCGATAAGGCGGGGGCCGAGGCGTTCGTCGTCTACACGAATGCGCCGTCCCAACCGCTGAACATCGCGAAGAGCGACTTAGAGCTCTACCAGCAGTGCGCCTACCAGGAAGAGACGCGCACGGGCATGCACGCGCCTTACCCCTGGCCGGAGTTCAACAATCTCGATTACCTGAGCCAGCCGACACAATCGTCCCCGACGCCGTAAGCCCGATCCCAGCTTTACGCGGTTGCGCCCCGTCCTGTAGAACTCGGCCAATTCGCGAACTTGTTCACGCGGGGTTCGAGCACATGGGATGGTCACCGTTCCGGCCGACCGGGCTGACGTATCACCAGCCGGCATCTCCTTCAAGGGCTACACGCTCCTCGCGCCCGTGGGCGGCGACTCCGCCTACCTGCTGGACATGACGGGCCGCATCGTCCATCGCTGGCGCGCCCCGGGCTTCTCCGTCTTCTGCCCGAAGCTCATGCCGAACGGCAGCCTGCTCGCGCTCTGCACCGACGCGAGCATCCCTCGGCCGCCGCGGCCGGAGCCGGGCGCTCAGCCACCCGCGGCTCCCGACATCTTCCGCCTTATCGGCGGCGCAGCCACCGATCTCCTCGAGCTCAGCTGGGATGGCGAGATCAGCTGGCGCTACTCGAACCTGGCGATCCACCACGACTTCGCGGTGCTGCCCAACGGCAACGTCGTCCTCCCGGAGTTCGTGGAGATTCCGCCGGACCTGGCTCGCAGAGTCCGCGGCGGCACGCGTGGCCCGAAGGAGAAGTTCCGCCCGCTCCTCAGCGACGACTTCATCGAGGTCAACCGCTCGGGTGAAGTCGTCAAGCGCACCAGCCTCTGGTCACTGCTCGACCCGGTGAAGGACCCGATCGGCCCGCTCGAGCGTCGCTGGGAGTGGACGCACACCAACAGCGTCGATCTGACGCGCGAGGGCCACCTGCTGTTCTCCTGCCGCACCAACAGCCGCCTCGGCATTCTCGACCGCGAACAGAACGCGATCATGTGGAAGTACGGCGCCCCGAACACCTTCTACCAGCACCACGCCACGTCGCTGCCGAACGGCAACGTCCTCATCTTCGACAACGGCATGAACCGCTCGCAGGACCTCTCCTACTCGCGCGTCATCGAGGTGAACCCGAAGGACAACGCCGTCGCCTGGCAGTACGAGGCCAACCCGCGCCAGCAGTTCTTCAGCGGGCACATCTCCGGCGCGCATCGCCTGCCGAACGGCAACACGCTCATCTGCGAGGGCACCAGCGGCCGCGTCTTCGAAGTGACCGCCGGCCACGAGATCGCGTGGGAGTGGATCAATCCGATGCACCACACCATGGGACCCATGCGCCAGAGCTGGCTCTTCCGCGCCTACCGCTACGGCCCCGACTACCCGGGCCTCGCGGGCCACGAGCTCGACCCGGCCCGCCACGCCGACCTCAATCGCCTCCACGGCCTCAGCCGCCGCGCCCGCCGCCCGCCCGAATTGGCTTAGCAGGTCAAAGGGCGGTCTTTGTAACCGCCCACCATCTGCCCCTATCAGAAGCCGCGAACCCCGCTCGCGAAGTTCCCCTCTCCCACAGCGGTGGGAGAGGGGGCAGGGGGTGAGGGCCCTAATCCGCCACGAGCACCAGCGTCCCCGTCGTACTCAAACTCCCGCCCGTCCCGTTCACCACGCACGAGCGCGCACTCGTCTGCTTGCCCTTGATGCCGTTCACGCCGTCCTCGGCCGTGCCCGAGAGCTGACGGTACGCCTCGACGATCAGCTGCTGGCCGTACATGCCCGAGTGGTTGAACGAGAGCCCGCCGCCGTTCGTGTTGATCGGCAGCCGCCCGCCGGGCGCGGCATGGCCGTCGCGCCAGAGCGTGAAGCCCTCGCCACGCGGCGCCAGCCCGAGCATCTCCGCCGTGATCCCCGCCGTCACCGTGAACGAGTCGTAGATCATGGCCATCTCCATGTCCTCGGGACCCATGCCCGCCATCTTGTAAGCAGCGGCGCTCGAAGCCGCCGCCGAGGTGGCCGTGAAGTCCTCCATCTCCAGCATGTTCTGGTGGCTCATGTTCTCGCCCGCACCCGGCGATCCAGACCGGCTTCGTCTTCACGCTGCGCGCGATCTCCGGGTTGGTGATCAGGATCGCCCCGCCGTAGTCGGTGACCAGGCAGCAGTGCAGGAGCGTCAGCGGCCACGAGATCATCCGCGCCTTCTGCACATCCTCCACCGTGATCGGGCCGCCCTCCGGGTGCGTCTCTTTCGAGTGCATGATGGCGCGCGGGTTCAGCGTCGCCCACTGCCGCGTCACCACCGCGATGTGCGCGAAGTCCTCCGGCGTCGTGCCGTAGCGGTAGTTGTGCCGCGTCATCGCATGCGAGTAGTTCGAAGGCGCGCCCGAAAGGCCGTACGATCCGCTGAACTGCTGCGCCGGCGCCATCGCGTCGCCGCCGAACCCACCGCCGCCGCCACGCAGCGCGCGCTGCGACCAGCCGTTCTGGCCGTGCGTCACCAGCGCCACGTCGATGATCCCCGCGTGGATCGCCGCCAGCGCGTGGTGCACGTGCATCTCGAACGAGCACCCGCCAACCGACGTCGTGTCGATGTACGACGGGTGCAGCCCCAGGTGCTCGGCGATTTCCGATGCCCAGCCGGCGCCGAACACGCCGTTGATGCGCGAGATCGGGATGCCCGTCTGGTCGCTGACGTTCTTGATCGCTTCGATATGCAACTGGAGCGACGTCTTCGGCGTCTCCAGGTACCCGATTTCATCCGCCTCGGCGGCGCCGACGATGGCCGCCGCCCGTGAAAGCTCTCCTGGCATCTTCGCTACTCCCCTTCGACCACACGCCAGAACGGGATGTGGATGTTCTCGTTCGCTTCTTCGAATTCGACCTTCGTCTTCCGGCCGATCCAGCCGAGGTCCGGCTTCAGCGGGTCCACGCCCCGCAGCACGGTCAGCATCCGGTCGCCTTCCTGGAGGTCGATGTAGGCCGTCACGAACGGCGCCTCTTCCGCCCAGCCGCCGAACGCCCGGTGCTGCACGGCGAACGTGTGCACGCGGCCCTCGCCCGAGCCTTCAATCCACTCGATGTCCGTCGAATGGCAGTGCGGGCAGATGTGCCGCGGATACCAGTGCACGCGGTTGCAGTTCGTGCACCGTGGGAGCATGAGCTTCCCCTGCTTCGCGCCTTCCCAGAACGGGCGCGTGTGCGGGCTCGGCGTGGGGATGGGTTTGTTGTACGCCACGTACGTCTCCTGACATGCGGACGCGCGCGCAGCGGCCGCACCGCAACGCCCAACGACCGCTGGTATGGGTGGTGCGCGTGACGCTACGGACGCCGCCGAGTTGGGTCAAGCGCCGATTTATGCGCGCGGATCGACCGGTCTTGCGCGGATGTCTCCCGCCTTACTTCGGTTACCCATCCCGGACCCTGCTTCGCCCTCCAGTGGCGGCTGGAACTCGAAGACCTGCTCACCCGCAGCGGCGGCGTAACCGGCGGCCGGTGAGGTCAAGCTGGTAAGGCTTCACTCGTTGAACCATCGAGGGCGACCACAGACCGGCTGGTGTGGGCTGTCACCATCGACGCGCCACCCGACTTCGCCGGGGGGCCTGCGCCGGGCACCGGTGCATCCCCCACGCCGTCGCCAAACGGCACTTTCTGGGTGGAGTTCTACGACGCCACAACCTCGGACTTCGTTTTCGGTTTCAGCGGAGAGAACTGACCCCCGCTGATTGGCTCAAGCGCGGATTTATGCGCGCGGATCGACCGGTGCCAGCACCCCAAGCCGCTTCTCGATCGCCTCTCCCGCGTCCAGGCACAGGTCCTCCCGGAAACGGTCGCCGATCACCTGCACGCCGGTCGGCAGCCCGTTCGCCAGCCCCGTCGGCACGCACACCACCGGCAGCCCCAGCAGGTTCATCGGCGTCACGAACCGCATCAGGTCGAGGATGTCGCGCACCCGCTCGGGCTTCTCGACATCGAAGCCGTGTTCGAACTGCGGCTGGCACCACGTCGGCCCCACGATCAGCGGGTACTCCGCGAAGAACTCCGACCACGCCCGCGCGACCACGTGGCGCTCGACGATCACGGTTGCGTGCTCCAGGAGCGTTAGCGGCCCGAACATGTCGAGATATGCCTCCAGGAAGCCCGCGGCGTCCTTCGACATGATGCTCGCGAGAATCTCACGCTGCAGGTGCAACTCGCCCGCCAGCCACCTGCCCCACAGCGTCACCGCCTCCTCCACCATCGGCGGCGTCACTTCCTGGACCTCGTAGCCTGCGTCGCGCAGCGCCCGCCCTGCCGTTCTCACCGCGTCGGCCAGGCCCGCGTCCATCGTTCCACCCGGAGGCTCGGGCACGAGCGCGACACGGGTGGGCGCCGGGGGAGTGGGCCCAGTCAGCGGCGCCGGGAATGACAGCGGGTCCCGTGGGTGCGGCCCCGCGAGCACCGACAACGCCGTGCGCAGGTCTCCAACGCCCCGCGCCATCGGACCCTGCACCGCCATCCACTGCGCGGCCAACCCCGGGCTCGCCGGTTCGAGGCTCGATGCCTGCGGGATCCGCCCAAAGCTCGGCTTCAGCGACGCAATCCCGCAGCAAAACGCCGGGTTCCGCAGCGATCCGCCGATGTCGTTCCCCAGGCCCAGCGGCGTCATCCCGGACGCCAGCGCCGCCGCATCTCCGCCGCTGGAACCGCCCGGTCGTCCGCCCAAGGCTCCACGGGTTCTTCGTGAGTCCATACAGCGCCGAGTCCGTGTGCAGCCTGAGCGCCATGTCGGGCAGGTTCGTGCGCCCGATGGGGATGGCCCCGGCGGCCTTCATGCGCTCGACGACCGGCGCATCCATCGAGGGCATCGCTTCTGCGAGTGCTGGGACGCCGTTCGTCGTCGGGGTGCCCACCGCATCGACGTTGTATTTGATGGTGAACGGCACGCCGTGAAACGGACCCAGCGGGGCGCCTGACTTCTGTGCGCGGTCGGCCGCGTCGGCGCCCGCCAGCGCCTCATCCGCGAGCACCGTGGGTATCGCGTTCACGGTCGGGTTGACGGCCGCGATGCGCTCCAGGTGCGACTCCACCACCGCCCGCGAAGTCGTCTCACCACTGGCGATCATGCCCGCCAGTTCCCCCGCTGTGTTTCGCCAGAGTTCAGTCATCGTCATGCCCTCCTCCCCGGATGGCCGGGAGTCTACGAGTCATGCCGCGTGATCGCCACGGCCAACCTCACGTCGCCGGCCCGCCAGTCCGCCGCGATAGCTCCAGGTAGTGCTCCCAGTCGTGTTCGAGCGTGCGCCGGATGCCCTTGCGCATCGTGCGGATATCTTTAGGCCGCTCGATGACCGCCGCCCGCTGCTCCGGCGTCGCCTCCCGCACTCGCTCCGACAGCATCTCCGCCGCCCGCTCGAGCGCATCGGGAATCGGCAGCGTCCCGCGCTCGGCCTGCGTGTGCAGCGTCGAAAACCCGCTCAACCCACCCAGCGACGCCGACAGGTAGCCGCTCGCGCCGAGGATGTGCAGCAGGATCGCCCGCGCCGGACGCCCACGTTCCGCCGGCTCCGCATCCAGCGCCTCGTCCGATTGGCCGCGCGCCCACGCCGCCAAATCCTCGCGCATCCAGCGAAATCGCCGCATCAGCGCCTCCGCCTCTTCCGCAGACACCGGTTCGAGGTCCGGCTCGAACACGATGTACGGCGACCCGTTCCCGAGCCACCCGCCCTCGGTGATGTGTTGCGCGACGGTCGTTTCGATGGGCCCGGCCGGGTCGACCGCTTCACCGTGGCGCTGGAGGAAGCTCAGATAATCGCGGATGGCGTCTGGCGTCGCCGCCATCGCCTCATCCGTCGTGGGACCGGTCGCCACGCAGCCGAGCAACGAGAACACGTGCACCATCGTCTTGCGCCGCTTCGGCCCCGACTCGACGTACAGCTTGTACTCCACCATCCACAAAGCGTACGACCATCGGATGCGCGAAAACACCGTCCCCCGCGCCGAACAGACCACGCCGCACAGCGTGCTCCTGCAACGGGCCACCGAGTTCGCGATCGAGCTCCCTCCGCGCGTGCTGCGCCCGGCCCTTAACTGGCGCGCTTCTGGCACGCGGTCGTGTCGCGCAGCTTCACATCGATCGTGCAGATGTGCGTCCTCAACCACGCCGTCAGGGTGCGCTCCACCTGGATGGCGGCGGATGCCGTGAGCCCGCCTACCTCGACCTGGCGCTTCAGGTCGGCGATCGTCTTGATGAACTCGGCGTGAGCGACTTTGTTGGCGGCCGCGGCCGGGCAATGATGCATCGCCATCAAGCCCTCCTCGCCGCGGAAGTGCGACTCGGCGTACTTCGTCATGAAGTCGAGCGTCGGCACCAGCGCGCTGGCCGCCTGGCCCTTCGAAAGCGCTTCGTGAAAGGCGTTGAAGCGCCGGAAGAGTTCCTTGTGCTGCGCGTCGACTTGCGCGACGCCAGTTGCCATCGTCTTTTCGTCCCAGGTAATCGGCACATCGGGTCTCCTCGCTCTGGATGTTTAGGAGATCGTCAGCCGACCCCTCCGCCGGGATAGGTGTACCGCCGTATGCTCGCGAGCCTCCTCACCGTCATCCGGAGCTGCCGGATGCGCGCCCGCAACCATCTTGCCGGCGGATCAGCCCTCCGAGATCGACAGCAGGTGACCCTCAGGGTCCTTGAACCACGCCACCATCCCGCCCCCCGGCGGACGCCAGATGCCCAGGTCGTCCTGCCCCATCCCGTCGTAACGCTCGAACAGGACACCGCGCGCCGCCAGCGCCGTCACCGTCGCCGCCACGTCGGCGACCTGCCAGCCCAGCGACGTGTACGGCGGTGGGAACGCCTTCTCCACGCGCGCTATCCGCAACGTCGTCCCGTTCGCATCGAACACGAGCGCGAAGCCGTCGTCGTGCAGCAGCCGCAGGCCCAGCACGCCGCCGTAAAACGCCTTCGTCTTCTCAGCGTCCGTCGTGGCTGCGAACGCGACGATGTTGCCAGAATCGAGCATTACTCCTCCGTTCAGTACGACCTCGGCAGCCCCAGTTCATGCTGCCCGATGAAGTTGAGAACCATCTCCTGGGTGATCGGCGCGATCTTCATCACGCGCACCTCCCGCCAGTAGCGCTCCACGTCGAACTCCTTCGCGTACCCGAAGCCGCCATGCACCTGCAGCGCGCGATCCGCGGCTTCGAATCCCCACTCCGAAGCGAGGTACTTCGCCATGTTCGCCTCCGCCCCGCACGGCTGCCCGTTGTCGTACAGCCACGAAGCCTTCCGGATGAGCAACTCCGCGGCCGTGAGCTTCGCGTAAGAGTCGGCGAGCGGGAACTGGATCCCCTGGTTCTGCCCGATCGGCCGGCCGAAGACGACTCGTTCCTTCGCGTACGCGGTCGCCTTGCGCAGCGCCACGCGGCCGGTGCCCAGCGCCTCCGCCGCGATCAGGATTCGCTCCGGGTTCAGGCCATCGAGCAGGTGGTAGAAGCCCCGTCCCACCTCTCCCACCACGTCTCGCGCATCGACCGGGAGGTCGTCGTAGAAGACTTCGTTCGAGTCGACGGCGTGCCGGCCGAGCTTCTCGATCTCACGGATCGTGACGTGGGCCGGATCGAGGTCGGCCAGGAAGAGCGTCATCCCGTCGGTCCGCTTTGGGCAATCGGCAAGCGGCGTGGTCCGCGCGAGCAGCAGGACCTTCGACGACTCCTTCGCCTTCGACGTCCACACCTTCTGTCCGTTGACGATGAACTGGTCGCCGTCCCGCCGCGCGAAGGTCGTGATCGATGGCGTGTCGGAGCCCGCCGTAGGCTCGGTGACGCCGAACGCCACGTGCAGCCGGCCACCGGCGGCCTCGGGGAGCACGCGTGCCTTCAGCTCATCCGTGCCGTGCCGCACCACCGGGTTCAACCCAAAGATCGTCAGGTGAAGCGCTGTCGCCCCGTTCATCGCCGCCCCGGACGCCGCGACTTCCTCGAGCAGGATCGATGCCTCGGTGATGCCAAGCCCGGCTCCGCCGTACTCCGCCGGAATCGCTATCCCGAGCCACCCGGCATCCGCGAACGCCTTGTAGAAGTCCCAGGGAAACTCGTGCGCGCTGTCGCACCGGCGCCAGTAGGCATCGTCGAACCGCGCCGCGAGCGCCCGAGCCTGCGCCCGGATTTGCTGCTGCGCCTCGGTCAGTTCGAAGTCCATCCGGCGGCATCCTACACACCGCGCCGACTCCGTGTGATTCATTACCGACCATCGGCCCTCTATTCGTGGCCCCGGGGGAGTTGGATCCGCGTTTGTTCCTCACTACTGTGAATGTGGGCGCCTGGTCGGCGCGGGAGGCCAGATGAATTTCGAACCACTGGACGCGGCCATGAAGCGGGTGAAGTCCGGCCACCGCGTCTACCTCCACGGTGGCGCCGCCACGCCCGTCGACCTCGTCAATGGCCTCATGGAGCGAATCGTGGACTTGCACAACGTAGAGCTCGTCCATCTCCACACCGAGGCGGCCGCCCCCTACGTGGCTGAGGGACTGGAGAACCATATCCGCCACAACGCGCTCTTCATCGGGCCAAACGTCCGCGACGCCGTCGCCCGCGGCCGGGCCGATTACACCCCGATCTTCCTTTCCGAGATTCCGAAGCTCTTCGGCAGAGGAGAGCCGCTCGAACTCGACGTGGCACTCATCCAGGTCACGCCGCCGGACGCGCTGGGCTACTGCTCCCTCGGCCCCTCCGTGGACTGCGCCATCGCCGCGACGAAGGCGGCGCGCACCGTGATCGCCCAGGTCAACCGTCGCATTCCGCGCACCCGGGGCGCGCGCATCCACGAGTCGGAAATCGATGTGGCGGTGCAGGCTGATCGTCCTCTCCCGTCCGTCGAGTCCGCTGACCCCGGTCCTGAAGCCACCGCAATCGGAAAGCGCGTCGCGGCCCTCGTCGGCGACGGCGCGACGCTCCAACTCGGCATCGGTTCGATCCCGGCGGCCGTCCTTGCCGACCTCGGCAACCACCGCCACCTCGGCATTCACACCGAGATGTTCACCGATGGCGTGCTCCCGCTGATCGAAAGCGGTGTCATCGATGGCTCGAAGAAGACCGTCGATCCCGGCAAGGTCGTGAGCGCTTTCGTCCTCGGCACGCAGAAGCTCTACGACTTTGTGGACGACAACCCGCTGGTCGAGCTCCATCCCGTCAGCTACACGAACGATGTCGACGTCATCTCGGCGCAGCGCCATATGGTCGCCATCAACTCCGCCCTCGCCATCGACCTCACCGGCCAGGTCGCCGCCGACTCGATCGGTCCTCGCTTCTACAGCGGCATCGGCGGCCAGGTTGATTTCATTCGTGGCGCCGCCCGCTCCGAAGGCGGCGTTCCTGTGATCGCCCTCCCGGCGACGGCCCGCGGCGGCACGGTCAGCCGCATCACTGCCGAGCTGCTTCCCGGCTCAGGCGTCGTCACCACCCGCGGCGACGTCCACTGGATCGTGACCGAGTTCGGGGCCATCAACCTCTTTGGCCGGTCCATCCGCGAGCGCGCCCGCGAGCTCATCAAGCTCGCCCACCCTTCGTTCCGCACACAGCTCGAAACCGACGCGTTCAACCTGGGCTACCTTGGGCGCTCATGGCCCGGCTTCGCACCCGGCTAACGCCCACGCCGCCACCCCGGACTGATACGCACGCGCGGGGTATCATGGAGTCCATTCCAGCACCCGGGTGGCCAACCTATGGCGAGCGAGCCAATCCGCGTCCTCATTGCCGACGACCACGACATCGTCCGAGCCGGCCTCAAGGCCGCCATGCAATCCAACGCGGAGTTCAACGTCGTAGGCGAAGCCCGCGACGGCACTGAGGCCGTCCGCCAGACCAAGGCGCTCAAACCGGACCTCGTGGTGATGGACGTGCGCATGCCCCGCATGTCCGGCATCGAGGCCTGCCGGGAGATCCGCAGCGAAACCGACGCCAACGTCCTCATCCTGACGTCCTACGGCGACGAAAAGGCGGTCATGGCGGCGATCATCGCCGGCGCGGGCGGCTTCATGCTCAAGGAAGTGCAAACGCCCCGCCTTCTCGAGGCAATGCTCGTCGTCGGCCGCGGCGGCAAGATCCTGGACGAAACCAGCTCGGCAGCCATCATCTCGCAGATCCGCAAGGGCAACATCGTCACCGAAGAAGACCGCCTCGCCCAGGAGCTTTCGGAACGCGAACTCGCCGTGCTCGAACTCATCGCCGACGGCATGACCAACCGCGAAATCGGCGAGCACCTCTATCTATCAGAGAAGACGGTGAAACACCACGTGAGCGACATCCTCGCCAAGCTCGGCCTTTCGCGTCGCGTTGAAGCGGCCGGCTTCGCGATCCGCCGCGCCGCGACGCGGCCGCCCGAGGACCAGTAGCCAGCACCTTTCCTATCCCAGTTGTGTGCGCGCGCTCGCCGGCGGTGGCCACGCTTCCTCGATCGCGCGCGAAAGCGCGACAGAATCGGGATCCATCGGCAGGTAGCGCCCACCCACGGCCTCGTAGAGCTGGCGCTGCCAGTCGCTCGGCAGCGGCGCCAGCACGATAACCACCGCGCCCCCCGCAACCATGCGCCGGCACTCTTCCGGTGACGTGTCCGCCACGGAAAGCACGACGACCAAACCGCCACCGACGAGGCCCGCCGTTCGCTCCACCGGCCGAACGCGGAAGCGCCCGCCCGCCTCAATGCCGCGCGTCAACGCCTTGCGCAATGCAGGGTCCCTGCATGCGACGACCACCGTGCTGGTATCGAAAGAGTCCACAACAAGCCCTCGCTCAGAGCTTCGCCCGGGCCGCGGCGCTGAGCCACGGTCGGTCGGCCCGCGTGTCGGGGGCCAGTGGCCCGCTCATCGCGTAGACGCCCTATTCGGGAAACGGTACCGTAGCGAACAGTGAACAGCGCGACGGGCGAGGGTTCGGTCTACACCGTGAGCCGGCTCGCGGAAGAAATGGCGAGCACCAACGAAGCGCTCGCCGGCATCGAGGATCTCGCGCAGATCCTCCATCGCCTCGCCGTCCGCGCCAAAGAACTCGTCAACGCTGACTACGCCGCCGTCTCCACCTTCGATGCCATGGGCAAGCTCACGCGCTTCGTCTACGCCGGCATCGATGACCTCCTCGCGCGCCGCATCGGCACGCCCCCAATCGGCCGCGGCCTCCTCGGCGACCTTGCCCGCCGCGACCGCCCGCTCCGCCTGAGCGACCTCCAGTCCAGCGAGGGCTTCAGCGGCTGGCCCGGCGCCCACCCCGACATGTGCGCCTTCCTCGGCGTCCCAATCATCGCCCTCGGGCGCACCATCGGCTCGCTCTACATGACCCGCGTTCGCGGCGAGGCCGAGTTCACGGAAGCCGAGGAGGCCGCCGCCAGCATCATGGCCCTCCAAATCGCCGCCACCGTCTCCACCGCGCTCGCCCGCCACACCGAGGGCCGCGTCGTCCGCCTCCAGGAACGCGAGTCGATCGCTCACGACCTCCACGACGGCACCATCCAGGCGCTTTACGCCTTGGGGCTCGAGGCCGACGTCCGCCTCCAGACCGCCGAAGAAGAGGAAACGCGCGAAGTCCTCACGGATGTGGTCTCCCGCGTCAACACGCTCATCAAGGACATCCGCCAGTACATCTCGATGCTCGAAGCCGACCAGCCGCCGTCCGCTCCCGAGCTTGTGCCCGACCTCACCTTCGTCGTGCGCCAGATCGTCCCGGCCGGCGTCGACGTCGTTACCAACCTCAGCGCGCCCGCGCTGCACGAGCTCCGATCCCGCGACGTCGAAGACTTCGTCTACATCGCCCGCGAAGCGCTCAGCAACGCCGTCCGCCATGGACATCCTACGAAGGTGGCGGTCGACCTCCGCCAGACCGCCGACTTCACCGTCCTCACCGTCCAGGACAACGGCGTCGGCTTCGATACCGAGACCGTCACGACCAACATGGGCACCATCACGCTGCGCACGCGAGCCGAGCGCCTCGGCGCCGACCTCACCATCGTGAGCGTCCCCGGCATGGGCACGACCGTCCGTGTCCAGATGCCGAGGACCCTCACGGATTAGCCTGCTCCCGCCACTCCGAACAGCTTCGGTCCATGCACGAGGTAGTTCTCGCGCTGCAACATGCGGTGAGCGCCAATCGTGTACACGTCGCGGAGCGCCCGCTCCAGCGGCGAACCAACGAACACCGCCCCGGCGCCGGCCGCCCGGTAGAGACCGCCGACGGCTGCGATCGCCGTCTCCGCAGCCTGCGTTGCGGCCAGCGAAGAGCGCGCCACTCCATCCTCGTCAGGCAGGCGGCCGGCGGCGATTCCCACGTCGATTGCGTCCGCAAGCGAGTGAATGTGTGCCCATGCCTGGTCCACACTCGACTCCGCCGTGGCGAGGGCGAGCTGCGGCAGCGGTGCGCTCACCGCGGGCACGCCCGACTGGTGCGTGCGGCCGGCCGTGATTTCGCGGTACGAATCGATCGCCGCGCGAGCGATGCCCAGCGCCACCGAGGCAGCCACGAGCGGCGCCGCGGCGTTTTCATCGATCGAATACAGGAGCGAGAGGCCAGCCCGCGGTCCGCGCGCAAAGTCGATCACCTCGTCGTACGGGACGAACGCACCCGCCACCTCGGCGTCCTGGCTCCCCGTCCCGCGCAGCCCGGTCGCATTCCACGTGTCCAGGAGCGTCACCCGCTCCTTCCGCACCAGCGGCATGATCACGTGCGGCTGGCCCTCGGGACTCATCCGCGGCGTATCGCCGTCGTGGACCATGCACAGCCCGCCGATCCACGTGGCATGCGGCGAGCCGCTCAGGAACGGCCAGCGCGCCTCGACCAGGTAACCGCCCTCAACCGCGACCGCCTTGCCCATCCTGCCCACGGCCGTCGCCACGACGTCGCTCGGCGACGCGAACACGCGCTGGGCGCCGTCCTCCGTGAGGAACGCACCCAGGATCGACGAGCCCATCGAGTTCATCACGTCCCAGGCCGTCGAAGCGTCGCCGCGGGCGAGCTCCGCGAGGATCTGCGCGACGTCGCCGAGCGTGGCGCCGGGTGCGCCACCTTCATCTGGCTGAAGGACGCTGAACAACCGGCGCTCAATGAGCGCGTCCAGCACCGGCCGGGTCAGTTCGCGCGCCGCTTCGATGGCGTTCGCCTGTTCGCGGAGCAGCGGCCGAAGCTCCCTCGCGGCCGCCAGGTAGTCGTTGCCGGTTCCGGGGCGGGAGGTCATGGTCAGTGTCATCGTGGGTCTCTCCAATCTTTGCGGCCGCAGCCGCGTGCTGAAGAGATGCTCGTCGATGCTCGTCCCGCGCTCTTCCGCGGGAATGCCCAATTTCTGCGCCTTGGCAAATTGGCGCGAATTACCCAGTGACGTCCCGCACGTCGTTCGCGGCCACCAGTCCCAGCCGCACCGCCTCGAGCGTCGCACCGGCACGGTTGTGGACCCCGAGCCGAGCGTACGCGTTCTCGATGTGGCGTTGGACCGTGCGGACACTCAAGACCAGCGCGTCCGCAATCTCCTGGTTCGAGTGGCCGCGCGCCAACAGCGCCACCACCTCCGCCTCGCGCGCGCTCAAACCGCCTGGCCGCACCGTCGTCGCTGTCGCCAACGGGCGGAGCTCAAGCCAGAACGCCACACCGGGCGCCCGGTTGTCCGCGATCCCGCGGCGCGCAGCCTCCCGGTGGCGCTCGGCCACGTCGGGCATCTCGAGCGTCTCCGCCAGGATCGAGAGGAACGACGACACCGGGCCACGGCAATTGACGCCGTTGACGCTGATCCACCGCTCGGCGTACGGCTCCAGCCGATCGAACAGCGTTCGCGCGTGCGGCTTCGAGCCGGTCAGCACCGCCCCGGCGGCAAGGCTGGACAGGATCATCAGCGAATCCTCGTCCGCCGGGTGGCCCGCGAAGATCGCCATCGAGTCGTCGAGCGCGTGCCGCGCCGCGTCCACTCGTCCCTGGAGCGCCAGCAAGTGCGGCCGCATCACCCAGCCAATGCCCATCGTCGCATCGATGGCGTCGAGCATCGTCGCGACCCCTGCCGTCGCCGCCGCGCCGCCGCGCGCGACGCCGATGTCCCCGAGCAGACCAGCCCGGTTGACGATGGCCATCGCTTCCTGGCCGGTCGACGCGGGGTCCACCTCGGCCGCCAGCGCATCGGCGTCGTCCAGCCTGCCCTCGACGAGGGCGATGACGCCCAGGAAGAGCGGCGCGAACCACCGGTGGTACGGCAGCGGGAACCGCCGCGCGAGATCGTCGAACTCCGCCGCGGCCGTGCGGGCGGCGTCGATGCGGCCGCCTTCGAGCGCGCACCGGAACCGCCAGGTCAGCGCCCCGAACTCCAGGTCGACGTCATGGGCGTCGCGCGCGGCCGTGACTGCCTCCCCCGCGGCGCTCGTCCGTTCGGCGAACTGGTCGGGATGTGCGAGTCCCCAGCAACGCGCATTGAGCGCGGCAGCCAGCGCCCCGGGGTCCCCGGAACGCCGCGCTTCGCGCACCGCCTCCGCTGCCAGCCGCCCCCGCTCACCGACCTGCTCAGGCTGCAGCTGCTGCCATGCCAGCCGCGCCAGCAGCCTCGCACGGAGCGCCGGATCGTCCTCCCCAACCTCGGCGAGCGCGCGCTCCAGCAGCGCGACGACCTCCGGATCGTAGGCAGTCCCGTGTTCGTGCCCCAGTCCGAAGAGCAACGCCGCGTGCCCGAGCACCGCCGTGTCCCCGGCCTCCTGCGCCAGCGCCGCCGCCTCCGCGAGCACAGCCCGCGCCTCCGACGAGGCGGCAGACGTCAGCACCTCCCCATCGCGGAGCGTGAGCGCCGCAAGTTCGCCGGCCGGGAGTGACAGGGATGGGCGAACCCGCCGCGCAAGCGCCGTGAATGCTGCCGCCGTCTCCACGGCATACCGCGCCGCCGCCGCCTCTCGCGCGGCGAGCGCGGCCGCATGGGCGCGCTCGGGCTGCCAGCTGTCCTGGGCACGACACCCATGCACCGCGACCAGCGTCTCGTCGCCCGTCCCGTCGGCGGCGGCTGCGATCGCTGCGTCAAGGCCCCGGCGCTCGCCGGCGCTGGAGGCCGCGCGGATCGCCTCCCGGATAGCATCATGGCGAAAGACGTACCCGCTCCCATCCGCCTCCATCAGCCCCGCGGACACGAGTTCGTCGAACGACGCGCCTTCCCCTCCGGCAGCAGTCAGCGCCAGTCGCGGCGCCACCTTTCCATCGAACGTCGCGCAAATGGACGCCAGCCGCTGCGTGCCGGGCGTCAACCGTCGCACTTCCGCCTGCAGCACCTCCGTGAGCGATCGTGGAACCGTCTCGAGGTTGCCGCCCTGCGCCACGTGCCGAGCCAGTTCCTGCACGAGCAGTGGGTTCCCACCCGACATCCGCCAGAGCCGCAATGCATCGCTCTCCGCCCCACCCTGCGACGCCAGTTGCTGTGCCACTTCCGCCGCCGTCAGCGGTCGCAGCTCCAGCCGCTCCGCGCCCGAGCGCAGCAGCATGCCTAGCGTCGCGTCCAGTTCCGGCCGTTTCGCCGCACGCGTCGCCACGATTACCAGCACAGCCGCCCGTCGCGCGCGCGGCGCGACGAACTCGAGCAGGCGCAACGACGCGCCGTCGGCCCAGTGCAGGTCGTCGAGCACAATCGCCACCGGCTGGGCCGCCTCAACCGCGCGCGCCACCAGGTCGAACGCGCGAAACCTCGCGGCTTCGTCCCGCGCCTCCTCGAGCGCCGCCAATGCCGGGCCCGCCTCCGCGCAATCCAGCGAACGCAGAATCTGCACCCACGGCCAGAACGGCGGCACCCCCTCGCCGTCGATCGAATCGCCCCATGCCACCTTCAGGCTGTCGCCGGCCATCCGCCCGAAAGCATCGAGCAGCGCCGTCTTCCCACCGCCGGCCTCCGCCACGAGCACCACGCTTCCGCCGCTCCCGGACACCACCGCAGCGAGCTTCGCGCCCAACCGCTCCAGTTCCCGCGATCGACCGGATAACACCGTCACCCGCAAAGCTTATCCGGTCCGTCCAACGCCGAAACGCTCGTCTTGCATCCGTTGGATGCGCCGTTAAGGGAGCATTGCGATCTCCCGCATCGGGGCCGGGCTGAACGGCCCCTGGGCCGCCACCCTTGCCGCGACCTGGCGCCGCGGACTACGGTGGAATGAGAGCGGCTCCGCGCTTCCCGGCTCCCGGGCGCGGTGATCCCACCGATCCGAGGAGGCCATATGCACCGGATCAACCTGTCACTTGCAGCCAAAGGCGCCATCCTCATAGCGGCGCTGGTTCCCATTGTCGTGTTCCAGGGAATCTCGTTCGCGATCGCCATCGGCATCGCGCTCGCAATAGCCGTCTTCAGCGGAGAGCGCATGTGCTGGCCGCGTCTCCCCTGGCGCCGGAATTAGTCGCCGCCCCGTTCCCCGGCTCCCGTCCCGGCAGTCGCGCCCAGCCCGCTGAGCAAAGCGCCACTGCGGGCGCGGGCGCTCGAACCACCCCCGGGCACTCCCCACCCCGCCACGGCGCTCGCGCATCCCCCACCACCAATGACGCGCCTGCGCTCCCCAAACTCCACACCCGCCCCGGTAGTCGCGCCCCACTGCGGGCGCGGGCGCTCGAACCACCCCCGGCCCTCCCCACCCCGCCACGGCGCTCGCGCATCCCCCACCACCAATGACGCGCCTGCGCTCTCGGGACTCGCCCCGCCCGCCCGGGTAGCCGCGGCCAGCCTGCTGAGCGAAGCACCACCGGGGCCGCATGCCAGCGAACCCACCCCGGCGTCGCTACGCCCCGCCGTCCTAACGCCGACTGCCAGGGAGGCGCCCGCGCTCCCCAGCCTCCCCGCACCCGACCGGTAGCCGCGGCCCACCGGGGCCGCACGCTCGCGAACCAACCCGCCGCGTCGTCCCGCCCGCCGTCCTAACGCCGACTGCCAGGGAGGCGCCTGCGCTCCCCGGCTAAGTCCCACGTCCTGAGTCCTGACCCCTGAGTCCCTCCGCGCAGCGGTGCCACCCACCCCTCGGCCCTAACTCCCTCCCCATGCCACCCTCGCCCCATGCCCGCCCACGCAACCCGAACCGCATCCCTCCTCGCCGGTGCCGGCTCCGGCCCAGAAGGCCACCGCCACCGCTAGTTCGCTCCTACTTCGCCCCTACTCCCCCGCTACTTCGGGCCCTACCTCCTCGCTACTTCAATCACCGCCGCCCAGGTTCAGACCGCTACTTCAACTAGCGGAATTAAATTTCGCACCCCCCCAACTAGGCCCCGATTCCTGGTCCCGAGTCCTGAGTCCTGAGTCCTGAGTCCCTCAGTCCTCCGACGCCCCCCCGCTCCCGCAAAGGGCGAAATCTCACCAAAGCGTGACAAAGGAGGGTGCGTATTTCACAAATCCCTACTACCTTATGTTTCCATCTTTTCGCGACGAGGCGTTCGTGGCCGATATCGGCATCTCTCTGCGCAACGGGCGGGTGCAACGCGGCCTGACCATCGACCAGGTGGCACAGGAGACGCGCATCTCCCCGCGCTTCCTCGAAGCCCTCGAAGCCGAGGCGTTCGACGAGCTCCCGGCGCCGGTCTACGTCCGCGGCTTCCTGCGCTCCTACGCGAACTTCCTCCATCTCGATGCGACGCCGCTGCTGGAACAGCTCGCCGCTTCCGGCACCACGCCGATGGTCGGCCCCGATAGCTTCGTCCGCGGGCCGCGCAACACGCAGTCCAACCGCAGGACCCCCACGAACCCCTTCCGGCCCACACCGCCCGCACCGCGGCCCCAGCCGCGCGCCGTGCCGCCGCCCGAGCCGAAGATGCCAACGGCCGCAGCGGCCACCGACGACGACTACGACGCCGGTTGGGCGCCCGAGCACCCGCAGGACGCGTTCGAGGATGAGCCACCCACCATCGGCGTGACCCACGCGCCCAACCCAGCGCTCGATGACTTCGCGCCCGCGGCCTACGGCGAGCCGGAGCCTCGGTATCGATCACGCCGAACGGCGGGGATTCTCATGGAACGCGACGGCGTCGACTCCGGCGGCGGCTCCCAGCGGACGCTTGCACTGATCGTCGGTGCGGTAGCGATTCTGCTCCTCTTCCTGGCGGTCGGCGTCGTCCTCACCCGCGGCGGCGGTGGTTCGAATGCCGCCGCGCCGCCCGGCACCGAGTCACCGACCCCCACGAGCAAACCCGGCACCGTCATCTCTGCGCTCGGCACCCAGACCTCGCCCGCCGGAACACCCACCGCCGCAGGCAGCGCTACGGCCAGTCCCAGCCCGGCCGCCAGCGTCAGCCCCTCGCCATCGACGGCCGCCACCAGGACGGCGGCCGCGGGCAGCACCACCACGAACAGCACGCCAACTCCCGCCCCGACTGCGACGGCCACGCTTCCCCCAACCGCAGCTCCCACACCAATCCCGCCAACCCCGGTCCCGCCAACGGCCATCCCAACCCCTCCGCCGCCCGCGGATGTTCCAGCAGTGCAACCAGTCGACGAACCCTCCCGACTGCGGTGCCCAACCCTACCGCGTCGTCTGCTACCCGCCCCACGGGACGAACGACTGGTTCGTGGACGTCAACAAGAGCTATCCCGTCCCCGCGGACGCGGGCTGGTCGACCCAGGACGTAAGCAATCCCAGCCTGGGAGCTGTGATCACCGCCGGCAGCAGCGGCTGCTAGCGCCTCCCAAATCGACTTCGTGCAACATCGTTCACGAGCGAACACGAACATGCCCCCACGCCAAGGCTCTGGCGTCCCTCTCCCTTCGCAAAGGGAGAGGGATCAAGGGTGAGGGTTGCCCCCGCCCGCCGTGCGCCACCGACGAGCGCGCAAGACCTGGTGTCGCTCCGCTCCTTCAAGGCCGCGGCAGGCCGTAGCCGCTAGCGCCGGCGCACGCTCGATAGTCCGCGAAGCGGAGCTTGGGCCAGACGCTCAACCCAGCTGCCCGTAGCCCATCAGGGATCCCGCCTCCGCTCCCGAGGGTTCTCACTCACCTGCCTGCAACCCGTTGTTCACCCGCCGTCCACCGCGCCCCGCGGCGGGGGTCAGCCGCGTGACCGCGCCACAGACCTGTAACCGCTTCGTCCACACCGGCAACCGGTCGAACGCCATAGCCACCGTCGAACTCCCCAGTGACGCCGGTTCCAACCGGCTCTACGGGGACGGGCAATGGCAGGGTTCGAACTGGCGCGCATCGGTACGGTCACCGAAGCCGCTCGCGAGTGGCACATCGGTCGCTACATTCCGCTGTACCTGGCGGGCATCGTCGGGGGCGTCGCACTCGGCATCGGCGTCACACACATGCAGTCCGCCGAACCGGCGACCCAGCCCTACACGGCTTCGTCCCTCAGCGCGCCCGCAACCGATCTTGGCGCTGGCGTCACCAACGCCGCGGACGTCCCCACGCTGGATATCGTGAACTACTACGTCCCGGATATCCCGCCGGGCTTCATGGCCTACGCTCCGGCAGCGCCCGCAGCGCCGGCCGCACCCACCTCGGAGCCGACCCTGAGCACGACTTCCGCTCCGGCCGCGGCGCCCCAGGCGCAGGCGCCCGTCGCAGCGGCGCCCGTCGCTCCCGCTGCTCCGGCGGCGCCAGCCGCACCCGCTGCTCCGGCAGCCCCGGCCGGGAAACCGAACTTCTACGTGCCGGCCGTCTCCAGCGCAGGTCCGACCGAGCTTGAAGTGCAACTCCTCGATGGCATCAACGTCGAACGCAGCAAGGCCGGCCTCGCGCCCTATTCGTACGACGCCGGGCTCACCACCATCGCCCGCACCCGCGTCCAGCAGATGGCCGACCAGAACTACTTCGCCCACACCGACCCGTACGGCTATTCGATGTACGTCGAACTGCTCGCATACTTCGGCTACGACAGCTACGCGTGGGCCGGCGAAAACCTCGCCATGAACAACTACGCCTCCAGCGAAGCCGCCTCACGCGCCCTCATCTCCCTGATGAACAGCCCGACCCATCGCGCGAACATCCTCGCGGGCGACTTCTCCCGCATCGGCGTCGGCGAAATCGACCTCCCCGACGGCCGCCACATCTTCGCCATGATCTTCCTGGGCTAACAGGGACCAATCGAATCCGAGCCCCGAACGAAGCGCAGCGCAGTGAGCGGGTGCGATGCCCGACCGCGCACCGACCGTCGTCCTAACGCCGACCGGCAGGGAGGCTCGGGACCGTCGTCCTAACGCCGACCGGCAGGGAGGCTCGGGACCGTCGTCCTAACGCCGACCGGCAGGGAGGCTCGCGGCGCGCCACACGGTGGCGAACGCACCACGTGACACTCGCGTGATAATGCCGGGCCGGCCGCCGCTCCCTCGCCCCCGGCGCGCCACGCGCCCTACGGGTTCGATTCCCGCGCGTAATCCCACGAGATGATCTTCGCGGGCGTCACCACCACCAGCGTCCCCGGCTCTCCGCTCCCCTCCGCATACCGTGCGCCCGCCCGCTCACCGAGGTAATGGACCGCGATCTCTCGCGCCAGCGCCGCGTCGCCCGGCTGCTCGCTCGCCCTCCCCTCGATTACCACCACCTTGTACGGCGCCACCTTCGAGTCCACCACCACGCTGATGCGTGGGTTCTTTCGCAGGTTGCGCATCTTCTTCGAGTCGCCGCCCGTGTGGAACAGCACCTTGCCATCCCGCCACAGGTACCAGATCGGCATCGCGTGCGGCACACCGGCGGCCGACGCTGTCGCCACCACGGCGATGTGCGGCTCTGCGAGGAACTCGTCGATCTCGTCCGGCGTCAGAGGCACCGGCTACGAGATCCCCGCGAGCTTCTTCTTCTTGCTCGCCACGTAGTCCACCAGGATGTACTCGCCCAGCTTGTCCGGCGTCGTGTAGAACACCCGCCCCTTGTTGATCCGCGCCACCTGGTTGACGAACTCCTTCAGGTAGTAGTTGCGGTCGAGCATGAAGGTGTTGATCGTGATGCGCTTCTGCGTGCAGCGCTTCACTTCCTTGAGCGTCTCGCGAATCGTGATCGGGCTCGGTGGATAGGCGAAGTAGCTCCGCCCGCGCTCGAGGTGGGCGGTGGGTTCGCCGTCCGAGATCATGATGATCTGCCGCGTCCCCTGCGTGTGCTTCGCCAGCAGCTTCTGGGCGATCATCAGCGCGTGGTGCATGTTCGTGCCCAGCACCGACTCGTCCCAGCGCACGTACGGCAGCTGGTCCGCCTTCAGTTCCCGCGCGTAGGCGCTGAACCCGATGATGTACAGGCTGTCCCGCTGGAACTGTGACGAGATCAGGTTGTTGAGCGCCAGCGCCACCTTCTTGGCCGCCTGGAAGCTGCCGCGCAGCGCCATCGACCAGCTCAGGTCGAGCATGATCACCGTCGCCGTCTGCGTCAGCAGCTCCGTCCGCGCCACCTCGAAGTCGTCCGGCTTCAGCTTCAGCGGCAGGCCCGGGCCTTCGCGCCGCATCGAGTTCATCATCGTCTTCTGGATGTCCAGGTAGAACGGGTCGCCGAACTCGTAGAGCTTCGTCTGGTCCGTTCGGTCGCCGCCCGTGCCGCTCTCGCGCACCTCGTGCTTGCCGAACGAGTCGTTCTTGAGCTGCGCGTAGATCTCGCCCAGCGCGCGCTGCCCAATCTTGCGCGTCCCGCGCGGCGTGAGCTCCCAGTTGTTGCCCTTCTTGCGGATGTAGCCCGCATCCTCGAGCACTTCGAGGAACTGCTTCAGCTGGTCCAGCGTCTCCCGCGCCTCGGGGCCGAGCAGATCCTCCAGCTTGTCCGCGTCGATGTCGTCGACCTCGCCGCCGTACTGCGTGCGCTCCAGCTGCCGCTCCAGCTCGTCGATCGACTGCATCTGGTCCATCAGCCGCATCGCCGACTGCAGGTCGATCTCCTCTTCGCCGCGGAACGGGTACTGGTTCCGCAGCTCCCGCATCGGGAAGAGGTACTCGAGGTTCTGGGCCAGGTCGTTGAGGCCTGACTGCAGGTCCGGATCGCCCACCTTCTCGCCGAGCAGGTCCTGCAGCTGCTGGCGCATATCACCCGGCAGGCTGTCGAGCAGGCTCTGCATCTGCCCCATCTGGTGCTGCATCTGCGCGATCAGCTCATCCAGCGACTGCGGCGGGTTGTCGCCGAACAGGTCGCCGTACTGCTGCATGAACTGGTCGAAGTTCGGCTCCTTGCCGGCCATCTTGTCCTGCAGCATCTGGTTGAGGTCTTTGACCATGTTCTTCATCCGCTCGAGTTCTTCCGGCGACATGTTCGCGATCTGGTCGTACATGTCCTTGAAGAAGGTCTCCATCATCGCCTTCTTCAGGCTCTCCAGGAGCTCGTTGAAGCGCTCCTGCGCCTCCGGGTCCATGAACTCGTAGTTCTGGAGCTGCTTCACCTGCCCGGCCACGTCTTCGGCCAGCTGGTCGAGGAAGTCCTTCTTCTTGTTCGCAATGTTCCGCAGCATGTCGGCGAACTCGCCCGGCTGCGAAGGTTGCCCCTGCTGGCCCGGCTGCTGACCGCCCGGCTGGCGTTGCCCGGGCTGTTGCTGCCCGCCCTGCGGCTGTTGCCCGCCGCGCTGGCCCTGCGATCGCTGACCCTGCTGGCCGGCCTGCTCGCCGCCCGGCTGCTGGCCCTGCTCGCCCTGTTGACCCGACTGCTGTCCGCCCTCCTGGTTTTGCGGGCCGCCCTGTTCCTCGCTCTGTTCCGGGTTATCGACTTCGTCGAGCCGCCGATCCAGCGTGTCCCGCTCCATGTTCACGATCTCTTCGAGCTGCCGCTTGATGTCGTCGAAGATCGAATTCAGGTTGAACTTGTCCAGCTGCTGGCGCCGCTGCTGGCGAAGCTGCTGGAGCAGGTCGCGCAGGCCCTGCATGCGCTGGCCCATCGGGTCGCGCATGCCGCGCTGCAGGAGATTGCGCAGCGCGTGCTGGAGGTCACCGAAGTTCATCAGGTCATCGGTGAGGTTATCGAGGATGTCGTCGGCTTCGAGCGGCGGGACTTCTTGCGTGCCGTCCCACATCGAATAGCGAAACTTCAAAACCATGGGGCCTCCAGCAGAGCGCCCGGCTGGGAGGGCACCCTTGTGGGTACGGTACTGGAATTCAGGAGGGTTGTCAGTTGGGGCGGGCACCCTAATACAGGCCCCGTCAATCGCCCGTGGCGCCGTCGTCTACCGCCAGACGAGTCCCAGCCCCGAGCGCATGCGAGCCAGGGCCGCTTCCCGGCGCGGGCCGGGTGCGTCACAGCCGCGAGCGAATGCGAGCAAGGTAAACCGTCCAATAAACCGGCAGGCCCCGCGCTAGTACAAGAACATCGGCTTCCCCAGCAGGTGCGCCACCTTCGGCCGGTACTGCTCCGCGTCGTAGAGCTCGCCGATGTCCACACGCTTGGTTCCCATGCCCGACGTCTCGATCGGCACGGTCGTGTACACGCCCCCGCGCAGCGCCACCATCCGCCCGGCCTCCCCCTCGTCGAGCAATCCCACTGCCAGCCGCCCGTACGACGTCGCCACCATCCGGTCGAGCGAGTCCGGCGCCCCCGCCCGCATCAGGTACGCCAGCTGCTGGTTGACGATGTCGATGCCTGTCAGGTGCTTGAGCGCATCGCCGACGAACACGCCGATGCCACCGAGCTTCTTGTGGCCGTAGGCGTCCTCCTGCCCGTATTCGATCACCTGCGACCCGATCATCGTCGCTCCCTCGGACACTGTGATGATCGCGTAGCGGCTCGGGTTCCGCCGCCGGTCCTCCACCACCATCTTCGCCAGCCGCTCGATGTCGAACGGCACCTCGCTGATCAGCGCGCGATCCACGTCCGCCAGGTACGCCGAGACCAGCGACGTCTCGCCGCTGTTCCGTCCGAACAGCTCCACCACCGCGATCCGCTCGTGGCTCCCCGTCGGCGTCCGCAGCGAGTTGATCAGGTCGACGCTCCGCGTGACGGCCGTGCTGAACCCGATGCAGTAGTCCGTGCCGTGGACATCGTTGTCCATCGTCTTCGGGATGCCGACGACCTTGACGCCCTCGCGGTGCAGCCGCAGCGCGTAGGAGAGCGTGTCGTCGCCGCCGATCGCGATGATCGCGTCCAACCCGAGGTGCTCAATGACCGACAGCACGTGCGGCGTGCAATCCGTCGATTTCTGCCCCTCCGGTATCGGGTACCGCTCCGCCAGGAACGCCGGCATGTCCGACTGCCGCACTCGCTGCGGGTTCGTCCGCGAGGTATGCAGGTGCGTCCCGCCGTAGCGGTCGATAGTCCGCACGTTGTTCCGGTCCAGTACCTGCACCCACTCGCCCGTGGCGTCGGCCGGCGCACTTTGATCAAAGCGGAGCAGCCCCGCCCAGCCTCGGCGAATGCCGATGACCTCCCAGCCGCGTTCGTCCGCGCCGTTCACCACCGCCTTAATACAGGGGTTGAGTCCCGGGACGTCCCCGCCACCGGTCAGGATTCCGACACGCACAATGCATCACCCCGTTCTCGTCCTGGCGGCCAGTCGCCGGCCGCGCGTCGCTGATTCCGTTTCGATGGTAACAACCGAAGTAAACCCCCACGTGAACGCCTCCGCTGACGTGGCCGCACACAGCGGCGCGGCGAACGCCGCCTCCCACTACCATATGCGCACCAGGAGGCCGCCATGCCCGATCCCGACCTCATCCAGTCCGACATCTTCGAAGCGATGCGTAGCCAGCGCGCGATGCGCCGCTTCAAGCCCGACCCGGTCCCGCGCGATCTGCTTAAGAAGCTCGTCTGGGCGGCCACGCGCGCGCCGAACGGCGGCAACGTCCAGCCCTGGCGCTTCCTCGTCATCGAGGACGCCGCGAAGAAGCGTGGCCTCCAGGAGATCTACAGCGCCGAGTGGACCAAATACACCGCGATGGACGTCGAGCGCGGCCGCCCCGCGAACGAAACGCCCGAGCAGGCCCGTTCCCACGCCAGGACCATGGCCGCCGGCCAGCACCTGGCCGACCACCTCCACGAAGTCCCGGCGCTCATCATCCCCTGCGGCTTCCTGCTGCCGGTAAACACCGGCATCGCCAGCGGCTCCAGCATCTACCCGGCCATCCAGAACCTCATGCTGGCCGCGCGGGCGATGGGCCTCGGCACCGTCCTCACCACCCTCCACCGCCACAACGAAGGCGCCGTGCGCGAACTCCTCGGCATCCCCGAGAACGCGCACACGGCAGCGCTCATCCCCGTCGGCTGGCCCACCGGCAAGTTCGGCGAGGTCTCACGGCTTCCTGTCGAAGCCGTCACGTACTGGGACAACTGGGGCGCGAAGGAATCCTGAGCGGGCCGTTTCGACGCGGGCGGCGTGGCTGTCGGCGAGTTCCCTCATTTCTTCGCCCGATGGTTTAGACGAGGGGTCCGCGGGTCGATAGTTCCTACGTGACAAACGACGCCGACGCGCTGCTCGACCGTATCGAAGACCTCCCTCCTCTTCCGGCCGTCGCGGCCAAGGTCATGGGAATGGCCGACGACGACCGCACGAGCGCGATGGACCTCGCCCAGGTGCTCAGCACCGACCAGGCGCTCACGGCCAAGCTGATCCGCATCAGCAACTCCGCCTACTACGGCTTCGCCCGCCGCGTCAGCACCGTCCGCGAGGCTGTCGTCATGCTCGGCTTCAAGCAGGTCCGGCAGGTGGCCGTCGGCGCGAGCCTCATCAACACCTTCCGCGGCCCCAAGGCCGGCCCGAACGACCCGTTCAACCTCGATCTCTTTTGGGGCCACAGCGTCGCCGTCGCCGTCGCCGCCGAGGTGCTCGCCAAGAAGACGCGCGTCGCCCGCCCCGAAGACGCCTTCACCGCCGGCATCCTCCACGACATCGGACGGCTGGTCCTCCGCCAGACCATGCCCGAAAAGTTCAGCCGCGCCGTCGCCATCGCTCGTACCGGCGAGCTCCCACTCCACGAGGCCGAAGTCGAGATCACCGGCTACGCCCACGACGACATCGGGCGCGCCCTCGGCGAGCGCTGGAAGTTCCCGACCCATCTCGTCGATGCCGTCCGCTGCCACCACGACGAAAGTCTCACGCCAGAAGCCGACGGTCTCTCCGGCATCATCGCCCAGTGCAATAGGCTCGCGCTCCACTACGGCCTCTACTGCGGCTACGACATGGACGACGGCATCTACGTAGAGATCGCGCCGGACCTCGCCGAGATCGAAGACGCCTGCGGTGGCATCGACCGCATCCTCGAGCGTGCCTTCTCCTTCATCGAGAGCGCATCGGGCGTGCCAGACCGCTGGTACGCGACCGCGGCGGCGTAACGCCCCGAGTTTCGCGTCGTCCGCCCCCGCCGAGCGCCAACGAATCCGAGCCCCGAACGAAGCGCAGCGCAGTGAGCGGGTGCGATGTCCCGCGCGCGCAGCCCGTGCCGCGGCTCGAACTCCGCGCTCACCCTTTCGCCTGAACGACGCACCCGCCTACACTGCGCCATTCCCGCAGGAGTGCGAGCGGCCCGTGCAGCGTGCTTCCCGGTCCTGGCTGGCGCTTGTCCTCGTCCTCACGCTGCTCGCCGCAGCAGCCGTCATCCTGCTCGCCCTCCGCAACACCTCCGATGCCCCCGCGCAGGAACCGCTGCCGAAGTTCCAGGTCGTCTTCATCGATGTCGGCCAGGGCGACGGGGCCCTCGTCACCCTCAACGGCCAACGCATGCTTATTGACGGCGGCCGCAACGGCTCCGTCATCCTCAGCCGCCTCCGCAGCCTCCGCGTCGACCACCTCGACGCCGTCGTCGCCACCCATCCCGATGCCGACCACATCGGCGGCCTCGCCGACGTTCTCAGCGCATTCCCCGTCGCACGCATCTACGTCAACGGCGATTCCGATACCACCGCGACCTACGCTGAGTTCCTGGATGCCGCTGCGCGAGAGCCAAATGCGCAGGTCATCACGCTCACACGCGGCGACACCGTGCCTCTCGGTGGCGTCGCCATCCCGGTGCTCAATCCCGGTCCGCTCGCCGGCGTTACCAACACCGACTCCATCGTCCTCAACGTCGCCTGCGGCGCGGTGAGCGTCCTCTTCACAGCTGATGCGGACGCTGCGGCCGAAGACGCGATGCTCGCCGCGGGCGTCGTGACCGACGTCGACGTGCTCAAGGCCGGGCACCACGGCTCGAACAGCTCCAGCACCACGGAGTTCCTCGATGCAGCGAAACCGGAGGTGGCGGTCATCTCGGCCGGGCGCACCAACACCTACGGTCATCCGGCGCCGGCCGCGATGGCGCGAATCGCGGCCGAAGGAGCGAGCTTCGAATACACGGACACCACCCGCGGCGACGACTCGATCACGATGAACAGCGACTGCATCACCTATACCTTCTCCAAATCGCCGACCGCCGCGGTCCGTGGACCGGCTGGCTCCCCGGCGGTCACCCCAACCTCCCTCGATCCCGCCCGCTAACGCTTCACGCCACACCGATTGCACCTTGACCGGCGTTTGACGCCTCGACGAACAACGGCTGAACATACCGCCTATGGCTCAGCAACGGGCGAGCAAACAGGACCCGTGGAGAGTCGCCTTCGCCGCCGCCCTGGTCGCGTTCGCCGCCAGCCTCGTCGTCCTCGCCTTCTCCATCGCCCAGGCGATGGGCGAATCGGGCGCCTCCGCACGCGAGCTCGCCGACGCAACCGCCACCACCGCCGCGACGGCCACCGCCGAGGGCACGGCCGCCATCCCTACCACGCTCAGCTACGCCGGCCTCCTTCCCGCCCAACTGGCCGACGCGCACCTCGCCCCCGCGCAGCCCGGCACAACGGCCGATGTTAGCTTCGAAGCTTCCACAGAAGCCGAGATGGTCGTCTCCGGATACTTCGTCCCCGTCGCCGCCCTCGGCGCCGGCGTCGACTCCCTCACCCGCGCCCAGCTCGACGACCTCCTCGCGGGCCGCGTCACCGATTGGTCGAAGGTCGGCGGCGTCGCCGGCGACGTCACCTACGTCACCGCCGGGCCGGAGTCCGACCGCGCCGCCATCGCCGCCCTCACCAACAACGCTGTCGCCGCGCAGACCTTCGCCACCTACGACGACCTCAAGGCCGCGCTCACGCTCGATTCGGGCCTCCTCGCCCTCATCCCCATCGACGAGGTCACCGTCTCGATGAGCGCCATCGCCATCGATGGCGTCGACCTCGTCCGCGGTCGGGGCGACGCCACCGCGTGGCCTTTCGTCCAGCAGACGCCCCTCCGCGCGCTCACGAAGACCGGCCAGGCCGCGCTCGCGTCCCTTACCACCGCCCTCACCGCAACGCCTCCGAAGGTGACCCACATCGTTGCCACCGGCGACATTCTCCAATCACGCTGCTCCCTCGCCCAGATCGAAGCCACCGGCGACTGGGCCGCCGCTCTTCGCGGCCCCGTCGGCGACTACCTCGCCGCCGCCGACCTCGCCCTCGGCTCACTCGATGGCAGCATCCAGGACATCAACGCCTCCTATCGCTGCGTCCCCCAGGAATGGCCCAACCTCAGCTCGCCACCCGAAACCATCGCCGCGCTCACCCTCGCCGGATTCGATGAGATGACCGTCGCCACGAACCACGTCTTCGATTGCGGCGTCGACGCCTGTGGCAATCGCGCCTTCCTCGAAACGCTGGACTTTCTCCACAACGCCGGCATCAAGACTGTCGGCGGCGGCAACAACCTCGACGAAGCCCTCGCCCCGGCCATCTTCGAGGTGAACGGCGTGAAGTTCGGCGTCATCGGTGTCGATGACATCGCCGCCGAAGACCTCGAAGCGACCGACACTGAGCCCGGCACCGCCCCGCTGGACGATAGCTACGCCGACGAAAAGGCTGCCCTCCCCGCCGAGCCAGCCTTCTACAAGCCCGCCGAGATGCTCCACACCACCCGGCTCGAAGAGAAGATCCGCGCTCTCAAGCAGCAGGTCGACGTCGTCATCGTCCAGGTCCAGAGCGGCTTCGAAGATACCCACGAGGCGAGCCCGCGCAGCATCAAGGGCCTCCGCGCCGCCGTCGACGCCGGCGCCGACCTCGTCGTCGGCAACCAGGGCCACAACGTCCAATCGGTTGAGGTTCGCAACGGCACCTTCGTCGCCTACGCCCTCGGCAACTTCATCTTCGACCAGCGCCACACCCAGGCTGAAACCGAAGGCTACCTGCTCGAGGCAGACTTCTGGGGCAAGCAGCTCGTGAACGTCCGCATGCTGCCCTACGAGATCAAGGACCAGTACAAACCGACCTTCGTCGATGCCACGCAGCGGGCGAAGATCCTCGGCGACGTCTTCACCGCATCGGCGGCACTTCCCCAATAAAGACAGCACGCGAGTATCACGTTCGTGTTACAGGCACCGGGGGAAACGCCCAATACGCTTGACTGCGGCTCATGTCGTAGAACGTAATCAAAGGCAGAGTGTGGGGAGGACCGCATGCGCCACTCAGAACTCATCGCCGAAGAGATCGGCATCCTGCGCGACACCATCCGCGCAAACGACGGGATGAACGTCGCCGGGGGCGCCTTCGCCCGCAAGGTTGACGCCGTCATCGGCGACTTCTACGACGACATCGGCGAACTCACCGCACTCAAACTCTCCGACATCCTCGACCTGTTCCTGATCAAGGTCCTGTACGTCAACCGGCGGAGCCGCGACGCCGAAACGCTCGCCTACCTCGGCCGCATGCTCAGCCGTTACCTCAGCGCGGGCGAACTGTCGCTTGGCGCGAGCAAGAAAAGCTTCCTCCCCTACCTGACAGACCTGATGGAGGAAACCGCCAATCCCAGCGGCGCCTTCCAGAACCAGTTCGAGGCCGCGCGCAAGTATGGCGACAACGCGCTCTTTATCACCGGGCTCTATCCGCAGAGCCTTGGCCGCCGACGCCGCGGCGGCGGCATGGGCGGGGCCGCATTCGTCGACGCCGGCTATTTCATCACGATGGGCCGCCGCTACTACGAGATGGCGGCCAGCCATGAACTCGCCGAGTGGGTCCAGCAGCGCGCGACCCTGCTGCGCCTGGCCCAGTACTTCGACGTCTACGTGGAGGCGCTCAACGAAATGAGCGGCCGCTACGTCATGGGCATCGACATGCGCGTCATCGCCGACAAGATGCTCGACGCCTTCAATCGCTACCGCGCGACGAAGGATGCGAAGCACCTGGAAACGGCGCGCAAATACGCCGCCCTCCTCAAGCTCGACGGCCGCAACTGGCCCGACCTCGGCGGCCCCGGCCACGCCGCCCCCTCGTACTTCTAGCCATCCCGCCACTCTGGTAGCCGCGCCCCACTGCGGGCGCGGGCGCTCGAACCAACGACCGCACAACCCGCCACCGCTTGGCGCTCAGCACGCCCTCATTACCGCACCCGCAAGGGAGCGGCCTGCGCTCGCCCCGACGTCCTCCTCGGTGAAGCACCCACACCGCTCAAGCCGAGCATTCGCCGTCATTGCCGCGACCGCAAGGGAGCGGCCTGCGCTCGCCCCGACGCCTTCTCCTCCGCTCACTTCACCTCGAAGTCGATGTGCATCCCATTCTGATAGTGGTCCACCGTGCTCCCTGCCTCGCCCGGGACAATTAAGCACGCCAGCTGGTACTTGCCCGCCGGCAGATCGAGAACGATCTCGCCCGACGCCTGCGGCGCAATGTCCTCGATTTCTCCAGTGTTTTCGAACGACCCGTCGTCCTTCACCCGTAGCACCGCCAGCTCGTGCACGTCCTTCGTGCTCGCGTTCGTCGCCACGAACTTCGTCGGCCCCGCCGCGACCGCCGTCTTATCCGCCGTGACCTCGTAGCTCACCAGCTTCACTGCGACGGTATCGTTCGGCGCCTTGTCAGTCTCGCGCCCGCTCGAATCCGCGTCCGTAGCGTTCGCGTCGGCATGCGATTCACCGCTGATGTTCAGGGTGATCAGCGTGGTCGACCCGCCGGGGATGTAGCACTTGATTGTGGCTGTGCCCGCTTCGTTCGGCGCCCCATACCCGATGTTGCGAGTTCGTCCCGACGGCACCAGCACTTCGTCCAGCTTCGTCCCGTTGATCCCTTCGACTTCGTGGTCCTTGTCGCCGTCGTTCTTCACCACGAACGTGACGTGCTCACCCGTCTGAAGGTCAATCGCCTCCGGCGTGCAGCCATCATCGGTCTGCGTGACCTGGATCTGACGCCCCGATCCTGAATCGCCGCAGGCAATGAGGACGGGAACGACGAGCACGGTGACCAGAGCCGGAAGAACAAGAATTCGGCGCATCAGAGACCTCGTTTGGTTTTCGCTGTATCCGGAAGGGCTGCCTCAGGAGCCACGTGGCTCGGCTGCCGCACTGACGCGTTCGCGCGGCCGGACAGCCTGGCGGCGTGTCGGCCAGAACAGGAACGCCGCACCCACCAGCAACAAATAGGACCAGTACAACCCGATCTGCAGCATCGACGGCGCCGAGTCGTACCCCAGCAAAACGTTGAGGAATTTGCCAAGGTTCGAGGTGATGGAGATGTAGCTCTCCGTGTCCCACGGCCGGTCGCCCAGGTTCGTGATGATCGCTGCTTCGTAAAGCTTGACCACCGATGTCGCGAGGAGCCCCGCGGCCAGCACGATCACCGCCACGCCGGAAACGTTGAAGAAGTGCTTCAGCGGAATACGCCGCGCCCCGTGGTACATCGCGACGCCGACGAGTGCCGCGATTGCGAAGCCCAGGATCCCTCCCATCACGAACTGGAAGCCGGACCCGCCGGTCGTCGAACCCGCGAACAGGAAGAGCGTCGTCTCGAGGCCTTCCCGGCCCACCGACGACGCCGCCAACAGCACCACGGCCGTCATCGACCCCCGGTTGAGCGCGGCATCGACGCTCGCCTTCAGCTCCTTCGAAATGCCAGCCGCCTGCCGCTTCATCCAGAACGCCATGCCGGTGAGGATCACGACGGCGAAGATCATCGTGAAACCTTCGAAACCCTCCACCACGCGGTCGTCCAGCTCTTTTGAGGCGATCTCCAGCGCCGCCCCGATTGCGACGCATACCGTTGCCGCGACGGCAACCCCGTACCAGACATCCCGGAAGTGACGCCGCTGCCCAATCGAACGCAGATACCCAAGCAGGAGGGCCACGATCAGCGCCATCTCTACGCCCTCGCGCAACGTGACCAGGAACGAGAATGCCATCGATGCTGCCCTTCGTTCCGCTCGATATTAGCTTCGCCTAATTCATACTGGACGTCAAACCTATGTCGTGCGCACGGCATCGGCAAATCCCAATCGCACGTGCACACATCGCACCGACGCCTTGTCGCACTTTCCCATGATCCCTCAGGCGCGTGCCGGATCTGTCACAACCCGTAAACGCCGCCTCGCCCCGCCTGCACGCCACACACGATTGAGCCGCGCGCGTAAGCAAGCGGTCCGCGGTCTCGTCCCGAATGTCGGGCCGCCCTCGATCAGCGTCCCCTCACGCAAATCGAACCCCTCCGCCCGTAGTGGTTCCCGAACTTCGTTCGGAAAGCGCTATACTCCGCACAGATATCCGGCCGGAGTCTCGCTATGTCCAAGGCGCTCGCTGAACAGGTCCGTACTCTTCCATCCCAGCGCGATCCCGCGTATCGCCCCGCCATGTTCATCGACGCCGATGAACGCGCTCGCCTCCAGGAGAAGCTCGGCTCGGCCTCCAACTACGAGATCGGCCTGCTTCGCGAGATGGTCGCCCAGGACCCTTCGAACATCGAGTTCCGCAAGGCCCTCGTCAGCGGCATCGTCAGCGCCGAGTTCGCCGGCGTCGACGCCTTCTCCCGTAAGGTCTGCGAGTGGCAACAGTGGCCCGTGCCGTGGGAGCTCATCATGGCCATGGCCCGCCAGACGTGGGACGAAGTCCGCCACGCCCAACTCGGCATGGGCCTGCTCGAAACCTACGGCGGCCACGTCGGCGAGTACCCGGACACACTCGCCGGCAGCCCGCCCAACGAAGCCTCGAACGCCGTCGCCACCGCCGCCGGCGCCACCAACGCCAGCCAGGCCGGCGACGTCATGCGCGATCCTCTCATCAGCCTCTCCGTCACCAACGTCGCCCTCGAAGGAGCCGCCCTCGACCTCTTCAAGGGCACCTCGGTTCTCGGCGAACGCATCGGCGACGATCTCATGGAACACGTCTACGACTACAACTGGGCCGACGAAGTCACCCACACCACCATCGGCGACTACTTCGTGAAGGCGCTCTGCGAGAGACAACCCCGCCGAGGAAGAGCGCGCCCTTCGCGCGCACGCCATGTTCGAGGGCATGCGCGAGCGCCTCAGCGGCAAGCAGTCCGCCGAGATCCGCGCCTTCTTCGCCGAGGAAGTCGAGCGCGGCACCGCCGCCCTGGCCGATACCGCCGCGCCCGCGCGGTCCTACTAGCGTGGCCGTCCGCATCGAGCTCGAGCCCTGCATCAACTGCGGGCTCTGCCGCCGCGCCTGCCCGACGGAGACCATCCGCTACTTCACCACGGGCAAGCGCACGCACGTCGTTGAAGCGAAGGGCTGCATCGACTGCGACCTCTGCATCAAGGTCTGCCCGGAGAACTGCATCGTGCGCGACACCAGCTACGTCCACGATCCCGTCGAGCTCCTCGCCGCGAAGGAGCACGCCCGCGCATGGGCGCGCAGGAACAACGAGACGAAGCGGGCCACGAAGGAACGTGCGCTCGCGGCCATCGCCGCCGTCGCGCGCTGAGAACGGAGTACACGCATGCCAGAGCTCGCTGTTGACCCCCGCAAGGTGGGTGGCGCCTTCAGCGTCGACGAGTGCGCACGGCGCATCATCCACTACCGCTTCGCCGAAAACGTCTGCATGACCACCGCCAGCGGCTGGGCGTCGTCCACTCCATCCATCAAGGCAAAGTTCGCCCTGGGCGAGCACTGCTACCACGACTCGATCCACTCGTTCTGGCTCGGCCAGCGCCTCCCCGAGCTGCGCGTCACGGAGAAGATGGACAACGAAACGCCGCCCACCCTCCGCACGTCCTACATGGCCGAGCCCCCGAACGAGGCGTTCCTCAAGTTCTGCGAAACCATGCAGCTTCAGACGGACACGCTCCTCCGCCTCGTCGGCCTCTACCGCGTGCTGAAGACGCACCTCGCCGTCTACTACCGCCACCACGCCCTCGTCACGGACCAGGTCTGCGACGCCCCCACCGTGCGCATCCTCAACCACATCCTGCTCGAAGAAGAGGAGCACCTGCGCTGGGGCCAGGCGATGTACGAAGAGCTCGCCGATACCCCCGAGAGCCGCCGCGCCGCCCTCGAATGGCAGCTCGAACTCGAAGACCTGTTGGTCAAGAGCGGCGGCGTAACCGGCGGCATCTAGCTGTAGCTTGTGGCGTCCCTCTCCCTTCGCAAAGGGAGAGGGATCAAGGGTGAGGGTAGAACCGCCGGGCGGCGAACCACGGAACGCATCACGAGTGCTTTGCCGTCCACGTCGGGCGACCCGCGCCTGTTCACGTTGCGCAGGGTCCGGGGGGCCCTCGGGGCCGAGTTGGTTATCGGACTCCGAAAGCAGGCAGTCGCGTAGCGCCTCCCATGCCCAAGGCGCCGCCGCCCGCGTAGGATGCGCCCCATGAGTGAAAAGCCCTTCGCGGGCATCCGCGTCATCGAGTTCGGCCAGTTCATCGCCGTCCCTTTCTGTGCGCAGCTCCTCTCCGAAGGCGGCGCCCACGTCATCAAGATCGAGTCACTCGAAGGCGACCCCACCCGCCACCTCGCGCCACTCGCGCCCGGCGAAACCCGCCACTTCATCTCCCGCAACCGCGGCAAACACTCGCTGCCGCTCGACCTCAAGCACCCATCTGCACAGCGCGTCATCGAAGCGCTGCTGAAAGATGCCGACGTAGCGCTCACCAACCTTCGCCCCGGCCTCACCGAAGAGCTCGGCCTCGACTACGCATCCCTCTCGAAGCGCTTCCCGCGGCTCGTCGTCGGCAACGTCACCGCCTTCGGCCGCCGCGGGCCGGACGCGAAGCTCGCTGGCATGGACCTGATGATGCAGGCGCGCAGCGGCCTCATGGCGGCGGCCGGCCGCACGAAGGACGGCCTCCCCATGGCGACGGACCCTCCAATCATCGACTACATGTGCGCCATGACGCTCGCCTTCGGCATCGCCTCGGCGCTGCTCCGCCGCGAGCACACCGGCCGCGGCGGCGAGGTCGACGTCTCGCTCCTCATGTCCGCGCTGCTCCTCCAGAACAACTCCATGCTCCGGGTGGAGGCGATCGACGGCCCGGTCCATCACGCCGCCCTCGCCGACCTCGCCCACGCGCGTGCCAACGGCGCGTCTTACACCGAGCAGGGGGCGCAGCTCCCCAACGTTCGCACCAACTCCATGTCCAGCGTCTACTACCGCACCTTCGCCACGAAGGACGCCACCGTCGCCATCGCCTGCGTCAGCCCCGCCATGCAGCGCGCGCTGATGAAGGCCGTCGGCCTCGCCGATGATGGCCACACGCGCCAGCTCCCACGCGAAGAACAGTCCGCCCACTACGCCTCGCTCCAGGCTCGCATCGAGGACATCATTGCCTCGAACACGACCGCCGAGTGGAAACAGATCTTCGATGCGCACGGGGTCCCCAACTCGGGCGTCAAGTTCCCGATTGAGCTCCTCGACGATCCGCAGCCCCTCGCCAACGGCTACGTCCATGACCTGGAACACCCCGCTCTAGGCCCGATCCGCCTGCTTTCGACGCCGATCGCGATGGACAACGACGGCTTCGAGTCGAGCGGCGCGACCCCCCCGTTCGGGTCCGAATCCCGCGCCATCCTCGAAGAAATCGGCTTCACCCCCGACGAGGTCGAAGAGCTAGTCCGCTCTGGCGCCAGCACCGACCGCCCCCACGGCCATTCCTGAATCGGCGACGTAAATTGGGGACTACGGCGGCGCTTTTCCGCCAGCACAGAGCGCGTAAGATCTGCCTCGGAGCGACAGAGGAGTCAGATGTTCGAGACAATCGGTGTACCCGAGCTGTTGATCATCCTGGTGATCGTGGTCCTGCTCTTCGGAGCCGGCCGCGTGGGACGGCTCGGAAAGGACCTCGGCACGAGCGTGAAGGAGTTCCGCCGCGCCATGACCGACGACGAAAGCACCAGCAATCCGGTCGCGGCCGAGACAGCGCCCGTCGCCCAGATCACGGCTCCGGCCCCGTCGGCCGAGGCGCAGCAGTCCGCACCGGCTCAGCCGCAGGCCAACACCGGCCCGCAGATCTTCTAAGCCCGGCGGGCTAAAGCCGCTCCGCGACGAGGTCGCCCATCTTCGTCGTGTTCACCACCTGCGTGCCCGCTGCCGCGATGTCGGGAGTTCGATAACCGTCCCGGATCACCTGGTCGACGGCGGACTCAACGGCCACTGCCTCGTCTTCGAGGCCAAGCGAGAGCCGCAGCATCATCGCCGCGCTCAGAATCATCGCCAGCGGATTCGCCTTCTGCTGGCCTGCGATATCGGGCGCGCTGCCGTGGATCGGCTCGTACAGCCCGATGCCGGTCCCGTCCTTGCGCCGCTTCCCAAGACTCGCCGACGGCATCAGGCCCATCGAACCGGCCAGCATCGCCGCCTCGTCGGTGAGGATGTCGCCGAACATGTTCTCCGTCACGATCACGTCGAAGCTCGTCGGCCGCCGCAGCAGGTCCATCGCGGCCGCGTCCACCAGCAGGTGGTTCAGCTCCACATCCGGGTAAAGCTTCCCGACTTCCACCGCGATCTCGCGCCACATCTGTCCCGTGCGCAGAACGTTCGCCTTGTCCACGCTGGTCAGCTTCTTCCGCCGCTGGCGCGCCAGCTGGAAGCCAACGTGCAGCACGCGCTCCACTTCCTTCTCGCTGTAGCGCAGCGTGTCCACGGCCTGCCGCCCGCTGGCATTCTCCCAGCGCTTCTTCGGCTGACCGAAGTACAGCCCGCCCGTCAGCTCCCGAATGACGACCATGTCCGTGCCCTCGAGCACGTCCGCCTTGAGCGAACTCTGCTCGACCATCACGGGATGAATGCGCACAGGCCGCAGGTTGGCGAACAGCCCGAGTTGCTTGCGCATCCCCAGGATCGCGTCTTCCGGCCGGTTGAGGGCTTTCGGATCGTCCCACTTCGGGCCGCCAACCGCGCCGAACAGCACCGCGCGCGAGGCCTTCGCCTTCGCCACAGTCTCCGGGCGCAGCGCCACGCCATACTTGTCGAGCCCGGCCCCGCCGATGACCTCCTCGTCGTACTGGAACTCGTGCTTGAAGCGCCGCTCGATGCGCGCGAGCACTTTCGTCGCTTCGGCCATCACTTCAGGGCCGATGCCATCGCCGGGGGTAAGCAGGATTTGATAGGTCGCCATGGCGAGAGCGTACAGGGAACGCGCTGCACGGAACAGGGAATCGCCACGACACACGCAGACCGACCAGTGCATCGAAGCCAATACCCGGCCGCCGCCGTCCACCCGGCGGGACCCGCTGGTAGGATTCCCATCGCGGCACAGCCGCACGAAGGATCGGATATGGCCATCGCCGAACGCCTCACCGAACTTGGGATCACGCTCCCGCCCGTCCGACTCGCCGCCGCCGAACTATGTCGGCGCCGTCACCACGGGCAACCTCGTCTTCGTCTCGGGCCACGGCCCCTACAACCCCGACGGCACCCTCATCGCCGGCAAGGTCGGCCGCGACCTCACGGTCGACGAGGGCTACCAGGCCGCCCGCATCACGATGCTCGCCTGCCTCGCCACGCTCCAGTCCGAGATCGGCAGCCTCGACCGCGTCCGCCGCATCGTCAAGCTCTTCGGCATGGTGAACTGCACCGAGGACTTCGAGCGACACCCGCAGGTCATCAACGGCGCCTCGGATTTATTGGTCGAGATCTTCGGCGACGCGGGCCGCCACGCCCGCTCCGCCGTCGGCATGCAGATGCTCCCCTTCAACATCGCCACCGAAGTCGAAATGGTGGTCGAAATCGCCTGAACCCGCCCGCCCGGCCCCGCCCCAACGAATCCGAGCCCCAAACGAAGCGCAGCGAAGTGCGCGGGTACAACGCCCAGATTCCACGCTTCCCGAGAGCTGGCACTCACGCCGAGCAGCGTCCCTCTCCCATCGCGATGGGAGAGGGATCAAGGGTGAGGGTCTCCGCCGGCCCGCGCCACAACGAATCCGAGCCCCAAACGAAGCGCAGCGAAGTGCGCGGGTACGACTTTCCAGCTTCCACAACACTCCCAGAGCTGGCACTCACGCATAGCAGCGTCCCTCTCCCATCGCGATGGGAGAGGGATCAAGGGTGAGGGTCTCCGCCCGGCCCCGCCCCAACGAATCCGAGCCCCAAACGAAGCGCAGCGAAGTGCGCGGGTACAACGCCCAGATTCCACGCTTCCCGAGAGCTGGCAATCACGCCGAGCGGCGTCCCTCTCCCATCGCGATGGGAGAGGGATCAAGGGTGAGGGTCTCCGCCCCAACGAATCCGAGCCCCAAACGAAGCGCAGCGAAGTGCGCGGGTACAACGCCCAGATTCCACGCTTCCCGAGAGCTGGCAATCACGCCGAGCAGCGTCCCTCTCCCATCGCGATGGGAGAGGGATCAAGGGTGAGGGTCTCCGCCCGGCCCCGCCCCAACGAATCCGAGCCCCAAACGAAGCGCAGCGAAGTGCGCGGGTACAACGCCCAGATTCCACGCTTCCCGAGAGCTGGCAATCACGCAGAGCAGCGTCCCTCTCCCATCGCGGTGGGAGAGGGATCAAGGGTGAGGCTCTCCGCCCGGCCATGCCCAAACGAATCCGAGCCCCAAACGAAGCGCAGCGAAGTGCGCGGGTGCGACTTGCCGCCTCCACAACCTCCCAGAGCTGGCAATCACGCAGAGCAGCGTCCCTCTCCCATCGCGATGGGAGAGGGATCAAGGGTGAGGGTCTCCGCCCGGCCATGCGCCACAACGAATCCGAGCCCCAAACGAAGCGCAGCGAAGTGCGCGGGTGCGACTTGCCGCCTCCACAACCTCCCAGAGCTGGCAATCACGCATAGCGGCGTCCCTCTCCCATCGCGATGGGAGAGGGATCAAGGGTGAGGGTCTCCCCGCCCAGCGGACCGCCGTCGCCGAGCGCGCCAACGAACTGTCATTTGGCTATCTTCAAGGCAGGAGTGAGGGCTACCGCCCGCCTGCGCGCTCGATAGGCCCCGACTGAGTTGAACCCGCCCTACCGCGCCGCCGCCCGTCGCCTTGCCGCACGAGTCGTCGGCTCGGGCGCCAGCCGGGTGCGCGCGCCCCGCACCAGCCGGAACGGAACAGCGAGCCCCATGCCCAACACCACCGCCATCCCCCACGCCACCCCAATCAGAAATGCCGGCGCCGACATCATGAATCCCGTGGCGGCACAGGCGACGAAGGACGCAACGAAGGCCCCGATGGCATGCCGGGCGAACGTCCAGTCATTCGCAAGCGCGACGGCCACCGCGAGCCCCGGCAACAACAGCGCCGGGCCAAGCAGCGGGCCGCCCACGAGCCCCGGGACGACCAGCGCCACGCCCAGCACGCAGCAGGCGACCGTCGCCAGGGCGATTCGTGCTACGACCGACATGCCGTCACCTTCTCCCAGCTCATCCTCTTAAGAGACGGCAGCAGCGCCTCGCCGGCACAGGCGATCACCGGCCTCCGCCAGTCCACCTCGTGCCTCAGCGCGTCCGCCAACGCGTCCAGGTATCGCCCGCGAGGGATCTCGATCGCGCCCATGCGCTCGGTGTGAGGCGTGAGCACCTGCACGTCGACCAACTCAATGCCGATCCGCCGCGCGTGCTCCATCATCGCGACCATCGCTACTTTCGACGCGTCGCGCACGCGGAAGAACATGGACTCAGCCCCAAACAGCGCGCCAACCGCCACCCCATACAACCCGCCGGCGAGCTCCCCCTCGGCGGTCCACGCCTCGACGCTGTGTGCCCAGCCGAGCGCGTTGAGGCGCGTGTAGCCATCGATGATCCCCGGCGTGATCCACGTCCCCTCGTCGCCCCGGTCGGCACAGGCGCGAATGACATCTGCGAACGCAGCATCGATCGTCATACGGAACCGCCCGGAGCGGACGGTTCGCTCAAGCCGGCGTGAAACATGGAGACCGTCGATCGGCAGCACCGCTCGCGGATCGGGGCTGAACCACAGCAGCTCTTGTGCTGCGTGCGGCCAGGGAAACAAGCCGGCACGGTAGGCAGCAACGATCGTCGCCGGCTCGAAGTCCCCACCGTGGGCGGCCGGACCGTCGCCACTCACCAGTCGCGCATCCGGAAACGCGTAGGGGCAGGGTGGGAGTGGCTGCGGCGACACTACCGCGCTGCTGTCGATTTCAATCAGAGCCGCCATCGTGGTGATGAGGGTACGAGAACGGTCAGCTTGCGGCGTCCTCGGAAGCATGCCGGAGCTCCCAGAACGTGTCCGACACCTCCGGCACCGTCGTCCCGAGCTCGCCGTCGATGCGCGCCATCAGGTCCTCGATCTGTGGCGCCGTCAGGTCGCGCCGGACCTGCAGTTCGCCCGTGACCAGGATGCTGTGCACACCAAGCTGCATCGTCAGTAAGCGGACGACCCGCTTCACCTCCGGGAACGCCTCGACCGTGCGCCGGATCTCGGCGCGCGTATCCTCCGGCGCCGCCGCGCCGAGCAAGAGGCTGCGCGCCTGCATCCCCAGCACGAACGCGGCCGCCGCCAGCACGAAGCCGATGAGGATGGAGGCGACGCCGTCCCACGTCTCGCTCCCGGTCCACTCTGAGAGGGCCAACCCGGACGTGGCGAGGAGCAGACCAATGAGCGCTGCGCCGTCCTCCCAGAACACCGTCTTCGTTGTGAGGTCCGGAGACTGGCGGATGTACGTTGCCAGGCTCCAGCCCTTCGCCCGCGCCGACCGCAGCAGCGATCGGTTGGCGACCGTGAACGAGACTCCCTCGAAGAGGAACGCCATGCCCAGGACACCGAAGCCGAGAGCGAGCTGGAACGTGGTCCGCTCGTGCGTGTGGACCTGGACGACCGTCCGAATCCCTTCGTAGAACGAAAACGTGGCGCCGGCCACGAAGATGAACACAGCGGCGAGGAACGACCAGAAGAAGCCTTCCTTGCCATGGCCATGCGGATGACGCTCATCGGCTTTGTTCTCGGCCAGGTTCAGCCCAATGAGCAGGAAGACCTGGTTCATCGTGTCGGCCGTTGAGTGCCCCGCCTCGGCCAGCAGACCAGCGCTCCCCGTGGCGAGCCCGGCCACCAGCTTGCCTACGGCAATGGCGACGTTCGCTCCCATCGCTGCGAAGACGGTTCCGCGGCTCTCTTCGGACATGTGCGCCGATTGTGGGCCGCGCCCCGCACAACTGTCGAACCAACTCGCTCAGATCGCCCCACCCGAATCCGAGCCCCGAGCGAAGCGCAGCGAAGTGAGCGGGTACCACGTCCGGGCCGCGAACAACGCCCGCCACAAACCCACGGATCCGAGCCCCGACCGGAGCGCAGCGCAGGGAGCGGGTACCACGCCCGGCTCCGAACAATTCCCGGCCCAACCCCACCCGAATCCGACCGCCGAACGAAGGCCCGGCAAAGTGGCCGGTACCCCGCTCAGCGCCACCCCGGCGGCTACCCGCCCGCCAGCGATGCCTCGATCAGCCGAAGCCCGAACTCCACCCCCAGCGGCAGCGCATCTTCATCGATGATGAACCCGGAGTCGTGGTGGCGACCGGCCGCTCCGTTGATCTCATTACGTGCGCCGAGCCAGAAGTAGCAGCCCGGCCGTTGCAGCAGGAATACCCCCATGTCTTCGGCACCCATGCTCGCGGCGCTGTGAATCTTGCCTTCCCCGAAGTATTCGGCCGCCTGCTCCATGACGAGCGCGGTGACTCCGGGGTCGTTTACGAGCGGCGGACACGTCGTCTGGTGTTCGAGCGTGAACGTCGCACCGAAAGCGGCGCAGATGCCCGCCATGATCTCTTCGACGCGTGCGACCATGTAGTCCCGCACCGCATCCGTGTACGTGCGGATGGTGCCCTGGATCATTGCCGACTCGGCGATCACGTTCCACCGGAAACCCGCCTTCATCGTGCCGATCGTCAGCACCGCCTGCTCCGAAGGCGCCAGTGACCGGCTAACGATGGTCTGGAGCGCGGTGATGGCGTGCGCCGCGACGACAACAGCGTCGATCGCCTGTTGCGGCGCCGCCGCGTGCCCGCCCCGCCCGGTGATCTCGATCTTGATGTAGGTGGGAGCAGCGAAGAACGGGCCCGGAGCAACATTGATTGCCCCGACCGGAACGTCCGCGCTCACGTGCAGCCCGAGTGCCCGCGTCACCCCCGGCTTCTCCAGCACGCCATCGTCGATGCAGGCCTGCGCTCCGCCGGCCGCTTCCTCCGCCGGCTGGAAGACGAACCGCACAGACCCGGGCAGTTCGTCTCGCCGCCCGGACAGCACCTCGGCCATCGTCAGCGCGATCGCGACGTGCGCATCGTGCCCGCAGGCGTGCATCACACCGTGCGTCTTCGATGCGAAGGGTAGCCCTGTCTTTTCGGGAATGGGGAGCGCGTCCATGTCGGCGCGCCAGAGCACGCACGGCCCGGACTTTCGCCCCGGCACCAGGCCTGTCGCGCCCGTCTTCGCGATGGCACGCACATCCTGGAGCCCGATGTCGTTCAGCCGCTCGAGCACCACGGCCTGCGTCCGCGTCTCGCTCCACGAGACCTCGGGGTGTTCGTGGAGGTCGCGCCGCGTCGCGATCAGTCGCTCGCGCAGCGCTGCCACTTCCGCCCGCACCGGTGGACGTCCCCGGGTTCCCATGATGCGAGCTTAGCACTACCGATGCGAGGTATGGCTTCAGTCGGCGGCGCCACGCGCCAGCGCCGCCCGGGGCAGCCCGGCGGTCCGTCGCCAGAGCGCCCGCAAGGGCAGCTGCTGCACCAGAGCGACGCCGATCACCACGCAGACCAGGCCGCCGAGCAGGTTCCAGCCCAGCGGCTCGTCCAGCACCAGCCAGCCCAGCGTTACCCCCACCGGCGGCATCACGTACGTCACAACCGCAGCCCGCACCGGCCCGACCTCGCGGATCAGCCACATGTAGCCCGTGACGGCGATGCCCGAGTTGGCCCCACCCAGCAATAACAGAGCCAGCAGCCCACTCCCGCCGATCGACGGGCCCGGCGCCTGCCCGAGCGCGAGCGCCAGCGGCGCCAGGTAGAGCGCCGCAAACGCGATCTGCCCCGCTGCCAGGAACACCGGCGCCACGCCGCCCAGGTAGCGCCGAATCGTCACCGCCGAGCACGCGTAGCAGAACGTCGCCAGCAGCATGATCAGGATAGCCACCGAGCCGCTGCTCCCGGCGTCCAGGAGATCCTTGCCCATGAGCACGATCACGCCGAGAAAGCCGATCGCCAGCCCGACGGCGCGCACGCCGGTCAGCCGGTCAGCCCGCAAGAACAGGGTGACGATAATCGCGGCCCAGAGCGGCTGGCTCGAATTCGCGATGCTCGACGCGCCGCTCGGCGCATGTTCCGCCGCCACCGCAAAAAGCGTCCATGGCAGCGCGAAGTTCACCAGCCCAAGCAGCGCAATCAGCGCCCACACCCTTCGTTCGCGCGGCAGTTGCCGCCGCGACGCGAACGCCACCGGCGCCAGCGAGAGCGACCCCAGCACCGTTCGTCCCGCGCTCACCCCGATCGGTCCGACACCATCGTCGACCAGCACCTTGATGAAGAGAAAGGACGCGCCCCAGATAAACCCGAGCACGAGCAGTACCGTGAGCTGACGGCCGGTCATCGGAGGCTAACGTCCATGGACTTCCACCGTAACGGATGCCGCCGCGAGGCGCCCCCGGTCATTTGACGGATTAGCTCTCCACCAACTTAGGAAATGCGAACCCGGCGTTGACCGAGAAATCCCCTCTCCCATCGCGGTGGGAGAGGGGGCAGGGGGTGAGGGCGAATGCCGCGCGCCGGCACTAGTCGGCCTCGTATTGGAGCCGGTGCGTATCGTCGAACAGCGTCCGCCACTCCGCCTCGCTCATAGGCGGCCCGGTGAAACCCGGGCACTCGATGTGCCGCAGAAGCAGCGCCACGAACGGCGACGGCGCCCCGCCAAGGGCCGATGCCACCGCCGCCGCGATGACGTCGGTGTCCGAATGCACCGGGCGCAGCGTCTCGGCATCGAACACCAGCACGAAGTGAGGGTAGAGGCGGCAGGCGTTCGGCCGTCCCTCATACTGTCCGCAGCCCAGGTCGTCACGCAGCTGCGCGCAGCGGTTGTCCGCCCGCCGGAGAAGGAACGGCTGAGCCAGCGGCAGCCGGATCGGCGCGCCGTCCTCGCATTCCAGGAACTCCACCGGCTGCAGCCCGCTTGCCCGCTGAAAACGGTCCACCTCCGCATCCCCCAGGCCAACGCTGTAGGCCCTGCAGCAGTACGCGTCGCACAGTTCCGCCTGGCAGACAAACGCCGCCGCGCCCGGCAGGACCAGGCGATAGGCCGTGTAGCGATCTGCCACACTTTCCCAGAGGGATCGCATACGCTGCGTAGCGTCCAACGGTGCTACCATGACGCCCATCTTAATCGGAGCGCCGCCGCGCTGTGCTCCGTTGCCCCTGCACTCACCAACACGTATTCTTTCCAATCCCGTGGCGGGTGGATCAGCCGAACTATGACCAACGAAACCGAACTTGAAGCTATGTCGCTGGAAGAACGCCAGCGTGTCCGCAAGCAGATGAGCGAGCAAGCCGTCAAATTCGCCATCAACAGCCGCTGGTCCGAGGCTGCAACCCTCAACCGCGACTTCATCAAGCTCTTCGGCGACGAAGCGGAAGCGTACAACCGCCTCGGCAAGGCGCTCACCGAGCTCGGCAGCATCGCTGAAGCACGCGCAGCCTATGGCCGCGCCATCGAACTCGACGGGACCAACACCATCGCCCGGCGAAACCTCGACCGCCTTGCATCGATGACCGATAGCCACGTCTCCGACGCCGCACCCAGCCAGCTCGATACCCGCCTCTTCGTCGAAGAGACCGGCACGGCGACCGTCGCGAAGCTCCAGGCCGTCGACGAGGCGCGGGCCTCCCTCCTCGATGCCGGCGACCTCGTCGAGCTCGAAGCCAAGGGCAACGCTGTCAACGTCAACACCGTGACCGGCGCCTACGTCGGCATGCTCGAGCCTCGCATCGGCCTCCGCCTCTCCAAGATGATGGCCAGCGGCAACCGCTATACCGCCGCCATGGTCACCGCCGTCGCCGGCGACTTGAAGGTAATGCTGCGCGAGACCTTCCAGCACCCCTCGATGATCGGCAAGGTGAGCTTCCCGCAGGCCCGCGCCGCCGACACTCCTCGCGCCTACACTCGCAAAGGCCTCCTCCGCAAGGAAATGGAGGACATCGAGTACGGCGACGACGAAGTCGAAGACGACGAGCCCGACGACGGCTGGACCGAGACGAGCGACGAGCTCGACACCCACACCCCGGACGTCGATGTCGAAGCCGAGGACGAGTCCTTCGACTGACCGGCCCCACCGTTGCCGCGCCGCCTCCGCCTGAGTACCATCGGCGAATGCTGAGCCTGACAAGGGGCTGATTCCCGCCCCGGCCGCCGCCCGACTCTCCGGGCCTGTTCTTCCGATTCGACCGCACGCCGGCCGCTTGCCGGCGTGCCCCGCTCAGCAGGTGAGTTGTGACAGTTCCCCTCGCGATAGAGGCTGAAGGCCTCGTCAAACACTATGGGTCGTTCGTCGCCGTGGATGGCGTGAGCTTCGCCGTGAAGGAGCAGGAGTGCTTCGGCGTGCTCGGGCCGAACGGCGCCGGCAAGAGCACCACCATCAAGATGATCTGCTGCGCCTCGCCCGTCACCGCCGGCACCCTCCGCGTCGCCGGCATGGACGTGAAGAGGCAGGCCCGCGACGTCAAGCGCCTCCTCGGCCTCGTCCCCCAGGAAGACAACCTCGATGAGGATCTGCCCGTCCGCAAGAACCTCGAGGTGTACGCCCGCTACTACAACATCCCGGCCCACATAGCCCGCCCGCGGATCGATGAAGCGCTGGAGCTCTTCCAGCTCGGCGAGAAGCTCAACGCCAAGATCGACGACCTCTCCGGCGGCATGAAGCGACGCCTCGTCATCGCCCGATCGCTTGTCCACGACCCCCAGATTCTCGTGCTCGACGAGCCCACCACGGGTCTCGATCCGCAGGCCCGCCACCTCGTCTGGCAGAAGCTGCGGCTCCTCCGCTCCCGCGGCGTGACCATGCTCCTCACCACCCACTACATGGACGAAGCCGCGCACCTCTGCGACCGCCTCGTCATCATGCACCGCGGCAAGATCCTGACTGAGGGCAACCCCCGCGACCTGATCGCTGAGCACGTCGGCGACCAGGTCCTCGAACTGCGACTCGACACCACCGACCGCGCGCCGCTCCTCGCCGAGCTCAAGCCAATCGAAGGCATCGCCATCGAGGAGGTCGAAGACATCGTCTACGTCTACGGCGGCGGCACAGCCGGCCGCCAGATCGCCGAGCGCGTCGACGACCCCAACCGGGCGTTCCTCCGCCCGGGCAACTTGGAGGACGTCTTCCTCCGCCTCACTGGAAGGGGGCTCCTCGATTGAGCGCAATCCTCACCGCACCCGACATCTCTATCGGCGCGTTCCGCGTTTGGCAACGCAACCGCGATGTCTTCCTGCGCCTCTGGAAGTCCGAGTTCATGGCGCAGCTGCTCGAGCCGATCTTCGTCATCCTCGCTCTAGGACTGGGCCTCGGCCAGTTCGTCAAACTGGGCAACGGCGAAGACTACGTCTCCTTCCTCGCGCCCGGGCTGCTGGCAATGTTCCCGATGTTCGTTTGCATCTTCGAATGCGCCTGGGGCAGCTATAGCAAGCTCGAGATGCAGGGCACCTACCGCGCCATCATCGCCACCCCTGTCAGCATCGACGACGTCATCACGGGCGACATCCTCTGGGGCATGTCCCGCGCAGTCGTCAATGCCAGCTACCTTCTGCTCGTCTCCGCTCTGCTCTCGCCGTGGCTGCACATGGTCCACTCCCCGCTCGCCATCCTCGTCATCCCCATGGCCGTCATTCCCGGCATCATGTTCTCAGCGATCGGCATCTGCTTCGCCTCGATCGCCCGTGCCTTCAGCCAGTTCAGCTACTTCTTCAACCTCGTCGTCAACCCCATGTTCTGGTTCGGTGGCGCCTTCTTCCCGTTCGAAGAACTCCCGAAGTGGGCGCAGGTCGCCGGCTGGTTCATCCCCCTCACCCACGTCGTGAACATCTACCGCGGCCTCCTCAGCGGCCACCTTCACTCGTCGATGTTCATCGACCTCGCCTTCCTCCTCGTCTGCACCACCTTCTTCTACTGGCTCGGCATCAAGGGCATGCGCCACCGGCTGATCGCGTAGACCGGTGGAGGCGGCATGCTCTGCGGCACGAGGGCACGGCCTAACGTCCCTCAAGCCTTTCCCCGGACAGGCATCCCCGGGCCGGCGGCGCCGCGTGTAGCATGCGAGGCGCGGGGCCAGTTCCCTCGCGAGAAAGCTGGATACGATGAAGTGGCTCGACAAAATCCTCGGACGCAACAAAGGCGGCCACGAGCAGTGGCTCGAAGACCACCCGGGCAAGGGCTCGATGTCGCTTCCTCCGGCGCACAACGCCTCCTACGATCCTGAGGCCCGTGCGCGCATGGAGCATGAGCTCGACGCCCAACGCGAAAAGATGCACAACGAGTAGCCCGCCCGCAGGTTGATGCGGAGCGCCGAGCGGACCCCCAGCGGTAGCGCGTCCTTTTTTTCAGGGTTCGAACGCGGTTGAACGCGGTTCGAGCGCGGTTCCGACGAACCGTGAACGCGGTTCGCGCGAACCCTGAGCACGTTTTGAACACGGTTTGTCGGAACCATTGAGCGCGGTTCGCGCAGACCTGCCGAGCCATTAGTGCGGCCAACACCCCGGGTGGGAACGCAGCAGGAACGCAGCCGCAGGATGCCATTGACGCAGCGTGTCACCCGTCGGGGATACCTCCCAGAGGCTCGTGTCGCCGCCACGGGCGGACTCTCGCACCTTCCACTCGGGAGAAGCTGGCCCCCGCACTCGGTGGCGGCGGCGCCCGACCGTCAGCCCCTACGACGGAAGTCTTGAGCCTCGGAACCTCCCGAGAGCCACCGCGACGAGCACCACAAGCCCTCCAAGCAGCCAGCCGACCGGTATCCCAAACCACCAGAGGATGTAATCGGCACACTCCTCGCAAGGGTCGCAACGCCCCGGCGCCCGCGCACGGTCGATGGCCAGCCCAACTACCGGCGGCAGAACAAGCCCGACCCAGCACATACCCGCGACCAGGATCGCAGTCGTGTGCTGCAGACGCCCTGCCCGCTCAACCAGCGGCCACGCGAGGATCGCCGCCGGTATCGCTAGCACGACGGCATACGCCAGGATGACCAGGGCAGGGCCGGTCATTCGCGCCGCCCCAGCGACGGCGGCGCCCCTGGCTCATCTCTAACAAGTGCCAAAGTAAGGGTCGTAGCAGCCAAGCTCCGCGACGTAGCCATCAAAGTACGAGCCCTGCCAGAAGCCAGCGAATCCCCAGTAGTAGTAGCCACCCGGAGCAGGATGGGATGCAAGCATCGCATCACGCGCCAGCTCCCAACCATTGGAGACGATGTGATGAGTCAGGTCGACCCAGCTCCACGTTTCGCGATGTGCTGTACCAACGGAGAAGTAAAGCCCTCCGCCCAATGCTGAATAAACCTCCCACAACCTTACGTGATCCCGAGTGCCAGTACACGAACCCTTATCCCAACCGGAATAGTTCAGATAGAAACCGTACGCTCCTGCGGCGTCATCCAGCCACAGGTACTGGTACTGAGTCGTGTACGGCGCGCAGTAGTCGTCGCCGTATCCAGCAGCCTGCAGGCCGTAGGAGACCTGCCCGGAATATCCCCAAAAGTGCGTGTCGACTGGGTCTGATTCCGAGCAGATGGGTGATTGCGATGCTCGACCAACCGCAACATCAGGAAGCCGTTGCACCACGTAAAACCAACAATTGTCAGACGACGATAATTGGACTGTCCTTTTGAAATCAGACGCGATGGCAGCAAGATTCCTGGCGACCGTGTCGGGCGAACCAGAAAACTGCCTCGCTTCGGCAGCGAGTCGCGCCTGTTCGCGCAGGAGATCGTCGCCCGACGTCCGCCAAGCATCGGCCCGGCTCTACCCGTGGAGAGCGGCCGGCGTCTGCGTCCTGGGCGACCCTCCGCCGTGCGAGCTGTGGAATCCGTTTCCAATCCAGAAAGCGACGTTGATCGCAACCGGGGCGAAAGCGAACACAAGCCCCCCCACCACGATCGGGACGACGAGACTCCGAATCGAGCGAGTGACGACGGCGCCGCCGATGGCGGCGCCCGTTACTAAAGCGCCTCCTGCGATGAATAGCGCAACACCCGGCCAGATGGAGACGAATACCCAGCCCAGAACGATGGACACGTAGCCAGCGACGAGCGCTGCCAGTGACCAGCCGCGCAGTGACATCGGCCAGCCTCCTTATCGGCGGACTTACTCATAGTAGCATTCATTCGCGTGCCAATGGAGATCCGGGTAGTAGTTGGCTCCCGAGTCGTAATGGCGGACTGGGAATGAGCATGTCGCGTAGCCGTTATACCAGCCCACCAGGTCTACTTCAGTGTCGGCGTTTACGTCAGGAAAAGATGAATTCGGAAGGCCATCGGAGTGGAATCCGACGGAGTGGTTCACATCGTAATACTGCACTCCACTCTGGTTGGTATTGTATGAGGTAACCCTCACGTCGAAGTTCCAAAACTGATCAGTACCGTTAGATTCCCACCAGGAACCCGATTCGGCCGCCGTAGGCGCGGATGCCGTGATCGATATCGTGCATCCGCCAGCAGCCCAGCCAGGGGCTGGGCCGGTCACTCGCGGCGCTCTCGCGAACGTCAGTTGTTGTAATCAATCAAGATGGCCTTGATTCCGCCGGAGCCATCGACTGCGTCGTAGTACCCAAGCTTCGCATCAAGAGGACAGCCTGTCGCGAACCAAGCCCGGCTGGCCTGGACGGCATTGTCGAAGCGGACGGCGTCGATGGAATGGTCGCCCTCCATGGCTTTGATTTGCGGTCCCATGTTTTGGGCGATCCCCTCCATCATCGGTCGGGCTTCCTCGCACTCTTTCGCCGTGAGCTTGCGCGGCGTGGCTGAGTACCGGGCATCGACTGCCGCGAGTGTCCGAACTGGCGCAAACGCGCTGGCCAGGGACGTGGCCCCCGCCGGAGCAGAAGCGGCGGGAGCGAATTGCACGAACCCCTCTGGACCGGGCGCCGCCGAACCACGCTGCCCATTGCCCCAAAGGACGAGTCCGGCTGTTGCAGCGCTGATTGCCATCGCTGCACCCAGCACGACCCATTTGCCGGTCCGAAGCTTCACGTGTATCACCTTCACGGCTGCGCCTCGCTAGTCTCGCCAGAACGTGTAGGGGCCGCTCAGACCATAGCCCGGCGTTCCGCCATATTGTGCCGCGCTGTGGAACCCCTGAACGTAACGCCAGCCCGCGCCTGGCGGTGTAGCCGCACTGGTTCCGTCGGCCTGACAATCGTTGCAGGCGCTGGGCTCCATGTCCTCGAAATTCCAGGTTGACCCGTCCCATTTGTAGAGGTACGAGTCCGTCGAGATGTACGCCATCATCTGCGTGGGGCACGCGGACGCCGACCCCCACACCCATTGATCGCCGCTGGAAGTGGCATAGCAAACGACATCACCGCTGGACCATGCTCTCACCTTGCTATGCAGCGTGAGGACGCCCGGCAACGCGAGCGCCACCAACAGGACACCGAGCCGTGTGGGTTTGGATCTCCTCCACAGCGTTCCCACCGGAATTTCCTCCTTGCCGCCGGTCCTGGTGTGCGGCCTCGGCCGTCAACGGCTGCCAGAAGGCATGTTGGCCACTCGCCTGTTGGAATTCCATACTTATCCGATCCGGAAAACGATCCCGTTTTCGATCCGCATTTTGGCGTGGGGCAGGCACTCCCGGTCGCAGTCGATGTGGAAGTCGAGCCAGTGCGCGGCAACAGACTCGTGCCGCGCGAGGCCGAATGGCTTGACTATGACATCGACCGTCCCGCTAAACTGCCGTCGGAGCGTGTCAGGCGTGGAATGCATGAGCTCGGCAAGGCATGGCCACTCCCCTCCCCACAGCCGCGCCACGAGAAGCCATTGTTGGGCCTCGGAGAATCCCGGAACGTGATGGCTGGATAACAGCTGCGCCAACTCGACTGGCTCGATCGGTTCTTCGCTCATGCCAGGCATCCGTCCTACCTCCGCTCGCCCCCCCCCCCCGCAGGAGGATCGAATGGGATCGCGAGCAGTACACCACATCCGTTAGTGCCACCGCAATCACCCGTTCTTGCAATAGCTTTGCGTTCGAAATCGGCTCCCTGCGGCATCCGCCGCCTCCGGCTACAGCTTCGAGCAGCGCTCTACTGGCCAAGTGGCGGCATCGGCATGAAGGTCCCGGTTCCATCCTGTCGAAAGCCAATGACCCACGCGCCGGCCGTCAGATCTGCCGTCTCGCCGTCTCTAAGCGTCACCGACGCGTCGAGCGGGATCTGCTCATCGAACGACTGCATCCCCGTCGACCACAGCACTACGTATTCGCCGCTGGCGATGCTCGGACCAACAGGGCTCGCGGCGGACGGCACGCGAACAGCGATCAACTCGACCGGCCCTTCCCCGCACCATGCACTGCCTGTCAGCGAGAGCTTGGGGACGGCGCTCGTCGCGACGGCAATGTTTCCTGTCCCGCTGTGGGCGTCACAGGGCGGATTGGTCGCACCGCCGGCCGGATTCGGCGAACCGCCGCACGCCGCGAGCCACGCGCCACAAACGCACGCCAGGAGAGCCAGACTGGCCACGCTTTGGCCGGCACGGATGGAACGCCGCAGCTTCAACACACGATTCTCCGCCGTGGCGAGTACACCACATCCGTTAGTGCCACCGCAATCACCCGTTCCTGCAATAGCTTTACGTTCGCAATCGGCTCCCCGCGACATCCGCCCGCCGCCCCACAATCGCCGCCGAGCGCGGCTCCCGCGCGCCCGTACCGCCGCGATGGCCGGCGCATCGGGCACTGGCTCGAAGGACGCGGAGAGCATCGGAACACCGCTGTACCTAGCCTCAGGGCAGGGCTCCAAACTTGAGCTGAATCGCATTAGCGCAGTCGCCAAACGCGGGCGGGTTCGACTTGCTCGATCGGTTCTTCGCTCATGCCTGCCCTACGCAGAAGCCTTCGTGAACGTTATGACGTGCTCTGTGCGCGCCGAGAAGCCGAACAGGAACAGGAAGAACACCCCGCCCGACGGCACCCAGACCACGTTGTGGCTCAACACGCTCCAGCCGTTATCGAGCGCCAGGGCGATGATTTCGGCGGCGCTGTCGTCATCGGAGTAACGGCCGATCCGCACCCCGCTCCCGGCCGCGTACCATGGATCGGTCTCCTGTTTCTTGGCCATGCCGCCCCCTCAGGAGGATTGAATGGGATCGCGAGCAGTACACCACATCCGTTCGTGCCACCGCAATCACCCGTTCCTGCAATAGCTTTACGTTCGCAATCGGCTCCCCGCGACATCCGCCGCTTCCCGCTCGGCGCCGCCCGCGGGCACCGTTGTGCACACCGACGCCTCACTCGGCCGCCACACCGGAAAGCTCACCGGCGACACACTGGAGACCCAACTGAGACCTCACCGGCCCACACATTGGCCCGTTCTCCCCACCATCGCCGCCGAGGCCGGCTCCCCGCCGCGCCCCGTACCGCCGCCGCGATGCACACGCCGCACTCACATCAACACACGTGCGCCACACGCCTCACTCAGATTCAGTCCGTGTGTTCACCACACGGTTTCCAGCATCACTGCCGGCTCCCGGTTCCCTCGTCGGACCGCCTGCGTTCCCAGGCCCTCCCTGCCAATACGCGCGCCCCGCGTCCGGCTACACTCCCCCGCAAATCGAGGTTCGAACGGACTCCACTGAGCACGATGTGGAGCTTCGGGCTGCCAATCCTCGCCACGACGTCTCAGTCCTCAGTCCTCGAACCTCGAACCTTCCCGAGCCCTCCCTGCCAATACGCGCGCGCCCGCGTCCAGCTACACTACCCGGCAAATCCGAGGTTCGAACGGACTCCACTGAGCACGATGTGGCGCTTCGGGCTGCTAATCCTCGCCACGACGTCTGAGTCCGCAGTCCTCGAACCTCGAACCTTCCCGAGCCCTCCCTGCCAATACGCGCGCGCCCGCGTCCCGCTACACTACCCCGCAAATCCGAGGTCGACGGACTCGACTGAGCACGATGTGGCGCTTCGCGCTGCAAAGCCTCGCCGCGACGTCTCAGTACTCAGCACTCGAACTCGAACTCCCGAGGGACTCCCCCATGCAAGTCGCACCCATCCCCGACCTCGATCCCGAGATCAACGAGACCCGCCAATCCACCGCCAACATCCTCAACCGCTACATCATCCCGAACGAGGACAAGCTGGGTGACTGGCGCAGCCCCGAAGTCCAGGTCCTCCGCCACGAGATCCAGGACCACGTCAAGGCCGCCGGCCTCTGGGCGCCTCACCTCCCGAAGGAGTACGGCGGCATGGGCATCGGCTTCATGAAGCACGCCTACATGAACGAGATCCTGGCCTGGAGCCCGTTCTCGAACCCGCTCTTCGGCGTCGTCGCCCCCGATTCCGGCAACCAGACCATCCTCATCAAGTACGGCACCGAGGAACAGAAGAAGCGCTGGCTCGAACCCTCCATCCGCGGCGAGATCCGCTCCTGCTTCTCCATGACCGAGCCCGACGCTCCGGGTTCGAACCCCTACGCCATCCAGACCCGCGCCATCCGCGACGGCGATGACTGGGTCATCAACGGCCGCAAGTGGTTCACCTCCGGCGCGAAAGGCTCCGCCTTCGCCATCGTCATGTGCCGCACCGAAGAGGTCGACGGTGCCGGCGGCACGCGCGACAAGATGACGCAGATCATCGTCCCGACCGATACGCCGGGCTTCAACATCGTCCGCAGCGTCCCGGTCTGGGGCCACGATTCGAACCACTGCGAGATCGAGTACAAGAACGTGCGCGTCCCGGTCACGAACCAACTCGGGCGCACGGGCACCGGCCACCAGGCCGCCCAGGACCGCCTCGGTGCCGGCCGTGTGTTCCACTGCATGAACTGCGTCGGCCAGATGTGGCGCGCCTTCGACCTGATGGTGAAGCGCGCGATGGACCGCGAAGTCCACGGCGGCAAGCTCGAAACCAAGCAGTTCATCCAGGGCTTCATCGCCGACAGCTACATCGACATCCAGGCCGCCCGCCTCATGACCATCCACGCCGCCAAGGTCATCGACAACGGCATCGGCGACGTGCGCACCGACATCTCGGCGATCAAGATCTTCGTCCCCGCCGCCCTCGAGCGCGTCGTCGACCGCGCCATCCAGGTCCACGGCGCGATGGGCGTCTCGGGCGACACGCCGCTCGCCGGCATGTACACCGGCGCCCGCACCCTGCGCATCGCCGACGGCCCGGACGAAGTGCACCGCATCCTCATCTCCAAGATCGTCCTCAAGCAGTACCACGACGGTATGAGCTGGGACTTCGGGGTGTAGAGCATCGCGAGAACGGGGGCCAGGCGCGCTGGCCCTCGTCGGACTACGCACTACCCCTTCGCTCGCCGCTTTGGCGACACCAGTTCGAAGCTGCGAGCGATCCAGGGGAACGCGATCTCGTACTCGGCGTCGTCGCGGATGCGCGCCGTCACCCAGCCGTAGCGACCGACGTAGGCCGCCTGCGACACGAACGGCAGCGTGAGCGCGGCCATGCCTTCGTCGGGCGCGAGCTTGACGGTGATGGCGGTCGTGCCGGTTTCGTCTTCGCCCGCAAAGAGGAAGATCTTGCCCTTCGCCGTCTTGTAGACGGAGTCGCCCCAGGGGTGGTCTTCCCACGCGCCGTCGAAGGAGAGGGCGTGGGCGCGTAGCTCGTCGAGGCGGGACATGGGCTCTACGCAGCCGACAGTTCGTGGGCGTGGAGGACCTTCACACCCAGTTCCCGGGCCAGTTCACGGGCGGAAGTCAGGATGACGTCCCCGTCGACTGCTGCGTCGACGTCCGCCCCGGAGCGGCGGAGAATCTCGGCGCGGCGATGCGCCCGCTCGACATCGTCGTCAGCAATGACGACGGAAAGCTCGATGGCCAGCAGCACTTCGGGGGCGTTGGACTCGCGGCCCTTCCGCGCGCGCGCCATGATATCGAGCCTCATCGACGTCGTCGAACTCGGCGCGCGTGATCGCCCCACTATCGAGCATGTCCAGGAGAGGGCTGTAGTTCCCGGCCACGATGAGCGTCGCTTTGCGGTACTCGGGCGCAAGAAATGAGGTGACGTTGTCGGCGTAGTGCGACTGGTACCGCCATCCTTCCAGGTTCCCGAATCGCCCGTCGAGAGAGTTCGTCTTCGCCACGAGTTTCCCGACGTCGGCGGTGAGCGCGGCCATGCGCTCCGTAAGGCGATCTATCCGCTCGGTGAGCTCCGACATCCGTTCCGCGAGCGTGTCAATCCGCTCCCCAAGCTGCCGCACGATTCCCGGCAGAGCAAGGAAGTCATCAGCGATGATGGCGTTGCGGACACGGTCACGCAGCTGCGGATCGGCCTGCAGCGCCGCGATAAACGCTTCGATGTCTTCCTGCGTGAACGCCATGCTGGAAGTTTACCAGAGCGTTGCGGGTAGCCCTTTCAATCGGCCGCCCATGCCGCCGCAGCAGGCCATTGCCTATACTCGCGACAGTGGAGGTGCCGAATGTCCGAGACTGCAGCACTGCTTGGCGGGCCGAAGGCTGTGTCGGCCGAGGCGCCTGCGTGGCCGCTCGTCGATGGCGAGACGCTCGCCGAGATCACTCGGGTGATCACGGAGGAGACGCTGTGCCCGGTTGGCGCTGAGGGCACGCAGGGCGAGTTCGAGCGCGCCTTCGCGGAGATGCACGGCCGGAAGTACGCGCTGGCGGTCAACGGCGGCACGGCAGCGCTCATGCTCGCGCTCCACGGCGCCGGGGTGCAGCCGGGCGACGAGGTGATTGCGTCGCCGTTCACGTGGGGCGCGTCCGTTAGCTGCATCCTCCAGAACTTCGCGATCCCGGTGTTCGCCGACATCGACCCGAACACGTTCACGCTGGACCCTGAGTCGATCGAGGCGAAGATCACGCCGCGCACGACGGCCATCGTCGTCGTCCACATCTTCGGGTTCCCGGCCGACATGACGCGCATCATGGCGGTAGCGGAGAAGCACAACCTGGCCGTGATCGAGGACTGCGCGCAGGCGCACGGCGGCAAGCATGCAGGCCGGTTGCTGGGATCGTGGGGGACGGTGGGTGCGTTCTCGCTGCAGGCGTCGAAGAACCTCACCGGCGGCGAGGGCGGGATCCTCATCTGCGACGACCGCGTGGTGTACGAGCGCGCGATGAGCATGGGCACCCACCCCCAGCGCCTCTACGCCGAGCTCGAGCTGCCAGAGTTCCGCGAAAAGATCGACAGCCTCGGCTTCAACTACCGCATGCACTCGATGGCGGCGGCGATGGCGAACACGCAGTTGAAGTACCTGGAGGAGTGGACGCTCGCGCGCGGCCGAAACGCGCGTCGCCTCTACGACGAGGTCGCGGACCTTCCTTATATAGAGGTCCCCGAGGCGCTGCCGGAGACGGACCGCCACGCCTACTACAACATCCCGTTCACGTACCGCCCGGACGTCATCCCGCTGTCACGGACCGAGTTCGTCGACGCGTTGAAGGCGGAAGGCGTGAGCGGGAACGTGTACGTACGCGTGCCGCTGTACCTGCGGCCCGCGATTCCAGAACCACGACTACTTCGGCCGCGGCTACCCGTGGGCGCTCGCGGACGAGCCGATCGAATACCGCAAGGGCGACTGCCCGGTCGCCGAGCGCATGGCGAAGGTGGAGTTCCAGGTGAGCGGCAACTACTACGTCGACAGTCCGGAGCTGATGTCGCAGGTCGCTGCGGCGTTCCGGAAAGTGGGGGAGAACGCGACGGCGCTGCGTGCGCATTTCGACGCGGCGAAACTGGAACGGCCGGTCGACTGACGATGCCCGAAAACCGCGACGGACTCCTCGAACACTATCGCGCGATGCGCGCTGCGCTGCTTGCCGCGATCGACGGGCTCGGCGATGCCACGCTCACGGAACCGTCGCTCGACGGCTGGTCGGTGAAGAACCACCTGCTGCACCTCGCCGCGTGGGACGAGATTCGGGCGAGCGAAGTCGAACGCATCTCGGCGGGCTTTGAGTCGGCCTGGCGGATGACGCCCGAACAGGAGCCGGCGTTCGGCCAGATCTCCTACGACCTGCGCAAGGACCTCTCCCTCGCGCAGGCGCGATGGGAACTCGCCTCAACGCACGAGCGGCTGCTCGCGGCCATCGCGGCGGCGACACCGCGCGGCCTCGACGGGTCGCTGTACGGCGAAGCGGGGTTGCTCAGCACGCACGAAGCGCAGCACACGCAGTGGATCCGCCGCTGGCGGAGCGAGAAGGGGCTGTAGCGGACGGGGTAATTCCGCAATTCCCGGGGCTAAACTCCCTCAATGCAGCTCCGACGCGGACGACCTCCACATCCGGACCCGGTGACGCCTGCCGAAGCCAAAGTCCTGGCGCTGGTGCGGGCGAAGGTACGTGCCCACTGTGGCCCGCGATCTCGACGAACTACCCTGGCATCGCCGCCGCGCCCGACGGCAGCAATCTACGTAGTCAGAGAGTGGCGCCAACCGGATCCTCAAGCTCACTCCTGATCCCTAACGGAGGCCGAGCCACTACGCCGGCGGCTTCGAAAGTCCGGGGTGCGCTTCTCCGCGAAGGCGGCAATGGCCTCGCGGTGCTCCCAGCTGAGACGCCGCTCCGCCAGCGCGACCCCTTCGCGCGACATGACTGAGTCGCTGGTTAGCGGCGGGAGCCAATGACCGGCCGGACACGCCCGGTCCTCCATGTGGAGACCGAGCGCCGCGCGTGGCGGTAAAGGTCCCAAAGGTCCTTGCCGGTGGAGTCGCTGGAGTAGATTGCGCCACCGGGGTAAATCAACACCCAGTAGTTACCACCGCGGCGTTGCGGCATGAGCTGGCCGTCGCGTTTCACCGCCTCCAGCGCCTCTTCGCGGGCATTCGGATTCTGTGCCTGGCGCACGAGCTCCCAGAGGTCCGAACCGTCGGTCGATCCTGCTGCGAGGATGAGCTGCGGCTCCCACTCGATCACCCATTTGTCGTTGCGAAGCTCAGGGAGGATGGCGTTGTTTGTCCGCATCGCGGCGAGCGCCTTCATGCGTGGCTCGCCGAGCTGCGTGACGTAGTCGCCGGGTTGGTGGGAGAACCTCCCAACCTTCGCGTAATCGCCGAAGGTGATCTCGTCCCACGTTCGCTCCTCCGGCCGCTTGTCGGGATCCCCCGAAAGCGCAACGAAGCGGTTCCCCTCGTCCATCGTTCGCAGCTTCGCTTTGACGTCGGCGAAGCGCCTCACCGACGCGGCGATCTCGGCCTTCGTCAACCCCTGCAGTGCCGCCATGAAATCCGAGTTCGAAATGCTCAGGACCGCCTCGGCGAAGTACTTGTCGACGATCGTCGGCATGATCGTTTTGCCCGACGCTTCCGCGTTGGAATTCGTCGTCGTGTTCCACTGGCTGAAGCCGAAGTCGTTGTCGATGCCGCTGACTTTGAAGCCACCCTGCTGCTGGACAAGCACGTTGCCCATGTGCCGATCCAGTTGCCCGATGATGATGTCGAGCAATTGCAGGTTGGAAGCCTGGCGCTGAATGGTGATGTTGCTCGGGTCCACGTTCAGGGACGTTTGCGAAAGCTGCCGCCCGTTTTCGTCGAAGTTGGCGCGCAGCCCCTCCTTGCCCTTCGAGAAGGAACTCGCCGTGCCGATCTTGCCGCCGATGAGCGCCATCGTGACGGTGCCGAGGAGCTTCTCGTAGTCCCGATTGGCGCGGGCCATGGCGTCCGCGATAAGCCCCTCGACGCGGCCCGCGGCAAGGTTCCGGTACGCCGTTTGGATGTTGAGGTCGTCCAGCTTCCCCGCCGAGACGTCCGGGTTAACCTCATTGGGCTTGAACACCTGGCGTTCGGTCCCGCCGCGTCCGGTGTTGAAGGTCATAGCGGTCACTTCGCTGACCTGGCCGCCACCGAGCTTCTCGGGATCGCCGGCTGGCCCGCCGTCCTTCCCGGGCGCCAGGTTCCCTTCCCGCAGCACCTGGTCGAGCGGCACGCCGGCACGCGCGAAGAACAGCGCCTGCTGCCACGTCATCCCGGCTGTGTCGAGCTGCGGATTCGTGTAGAGCGTGCTTATCGCGACTATCTCTTGTTGCACGTCGTCGAGCGCGGTTGGCACGAGCTGGTCGAGCCCTTCCCTCGCGATTGCCTTCTCCCGCTCGGAGAGCCTGCTGCCGTTGACCTTAAGGATGTAGTTGTCCTTGGCTTCGGGCAGGTCCATGCAGGCTGACATCAGCACGCGCAGGCGTTCGATCAGAGATTGCGCGCCTCCTCGCGACGCGCGGTTGGCGGCGAGGAGCGTGTACATCCGCAGGTTGGAAATGAACCGCGACATCGCGGGCTCGCGCGCGAAGCCGTCGATCCTCGCCCGGTGCAAGGAGTTCTGGTAGTACGCCTCGCTGGTGTTCATTCGCTGAATTGCTGGCGCATGGTGCCGGCGATCCGCCTCGAGCGTCCGCGCAACGACCTGGTTTCCAACCTCGCGCTGCAACTGCAGGATGTCGGCGTGGCGTAGCACGCCCGGCGAGCGAGACCGGTTGCCGCGCGCCAGAGGAGCCCGTGTTGCCTGCCCGCGACCACGCTTCGCAGGGGTAGGTTTCAGCGCGACTCTCATAGCTGCCTCTCTCCGCCGGGACTGAGGCTGATAGTACTGAAACGTGTGACCGTCCGGCCAGTCCTTGCGAGGCGCTCGTCAGCTGACGACGGTTAGGCCGGCGGTTTCGAAAAATCCGGCGTGCGCTTCTCAGCGAAGGCGGCGATGGCCTCGCGGTGTTGCCAACTGAGGCGCCGTTCGGCGAGAGCGACGCCTTCGCGCGACATGACTGAGTCCAGGTCGTTGTCGTGCGCGTTTTCGATGAGGAGCTGGCGAATGGCGAGCATGGCCGGGGCGGCGTTGCTGGCCAGCTGCTCGCCGATTTCGACGGCGCGGTCGACCAGTGATTCGGCTGCGACCACTTCGCTGAGCAGGCCGGATTCACGCGCTTCCTGGGCGGGGACCATGCGGCCCGTCATGCACCAGTCGGTGGCGCGGGCCATGCCGACCATCTGGGGGAGGAGATGCGAGCTGGCGAGCTCGGGCACGAGCGCCATCTTCACGAAGAAGAAGCCGATGCGCGCATGCTCGCTGCCGATCCGGATGTCGAATGGCAGGATCTGCGTGATGCCAATGCCGACGGCGACGCCATTGATGGCCGCGACGGTCGGCTTCGGGTACTTCTGGAGGTAGCGGACCCAGTTGTCTTCGGTCACGGGGACGTTGTCGGTCGGCCGCTTTCCTGCATCGGCGTCGGACACGTACTGGGCGAAACTCGAGACGTCGGCTCCGGCGCAGAAGGCACGGCCCGCGCCGGTCACGACGATTGCACCGATGCCGGGGTTAGCCGCGGCGGCGTCCATGGCGTGACGCATTTCGCCCATCATCTTGCCGGTCCAGGCGTTCAGCTTCTCAGGGCGATTGAGCGTGATGAGACCGACGCGGCCACGCTGTTCGAAGGTGATCTGCTCGTAGGCCATTGCGACTGCCTCCTGCGGGTGTGGGGCGAAGTCTACGCCGATTCGTTCGAGCGTTTCACATGCCGGCCGGCATGAACTGGCCGCGCCGGCCAAAAGAGTGCGGAGCGCCGTCACTCCGCTTCGCTCGGGTTCGAACGGGCGTACGCCACAAGCGCGTTGGCGTGGCCATGCCCGAGGCCGTGCTCGGCCTTCAGCCAGTTCACAACCTCCATGTGTCCCTTCGCGGGACTGCTTCGAACGATCTCCAGCCACTCCGCAATCGGGCGACCATACGTCTTCTCTATCGACGGAAAGTACGAGGCGGGCCCGGTGACCTTCTGCGGACCCGCGCCGTTTGATGACTTCTCCAACGCCATAACCATCGCTCCCGGCGCGGCAGTCTAGCAGAGCCACAAAGCTGGGTCGCTATCAAGCGCTCCGCTCACGACCTCTTTCCGCATACCTCAGACCTCGTCCCACTTACGCCGTGGGGCCGAACGGGCCACGGCGTACAGGGTGAATCTGCCCGTAGCCCAGCGCCGTGCCGCGTGCGGGTGTGGGAGTCGGACCTTCGAAACCGCGGTCTACGACAATCGCCACAGGAACGGCCGGGCGACCGTCGCGGCCGTAAACGAAGCCGCCACGTGAAGGGCGTTTGGGGGCACGCGGCGCCAGACCGTCAAAATCCGACAGACACCTCGGCGTACGGTTCAGCGACGTGAAGTCGTCACAGTTACCGCTCTTTCGCAACCGTCCGAGGGTGGGCTAGCCGGCAACGGCCCTTGCGACCCGCATGCCCACTCCTGGAGGATCGAAGAGCCCGACGGGCCACGATCCCGCGGGAGCTGCCGGTGCGGCGCGCAACGGTTCTTCGAAAACACCTGGGAAGGCGACCGCGACAGCCAACGCTCGATTAACGCTCCGTCGCGTCCCGGGAACGACTACTCCTGAGGCGCGATCGACGCCCGGCACTTTCGCAACGCGGCTACCGAAGGCCGGCGGCGCAAGCGGGTCTCGATGCGCCCACCGCGGTGGGGTAGACTCACGGCACACACTCGTCTTTGGAGAAGCGTCATATGGAGATCCGTTCCCTCGGCCGGACCGGCGTGAAGGTCAGCGACCTTTGCCTGGGCTGCATGATGTTTGGCGGCCGCACGACACCGGCCGATTCCTACGCCATCGTCGATCGCGCGCTCGACGCAGGCATCAACTTCCTGGACACGGCGAACGTGTACAGCATCGGGCGAAGCGAGGAAGCCACGGGCGAGGCGCTCAAGCGCAACGGCAAGCGGAACCAGGTTGTGCTTGCGACGAAGGTGCACGGCAAGATGGGCGAGGGCCCGAACGACCTGGGCAACAGCCGCCGCCACATCATCGAGCAGTGCGAAGCCAGCCTGCGCAGGCTCCAGACCGACTGGATCGACCTTTACCAGATTCACCGGCCGGACTCGCAGATCCCGATCGACGAGACGCTGCGGGCGATGGACGACCTGATTCGCTCGGGCAAAGTGCGGTACATCGGCACGAGCACGTACGCCGCGTGGCAGCTCGTGGAGTCGCTCTGGGTGTCGAAGGAAAACGGGCTGCACCGGTTCGTCTGCGAACAGCCGCCGTACAACCTCCTCGACCGCCGCATCGAGCGCGAGCTCATTCCGATGGCGCAGACCTACGGCTTCGGCATCATCCCGTGGAGCCCGCTCGCGGGCGGGCTGCTAACCGGCAAGTACCACCGTGGCGAACCGCCCCCCGCGGACACGCGCTTCGGCGCGATGGCGAACAACCCAATCCAACAGCGCCGCTGGTCGGAGCGCGTTTTCGACGTGATCGACGGCTTGATGCCCATTGCGAACGAGAAGGGCGTCTCGCTGTCGCAGCTATCGCTGGCATGGTGCGCGCAGCAGCCGGGGGTCACGAGCGCAATCATCGGCCCGCGCACGATGGAGCAGCTCGAAGACAACCTGAAAGCCTGGGACCTGACGATCACGGACGAGGACCGCGAGCGCATCGACCACGTTTCGCGCCGCGGAGAGATGGTCTCGCGCTTCTACGAGGCCGACTTTGGGCCACACCCATTCCGCGTCTAGCGAACGACGTCAGCGTTCGCCGCTAGACTGGCGGCGTGGACAACATCGGCTTCGCCGAACGCCTGTCTGAATGGCTCCGCGATTCCTGCGGGATCGCGGAGCCTCGGCGCATCGCCCGGAGAGAACCCGCCCGGATCGTGGTGTCGAAGTTCGACGAGGGCTTTGCGGCGCGCTTGCACGATGCGCTGGCGCGCGTGCCCGAGCTCAGCGATCCAATGGCGGTCCAACGCGCGTACGACGCCGTCCTCGTAAACGGCGGCGGTGGCACACGGGCGTCGGCGTGGCACGAGGCGGTGGTGTCGTTGGTGGAGACGCTGGGCTCGCAACGCGGTCTGGACCGCGACCAGCTCGCAGAGGTTCGCGCCGGCGTTGATTCCGTTGCCGCGCTGCTCGATTCGATCCTCTGGACGTCGCCACTGGCGAAGGGCGACTACGTGCCAGGGGAGAGCGAACGCGAGGCATACCGCGAAGCCGTCGCACGGATGGACGACGACCGCGGGATCTTCACGCGCTACTACGGCGTGTTCGAAGGAGCCCGGGTGGAGAACTACTGCCCGGGCGCGCGGCTCGCGAGGACGCTCCTCGGGGAGGGCTGGACGATTTGCAGCGGCACGCCGCCGCCTACGGAATGATCACCGAGTAGTGGAAGTCGTTGTACGGCTTGTCGTTCTGGTCGTACGCGCCGAAGCGGATGTCGAGCGTTTCGCCGGAATTGTGTGAGCGGAGGATGTCGCAGAAGTCGCCGACGGTTGCGACCGATGTCCCGTTCACCTCGAAGATGAGGTCGCCAAACTGGAGCGGATAGGGCTTGGCATTCGCGGCGGCGCTTCCGGGGTCGATGGCCGTGACGGCGAGGCCATCGATATACGCGAAGCCGTACTGGTCAGCAAAATCCGAATCGTTCGGTTCGAGGCTCATACCCAGGTAGTCCAGACTCTTGCCCTTTTCGAGTTCGGCCGTGACGAGCTTGGCCTCGTTGATGGAGATGGCGTAGTTCTCGGACTGCTTCCCGCGAGCGCTGTAGGCGTTGAGCCCGATGACCTCGCCCTTGAGGTCGAACAGCGGCCCCCCGGAGTTGCCGGGATTGATGGGGCTGGTGTGCTGGATGAGGTCGCGTTGTCCGCCGAAATCGAAGGTGGCGTGCAGCCGGCTGACGTTGCCTTCCGTGACGATCGGTGTCGGTGGGCCCGCTGGAGATGGTCCCGGGGAAGCCGAGCGCGACGATATGATCGCCGGCCTTCAGGGCCTCGCTGTCGCCCAGCTTCGCGGGAGTCAGGTTCTGCGCGCGATCGACGGAGAGCAACGCCAGATCATCGCAGGCGCTGAGGGCCACGACCTTGGCGGGGAACGTCTTGGTGGCGTCGTTGGGATCGAGGATCTTGATGGAGCCGGCGCCGATCACGACGTGCGCGTTGGTGAGGACATGCGAGTTGTCCTGCCAGACGATGCCACTGCCGGTGAAGCCACCCTGCCCGGCCGTCGTTTCGATCTTCACGATCGTGTTGAGGTTCTGCTGGAGGATGGTGGCCGCATCGAGGATGGCCGGCGTGGGCGTTTGGGCCGGGCCCGAGGTCGCCGACGCGGGCGCGTCGGTCTTGTTTCCGTTGTCGTCCCCGCCCCCGCAGCCGGCCGCCAATACTGCGATGACGCTGATCGCCCCCATAGCGATGAGCAATTTGCGCATTGGTAGTGCCTTTCCCGTCACCCTTGGTGCACGGATAGTGCTGAACGCGCCTGTGCCCGTCAAGCGAAATCGGTCGACGGAAGGGTGTTCGCTGGTAGGATGCGGCCGTGGGCGACCTCACCATTCGGCCAGCGCAGTCCGGGGACGTCTTTCGCGTGGTGGAATTGATCCACCTGGGTGCGGCAGGGAAGCCACGGCCCGTGCCGCCGGAACCCTTGCCGGATGGCTATCACCGGGCATTGGCCCGGTTTCAGGACTACCCCGGCGCGGCTGTCATGGTCGCGGAGCAGGATGGACAGGTAGTGGGGACGTTCTCGCTCATGGTGCTGCCCAACATCTCGAACGAAGGCCGTCCCGTAGCTCAGATCGAGTCGGTCCATGTCGCCGAAGCCTTTCGCGGGCAGGGCATCGGCGAAGCCATGCTGCAGTGGGCGATCCGCGAGTCGAAAGCCCAGGGTTGCTGGCGGCTCCAGCTGACGTCGGATAAGCGGCGAACAGATGCGCATCGCTTCTATCGGCGGCTGGGCTTCGCCGACAGCCACGAAGGGATGAAGCTGTTGCTCGACGACTAGTCCGCTCGACGTTTCGCCCTCTTCGACGATGCGATACCGTGGCATGCAACGCTCAACCCGACGGCCATGACCGCTTTGGAGGACAACGTGTACGACACCGTGGTGGATTCAGCAGACTTCCGGCAGGCGATGTCCCAGTTCCCGAGCGGGGTGACGATCGTCACGACTCCCAGCGGTTCGGACTGTGCCGGGTTCACGGCGAGCGCGTTTTCGTCCCTGTCTCTCAATCCGCCGTTGGTGCTGGTGTGCCTGCAGAAAGACGCAGATTGCTACGACGCGTTCGCGAAGTCGGACGCGATGGGGATCAGCATTCTTGCGGTGGGGCAAAGCGAGATCGCGATGCGCTTTGCGACCCGAGGCGCGGACAAGTTCGGCCCCGGCGGGCTGTTCGACGGTGAGCTCACGGGCGCTCCGCTCGTTCACGGGGCGACGGTTCATCTCGAATGCGAGATCGTCGAGCGGCCGGACGGCGGCGACCACACGATCCTCGTGGGCAAGGTGTTGCGGGCGAAGACGGCGGAGGTGGAGCCGATGATCCACTACAACCGTAAATTCGGTCGGCACGCGGCCGACTAGGCTGCCACTCGCCTCGAGGTTCTTCACCACAGAGGGCACAGAAGGCCACAGAGGTTGGGGAGCGGGGTTCGGTCGCGAGCCGGGGCCGGTCGGCTACTCGAAGATCCAGCGGTCGGTGTCGCGGGACCAGCCGAGGAGCTCGTCGGGCTTGAAGAAGAGCTGCGATTCGCGGACGCCGCTTTCGGGGCTGTCGCTGGCGTGGACGAGGTTGCGGCCGCGTTCGAGGCCGTAGTCGGCGCGAATGCTGCCCGGGGCGGCCTCCGCGGGATTGGTCGAGCCGACGGCGCCGCGAACGGCCTGAATAGCACTCGTGCCCTCGAAGACGGCAGCGACCACAGGACCGCTCGTGATGTACTCGACGAGTCCCGGGAAGAAGGGCTTTCCCTTGTGCTCCGCGTAGTGCTGTTCCGCCAGGGCGGTCGTGATCTGCATGAGCTTCAGGCCGACAATGCGGAGGCCGCGGCGTTCGAGCCTGCCAATGATTTCGCCGGCCAGGCCGCGCTGCATGCCGTCGGGTTTTACAAGGACGAGGGTCCGTTCCATCAGATGGTCTCCGTGATGAAGTAGTTGGCCGGGTCAGGCGCTGGCGACGCGCCGCCGGGGAGTGGTGATGTTGGGTTCGCGTAGATAGATGGCGTCGAGGTCGCCGGGCGCGGCGGCTGCCAATCGCCTTAGGCCGATCGCGAGCGCGGCGTCACAGCGGGCGCGCGGGGAGACTTCGACTCCGCCGAACGCGCCGGCCCCCTCGCCGGCGAGGCCGGGCCGTGCGCCAAGCTCGCCCGTCGAAGCAACGCTGATCGGGCCGGGCTGCTGGCCGTCGGCAAACTGCTGATAGGCGAACTCGCCACGGCCGGCGGGATGAATGGCGACGACGTTCTCCAGCCCGCTCGCCGACGCGGCCGCTTCGAGGGTGGGCACGCCGCAGATCGGCACGGAGGCAGCGAGGGCAAGGCCCTGCGCGGTGGCGAGGCCGACGCGCAGGCCCGCATAACTTCCCGGGCCACGCACAGCGACGATTCCCGAGAGCGCTGCGCGGTCGGCGCCCAGCAGTTCATCGATGGCAGCAAGGAGCAGGCGGGAATGGTCGTGGGCGCCGTCGCGGGAGAGGGAACGAGCCAGCTGCCCACCGATCGCGACGGCGAGAGCGAATTCTTCGGAAGCAGTGTCGATGGCGAGGACGGTACTCACGCAGCCGTCAGCGAGTCCACGAGTTCGCTTCCGCGCGCGCCGCGGGGCAGGAAGCGCAGCCGCCGCTGGCGATCGCGGTCGCCGTAGCGCAGCTCGATGACAAGGCCATCGCCGGGAAGGAGTTCGGCGCCGCGCTCGGGCCATTCGATCACGAGCACGCCGCGCTCTGCGTAGTCCCAGAGGCCAAGCTCATCGAGTTCCTCGACGTCTTCGATGCGGTAGAGGTCGACGTGGAAGAGCGTCTCCCGTCCGTCGTATTCGTTCATCAGGACGAATGAGGGGCTGTTCACCTGGGTGCCGCATTCCAGGCCCCTGCCGATGCCCTGCGTGAGGCAGGTCTTGCCGGTGCCAAGGTCGCCGCTGAGGAGGACGATGTCGCCGCGGCGAAGCATCCGTCCGAGCCGCTCGCCGAGGTCCCGCGTCTCTTCCTCGCCGCCGGTCGCCAGTTCGAAATCGTGCTGTGCAGCCATCGAGATCAGTATACGAAGAGGCGCGCTTATGCCCACACGCGGCGCCCGTGTAGTCTGATCGAGGATGCGCGTCGCACTCTTGTCCGACATTCATGCGAACCTCGCCGCCCTCGAGGCGGTGCTCGCCAGCGCCAACGGCCAGCACATCGACACCGTCTGGAACGTCGGAGACGCGGTGGGCTACGGGCCGGACCCGGACCGCGTGATCGAGCTGATGGTGATCGAGGGCGCGACCTGCGTTCGCGGCAACCATGATGCCGCCGTCGCCGGGGCGATTGGGCTGGAGCTGTTCAATCCGCTGGCCTCGCGGGCCGTGGAGTGGACCATAGAGCACACGACCGTCGCGACGAGGGAGTACCTGGCGGGCCTGCCGCCGATCGCGACGGAAGGGTTTTACACGCTCGTGCACGGGACGCTGCGTGATCCGGCATGGGAGTACCTCACGACCTACGAGAGCGCGCATGCGCACTTCGCGGTGCAGCCAACGCCATACAGCGTGGTCGGGCACACGCACCTGCCGCTCGTGGTGCGAGAGATCGCGCCGGGCCGGCTGGAGGCGTTCACTCCGGAAGACGGGCTGATCGTGGAGCTTGGGGAAGAACGGCTCGCAATCAATCCCGGCGGCGTCGGCCAGCCACGCGACGGGGATCCGCGCGCTTCGTACGCGGTCCTCGATACCGACATCGGCACCATCGCGTTTCACCGCGTGGAATACGATATCGCGAGCACCCAACGCCGGATGCTCCAGGCCGGGCTTCCCGAAGCACTCGCTTCACGGCTGGAGTTCGGGCGCTAACAGCGGAGGACGAGATTGGCTCAACCCCTCGTCGTAGCGGTCACGTTCCGCATCGACGCCGATGCCGTGGACGAAATCGAGGCGGTCGATCCGCGCGTCCGCGTCGTCGATGTCTCCGGGCTGTTCCGGCGCGAGCTGCCCGGCGAAGCAGAGCGCAACGAGCTGCTCCGGAAGCTCGGTGAGGCGGAGATCGTGTTCGGTCCCAACCGATTCCCGCCGGAGTACGCGGATGCGGCGCGCGCCCTGAAGTGGTTCCAGGTCATCAACGCTGGCGTGGATCGGATGGCGAAGGAAGGGCTTCTCGACCGCGGCTTCGTGGTGACCACGGCGGCCGGCCTCGCCGCGAGCGGCATCGCGGAATATGTCGTGGGCGTCATGGTCATGCTGGCGAAGGGACTGCACACGTCCGTGCGCGACCAGGCCAAGCACAGTTGGGAATCTCGCCGGACGTTAGAGCTGAGCGGTAAGACCATCGGCATCGTAGGGCTCGGCGAGATCGGCCGCGAGACGGCGCGGCGCGCCCGCGCCTTCGGCATGCGCGTCGTGGCTTCGCGCCGCAACGTTTCGGGCGTGCCCGATGCTGATTGCGACGAGTTGATCGCGCATTCCGACCTCCCACGGCTGCTCGCGCAGTCCGACTACGTGGTGGTCGCGGTGCCGCTGACGCCCGAGACGCGGCACCTGATCGGCGCGGCGGAACTGGCGACGATGCGGCCGTCCGCCTTCCTCGTGAACGTCGCACGCGGCGAAGTCATCGACCAGGCGGCGCTCATTTCGGCGCTCGAAAACGGGACGATCGCGGGGGCGGGGCTGGATGTGTTCGACCCTGAGCCGTTGCCGACCGACAGCCCGCTGTGGGACATGCCCAACGTGATCATCAGCGCCGCACATTTCGGGATCGGTCGAAGAGCTACGGGCACAAGGCGACGGCGTTGTTCGTGGCGAATCTCCGGCGTTACGTCGCGGGTGAACGCGCTCTCGCACGTGGTCGATCCGGTGCTCGGTTACTAGGCGTGACGTCTATTACGGGACGCGTGTATTTCGTTTGACCCGAACGACCTTCGTTTGTACGGTAATCACGCAATCGCATTACAAGGGCTGCGGCGCCGCCCCGCAACGTGCCCGTCGGAGCATTAAGAGTTCATGATCAAGAGCAGCACAGAAAACGGGAAGGTGCCCGTTTCGGCCAACCTTGGGAATCGAATCCGCACTGCCCGGCGGGATGCCGGTATGAGCCAGGGCCAGCTGGCGACCGCGCTCAACACGACACAGAGCGCGATCAGCCTCTACGAAGCCGGCCAGCGTTCTGTCGGTATCGACATGCTGCTCAACGTGGCGCGCATCCTGAACCGCCCGCTGCACTACTTCCTCGGCGAGGACGGCGACATGCTGTACGTGAAGGACAGCGACATCGCCGAACTGATCGCAGAGCTCGAGAAGCACCCGGAAGACCTGCCGGAACTGCTGGGCTACTGGAACTTCCTGCGCTGGCGGCGCATGAGCCGCAACGGCAGCAGCACCAACGGCACACACTAGTCCGCGTTTTCCCTGTGACACCGCGCACGCCAGGCGGTGCTGGCGCATTATTCGCGTAGAACACACCCAGGACCTGTCGCCTGATGCGCCGTCTCTGTGACGATACCGATGCCCGCCGCCTCCTGAATCCCGGACCGGTTGCGATCGTGACCGCCGCATGGCGCGGCATCTCGAACGCCGCGCCGATTGCTTGGACGGCGCCACTCTCCATGGAGCCGCCGCTCGTTGGGTGCGTGATCCATCCGCACCGCCACACCGCCGACATGATCCGCTTCAGCGAAGAGTTCGCGATCAACATCCCGGGTCCTTCGCTCGTAAAGCAGACCGCGTTCCTCGGCAGCCAGACCGGGCTCAATAACAACAAGCTCGATGCCTCCGGGCTGGAACTGTTCAGCGGACAGCGCATCGACGCGCCACTGATCGAAGACTGCCTCGCGTGGATCGAATGCGGGTTGCAGGACGTCATCCCCATCGGCGACCACACCCTGTTCGTGGGGAAAGTCGTGCGGGTGCAGGCGCTGGACGAGGCGTATGCGCAGAAATGGCTGCTGAAGGAACGCCGCTACAGCCCGCTGACGTACATCGGCGGGACGACATACTCCGTGCTCGGCGAGGCTCTCGAGACGACGGTCACGACCGACGCGCAGGGCGGCCTCATCCGCGAAACGGTCGAAGAGCGCGAGCGCCGCGAGGAAGAGGAAGCGCGCGAACGCGAAGAGCGCGAGGCGGAGGGCGAAGAAGGACTGCAGCAGAAGCGACAGTCCGAGCAGGCGGAGCACCGCACCCAGTTCTAGGCGCGGTGCGTTACCGCTCGATTCGCTGCGGGGTGACGGCGGGCGGCATGGCGAACCCGAACAGGCCGCGCGCCCCGGACGTATCGATGTGCGGCATCTCGCGCTCGACGAGTGCGAGCGCTTCTTCCACCAGCGCGCGGTAGTTCTCGTCGACGTCGCGACGTTCGAGGAGGGCGTGGACGCGGTCGCCGGCGGTCAGCCGGCGCGAGGGCTGAAGCGGGATACGAGCGCTTCGATGCGCTTCAGCTTGGCCGTGCAGACATACGTGCGGTTCACCGCCGAGAGCACAGCGACCAGGTTCGTCAGCGCGGTGCGCAGCGTCTCGTAATAGCCAAAGAGGTCGTCGCGTTCGATCCCGTGCTTGGTCAACACCCAGGGCGGCATGAACATCAAGTGGTCTGCCACCAACCTGTCGGCGAGCGCCTCGGGGAACGTCGCGCGCGCTCTTAGCCGCTCGACGACGTCCGGGCCGTGGAGGACGACGGCCTCGAACAGGCCCTGCAGGAGCTCCCGCCGGTCGGGCATCGCGTCCAGGCGGTCGACGACCGCGCTGATCTCCTCCTCGCACCAGTCGAGGGCCAGGTGGCCGACGTCGACCTTCACGTCGCCGACGAAGTACTGCTCGAGGTAGAGACGCGGATCGACCTGGACAAGGTGCATGAACGTGAAGCGGCGGACGTTCTTCGCCGTGAGCGGCGGTGTCTCGAGCCATGCGCCGTCGACGCGGTCCCAGTAGACGATCATGTCGATGTCGGAATAGGCGTCGGCCTCGCCGCGCACAGCGGAGCCGCCGACGACGACACTGCGGACGCCGGGCTGGCCAACGTAAGCCGTCGCGATGTCAGCGGGCGAGCGCGATGCCGCCAGGCGTTGGGGTCGTCCATTTCGCGGCCATATTAGCGGGACGAGACTCTACCGGTAGGCAGCGGCCTGGATGCCGTAAAGCTCCGCGTAGTGGCCTTTTCTCGCCATCAGTTCTTCGTGCGAGCCAACCTCGACGACGTGCGCGCCATCGACGACGACGATGAGGTCCGCCATGCGCACCGTCGAGAACCGGTGGGAGACGAGCACGGTGATTCGCCCGTTCTCGGTCGCGCCGTTGCGGGCCGCGGCGGCATAGCCCTCGAAGAGGGCGTGTTCGGTCTCGGCGTCCAGGGCGGCGGTGGGCTCGTCGAGCACCAGTAGCAGCGGGCAGTCGCGCATGAAGCCGCGGGCCAGGGCGAGCTTCTGCCACTGGCCGAAGGAGAGTTCGACACCTCCGCGCCAGGCAGGGCCAAGCTGCGTGTCGAGGCCGTAGGTCAGCCGCGAGACGACATCTTCGGCGCCAGCCCGTCCCACGGCCGCCTCGACTGGCGGCCGTTCGTCCACGCGCACGACGTCTCCGAGGCCGACCGTCTGGTTGGCGACGAGCTCGAAGCGGAAGAAGTCCTGGAAAGCGCCGGCGGTGCGCGCACGCCAGTCGCTCGCGCTGATCTCCGAAAGCGGCGTGTCATCGACAAGGATGCGGCCGGAGGTTGGGTCGTAGAGGCGGCAGAGGAGCTTCACGAGGGTCGACTTGCCCGCCCCGTTTTCGCCCACGACGGCGACGACGGCGCCGGCCGGGAGCGAGAGCGTCACGTCCTCCAGCGCCAGCTTCGTCGTGCCGGGATAGGCGAAGGAGACGTTCTCGATGCGCGATCCCGAAGGCGAGCGCGGCCGGCGCGAGCGCCACGCCGCCACCTTCGGACGCCGCTGCGTAATCCTCGAGCCAGGCGAGCCTGCGGGAAGAGTCGAGCCAGATGCCACGGAGGAAACCGACCTCGCCGACGGTGGCGTTGAGGTACTGGGAGAGACGACTCCCGGCGGCGAGCACCAGCAGCACATCGCCCACAGACGAGTTGAGCCCCTCGGCGACGAAAACGACAGCGCCGACGAAGGCCGCGCCGAAGATGGCCCACGCTGCCGCCTGCCACCAGGCGGTGGCCCAGCGCGCGTGGGCGACGGGTGCGTACCAGCGTTCGAAGGTGGCGGCGCGCTGTTCGCGGAGCTGTTGGCCGATGCCGGCCACGCGCACCTCTTTGCCGGGCGAAGCCATGGTGGCGAGCTCGAAGATGTGGCGCTTGAGCCGGAAGTCGGGAGCCGCCTTCTCCTCCACGACCCGCTGAACGCCGGCGCGCCACGAGGACACGTAGACGGTTGGGAGCGCGAACAGGGCGAGCGCTCCGAGCGCCGGGTGGATCGACATGAGCAGCGCAACGGTGATCCCGAGCCGGACGATCCAGCCGAGGACGCCGAAGACCGAGCCGTAGAGATGGTTCAGTGCGAAGACCTGGTCGCGGAGGACGGTGAGCCGGTCGAGGTACTCGGGGCGCTCGTGGAGCTCCATGGTGGCCGTGGAGGCCTGGAGCTGTGCGACGTGCGTCTCGATCACGATCGTGGCCTTGTCGCGGAAGCGGCGTTGGACGCGCTCGCTGATGACGCGCACGAACCAGCCCGCCGCGGCGGACGTGGCGAGGCCGGCCGCCGCGATGCCGATCTCGGTGTTGTTCGAGCCGCGGATGCCGTCGGCGAACAGCGCCAGCCAGAGCGCGAAGAGGGCATCCGGCAGGGCGCCGACGAGCGTGATCACGAGCGACGCGACAAGCAGCCGCGGCTCGGCGCGGTAGCCCAGCTTCAGCGACCGCCAGAGCGAATCGGCGGCGGACGGGAGCTCAGCCGAGTCGCTCATACGCCTCGTCTTCCTCGTAGAACCGTGACGCCTGGAGGTCGAACATCGTGCGGTAGCGGCCGCCGAGCGCCATCAGCTCGTCGTGCGTGCCGAGCTCGATGACCCGGCCGTGTTCGAGAACGCAGATGCGATCGGCGTGGCGCACCGTGGAGAAGCGGTGCGAGATGAGGATGGTCGTGCAGGAGCGGGTGGCAGAGAGAATGCGGTCGAAGATCTCGGCTTCGCCGCGGACGTCGAGCTGGGCTGTGGGCTCGTCGAGCAGCACGAGGCCGGCGCCGAGGCGGACGGCCAGCAGGGCGCGGGCGAGCGCGATGCGCTGCCACTGGCCGCCGGAGAGGTCGGTGCCACCGGCGTACGCCTTCGAAAGCACCGTATCGAGCTCCGCGAGGTTGCCCGCGCCCGCCTCGGTGAGAGCGGCGTTGATCTCGTCGTCCGGCGCGCCGAGCGGCGAGACGTTCGCGCGGAGCGGCAACTCGAAGCGGATGAAGTCCTGGAAGACGGCGGTGACGCGGCTTCGCCAGGCATCGATGTCCAGGCTGCGGAGTTCGACGCCGTCGACGGTGATCGAGCCGGACTGCGGGTCGTAGAGGCGGCAGAGCAGCTTCGCCAGCGTCGTCTTGCCGGCGCCGTTCTGGCCGACGATGGCGAGCGAGCTGCCGGCGGGGATGGTGAGGTCGAAGCCGTCGAGCACCTTCGCCTCCGTCCCGGGATAGGCAAAGGTGACATCTTCGAAGCGAATCTCCCGGGCGGGCATGCCCGCGGGCGAAGCGCTGCCGGGGTTGAGCGCACCAGCGGCGGCCATCGCCGGCTCCAGGCGCATCACCGCGCCGACCGGCTGAGAGGCGGTGGCATGCGCCCAGCTGAACCCGGCAACGCCGAGCATGCTGGTGCCGACGGCCGTCTGCGCGAAGACGATGGCCGCGGACAGGCTGACGTTGCCCACGAGGGCATCGTGGGCGAGTGCCCAGAACACCAGGCCGTTGGTCGTCACGATGATGAGAAAGCACCAGATGACCGGCCGCTCGCGCAGCCGCGTCGCCTGCCACTGCAGATCGAAGAGCCGGCGGCGGCGGGCGGCGAAGCGGTCGACCGTCCAGCGCGAGAGGCCGAAGAGCCGGATTTCCTTGGCCGCCGGCGGGTCGACGGCAAGGCGGTAGGTGTAGTCGGCGTGGCGCTGGGCTTCGAGCACCTCGTCGGTCTGGCGGTCGCGCCAAACGGTGCTTTCGCGCAGGAGCACGTGGGTCGAGAGCCAGCCGGCGACGAGGAGGAGCGGCGCCCACCAGGTGTAGCCCGCCAGCACGATCGCCGCGGCGACGCCCGTAGCGAGTTCGACGAGGCCGACCGCGATGAAGTCCATGCTGATGGAGAGCGGCGGGCCGGAGATGCCGAGGTCGAAGTCGCGGGCCATGGTGAGGTCGGCGGTGAGGTCGGCCCGTTCGAGGTGGGCGATCCCGGGCGGGTCGACGCAGGTACGCGTGAGCCAGTCGGAGAGCAACGTCGACGTTCGGCTCCCGAGATTCGCGCTGACAGCGAGGTGGAGCGGGTTGAGTGTCTGGAGCAGGATGAAGACAGCGCCCATCACGATGAGCGGGACGACGAGGCTGGTGCCGTCGTTGACGGCGCCGATGAGGACGCCCATGGCGATGGCGAAGACCGCGGGCAGCGCGCCACGCAGGACGATGAGCGCCCACCACGTGATCGTCAGCGGCCGCGACGCGCGGAAGAGCACGCCGAAGAACTTCCATTCGTCGGAGGCGAAGAAGCGTCTTAGCACGGGCAGCCGAGCCCGCAGGCGAGAGCGTTCGCGTCAAGGAAAAGCATGCGCGGGAGCGTAGCGGCCGCGCGTGGGCGGTGTCTTGTATGGAATTGCAGCGAGAACGATGCGTTGCCGTCGGCAGCACCCGGGGGCTGCCGCGGTCGGCTCCCTCTCGCTGCGCTGACGGTCGCCGTGCTGACCGACTCGGCGCGGCGCGTGACTGCGGTGGCTGCCGCGGTCGGCTCCCTCTCGCTGCGCTGACGGTCGCCGTGCTGACCGACTCGGCGCGGCGCGTGACTGCGGTGGGCTGCCGCGGTCGGCTCCCTCTCGCTGCGCTGACGGTCGCCGTACTGACCGACTCGGCGCGGCGCGTGACTGCGGTGGGCTGCCGCGATCGGCTCCCTCTCGCTGCGCTGACGGTCGCCGTACTGACCGACTCGGCGCGGCGCGTGACTGCGGTGGCTGCCGCGGTCGGCTCCCTCTCGCTGCGCTGACGGTCGCCGTGCTGACCGACTCGGCGCGGCCCGTGACTGCGCTGGGCTGCCGCGGTCGGCTCGCTCTCGCTGCGCTGACGGTCGCCGTACTGACTGACTCGCCGGCTGCCCGGGTTGTACGGGGGCTGCCGCGGTCGGCTCCCTCTCGCTGCGCTGACGGTCGCCGTGCTGACCGACTCGGCGCGGCGCGTGACTGCGGTGGGCTGCCGCGATCGGCTGCCCTCTCGCTGCGCTGACGGTCGCCGTGCTGACCGACTCGGCGCGGCGCGTGACTGCGGTGGCTGCCGCGGTCGGCTCCCTCTCGCTGCGCTGACGGTCGCCGTGCTGACCGACTCGGCGCGGCGCGTGACTGCGGTGGGCTGCCGCGGTCGGCTCCCTCTCGCTGCGCTGACGGTCGCCGTGCTGACCGACTCGGCGCGGCGCGTGACTGCGGTGGGCTGCCGCAGTCGGCTCCCTCTCGCTGCGCTGACGGTCGCCGTACTGACCGACTCGCCGGCAGCCCGTGTCTGCGGTGGGCTGCCGCGCGACTCTCGGCTAGCGGGCGCCGACGTCCACGTAGGTGCGGTTGGCGGCGCCTTCGTAGACGGCGTTCGGGCGAACGAGGCGGTTGTCGCCGTACTGCTCGAGCAGGTGGGCGGTCCAGCCGGTGATCCGCGAGAGCGCGAAGATCGGCGTGTACAGGTCGCTCGGGATGCCGAGCATCTTGTAGACCGAGGCGCTGAAGAAGTCGACGTTCGGGTAGAGCGGCTTGCCTTCGAGCTTGCGCGCGAGGTAGTCGCGGAGCTTGAGCGAGAGGTCGAAGTAGCGCCGGTCGGGCGACTGCTCCGCGACCTGGTAGCCGAGGCGTTCGAGGATGATCGCCCGCGGATCGGTCGTCTTGTAGACGCGGTGGCCGATGCCCATCACGCGCTCGCCGCGGGCAAGCATGGCTTCGACGTAGGTCGGGATGTTCTTCTCGTCGCCGATCGCTTCGACCGTCTTGTAGACGGCTTCGTTGGCACCGCCGTGCAGCGGCCCCTTCAGGGTGCCGATGGCGGAGGCGATGGCGGAGTACATGTCGCTGAGGGTGGATGCAGTGACGATCGCGGAGAACGTCGAGGCGTTCATCTCGTGCTCAGCGTGCAGGATCATGGCAACGTCGAAGGTGTGCGCTTCGAGCGGGCTTGGCTCGCGCCCGGTGAGCATGTAGAGGAAGTTCGCGGAGTGCCCGAGATCGTCGCGCGGCGGCGACGATCGGCTGGCCCGTGCGAACGCGCTGGTAGGAGGCGATGACGGTGGCCATCTTGGCCGTGAGCCGGGCGGCCGTCGACTTCAGCTGGCCTGGCGTGAGGTCGCTCGACCTCGGGTCGATCGCGCCGATGACTTCGACGGCGATCTCGAGCGTGCGCATTGGGCGCACGAGCGTATGGAGCTCGTCGAGCAGGCGCTCGATGATCGGATCGAGGCCGCGCTCGGTGAGAAGCTTGGCCTTGAGATCGGAGAGCTCGGTGGCGTTAGGGAGGCGCTGGTTCCAGAGGAGGAAGGCGACCTCTTCGAAGGTGGAATGGTCGGCGAGGTCGTAGATGTCGTAGCCGGAGTAGACGAGCTCGCCCTTCTGGCCGTCGATGCGACAGAGCTTGGTCGCGGTTACGTTGATGCCCTCGAGGCCTCGGGCGATGTCGGTGGTCATTCGGCTAAGACTCCTCTTGCGCGGATTGTATACAGCGGGCTGATTCTACCATCGGGTCGGGCTATCTGTCCGGGCCATACGGACCAGAAGGAGGGTGCGTTCGGTCGCAACGGCGACCGGGGGAACCGGGGAACCGGGGAATGGGGGAATGGGGGTGACGAACGAGCGAACGAGCGCCCGAGCGCCCGAGCGAACGAGCACTCGAGCGGCCGAGCGGCCGAGCGAGCAGAGCGCACCGTCGCTGACGCCCCAGCCTCGGACGCGATCGTTCGGACTCGATGGGTCGTCATGGGCGGGTGGCGAGGTGGGCGAGTTCCTGCATGACGCCGAGGCGTGAGTTGCGGGGTGCGAAGGCGCGAGCGGGGGGCTGTTGCTCCTGGATGAGTTTGCGTTTTTCGGCGGCGAAACGGACGTCGCGGGCGTAGTCATCGACTTCGGCGTTGCGGAGGGATCGGCCGAGTTCGTCGACGACGAAGTCGAGGGCGGTGCGAGTGCGGTAGTAGGTGGCGGGATCGTGGGTATCGGTGATGGCGTCGAGGTAGGTTTCGCGGGCGGGGGTGTCGAAGTTGCGGACGGCGAGGGCGATGAGGCGTTCGAGGGAGCGGGCGCGTGATGCGGGAAGGTGGCCGGTGAGCTGAAGGCGGATGACGGAATCGATAAGGGCCTGGATGGCGGCACGGTTCTGGAGGTCGACGCTATCGATTTCGAGGTCGGCGGCGGAGCGCCGGACGCGGCCGGAGTTGACGCCGCCGAGGCGGGTATGGGCGAGGTGTTGTTCGCGGAACTCGGGGTCGTGGGCGACACAGTAGGGACGGCTGCGGCGGGCGGGGGCGCGGCACGGATTGCCGAGCGTCGTTGCGGCGCGGCAGGTAGTGGGGCTCGGGTCGGCGATGTAGTCGACTGGCTTATGCGGGCCGCCTTCAGCGCCTGGTGAGCTGTCAGCTCCCTGACGGTCGCCGTACGGGGGCTGGACGGAGGTGCGGGCCAGTCGCTGTTGCTGGTGGGCATAGCAGAGGGAGGAGGCGTGGGTGCTGGGGTTGGGGCACTGCGTGCCTTCGTCGTATTGCTGGCATTGGAGCATGGCGGCTTCACCTCGGGAGGATGTAGGACTCAGGACTCAGGACTCAGGACTCAGGACTCAGGACTCAGGACTCAGGACTCAGGACTCAGGACTCAGGACTCAGGACTCAGGACTCGGGGTCAGGACTCAGGACTCGGGGCTTAGTGGGGGGTGCGCAATTTAATTCCGCTAGTTGAAGTAGCGGGCTGAACCTGGGCGGCGGCGATTGAAGTAGCGAGGAGGTAGGGCCCGAAGTAGCGGGGGAGTAGGGCTGAAGTAGGAGCGAACTAGCGGTGGCCGGGGTTGCTGCGCGGCGGCGGGCGCTGGCGAGCGGGGATGCGGTTCGGGTTGCGTGGGCGGGCATGGGGCGAGGGTGGCATGGGGAGGGGGTTAGCTCGGAGGGGTGCGTGGCACACCCGCTGCGTCGAAGGACTCAGGGCTCAGGACTCAGGGGTCAGGACTCAGGACTCAGGACTTGGGACTTAGCTGGGGAGCGCAGGCGCCTCCTTTCCAGTCGGCGTTAGGACGGCGGGCTACACGACGCGGGGGTTGGTTCGCGAGCGTGCGGCCCCGGTGGGCCGCGGCTACCCGGGGAGTGTGGGGGGTCCGGGAGCGCCGACGCGTCATTGGTGGTGGGAGACGCGCGAACGCCGTGGCGGGGTGGGGAGTGCCGGGGGTTGGTTCGTGCGCCCGCGCCCGCAGTGGCGCTTCGCTCAGCAGGCTGGGCGCGACTACCGGTTCACGCGGCTCGCTCGATCGATCAAAACGCCGGGAGCCAAATGAGGCTCCCGGCGTTCTTGGTGTGGCCCAGGTATGGGTTGCTAGCGGTAGGTACGGCGCGCGAGTGCGAGCCCACCGGCGCCGAGGCTGACGGCGACGAGCATGCCCGCGATCAGGAACCACTCGGTCGTCGCGCCGGACGGGGCGACGGTGCCCGAACCTGTCACCGGAGCGACCGGGTGTCGTCGTCTTTGTTGGCGTGGCCGAGGCAGCCGAGGAGACCGTGAGGTTGAGCTGGTTGAGCTGGAAGCTCTTCCAGCTGCCGGTCTCGTTTGCGGTCTTGCCACCGACGATGAACGTGACGGTAGCGTTATCGGTGCCGCATCCCGGGGCGAGGGACGCGTCCAGCGCGGGCACGTCGAGCGTGTACCGCTGCTCGCCGTTAGCCGTAGCCACTGTGGTCGTGCCGCAGGTGGCCGTGCCGACCATCGCGGTGACCGTGGTGCCGGTCGCCGCAGGCGCGCCGTTCACGGTCACGGTCCCGAGGAAGCGGGCGGGCGGAGCGGGTGGCGCCTGGGCGGCGGCGACGCTCGCGCCGAGCGCCAGGACGGCGAGCAGGGAGACCGCCAACAGCGGAAGGATGGGGAACCGAATCAATCGTTTTCTCATATGTGGCTTCCTTTCTTCTGCGGGCCTAGCTGCCCGTGAGGACGGTCCAGGTCACCGATGGGTTGGTGCTGATGGCGAACCAGTAGGCGTTGCCCTTCACGAGCGTCGTGAAGTCGTTCGCGCCGGGGATGTTGGAGCTGTTCGGGAACCAGCCGAGGAAGCGCTGCGAGGCGTTGTCGTAGCGGAAGATGGCGGTTACGGAACCCGAGATGTCGTTCGTGGCGCTGTTGTCGGGCGTTTCCAGGCCCTTCAAGGCGGCGTCGACGCTCATGCCGTTGGTGCCGTTCCAAACGATCAGCGACCAGCGGAAGTAGAGCGTGTAGGTGGTCGTCGGGGCGGCGCCGAACGTGAACAGGTCCGCGCTGGAGGTTGCGCTCGTGCCCAAGGGCGTGACCACCTGGATGTCGACCGTGCCCTGGGCGTGAGCCGGCGTCACGAATGTCAGCGACGTCGCGGTGACATTCGATGGCGTGACACTGTTGCCATCGACGAGGACGCCCGTGGCTCCGGTGAAGTTGGTACCGGTGACCGTGACCGTCGTGCCGCCGGCGATTGGGCCGGTGCTCGGGCTGATGGCGGTGACGACGGGCGTCGAGCCGTACGTGAAGTTGTCGGCGGCCGTATTGTCGCTCGTGCCTGCAGCCGTCGTGACGAGGATATCAACGCTGCCGGCCGCCGCATGAGCGGGGCTGGTGACGGTGAGCGAGGTGTCGGAGACGTTGCTCGCCGTCACTGCCGTACCACCGAACGTCACGCCGGTGACGCCCGTGAAGTTGATGCCCGTGACGGTGACGACCGTGCCACCGGCGGTGGAGCCGGCCGTCGGGTCAATGCTCATGACGACCGGCTTGTCCGTGTAGACGAAGTCGTCGGCGGCTGTGTCCGCGCTCGTCCCCAGCGGAGTGGAGACGAGGACATTGACGGTGCCGGCGGCGTGCGCCGGGGCGACGACGGTGATGGTGGTGTCGTTGACGACCGTTGGGGTCGCCAGCGAGGCGCCGAAGCTCACCTGGGTCGCGCCGGTGAAGCCGGTACCGGTGATGGTAATGGTGCTTCCGCCGGCCGTGCGCGCCACCGCGGGCGACACCGCCGTGACGGTCGGCGTGGAGCCATAGGTGAAGTGGTCGGCGGCGGTAATGGCGCTCGTCCCACCCGTGGGCGTCGTGACCTGCACATCAACGGTGCCCCCGAGGTGCGAAGGGCTGAGGGCGTGGAGCGAGGTGCTCGTTACGGCCGTGGGGGTGACAGGGGTGTCCCGAACAACACGCTCGTGGCGCCGGTGAAGTTCGTCCCCGTCACGGTCACACGGTCCCGCCGGCCAGTGGTCCGCCGGCGGGGTTGACGTTGGTGACCGTCGGAGCCGGAACGGCGGTGTACGTGAACGCAGCCGCTGCGCTATCCCCGCCCGGGGCATGGACAACAACGTTCCCGGCGCCGGCCGCGTGCGGGGGTGCGATGGCGGTGATTTGGCTATCACTGTTGACGGTGTAGCTCGTGGCATTCAGGGCCCCAAACGTCACGCCGGAGGCTCCGGTGGTTCCCGGTGAAGTTCGTCCCGGCGATGTCGATGCTGGTGCCGCCGGCCGTGGTGTCGGTGTCCGGTGTCAGCGTTGTGATCGTTGCGGCCGCCTGGTACGTGAACTGGTCGTTGGCGTTCACGGTGCTCGAGTTCGTCGCGTTCGCTGACGGTGATGTCGACGGTGCCGGCGACGTGAGGCGGGCGCACGTCGCCGTGATCGTGGTGTCGCTTGCGTTGGCGGCGATGGCAGCGTCCGTGCCGCCAATAGCTCACCGTGGCGTCGGTCACTGCCCCGGTGAACCCGGTGCCGGTGATCGTGACGGACGTGCCGCCGCCAAGCGGTCCGCTGGTCGGGCTGACCGCAGGTCACGGCTGGCGTTGGATCGACGGCCAAGGCGGTGAGTGTGGTCGCGGCGAAGAGGACCGTGACGAGGGCCAGTGTGGCGACGGCGGTGCGTCTCCAGCGTGCGCCCCAGGGGGCGCTAGTTGAGGCATGCGAAGGCAACGTGATCGCTCCTTTTTCCGGGTCGACCGTCAGGTCGAATGGTGACGCCGTGATGAATCGCGACGACAAGGGCTCTGCGCGAGCGTGTGGGACACCGATGATGCGAACACCGGATAGCTCCCAGCGAGCAACGCGCAGGTTCCACTGTCAGGTGAGCGTGCCGAAGAATCCGCACAAGATCCGCAGGATTTCGTAACAACGTTGTGAACGGACGTCGTTGTTAACTCGGCCTGAACCGGGGAACGCTAGCGAATGGGGCCGTCGCTCTCGGCGGCAGACTCCGACAGCTCACGGTTTGCAGCAAGGATGTCGACTACTGCGGCGCGGAGGCTTTCGCGGGCGGCGTCGAGCGTCCGCTCCTGGGCGTTCGCGCCCGGGAGCTCCTCAACCCACCCCAGGTACCACTCCCCGGACTTTTTGAATATCGCCGTGAACTCATTGGTCATGCCGGGAGAATAGTAGCACCGGCGCTCAGTCGCCGAGGACGATGACCATCTCTTCCGCGCCGTGGATGCCACGGACGATCTGCTTCTCGATATCGGCGGTGCGGCTGGCGCCGGTGAGGATGAGCGCGTTGGCGTCGCCGAGATACGGGGCGACGTCGGACGGGAATCGCACGAGAGTCGACCGGGATAGCTCGACGACGACGCGGGCGGCGGCGAGGAGCGGGCGGCGGGCGGTGTCATCGCCGACGAGCACGACACTGCCGGTGGAGGCGATGCCGGCGGCAGCGCGGAGCGTGCGGTCGCCCTTGCGTTTCTTCACCTTGTCGGTGACCTCGACGCCGAGTTGCTTTGCACGGAGGGTGAAGAGGTCGGCGAGGTCCTGCGGGACAACGTCGTCGACGGGGATGAGCGGGAGGTCGCTGCGGCGCTCGGTGGCGGCGGCGAGGAGCGTGGGATCGTGGGGGAGGCCCGGCTCGGGGAGCATGCGGGGGTCTTCGGCGTCGCCGTGCGAGCGGACGATGCGGCCGCCGTTGCGCAGGCCGATGCGGCCCAGCGCGGATATCGCGCGGGCACGGGTGGCGCCGCTGAAGCCGGCCGCCCACGCCATCCACCCGGCCTTCTCCAGGCGACCGCCGGCGCGGCCCTGTTCGACGGCGTCGGCGCGAAGGTCGAGGAGCATGCGATGGAGCGGGATGCCCACGGGGCAGACTTCGGTACAGCGGCCACAAAGGCTAGAAGCGAACGGGAGGTCGGCGTAGCGGCCGTCGCGCCAGAGCAGCGGCGAGAGGACGGCGCCGATCGGGCCCATGTAGGGCGAGCCGTAGCTCAGGCCGCCGGCCGCGCGGTAGACCGGGCAGCCGTTCATGCAGGCGCCGCAGCGGATGCACTTGAGGACCTCGCGATAGCGCTCGTCGGCGGCGATACGAGAGCGGCCGTTGTCCACGAAGACAACGTGGCGCTGCTGGCCGGGATCGGGATCGGCGAGGAAGTGCGTGAAGGATGTGAGCGGCTGGGCTGTGGCACTGGGCGCGAGCACTTCGAACACGGCGAGCGCGGCAGCCTCGTCCTTGACGATCTTCTCGTAGCCGGTGATGGCGATGTGCAGCTTCGGGTGGCTCACGCCGAGCGAGACATTGCCCTCGTTCTCGACGATGCCGAGCCGTCCGCTCGATGCGATGGCGACGTTCGTGCCGGTGATGCCGGCGTCGCAGTCCTCGAAGAACTTGCCGACGACGTCGCGCACGTAGCGCGAGAGGCGCACGGGGTCGTCGTCGGGGAGATCGGCGCCGGTACGGGCGAGCATGTCGCGGATGCGGGCACGGTTGAGGTGGAGGGCCGGGGCGGTGATGTGACTCGGGCCACGCCCCTCGATGTCGACGATGTACTCGCCGATGTCCGTTTCGAGGACGTCGATGCCGGCGTCGCGGAGGGCGTGGGTGAGGCCAACCTCTTCGCCGACCATGGACTTGGACTTGGCGACGCGCTTCGCATCGCCGAGGAGGCGCTTGATGATGCCAACGGCATCGGCCGCAGTGGCGGCGCGGTGGTAGCCGATGCCGCGGCGTTCGAGGTTCGCGCGCATCTCCTCGTGGAGTTCTTCGAGGTGGTCGATCGCGTAGCCGCGGGCGGCGGCGGCACGCTCGCGGGCATCGCCCGGCCCGCGGCGGAGCATGGCGGCCGAGTCGGTCACGAGCTTGCGCATGATGGGCGTGACGGTGGCGGCGGGGCGGGCCTCGTGCATCTCCCTCGCCGCGCGCTCGCGGTAGGCGCTCATCCGAGGGCCCTCGAGAGCAGTTCGGCGAGACTCCACGCCTCGAGCTTCAGCCCGAGGCCGCGCGCGCCGGCGTCGAGATGGGAGAGACAGGAGTAGTCAGCGGAGACCAGCACCTTTGCGCCGGTGGCGGAGACGTCGTCGAGCTTGGAGGTCATCATCGCGACCGAGATCTCGGGCAGCTTGACGCTGAAGGTGCCGCCGAAGCCGCAGCACTCGTCCTCAAACGAGAGGCGGCGCACTTCGAGGCCCTCGATACGCGCGAGGAGGCCGAGGACGTCGTTCGAGACGCCGAGCTCGCGGCGGGCGTGGCAGGAGTCGTGGTAGGCGACCACGCCGTCGAGCCGAAGGCCGAGGCGGTCCAGGTTCTCGTGCGACGCAACGTAGGAGCCGAACTCGCGGAAGCGGTTGGCGATGCTCTGGGCGCCGACACGGCGTTCGCCGTCGAAGAGCGCAGGCAGGTAGTGCTGCACCATGCTCGTGCACGAGCCGGAGATGGTGACGATGCGCGACCACGGCTGGGCAGCGCGCAGCAGCTCGCGACCGACGGTCCTGGCTTCGCCACGGTAGCCGCTGTTGAAGCCGGGTTGGCCGCAGCAGCGGCCGTCGAGCAGCGTCACCTCGTCGCCGAGGGCTTCGAGCACCCGTTTCGCCTCGGCGGCATCGCCGGGGCGGAGCGTCGCCATGTAACAGGGGTCGAAGAGCGCGACCTGTGCCATCGAGCAACGCTAGCCTGCCGGGGCGCGCGAGGGCAAGCCTGCGGGCACCCCGGACCGCGGCGCTCCCCTGTACACTCGCAGCCATACAGCGACTGGAGCAGCACCGCATGGCAGATGAAGTCACGATCAAGATCCGCGACAACGGCCCATACATCATCCGGGGCACCATGATCGTCACCGACAGCGAAGGAAACGCGTTCGAGCAGCAAGAGACGATCGCGCTCTGCCGCTGCGGCCATTCGAACACGAAGCCGTTTTGCGACGGCACACACAAGACGGCAGGCTTCGAATCGGCGCCGCGCGCCCAGGCCGGGGGCGAGCCCGCCTAGCCAATGACGCGCACCGTCTACGTCGTCCCCCACTGTCACTGGGATCGCGAGTGGTACCAGCCGCACGAGCTGTTCCGCTGGCGGCTCGTGCAGATGATCGACGAGCTGCTGGATCACATGGAGCAGCATCCGGAGTACGTCTGCTTCAATCTCGACGGCCAGTCGATCGTTATCGACGACTACCTTGAGCTGCGGCCGGAGAACGAGGGACGGCTGCGCGCGATGCTCGAATCGGGGCGGATCGTCATCGGGCCGTGGTGGGTTCAGCCGGACGAGTTCCTGCCGAGCGGGGAGTCGCACATCCGCAGCTTCCAGAAGGGCATCCGCTTCGCCGATCGGCTGGGTGGCTCGTTGCGGGTGGGGCTCTGCGGCGACCAGTTCGGCCACATCGCGCAGATGCCGCAGATCATGAGCCAGTTGGGCCTGACGAGCGCGACGCTGTGGCGTGGCGTTCCCGATTCGGTGCCGGGCTGGAGCTTCCACTGGGAAGCGCCCGACGGCACGCGGTTGCCCGTGCTCTACCTGCGCAACAGCTATTCGAGCGGGTGGCGGCTGCCGTCCGAACCAGACGACCTGGTGGAGCGCACGCGGCGGCAAGAACGTGAACTCCCCGATGGGGCGCCGGCGGTGCTCATGAACGGCACTGACCACTCGCGGATGGAGAAACACGTGCCGGCGGCGCTCGCCGCCGCCGCGGGGCGTGGGTACGACTACAAGCTCGGCACGCTCGCCGACTACCAGCGCGCTGTCTTCGAGGCGGGCATCGACGAGCACGTGCACGTGGGCGAGCTGCGCTCGCCCGACCGGTCGAACGTGCTCGTCGGGGTGCTTTCGGCGCGCGTGAACATCAAGCAGCGCGACTTCGAGGTGTCGCGGGCGCTCGAACGCTACGCCGAACCGCTGGAGCTCCTCTGCTACCTGCATCACGGGCCGGACGGGACGCCGGCGCTGCGCCACGCCTGGCGACTGCTGCTGGAGAACTCGCCGCACGATTCGATCTGCGGGTGCAGCGTCGACCAGACGCACCGCGAAATGTTCCCGCGCTACGACCGTGCCGAGCAGCTGGCGAATGAAATCGCCCGCGAATCGATGGGCCACCTCGTCAGCCGGCTGGAGGTGCCCGACGGTGGCGGATTGGCCGTCTTCCGCGCGGTCCCGCACGCTGCCGCCACCCTCGAAGCAATGGTCCCAGAGAGCTGGGCGGCGTTCGACCAGGTGCGGCTGCCGAACGGTTCGACCGTGCCGTTCTCGCTCGAACCGGCGAGCCCCGAACGAACACTCGCGCACCACGAGGTCACGCCGCAGGGCGCGGTTCGGCACCTCGACTTCATTCGCGAGGGCCGGTTCGACAACCACTACGTGGAAGACATGCGCTGGGAGCTGGAGGGACGGCACCTGAAGGTCGAGACGACGGTCGGGCAGGGGCTCTGCGTGGTGGACGAGCAGACCGTGCGCGACGAGGTGCGGAACATCGCGGCCAACAACCTGGCGGACACGGCCGAAGTGAAGGTGACGCTGTCGGCGACGGCGAAGCTGCGTGCGGTGCTTCCAGCCAGCGACACAGTCGGAGTGGAGCTACTCGTTCCACACCATGCGCCGCCTATCGTGCCAGCCGGACCGGCGCCGACCGGGAAAGCCGACCTGGCCAACGAGTTCTACGAGCTGCGGCTGCGGAAGGGACGCCTCTCGATTCGCGACTGGCAGCACGGCGTCGACCTCGAGAACGTCAACGCGTTCGTCGACGAGGGCGACCGCGGCGACGAGTACAACGCGGACATTCTCGCGGACGCCGTGACGCGCCCACTCGCGTGCGAAGTCCTGAGCGTGACCAGCGACAACGTCTCGGGGACGCTGCGCTACCTGACGCTGCTGGAGATCCCGGCGGGACTGACGGCGAAACGGAAGCGTCGGCGGAAGTCGACGGTGGTCCTTCCGATATTGACGGAGGTCACGCTCTGGAGCGGGCTACCGCGGGTCGATTTCCGGGTGACGGTGCAGAACGCGGCCGAGGACCACCGCCTGCGGGCGCTGTTCCCTCTGCCGTTTTCGACCGACACGGCGATCACGGAGAACCAGTTCCACGTGGCCGAGCGGTCGCTGACGCCGCCGGCGTGGAACGGCGTCAGCCTGGAGCAGCCGCCGACGACGTTCCCGCAGAAGACGTTCGCCGCGTTCGAAGGCGGGGGAGCGGGTCTGGCGGTGTTCAACCGGGGACTGCAGGAAGGCGAGGTGGTGCAGGACGTGTCGGGCCGCCAGGCGTATGCGCTCACGCTGCTGCGTTGTGTCGGCTGGCTCTCGCGGCCGGACCTGGTGTCGCGACGCGGCGGCGCCGGGCCGACGATCGCGACCGCGGACAGCCAGATGCCCGGCGAGCACGTCTTCGAGTACGCGCTGACGACCTACCAGGGGAGTTGGCGCGGCGCGAGCGTGCAGCCGATGGCGCACAGCTTTGCGCATCCGCCGATCGCGTGGCCGACCAACCAGCACGAGGGGTCGAATGCGGGCGCGCTGCCGCTGGCCAGGTTCGCCGCCGCAGCGGTGGTGCCGTCGGCGCTGCACCGGAGCGACGTCGACGGAGCGCCGATCGTGCGGGTTTACAACAGCGCGGGGGTTGCCGGGTCGGCGACGGTCGCGGTGCCGGCGGCCGGTGGGGGCGCAAGCCTGGTCGACCTCATGGACGAGCCGCGCGGGGAGCCGGTGACGGCCGCCGGCGAGTGGCAGTTCCCGTTGAAGCCGTGGGAGATCGCGAGCGTTCGGTTCGGCCGGAGGGAGTGAAGCCTGATAGGTCCGTGGGTGTCTTCCCGATTGGTCGTCGTCGTCGCACATACATGCTACTTCTGAGGGGGCACGCATGAAGATCGCTTACGATGCCGAAGCAGACGCCCTCAGCATTATTTTCCGAGACGTTACGGTGACCACCAAGCATCTCGAAGAGGGAATCGCCGCCGACTACGACAGCGATGGGCGGCTCGCCGGAATAGAAATCCTGGACGCAGTCCGTCGGTTCGGCGACGCGGAGACGCTTCGCCGCGTGGTCATCGAGGGCATTGGACCGGCCGCCTGAGCCACCTGGAAGGGCTGTCTCAAACGAACCGCCGCCCGCACCGGAGGGGCATGGCGGCTACGATGACGAAGCCTCTGCGCTGACGCGCCTGCGCCACACGCGCCGCCAGTTCTGGGCGACGAGCGGCAGCCAGAAGAGCAGGAGCGCGCCGTTTAGCCAGTCGCCGTCGGCGAAAGAGAGGGCTGGCCACACGAGGAGCGCCGTGGTTAGCAGCGCCACGACAACCAGGAATCGCATCGACCGCACGGGCGGCTCGGGGACGGGTCGCGGCTTCGCCATCGTCTTTCCGGCCCAGAGTCCGCGCCCTTCGCCCCGATCGCGCTCAGTCATGGCCGGCATTTTACGCCCGGCGGGCAAGGCTCAGCTGCGGGCGCGCACGAACGTCTTCGGCAGCCGCACGGTGAAGACGGCTCCGGCGCCGGGCTCGCTGGTGACGGTGGCGGTGCCGTGGTGGGCGCGGACAAGGTGCTTCACGATGGCAAGCCCGAGACCGACGCCACCGCTCGAGCGCGACGCCTCACCCTTATAGAAGCGCTCAAAAACGCGCGGCAGGTCCTGTTCGGCGATGCCCTTGCCTTCGTCGGCGACGGAGAGCGCGACGAGATCGCCCTCGTCGACGCTCGTGACGCGGATCGTCGAGCCGCGGGGGCTGTACTTGATGGCGTTGTCGAGCAGGTTGCTCACCACGCGCAGAAGCGAGGGACGATCCGCCTGGACGCAGGCAACACCGACTTCGTCGGAGCACTCGATGCGCACCCCCTGGGCCTCGGCGCGTGTGCGGAGCAGCGACTTGGCCTCGCGCACGAGCAGCCCAAGGTCCACTGGTTCGGGCCGGAGCTGGATGACGCCGGACTCAATACGAGAGAGGTCCAAGAGCTCGTTGACGAGCGAGGTGAGGCGGTCGACCTGCTGGCGGATGCGACGAAGGAATTCGGTGCGGTCCTCGGGGTCGTCCATGCCGTCTTCGAGCGTTTCGACGAGGGCGCTGATCGAGGCGAGCGGTGTGCGGAGTTCGTGCGAGACGTTGCTGAGGAAGTCACGGCGCACCTGGTCGGTGCGCTGCACCTCGGTGAGGTCAGTGAGCATGAGGAGCACTGCCCAGTCGCCGCCATCGACGATCGGCACGGCCGAGACGCGCAGCGGCTTGCGGACGGAACCGAACGTGATCAGCCCGGCCTCGCCGGTCCCGGGCGAGGCGATCGCGCGCCGGACGATGGCGTCGAGCTCGTAATCGCGCGACATCTCGATGAAGGGACGGTCGACGGCTTCAACCATGCCCGTGCCGAAGAGGCGCACGGCGGCGGGGTTGAGGAAGCGCACGATCGCATCACGCGAGAGCGCCACCATGGGATCGGTGGAGGCATCGAAGACGGCCTCGAGGCGGGCGTGCTCGGCGGCGACGTTGTCGAAGAGGAGCTGGACGCGGACGGCCATGCTGTTGAAGGCCGAGGTTAGCTCACCGACGGGTCCGGATGAGGCGACGACACGCTCGCCGAGCTCGCCTTCCGCGAGCCGTTCCGCGGCTGCGCTGACGGCGCTGACATCGCGGGCGCTGGCGACGAGCGCCCAGTAGCCGCCCGCAGCGGCGACGGCGAGCGCGCCAACCGCGGCGACGAGCCAGAGCGAGGCGTTAACGTGCTCGGAGCCGGCAAGGCCCCCCACGGCGATGCCAACGGCACCGGCAAGGAGCCCGACGATCAGGCCCCGCAGCGCGAGATCGCGGCTCATGTGGTTTTAGCCTTCGAAGAGGTAGCCGCTGCCCCGGACGGTGCGCAGGCGGGCGGGCGTGGCGGCCTGCGGCTCGATCTTCTGCCGAAGCCATCGCACGTGGACATCCACCGTTCGCGGGCCGCCGTAAAAGTCGTAGCCCCACACCTCGTCCAGGATCTGCTCACGCGAGAAGACGCGCCCCGGGTGTTGTGCGAAGAATAGCAGTAAGTCGAATTCCTTCGGCTTCATCGAGAGGACGCGGCCACCGCGGCGGACCTCTCGACGTTCGCGGTCTATTTCGAGGTCTCCGCTGACGACGAGTGCCGGGCCGAGGTCGGGCGCGGCGCGCGGGCCGCTGCGCCGCAGGAGGGCGCGAATCCGGGCCATGAGCTCGCGCACGCCGAAGGGCTTGGCGACGTAGTCGTCGGCGCCGATGTCGAGGCCGGCGACGCGGTCACGTTCGCCGCCGAGGGCGGTGAGCATGATGATGGGGACGTCCATGTCGCGGCGGAGCAGGCGGCAGACCTGGATGCCGTCGACGCCGGGCAGCATGATGTCGAGGACGATGAGGTCGGGGTGCTGTTCGCGGGCGACCTTGAGGGCATCGTCGCCACGGGCGGCGGTGAGCACGCTATAGCCTTCGCGCCTGAGGTTGTGAGCCAGGGTGAACAACAGCGTCTCTTCGTCTTCAACGACGAGGACGGTGGCCGGTGGCGCGATCGCTGTCGTTGTTGTCATCTCACGTTATCGTTCAATCGTGACGTTAACGCGGCGTGAATGCACCCTCGGGCGAGCGCTGCTACGCTCGCGATGAGCCGTTTACGATGTCCGAACCCCAGGAGCACGACGAACCCACGCCCGCCGCGACCCAGTCGCCGGTCCGCCGGCTGACGGGCTATGCGGTACTTGTGGCGGCCATCGCGGTCGCGATCGGAGTTGGCGCTTACCTGATCGTTGGACGGGACAGCAGTTCGCCGGCGTCGGAAGACAACCTCGACGCGACACAGGTGCGGAACGCGCTCGGGAACCCGACACCGCAGCCCGATACCGGCGTGCTGGAGCCCCAGCGGCCGGAGGAGGGCAAGCCGGCCCCGGACTTCGCCCTCGTTGATGCCCGGGATGCGGGGACGATCCGGAAGCTCTCCGATTTCCGGGGCAAGGTTGTGATCGTCAACTGGTTCGCGAGCTGGTGCGGGCCGTGCCAGCAGGAGATCCCGGAGTTCAACAAGCTCGAAGCGGCGGCGAGCGACCAGGTGGTGGTACTGGGCGTGGATTACCTGGAGGACGCGGGGGCCGCGACCGGCATCCTCGACGATCTGCACGCGACGTACCCGGCGGTGCTCGACAGCGTGGGAGTGGTCGCGGAGCACTACCGCGTGGGGTCGGGCAGCAGCGGACTGCCGCAGAGCTTCGTCGTAGATAAGGATGGCGTGCTGCGGGCGATCATTCGCGGGCCGGCCACGCCGGCGGTGCTCAGCGACGCGCTGGCGAAGGCCGGGGTGTCGTACACAGCGGAATAGCTGACGGCGAGCGCTACGTGGCCCCTGCTACGCCGGAGGGACCTGGCACCTTCGGTGTCGCTGCTTGACGGGCCACTCAGGGGATGAGCGCGGTGCCGACCGCCTGGGCAGCCAAGCGGAGGCGGGCATCCTCCGTTGCGAGTGAGAGTCCCTCGCGCATAGCTAACTCAAGGTATGCCGCGTCGTAGGCGCTGAGGTTGTGAGCCCGCGCGAGGTCCACGACGGCCCCGAGTGCGCCGTCGAGCGTCAGCCCGTCTCGCACGATGGGCAGACGGGCGAGCATGGCGTGGACTGCTGCAATGTCAGCCGATGTCAGTCGCCCTCGCCGTTCGGCCGTGAGCAACCCGTTGGCGACTTCGAGCGCCCACAAATCGGGAACGATGGCCGAGTCGTCGGCCAGCCGACGGAGAACGTTTACGGCGTACTCGCTTCGCTCATCGCGAAAACACCAGGACAGCGTGACCGAGGCGTCGATGACGAACGCCATTACCGCCGGCGCCCTTCCTCGATCAGTTCTCGGACGCTAAGGCCCTGCAATGTGTGCGCCTCGCGAAAGGCCAACAGCGCGTCAATCACCTCCCGCGCCGGCCGTGCAGCTGTATCGACCGGCACCAGCCGAGCGACTGGTTTTCCGTGTCGGGTGATGGTGATCGTGTGGCCCTGCTCAACCTCCTCGAGCAGACGGGGAAGTTGCGTCTTGGCGTCGTAGACCCCGACCTGTCGCATAGCACCCCTCCCAATCTGGTCTACTTCTGGTCTGATTATCGCCCATCGCCGCCGCTGAGCGCTACGGCCGCGCCGCCGTCGAGGTCACCAGTCGTCGGCGGGGCGCAGAGGAATAGCTACCCCGCCGGGTTGAGGACGTGGGGCCGGGCGCTGAGTCAGAGGGGCGCCAGTCGGACATGGCCGTAGGACTGAAGGCGCCTGTCGGCCGTCACGAGAGGAAGAGGGTGATCACTCAGTGGCTTCCCAGTCATCAGACGCCGAGTCAAACGGGTCGTCATAGCGCTTGACGGAGCCCCGGAGCGGATAGCGCTCGCCCGCGGCCAACGGAGGGGGTAGCTCGCGGATCTCAATCTCTACGTCGCGGCCGATCATGTCCCGCAGCTCGGGCAGATGGAGCGTCTCCGAGTCGATGTGCCGCTTGATACGAACCGTTACGCCCATACGTCAATCGTAGCATGCGCGACCTCGGGACAGCCGGCTCACCACTCGTCCGCCGGCAGCTCGCCGGGGGCGGCCATGCGCTCCGTGCCGCCCCAACGCGTGCGGCGGAAGTGCTCGCCGTGTTCGAATCCGTAGCGCTTGCCGATGGCGGCGGCGGTGGTGCGGACGCGCTGGTCGATGAACGCACGGTAGTCGTGCGGGTCGAGGGCGGTGAGATCGGGGACGTCGTAGGGCGCCGCCGCGATATGTTGCTGGACGTCCGCGAGCGTGAGCACCATCTGGTTGGTGTGCTCCCAGAGGGCCGCGATCTTGCGGCGAATGGGCTCGCCGCTGATGTCCACGGGGCGATTCACGTCGTTGGGGGTCTTGGCGAAGAAGTAGACCTCCTTCACGAGCCACGGTTCGAGCCCGGCGGCGACCTGCTCGGGATAGTACAGCGGGAAGTGGGAGAAGCTGGTGGCCTCCATGGCCGCCCACGCGACCGAGCGGTGGTCCTGGTGACCCTCGTAGGGCGCCCAGGGGTCGAACGTGAAGACGAGGTCGGGCCGGAGGCGGCGAATGCGCTCCATGAGCTGGCCGCGGAGAACGTTAAGGGGCACGTCGGCGAGTTCGCCGTCGGGGTAGTCGAGGCATTCGACGCTCTTCAGGCCGAGCACCCTGCCGGCGGCTTCCGGCTCGCTGAGGCGAACGGCGAACATCTCGTCGCGGGAGAGCTCGAAGGTGCCCTTCGTGTTATCCGTGGCGATGACGAGGTGGACGTCATATCCGAGCATGCCGAGCTTCGCTATGGTGCCGCCGGCGTAGAACTCCATGTCATCGCCGTGTGCAGTAAGAACAAGCACCGTGGGCATCACGCTACCTCCGCCAGCGCATCGAGCGCGGCCTGGACAAGGAGTGCATCCGCTTCGGGCGCGAAGGGCGTGACGCCGGCTTCGTAGCCACCCTGCTCGTATGCCTCGGCGCGGCAGAAGTAGCCCGGGTAGTCGTTGGCGTAGGTGACCACGAGGAGGTCAGCGATGCCGCTCTTCGCGCGGATCTCTTCCTGGGTTTCGACGAAGACTTCCCCGGGGAGCGCGACGAGATAGAGCGACTCGCCGAGGCGCATCGCCTGCACCTCCTCGTCGCGGAGCGGATCGCGGTCGCGAGTGCGGTCGAGGGCGACTCGCTCCATGCGCGCCCGGGTGAGCCTGGCCGTGACGTCGCGGTGCGCTTCGCCGGCGGCGGCGCCTTGCTGCCGTTCGAGCGAGGCGATGAGCGCGGCCATTTCGTCGTCGCCCGGCCCTGTGCGGTAGGGCGCCTGGAACGTGCGGCTCACCGACTGCAGGGGAGCGGAACCGACGAGGCGGCCGACCGTGACCGGCTTCGCGGTCAACTCATCCCAGCGGATGTTGTGCGCCTGGTGGTTCACGCCGAGTGGACGGAGCTCCTGCGAGAGGGCCGCAGCCTTCGCGCCGACGATCGAACCCAGGCGGTGGACGTCGTCGAACTCCTGGCGTATCCAGGCGGGATTGATGTTGCCGCAGGCGCCGTTGAAGTAGATGGCAGTGGTTGGGGCACCGATGACCTGCTCGATGACCCGGCAGGCCTCGCCGGGCCAGTCCGCGCTGTAGTCGAGGTTCGTTCGCTCCATGGTCGTCGGGTGGCAGCTGTACCGCGCGAGGGTCGCGATGTTGCGGCCGTCCGGCGTGTCGGCGGCGAGGACGTCGAGGCGGTGATCGATCGGCCAGTCGGGGTGTCGGCGGTTCTGCGCGATGCTCTCGACGGTGGTGGTGCCGTACTTGAGGGCACCTTCCGTCGCCGACCGGTGTGCGACGCGCACGGCGCCGCAGATCTGGCGGGCCATGGTCTCGACAAGGACGTCCTCGCCGCGGCCGCGCACGCCGGCGGGACCGGCGTGGGTGTGCGTGGCGGCGACGAGCACGTTTTGCGGTGCGAGACCCGGACGCTCGGCGATGAGCTCTCGCGCGCGCTTCGCCAGGAAGTTGCCGATGCCGATCAGGTCGCAAACGACCAGGGCGAGCTGCGTCGTGCCGTCGTCGAGATAGAGGCAACGCGCGTAGAGGGGATCGTGGATTCCCAGCGAGACGTCTGTACGGCCGCCGTAGCCATCGAGGGCGAGACCGACCGGCGGGGTGATATCGATGGCTGAAGCGCCGACACGCAGCATCGCGGGCCTCCTTGAGGCCGCAGTCTACGCGTTGGACGTAAGCGACTTCAGCATCAGTCCGACCACTGGAGTTGCCAGAGGCGGACCGGTTCCTCAAAGCCGCGTAGGTCGTGCTGGCCGCGGTCCGAGAAGAGGTGGCCCTTGCCGGCCACGATCTCGCGGACGACGTTCGAGACGAGAATCTCGCCGCCCGCGGCCAGCGGAACGATGCGGGCCGCCGTAATCACGGCCGAGCCGAAGAGGTCGCCGTCCTCCTCGATCGGTTCGCCGGCGTTGATGCCGACACGGATGCGGAGGTCAGCCGGGAGCCCAGCGACGCCGGTGGCGACAGATCGCTGCAGGCCGATGGCGCAATCGAGCGCGCGCTGGGTCGAGCGGAAGGAGGCCATGAAGCCATCGCCAAGGGCCTTCACTTCGGTTCCGCCATGGCGTTGGAGGAGGTCGCGGGTCAGGCGTTCGTACGCGCGCAGGACATCGCGGCCGGCGGCGTCGCCAAGGCGCTGCATCATCACGGTGTGGGATTCGATGTCAGTGAAAAGCACGGTGCGGAAGGACGGCTCGGATGGCTCGACCGCGGGAGCAGGCGGCTCGGGAGCCTCGGACCAGTCCTCACCGAAGAACTCGCCGGTGCGGAGCACCATCTCCGGCGTCGCCCCTTCGACGATGCGGCCGGCGAGGACGACCACCCGCGCGTCGCGGAGCTCGGCGGAGAAGTGGCGCACGGCGGATTCGGTGCCGAAACCCATGGTCTGGGTGCGCATGACGAGCACGGGGCAGGCGACTTCGGGGAGCCGCGGTGACAGGTCGACGGTGAGCATTGACTCGTAGATCTGGATCGCGTGGTCCGGCTCGACGCAGGCGCGGTAGTACTCGCCGAAGCGTGCACCTTCCTCGTTGCCCCAGCCGAAGGTGGTCGCACCCAGTGCGTCGGTGAACATCTGGAAGTTCGCCTTGAGCATGTGGGTCCAGAGATCAAGCTGGTCTTTGGTCATGAACTCGTCGCCGCGCGCGAACGGATTGACGGCGATGAGGTGCGTCACGCGGTCGGGATGGCGGGCGGCGTACTCGACCGTGAGCTGGTTGCCGTGACCGCCACTCATCAGTGCGAAGTGGGGCACGTCGAGGCGTTCCACGACCGCCTCCAGGTCGCGGACGCGGGCGTCGAGCGAGAAGTCGTCGACGTTGCGGTCGGAGAGGCCGCTTCCGCGGCCGTCGAAGCGAACGAGGCGGCGGTATTGGGACAGGTGCTCGATGCTCTGGCGGCGCGTTGGGTCCTGCCATTCGAGTTCGATGTGGTTTTCAGGCGGCGAGGGCACAGAAATCAACGTCTCGCCCTCGCCGGAGATGGCGTAGGCGATGTGGAGCCCGTCGGTGGTGGTGGCGTACTGAATACGGGGTTCCATGACCATCGAGTCTACGGGTTTGAACGTGAGATTGGATGGGGAGGGCGCGCCAGTTCGATCAGTTTTTACGGGCCTTGGGCTTCTTTGGCTTCTTCGTCACGGGCGCTTCGGCGGGGGCGGATGCGCGGGCGAGGTCGCGGAGCGCATCGTCGATGCGGTCGAGCCGCAGGAGGATGGTGTGGACCTGGTCGGCGAGGCGCTGGAACTCGCTCAGCGGCACGGCGCCGACGGCTTCGATCATCGGGCCGTAGGCGTTCTTTGCGGCTTCCGCCATGGCGGTGCGCATGCCGAGGTACGTTTTCTGCGCTTCCTGGGCAGCGGCTTCGCCTTCGGTGCTTCCGGCGAAGCTCTCGAAGGTCTTGCCCCAGGTGGCGAGGAAGTCGTCGTTGACTTTCTTCCAGGCGCTCATCATGTCGCTGAACGGGTCTTGTGCCATCGGCGGCGATTGTACGCGGCGCCGGCCCCGGCCGGTACACGGAAGGTTATGCCGCCACAGTACCTGGCACAACTCGTTGCCGGGATTGGGCTACGCTTACCGCATGCCGTTGCTTTCGACCTCCGGCCTGACAAAGCGCTACGCGACGGTGACGGCGCTCGATAACCTCACGATCGAGATCGAGCCCGGCATCATCGGCCTCGTCGGCGCGAACGGCGCGGGCAAGAGCACGCTCATCAAGATCCTGCTGGGGTTGCTCCCGGCGACCAGCGGGTCGGCCACGCTGCTCGGCTACGACGTGCAGGACCAGGGCCCCGAGCTGCGGCAGTTCGTCGGGTATATGCCGGAACACGACTGCCTGCCGGTGGACGTGAGCGCCACCGAGTTTGTGGCGCATATGGCGCAGATCAACGGGCTGCCGCGTTCGGCGGCGCGAGAGCGCACGGCCGAGACGCTGCGGCACGTCGGCCTGTTCGAAGAGCGTTACCGCGAGATTCGCGGCTACTCCACGGGCATGAAGCAGCGCGTGAAGCTGGCGCAGGCGTTCGTCCACGACCCGCGCGTGATGCTGCTGGACGAGCCCACGAACGGCCTCGATCCGGAGGGCCGCGACGAGATGCTGGAACTCGTGCGCCGCACGGGCAAGGAGTTCGGCATCGCCATCGTTATGGCGTCGCACCTGCTCGGGGAGATTGAGCGCGTGTGCGATCACCTTGTGGTGATCGACGCAGGGCACTTGCTGCGTTCGGACGCCATCGGCGCGTTCACGGAGCGCACGCAAACGCTGGCAGTGGAGGTCGAGGGCGATGCAAGCAGGCTGGCGCGGAAGCTCCAGGAGCACGGCCTGACCGTCCGGGAGGAGGGTCGCACGGTGCTCGTGGGCATCGCGGATTCGGAGCCGTACGACCTCATCCGCGACTCGATCGTCGACCTGGGGCTTGGCCTGGTGCGGCTGGAACAGCGGCGGCAGAACCTCGAAGACCTGTTCCGGACGCCAACGGCGGAGGAAGCCGATGTCACAACAGTCTGAGGCGACCGCGGGCAACATCTACGACCTCGGGTATCGCCGGTACGACGGTCAGCGGCTAGGGCGTCACCACGCCATCACGTCGCTGTACTTCTTCAGCCTGCGTGGCGCCTTTGGGCTTGGCCGGCGGGCGACGAGCAAGATCATCCCCGTGGCGCTGGTCATCATCGCGGCCGTGCCGGCGCTGATTCAGCTGGGCATCGTCGCGATCTCGTCGTCGGCCAACATCGACGTGATCAAGCTCGAGAACTACTTCAGCTTCGTGGAGGTGACGGCTGCGCTCTTCTGCGCCGCCGTTGGGCCGGAAGTGATCGGCCGGGATCAGCGCACGCGGACGCTGCCGCTGTACTTCTCGCGGGCGTTGCGACGGAGCGACTACACCCTGGCGAAGCTCGCCGCGATGATCACGGCGCTGTTGTTCATCACCGTCCTGCCGGAACTCGTGCTCCTCATTGGGCATGCCTTCGCGAGCGACGACCAGTGGGGCTTCTGGAAGGACAACTGGGGCGATGTCTTCCGGGTGCTTGTCGTCGGCATCATTGCTTCGGCGACGATGTCGAGCCTGACGCTGGTGGTGGTGGCGCAGACTGCGCGCCGGTCGTACGCGACGGTGTCGGCGATCGCGCTGTTCCTCGTGCCGCTGCCGATTGCCGCGATACTGGTCAACGACATCGGCGGGCTGGGCGGCCGGATCCTGATCTTCATCTCGCCGATCAACGTGCTGGAAGGTGTGAGCTTCTGGGTGTTCCGCGCAGCGCCGGACAGCGGTTCGCTGCTGGAATCGGCGGACTTCCGCGGGGTCTGGTACGGCATCGCGGCGCTGGTCGTGACTGTGGTGTCTACGGCGCTGCTCGTGCGGCGCTACGAAAGGTTGAGCACATGACGGCAGTCGCTCCTCAACCGGGGGCCGCAGCGCAGCCTGCGGCGAAGGCGACGGCTGTCGAGGTCGTCAACGTCTCGCGATGGTACGGGAACATCGTCGCGGTCAACGACATCACGTTCTCGCTGAACGCCGGGATCACCGGGCTCCTCGGGCCGAACGGCGCGGGGAAGTCGACGTTGCTGCACATGCTCTCCGGGTTCCTGAAGCCCTCGGCGGGGACGGTGCGGGTGCTGGGCGAAGATGCGTGGGAGAACCCCGACATCTACCGGCGCGTGGGACTCGTGCCGGAACGCGAGGCGATCTACCCGTTCCTCACGGGGCGGCAGTTCGTCGTCCTGAGCGCGAAGCTGCACGGGCTGCCCGATCCGGAGGCGGCGGCCAAACGCGCCATCCACCTGGTGGACATGGAGTTCGCGCAGGACCGCTCGGCGGGCGGGTATTCGAAGGGCATGAAGCAGCGCGTGAAGATCGCGGCGGCGCTCGTCCACGACCCGGAGATCCTGCTGCTGGACGAGCCGTTCAACGGCGCCGACCCGCGGCAGCGGCTCCACCTGATGGACATGCTGCGGGAAATGGCGGCGAACGGGCGGACGATCGTCTTTTCCTCGCACATCCTCGAGGAGGTCGAGCGGCTGGCGGAAGACGTGCTGGTGGTGGTTTCGGGACGGCTGGCGGCGTCGGGCGACTTCCGCGAGATCCGGCGGCTGATGACGGACCGGCCACACACGTTCACGATTCGGTCGAGCGACAATCGCAAGCTGGCCGGTGCGCTCGTCGGCGACCCCGCGATCTTCGGCGTGGAGCTCAACGGCGACCTGCTCGTCGCGAAGACGTCCGAGTTCTCCGCGTTCACGCTGGCGGTCGCGAAAGTGGCGCGGTCGGCCGAGGTAAGCCTGCTAGAGGTGCTGCCGACGGACGAGTCGCTGGAAAGCGTGTTCGCCTACCTGGTGCGCCGATGAACGCGACGATCATCGAGCTGACCGCGCGGCAGCTGCTGGGCAAGCGGCGAACGATCCTGCTCGTGCTCTTCGCGCTGATCCCGACGCTCATCGCGGTTGTCTACCGGGTCGCGGGGAATGGCGACCGGGTGGTGGCGGAACAGACCACGTCGGTCGCGGCTCTGCTCGGCTCGCTGACCGACCAGCAGGCGCGGTGGACCGCGGCCTCGCTGATGTCGCGGCTCATCATCTCGTTGCTGCTGCCACTGTGCGCCCTGGTGTTCGGTACTGCGGCGATTGGGTCGGAGATCGAAGACGGCACGGCGGTGTACCTGCTGTCGAAGCCGATCCCGCGCTGGAAGGTGATCGCTTCCAAGCTGCTGGTGGCGTGGCTCGCCACGATGGCGCTCGTCATCCCGGCGGCGGCGATCGCCGGGGCAATCGCGATGGCTGGTTCGGGCGGGCATGTAGTGGGCGGGCCGGGCGTGTTCGTGACGTTGCTGGGCGGGAGGAACGTCGCCGTGCCAGCCGGAACGGAGCTGACGATCCAGTCCGGAATGAGCGTGCTCCCGGCGTTTCTCATCGCGCTCGTCGCCGGGTCGTTCCTCTACACAGCGCTGTTCATTGCCCTCAGCGTGTTCACGAGCCGGGCGCTGATTGCCGGGCTGTTGTACGTGTTCTTCTGGGAGGCGCTGCTCACGAGCCTGTTCGGCGGGCTGCGGATCTTCAGCGTGCGGCAGTACACGCTGGGTATCGCCGACTGGCTGACGAACGTGAACTCGTCGGTGTTCTCGGCGCGGCTCGACGGCCCGCAGGCGATTGTGTTGGTGCTGATCGCGTCGGCGGTGGCGGTGGTGCTGGGTGTGCGCCGGCTCGAGCGGTGGGAAGTCGGCGAGAGCGGGTAGTTCTCGCCGACCGATTCCGCGCCGCGTGGTTAGTGGCGGAAGTGGCGGGTGCCGGTGAAGACCATGGCGACGCCGTACTGGTCGCAGCAATCGATGCCGTCCTGGTCGCGGAGGCTGCCGCCGGGATGGACGATGACGCCGATGCCGGCCTGGCAGGCCTTCTCGATGGAGTCGCCCCAGGCGAACGGGAAGAAGGCGTCGCTGGCGAGGGCGGCGCCGCGGACTTCGTCGCCGGCTTTTTCCATGGCGATCTCGACGCTCTTCACGCGGTTGGGCTGGCCGCTGCCCATGCCGAGGAGGCGGCCATCCTTCGCCACGGTGATGGCGTTGCTCTTCACGTGCTTGACGCAGCGCCAGGCGAACTTCAGGTCTTCGAGTTCCTGCGGTGTCGGCTGGCGCTTCGTGACGACCTTGAACTCGATGTCTTCCGGGGTGCGATCGTCGGCGTCCTGGACGAGCCAGCCGCCACCCACCTGGCGGTAGACGCGGCCGCCCTTGAGCCGCGGCTGGGCCTCGAGGATGCGGAGGTCCTTCGACTTGCCCTTGAGGATGGTTAGCCCTTCGGGAGTGTAGGCGGGCGCGACCACGATCTCGTAGAACATGCGCGTCTCGCCGTCGTTGGGGTTGCGGAATTCGCGGATCTCGCGGGCGAGCGCTTCATCGACGGGCCGGTTGAACGCAACGATGCCGCCGAAAGCGCTGGTCGCGTCGCCGCGGACGGCAAGGCGGTAGCCTTCGAGGAGGTCGTCGCGGGTGGCGACGCCGCAGGGGTTCGTGTGCTTCACGACGACGCACGTGGGGCCGGCGAAGTCGTTGACGGCGTTCCAGGCGGCGTCGGCGTCCAGGTAGTTGTTGTAAGACATCTCCTTGCCGTGGTGCTGGACGGCGGTGGCGATGCCGCCGCGGCCGTGCTCGGCGAGGGAGACGTCACGGTAGAAGGCAGCTGCCTGGTGGGGGTTCTCGCCGTAACGGAGCGTATCGACAAGCTGCATCGGCACCGTCACCTGGCCGCGCGGGCGCTGGCGCGCTTCGTCGGTGAACTGGCCGAACATCCACTCGGAGACCTGGCTGTCGTAAGTCGCGACGTGAGCGAAGGCGGTGTAGGCCAGGTGCAGGCGACCCTCCTCGGTCAGGTCGTTGGCGCGGAGGTGTGAGAGGACGGCGTCGTAGTCACGCGGGTTCGAGACCACGATGACGTCCTTGTGGTTCTTGGCGGCGGCGCGGAGCATGGTCGGGCCGCCGATGTCGATGTTCTCGATGCCCTCTTCGAAGCTCACCCCGGGCTTCGTGACAGTGGCGACGAACGGATAGAGGTTGCAGCAGACGAGGTCGATGCCGCCGATCCCGTGTTCGGCGAGGGCGGCCATGTGCGCGGGGACGTCGCGGCGGGCGAGGATGCCGCCGTGAACGACGGGATGGAGCGTCTTGACGCGGCCGTCGAGCATCTCGGGGAAGCCGGTGATGTCTTCGACTTTGCGGACGGGTATGCCGGCCTTCTCCAGTGTGGCGAACGTGCCGCCAGTGGAGACGAGCTCCCAGCCCAGGTCGACGAGACCCTTCGCGAACGGTTTCGATGCCAGTCTTGTCGTAGACGCCAAGGAGTGCGCGCATGGTGACCTCCGGTCAACTCAGGATCGCGGCGGTTGGCGGTGGGCCGCAATCCGGATCGAAAAAGGCCTCGTGGCGGATATGCGACGAGACCTTCGGCCCAGGCGAGCGACCATACGATGCGTGCCGGGCTCCCTCGCGGTCATTCCCGCGTCTCGCCAGTTGCCCGGTATTCGCAGTCTACACTCCGCGGCCGGCGGAGTCTCAACCCGCGGAGAGCATCACCACGCCGGCCAGCGCCAGGGCAGCTCCCGCGGCGCGAAGCGGGGTCAGGCGCTCGGATGCGACGGTCCACGCCAGCAGGATGGTCGCGACGGGGTAGAGCGAGGCGAACGTGGAAACGACGGCCACGTTGCCTTCGGTGGTGGCGTAGGCGAAGAGGCCATTCGCAGATGTATCGAGGACGCCGGTGAGCGCGATCGGCGCGGCGCGTTGCCGCGGCAGCGGCACGGGCGTCCGCGTCAGGAGCGCGACGAGACCGATGGTAGAGAAGGAGCTCAGGCGGGCGCCGCCAATAACCCACAACGGCGCTCCGGCCCGAGACGTGCCTTCGTCGACGAACACGTAGAAGAGGCCGAAGCCGACGGCGGCGCCGATGGCCATGAGGAGGGCACTCGTCCGCGAGGCGACCGGCGGGGATGCCTGCTCGACGGGGAGCGAGACGAGCACGACGCCCACGACGGCGAGCACGATGCCACCGACCTGCAGGGTCGATGGGGCGTCGCCGCGAAGGAGGGCAAAGGCGACGGGAATGATGACGCCGCAGGCCGAAATGGGGGCGACCATGCCAACCTCGCCCGAGGCCAGCCCGCGGTAGAAGAGGATGAGCGCGCCGCCGGTGAAGGCGCCAGCGCCCATGCCCCAGAGGAAGCCACTCCAGCCGAACTGCTGGCGGCCCGCAACGAGAACGACGAGGAGGATGACGCCGCCGGCGGCCTGGCTCCAGAACGCCACGGCCGTGGAGGAGAGGTGGCGCGCCTGGCGGCCGCCGAGGAAATCGGCTGTTCCCCAGGAAAGCGCAGAAACGAGCCCAAGCAGCACCGACACGTTGGGGATCGTGAGCCGACGCGGGCCGTAGGTCGAACCGCGCGAGTCAGGCGGGCGGTTCGTCCGCCTTGTAACGGGAGATGTCGTACTCGTTGCAGATGAGCGTGAGCACGCCGTCGGTCACGTTGAAGATAGCGTCCTGGCGCACCCAGAAGGGATCGCCCGCGTCCGTTTCGACCTGGAAGCTCTCTGTGCCCATCTGCCGGACGCGACCCACGCGCATGCCGCTCACGTCGACGACCCGAAGCCCTTCGCTCAATCGGTCCACGGAACGGAAGTATGGGGCAAGCATGCTCGAATGCAACAGATGCCGGGAATGTCACAGACCCGCCTCGCGTGTATTTCGTCGTGGAGCGGCGGAGGAGAAGTTGTGCACCCAGTCGTGGACCGACCTGTCACGCGGGGGCCGGGCGCGTTTGCCGGCACCGAACTCGCGGCGGACGAAGGCTTCGAAGGCGCGTTCGGCGGCAGGAGGGATGAGTGGGCGCGGGCGGCGCTCGAGGTGCACGAGGACGCAGTCGACGGACGGCCTGGGCGTGAAGTCGGAGCGTCGCAGGGCGAGGGCGATGCGGCTCTCAAAGCGGGTTTTCAACGTGACGGAGGCGACGGTCTCGGCGCCTGTACCGAGCCAGCGCGCCGCCGCCTCGCGCTGCATGACGAGAAAGGCGTCGCGCGGAGGATTCGGGAGGCGCTGGAGGCGCCGCAGGAACTCGGCCGTGACCCCGAAGGGGAGGTTCGAAACCACCGCGTATTCGGCGCGGGACGGGAATGCGAAGGCGAGCATGTCGCCGAGGACGGGCTCGACGCGGGGGTCGCCCAAGAATCGGGATCGCAGGCCGGTCCAGCGGACACGGTCGATCTCGATGGCGACAACTTTGCGCGCCCGTTCGCGGAGGGCGGCGGTGAGGATGCCATCGCCTGCGCCGGGCTCGAAGACGAGGGATGGTGGCGCAAGCCCGGTGGAAGCGACGATGCGCTCGGCCACGGACGCGTCGCGGAGGCGGTGATAGGACTGAGCTTTGTTGGATTCTCGGCGATCGCGCTGGACGCGCATGCTGCTTCTCCTCGCATGCCGCCGGCGCAATCAGTCGTTTTGGTGATGGGGAACCAGGGTTACGACGAGGCCGACGGAAACTCACGCCCCGTGGGGGCGCTCGGGTGCCTGCGAAGACGCCAGGGCGGCGTCCAGTTCAGCGCAGGCGTGCGATGAGAAGCGTTCGCGTTATCGACATTGCTTTCGTGGGAGAAGTGTGGCCGCGCGCGGATGCGAGCGCAAGGCGGGTGGGGCCGGCTCAGCGTGAAGCGCGAAGGAGGAGCACCGGGCACTTCTCGGCGGCGAGCCGGAGGGCCGCCTCCGAGCCGTCGAACGGCTGGCCGGTGAGATGGGGAAGAGAGCGTTCCTGTCGGGGGTTGCGAGCGATGTACTCACGGTGCACTTCGACCGCTTCCTCGAGTGGCAGGCGTTCGACCGTCGTCTCGAAGCGCCGGCGTCCGACCTGCACGCGCACGTGCGGGTCCGCCATGGCATTCCGATACCAGTCGGAGCGCTCGGCCCAGCCCGAGACGACAACGTAGGCGTCCTGCTCCTGGTCGTAGTTGTACCCAAGCGCGACTGATCGCCATTTTCCGGTCCGGCGCCCTCGTACGGTGAGCAGCAGCGTCGAGCCGCCGACGATCCACCCGAGCCGCGCCCGGTAGAGCCACACGGGGCCGCGATAGAACCACTTCATCAGGCGGCCCGGCCCCGCGGGGGAGACGAAACGAAGCGTCAGTGCCTCACTCCACGCGTACAGGCGCTCCTGCAGCGGGTTCATCGGCCGGGCGGTGATGGGCTGTCGGTCGTTCGTGGACATAGAGCGAATGTAATCATACGATTACTAAATGTCAACGCCGGATGGTACTCCGCAGGTCGAGGACACGCGCGAGCGATTGCTCGACGCTGCACTTCGGCTCTTCGCCGACGCGGGCTACCGCCAGACGCCCGTTGGCGAGATCGAGCGTGCGGCCGGGCTCACAGCCCGCGCCGGGGGCTTTTACCGGCATTTCCCATCGAAGGAAGCGGTGCTGGTTGCCGCGCTCGAGCGCTATGGAGCGGCGTTCGACGACGCCACGCAGCTCGAGGCGCTCCTGCCCCTCGGGGACACCCGTGCCGAGCTCCTGCTCATCGCCCGCTGGACGTTGCAGCACCTTGAGCGGCAGCGGCCGCTGTTGCGCATCCTCTACCGGGAGGGCGACCGGCTTCCCGAAGGCGGCGCTCGCATCGCTCCGGGCCGTGATGGAACGCGGATACGGGTCCGCCGAGCGCTGGTTCGAAGCGAACCTGCCCGCCCACCGCAAAGAGCGAGCGCGCGTCACAGCCGTGGCCGCGCTCGGCTCGCTGTTCAACTACTCCGCAAGCATTGCCTTGTTCGGCGCGCCGCCGGGCGAGGTGGGGCAGGAGGCGTTCGTGCAGGAGTGGGCGGGCGTGTGGGCTGGCACGGTGAGTCAGTAGAATCCCGCCGTGGGAGTGAGCATCCGGCAATCTGCCAGGTCCGACCGCGACGCGATCATCGCGGCGAAATACACGGATCCGGAGCCGGAGATCCGCGCCGTCGTGAAGACGCGGCGGGGATCGCTGGCCGTCGGGGCGCTGCTGTACGACCACGGCATCGAGGCTGTGCGCGAGCGCACCGTGGTGGCGGAGGTCGACGGTGTGGTTGCCGGGATGATGGAGACGCTGCTGCCGGGGCAACACGTCAAGCTCGACTGGCGGACGTATGCGGGCGGTGCTCGGCGTGGGCCTTGTGCGGCTCGGGCCCGTGACGCTGCTCCGGTACCTGCGCTACGCGCGAGCGCAGGCGCGGGTCGACATCGACCACCCGCAGGATTCGCATTATGTCGCGCACTTGAACGTGCACCCGGACTTTCGCAACCAGGGCATCGGGGCAGCGCTACTGGCGGAGGCGGAGCGGCAGGCTCGGCGAGGCCGGGCTCAGGCGGCTGTCGCTGAGCATGTACATCACAAACCCGGCGCAGCACCTGTACGAGCGCACGGGTTACCGCATCGTGGAGACGAAGACCGACTCAGGCGTTCGAACGGCTGGTGGGCGTGCCGGGGTACGTGCTGATGGTGAAGGAACTCGGCTAAGGCTGCGCTGCGACGGCAGCCCAGACGGCATCTGCGACCTCGGCCGCGGAAAGGCTGGCGTCCAGGCGCACCCAGGCGTGGGTCCGCCGCCTGTCCTCCATCTGCTCCAGGTAGCCGGCGCGAACGAGGCGATGGAAGTCGATGTCTTCGAGGCCGGTGCGGATCGCCTCCTCCTCGCCGTGCTTGCGGCGGAGGCCTGCTTCAGGCTCGATATCGAGGAAGAGCGTGAGGTCAGCGTGGACGCCGTGGCAGGCGGCGTCGTTGGCGGCCTGGAGGGGTTCCATCTGCAGGCCGCGGCCGTAGCCCTGGTAAGCGATGAAGCTCGCTTCGTAGCGGTCGGAGACGACGGTGGCACCGCGGTCCAACGCCGGGCGAATGACCTCCTCGACGAGCTGTGCGCGGGCGACGAGGAACGCGAACGCCTCGGCCCAGGGGACGAGGTCGAGGTGGAGCAGCTTGCGCACCTGTTCGCCGGCCTCGGTGCCGCCGGGTTCGCGGGTGAGGACGACCTCGGCGCCGGAGGCGCGCAGCCGCTCCGCGAGCGCGGTCGCGGCCGTCGTTTTGCCCGAGCCTTCGCCGCCCTCGAGGACGATGAAGCGGCCGCTCATGGCCGCTTCATCGTCATATGCCTGGCCCGAAGGGCAGGATCTTGACGCGGCGCTGCGGCTCTTTGCCGGAGCTCTTGCTGTCGAGGTTGTAGCGCGTCGCGAGCTGGTGCTGGACGCGGCGCACGTAGCTGTTCGCAGGCGGGAGCTCAATCGGGCGGCCCTCCTGCATCACCTTCGCAATCGCGTCCTCGGTCTCGCGGAAGACGTCGACCATGGGGTCTCGGCGAGGCGTGCGCGGGCTGCCATCGGGGCCGCCGCCGAACTGGAGCAACACCTGTTCGAGCTGGTAGGCCGTGTTGCTCTTGACGACGTAGATGGGGAGCGAGCGCTCCTCGGCCTCACGGATGGCGGTGGGCTTGCGGCGGTAGTAGCTCCGCATGGTGATGACGGCGTCGGACTCGCGGACATCGTTGACGATGTCCACGGCAACGCCGGTCGCGCGCATGGCCTGTTCGAGGCGAGCGCGCGAGACGCCGAAGGGGAACACCTTGATTCCGGGCAGCTCGGTAGGGCGTGCGAAGCTTGCGGCGGGCGGGCGCTCCTCGCGGACGTGGCCGCCGCTGCGCCGGCGTCCGAGCTCCCAGCTGGCGCCAGAACGACCGGCGTCCGCGCCCCAGGGCGCCGCACCGCGCGCCGTTGGCGCAACCGGTGCGAGCTCGTGATTGGCGCGGTCCGCGTCGTCGACGATCTCGATGCGGCCGCCGGGCGCGAGCTGGCGTATCTCAGGCGGCGCGGCGAAGCCACGCAAGAGGGCGTCGACCGTGTCGGCGACGTTCGTGTGGAGCGCGACCTTCTGCCAGCTCAGGATCTCGACGACGACGTCGAAGGTCGGCGGGGCCTTGCGTTCGAGGATCGACTTCTGTGTGCCGCGGCGGCGGGCCTCGTCGTCGCCGAGCGTGACGGACTGGATGCCGCCGATGAGGTCGGCGAGGGTGGGGTTGAGCATGAGGTTCTCAAGCTCGGTGCCGTGCGCCGTGCCGACGAGCTGGACGCCGCGCTCGTTGATGGTGCGAGCGGCGGCCGCCTCGAGCTCCGTGCCGATCTCGTCGATGACGATGACCTCGGGCATGTGGTTTTCCACTGCCTCGATCATCACGGAGTGCTGCATCGCCGGAGTGGCGACCTGCATGCGCCGGGCGCCGCCGATGGCAGGGTGCGGGATATCGCCGTCGCCGCCGATCTCGTTGGAGGTGTCGACGATGATGACGCGCTTGTTTGCGTCGTCGGCGAGGACGCGGGCGACCTCGCGGAGCATGGTCGTCTTGCCGACGCCCGGGCGGCCGAGGAGCAGGATGCTCTGGCCGCTCATGACCAGGTCTTCGATGACGCGGATCGTGCCGTAGACGGCGCGGCCCACGCGGCAGGTTAGGCCGATGATCTTGCCGCGGCGGTTGCGGATGCAGGAGATGCGATGGAGCGTGCGCTCGATGCCGGCGCGGTTGTCGGCGCCAAAGTCGCCGATGCGAGCGATGACATAGAGGAGGTCCTCTTCGGTGACCTCGCGGCGGCTCAGGATCACCTCTCGACCCGGGTAGCGAGCTTCAGGCAGGCGTCCGAGGTCCATCACGACTTCGAGGAGATCGACTCGACGCTCCTCGTCGCGGAGGGCCTCGACGATCTCGGGGGGCAGCGCGTCGAGCAGGAGGTCGAGGTCATCGGTGATGATCTGCTCGGTCGGGAGCGGGATGTTCTGTAGTGGTTGCGACACAGGCTATTGCGGCAAAGGCAGGGATTCCGCCTTCACCGTCACCACCTCCTTCAGCGAATTCAGCACAGCCAGCCGGCGTGCACACATAAGCCGAACCCCAAGAGCAGTGTACCCACGTGCGATAGCGGCACGCTCTACGTCGCCCTGGTGTTCCGCAATGACGATAGATCCATTTCGGCCCGCGCTGGTTTCGACCAGGTCGAGGGCGGCATCGACGACGCCCTCCTGCATGCCATCGATGAGGACGTGGGCCTCGCGTTCGCCGAGCCCGACCCAGGCGGCCGGAGAGCCATCGCGGTCGAGCACGTACTCGCGGTCACAATCGAAGGAATCGAGCACGGCGCGCCAATCCTGCTGGGTGGGCGCTTCGTGGCGGCGCACGTTCTCGGGGACGGCGCGGCAGTAGAGGCGGAAGATGCCGTGGCGGTCGGAGCGCTCGGCCGAGCGGAACATCGTTTGAGATTGGCGCGCTGACTGCGGCACGGCGTAGAGGCGTTCCAGCCGGTAGGCGAACATGCCCGCGCGGCGAAGCGCGTCGGCGTGTGGCGAGCCTTCGGCGTAGCGGAGGTACATCGTGCGGCCGCCGCGGCGGGCGACTTCGGCGCAGGCGCCGTTCAGCAGGGCGACGACGGCGTCGTCGTCCTTGGGGCGCGAGAGGCGCAGGCAGAGGACTTCCCAGCCCGCGCCACCCGAGAGCTCGCGCGCGACGAGGATGCCGCGATAGCTGAGCCCGCGCTTGACGCTGAGGACAGCCGTTCGCGGCAGCTTCGGGATTCGCGGGAGCCGCGTGAGGCCGGTGGCGGCGAGGCCCGAGGTGATGAGCAGGTTCTCGCCGCCGCGCGTGGCGATGACCTCGGTATCGAGGCGGTGCAGTTGCGGCCAGAGCGTGGCTGCATCGATGGGGCTGAGAGTATCGGCGCGGAGTTCGCTCATTTCGGCGCCTCGGCCCGCGTTCGGCCCATGGTGAGGAACAGCGCATGGAGGCGCGTGTCGCCGGTGAGCTCGGGATGGAACGACGTCGCGAGGAGGTTGCCCTGGCGCGCGGCGACGATCGTGCCGTCGGCGAGGGTGGCTATCGCTTCCGCCGGCGCGCGCACCTCGTCGATGAGCGGGGCGCGGATGAAGACGGCGCGGAACGGCTGACCTTCGAGACCCGGCGATGTCGAGGTCGGCTTCGAAGCTATCGACCTGGCGGCCGAACGCGTTGCGGCGCACGGAGATGTCCATCGTTTCGATGCCCGGCCGGTCGAGGTTGTCGACGACTTTTGGCGAGGAGGATGGCGCCCGCGCAGGTGCCCCAGACGGGGCGGCCGCCGGCGCAGAAGTCGCGCAGGGGCTGCTGGAAGCCGTTGCTGAGGATGAGCCGGGCGATGGTCGTGCTCTCGCCGCCGGGGATGATGAGCGCGTCGATCTCGTCGAGTTGGGCGACCTTGCGGATCTCGCGGACGGCATGGCCCATGGCTTCGAGCATCTCGCGGTGCTCGCGGAAGTCGCCCTGGAGGGCGAGCACGCCAACGGTCTGGCGCTCGAGAGTGGTGGGTGAAGCAGTCATACGATCGTGGGCAAACCGCCCGCACGAAACGAGCAGCGCGAAGGGGAATCAGGAGCGGTTTCGAAGCTGGTCAGAACGCGAAAGCGGCAGCACTGCAACTGTGGCAGCATCCTGCGGATGGGGTACTCCCAGTGTAGCGCATTGGGGCAGGCGGTTTCGTTAACCTTTGTGGTCAGCGGGCGGGCGCGATGACGACGCCGCCGCGTGCCGTTTGGACCGAGAGAACGTCGGAGGGGAGCGGGATTTTGGTCAAGTGGTTATCGAAATAGACCCAGAGGGCTGCCGTTTCCGCGGGGCCGCGGCGCAGGTTGGTGAAGAGGATGCCTTTGCCGTCGACCGTGGGCCCCGGCGAAGTGAGCGTCTCGCCGACCGCGGCGGATTGGACCGCGGATGCGGTGGCGCCCGTGTCGAGGAGCCCCGGCGGCTCGACATCGTTGATGGTTGTCGGCGACCAGGCGGGGGGATCTGTGGAGCTGTCGACGGCGTAAACGGCTGGAGGATTGGACTGCTGAAGGGCTGGGGGGCTGGCAATAACGACGAGCGTGTGCTGGTCTTTCCAACGAAAAGACTGGATCTGGACCGGGCCGAGCTCCCGCGGCGGCTGAAGTTCGGACACCGCGCCACCGATGTCGATCAGGACCGTGCGACCATGCACGCCCGCTGCGAGTGTGCGGGAGTCGGTGGACCAGACCGGAGCCGTGTTGGTTCCCGCAGCCGATGTGGGGACAACCTGCTTGTCGAACAAGAGATGACCGTCACGGTCGAACATCTGGACGTTCGTGCCCACGAACGCCAGATGCCGGCCGTCCGGCGACCAGGAGGGATCGGAGGCGGTCGATGCGGCAGAAAGAGTGGCCTCGGACCAGTTTCCGTCGGCCTTGAACAGGCGCCACGACGCGTTGTGGTCTGGACCCTGGTCGACCGCCACCGCGAGGAGCCGCGAGCCGTCGGGTGACCGAGATCGCGGCAGTTCGTCCGTCGACCGTCGGCGTGAACACCGGGAATCGTCCGGCGACCATGTCGCTGCCGCGTAGGTGAGGCCGGGCGTACCAATCTGCTGAGCGAGTTCCGGCTGTCGCGTCCATCACTTCGAGCAGGCCCGCTTGCGGACTGCCGGCGGGACCGTGGATGAGCGCCGCCCAGACGTGCGGCGGCCCGGCGGGCTTGGTGGTCCCGCCGGGAGCGAGCAACAGCGCCGCCACAACCACGCCCGCCGCCGCAAGCGCCGCGACGGGGGCGATCACGCGCAGACGCCGCCAGCTCGGCCAGCGCCAGCCGCGGTGCGTCGCGATGGCGACGGCTTCCTCGCGGGAGTCCACGCCAAGCTTTCCGAGGATCTCGCTGACGTGGTACTTGGCGCCTTCGAGGCTCAGGCCGAGCGCCTGGGCGATGTCGTAGTTGGTGCGGCCTTCGGCCATCATGGCCAGCACGTCGCGTTGCCGCTCGGTCAGCCCGTAGCGGTCGGCGACCTCGCTGTGCGAGCCCTCGCGCCTGCTCATGCGCCAACAGTACGCCGCGCCGGGGCGAACGAAACTACCCTATCGCCAACATCACGGAGCGCTATTTCGGCCCAGTTCGCGCGCCCAGCGCTTCGCCCACGCGTCGAGCGGTTCGAGGACGGCGATGAGGTCGCGGCCGCGGCGGGTGAGCGCGTAGTCGCCGTCCGGCCGTCTGCTCGACCACGCCGGCGGCGGCGAGCTCGGCGAGACGCTGGCTGAGGACGCTGGGCGACATGCCGTCGCAGCGCGCCTGGAGGGCGCGGAAGCCCAGCGGCTGGTGGGAGAGCTCCCAGCAGATGCGCAGCGTCCAGCGGCGGCCGAGGAGGTCGAGCAGGGCCATGATCGGGCGGCCGGTGGATGAGCCGCGGACGGGACGGCCGGGGAGGGGGTTGGCCATAGGCACATGTTGACGCTTCTGATTCCGAAGCGCTACGGTGATTCGAAATCCGTAGCGCTGGAGGACTGCCCACGTGTCCACGCCCCGTATCGCACCGCTCGACGCCCCGTTCGAACCGAACGTCGACGAACTGCTCCGAAAGCTCATGGGGGGCCGCCAGGAGATTTCGCCGCTGGCGCTGTTCCGGACGATGGCGCACCACGCTGACTTCGCTGACCGTATTCGCCCGCTGGGCGGCGGCATCCTCGCGCACGGCACGCTCGATCCTCGGGAGCGCGAACTGATCATCCACCGCGTGTGCGCCCGCACGGGCTGCGAATACGAGTGGGGCGTCCACGTCGCGATGTTCGCGAGGCCGCTTGGCATGTCGGACGACTGGGTGGAAGCGACCGTCACCGGCAGCGCCGACGACGCGGTCTGGTCGCGGCGTGAGTCGCTGATCGTCCAGATGGTGGACGAGTTGCACGCGTCATCGCGCGTCTCGGATGGACTCTGGGTGGCGCTTTCGGCCGAGTGGGAGCCGCCGCAGCTGATCGAAATGCTGATGATCGCGGGCTGGTACCACCTGATCGCATTCGTCGCGAACGGCACCCAGGTGCCACTCGAGCCATGGGCTCCGCGCTTCCCGGAGGCGCCTCCGCCCAAAGGATGAGTGAACCTTCATTCAAATTTCCGGGCTTAGTGTGATCTGATTCACGATGGTTCGCCCGGGGACCTCCGGTACGGTCGATGGAGACCTGATTTCGGAGTGCCACCCATGGGAAACCTCATCTCACCAGAACGACTCGCGCGCCGGGCAGCCACGCATCCGTGGCTGACGCTCGGCGCGTGGGCGGTGTTCATCGTCATCGCCGTCCTCGGCGCATCGCTGCTCAAGTTCGACGAGACGGAAGTCATCACCGGGTCGGATTCGACACGGGCCAACGACCTGCTCGAGGACCTGCGCGGCCCGGAACCGGTCAGCGAGACCATCGTCGTGCAGTCGCAGACGGCGACGGTCGACGAGCCAGCCTACCGCGCGTACGTTGGCTCACTTGTCGCGGACGTGCGCGGGCTGACGGGCACGGTCACGTCGGCGACGAGCTATCTCGACGGCAACGAGGCGTCGCTGGTTTCGGCGGACCGCCACAAGACGATCATCCCGGTGGGCATCGCCGGGAAGACGGTCGATGCGCCGGACACGGTGGCGCCGCTGGTAAAGCTCCTCGATTCCCGGGAAACGGCCGGGTTCACGGTGAACACGGTCGGCACCGGCAGCATCAACCACGCGATCGCCGACACAACGAAGAGCGACCTCGCGAAGGGCGAGATGATCGGGCTGCCGATTGCGCTGGTGGTGCTGGTCGTGGTGTTCGGCGCAGCGGTGGCGGCCGGCGTACCCATCGTTCTCGCGCTGATCGGGATCTTCGTCGCGGTGGGCGTGACGGGGTTCGTGAGCCGCGTGCTGGGCGTCAACAGCCTGGCCGAGAACATGATCACGATGGTCGGCCTCGCGGTCGGCATCGACTACACGCTGTTCGTGGTGGAGCGCTTCCGCGAGGAGCGGGCCGGCGGGCTCGCGAAGGTGGACGCGATCGTGGCGGCGGGGAACACGGCGAGCCGCGCGGTGCTGTTCTCGGGGATCACCGTGATCATCGCGCTCTCGGGCATGCTGATTGTGCCGGCGACGACGTTCCAGGGGCTCGCGATCGGCGCCATTGTCGTGGTCTTCAGCGCCATCCTGGTGGCGCTCACGCTCCTGCCGGCCGTCCTCGGCCTGATCGGCGACCGCATCAACTGGCTGTCGCTGCCGGGCCGCCGACGGCGCACGAACCGCGAATCTACCGGAGGGTTCTTCGGGCACGTGGCCGGCGCGGTGCAGAAGCACCCGGTGATTGCGACGGTCGCGTCCGTGACGCTGCTGCTGAGCGCGGCCGCGCCCGTACGCGCTGATCAACCTCGGCAGCCCGGGCATCGCCGACCTGCCGGCCGGGCTCGGGCCCGTGAAGGCGTTCGGCGTGCTGGACAGCGACTTCTCGGCAGGGCGAATCGCGCCTACGCACGTGGTCATCGATGGGAACGCGGACTCGCCGGCCGTCACTCGGGCCGTGGACGACCTCCGGCAGATGGTCGCAGCGAACGCGGAGTTCTCGTCGGTCGGACAGCTCGAAGTGTCGTCAAACGGACAGCTGGGCGCGGTGGACATCCAGCTCCGCGGCGACTCGCAGAGCGAAAGCGCGCAGTCAGCGCTCCGGCAGCTCCGGAGCACCTACATCCCGTCGGCATTCGCCGGGGTCAACACGCATGTAGTGGTCGGCGGGGCGACCGCGGGGACGGTGGACTACATCGACACGATGAATACGTACCTGCCGATCGTCATCGCGTTCGTGCTGGCACTGAGCTTCGTGCTCTTGCTGATGGTGTTCCGCTCCATCGTCCTGCCGGTCAAGGCGATCATCATGAACCTGCTTTCGGTGGGTGCGGCCTACGGGCTGATGGTGCTCGTCTTCCAGGAAGGCGTGGGGGCTGACCTGCTCGGCTTCCAGCAGAGCGACACGATCGCGGCGTTCATCCCGATCTTCCTGTTCGCGATCCTGTTCGGGCTGTCGATGGACTACCACGTGTTCCTGTTGAGCCGCATCCAGGAGCGCTATCTCCACACCGGGAACAACGCCGAGTCCGTGAGCTACGGCGTGCGATCGACGGCGCACATCATCACGGGGGCGGCCGCCATCATGATGGCGGTGTTCGCCGGCTTCGCGGCCGGCCGCCTGGTGGACCTCCAGCAGACGGGCTTCGGGCTGGCGGTGGCAGTCTTCATCGACGCCACGGTCGTGCGGTCGGTACTGGTGCCGGCGAGCATGCAGCTCCTCGGCAAGTGGAACTGGTACCTGCCGAGCTGGCTCGAATGGATGCCGCGCATCTCGGTGGAAGGGCCGGCGCACACACCCGCTCCTTCGCCGGCGCCCCACGCATCGAGCTTCGACTACGCACCGTCGGTGGGCGGCGACTGACGCCAACCGACACGTACGCGAACAAGGAGAGGCCCCGGGAGATTCCGGGGCCTCTCTTCGTTGGGCGACAGGAAAACTGCGAACTAGAGGTGGAAGGTGCCGAGCAGGCTGCGGACGGCGCTCAGCGTCGCCAGCCGCGGTTGTTTGACCGGCGCCGGCGGGACCACTCGCCGTTTCGCCTCGGTATCGAGCACCGCTGCGAGGTCGTGGATGGTGAGGATTCCGAGCAAACGGCCTTTATCGTCGCGGTCGGTGACGGGGAGTCGGGAGATCGCCCGCTTCGCCATCCGTTGGAGCGCCGTGTGAAGCGACTCGTCGGGATGCGCGACGGCGAGGTCCCCGGCGGTCATCGCATCGCTGACGAGTGCTTTGCCATCGCGCTCGGCCGCGAAGGCGTCGGTCATCGTGAACATGCCGATGAGCCGGCCATTGTCGACGACGGGCAGGCCGCGCAGCCCGTGCTGCTCCATTCGCTGTTCGGCAACCCGCACCGGCTCATCGGCCAGCGCGGTGAGGACGTGGCGCTGCATCGCCTGACCGACTTCCAGCAGCTGCAGGAGGGGAACCGTGTACTCGCCCTTGTGGGCCGGGGATTCGGCGCGCGTGGGCACCTGGTTCTCGTAGATGCTGACGTTTCCGGCGATGAAGTAGGCGATGCCTACGGCGACCATCGCGGGCACGACCATCGAGAACTCGCCGGTCATCTCCGCCACCATCAACATGACGGCGAGCGGGGCATGGGCGATTCCGCCGAAGAGCGCCATCATGCCGACGATCACGAACGGCGCGGCGGTCGGGGGCATCCAGCCGACATGCGTGTGCAGGCCGCCCCAGATGGCTCCGCCGAGCATGCCGCCGATGAAGAGGCCCGGAGCGAAGACACCGCCGCTGCCGCCGGTCCCGATGGTGAGCGCCGTGGCGATGATCTTGAGGACGACGAGCGCGAGCATCGTGCCGACGGCGAGCTGGCCGGTGTTGCCGTCGATGGCGAACTGCACCCAGCCGTAGCCCATGGAGAGGATCTGCGGGTACGCGAGGGCCATGAGTCCGACGAGGAGGCCGCCGATGGCGGGCTTGACGTGCGGTGGGATGTGGATGTGGTGGGAGAGGTCGCGAACGCCGTAGAACGTGCGCACGTAGGCCAGCCCGCAGACGCCGGCGGCGACGCCGAGGGCGGCGTACCAGAGGAGCTGCCTGGGTTCGGTGAACTGGAGCTCCAGCCCGGCGCCGAAGACGGGCGTCCAGCCGGACCACGAGGCGAAGATGCTGTAGCCGACGACGGAGGCGATGAAGCCCGGGATGATGGCTTCGAACTCGAAGTCGCGGATGTAGAGGATTTCACCGGCGAGGATGGCGCCGCCGAGGGGCGCCTTGAAGATCGCGCCAATACCGGCGCCGACGCCGACGGCGAGCGCGATGCGGCGGTCCTGGGGAGAGAGGTGGAGGAGCTCGCCGAGCCACGAGCCGAAACCGGCGGCGATCTGCGCCGTCGGGCCCTCACGGCCGGCGCTTCCGCCGGAGCCGATCGTGATCGCCGAGGCGACGAGCTTGATCAGCGGGATGCGGCCGCGGATGTGTCCGCCGCGCTCATGGAACGCCTCGATCGCAGCGTCGGTGCCGTGGCCCTCGGCCTCGGGAGCCAGCGAGAACACGATGAGGCCGCTGATCAGCCCGCCAATCGTCGTGACGAGTGGCACGATCCAGAGCCGGCCGGCGTCCGGCGCCAGGGGAATGCCCTCGCCACGCGGGACCGGCGGCACGAGATCGACAAGCGTGCCGAGGAAGAATTGCGTCGCAAGGTCGATCGCTGCGAAGAACGCGATTGCGCCCACACCGGCGACGACGCCGATGAGCGACCCCAGGATGATCCATTTCTGGAAGTAGCCACCCAATACCCGCTCACGCCAGTCCTGCTGTCCGATCAGCGCGCGCAGGCGCGCCCGTTTGCTGCCTTCCGCAGCCTGCGTGTCTCCACGCTCGTTGTCCAAATCCCTGCCTCCTCAGTGCTGCTGACTTCCCTGTTCAGCGGCAGCTAAGGAACGAGATCGGCGGACTTTCCGATGAGTGGGAACGACACCTGCCAGGGGCGCGAGACGGCCAGCACTTCGCTGAAGCGGCCGAGACGGCGCACGTACCACGACAATCGCGCCTGGAGCATCGAGGCGAGCCGCTCAAGCCGTTCGAGACACCCCTGTCCCCCGGGCAGGAACGCATGGCTCCCGCGGAGAATCACGTCTCGAAGGTTGTGGCCCACATCACAATGATAAGCCACGGGTTCACTATTCGCCTTTCCCGCGGGTGAGCCGCGCTTACAGATCCGGCGAGAAACCGTGGCTGAAGCCCGGTCCATCAACGGGGCGTTTATCGCAGGATGCACCCTTCCGTTTACGTGAAGGTGGTGGCTCTGCTACCGTTCCCCCACAACGATCCCGGAGTAACAAGATGGATTTTCGCGATAACGCGACCCAGGGAACATGGCGCGAGGAAGTGCGCGACTTCCTCAAGGAGAATCGGAGCGAAGAAGCGTCGACTGAAGGCGCTCGCTACCGCATGGAAGGCAACCTGCGCGAACGCCTGAAGGATTGGCGCGAGAAGCTTTCGAAGAAGGGCTGGATCGCCCCGGCGTGGCCGAAGGAATACGGCGGGGCGGGCCTCGGCGTGATGGAGCAGTTCATCATGAACGAGGAGTTCGCCGAGGCGCGCGTGATGAACGTGGGCGGCATGGGGACGTCGATGATCGGGCCGACGCTCATCATCCATGGGAACGAAGAGCAGAAGAAGGAGCACCTCGGCGCGATCCTTCGCGGCGAGGTGCAGTGGTGCCAGGGCTATAGCGAGCCGGGATCGGGCTCGGACCTCGCCTCGCTCCAGACGCGCGCCGTGCGCGATGGCGACGAGTGGGTGATCAATGGCCAGAAGATCTGGACCTCGGGGGCGCACAACGCCGACTGGATGTTCATGCTGGCGCGCACCGACCCGGACGCGCCGAAGCACCGCGGCATCACCTATTTCCTGCTCGACATGCACAGCCCGGGCGTCACCGTGCGGCCGCTCATCAACCTGGCGAACGGCCACATGTTCAACGAAGTGTTCTTCGAAGATGTGCGCGTGCCGAACCGCAACGTCCTCGGCGAAGTGAACCGCGGCTGGTACCTCGGCACGACGACGCTGGACTTCGAGCGCTCCTCGATCGGGAACGCCGTCGGCCAGCGCCAGTCGCTGGAGTACTACCTGCGCTACCTGCGGGAGCACAAGGACGACGGCGGGGTCGTGAAGTCGCCGACTGTGCGCTCGGAGTTCGCCGACCGCTGGATTGAAGCCGCGACCGCGCGAATGCTCAGCTACGTGGTCGTGACGATCCAGGCTTCCGGGCGGGTCCCGAACCACGAGGCGTCGATCGCCAAGCTGTTCAACACCGAGCTGAGCCAGCGCATCGCGCGGTCGGCCATGAAGATGATCGGTACGAACGGGATGCTGATCGATTCGAAGTCGGCGCCGATGCGCGGACGCGCTCCGCAGAGCTACATGCAGACGGTCTCATCGACGATCGCCGGCGGGACGAGCGAAGTGCAGCGCAACATCGTCGCGACGCGGGGACTGGGGTTGCCGCGGGCCTGACCATACGCGCGGTCCCTCTCCCGGCCGGCCGGGAGGGGGACCGGTGGGCGGCTAATACTTCGAGACGTTGATCTCTTCCATGCGCCCGGTGACCAGGTAGATGACGCGCTCGCAGATGTTCGTGCAGCGGTCGGCGATGCGCTCGAGGTTGTGGGCTGTCCAGAGCAGGTAGGTATTGCGCTGGATGGTCGTCGGGTCGGCGATCATGCCCTTGATCGAGTCGTCGTAGACGCTGTCCTGGAGGCGGTCCACTTCGTCGTCGGCGTCGCAGATGCGACGGGCGGCGTCGACATCGTGGTCGATGTAGGCCTTGAGGCTATCGCGGAGCATCGAGACGGCGCGATCCGACATGGCGGGGATGTACCCAAGGCGCCGCGGCAACGGCTCGTCGCCGAGCATCAGGTTGATGCGTGCGATGCCCTCGGCGTGGTCGGCGATGCGCTCGAGGTCGGTGATGATGTAAAGGATGCTTGCGAGGGCGCGCAGGTCGGTAGCCATCGGCTGCTGCGATGCAATCACGAAAATGCAGCGGTCTTCGATCTCGAAGCGCTTCTTGTTGATGCGGGCGTCGTCTTCGATGATCTTGCGCGACCAGACGGCGTCGCCATCGCGAAGCGCCTCGAGGGCATCGAGTATCGCCTTTTCTGCCATGGAGCCGAGGACGAGCACCTCGTCCTGGAGTTCGCGGATTTCGGCCGTGAAGAGATCACGAGTCAAGGGAACCCTCCTAGCCGAAGCGGCCGGTGATGTAGTCCTCGGTCCGCTTGTCGTGTGGGTTGGTGAAGATGTCCTCGGTGGGACGGTACTCCACGAGGTGGCCGGCGCCGTCATCTCCCATGAGAAGGAAGGCAGTGTAGTCCGAAACGCGCGCAGCCTGCTGCATGTTGTGCGTGACGATGATGATCGTATACCGCTCGGCCAGGCCCCGCATGAGGTCCTCGATCTTGAGCGTCGCGACGGGGTCGAGCGCCGAGCACGGCTCGTCCATGAGCACCACGTCGGGTTCGACGGCGATCGTGCGAGCAATGCAGAGCCGCTGTTGCTGGCCGCCGGAGAGCGCGATGCCGGGCTTCTTGAGGTCGTCCTTCACTTCGTCCCAGAGCGCCGCAAGCTTGAGGGATGCCTCGACGCGGTCGCCGATCTCGGACTTGGAGCGGACGCCCATGAAGCGGAGTCCGGCTGCCACGTTTTCCGCAATCGACATCGTGGGAAACGGGTTTGGCTTCTGGAAGACCATGCCGATGCGCTGGCGCACGCGAGCGGGATCGACGCCCGGGGCGTAGATGTCGTTGCCTTCGATGAGGATGGTGCCAGCGACGCGCGCGTTGGGGGCGAACTCGTGCATGCGGTTGAAGCAGCGGATGTAGGTGCTCTTGCCGCAGCCGGAAGGGCCGATGAGGGCGGTCACGGCGTTCTTGGAGATCTCCATGGAGACGCCCGTCACCGCGAGCTTCGAGCCATACCAGGCGGAAACGTCGCGCGCGCTGATCGCCACGTCACGCGGTGTGGTGTCCCCAATCGGTGTGGCGTCGCCGGTAGCTGATTGCGTCGTCGCCCGGTCTTGCATACGCGAACTGATGGCCTCCATGGACGTCTGCAGCTTTGTCATTGTGGACTCCTATTGTCGTACAGTGACGCGCGAACCGAAGAGTGTGCGAACGCCAAGGCTGATGACGAGAACGATTCCGACGAGCAAAAGGCTCATTGCCCAGGCCTGTTCGTGCCAGTAGTCGTACGGGCCCGTGGCATAGACGTAAATCCTGCGCGGGATTGCCTCCATCGGCGCGGTGACGTCGGTGCTGTAGAAATTGTTGCCCAACGATGTGAACAGGAGTGGCGCCGCCTCGCCGGCGATGCGGGAAAGGCCCAGCATGACGCCGGTGATGATGCCGGGGAGAGCCGTCGGCAAGACGATGCGGAGCACGGTCCGCCAGCGTGGAGCGCCGAGAGCGTAGCTCGCCTCTCGCAGTGAACGCGGGACGAGGAGGAGCATCTCCTCGGTGATGCGCGCCACGATGGGGATGAGCAGGATGGCGAGCGCTACGGAGCCTGCGACGGCGGAGAAGTGGCCGGTGGTGCCGAAGACCTCGGTCTGCGTGGCAACCATGAGGCCGTAGATGAACAGGCCAACAGTGATCGAGGGGATGCCCGCCATTACTTCGATGAAGAAGCGAATGACGCTGCCGACCCTGTTTTGCCCGTACTCGGAGAGGAAGATGCCCGCGCCGATGGCGAGAGGCACGCCGATCGCGAGCGCCATACTCACCTGGATGGCACTCCCAACGATGGCGTTCTTGACGCCACCACCGCCGCGGCCGGGGCTCGTGGGGTTTTCTGAAATGAGCGACCAGTTCAGTCCCGGCAGGCCTTCCTTCAGCAGATAAAAGAGGATGAGAAAGAGCGGGATCACCGCGAAGAAGACGGCGAGCACCATGGCTCCGGTCATGACGTTGTTGACGAGCTTCCGCCGCTTGTAGAGCGACTCGGTCTTCACGAGGACTTCGGAGTAGCCGATGCTCGTCATTCCTGCACCACCGCACGCTGGCCGCCGGTCACTTTCCAGACGAGGACCCGGGCGACGACGTTGATGAGGAAGGTGATCGCGAGGAGCACGAGGGCCACTTCGAAGAGCGAGGCGCGGTGGGCACCGCCAGCTTCGGGGAACTGGTTGGCGATCACGCTCGCCATGGTGTAGGCAGGGGCGAAGATGTTGTCGGGGATGTTCACGCTGTTACCGATGACCAGGGTAACGGCGAGCGTTTCACCGACCGCGCGCGCAAGGCCAAGGATGGCGGCGCCCATCACGCCAGAGCGGGCGTAGGGCAAGACGGACAGGCGGATCATCTCCCAGCGGGTCGCACCGAGGGCCATGATGCCCTCGCGCTGGCTGCGCGGAACGGCCGCGATCACGTCACGCGAAACGGCCATGATCGTGGGGGTGATCATGATGGTGAGGATGACGCACGCGGAGAAGAGGCCGGTGATCAGCGGCGTACCATCGAAAAACGGTATCCAGCTGAGGTAGTCCTGGACGAATGGTCCAAATTGGTCGCGGATGAAGACGCCCAGAACGAAGACACCCCAGAGGCCGTAAACCACGCTCGGAATAGCGGCGAGGAGCTCGACCAGGTAGGACACGGGCCGCGAGATGAAGCTGGGGGCTATCTCAACAAGGAAGAGGGCAACGAGAACGGAGATGATCGTCGCCGCGACGAGCGCGACAACCGAGGTGATGAGCGTTCCGATAATGAACGCCCCCATGCCGAACTGTTCCTTGTTCGGATCCCAGTTCGTGCTCCAGAGCGACGAGATGCCGTTGTCGGCGATAACCGATCGCGCCTGGTCGGCCAGCTCGTAAAACATGCCGACGATGACGAGGACGACGACGACGCCAGCGAAGCCTGTCAAGACGTTGAATAACCAGTCGCCTGGCTTGAGGCGGTTCTTGAGGCTGGCGGCGCGGTGTCCGGGGCGGTTGAGTGTTGTTACGGCCATCGGCGGTCTCCCGAATGCGTTCCCTCCCGGATCGACGTGACGCCGGGTGGTGGAGGGACTCCACCCGGCGTCCGAATCAGTCGTGCCCTTGGGCCAACAGCGAGTTTAGCTGCCGGTCTTCAGGCTCTGCTTGCTACCGTCGTCGCACTTCAGGCTCTTGAGCGTCGTCTCGATGCGGGGCAGGAGCGACGATGGCAGCGGGGCGTAGAAGTTGTCCTTGATCGTCTGCTGGGCGCCACTGTCGTGGAAGACCCACCAGAGCATGTCAACGAGCGGGGTCTGCTGGCTGCATTTGCCGGAGTTCTTGTAGAGCAGCAGGTAGGTGAAGCTCGAAATCGGGTAAGCGGTATCGCCGGGGGCGTTGGTGATCGACGTCTGGTACTGCGGCTCCGGCAGTGTCACGCCGGCCGCCGAAGCGCTCGCCGTATCGATAGATGCCGTCACGGTCTTGCCCGCGGCATTCTTCATGTCGGCGAAGCTCAGCTTGTTCTGGAGCGCATAGGTGAGCTCGATGTAGCCGATGGCGTTGGGGGTCTGCTTGACGACGTTTGCGACGCCGGCGTTGCCCTGGCCACCCTGGCCAACCGGCCACTTCGGCGCCGTTGCCGTGCCGGGGCCGTTCTTCCAGTCGGGGCTCACCTTGCTCAGGTAGTCGGTGAAGACGCCGCTGGTGCCCGAGCTATCGGACCGGTAGGCCACCTGGATGTCGTTGCCCGGCAGCGAAACGCCCGGGTTGAGCGCCGCGATGGCCGGGTCATTCCACTTCGTGATCTTCCCGAGGTAGATGTTGGCGACGGTCGGCCCGTCCAGGGTCAGCTTTGAGACGCCGGAGAGGTTATAGCTCATCACGACCGCGCCGATGACGGTGGGCAACAGTTGCACCTGGTCGTTGCCGCCGGCCGCTGTGATCTGGGCGTCGGTCATGCCGACGTCCGAGGCGCCGAAGTCCACCGTCTTGGACGTGTACTGCGTGACGCCGGCGCCAGAGCCGACGGCCTGGTAGTTAACCTGGACGCTCTTGGCGACCTTGCCCTGGTAGTCCTGGAACCAGGCTTGATAGATGACGGCCGGGAAGGTGGCGCCAGCGCCGGTGATGTTGGCGCTATCGCTCTTGCCGACGTCGGCGGGGATGGTTGCGGGCTTGGCCGTTGCGGCGGGGCTGCCCCCGCTCGACGGCGAGGCCGCCGCGGTAGTGGCTGCCGCGGTCGGCGTGGAGGTGCTGTCGTCGTCGCCGCAGGCCGCCAGGCCGACGGCCAGGAGGGCGAGAGCGCCGATCGAGAGCATCGCCCATTTGCTCTTTCTCAGGTTCGCGATGTGCATGTGGGGTTTCCTACTCCTCTGTTCGCTTCGCGCACCGTAGAAAAGGTGATTTAACGCACGATTAACGATGTGGCCCGGGTAGCGGCCCGGTGAAGACTGGGCGTCCACCGCTGCTTTTTACGCACAGTTTGCAAATTCGATATTCGCCGCTTACGCGCCCATAGCACTATCAGCAACGGAAAGCGGGAAGGACGACGGCCCCACCCCGCTGGAACACCCCTCTGGTGGCCGAGGGCTCCAGGCATGCCAACCCCGTCCCGGATTCGTCCGGGTGGCAGGCCGGGAGCCCTCGGCGCATACTGAATTCCAACGGATCGCGCATGGCCCGGGCCGCGCGACCGCTCATATACATGGCACAAAAGATCCTCGTCGTAGACGACGAACACAACATCCGCGATCTCGCTCTCCTGTATCTCGAGAAGGAAGGCTTTAGCGTCGACGGCGCGGCCGACGGGGCGGAGGCTATCGCGAAGTTCCAACAGGTCGCGCCGCAGATGGTCATCCTCGATGTGATGATGCCGGGCATGGACGGCTTCGAGGTGTGCCGCGAGCTGCGGCGCGAGAGCGACGTGCCGATCCTGATGCTGACGGCGCGGAGCGAAGATGTCGACAAGATCGTCGGCCTCGAGATCGGCGCCGACGACTACATGACGAAGCCGTTCAACCCGCGCGAGCTCGTGGCGCGGGTGAAGGCGATCCTTCGCCGCTTCGAAGGCGGGCGGAAGCCGCAGAACGCCTACAGCGTGGCGAACCTGAGCGTCGACAAGGCGCGCCGGGAGGTTCGCGTGGACGACGACTTCCTTGCGCTGCGCACGAAGGAGTTCGACCTGCTCGTCGCATTCGTTGAGAACCCCGGCATCGCGCTAACGCGCGATCAGCTCCTCGGGAGCGTCTGGGGATACGACTACGCGGGTGAGACGCGAACCGTGGACGTGCACGTTCAGCATTTACGGTCGAAATTAAGTCGTGCGCGGGTGCAAATCGAAACGTTGCGCGGGGTTGGGTACAAGCTCGTCGAAGTCCCTGCCTGACCCGCGGCGGAAACGGTGAGCCATGGGTAGCCTGCAGGTTCGCCTGTTCCTCACGTACCTCGTCATCATCTCCGTGACCCTGGGGCTGACGGCGCTCAGCCTGTTTCTCCAGATCGGGCGATACCGCGACTCCATCTCCTACGGCAACCTCGAAGACCTGGGCCGGTTGATCGACTCGCAGGAGCAGTCCGCGCTCGCCGCCGCGATCCAGACGCCGACATCAAACGAGCCGGGCAAGGTCCCCGCGACATCCGACCTGCTCTTCGCGCTCCGCACGTTCTTCGCGCAGCCGGGCCGGGTGTCGGCGCAGACCTCCATCGCCCTGGTCGACGGCGATGGACACCTCATCGCGGACGGCGTGGCCAGCAGCCTGCCCCAGGAATCGCTCAAAACAGCGGTGGTGAAGGAGCTGACCGACCAGCCGGCATCTGCGGATGCGACGATCACGTCGCCGCGGCGCTGCCGGCTCGAGTTCGGCGACGGCCGGCCGGCGCAGCTCTGCGTCAGCATGGCGCTGTCGCAATCGGTGCTCGACACGTTCCCGGGGACGACGGCCTCGGCGATCATCGTGGCGCGACCTGCCACGGGGCTCGGCGAGATCCTTGGCGACCTTGGTCCGCGGCTCCTCTCCTCGGGGCTCATCGGCGTGGCGGCGGCGCTCGTGCTGGGCTTCCTCCTGTCGCGCAGCGTCGCGGCACCGCTGCGCAACATGGCGCGCGCGGCGCGTTCGGTCGCGCGTGGGAACTATCGCCAGCGCGTCCCGGCAACGGGGCCGCGCGAGGTGCGCGACCTGGCAGCGAACTTCAACCGCATGACCGAAGAGGTCCAGCGCTCGCAGCAGACGCTGCGCGACTTCCTCGCCAACATCTCGCACGAGCTGAAGACGCCGCTGACCTCCATTCGCGGGTTCAGTGAGGCGATGCTCGACGGCACGATCGACGACGCGGACGGCATCGAGCGGTCGGCGAAGATCATCAGCGACGAATCGAACCGCGTGCTGCGCCTGGTGCAGGAGCTGCTCGACCTGTCGCGCATCGAGAGCGGCCAGGTTTCGATGCAGCAGGAGGACCTGAACGTGCACGAGCTGTTCGAGCACGTGAGCGAGGTGTTTGCGCTGCGGAGCGAGGAAAGCAAGGTCCGGCTGGAGATGTCGCTGAACGGCAGCAGCCACATCCGGGGCGACTTCGATCGGCTGGAACAGGTGCTCAACAACCTGCTCGACAATGCGTTCCGGCACACGCCAGCGGGCGGGAGCGTGCGGGTGGCATCGCGAGACCTGCAGCCCGGCATCCTTCAGGTGACGGTGGCCGACACCGGAAGCGGCATCCCGGCGCAGGACGTGCCGCACCTGTTCGAGCGCTTCTACCGCGCGAACGGCGCGCGCAATAAGAAGGGCTACGGGCTGGGCCTGGCCATCTCGCGGGAGATCGTGCGTGCGCACGGCGGCGACATCTGGGCGACGAGCGAACCCGAGCGCGGTACGACGTTCGTGTTCACGCTGCCCACCGCGGGCCGAGCAGCACCGACAGCCGCCGCGCGATAGCGTCCATGCCGTAGTAGCCGCCCCCGCCGAGGCGGCCGGCCCAGCCGCTCATCACGATGGCCATGCGGTAGAGGCCGAACGCCTCGTAGTAGTCGAGGTCGTGGAGACGGGTTCCGGTGACCTGCTCGTAGGCGTGGGAGAGTTCCGTCTGGCCGTTGGCGCCGGGCATTCCGCCGAAGACGGCGCCAAGCGCAGCGTAAAAGCCCAGGTCGGAACGCGGGTCGCCGATGGCGGCGAGTTCCCAGTCCACGACGGCGACGACGGTGTTCCCGCGAAAGAGGTAATTGCCGGCGTTCGGATCGCCGTGCAGCAGCGCGTGGCGGGCATCGGCGGGTTCGTTGGCTGAGAGAAACTCGCCGAGCGCGACCAGCATCGGTGCGCGGCTCATGCGCATGGTCTCGGCGCGCTGGCGCCAGCTCGCGAGCTCGCACTGCGCCGGGGAGGGCACGGCCACCTCAGCATCTGGAAGCAAGAACGAGAGACCAACGCCGCGCCAGTCCACGTCGTGGATGGCTGCGAGCGTGAGGGCGGCTGCGCGGAGCCGTTCGGAAGGGCCGTACCAGAAGAGCGGCAGCGTCTCAGCGCGAACGCGTTCCATGAAGTAGAACGGCGCTCCGAGGACTTCGGAGGAGGGCTCGAACCAGCAAACGCCGGGGACAGGGACGGCCGTCTGCGAGAGGGCGCGCATCACCCTGAACTGGCGACCGACGTCATACGGGGCGAGGATGCCGTCGGACCGTTGCGGACGCAGCACCAGGGGGACGTCGAAAGTCTGGCCGTCGCAGGTGACGCGAAGGTCTATGCCGACGGTCTCGTTGCTCGCACCCGCCGGCATGGCGAGCAGCCGCGAGAACTCTACCGAGTCGGCGGAGGGCAACCGCGCGGCGATGTAGGCCAGGAGGCCCGCGCGCCAGTCCACCGCTACTCGAGCTCCGCCAGGGCCGCCTCCAGCAATTCCGACACGTCCGCCAGGCTGTACCACGGTTCGGACGCGTTGAAGCTCATCCAGCCGTGGTAGATCACCAGGAGCTCAAAGAGCCAGAGCGCCCGGAAGAACGCCATGCCGGTCACCGGAGCGCCGAGCACGGCGCTGTAGGCCTGTACAAATCCCTGTTCATCGGCGGGGCCGAAGGGCGTGCCCTTGAGGTGTGACAGCGCAACGAGCTGGCCTACATCGGAGCGAGGGTCGCTGATGCGCGCCTGCTCCCAGTCCACGACGGCTACGACGGCGCCATTGCGGAAAAGGTAGTTGAAGATGTTGATGTCGCCCTGGCACAGCGCGAGCCGGCCATCGCCCGGCACGGAGGCGAGCAACGTCTCATGGGCGCGGACAAGGAGCGGATCGTCGGCGCATCCGAACGACGGCATGCGGGCGACGACGGCGCCGATCTCTCCGCGCAGGGCATCGGCGGGGGATGCCGGAACGCCGAGGAAGTCGAGGCCCAGCCGGCGCCAGTCGCTGTTGTGGATGCTGACGACGCTCTTCGTGAACTCCATGAAGCTGGCGCCGGGCGTGTTGCCCATGTGCGGGGCGTCGACCCACTCCATCACGATGAACGGCGCCCCGAGCGGCCCGAGGTCGGGCTCACCGGCGAGGAGCCGAGGCACCGGGATGTTCGAACCGGCGAGCCGGCGCAGCACTTCGCCCTCGCGGATGACGTCGTAGGGCTCGAAGATGCCGCGTTCGCGCTGGACGCGCAGGGCCACCGCAGGTGCGGCCGCGGAGGAAAGCGCTACATGACACGTGATGTTGGATGCTCCACCATCCACGGGCGTGATGGAGTTGACCCGGGTTGATTCGAAGCCGGGCCGGGCCCTGAGCCAATCCTGGAACCGTTCGATCGAGGGCGTCACAGGGCGATTATCCACGACCCGACAGCCGCTCGGGAAACGCGGGGCCGCCGGCGGCGCTGATCATTCGCCGGCGAGGCCGGGCGTACAACACGATGGAGGCGCCAATGAGCGACTACACACTGGCAGCTGACGAGGACCTCGTCGGCGAAGTAGCGCGCGGGCAGGAGGCCGCTCTCGGCGTTCTCTACGACCGCTACCATCGCCAGTGCTTTTCGTTCGCGTTGCGCATCCTTGGAAGCGAGCCGGATGCCGAGGAAGCGGTGCAGGAAGCATTCGTGCGGGTGTGGCGGAGCGCCAGCCAGTACGATAGCTCCCGAGCCGCCGTCTCGAGCTGGATCCTGTCAGTGGCGCGCAATCTGTGCATCGACGAGCTTCGGCGTCGACGGCGGCGGGCGCCGCAACTGCCGCAGTCGGACGAAACGTTCGAAATCGCGGGGACAGACCGAACGGACCTTGCGGCGGAACGGGAGATCCTCGGAAGCAAGGTACGAGACGCACTCCAGGCGCTGCCCGGGGAGCAGCGGAGTGCGATCGAGCTCGTGTATTTTCACGGGCTCACGAGCCAGGAGGTAGGCAAGGTGCTCAATGTGCCGCCGCCGACAATTCGCAGCCGTCTCCGCCTGGGCCTGCTCAAACTGGGCGGCGTCCTCCAGGCAGAAGGACTGATGAGCATTGACTGAGACGCCGCACCCCGTGGATTTGCTGCCGGAACTGGCGCTGGGCGTGCTGCCGGAAGAGGACGCGGCGACGGTGCGCGCACACCTTGCGGACTGCCCGTCGTGCGAGGCCGAATTCGCCGAGATGCGGCGCGTGGCGCTGCTGCTGCCGCTTGCGGCCGAGGACACGGCTCCGTCGCCGGCCGTCAAGGACGGCTTGCTCGAGCGCATCGCGCGGGAGCCGCGAGCGCTCCCGGCGCCCGTCGCGCGCCGGCGGACGCTGCCGTGGTTTGCGGCCGCGGCGGCCGGTGTCGCGCTGCTAGTGGTCGGGGGCGCTGTGGGCTACGTGCTCAACTCCAGTGACAACAGCGACCTCAAGCAGGAGATTGCGCGCCAGGGCGACCTCGTCGAAGCAGTCGCGCGGGGCAACGCCTCGACCGCCCATACGACGTCGGGCGACGTGCAGATGGCGTTCCTGCGCGCGCCGGGGGCGAGCGAGGGGTTCGCATGGGTGGAGGGGATGCCGACGCTCCCCAGCGGTAAGGCGTACGAAGCCTGGTTCAGCAAGGATGGGAAAACGTTCGAGCCGAGCACGGTTTTCACGACGGACAACGGCGGTGTGTGGATCGACGCCGGATCCGACCTGGGGGGCTTTGCAGCGATGGCGTTCACGATCGAGGACGCGGGCGGGTCTCAGCAGCCGACGCAGGCGCCGTTCGCCGTGATGGACCTCAAGACGTCGGCGATGGTGATCCCGTAGCGGCGCTTACAGCGCCGTAGCGGCCGTGCCGTCACACTGCCGGGAGCACCTCCCGGGAGAACACCATGGCCGTCGAGACCCGCCCGCGCCGCAGCTCTTGAACCAGGGCACCAGCTACTCGTACGTCGGGAACGCCGACTTTCATCGCTGCTTCTGCGACCTTCTGGACTCCGCTCAAACGGAAATCATCGACTACGTGATTCCGGAGACGCGGCCGGACGAGCACGACAAGTTCATCCTCGGCGCGTATGGCGCGGCCGGGCGGCGCGGCATCGCGATGCGGACGCTGATCGCCCCGGAGCATCTGCACCTCGTCCAGTCGACGTGGGATCCGGAGTTCAACATGCGCGACTTCCTGCAGAAGTTCCCGCACATCAAGCTCGTGAAGAAGGTCAACGGTCCGTTCACGGTCGTCGACCGTCAGCGCGTGTTGCTCAATCTGCCGGACCCGTACGACGCGGCGGAGTACACGACCTCAGTGGTCGTGGTAGATGAGAAGCTGGCCGAATCGCTGATCGGCACCTTTGACCGCATCTGGGCGGACGCGCAGGGCGAACAGGAAACGCTGCTGACGCGAGTGGGAGAGCCGGGGAAGCTAGAGCCGCGCCAACTTCGTTCGCGAGAAGCAGAGCCGGCGCCCCACTAACCCCTCACCCTGCCCCTCTTGAAAACGGCGCTATCGGTGACCGTGGTACGCCGCCCGGGGTTCTACCCTCACCCTTGATCCCTCTCCCTTTGCGAAGGGAGAGGGACGCCCGCACGCCGCATGGTGTCGCAGCATTTTCGTCGTCGCCTCAGGTCGCATCCCCAGCTTCTCAGCTGGCGGAGCACTAGAGCTGCGTGACGGCCAGGATGATGCCGCCGATCACGATGCCGACGAGGACAATCAGGAAGAACGCGTTGTTGAGGTTCGCGATTAAGGGGCTGGGGCGACCGCTCGTCTTCTGGGAGTTGGGCTTGTTCGTCACGGATCAATCGTAGGGCGTCGGTAGCCGGTGCGAAAGCGAGTGGCCGGCGGCTGAGCGACGCTTTTGGTTCTGCACCGTTACCCGTCCGGCCGCTAGGATCGCGGCCATGGATCTCGACGCGTACCTGGCGCGAATTGGCTACGGCGGGCCGCGCGAGCCCACGCTGGACGTCCTGCGGGCGATGCAACGCGCGCACTTCCTGAACGTGCCGTTCGAGAACATGGACATCTCGATGGGGACGCGCATCGTCGTGGACGAGGCGGTGAACTTCGCGAAAGTGGTGCACGCGCGGCGGGGCGGCTGGTGCCTGGAGCTCAACGGGCTGTTCGTGCGGGCGCTGCGGAAGATGGGATTCGCGGTCGACATCCTGGGCGGCCGCGGCCTGACGCCGGACGGGCAGATGACGGCGCCGCTCAGCCACATGACGTTACTGGTGCACCTCGACGAGCCGTGGATCGCGGACGTGGGCTTCAGCGGGCGGCTTGCGGGGCCGCTGCGCCTCCATGAGCGCGGGATCCAGACCTACGGCGTGCGGCGCTATGCCGTGGCCAACGACGGCGACCGGTGGTTCGTGACGGCCAACGAGCCGGGCCACATTCCCGGCAGCGCGCCGATTACCTACGTCTTTTCGTTGCAGCCACGCGACTTCGACGAGTTCCACGAAGTGTGCGGCTGGCTGCAAACCTCGCCGGATTCGCGGTTCACGCGAGGGCCGTTCGTCACGCTCGCGACGGACACCGGCCGCGCCACGCTCGCCGCCGGACGCCTGATCGTGACGGACGGAGAGAGCCGATCGGAACGAGCGCTGAACTCGAACGAGGAAGAGCGGGCGGTGTTGAAAGAGCGGTTCGGGATCGCGATCTAGGCCCTCATCCCCGGCCCTTCTCCCGACGAGCGGGAGAAGGGAGATGACGGCGCTGGGCGATTCGGGCGCCGTTCTCTTCTCTGGCGCGATGCTAGGCGGTGACGGCGATGTCGAGCCGGTGCTTGCGGAGCTCGGCCATGACCTTCGCGCCAACGGTCTCGTCCGGCTCGACCACGGGCAGTCGTGGCTCGCCGATTGCGAAGCCGAGCTGGCGGAGGATGTAGCGGATCGTGCTCGGGCTGCCGTTGAGGAAGCAGGCATCGGTGACGCGGCAGAGGCGGCGATGGATGGCAGCTGCCTCTTCGATGCGCCCGGCCTGCACGTGTTCGAGCATGGCCTTGAGCTGGGTACCGACGATGTGGCCGGTGACGCTCACGGCGCCGTAGCCGCCGAGGCACCAGATGTGGAAGTTGTCGTTGTCGTTGCCCGACCAGACGCGGAAGTCGAGACCCATCTCGCGGACGCCTTCGATAATCGCGGCGGTGTGCGCGAGGTCGCCGTTCGCTTCCTTATCGCCGATCACGTTGGGGAGCTCGGCGCAGCGAAGGATCGTTTCGACGGTCATGTTGACGCCCGTGCGGCCTGGCACGTTGTAGAGCATCACGGGAAGGCTAATGCTCTCGGCGATGGCGCGCATGTGGCGGTAGATGCCCTCCTGCGGGGGCTTGAGGTAGTAGGGCGCCACGGCGAGGACGCCGTCGGCGCCGGCCTTCTCCGCGAGTTTCGCGAGGTGCACCGAATGCCGCGTGTCGTTCGTGCCGCTGCCGGCGATGACCGTCGCCGTGCCAAGTTCCTCTTTCACCTCGCGCCAGAGCCGGAACTTCTCGTCGTCGCTGAGCAGGGGGGATTCGCCCGTGGTGCCAGTGACCACGACGCCGTCGTTGCCGGAGCGGACGAGGTGGGCCGCAAGGCGGCGGGCGTGGGCGTAGTCGACCTCACCGTCGGGCGTGTAGGGCGTAACCATGGCGGTGAGGATGCGTCCGAGTTCGGTCATCTGAGGGCTCCGGGCAGAGGTGAGTGGTTATTGTAGAGCGCCGGCGCTCCGCCCGAACAGGTGACGAGAGCGGTACGGAACGCTAGACGCGGGATGCGGAGGCGATTGCGCCGCGGGCTTCTTCGCCGCTCCGGCCGAGCTGGTACTGGTATTCCTTGCCGTCGGTTGTCGTGATCTTCAGCACCTTGAGGCGCCCTACGACCGTGACTTCGCTCACGCTGCTCATGGGGATCGTCTGGTGCTTCTTCTTCTGCGTCACATCGATGCGGTCGCGAAAGACCTCGAAGATGAGCCCGTCGCGGTTGTACTCGTACATCAAATCATCGTCAGACACGCCGGGCACCCCCTGAACAGCCATCGTACCAGACGCGCGGTAACGGGCCTGAGCGGTCCCCGCTCTCCGGCGGCCCGGGATGCAAAGCGTCGTCAGGCCTTCGTCGCGGTCTCCATGGGCAAGGATGGGTCGGCAGCCCATTCGGAAAGCGATGCGTCGTAGACGGCGACGTTCGAGAATCCGGCCATCGTGGCCGCGAACGCTGCGCTGCTGGCGGCAATGCCACCACCGCAGTAGGCGATCATGCGCTGATCGGGGCGTGCGCCCGCGGCTTCGAAACGGCGTCTGATTTCGCCGACGTCGTGGTAGCGCTGGGTCGCCGGGTCAACGACGCCGGCGGAGCCCATGGCCGGGACGTTCACGCTGCCGGTGATGTGGCCGGGTCGCCCGTAGGGAGCGACGTCGCCGCGATGCTGCGCGGCATTGAGCGCGTTCACGATGCAGGCCTGACCTTCGGCCATGGCGGCGAGAACGTCGCCTTTGGTGGCGATGAGCTCTGGCCGCGGCCGTGGAGTGAAGCGGGCCGCGGGGTGCGGCACCGGCTGTGCCGCAACCGGCCGGCCTTCGTCCGACCACGCCTGCCAGCCGCCGTCGAGGATGCGTGCGTTGTCGAAGCCGAAGGCGCGCAACATCCACCAGATGCGGGCGGCCCACATGTTGCCGGCGCGGTCGTAGAGGACTACCTCGGAGTCATCACCCACGCCGTACCCACCCATGGCGGCGGCGAACTGTTCGGCCGACGGCATCATGAAGCGCAGTGGGTGCTGGCGGTCGCTGAGGTCGTTGGGGAGATCGGCGAAGCCCGAACCGGGGATGTGTGCCGCCTGCCATTCCTCGCGGCCCGAAACCACGGCGTAGCCGGGGCCGCCGTCCTCTCGCGGCCTGAGGAAGACGGTGCAGTCGAGCACGCGCAACTCCGGCCGGTCGAGGTTGGCGGCGAGCCATTCGGTGGTCGCGAGGTACTGGTCGCGTTCGGACATGCGGGCCTCCTGGATCAGTGCCGGCATTCTGCCAACGGCCGTGCCGGCCCTGCAAGCGCCGGCCTAATCGTCGTCAGCGGCAGCGACATGGTCCGGCAGGTGGAGGTCGTGGAAGAGCGACGCGTGCGCCGGCTCGGCGAAGAGCGGGACAGCGGTCGAGCTGCTGTCGTCGTCCTGCGTGTCATCGGCCGGTGCGTCCCCGGCAGTGTGCGTGGGCGGGGCCGCGCCGAGGCTGCCGCTGGGGCCAAACGTCTCGTTGCCGGGGCCGGTCTCGTGGACCGCGCTATGACTCGAGAGGCCGTCGTCGCCAATCACGCCAGACTGCGCATCGCCGGGTTCGCCGCCGCCGTGGCCAGGGCCGATGTCGCCGCCGTTGGGCAGCGGACCGCCGCGCGATCCGTTGTCGGCCCCAGTGGCGCCGGGGTTGCCAACGAGCACGTGCTCGCCCACGCCGCCGGCGTGGCCCGAGGCTGAGCCCACCGGCCCGCTCGCCGTGCCGGTGGCGCCGCCGCCAAACTGGTCAGCGTCGGGGTTCTCATCCGGGCCGGCCTGGTTGTGGGGCGTGAAGCCGATTCCCAGCCCCGCGAGGGCGCGCTGGAAGGAGTCCAGCCCGCCCGGCGGCGGCCCGCCATCCTCATTCGCGGGATTACCGGGATCGCCCGTCATGGCGACGCCGCCCTCCGAGGATGTGTCGCTCGAATCCGTCCGACGACGTGCCGTCGTCTTCCGTTGACTGGCCGTCGCTATCGTCGTCGGTGCTATCGGTGGTCCCGAGGGATTGGCCGTTCGGGTCGTCGGGGTCGGGCTCTACGGACTGCTGCGTCTCGTCGTCCTCGCCGCCGCTGCCACTGCTGGTGCCGCTGTCAGTACCGCTGCTGCCGCTATCGGCCTGCCCGACCGATTGGCCGTCGTCGGTGTCGGTCGGGCCAGTGTCGTCGGTGTGTCCGAGCGACTGGCCGTTGGGATCGTTGACGTCGGGTTCGATCGATTGCTGGGCCTCGTCGTCTTCACCGCCGCTGCCCGGGGAGGTGGACGTCCCCGAGGTGGCCGGCTGGCCGAGCGACTGCTGGTCGGAGTCGTCTTCCCCGGTGGCCGGCTGGCCGAGCGATTGGCCGTTCGGGTCGTTCACGTCGGGTTCGACGGACTGCTGGCGCTCGTTGTCTTCGCCACCGCTGCCGGGCGATGTCGTGGTTCCCGACGTGGCCGTTTGCCCGACCGACTGCTGGTCAGAGTCGTCCTCTCCGGTGGCGGGCTGGCCGAAGGATTGGCCGTTCGGATCATCGGAACCGTCCGACGAGGGGTCGTCGACGAAGCTCTGGCCGCTATCGGTGCTGGGCTGGGGGCCATTTTCGGTCGAGGTCCCGCCCGGATCGAGACGTGCTTGCTTCCGCTCGCCGGCTTCCTGGCGGCCCTGGTCCGTCTTGGCCTCGGTTTCTTCCTTCGAGTCGGTCGGATTGAGGGCATCCGCCGCCGCCTGGTCGACCGCGGTGAATTGATCTTCGGCGAGATTGTTGATGATCGTTCCTGCCACGAGGCCGCCGGCAGCGGCCAGCCCTACGCCGCTGATCGCCCCGAGGACTTCTACCGTGGCGAAGCCGCCGAGGGCTCCGCCGGCGGCGCCTGCGCCACCAGCGGCGGCCGTGTCGGCTGCCGCAGCGCCACCAACGACGACGGCATCGGCGGCGACATCCGTGCCGGCGACGATGGCCGGAGCACCCGGAAGAGCGGTCACATCCACGGCGGTGGTAGCCGTCTCGAAGCTGGCTATCTCGGCCTCGGTGAGGCCGGCCTGAACAGCGGAACCGGTTGCCTGTCCGGCGCCGGCAGCCGCCTCGGCAGTGCTGGAGCCGGCCTCCACGGCAGCCTCGGCAGTGCTGGAGCCGGCCTCGGCGGCGGCTTCCGCGGTCGTCGAACCCGTTTCAGCGGCTCCCTCGGCGGTCGCTTCGCCGGTTGTGGAGACGTCCGCCTCCGCGGTGACGGCGTCGTGGCTGACTTCGGTGGTGTTCATGACGGTGTTTCGCAGGCGGGTGATCTGGGTCACGTCGTCTCCGCCGCCGATCCCGCCACCGCCAGCGCCGCCGGTGGTCGCCGCGGCGCTGGGCCTGCCGGCGGTATGGCTCGCGCCAGCGTCGGATTCGCTGTTGAGCCCGCCGAGGATTGCGGCGCCAGCAGCTTCCCGCCCTGTGCCGACGGCGCCTCGCAGGCCCGTGGCGCCTCCGTCGGCGGTCGAATCGCCAGCGCCGTCATCGTGGGTCGCGCCAAGCGAGGGATCGTGGCGATCGTCCGTGGATGTCTTCCCGGCTGGCGCGCTCGCCGCGTCGTTTGTTGATTCGTCGTTCTTTTCACCCAGCGTGAGGCCCCGATCGTGCGCGAGGGCAGTGGCGGCCGTCCGGGCATCGGAGGCAGCGGGATCCGTGGCCTGGTGCGAAATGACGTTCGAGACGCCTGCATCCGGATTCGGCGGCGGCGTCTGCGTGGTGGCGTGGCCGTCAGCGCCGGGCTGATGTGTGTCGACGTGCTGCTTACCGGCGTCGCGCTCGTGCTCTCGGGCAGCCTCTGCCTGCTTGCGGGCCAGGAGTCGTGTGAATGGGTTGGACGATGCCATGGTCTTCATCCCCGGGGGCGATCACTCGCGTGTTGGCGAGAGATTGGGGATTCCGATGTCCCATCTACAAGCCGCCGACGGCTACGCGTTGTATCCGTGCTGTGGCCCGGTTCACAAACGCACGGTGTTCCTTACCGCACCGGCCCCGCGAGCGGAGGGAGAGCTACGCTCCGGCGGCGACCTCTCGTAAGAGCCCGGTGCCTACGTCGTAGACGAAGCCGCGCACGGGGATGTCCTGGCGGAGTAGCGGCTGCTGGCGGTAGTAGGCGAGGTCGTCGCGGACCGATTCTTCGAGATCGCGGAAGGGCAGAAAGGCGACGTGCGAGGCGTCGACGCCGAGGTCGGAACGGAGCGTTGCGCGGATTTCGTCGTCGCGGAAGGTCATCATGCCGCACTCGGTGTGGTGGACGATCGCGACCTCGCGCGTGCCGAGTTGGGTCTGGGAGATGACGAGCGAGCGGACTGCGTCGACGACGCGACCGCCGGCGTTGCGGAGGATGTGGGCATCGCCCACCTCCAATCCGAACGAAGCGAAGGGGTCGATGCGCGCGTCCATGCAGAGGACGAGCGCCAGTTTGCGCCGTGGCCGGCCAGGCACCTGGCCCCCGACATACTGCTTCGCGAACTCTTTGTTGTGGCTCACCATGGCATCGATCGTCATGCCCCGATAATACGAGACGGCTCCGCCATGGCCGCAACGCGTAGCCGTTCCCTGCCGGCTGGGCCACAATCGTTGCCATGACCACTCGCCCTCTTGCGGCGGTCCTCACGCTCGGCTGCAAGCTCAACCTGGCGGACAGCGAGGAAATTGCGCGCGGCCTGCGCAGCCGCGGCTTCGACGTCGTCGACCGCGTGTGCGAGGCCGACGCGTACGTCGTGAACACGTGCTCGGTGACGCATGTCGCCGACGCGAAGTCGCGGCGGCTGATCCGTTCGGTGAGGCGCCTGTCGCCGGGGGCGACGGTGGCTGTGACGGGCTGCTTCCCACAGTCGGCGGGGTTCGAGGCGGCGAGGGCGCTGGGCGCGGACTTCGTCATGGGGACGCGCGATAGCGACAAGCGACAACTCGTGGCAGCGCTCGCCGAGGCCGCGCCCCGGTTGGAGCAGGCTGAAACGCTCGCGGCGGCGAGAGCGCTTCACACGCGGGCCTTCGTGAAGGCGCAGGAGGGGTGCAACGACGTCTGCGCGTTCTGCATCGTTCCGCAGACGCGGGGCCGGGAGGAATCGCGAAGCATCGATGCCGTGGTGGAGGAAGTACGGCACGCGGTCGCGGATGGCGCGAAAGAGGTCGTCATCACGGGCACGCAGCTCGGGGCGTGGGGGCGCGACCTGGAGCCGCGGCTCCGGCCGGATGCGCTCATCTCAGCAGTGCTGGAGGGCACGGAGGTGCCGCGGCTGCGCTTCAGCTCGCTCCAGCCGCAGGACATCTCGCCCGAGCTGCTGGCGCTCTGGGAGGACCCGCGGCTGATGCCACACTTCCACCTGGCACTCCAGTCCGGGAGCGAGGAGACGCTGCGCTCGATGCGCCGGCGCTATACGGCAAACGAATTTATCCGGGCCGCCGAGCGGATCCGCGCGGCCGTGCCGGCGGTGGCGATCACGACCGACGTCATCGCCGGCTTTCCCTCGGAGTCGGAGGAGCAGTTTGCGGCGACGTTGCGGTTTTGCGACGAAGCCGGGTTCGCGCGGCTGCACTGCTTCCCCTATTCCAGGCGGGCGCGAACGACCGCTGCGCGGCTGCCCGGCCACCTTCCGCCTGAGGTGGTGAAAGATCGCATGCAGCGACTGCTCGCGTTGGCGGAGGAGCTGTCGCTTCGTTTCCGGACACGGCACGAGAGGAGCACGCGCCCGGTGCTGTGGGAGGGCCAGCGCAAGCTAGACGGAGAGCCGTACTGGCACGGGCACACGGACAACTACATCCCGGTTTACGCCGCTGTTACCCAGCATGCTGATGAAACGGATCTAAGGAATCGCTTGACGCCAGCCGTTCTGGGCCCGGTGTACCATGAGGGCATGCGAGGATACCTCGCCGGGGAGGTGCGATGAACAGTCTGCGCCGAACACTACTTGTCATTTACAGCCTGCTTCTCATAGCCGCGGCAGGGGGGCTCATTGCGCTCGCCTGGAACCAGGACCAGAAGCTCGACCTCAACATCGGCGACTTCAACATGCAGGCGTTCGTGGTCAGCACAAACAACGCCAAGTACGGGGTGACGGCCGCACTCGCTGCGATTGCGCTCATCGGCTTCATCACGCTCGTCATCGCCGTGATGCGTGACCGGCGCGGGGCGCACGGCACACTGCGCATGCGCCAGACCGATGGCGGCACCGTCGAGGTGACCGCGGCCGCGATCGAATCGCTGCTGCGCGAGGAGCTCGGCCAGCTGCCGGAGGTCCGGACGGTGGACCCGCGGGTGCGGCTGGCGAGCGGCGGCGCCGTGGAGACCTACATCGACGCCGCGATCGAGCCGAGCGCCAGCATCGCGCAGGTGACCAACGACCTGAGCCAGGGCGTGGCCAACGTGCTGCGCACGCAGGTGGGCGTCACGAACGTGAAGCGGCCGGCGATCAAGATCAGCTACGACGACCTGAACGCGCGGGGCATGCCACCGCGGCAGGCACCGCCACGGCAGCGTCCGCCGGCCGGACCGTCGGAGTTCGACACGACTCCCGTAGGCCAGCGGCCGCAGGGACTGGCGTCTGACCCACCGATGCGGGACGATCCGCCCACGCATGACTGAAGCCGAAGAGGCGATTAGCACACCACGACCGGCGCCAACAACGCGCCCGAAGCCTCCATCCCCCGCGGAACTGCCGTGGGTGATGGAGGCGTTGCTGTTCGTCGCCGAGGAGCCGCAATCGCTTGGCGCGCTCGCGCGAGCGGCCGGTGTCGGGGAGCTTGCCGCTCGGCGTGCGCTGGAGCGGCTCTCGGCCGATTACGAAGCGCGCGGCCTGCGGGTCATGGAGGACATGCAGAAGTACCAGCTCGTGAGCGCGCCGGACTATGCGCCGTACGTCGACCAGATGCTCGGCACCGGTCCGGGGCAGAAGCTCTCGCGGGCGGCGCTCGAGACGCTCACGATCATCGCGTACCGGCAGCCGTGCACACGCGCGGAAATCGAGGCGATCCGCGGCGTGAACAGCGACAAGCTCGTGGCCACGTTGGAGCAGCGCGGGCTGATCGACAACGTCGGCCAGGCTGAAGGCCCGGGCAAGGCGAAGCTGTACCGCACGACGATGCGGTTCTTCGAGCACTTCGGCATCCGCAGCGCCCGTGACCTGCCCCCGCTCCCGCACGCCGAAGAGACGGAAGTGCAGGGCACGTTCTAGGCCGCGGTGTCCACAGAACCGGCGGGCGAAAGCATCGGCGTGGTGCGGATCACGCTGCGCCTTCCATCGCGGACGCTGAAAGAGAAGCGTGCGATCGTGAAGTCCGTCGTCGAGCGGCTGCGGCAGCGCTTCAACGCGTCGGTGGCCGAGACGGGCCGCCTGGACGACGTGGCGACGGCGACCATCGCCGCAGCCTGCATCTCGAACGAAACCCGGCACGTCGACGAACAGCTCCAGGCTATCGCGCGGGCGGTCGAGGAGTGGCGTCTCGACGCCGAGGTTATCGACGTCGAGACCGAACTGTTCTAGCGCCTCGCTAGTTCGTGACCACCGTCCACTGGATGGTGCTCACGCTGATGGCGACGAAGTAGCCGACGCCGGTGTGGAAGACGGTGAAGTCGTTGGCGCCGGGGACGTTTTCAGAGCCCGGGAAGTAGCCCTTATAGCTCTGGCTGGAGGTGTCGTAGGTCCAGATGGCCGTGACCACGTTGTAGATGCTATTCGGCGTGGCGGCGGCTTCGACCTGGGTGTTGGCAGTGCCCTGGAGGGCCGCCATCACCGGCGTGTTGTCGGGCCCGGCCCAGCCGATGAGCGTGAAGCGGAAGTTGAGCGTGTAGGTGTAGGTCGACTGTGAACTGGTGTTGTTGAAGTTGTCGGACCCGGTGTTGGCGCTCTGGCCGCCGGGACCGGCTGACGCGCACGTCGATCGTGCCGCCGGGCGCGTTCGCCGGGACCTTCGCGGTGATCGTGGAGTCGTTGTTGACCACGCAGGAGCCGTCGTTGGCGGCGGCGACGCCGCCGAAGGTGATGCCGCCGGGGCAGGACACGCCGGTGAACCCGGAGCCGGTGATGACGACGACGGTGCCCGTCGGGCCGCTGCTCGGGCTGACGCTGGTCACGACCGGCACGGTGGCGCCTTCGAAGGTGAACTGGTCGGCGGCGCTAATCGGCGAACTGCCGCCGGGGGTCGTGACGACGACGTCGACCGTGCCTGCCGAGTGGGCGGGGGCGATCACGTTGATGGTCGTCGTGGTCGTGACGGTGAAGTTGGTGGTGGCCGTGGAGCCGAACTTCACGGTCATGCCGCTGCCGCCGACGATGAAGTTCGTGCCGGTGATGGTGACGAAGGTGGCAGGGACGCCGGAGGAGGGGCCGGTGTCGGGGCTGACGTCGGTCACGGTGGGGCCGTCGGTATAGGTGTAGTTGTCGTTGATGGTGTTGACCGAGGTTCCGCTCGGTGTGGTGACGGTCACGTCATAGACGCCGGCAGACTGCGCGGGCGCGGTCGCGGTGATGTGGTTGGCGTCGATGATCACGAACGGCGCGGACAGCAGGCCGAAGTGGACCGCGCTCGTGCCGGTGAATCCCGTTCCGGTGATCGACACGGGCGTCCCGCCGCTGGTGGGCCCGAACGATGGCCCCACCGACGTCACCGTCGGGAGGCCGGTCTCGTTGTCGGCGATGGTCAGCGTGAGCCGTGTTCTGAGCGCTGATTCCCGCGCCGCCGGTCACGTTGGTCAGTGCGAGGAGGACGGTCTCCGGCTCCCTCGACGAGGGCGTCGTCGATGATGGGGATAGAGCAGGTGGCCGTGGTGACGCCGCTGGCGAAGGTCGCGGTGAAGGACCCGGCGGTGTAGTCGACGTTGGCGGTGGCCGTGCCGCCGGCCTGCGTCGCGCAATCAACGGAGACGCCGCCGGTGGTGCCACCTGTTCGCGTTAGCGTAATGACGGCGGCGCCGCCGTTTTCGTTGGCGGTGTATGTGGCGCTCTGGAACTGGAGGGTGCCGGTGCCGTCGTCATCGTTGATCGTGAGGGTGGCCGACGACGGGGCTCCCGCCACCGCGCCACTGACCCCGCTCAAGGAGACGAGCACCGTCTCGGGACCCTCCTGCAGGAGGTCCTGCAGAATCGGGATGACGCAGAACTTGTCCGATCCGTCGCCGCTTCCCCAGCTGAGGACCTGGTTCGTGACGGCCGTGTAGTCGGCTCCCGCCAAGCAGGTTCCGTTGCCTGTGATCGTGACGAGGATCACGCCGCCCGTCGTGCCACCGCGTGCGAGTGACGTTCGGCGACCGTGCCCGATTGTTCGTCGTCGGTGTACGTGGAGGATCGAACTGGAGGGAGACCCGCGCCGTCGTCATCGTTGATGGTGACCGTCGCGTCAGGCAGCCGACGTGCCGCTGATCGAGGTTCTGAAGCTGCAGGAGAACTTCTCTGAACTCGGTGCGGCGTCGTTGACGATGAACACGGTGAAGGTCGCGACTGTCTGCGCGCTGCGCTGAAGTTCAACGTGCGTCGGGGCGATGCCGATGTAATCAGCGGGCGCCGTCGCCGTGCCGTCGATCGTGTCGTACTTCACGTTGACAGCAGCGTATTGAGCAGCCCCGCTCGATTGACCGCCGATCGTGACGTGGCCAGCATTTTCGTTGACGTTGTAGTTCGCCTGGCTGAACGAGAACACGGGTGGCCCGTCGTTATCGAGGATGGTGACCGTGGCGACCGGTGTCGCGCCAATGGAGTCACCGTTGGCGCCCCCCGGCTGGAACGAGAGCGTGACGGTCAGCGTCGTGTTGCCGACTATCGAATCGTCGAGCGTCTGGACGTTGAACGTTCGCGAGGCCGTCGGCGGAGGTGAACGGCAGGTCGATTGGGCTGGGGTTCTGGTAGCTGACGCCCGAGACAGCAACGGCGAGGTCGGCCCATCCGGTCAACGTCAGCTGCAATGTGTTCTCGCAGGTGCCGCCCGTCCGGACGATTGTAACCGCGATGGGAGTCGTCTCTGGCCCCGAATAGCTGGTTGCTGCTGAGATTGAAGGAGCAGCCCGTCGCGATCGCCACCCGCGTCCCACTCCCCACGAGCGCCGCTGCGCCCACGAGCACCAGTGCCAGCGCGGCCCATAGGCCAACGCCCCGCCGACCGACTTTCGATCCGTATGTCATTCCGGAATCCCTCCGCTTTCAGGCGTCAGCACACCAGCCCGCACCGGCTCCCAGAGCGGACGCCAACGGAACAATACTCCTTTGTAAACATTCCTCCAACAAGTTATGTCGCGCGTGTGTTTCCAACGAGCAACGTTTTACATTCGACTCGCGCACAACGCGGGCAGCGGCCGGCACGCCTCGTGCGGGTCGGGCAGGCGCGTTTCCGGAGGATGTGGACGGCGACCCGGCGGGGGTCAGTCCTTCTTTTCGAGCTTCTCCAGGCGGCCGAAGACGTTGTAGTCGATGCTCAGGTGGTTGAGCAGGTCGGTGGCGACGATGCCGACGGCCGCAGCGATGCCGCCCGCGATGGCCAGCCAGCCGGTGTCGTTGGCGGCGCCGATGCCGAGGCAAATCAGCCCCGCGGCGGCGATCAGCAGGCCCGGTAGCGGCGCTGCGTGGCCGCCTTCATCGTTGAGATGCGCGATCACACGTTCGGTCATGTCACTCTCCCTGGCCGGTGAGGCTACCACAGGAACGTCGGCGCGCTCGTATCAGGCGCCAGGCGTGCCGGCCTGGAACTTGTAGCCGACGCCCCAGACCGTCTGGATCGCTTCTGATTGTTCGCCGAGCTTCTTGCGCAGGCGAAGGACGTGCGTGTCGATGGTGCGGTCGGTGACTTCGTAGTCGTTCTTCCAGATGCGGTCGAGGAGCTCGTCGCGGCTGAAGGGGCGGCCGGGGTTCTGGGCGAAGAGGGCGAGGAGATCGAACTCCTTGGGCGTGAGCTCGACTTCGCGGCCGCCGACCGTGACGACGCGCATGACGACATCGACGGTGATGGCCGGCATTGTCGATGGGGCCTCCGGCGTTGCGCCGATTCCGCCGGATCCCGAGGAGGGTGCGGCGGCGGCGAAGGCGACTTCGGGCTCGGTCGGGATTGGCGCCGCGGTCCCGTGTCCAGGCGGCGGCTCACTTCCGCCCGAACCGAGGTTGGCGCGGCTCTCGGCAGCCTGGAGGAGCCGCCGTCCGCCGTAGTACTGGAGCAGCAAGATCAGCCCCCAGCCGAGCAGCGGGTAGTAGAACCACGAGGTGCCGGAGTAGGTCGCGTCGATGACGAACAGGCCGAGGTTGATGATGGCGAAGAGGCCGAAGTGAGCGCCGAACGGCCCCCGCAGGAAGTAGCCGGCGTGTATCGCCCAGATGATGGCGAAGCCCCAGATCGGCCACTGCGCCCACCACGTTCCGGGCGTCGTCAGTCCGTTTAGGACGACGAAGAAGAGCGCGGCGCCGAGAAAGATACCGGTGTGGATGGCGAAGACGCGCAACTGGAGGCGTCTGCCGGTGGGCGGCTTCGGCCGAGGGGAGCGCGCCGAGCGTGAGCCCACGCCACTCGGCCGCGCCGGCGACGGCCCGATCGACCGCGTCCGCGGCCGTGTCCATCGAGGGAGTGCCCAGCATGGCGCCGGTGAACCGTCCGGAGAGAAAGGCGAGGGCGTTGGTGGCGAAGAGTGCGGCGGGGACCAGGAGAATGCCGGGCAGCACGAAGGCCGCGCCTTCCCAGGCGGTGTCGACGTTCCAGAAGCCGAGGTTCGCGCCGCCGCCAGGCCCGGTGCTGATGGGCATCGTGATGAGCGCGAATGGCGCGGCCACGAGCGCCGTCGCCAGCACGAACGTGGCCAGCCCCTGCGGGAAGCGCAGCAGCAGGAACAGGAGGCTTCGCCAGGTGGCGGGGTTGGCGAGGCGGGCACGGATTCGCTGCCACGAGAGGTAGCTGCCGGTTTCGTGGTCGAAGGGCAGCGGGCCGATGGTGGTCCCAAGCAGGACGTTCGTGAAGACACGGTCGAAGCCGGCGAGGGCGCACCACCCGTACATGGCGGCCACCAGCAGCGGTATTCCGACCAGTGTCACCGCGAGGCCGCCGGAGACCGAGACCACCGTCACAAGGGCGATGAAGTAGGCGAGGCCGAGCGGGAACGACAGCAGCAGGTAGGCCAGGTTGAGGTAGGTCTGGGGGCGCCCGGCAACGGAGAAGTAGCCGCGCACGAGGCCGGGAACGCCGCCGCGCCGGCCGCCGCCCGCGGGTGCGGTCGTTTCGTTTGTGGGGCTGCCGCCGAGCCGTACATTTGTCATGATCGATTCCATTTTCGCATCCTTCGAGTGCGCTCGTTGTTGACTCGATGGTGCGGGTCGTTTGTCACCTTAGACCGGCGAAGATGTCACAAATTGGTCACGAACAGGTTCGGGACGCAGCGGAAGAGCGGCTGAGGGCAGCCGCGAGCCGCTCGCGGCGGTGTTGGAGCGCCGGCACGCCGGTCTCCCCGTTCGCGGGGCCGGGACGAAGCAGACCGCGCTCGATCATCGCCACGACGGTGTCGATGAGGACGTACGCCCGGGCGCGGTCACGGAGGCGATGCTCGGCGATCTTCGCGAGCTCGACGTAGGGCGTGATGCGGCGGCTGTGCGGCTCGTCGATGAGCGTCTGCCAGCAGAGCGCGGCGTCGTCCCAGCGGCCGAGGCGGGCGTAACAGCGCGCGGAACGCTCGATCGCCTCGAGCCGCTCGCCGCGGGCGAGGCCTCCCGCGAGCGCCGTGGCGAAGTGTGCCACCGCCGCCTCGGGGTCGCCGCCGTACTCGGCCGCACGGCCGGCCTGGAACGGGAACTCGTCCCCCTCGCAGACGTAGGCGAGATGCGCGGCCAGGGCGACGAGCGAAAGGATGTCCCAGGCGTTGTGCCGAAGCACCGGGAGGATGTGCGTCGGGTCGCTGGTGCGCTGGAAGCGGAAGTAGCGCTCCGGCACTTCGCTCGACGGGCAGTCGTCGTCCCGCTCGAAGCCGAGCAGCTCGACCTCCATTCGCACCAGGCGGTGGGAGTCGAAGGTACCGCGGAAGAGCCTGCGATTGGGGTGCAGGAGATCGAGGTGCGGGAGCGAGCGGAATGTCGGCCGCTGGCGCGAGAGGATGTAGCGCGATTCGAGCAGCGGGAGGTCGAACGACTTGCCGTTGTAGCTGACGAGCACGCCCGCCGCTTCCAGCTCTTCGGCGAGCCCGCCGAGGAGGCCGCCCTCGTACTGCGGGGCCGGCAAGCAGGTACTGGCGCAGCTTGAGCAGGGAGCCGTCGAAGCGGGCGACGCCCGCGAGGAAGACCATGGAGCCGGCGCCGCCGAGGCCGGTCGTTTCGGTGTCGACGTAGAGGAACGTCCGCGGGTGCTGTTCCGCGAGCCTGGGGTCGCGGATCTGGCCGGCCAAGCGCGAGGTGTCGAGCGACAACGCCCGGTGCAGCGCGACGGTGCCGTGTTCGTGTCCGGATTCGTAAACCGATTCAACCACGTAGCCCGGGCCGTGCGGCGACTGGAACCAGCGCCCGCCAAGCGCGGAGAGGTCCGAGAGCTCGGTGACGCTGTCGCCGCGCGGTGCGGCTTCGGCGCGCATCGGCTGGTGGAGCGCGGCGCGCAGGCGGTCGCGCAGCTCGGTCGTCATGGCAGGCCGCCGGCGAACATTTGTGCGAGTATGCCAGTGGTGCGCGGGAAGAGCCAGCCTTCCGTATCATCTGCGACCATGACATCAGCAATCGCGAAAGCCAACGGAATCGACATCTGCTACGAAACGTTCGGGAACGCCAGCGACCCGGCGCTCCTGCTCGTGATGGGGCTCGGCGCCCAGATGATCCTCTGGGACCCGGAGTTCTGCCAGGCGCTGGTGGAGCAGGGCTTCTTCGTCATCCGCTACGACAACCGCGACACCGGCCTCTCGACGAAGTTCGAGGGTCACGAACCGGACCTCGCGGCGGCGATGAAGGGCGATGCGTCCTCGGCCGCCTACACCCTGAACGACATGGCGGATGACGGCATCGGACTGCTGGACGCCCTTGGGATTGCGAAAGCGCACATCGTCGGCGCGTCGATGGGCGGGATGATCGTGCAGGCCATGGCCATTCGCCATCCAGACCGCATCCTGTCGATGTGCTCGATCATGTCGACCACCGGTGCGCGCGACGTGGGACAGGCGAAGCCGGAGGCGATGGCGTCGCTTGTGGCGCCGCGCCCGACGACGCGGGAGGCAGTCATCGAAGCAGCGGTCACGGGCGGAAAGCTGATGTCGGGCGGCGGCTTCCCGTTCGACGAGGAGCTTGCCCGCAAGCGGGCAGCGGAGGCGTACGACCGCGCGAACTACCCCATCGGCATGACGCGGCAGCTTGTCGGAATCATGGCGTCGGGCAATCGCACGGAGGCGCTGAAGAAGGTCACAACACCGACGCTGGTGATCCATGGCGCCGATGACCCGCTGGTGACGTTGAGCGGTGGGGAGGCGACGGCGGCCGCGATTCCCGGCGCGAAACTCGTCGTCATCCCGGGGATGGGCCACGAAATGCCGGCCGGGGCTCGACCGCAGATCGTGAGCGAGATCGTAGAGAACACGAAGCGCGCGCTGGTGGCACACTGACGGGCCAGCCGAGATGAAGAACGGTCGCTGCCCTGCCTGCGGGAGCACGAGGGTGTTCAAGCACCAGAACGGTTTGATGTTCGGCAAGTTCTTGGACGGGACGCAGTTGGTCACGGGCGGCGCGGTCAAGCTCGACTGCTACGTCTGCGGAACGTGCGGCTATGCGGCCCATTTCGTGGCGGATGAGGCGGGCCTGGCACACATCGCGGAGAAGTGGTCGCAAGTGGCGCCGTCCGGTTCGTTCTGAGAGCTGGCGAATGCGGGCGCTGGTCGAGTTCGCGATTTGTGGGACACGTGTGAGTCGCATGTGATGGGACGGCGAGCCTCGCGCTGACATCCTTCCTCCATCAGCAGCCGGGGAGCCGGCGCCAGGGAGGAAACCGATGGAACACCCAGAACTGCTCATGATGGTCGCGAAGAACCGCCGCGACGAAGCCGCTCGCCTTGCCGCCCGAGAGCGTGTCACTGACCGGCGCGGCCCTTCGATGTTCGCCCGTATCGCGAATCGCTTTAGCCGGCCGGCCAGCGAACGCGCTGCACGGACACCGGAGACCAGCGAAGCAACGCCAGCCGGTCCCCTCGCCGAACTCGGCTAGGCCGGACCATGGCGGGACAACCTCAGCGGCCGAGCCGTCCACGCAGACGGCCGGCCGCTTCTTGCAACTCTTCGATACGAAGCCAGTGGGCGAGAGCGACGTAGACGAGGACGCCCGCGGTGGCCCCGGCGAGGGCGATCACGGCCTCATCCAGCCGGCCGTTGTGGGCGAACGGCGCAAAGGCCAGCGCGAGAAAGAGCGCCATGAGCGCGGCGCAGACCGCGAAGCGCGAGATCGCGATGAGGTCATCGGCCCATTCCGCGCCGGTGCGGCGGACGTAGAGGACGGCGAGCAATCCCCATTCCAGCCATGAAGAGATGGAGACGCTGAACGCCAGGCCGCGCGTCTCATAGCGGTCCCAGAGCAAAGCGCTGAGCACGAAGTTCAGGATGACCGCCGCGACGGCGAGGATGACCGGCGAGCGGGTGTCGCCGAGGGCGTAGAAGCCCCGGCTGTGAATCTCGATTCCCGCCTGGGGGACGATGCCCAGGCAGTAGAAGCCGAGCGCGCCGGCGACGATGACGGAGTCGGCGCCGGTGAACTTTCCGTGCTCCAGCAGCAGGACCGTGGCGGGATAGCGCAGCATCGCGAGGCCAACCGCCGCGGGGATGGTGAGGAACATGATCACCCGGAGGACGCGCGAGATGGTACTGCGCAGGGCGTCGAGATCCTCGTCGGCGACGTGTCCGGCGAGGCGCGGGAAGACGGCCGTTGAAAGCGCCATGCCGAAGAGCGCGGTCGGCAGCTGCGCGATGATCCACGCATAGTTGAGGTCTCCGATCGCGCCGCCCCCGATCTGGGAGGCGAAGTAGATGGTCACGAGGAAGTTGAATTGCGCGGCGGCAAGGCCGATCACGCGGGGCCCCATCAGTCGGCCGACTTCGCGCACGGCGGGGTCGCGGCGATCGAGCACGGGTCGGTACTTCATCTTCTCGCGGGCGAGGCCCGGGATCTGCACGAGCAGGTGGAGCCCCGCGCCGATCACCACGCTCACGGCGAGGCCGTTGATCCCGAACGGCCCCGCGAGAAAGAGTGCCCCGCCGATGATCGCGAGGTTGTAGAGCATCGGCGCGATGGCAGGGAGGAGGAAGTGCTGCCGCCCGTTGAGGATGCCGGTCAGCATCCCGCTGATGGCGAAGAGCATCGGCGAGAGGAGCATGATCCGCGTGAGGAAGATCGCCTTGTCGGGGAGCACGAGGTCGGGTGCGGCGAGCGGCACCAGCCACGGAGCCAGAACAAACGCGATCGCGCAGAGGCCCGCCGTCGCGATGATGACGAGGTTGAGGACCTTGCTCGCCAACTCCCAGGCGCGGTCGTCGCCGTCGCGACGCGCCAGGCGAGCGAAGACCGGGATGAAGGCGCTCCCGAGGGTCGCGCCGGCCAGCACCTGGAAGATGAGGTCGGGGATGCGGAACGCGACCTGGTAGGCATCGACTTCGGGGCCGGAGCCGAAGGCGCGCGCGATGGCAACGGTGCGCAGAATCCCGAGCAGACGGGACCCGAGGAACCCCATCGCCACGATCGCCGCGGCGATGGCGAGGCCCCCGGAGCGTTCCGGAATGGACGTGGTCGGCGCCGGGGCGGGGAGTTCCGCCATCCGGATCATGGTAGGGGCTGACCGCCCCACGAGCATGGCGCGGGCCGCCGGCAATCCTCGAGCGCGACCGCGTGTAAGGTTCCGCGGACTCGGCTGTCTTTCTTGTGGCCGCAGCATTCGGCCACGGAGGAAAGCAATGGTTTCGATCTTCACTCGCTCGAATATCGTTCTCGTGCTGGCCGGCGCGTTCGCGGCCGTCAGCCTTGCCGCCGCCGTCGCGTGCGATCCGTCGTCGTCTCCCGCCGAAGGCACGGCTACACCGGTGAAGCAGCCAGCCACGCAGGTCGTCGAAGTGAACGCGACGACGACAGTCCGACCCGACGGCGGTGCCCTCGGCCGCGGCTCCCCGCATCCTCTGGATGGCGGAGACGCACGCCGGCGCCGGGGCCATCACGGTCGACATCGAAACCGACGTGCCCACCACGGCAACGGTCAGCCTGTTCTCGGGACGTGCGGGCGACACCACGCAGTACCCGGGGCCGGAGTCCGACAGCCAGGCCGCCACGCACCACACGATCAGCATTGGCACGGGCGGTGCGCCCGGCATCGTACGGGCGGTCGTGACGGATCGCTGCGCGAAAGACCGCGACCGGCGAGCTCGGCACGACGAGCCGCGCCGACGCGCAGTTCTGGGCGCTCGGCACATTCGCGCCGACGCTTTCGCAGCAGGGCCTCGCCGCGACGGCCACGTGGCGCACGATGAACGCGCCCGGGGACCACGAGCGCCACGCCGGGCGCGGCCGTGCTGCTTTCGAAGCAGGCGGGCTGCACGACGGCGCAGGCGTGCCTCCCCGGCTCGGCCAAGTCGCTCACGAACGACACGGCCGGCCTGACCAGCGACAACGTCTGGGAGACGCACGCGCTGTCCATCGACTTCCCCGACGGCGGCCACGACTACGAGCTGGTGCTCGTGGGCGACCGCGCGGATGGCGTGACCGAGTTCTACCAGTTCGACGTGGCGGCGGCTTCGCTGCAGGCGAGCTAGTCGCCGCTGGCCCTCACCCCCGGCCCCTCTCCCACCGCGGTGGGAGAGGGGATCTTCGAGCGGTGCAGATTCCCAGTTGCTGAGTTGGTGGAGCAATTAGTCGATCTCGGCAAACGAGAGGCGTAGCCTTCGCCCGGCGAGACGGATCGCCGGGCGTTTTCGTGTTTCGGGAGGCTGAGATGGATTTTCGATTCGACCAGGACCAGGAGGCGTTCCGTACGGAAGTGCGGGCCTTCATCCGCGAGGAGTTCCCGAAGGCACGTGAGGGCGAGTCGTTCACGAAGAAGCTGGCGGAAAAGGGCTGGCTGACGATGTCGTGGCCGAAGGAGTACGGCGGCCAGGCTGCCTCGCACATGCGGCAGCTCGTCTACAACGAGGAGATGGCGTACCACCGCGCGCCGGGCCAGACGATGGGGACCGACCGCGTAGGGCCGACGATCATCCTGTTCGGCACGGACGAGCAGAAGGCGGATTTCCTCCCGCGTATCGCGCGGGACGAGCTGCACTGGTGCCAGGGCTTCTCCGAACCCGGGTCCGGCTCGGACCTCGCCTCGCTCCAGACGCGCGCCATCCGCGACGGGGACTCGTACGTCGTCAACGGGCAGAAGATCTGGACGTCGATGGCGCAGCGCGCCGATTACATGATCCTGCTGGCGCGCACCGACCCGGACGCTCCCAAGCACCGCGGCATCACCTACTTCCTCGTCGACATGAAGTCGCCGGGCATCTCCGTGCGGCCGCTGGTGCAGATGAACGGCCAGGCCGGCTTCAACGAGGTGTTCTTCGAAGACGTGCGCGTGCCTGCCAGCGCCGTCGTCGGCGAGGTGAACCGCGGCTGGTACGTCTCCACGGCGACGCTCGACTTCGAGCGCTCCGGCATCGGCCGGGTGATCGGCGGCCTGCGTTCGTTCGAGGAGGTGGCGGCGTATGCGAAGAAGACGCCCTCCCGCGCGATGCGGGGGGCGACGCTCTTCGATGAGCTGCCGATCCGGCACGCGCTCGCCGACATCGGGCTGGGGTTCCGCGTCGGGCGGTTGATGTCGTACCGGGTGGCGTGGATGCAGAGCAAGGGCATGGTGCCGAACTACGAAGCGTCGATGGCGAAGACGTTCGGCACCGAGCTGCACCAGCGGCTGGCGCGGGTGGCGATCAACTCGCTCGGGCTCTCGGGCCAGATCATGGGCGAGGGCGCACCGATCGGCGGCAGCATCCCGATGCTCTACCTCTCGACGGTCTCGCTGACCATCGCCGCGGGCACGTCGGAGATCAACCGCAACATCATCGCGCAGCGCGGGCTGGGATTGCCGCGCGGGTAAGCGGGCTTCGCTCGCGACCGGAGGCCCAATGGCTGAACAGCTGCTCGTTCGCGACTTCGGGCCGGGCGACCTTGAGCACGTGCTTGCGTTGAACATGCACGCGCAGAACCCGGACGCCGACATTCCGGCGAGCCTTCGCTTTTACCCCGCGTTGCTGGAGATCCCGCGGCACTTCCAGGAGCAGGGCGCCTTCCTCGTCGGTGTGGTCGATGGCGTCATCGTGGCGATGGGCTCAATCGAACCACTCGGCGACGGGGCGTTCGAGGTCGACTACATTCGCGTGGCGATCCCGCACCAGCGACGTGGCTACGCGCGGGCGATCCTCGCCGAGCTCGAAGCGCGAGCCCGTCTTCGCGGAGCTACGAGCACGACGCTGACCGTCTCGGCGGACAACTTCGGGGCACGGGCGCTGTATGAGTCCATCGGATACATCCACGTGGGGAGCGAGACGGTGTTCGACGTCGCCGGCAGGGAGTGGCACCCGGCGCGATACGTGAAGCAGTTGACGCGGGACGATTCGTAGCGCCGCTGTGGGGGTACCGGCCGACGGCCCACCGCCGCCGCTGTTAGCGGCGTAGTATCTCGCCATCCTCGCGAAACCGACGGCTCGCACGGAGGGACTGCCATGGGAACAGCGCTCGAAGGCCTGCGCATCCTCGATATGACGCAGTACGAGGCCGGCACCTCGTGTACGCAGATGCTCGCCTGGCTTGGGGCGGACGTCGTCAAGATCGAGTCGCCGCGCGGAGACCCCGGCCGGCGCTCGTTCGCGCTGGGCGAGGAGGACTCGCAGTACTTCCTCAACTACAACAGCAACAAGCGCAGCGTCGTGCTCGACCTCAAACACGAGCAGGCGCGCGAACTGCTCCTGCGGATGGTCCCGAACTTCGACGTGTTCGTGGAGAACTTCGGACCCGGCGTGATGGAGAGCCTCGGGCTGACGTACGAGGTCATGCGCGGCCGCAACCCGGCCATCATCTACGCGCGGATCAAGGGGTACGGGCTCTCCGGGCCATACGCCAACTGGAAGTGCTTCGACCCCCTCGCGCAGGCTGCGTCCGGGGCGTACTCCGTGACCGGCGAGCAGGGCGGCCCGCCGGTGCCGCCCGGGCCGACGATGGCCGACACGGGCACGGGCATGCAGATGGCACTCGCCATCACCGCCGCATGGGCGCAGAAGCTTCGCACGGGCGTCGGGCAGTCCATCGAGGTATCGATGCAGGAATCGATGACGATGTTCATGCGCACTATCGGCGTGACGCAGTGGGGCCGGGAGCCGGCGCGCCGGCGCGGCAGCCGGGGAGGCGCTCCCACCGGGCTCTACGCCTGCGCTCCGGGAGGCCGCAACGACTACGTCTACATGCTCATCTCGAACACGCGCATGTGGGACCAGCTCTGCGTCGCGATCGAGCGCGACGACCTCCTCCACGACCCGCGATTCCAATCCGGGCGCTCGCGCATCGAGCACTCCGCGGCGCTGGAGGCCGAGATCGAGAAGTGGACGATGCAGCACACCAAGTTCGAAGCGATGCGGATCCTCTGCGAAGGGGGCGTCGCTGCCAGCGCGGTGTTCGACACGATGGAGGTGTTCAACGACCCGCATCTGCGGGCGCGGGAGCTTCATCAAGACCGTCGAGCACCCGGCTGGCCCGATCGCGCTCATGGGCTCGCCGATCCGGATGTCGGAGTCGCCGGTCGCGCTGAAGCCGCCGCCACTTCTCGGCGCCGACACTGAAGCCGTGCTCGCGGCGGAGCTCGGGCTGGACAGCGCGGCTATCGCAGAACTCCGCCGCCAGGGCGTGGCCGGAGCGGTAGACTAACGCAGAGCGCTCCGCCTCGATCCGCGAGGCGGTCATGCGCTACGCTCGATCCTTACTATCAGGCGGGGTTCACATGGACGCGACCGAACGAGCCGAGCTACTCGCCCGCTATCGCGACGGCTACCGTGCTGTCAGCGAGGCCGTCGCCGGGCTGAGCGATGCCGAGCTTGACCGGCCAGCGGCGGACGGCTGGACTGCGCGGCAGGTGGTCCACCACCTCGCGGACAGCGAGATGACGAGCGCCATCCGCCTCCGGCGACTGATCGCGGAGGATCGGCCGGTCATCCACGGGTATGACGAGGAGCAGTTCGCGCGGGCGCTCTCCTACGACCGCCCGATCGCGGCGTCGCTGTCGGCGCTCAAAGCGGCGCGCGAGACCACGGCCGAGATCGTCGAGCGGCTTAGCGAGGAGCAGTGGCAGCGCGCCGGCACGCACAGCGAGAGTGGACCGTACTCCGTCGAGACGTGGCTCGAGATCTACGCCGCGCACGCTCACGACCACGCCGAACAGATCCGGCGGGCGGCGAAGGGCGGATAAGCGTTCCGGGCTACACTTCGATGCCGTTGTCGCGGATGACCTGGCTGTAGAACGCGGCGCTTCGCTTGGGGATGCGTTTCTGCGTCTCGAAGTCCGTGTAGACCATGCCAAAGCGCTTGCTGAACCCGAAGGCCCACTCGAAGTTGTCCATCAGCGACCACTGGTAGTAGGCGCGCACGTCGGCGCCATCCTGGATCGCCCCGTGGAGCCCTGCCAGGAAGCCGCGCAGCAGGTCGACGCGCGTCGTGTCTTCGATGACGCCGTCGGCGTTCGGCTCGGTGTTGTCGCAGACGCCGTTTTCGGTGATGTAGATCTTCGGCCGGCCGTACTCGTTGGAAACCCACCGAACGAAATCGCCGAGCGAGTGCGGCGCCGCCTCGTAGCCCATGGGCAGGAGCGGTAGCGTCGGGGGGGCGTAGCGGTAGCCGATGGTGCGTCCCGGATCAGCCTCGATGACGGCGCGGGAGTAGAGGTTGGTGCCAAGGAAGTCGGTCGGCGCGGCGATGACGTCCATGTCGCCCGCCTTGATCGGGAACTCCGCATCCTTGAGCGCGTAGAACTTCAGGACGGACTCCGGGTAGCCCTTGCCGAAGACCGGCCCGTGGAAGAGGCGCGCGTCGAAGTCCCGGGCGAGCTCGGTGGCCGCGAGCGTCGCGGGATCCTGGTCGGCCGGCTCGTAGCTCGTGTTCGAGTGCGTGATGCCGATCTCGCCCGGGAGGCCGCTCTCGCGGAACGCCTGGACGGCTCGGCCGTGGGCCAACAGGCAGTGGTGGACGGCCCTCGCCGTCAGCGCGTAGCTACGGATGCCGGGGGCCATAGCGCCCTGGCGGTGGCCCATCATCGTGAAGACGTGGGGTTCGTTCAGGGTGATCCAGCGCTTCACGCGGTCGCCGTAGCGCTTGTAGAGCAGCTCGGCGTATTCCACGAAGGCGTCGACGATGTCGCGGTTCGCCCACCCGCCGAGGTCCTGCAGCGCCTGCGGCAGGTCCCAGTGGTACATGGTCAGCGCGGGCTCGATGTTCTTCTCGAGGAGGGCGTCGATCAGCCGGTCGTAGAAGGCGAGGCCCTTTTCGTTGACGGCGCCGGTGCCGAACGGCAGGACGCGCGACCAGGCAACGGAGAAGCGGTAGGTCTGCAGGCCGAGCGCGGCCATGAGGTCGACGTCCTGCTGGTAGCGATGGTAGTGATCGCAGGCGACGTCGCCGTTCTGGTGTTCGAAGATGCGGCCCGGCTGGTGCGTGAACGTGTCCCAGATGGAGACGCCGCGGTCGTCCTCTTCGTGGGCACCCTCGATCTGGTAGGAGGCGGTGGCGGCTCCCCACTGGAAGCCATCGGGGAAGGTGAGCTTCGGCATCCGGGGATTGTCGAGCGAGAGCGAGCGGATGTCGAACGGGCGGGAGAGCAGGCCGGCTGCGGACTACGGCTAGCTCGCCGCCTTTTCGTAGGTCACGGGGAGCAGTCGCTCAAGGTTCACCAGGCGTGAGGCGCCGAGAATTTCGATCCCGGCGATCCTTCCGTCTTCCGTCACGTCAAGGACAACCCCGTCCGCCACGTCCTCATTCCTCACACGCCCCCTGCTGTCGTCTAGCTGGAGGTAGAGCAGATCGAACCGGTCGTCGTAGGTCACCTTCATGAGCGCCCTTAGCCGCGCAACTTGGGATCCGAGGAGTTTTGGGCGAGCTTGAGCGCGTTGCGCATGAGCAGCGTGGCGCGGTCGCCCATTCCTTCGAAGCCCTCGCCTACCGTTTCGCCCGCGAGGTAGCGGGCGTGGATGCCCTCGACGATGATCGCCAGCTTGTACGACGCGAGGACGATATAGAAGTCGATGTGGGTTACGTCGCGGCCCGTCAGGCGGGCGTATTCGTCGGTTAGCTCCTGCCGGGTGGCGAAGCCCGGAACGGCGGTCGCCAGGCTGCCCGCGGCGGCGTTCGGGTCGTCGCCCTCCTCGGTCCAGTACATCAGCGTGTAGCCGAGGTCGGAGAGCGGGTCGCCCAGCGTGGCCATCTCCCAGTCGAGGATGGCTACGACGCGGCCGGGCTCCTTGTAGGCCATCATCATGTTCCCGAGCCGGTAGTCGCCGTGGACGATAGTGGGCGCCGGGGATTCGGGGATGGCGTTCTTCAGCCGGCGGATGACCTCGTCGACCTCGGGCATTTCGCGCGTCTTCGAGCGCTCCCACTGTTCGTTCCAGCGGCGCACCTGCCGCTCGACGTAGCCTTCAGGACGCCCGAAGTCGCCCAATCCAACGGCGTTGTAATCGACGGCGTGGAGCTTCGCCAAGGTGCGGATCATGCCGATGCCGATGTCGTGGCGCGCCTGCTGGGTCTCCGCGTACCCGTCGGGCAGCGTCTCGGCGATGATCATGCCTTCGCGGTATTCCATCACGTAGAACGGTGCGCCATTGACGGACGGGTCCTCGCAAAGCGCGATGGCGCGTGGCACTGGCACTTCCGTGTCCGATAGGCCGTGCAGCACCTTGTACTCGCGGGCCATGTCGTGTGCGGTCGGCAGCACGTGGCCAAGCGGCGGGCGGCGAAGCACCCAGTCCTGGCTCGGCGACGAAATCTTGTACGTCAGGTTTGAACGGCCGCCGCTGATCAGCGAGATGGTCAGGGGCGCGTTCCCGCCCGGGACCTCCTGGGCGAAATACCGGGAGACGCCCTCGTAGTCGATGCCGGCGGGGACTGTCGTCGTCATGATCGGCGAAGTATACGCAAGCTTCCCGTTGAGGGCCGCCCTTGCCTCGACACTTTCTCGAAATGGCATAAAATACTCAAACCGCCAGAAGTTCTGTGGCAATTGATAGCTTTACGCGGGTTTTGCGGGAAACTGAGGTCACCTTTTTGGAGTATCGAGCACTGCGAGGCACCGGTCTGACGCTTTCCACTGTCGGGTTCGGAGTCTGGACCGTGGGCACGACGTGGTGGGGCGTAAAGGAGCGAAGCGAGGGCGTTCGCCTGCTCCGTGAGGCATTCGACCTCGGGATCCGGTTCTTCGACACCGGCGACGCCTACGCGTCCGGCGATGCCGAGACGATCCTCGCCGAGGCCCTCGGCGACCGGCGGGGCGACATCGTCATCGGCAGCAAGTTCGGCTACGACATCTACAACCACCCGGACCGCCCGAACCAGCAGGAACGCCCGCACGACTGGTCGCCGCAGTACATGCGCAAGGCCCTCGAGAACTCGCTCCGTCGTCTCAACACCGACCACATCGACCTCTACCAGCTCCACAACCCGCGGATTGACGCCATCGAGGACGACGCACTCTGGGCCGAACTCGAGCGGACAAAGGGCGAGGGACTGATCGGCGCCATCGGCGTTGCCCTTGGACCGGCGTTCGACATGCGCCAGGCCGACGAGGGCATCGCCGCCATCGAACGGCGGGGCGCGACGCCGCAGATCATCTACAACCTGCTGGAGCAGGACATCGGGGCGCGCATTTTCCCCGTCGCGAACGCGCGGAACGCGTCGGTCGTTGTGCGCGTGCCGCACGCGTCCGGGCTTCTCGATGGGACCGTCCGCGGCGACGTCCAGTTCGAGCCGGGCGACCACCGCAACTGGCGCCTCACGACGAACGAGCGGCGCAAGGCATGGCTGGAAGATGGGCTGCTCAAGCTGGAGCGGATGCCGTTCCTGGAGGAGGGGCGCACCATCGGCCAGGCGGCGATCAGCTTCGCACTCCACGAGCCGGCGATCGCATCGGTGCTGCCGAACATCACCAGCAGCGAGAACCTCCGCGAGTTCGCCACCTACGACAGCGCGAGGCAGCTCACCGATGAGGACTACGGCCGCATCCAGGCGCTTTACGCGCGCAACTTCGACCTCGCCACGGCCGGCGTCGGAGGTGCATCGTGACGCAGCACGAGCAGCCCGGCGGACCGCCGCCGCCCGCTCGCCGGGGGCCGTCGGTGGACCTCGATCCGAGCGGCCAGGTCACGCAGAAGGAGCCTGACCGCAGCGCCCGCCAGTTCCTGAACTACGCGTTCTACAAGCTGGCTCCTGAGTTTCGCCGGCTTCCCCCGCCCGAGCGGGAAGCGGCGACCGCCGAGTTCACCGCGCTTGTCCGCGAATGGTCGGAGCACGACAGCATGATCCTGCGGACGTATTCGCTGGTGGGACTGCGTGCGGACTGCGACTTCATGCTGTGGCGCATCTCGAACGACATCTCGTGCTTCCAGGAGATGTCCGCGGCGATCAACCGCAGCGCGTTCGGCGCTTACCTGGCCCAGCCATACAACTTCCTGTCGCTGCAGAAGCGATCGCAGTACGTGAACCGCATCGAAGGCTCGGGGCACGGCGTGGAGATCCTTCCCGGCGAAGGCGCCTATCTGTTCGTCTACCCCTTCGTGAAGACACGGCCGTGGTATGGGCTCACGCCGCACGCGCGGCAGGGGATGATGGACGAGCACATCGCGGCGGCGAGCCCGTTCAAGGGCGTCCGGCTCAACACGAGCTACAGCTACGGCATCGACGACCAGGAGTTCGTCGTAGCGTTCGATTCGAACTACCCGCAAGAGTTCGTCGACCTCGTGGGCCGGCTGCGCTACACCGAAGCGAGCCTCTACACACAGCGCGACACGCCGATGTTCACGTGCGCGAAGGCCGATATCGAAGCAATCATGGCGCAGCTCGCATGACCGGGCTCGGCGACGAACAGCTGCAGCTTTGCGCGTGGGCCACGGCTTCCATGGCCGCGGACGAGCTGGCGGGAATCTCAGCGATGGCCCGACGCCATGGCCCGGGCGCCGTGGTCGTCGAAAGCTGCCAGCGCATCGAGGTCTACAGCGGAGCCGAGTGCGGCTGCGCAGCGCCAAAGCACGAACGCGGGTTGCCCGCCCTCCAACACCTGACGGAAGTCGCGGCCGGGCTTCACTCGGTGGTGCTCGGCGAGGCCCAGATCCTCGGGCAGGTGCGAACCGCGTTCGCCGACGCGCCGCCGCCGTTGCGCCGCCACGCCGCGGTGGCGCTAGCCGCCGCGCGCGAGCTTCGCCGGGAGACGGCGTTCGCGAGCCACTCGGGCCACCTGCTCGACCGTGGCCTCGACCGTGCGGGAATCCCGGCCGCGGGGACCCTGCTCGTAATCGGCGCCGGCCAGGTGGGCCGCCTCGTCGCCGAGCGGGGAACCGATCTGGGCTTTGGCCGGGTTGTCGTGGCCGCTCGCCGCCCGGCCGAACTGCGCGAGCGGTTCGACGCCGCCATCGAGCTCATTGCCGCTGGCGGCCATGGGTGAACTGGGCGAGGTCGACGTCGCCGTGGGATGCCTTGGTTCGGGGGCGGCGCCGTTGGATGCTACCGCTGACCTGCCAGGGGTCCGGGCACTGTTGCTGGACCTCGGCACTCCGCCGAACTTCGTTGGGACGCCCAGGGCGCCGCTGCTTACCATCGCGGCGTTGCGCGACGGACCCCACGCCACCGAACACGGCGACCGCGCGCGCGCCAACCTGCGGGAACGCCTGGGCGAGATCCTGAGCCGCCGCCTCGAGATGGAGGCGGAGGACGGCCAGTCGGCGGTCGGGCGGCTGCGGGGCTACGTGGAGGCGGCGCGGCGGCGGGAATCGCAGCGCATCGCGCGGCTCCACCCGGAAATCCCTGAGGACACGATCGAGACGATCACGCGGTCGTTCGTGAACCAGCTCTTCCACACGCCTTCGCAGCGGCTGCGCGAGCTCGAAGATCCGGGCGCCGCGCGGGCCGTCATCTCGCTGTTCGAGCCGCTCGAGCGCGTGACCGACGGGGCACGCTGATGTCCACCATCGAGAGCTCCACCGCCAGCATCGCGGACCCCGTGAACGTGGCCATCCTCGCCGTCTCGGAAGACCGCCTTGCGGGGTTCATGGAAGACCCGATCAGCGAGATTTCGCTTCGCTCCGGCGTCCCGGTTGAGCTCGTGATCGAGCGGCTGCGCGCCATGCTGGCCGCGGGCACCATCCGCCGCATCCGCCAGACGCTCATGGCGACGAACCTCGCCGCGGGCGCGCTCGTCGCGTGGGAGGTGCCGGAGGAGCGGCTTTCCGCCGCGTTCGACTACATGGTCGAGCGCGACCCGTTCTCCGGCCACGTGGTCATCCGCACGACGGACTCGGCCACGGCGGGTTCGACGTATCGCCTGTGGACCACTCTCAAGACGCCGCAGGGATTCTCGATTGAGAAGCACGCCGCCTTCCTCGCGGGGGAGGTTGGTGCGAAGAGCTGGCGGCTGATGCCGGCGAAGCGGCTGTTCACCCTCGGCGTCGGGCATACGCGGCGGCGTGAGACCGAGCCCGGCAGCCGCTCGGACGAGCCCGGCGCAGTGCTCGACACCAACATCGTCACGCTGGACGACCTCGAGTGGCGCGTCCTCACGGCGCTCAAGCGCGAGTTCGAGCCGGAAGAGATCGTCGTTCGGCCGTGGGAAGCGCGCGCGGCCGAAGCCGGCGTCAGCAGCGCAGTGTTCTACGACGTCGCGCGCGGGTTGAACCGCAAAGGCGTGATCGGGCGCTTCTCGACGTTCCTCGAACACGTCAAGCCGCTCGCGACCGGCGAGCGGGTGACGCGGTACAACGCGCTGTTCCACTGGGCCGTCCCGCCCGGGCGAGAACTCGACGCCGGTCGCGAGGTTGGGCGGCACGACATCATGACGCATGCGTACTGGCGGGAAGGCGGGCGCGAGTTCCGCAACGTGAACATCATGGGCGTCGCGCACGGCACCGATAAGCAGCTCGTGCTCGCGCACAAAGCGGCGATCGACGAGCACCTGGCAGAGGCGGGCATCGCGGTGTCGTACACCAACGTCTTCTGGGGCGGGCGGAGCGAGATCAAGCCGTCCGAGATCTCGCCGGTGGCGTACGCTTGCTGGTGCGAGGAGCGCGGAATCGATCCGGACTCCATGCGCGAAACCACTGCGTGAGGGCTTCGGCGATGTCCTCCGGCCACGTCTGGATTGTTGGCGCCGGCCCGGGCGATCCGGGACTCATCACCGTGGCCGGAATGCGTGCGCTCGAAGCGGCGGATGCCGTGGTTTACGACGCGCTTGCGCCGCACGAACTACTGCGCTGCGCGCCCTCCAGTGCCGAGCTCATCAACGCCGGGAAGCGCGCCGGCCGCCACGAGATGCGCCAGCAGGAAACGAACGCCCTGATCGTGAGCCTTGCGCAGCAAGGCAAGCGGGTCGTGCGACTGAAGGGCGGCGACCCATTCGTCTTCGGCCGCGGCGGCGAGGAGGCCCTCGCCTGCAAGCTGGCGGGAGTGCCGTTCACCGTCGTGCCCGGGATCACGTCGGCAATCGCGGCACCGGCGTACGCCGGGATTCCCGTCACGCACCGGGGCATGGCCTCGAACGTGCTCGTCGTGACGGCCAGCGATGCCGCTGACGGCGGCGGGACCGACTGGGCGGTTCGCCGCGCGTGCCGACACGCTGCTGATCCTGATGGGCGCCGCCAACCTCGCGGTGAATATGGACGAGCTCATGGCGGCGGGCAAGCCGCCGGAGACGCCCGGCAGCCTGCGTGCGCTGGGGAACGCGCGCCGACCAGCAGGTTGTGCGCGGCCGCGTCGGCGACATCGCCACGCGGGCGGCTGCGGCTGGCGTTGGGTCTCCGATCGTGACGGTCGTCGGGCCGGTAGCGGAGCTTGCCGACGAGCTGAGCTGGTTCGAGCCGGGGCCGCTTGCAGGCCGGAAGATCGTTGTGACGCGGGCGCGGACACAGGCGAGCCAGCTTGCCGACATGCTGCAGGCGCTTGGCGCGAGCGTCATTGAGGCGCCAGTCATTCGCACGCACTCGCTCCCCGGGAACCTTCCGCTCGCCGAAGGCGCGGGCTCGCGCTGGGACTGGATAGTGTTCACGAGCGCAAACGGCGTGGACGCGCTCTTCGAAGGGCTTTCGGGTATCGGCAGAGACGCGCGTGCGCTGCACAACACGCAGGTCGCCGCCGTGGGCGAAGCGACGGCCACTGCGCTCCATGCGCATGGCGTCGTGCCCGATTTCGTGCCATCGAAGGCGACGTCGGCTGCGCTTGCAGACGAGATAGAGCGCGTGCGCGGAGCGCGCATCCTGTTGCCGGTGTCGTCGCTCACGGACAACCGCCTGGCGGACGCCCTGCGGGCGCGCGGCGGACTCGTGGAGCAGGTGGCCGCCTACGAAACGCTGCCCGAGCCGCTCAGCGAGGACCAGCGCGCCGACGTCCTTGCCGCCGACGCGATCACGTTCACGAGCGCGTCGACGGCGCGAAACCTCGCTGCCGCGCTCGGAACGTCTAAGCTGGAAGGCGCGACGAGATTGGTCAGCATCGGCCCGGAAACGTCGGCCGCGATGCGCGTGGCGTTCGGCCGAGTCGATGCGGAGGCGGCCACGCCCGGCCTCGATGCCCTCGTCGCAGCCACCGTGGAGGCGTTGCGATGGGATTGATGATCGACCTGCAGCCATCGAGCGGCCACGCCCTCGTCGTTGGCGGCGGCGCGGTGGCCGCGCGCAAGGTCGCGAATCTCGTCGCGGCGGAGTTCGAGATCACGGTCGTGTCCCCTTCGGTCCGCGAGGCGATTCGGCGGGCGCCGTTCGTCACCATCGTTGAGCGCGTGTTCGCGCCCTCGGACTTCGACGCGGTCGTGCCGTTCGCGGTTGCCTTCGCCTGCACCGACTCGCGCGAGGTGAATCGCCAGGTTGGCGAGGAGGCGCGCCGGCGGCGCATCCCCGTCGTGGTCACCGACCGGCAGGACGAATCCACGTTCTTCACGCCGGCGATGCTGCGCGATGGGGACCTCGCCATCGCGATCTCGACGGGCGGGGCATCGCCGACGCTGGCGCGGACGATTCGCGAGCGCATTGCGGCGGCTCTTGGGCCGGGCTGGCACCAGGCCGTTCGCGTGGCGCGCCAGGAGCGGGAGGCGCGCCTGGGGCGCCGTGGCGCGGTGGCGGTTGAACCGGATGAGTAGAGGGCTGCTCCTGGTGGGGCACGGATCGCACCTCAACGCCGACTCAAGCGCGCCGGTGTACGCACACGCCGACGCGATGAGGGCTCGCGGAGCGTTCGAGGAGGTACGTGTCGGCTTCTGGAAGGAGGAGCCGTCGCTCTCGCGCGCGCTCGACGCGTTCGATGCGGACGACGTCACCGTGGTGCCCGTGTTCGTCTCGGAGGGTTACTTCACAAACGAGGTCATCCCACGCGAGATGCAGCTCAGCGGGGCGATGAACTGTGTCGATGGGCGAAGGGTGCAGTACACGAAGCCAATTGGCGGGCATCCATCGCTTGCGCGGGTGATTGTGCAACGCGCGATGGAAGCCGGGGCGAAGGGCACGGAAGCGCTGGCCGTTCTTGGCCACGGCACGCCCCGAAATGCGCGATCCGAAGAAAACGTACTGCGGCAGGCAGACTACGTCCGCGACCTGGGTTGTTTCCCGGAGGTCGCTACCATCTTTCTCGACCAGGAACCGAACATGCGGGACGTCTTCGAACTCGTGCAAAACGAGTCGATCGTCGTCGTGCCCCTGTTCATCGCCGATGGCTGGCACGTCGGGGAGACGATCCCGGAGGATATGGCCCTCGACGGCGTGGAGACGCGACGCGGCGGGCGTCGCCTGCGCTACGCAGCGGCCGTCGGCACGCATCCGAGCGTCGCGGACGTTATCAGCGAACTGGCTGATGAGGCTCGACGGTGGTGAGCGCGACGAAATTCTCCGTCGGCGAACTGAGCGTGTCGGTCGTGGATGCCGAGGCGGTGATCGCTTCGCCGGAGCGCCGATCGGGAACGCTGGACGTCGAAGCGAGCGCCGAGGCTCTGCGCCGACAGGCACGGTTCGACGAGCGCGGGCGGTACCGGCCGCTTTCCGGCGCCCGGACGCTCCCAGGCGGCTGGCAGACGCGGTGCCCCTCCGATGGCGTGGGGGCGTTGGTCGATGAGGTTTATCCGCTGGCGCTGCGCCACAGCGAGCAGTGGAAGTCGGGCACGCTGCGTGTCGTGGGGATGGAGGACGTCCTGGCTCGTCAGAGCGGCCGCTACGCCGTAGCCGCCAGCCTCGATGAACGTGGCCGCGCCGTCGCTACGGATGCCCTGTGCGCGCAGTGCGTCCGCGCGCCCGTCTGGGCCGGGGCCGAGCCCAGGCCGACGGCGAGATTCCCTGCCCCGAGCCGTGCAGCGTGCTTGTGTCGCTCTGCCGCGAGGCGGCGTTGTGGCAGCGCGAACCGCCGTCGCCCGCCCAGGCCGATCCTAACGTCGCCTTCGCCGCGTTCGACGCGCCGGGCAATGAGATACGCGAGGCATACCTTGCCGCAAGATATGGCAATGACTAACGCATCGGTCCGCGAGGCCGCCCGCAAGCTCTTCCCCGGTGGCGTAAACAGCCCCGTCCGCTCCTTCCGCTCGGTGGGCGGCGAGCCGGTGCCGATCGCGCGCGGCGACGGGCCCGTACGTCTACGACACCGAGGGCGCGCGCTACATCGACTACGTGGCGGCGTTCGGGCCGCTCATCCTGGGTCACGCGAACGCGGAGGTTGTCGCCGCTATCGAAGGTGCCGCGAAGAGCGGGACCGCCTTCGGCGCGCTCACGCCGGGCGAGGTCGACCTCGGGCAGCTGGTTACGGAAGCGACGGGGCTCGAGCGCGTGCGCTTCGTGAACTCCGGCACCGAGGCGACGATGACGGCGATCCGGCTCGCGCGTGCCGCGACCGGCCGCGATGTCGTCGTGAAGTTCGATGGCTGCTACCACGGCCACAGCGACGGCCTGCTCGTAAAGGCCGGGAGCGGCGTCGCCACGCTCGGCCTCAGCGATTCGGCGGGCGTGCCGGAGGCAATCGCCGGGCTGACGGCGGTCCTCCCGTACAACGACCCGGACGCGCTGTCGGCGTGGTTCGAACAGCACGCAGACGACACGGCGTGCGTCATTGTCGAATCGGTGGCCGCGAACATGGGGCTCGTACCGCCCACGCAGGCGTTCCTCGACGCCCTGCAGGACGTGCCGCACCGCCATGGCGCCCTGCTCATCGCCGACGAAGTGATCACCGGCTTCCGCATGCGCTACGGCTTATCAGCTTTGCTTCCCGAGGCGGACCTGGTCTGCCTGGGGAAGGTCATCGGCGGCGGCCTGCCGGTCGGCGCATTCGGGGGCCGTGCTGAGCTGATGTCGCGCATCGCGCCCGAGGGGCCGGTCTACCAGGCGGGCACGCTGAGCGGGAACCCGCTGGTCATGGCGGCCGGCGCGGCGATGCTGCGCCAACTCTCCGGCGGCGCACCGTACCGCCGCATCGAAGAGCTGGCCCGGCACCTGGAGAACGGCCTGAACGCCGCGATCCGCCGCGCCGAAGCGCCAGCGAGCGTCGTGCGCGTCGGGTCGATGCTGACGACGTTCTTCCGGCCGGGAGCGCCGACGAATTACGCCGAGGCGCGCGAATCCGACACGGCCATGTTCGGCCGCTTCCACCGCGCCATGCTGGAACGCGGCGTGATGCTGCCACCGTCGCAGTTCGAGACGTGGTTTGTCTCGAATGCGCATTCCGAGGCCGACATCGACGCCACGGTGAACGCCGCGCACGAAGCGATGCGCCTCGCGGCGCCGGTCGCATGACGACGCTGCGACTCGGCACGCGCGGCAGCCGCCTCGCGCTCGTCCAGACCGGGCTCGTGGCTGACCGTCTGCGCGCCGCCCACCCGTCGCTGGACGTGCAGACCGTCACCATCTCCACCGCCGGCGACCGCGACCAGGTGAGCGCGCTGAGCTCCGGCGAGGGCACCGGCTGGTTCACGAGCGCCATCCAGGACGCCCTGCTACGCAACGAGATCGACGTGGCGATCCACAGCTACAAGGACCTGCCGACGAAGCGCCCGGACGGGCTTGCCATCGCCGCCGTGCCCCTCCGCGAGGATCCCCGCGATGCGCTGGTCAGCGCGAACGGCGCGACGTTTCGTGGGCTGAAGCCCGGCGCGGTCGTCGGCACCAGCAGCGCGCGGCGCGAGGCGCAGCTCCGTGCCATCCGTCCGGACATCGAGATCCGCGCCATCCGCGGCAACGTCGACACGCGCGTCCGGAAGGTCGACGACGGAGAGTTCGATGCCGCCGTCCTGGCCTACGCCGGGCTGCGGCGCCTCGGGCTGGACGAGCGCATCAGCCACGTGTTCGGGTTCGAGGAGATCCTCCCGGCGCCGGCACAGGGCGCCCTCGCCGTGGAATGCCGCTCGGACGATGCCGCCACACGGGCGTTTCTTGCGGCCATCGACGACGCCGAGCTCCGGGTGATCGTGACGGCCGAGCGGATGTTCCTGGCCACCATCGACGCGGGCTGCAGCTTTCCTGCCGCGGCCTACGCCGAGCGGTTCGGCTCGACTCTCAAGCTTCATGCGCTGCTCGCGTCAGACGGCCGTGTGGTGCGGTCGAAGATGGCCGGACCGGCCGAGACGGCAGCCGGCCTCGGGAAGGCGCTCGCGGAGGAGCTGATGGCCCTTGCGGGGATGCGCCGGCCCTAACCGCGCAGCGGCAACGACCGCACCAGCGTCCCGAGCGCGCGCCAGTCCGCGATCTGCGTCGACCCAGTCGCGGTGGACCTGCGCTCGCTGCGCGGTGTGGTAGAGCGGCACGAGCAGTCGCCCGTTCCACGGGAGCGGCGTGGAAGCGGCCGTGCAGAGCGCGAGGCCGTGAGGCGAGACGTGACGCAGCGCTGCCAGCGCCGTCGCGCCGAGCGTCACGATCAGCCGCGGATCGACGAGATCGATGGTCGCGGCGAGGTGTGCCGCGCAGTTCGCGCGTTCGGCCCGTTTCGGCGGCCGGTTGTTGCCGCGCGCGTCGAGCGGCAGGCAGAGCACGGCGTTCGTCACGAACACGCGATCGCGGCCAAGGCCAGCTTCCGACCAGGAGCATCTCGAAGCGCCGGCCTGATTCGTCGCCCGAGAAGGGGACGCCCGTGCGCGCCGCGCCGCGCCGTCCGGGCGCCTCGCCGATGAACAGCACGTCGGCCGGGACTGGCCCGCTGCTCGGACCGAGGACGGCGGAGCCCGGCTCGACGCCGGGACAAAGCCGGCAGGCCGCAGCCGCTTCGAAGAGATTCATCGAACGATGGTAATCCAGCGGGCAGCGTGAACCTTCGGACGGAACCGGTTCCCCGTTCGCACGGCCCCGGTATCGTTGGCAAGCGATGAACCGGAACGTTCTCAAGGGGCTGGTCGGCACGTTCGCGCTCTGGGGGCTGGGCATCGTCGCGCTGCGCGTGGTGGTCGTGCCGGCGCAGGTGTGCCCGCCGCTGACGAGCGCCGGCGCCCTCCAGGCGGCACAGGCGAGCGCAGGCTGGATCGAGCGTGCGCAGCAGCCCGATGGCAGCTTCGTCTACGAGTACAACCGCGACACGGACGTAGAGACGCCGGCGTACAACACGGTCCGGCACGCGGGTGTCGTGATGGCGCTCTACGTGCTCGCCGCAGACGACCCATCCGTGCTTCCGACGGCCGACCGCGGCCTCGATTGGATGCGGGGAAACCTGATCAGCCACGACGACTGGATGGCGCTTCGCGACCCGGGGAGCGGCACGGTGGAGCTCGGCGCGAGCGCCCTGATGCTCGCGGGGCTGGCACAGCGTCGCGCGGCCACGCACGACACCACGTACGACGAACTGATGCGGCAGCTCGCCCGGTACATCCTCGTGATGCAACAGGACGACGGCAGCATGCTGCTCATCTGGTGGCCGTCGACAGGCGAGCCGGACCCGCGCTACCGCTCAAAGTACGCGACGGGAGAGGCGTTCTGGGCGCTCACGCTCATGCGGAACGAGTTCCCGGACGAGCAATGGGAGGCTCCCGCGCGGGCGACGGCGGACTATCTTTCGAACGAGCGCGACGCGAAAGAGGGCTACGACTACCCGCCGTGGGCCGACCAGTGGGCAGCCTACGGACTCGGCGAGATGGCGACATGGCCGCCCGACGAGGACAACATTCGCTACGCCCGCAGCCTATCCGAGCGGTTCGGCTTCCTCGTCCGGGTTGAGTCGCAGCGGCGGAACACGTGGTGGTCCGACCTGATCCACGGGCGGCGAGCGCGGGCGGCAGGAATGGGGACGTGGAGCGAGGGGCTCGATGCGCTCTGGCGGCTAGCATCCACAGACCCGAGGATGGCCGACATGCGAGACAAGCTGGCAGAACGCGCGGCCTGCGCCGCAGGCATGCTCGCCGATCGGCAGCAGACCGAAGCCCAGTCGGCAAAGTACGCCCGACCGGGACTGGTCGCGGGCGCCTGGTACACGGAGGGTGTCACCCGCATGGACGATCAGCAGCACGCCACGTCGGGGCTCGTGCGCAGCCAGCCAATCCTCGACGCCGTGAAAGCCCCGTGAGCGAATATCTGCGGCTGCTTGTCGCGTTCTTCGCCGCTGTGAACCCGGCAGCCGTCGCCATGGCGATGGCGACGAAGGGCTTCCAGCCGGAGCCAAAGGCCGCCGCACGCAGCGCAACGCTGGCGGCGGTGCTCGCACTGGCGATCTACGCCGTGGCTGCGGGGGTCGCCGACCCGCTCCTCGATTGGCTCACGATCGAACCGGAGACGTTCCGCATCGCAGCGGGCATCGTCATCGCCGTCGGAGGCGTGTTTGCCATCTGGCGAGGCCGCTGGGGCGACTCAGGCCGCGACCCGAACGTCGACCCGGCAGCGTTCCCGCTCGCCTTTCCGCTGCTGGCCGGGCCGTGGGGACTGGCAGCTGCGCTCAGCTACTCCGTCGATCACGGCATCGGGCTCGCGATTGGCGCTGCCGCGCCGGTGGTCATCGTGGCCGCGGCGATAGTGGGCGTCCGGCCGACCAGGGCGACTGTCGCACTGGACGCCATTGCGCGGATCACGGGCGCGCTGGCGATTGCGATAGCGGCGGGCCTCATCGTGGACGGCGTCCGCGCCATTTAGCCCTCACCCCCGGCCCCTCTCCCGACGAGCGGGAGAGGGGAGACCGAGCAGCGGCTGGTTCACAGTTCTCAGTTGGTGGACAGTTCGATCTGTTCGGCAGGTCGGCACTGTTACCATGCAGCGCTTCCGGTGGTTTACTTCGCGAGATGACACCTCCGACGCCGCTGCAGAACCGGGTCACGCCGTTCGGGGAGATCATCGCGACGCCGGAGCGCGGCATGTGGATGGGCAATCGCGGGGGCTGCTTCCACGACGCGGAGCAGCGGCTCACCGCATCGCGATGGGTCAACACGCACTGGATCACTTGCCGGCTCGAGTTCAAAGGGTGGCACCGAGAGGTCATGCAGCCGCGGCGCTATACGGAGCTCTTCTTCCTCGACGAGGCGACGGCGTTCGCCGCGGGCCACCGGCCGTGTTTCGAGTGCCGCCGTCATGACGCGAAGGCTTTCCAGTCAGCCTGGGTGGCTGCGAACCCGGCGCCATCCCGCCTGGTGCGCGGAGCATCGGCGCGGTCGACGCCGTTCTGCATCGCGAGCGCGTCACGCGAAGGCGGGAGAAGGTGACGTTCGTCGCGTCACTGGGTGAGCTTCCGCCCGGCGCCTTCGTGGTTCGTGCCGACAGCCCAGCGGAAGCCTGGATCGTCTGGAGGGATCGGCTCCTGCAGTGGTCACCGGGCGGCTACACGGCGGTCGCGCCAATCCGGCCCGCCGAAACCGTTCGTGTACTCACACCGCGTTCCGTCGTCCGTACGTTCGCTGAAGGCTACGCCCCGACGGTACATCCGTCGGCTGCGCCCTGAGGCGCCGTCAATCCGCGAACTGCGCCAGCGCCTCCGTGATTGCGTCTGCGGCCGCGCGCTCGTGGCGGGCCGCGCGTCGGAGTGCCATCGCCGCGCCTCGCCGCAGGCCGGCGTTCGCAACGTTCCCGTGCCCTCCGGTCGGAAAGGGAAACAGCGTAAGCAGGGGCGAGAGCGCCTGGACCTCGTCGCGAATTGAGCGCTCGGCGCGGCCGAGCGTGGCCGCGAGGTCGGGGAGAGCGGCCGCGACGTCGGAGAGGAATTCGGCGCCGTCCATGCGCGCCGCCTGCAGAACGGCCAGCGTGTAGGCGTTGCCCGCACGGTCGACCTCGCCCTCGCCATCGAGGACGTCCGCCCACGTATCGAGGGCCGCGGTGCCTCTCGGCTGGCCGTCGTCGGGGCCGTCGCCGCCTGCGAAGCACTCCAGGGCGGTCTCCAGCGATTCAACGATCACGTCAGCCGCGTCGACCTCGGCGGGGCCGAGCGGCGCGAACAGCTCGATCTCCCCAATCGACGACGGCCAGTCACGCCACGCCGCGAGGGGGCCGACCTCCGCGGTCAGCACGTCGTCGACGAGGAATCCGGCTCGCGCGCGGTCGTAGCCATAGACGACGGCGTGCTCGTGCAGGTGAAAGTCCCAGCCGATGAGCGGGCGACCGGCGTCGAGGTGCGCAGTCGCCCACTCGACCGCGGCGGCGCGCATGTCCGTCCAGTCTTCGTCCGCGGGCAGCTGCGCGCCGAAGCGTTCCCAGCGAACGCCGGTGCGGTCGTAGCGGCGCACCATCCGGTCCCAATCGAGGTCGACCGGACCGGAAGGGAGGGCAGTAATGTCGGCGCGGGTGGCAACGGTGAGATGCCATGCGTGCCCGGTGATGCCCATGACAGCGTGCCGGGGAAGCGGGTTCCCGAGATAGGCGAGCACGGTCTCGAGGGCCCCTGCTGCGCTGGTCCAGTTGGGGGCGATCGTCAGCGAGGGGATGGGGGGCATGCCGTGGAGTGTACGGTGCCGTAAAGAACGCTGCGCGGCCGCCCCCTATCGGTAGGAGGCGCGATCCGTAGAATACGGCTCACTTCAACGGCGGAGATACATCTTGGCGGTTACCTGGGAACTGACGACGCTGCCCAACGGGCTGCGCATCGTAACCACGCCCATGCCCACCACACAGGCCGTGTCGGTGAACATCTTTGTCGGCGTCGGATCGCGCTCCGAGCCGCAGCGTATTAACGGGATCACGCACTTCCTCGAACACATGGTCTTCAAGGGCACCGAGAAGCGCCCTGACGCGACGATGATCGCCCAGGAGATCGAGGGCGCCGGCGGCACGCTCAACGCCTACACGAACAAGGAATACACCTGCTACTGGAACATCGTGCCGTTCGACCGCTTCGACACCGCGCTCGATGTCGAAGCCGACATGCTGCTGTGCTCGAAGCTCGAACAGGCGGAGATCGACCGCGAACGCACGGTAGTACAGCAGGAGTTGAAGCGGAACCACGACAACCCGGCGGCGTGGGCGGGCCGGCTGATTGGCACGTCCGTATACGGGGAGCAGCCCGCCGGCTGGGACGTCGGCGGCTCGGTCGAACTGGTGGAGGCGATGCAGCGGCCCGATTTCGTCTCGCACATCAGCGAGTGGTACCTGCCCTCGAACATCGTCCTTTCCGTGGCGGGGAACGTCACGCACGCCGACGTCGTGCGCAAGGCGGAGCCGCTCTTCAGCGGGATGAAGCCCGGTACGCTTCCCGGTCTCAGCCCCTACGACCCCAGCCTGACGGGGCCCCGCGTGGCGACGGACAGCCGCGACATCGACCAGTGCACGCTCTACCTCGGGCTACCGATCTTCGGGCGCGATGACCCCGACCGGTTCTCGCTGCGCATCATGAACGACGTACTCGGGGCCGGCATGTCGTCGCGGCTCTTCCGGGAAGTGCGCGAACGGCGGGGTTTGGCGTACTCGGTCAGTTCCGGCTACGGCTACCTCTCGGATGCGGGCGTGTTCACCATCTCGGCCGGCGTCAACCGCGAGAAGCTCGCGGAGACGATCACGGTTTGCCTGGAAGAAGCCGAGAAGCTGGCCCACGAGACGGTCCCGCCGGATGAACTGCGCAAGGCGAAGGATCACAACATCGGCCGCTTCCGGCTCTCGTTGGAGACCGCGTTCTCGCTGGGGCAGCGGCATGGAGAGCTCCTGATCACGAAGGGCGCAATCGAGTCGATCGAGGAGGTCGTCGATCAGGTGGAGGCGATCACTGCGGACGACGTGCAGAAGGTCGCCCAGCGTGTGCTCAAGCGTGAACTGCTCCACTGCGCGGCCGTCGGCCCGAAGCTGAACGACGACGAGATCGCCAACGCCATGTCTGCCTGAGGCCGTGGAAGGCGCGGCGCCAGGCCTATCCGTACCTCGAGCCCGACGACATCACGGCCGCACTCGAATACGCAGCCTGGCTGGCACAGGATCGGTCGCTTCCGCTGAGCGGCTGATGCGGCTCGTCCTCGACATGAACCATGGGGGCTCGCGCCGTCTCCCATTTGGCGCAAGCGGTGAGTGACGACTTCTACTGCGACGAGGTGCTCAGCGGGCGGACGCACGTCGAGTTAGTGGTCGAAACCGCGAATGTGCTCGCCTTTCGACACACGCGGCCGCACTGGGAAGCACACGTCGTCGTGATCCCGCGACGCCACGTCCCGTCGCTGCTGACGGTGGAGCCAAGCGATCTTGAACTGCTCGCTGAGCTCATGGACGTGGTGAAGAGCGTGGCGGCGAGGATGGAAATCAGCCACGGTGGGGCGCACATCGTGACGAACGTCGGCAAGTACCAGGAGTCGAAACACCTGCACTTCCACGTCGGGGCCGGTGAAACCACGCCTGGCTAGGCGGACGATGCGGCCGGGGGCCGCGTGGGGGGTGGCGGTCCCTTCTTCCGGCCGCTGTCGTCCGGGTCAGTGGCCGGGTGCAACTCCTGGTGCATTTCATGGAACTCGTCCGACAATTGCTCCAGGTCTTCGTCGGGAGCTTGCTCGAGGTCCACGAGCTCGGTGCGCGCGCCTTCCAGGGCGCGGATGAGCTCATCGAGCTTGAGGTGGATGGCGCGAGCATCGCGATTTTGGGTGTTCTGGATGAGGAACACGGCGAGGAAGGTGAGCACCGTGGTGCCGGTGTTGATGACCAGCTGCCAGGTGTCGGAGAAGCCGAAGAGCGGGCCTGACGCTGCCCATACGAGGACGATGAACGCCGAGGCGACGAACGCCCATGCCGAACCCATCGCGTTCGAACAGGCGATTGAGAAGCTACGAAACATCCCTTTCATGATATCGAGCGAACACTGTCCCGGAGACACGCGATAGCCTCTTGCGCTGCGGCGGCATTGCACGCGCGTGGCAGTTGGAATCGCCGTATTCGCGAGCCGGTGTGCCAGCTTGGCCTCCCCGAGATGGAAGCGCCCGATCGCCGACTGGAGCGGAGCCGCGGGCGATCTGGCGAGGGAAGGGACGCCGCTTCCTACCAGTCGTCCCAGTCGAAGTTGCGCCTTGGCCGCTGCGCGCGCCGCAGCAGCTCGTCGGGGTCTCGCAGCTCGTGGAGGCTGATCTTCCGGCCCACCAGCTGCTCGATCCGCTCGTACAGCATCTCGTCCGGCACCGACCGTCGCGCCGTCAACCACTGCTCCAGTTCGCTCAGCCGCACGGTCATCGGCAGCAGCTCGGGGTCTGGCGCCTCCGCCAGGAACCTCAGGCAGTAGACGCACCCCTCCGATGGGTCCATCGGCACCAGGTGCACATCGCACTCGGCCGTATACGCGCGTTCCACCGCCGCCATTCTCTCACCGCGTCGCTGCCACGCGGCAGTAGCTTCTTCGCTCAGCGGGGCCGCTTTCCTGCGCCGAAGATGCCGAGGAACGGTGATCCCGCTCCGAGCAGGAACCCCAAGTCATACCAGTTGCTGCTCCGAGCCGTGTTGAAGAACGGATACTCGTTCCACGCGTCGAAGGCGTGGGCTATCAGAACAACCCACGCGCTGAACCCGTTCCACGCTCCCCAGAGCAGATCCTGCCACCACATCGTGTTACTCCTCTGCGGCCGGCCCGGCGTCAGGTCGTCCCCTCACCACGCGCCTTCCCGGGCGGCGGCGCCAGCGACGACAGCAACCGTTCGGTCGCAGCCGTGATCTCCGCTACTGCAGTGTCGAACGCCACTTCGTTCGTGCGCGAGGGTTTCCGGTAGCCGCTTATCTTACGGACGTACTGCAAAGCGGCCGCCTCCATCTCCTCGTTCGATGCCTCGGGCTCCGCTCCCCGCAATGTCTTGATGCTCCGGCACACAGCTTCTACTCCGGATTGGACTCGCCTCGCGGGGCGGTCACTTCGCGTCGATCGTCTCTCACGCCCGCGCGCCCGGCAACCGCCATCCGCGTCAAACCCAAACGTCCTAACCCAGCCCCAACGGCGGCAGGCATGGCTCGAGCCCGGAGATGGTGATGTCCGTCCGCCGCCTCGTGAGCCATCGCTCGCGCGTGAGCACGAAGCGCGCCATCGGCGCCGCCTCTCCCTGTCGTAACGCCCATGTCGTCCCGTCGCGCTCGTAGCCCAGGGCCTGCGACACGCCACACGATGCCGCATTGTCCTCGAATGCTTCGCTCACCGCGCGCCTGGCTCCGAGCCCTTCGAACGCGAAGTGGAGCACGGCCTCTCGCATCTCCTTGCCCAGCCCGCGGCCCTGCATGCTTCGCGTCAGCCACGAAAACGTGCCCACCGTCCGAAGCGAGGGAAACTCGTCCGCCGTGATCTCCTGCGTGCCAATGGCGCGCCCCTCCACAATGACCGCGAACACCAGCACCCACCACGACGGCGACGTCCGCGCCCTTGCGCCCCACTGACCGGCCAGCCACCGCCGGCGTCCGGCGATGGAGGTGTCGTAGAACGTGGCGTCGCCATCGAACGGCATCGTCCCCGGCGTGATCACATCGTCTGCCACGCCTGTCAGCTCGAGCAGCAGGTCGTCGTTCGCATAGCGCAGCTCAAGCTTCGGCGTGCGGACGGCCAGCCCGAAGAATGGCCACGCCAGCAGTGGCTCGGTCATCCCACCTCCGCGCTCAGCGTGTCCATCATCGCCATTCACGGCTTCACTGCAACGAGCAGCAGGCCGTCGCGCGGCGCGTCGTGGATGCCGCTCCAAGCGTCGGCCCCGGCGAGGATTGCTCAGTCCACCGCGGCAGCCAGCCTGGACGGTGGAGTTCGGGGGATAGGTTCCACGTTCAGCGGCGCGTCGTAGGATGCCAGCTCCAAGCGTCGCCCCCGGCGAGGATCGTCCGCGGCAGCCAGCCTGGAAATACGGTGCGAGTCGGGGGATAGGTTCCCCGTTCTGGAATGTAGATCGAGGGTTGGGGTTTCCATCGGTTCAGCCTCCAGGTGTTGTTTCAAGCCCGCCATCGCCCCGACCAGCGGTTCCGCGTACTTGCTAATCCACCGGTCGTGAATGAGGCGAATGGGTACCGGGTTCAGGAAGTGGAGCTTCTCCCTGCCGGAGCGCCGCGTGGTGATCAACTCCGCGTCCTCGAGTACGCGCAGATGCTTCATCACCCCAAACCGGCTCATCGTCGGCAGGTGCGACTCGAGCCCCCCAAGCGTCTGGCCATCGCGCTCGAAGAGCTTATCCAGGAGCAGGCGCCGGCTTGGATCAGCCAGCGCTTTGAACACCGCTTCCATGACCGTGATAATATGTGACCAAGTAGTAAGGCGTCAACAGTGCCACCGCTGCGAATTCACCCAAGCACGCACAGAACGCTTCTGCTACGCTCGACGCCATGCCATCGATCCACCAGATTTCGGTCTCCTCCGGCGGCGTGCCCAAGCTGCCGATCCTCGAAGCGCGGGTCACCGTGCTCGGCATGGCCGGCGACACGCAGGCGAACCCTGACATTCACGGCGGCCCTGAGCGCGCGCTCTGCCTCTACTCCCTCGAGCGCATCGAAGCCCTCGCCGCCGAGGGGCATCCGATTCAACCGGGCTCCACGGGCGAGAACGTCACGATTGCGGGGCTCGATTGGGCCGCCGTAGTCCCCGGCACGCAACTCCGCCTCGGCCCGAACGTACTCGTCGAAGTGAGCCGTTACACCACGCCCTGCAAGACCAACGCTGGCTGGTTCATCGGTGGCAACTTCAACCTGATTCATCAGAATCGCCACCCCGGCTGGAGCCGGGTCTACGCCCGGGTGTTGCGCGAAGGGCAGATTCGCCAGGGCGACGCAGTCGAGCTGCTGGCTGCCGCGGCCGATGCCTGACACCTACTCGCGCAAGGTCTCGGCCGAAGAGGAGCGAGAAGGCTACCTCATGGTCCTCAAGGACCGCCTCTCCTTCTTCCCGCCACTACGCGAGTCGTTCGCGCTCGAAATCGACGGCACGGAGCGTGTGGCCAGGGTCGACTCCTACCGCTGCGAGTGCCGCGGCCCGGACAAACCGCACGAGCACTACTTCCTGCGCCTGCCCGGGCTGCGGAAGGGCGAGCAGGTGAGCATCATCCATCGCGCCGACGACGCGTATTCGGTCGAGGTGGGGGCCGCGAGCCCGTCCTGACAGGCAGACGGGGCCGTAAAGAGCCGCAGCGCTCCGGTCATGTGGCACATACCCTTGACCTCATGGTTCGATTCAGCCTTCTCGGCCTCGGTTGCGTGGTGATCGTGGTCACCGCCGCCTGCGGCTCGGACACCCGAGTCACCGGCTCGACGCCCACGGCGGCCACCAGCGCGTCGGCATCGGCGACGCCCACCAGCACGTTGGCGTCGCCCATGCCCACCGTCACCGACTTGACGGCTCCGGCGATTCGCCACGTCTTCGTCATCGTCCTGGAGAACGAGTCCGGCGCGGCAGCTCTGAAAGATCCATACCTGGCGCAACTCGCCAGTCGCGGCCTGCGCCTCACGCACTACTACGCGGTCGCGCACCCATCGGAACCGAACTACCTGGCGATGATCGGCGGGGACACCTTCGTCAGCGACGACGGCGTCCACGACCTGCCACCATCGAACCTCGTCGACCTGCTCGAGGCGAGGCACGTCTCGTGGAAGGCCTACCAGGAGGACTACCCGGGCAACTGCTTCGCTGGCTCGGTCGCGACCGGGAAGGACGGCGGCCTCTACGCTCGCAAGCACAACCCCTTCATCTCGTTCGACGACATCCGCAACGACCCTGCTCGCTGCGCAAATATCGTCGACGCCAGGGAGCTCGATGCTGACATCGCAAACGGCCAGCTGCCGCAGTTCAGCTTCTACACACCGAACATGGACAACGACGGGCACGACACGGGCGTGGCGTTCGCGGCGAAGTGGCTGAAGGGCTTCCTCGACCCGAAGCTTGCCGACCCGCGCTTCCACGACGGCACGCTGGTGTTCATCACCTTCGACGAGGGGAACGGAACACCATCACAGGACCCGCTCTATGCGGTGCTGCTCGGCCCGGGCGTGGCGGCCGGCGCCGAGGATGCCACCCCCTACACGCACTACAGCCTGCTGCGCACGGTGGAGGCCATCTTCGGCCTCCCTTCGCTGGGCCGCGAGGACCAGACGGCGGAGGCGTTCGCGGCGGTGAAGCCGTAATCGGTCCACGGCCGGCACGATAAGGGACAACCGTCGACCCAGGTGCTGACCGCATTCCTGCGGGCACCTCGCTCCGGGGTGGTTGTGCGCGGGTCGACCGCGGGCTGGTTTCCGCGCGCTAAGGCGTGGGCTGATAAAGCGGTGTCCCGCCCGGGATCTGGTTGCCGTCATCCCACGAAGGTAGCTTGCCCTCAGCCTGGAGCTTGAGGCCTTCCGGCGTCAGGCGACTGGAGGCAATATTCCCGAGGTCGGTCCCGGTCTGCGCGTCGACAAACTCAAGCCAATAGCTCGTCGAGGGGTCGAGGTATTTGGCCGCCGGGCTGCTGAATGAGGGCTGGACGTCAAGGGAGACCACCCACACGAGCGTGGCCGATGAAGGTGACGCGACCTCCCGTTTCAGGGCCAGGATGATCTCCTTCACCGCCACCGGCTTGTCCGATGTTCCGAATCTTGCGACCGCGGCCGCCGCGGCGGCGGATGTGGAAACGGCCGGCTTTGCGCCGGCAGGCGGCTGTTCCAATAGCACACCGCCGGCCTTGACCGACGCTGTGTCCGCGGAGGACATGGTCACGAGCCCCACAGGCGTGGGCGACTGCGCCGTCGCTGGCCAGGTAACACGGAGCACCAGCCCCCCGGCCGCGAAGGACACGCAGATAACGAGTACGACGGCGAGCTTCATGTGGCGTCGAATTAGTACTGGCATAGCACATCCCACAACTGCAGATCCGTCGTGCTAATCCCGTTGAGACCGTAGTTCGTAGGGTCGCTCTTGTAGCCGGAGCCCGAAAACACCTGCCACGAGCCGCTCACCCAGACGTGGGCGGCCAAGAGTTGCGTGGTGACCTAGCCGCCAAATGCGACTGCCACATGTACATGCCGAGGCTGTCGTAACAGGCGTCCACCGGGCTTCACGGCCAACGCAGCTTCGGTCGAGAAGCCCTGGTCTTCGTACTTGTAGAGACCCGCAGACCACGACGCGTCGGTGACTTGGATACCGGCGTCCCGGATGCAGCGCACCGTCGCGTTGACGGCTGCGACGTACTCGGCCTGGGTGATCTGTCGTCTGAGAAGCTCGCACTGGCCTTGCTGTCGAGACCGGAGGCGAGCCTGCTCGCCTCGGATGGCGAGACGGGAGCGCCAGGATTGTCCTCCGCAGCCGCGGATCCTCCGCCGCCCGGGAGAAGCACGAACGCGTGCGTAACGCTCCCACGGCCGCGGCGCTGCCGACGATTGCGATGATTACCTTCGAACGCATAATTCCACCTCTCCCTCGCTTAGTAGTAGCTGTACGCGTCCTCCATCACCATTCGGGAAATGGAGGTCGAGCGCCACGAGGAGGATGAAGTCGTCGGCCGAGGTGAAGCAGTACACGCGGTAGTAACCTGCAACCGCCGCCGACAGCGCTCCCGCCGGCATGTCGACTTTGGGGCGCTCCGCGGGGACGAGCATGGCGCCAGAGGCCAGGCTGCCGCTTGGCCCTCCACACGTCAAGGTACGCCTGCAGGCGCTGCAGCGCTTCACCAACGACCGCCGGGTCGCCGGGGTGGGGAGTGATGCCGCCCTTCGGCGGAGGCGGAGGAGTGGCGCTAGCGTCGGAAGCGGCGGGCGTCGGGGCTGGAGTCGCGGCCGAGGTAGCAACCGTGGCGCTGGTTGGGCGGCTCGACCGACGCGTTTGGCGTAAAAGGGCTGAGCCGCCGCCTGAGCAGGCGGCGGCTGCGGAGGAGCGACCGAAAATGCACGCCGGCAACCGGCGCTGCAGCGCGTCTCCAACGATCTCCGGGTCGCCGGCGGTCGCGCCTGCGAGTGACGCTCGCCGCCGTCGAACCTGAGCGCGCTGCAGCGACTTGTAGCGCCGCCGCCACGTAACTCCTGGTACGTCGGCGCCGGTGATGGGCCGGTCGACTGTAGTCGGGTGTTGTCCCACTCAGCCCAGCTGCTGTCGTAGTCTGTGTTGCAGTCGTAGGAATTGCCGTTCCACGAGCAGTTGGTGGCGACCGCAGTGTCGGAGCAGGCACCGAACTGCGAGTCTGTGGTGGCGGCGTATGAGTAGGTCGGGCCGCTTGGGTTATACCCTGACTGGCTGGGCATCGAACAGCTTGGGAACGCAGGGAACGTCTGTGCGTCAGGGTTGGCGGCCAGCGCGACGTGGATGGCCGCCAGAACCAGTGCGGCGGCCACGAGCACAGTTGTAGTCGGCCGGAGCGACCTCGATGTGAACGCGCGCATGTTGTCCTCTCGGAGGTTGTTGTGGTGCCATGAAGCAAAGTACTCGCCCACTGCCTGCTCGTGACCTACCCGCTTAAGGCGGTTTTCGCGAGATCATACGGCCCGCCACGTCGTTGCTGCCACTCCCGCAGCGCGTCCCCCGCGAGTGCACTGCGAGCTTCCGCAGGACGTTCCGGACATGAAAGTGAACTGTGTCGATGGAGATGAAGAGCCGCTCGTGGATCTGCCTGTCGGTGTAGTGCTCCGCGATCAGTTCCAGGATCTCGGCTTCGCGGTCTGTCAGTTGCTCTCCGCCATTGGGCATATCGCTCTCCGTCGCCGCCGCTCGCGCCCGCGCGCGACGCTCACCGCGCCCGAACCTTACCGTTCTGCAACGACTTGTGGCGCCCCGCCACGTAAATTCTGCGTAATTTCGGCGCCGGTGATGGGCCGCGTTCCACTGCAATTGGCACGGCCCGGGCGCGCACCCTACACTCCACCCACACCCCTCCGAGGAATCCCTTGCTGAACTAACACCGGCGAACGCGCGAAAATTACCGTCCCCTCCCCGCCGCGCCGACTCCCCTCTCCCGCCTCGTCGGGAGAGGGGCCGGGGGTGAGGGCCCGCGCCCTGGTGTCTGTTCACGTCCTCCCGCTCCACCTCGGCCGCATCGCGCTTCGTCCCTGTCTTCTTCGCCTCGCCGGCGGGAGTCGCCTCCATGGAGGCGCGCATGTTCGCAGTCGATTCCATCTCCGCCGAACTCGGCGGGCGTACCATCCTCGATCGGGTTTCGTTCGTGGCGAACGCCGGCGAAACCGTGGGCGTCGTTGGCCCGAACGGCAGTGGCAAGACCACGCTCCTGCGCACCCTGGCCGGCGACCTCGCCCCGCGCACGGGACGTGTCGAGACGCCGCCCGGCCTGCGCATCGGCTACCTCCGCCAGGGCCACGCCGATGCCGCGGACCACACCGTCGCGCAGGTCTTTCCGGCTGTCTTCGCAGGCGACGTTGCCGGCCACCGGCTCGCCGCCCTCGGCGAACGGATAGCGAGCGCCGGCCCGGAAGACGCCGCGCGGCTGTCTGATGAATACGATGCCCTGCTACAACGGATCTCCGAGACGCCGGCGGTCGACATCGAAGCTCTCCGCGCCGCTCTGCGCCTGCGCGAAGTCCAACCGGAGACGCTCGTCTCCGAGCTCTCCGGCGGCGAGCTCACGAAGCTCGGACTCATCGACGTGGTCGCGCAGCGGCCGGATGCGCTGCTGCTCGACGAGCCCACGAACCACCTCGACCTCGTCGGCATCGAATGGGTCCAGGACCTCATCCGCCGCTTTCCGGGGCCGGTTGTCGTCGTCTCCCACGACCGCGCGCTCCTCGACGAGTGCGCCGAGCAGATCCTCGAAATCGACGTCCACTCCGGCACGGCCGAGGTCTTCCGCGGCAACTACACCGACTACGCGAACGAGAAGGCGCGCCGCGAGGCTGAGGCGTGGGAGGCGTTCCGGCGGCAGCAGCGCGAGGAACGCGCGCTCAAGCGCACCATCTCCGCCATCGAGTCGCGGTCGCGCAACATCGAGAACCGCACCATCAACTTCTACGTCCGCAAGCGCGCGAAGAAGGTGGCCCGCCGCGCCACCACGCTCAAGGCCCGCCTCAACCGCCAGGTCGGAATCCACCAACCACCTCGAACGGCCCGACAGGCGTCCGCAGGGCTTTTACGGCGGCTTCGCCACAGACGACGCCGGCGCAACCCGGCTCCTCACCGCCGTCGACGCCACCATCGCGATCGGCGGCCGCCCGCTGCTCTCCGGGCTCTCGTTCGTCCTCCGCAAGGGCGAGAAACTCGTCGTCTCAGGCCCGAACGGCTGCGGCAAGACCACGCTGCTCCGTACCATCCTCGGCCAGGAGACGCTCGCCGGCGGGTCGCTCTCGCTCAGCGGCTCTGCCACGGTCGGCTACCTCGCGCAGTCCGACGACATCGCTCCCGCCGACGCCACCGCTTACGGCCGTGCAGCTCCTCCGCCGTTCGATCGCCATGCCCGAGGCCGACATCTACAACTTCCTGCACCGCTTCCTCTTCGGCCACGACCAGGTCAACACGCCGGTTGGCCGCCTGAGCTACGGCGAACGCCGCCGTCTCGCGCTCGCCCGCCTGGTCCTCGGCGGTGCGAACCTGCTCATCCTCGACGAGCCCACGAACCACCTCGATCTGCCCTCACGCGAGGCGTTCGAAGCGGCCTTCGCCGGCTTCGACGGCGCCGCCCTCATCGTCACCCACGACCGCTATTTCATCGACCAGTTCGCCGACGAAGTCCTCGACCTCTCGTGAGGCGGTCTATGCCTTCGACGCCTTCCGCCGGCGGTTGAGCGCGCTGGCGTCGAACGGGAAGTACTCGATGTGGGCATGCCGGTTCGCCACAGCGCTGCGCAGCCGCGTCAGGTGCTGGTTCACGAGCGGCCGTAGCCACATTCGTCGCACCTCGAGCACCGGGATGAGCACCCGAACCTCGTGTGCTCCGCTCCGCAGCCGATCCGTGATGTACGCCGCCAGGGGATCAGTCACCGTGCGGTAGGGCGAATCAATCACCACGAGCGGAACGTTCGGGAACTGCCGCTCCCACCGGTCCGCCACCTCCGACGGCTCGTCCGGGTCCACCATCACGTGGACCGCCGTCACGTCCCGCGACTGTTCGCAGGCCGAGCCCAGCGCCATCACCGTCGCCAGCGTGATGCCCTCGACCGGGACGATGATGGGCACGCGCGACTCCCCGCGCGGCACCATGTCGAGGACCGCGTCGGCCGGCACATGCAGCGTTCGCGCCAGGGACTTGTAGAACCCGCCGATCCGGAACAGCCAGACCGTGATGATGGGCAGCAGCAGCGCCACCATCCACCCGCCCTGCGCGAACTTCGTCAGCAGGATGATGATGAACACGACGCCGGTCGCGGTGCCGCCGATGGCATTGATGACGAGCGAGCGCTTCCAGCCCTCGTCCCTGGTCTGGAGCCAGCGCTTCACCATGCCCGTCTGGGCGAGCGTGAACGAGAGGAACACCCCCAACGCGTAGAGCGGGATGAGTCGCGTCGTCTCCGCGTCGAAGGCCACGAGCAGGAGGATGGCGAACGCCGTCAGCGCGCCGATCCCGTAGCTGAACACCAGCCGGTTGCCGCGCGAATGGAAGAACCGCGGCATGTAGCCATCGCGCGCGAGGATCGCCGCCAGCAGCGGGAAGCCGTTGTAGCTCGTGTTCGCCGCCAGGAACAGGATCGCGGCCGTGAACGCCTGCAGGCCGTAGTACACGACGTTCCGCCCGAACACCTGCTCGCCGATCTGCGACATGACCGTCTCTTTGTCGTCGGCGGTGTAGACGATGCCGAAGTGCCGGGCCAGCAGCGTGGTGCCGAGGAACAGCGCGCCGAGGATGAGCGCCATCGCCAGCATCGTCGTGCCGGCGTTGCGCGGCTCCGGCTTCTTGAATGCCGAGACGCCGTTCGAGATCGCCTCGACACCGGTCAGCGCCGTGCAGCCGGCCGAGAACGCCTTCAGGATGAGGAACAGCGTGACCGCCTGCTCGGCGGTCGCCGGGTGCGTTGGCGGCCCGACGGCGAACACGTTCTCACCACGCCCGACAATCACCTTCAGGATGCCGCCGATGAGCGTCGCACTGAGGATGAAGATGAACCCGTAGGTCGGGATGGCAAAGAACGTGCCAGACTCCTTGAGACCGCGCAGGTTCCCGAGGGAGATGAGCAGCACCAGCGCCACCGCCAGCGGCACCGCGACGGCGTGCACGCTCTGGTTCGCGGACACGATCGCTTCGACGCAGGCCGCGATGGAGACGGCGACCGTGAGCACGTAGTCGATCAGCAGCGACGACGCCGCGACGAGGCCGGCCCAGACGCCCAGGTTCTCGTGGGCGACGATGTAGGCGCCGCCACCGCTGGGGTAGGCGCGGATGATCTGCCGGTAGGACATCACGACCAGTCCCAGGAGGGCGGTAATGCAGGCGGCGATGGGCAGGCTGAACTTGATCGCGCCAGTGCCCGCAAGCACCAGCACCAGGATGATCTCCTGTGAGGCGTAGGCCGTGGACGAGAGGGCATCGGAGGAGAAGATGGCCAGGGCCACCTTCTTGCTCAGCCGCTCCTCGCTGAGCCGGTTGCTGGACATGGTGGCGCCGACGAACCAGTCCTTGACGTCGAGGACGCGGCCGCCCCAGCCGGCGCGGTGGCGAGCGTACTCGGTGGCTTCGAAGTGATCCTTTTCGGTTTCGACGATGCCTGCGTGCGGGAGCTCTACCCGGTAACGGGAGAGCCGGCCGTGCTTATCGGTCGCGGGCGTAAAGTGCGGACCCTGTCCCGTGTCAGGCATGAGCGACTAGCGTACGCGCACTCCATCTACGGTCACCACCGCCGCCCGCGGTGAGCGCGCAGCGCAACATGATCGTAACCCTGCGTATCTAGAACGGTTTGAAGATCGCGAGCCAGGCGAGGAGCGGGACGCTCAGGACGAGGAGGGTGCCGAAGACGATCGGGACGCGGTCGTTGAGGACGTCGAGGAGGTCCTGGGTCTGGGTGCCCTTCTTGGCGGCGATGAGTGCGGCGAGGCGGGCGCGGCGGAGGCCGAAGCCGAGCAGCGGCAGGCAGACGAAGTAGAAGAAGACATAGAGAAGGGTGAGGGCGGCGAGCCAGCCTGTCTTGACGAAGTTGTAGTTCTGCGAGACGGCCCAGAAGAAGCCGGTGATGCCGGTGGCCATGGCGCCGGGGAGGAGGACGCGGGTTTCGTTGTTGGCGGCTTCGACGAGGCAGTACATCTGGTACTGGACGTCTTTGGTGCGCCAGGCCTTGAGGATGAGGGGGTAGGTAGCGCCGAGGCCGGCGCCGAGCCAGATCATGCTGAGGACGTGGAGGATGCGCCAGGTGTCCACGGTTCGAAGGGTACGAGCGAACGAGCGAACGAGCACCCGAGGGGGCGAGCGAGGGTCGAAACGTCGAGGGGTCGAGGGGTCGAATGGGAGAATGGGGGAGGTTGCGAGCGAACGAGCGGACGAGCGAACGAGCGAACGACGGGTAGCCGCGGCCCACCGTGGCCGCACGTTCGCGTGCCATGCCCGGGGCGTCGAGAGGTCGAACCGGGGAAAGGGAGAAGGGGGAGCGAACGAGCACCCGCGCGACCGGGTTCGCCGCGGCGGGTGAGCGACTGGCGAGCGGGCAAGATCTGCTTGCAGGCGAGGTCACCGGTGGCCCCGAAGAGCACGAACGCCTCGCAGGTTGGGCCAGTCCTTTGTGGGCGCGAGATGAGTTCCACCTTAACGCGCTTCGGGCACGAGCGAGTGAAAGCCGCCTTAGCGCTTCCTACGCCCGGACGAACGCTCGCGTGAGCTGGAACGAGACATACGCCACGATACCTGTCGCGACGACGAACCCCACCGTCCCGATCTCCCAGCCGACGAGCAGCACAAGTCCGAACAGGCCGGCCAGGAAGCCGACGATGAGTATCGCGAACTGCTGGTAGCGCACCGAGGCGCGCCAGCGCGACTGCCGGAAGCCGCGTTTCAGTTCGGTGAAGCTGATCTCATCGAACCATGAGACGCCCCACGCGCGGCCCCGGAACCAGCTCCAGCGCCACGACCGCTGCAGCACAGCGTTCCCGTCCCGCGGTGGTCGGCGATCCTGTGCAAAGTCGGCTGCTTCCCGCGGGGTCATGCGGCGTTTTGGCGATGTGATCCCCAGCCAGACGAACCCGATCGCGAAGAGGACCCAGCCGACGGCCGAAACAGCGATCAGGGCAGGCAGCACGGCGTCCACCCTGCGAGCAACTGGCGCTTCGTTACGGCACCACCTCTATGTGCGTTGTGAGGTAGCTGCTCCCGGTCTCCGACGGGATGTCCTTTCGGTCGTCGAAACTCCCATTGACGAGCGTCCCTCCGCTCCCGAACCAGACTGGCGCGACCTGCAGGTCTGTGCAGTTCGTCTGGTCGGTATAGGGCGGTCCGCTGGTCGGCTCGGGCGAAAGGCTCACCACGATGCTCCCATCGTCCTGCACGTGGTACTCGCCGGTGAGCTGCGCATCCCACACCGAATTGCCGGTGAACTTCACCGAACAAACGTCGTCGCCCTGTTCATGGTTTTTGACGTAGGTGATGTGCGCCGTTCCCACGAGTGCCGAGCCTGAGCCCGTCGAGTGGGCTGTGAAGGTCGCCTGCAGGTCGTCGGAGTTGTTCATGAAGCCGCCACTACCGGAGGCACTCTGGTTCGCGTGCTGCGTCGAAGTGCCGGAGATCTTGATGCCCGCGGCGGCCGAGGCGGTCGTAGCCGGCTTCTGGGTTGGCGGCGGCGCGCTGGTGGCGGCGGCTTGTGTGCCCCTGGTTGCGGCCGGCGTGGCCCCGGTTGCGCCGATGACGCTGGTCGGGCTGGAAGTTGCTGTCGCGCCGGGCTGTGCGCCAATAGCGCCCGTCGCGGTTGCCGTCGCTGCCGGCGTTCCGGTCACTCCCGACTTTGCTGCAGAGGCCGTGGCGTTCGACGGTCCGCTCGAACCGCAGGCGGTGATGAGGGTCACCAGCGCGAGACCGGCGAGAGCCCGGGCAAGAGTGTCCCTACGCAGTGACATATCGAGCCTGCTATCCGATTAGGTGCCGCCATTGTGCTGCTTCCGTGAGCGGATGGGAATCGCGGCGAGCGAGGGGTCGACGGGCGAGCGAACGAGCACCCGAGCGAACGCCCCGGTAGTCGCGGCCCACTGCGGCCGCGGGTTCGCGAACCATGCCCGGCGCCGCCTCCACGCCTCCCACCCCCCCAGTGCCACCCGCCCCTCCGCCCTAGCCCCGCCCCTATGCCACCATCCCGGCATGTCTCCCACCGCAGCTCCCGTTAGAACCACCGCTCCCCTCGCCGCCGCAACCCGCCGCCGCCCATACCGTCCCACGGTTCCCGCAGGTTCCCACGAACCGCGTTCAAGGTTCCCGCGAACCGCGTTCGAACCGCGTTCAACCGCGTTGGAACCCTGAAAAAAATGCGCGGCCACTTTTCCACCCACTGCTCCGCCTTCAAGAAGAACGGCAACCCCTGCCGCTTCGCCGTTGCCCCCGGCGTCCAGTTCTGCCCCAACCACGACCCCTTCAACGACAGGCACGCCACCGCCCGCAATGCGGGCAGCGCCTCCGCCGAGGCCCGCCGCAATCGCCGCAAGCCCGGCGATCTCCTCGAAGCCGTCCTCAGCCTCAACGACCGCGAATCCATCCAGGCCCTCCTCGATACCGTCGCCCGCCTCACCCTCAACGAGCGCATCTCCCCCGAACGCGCCAGCATCGTCCTCCGCGCCTGCGCCATCGCCACCCGCAACTTCAACCCCGCCCGCGAAACCCTCGCCGGCCCTCAGCCACCCTCCTTCGACCGCCTCCTCTACATGCACAACGTCGAGTCGCTCCTCCTCTCCATCGAACGCCTCCTCCCCGGCGATGACGAAGATCCGGACGACCTCGATGCAGGTGAGCCATGACCGGCGTCGAGCTCCCCCGCTCGCTCCTCCCTCCACGCTGCGACGCACCCATGCCGCACGGGCGTCGCTGCCTCCATCCGCTCGGCGGCTGTTCCCTCCATCCCATCCCGCTCGAACCCGCCGTCGAACCGGCCCCGCCAGAATCCGTGCCTGACGAGCCGCCCGCTCGCACCGCCGCCCGAAAGCGCTTCGCCCACACGTTCGCCGCGAACGACCCCCGCCGCGACGCGGCCGAAGTCTGCCGCCGCGTCCTCAACGGCGAAGCCGCCCCGCTCCAGGCCGCGCGATTCATCCGCGCCGCCACTGCCACCGCCGCCATGGGCGCGCCTGATATGGATATGGAGGAAGCCCTCAGAAACGCAGAGTTCCGCGGCCGCATCCGCAACGGCAGCCCGCCCCTCGACGACGAGGAGTGGGAGTACGCCGCCCTCATCTACGACGACGAAACCCTCCAGGAGTTCGCCCGCTGGGCCATTACCCTTGACGCCCCCTACCCGCCCCACATCGACCCCACCAGCTCCCGCCACTGGAAATACACCATGAAAATCGATCCCTCCACCTCGTCTGGCACACTCCCTCCAAACCCACCCCCACACCCCGAAAGCCCCGCCGCCTACATCGACGGCCCGGCGCCATGACGATCATGTCCGGTAGTCGCGGCCCACTGCGGCCGCGGGCTTCCGAAGAACGCCAGGAGCCGCTTCACCCGCTGCTCAGGTCCCGGCAGCGACAAAGCCCGCACATGGCACGCGGGCCCGCGGCCGCAGTGGGCCGCGGCTACCGGTTGTTCGGGGCGAAGGAGCTGCGCGCGGCGAGCGGGTGAGACGGCTCGCGTTCGCTCGCGGCTGGGATTCGGGTGGTGGTGGCGCTGGGGGATGGTTCGCGAACGTGCGGCCACGGTGGGCCGCGGCTACCTGGCGTTCGCTCGCTCGCTCGGGGGCTCGTTCGCTCGACCCTTCGCGCGGCTACTGGCCGACGGCGGTCAGAGGTGGGCCGGCTCGCGTTCGCTCGCGGCTGGGATTCGGGTGGTGGTGGCGCTGGGGGATGGTTCGCGAACGTGCGGCCACAGTGGGCCGCGGCTACCTGGCGTTCGCTCGGTCGCTCGGGGGCTCGTTCGCTCGACCCTTCGTTCGGCTACTGGCCGACGGCGGTCAGGGGTGCGGGGTCGGACAGGTGCTGCGGGTCCGTCCGTACGGCGGCGGCGACGAATTCGCGGAAGAGGGGGTGTGGGCGGTTGGGGCGGGATTGGAGTTCGGGGTGGAACTGGGTGCCGAGCATGAAGGGGTGGCCGCTGATCTCGGAGATTTCGACGAGGGTGCCGTCGGGGGAGAGGCCGGAGAGGCGGAGGCCTTTGGCCTGCATGAGGTCGCGGTAGGCGTTGTTGAATTCGAGGCGGTGGCGATGGCGTTCGTGGACGAGGTCGGTGCCGTAGGTGCGCTGGGCGAGGGTGCCGGTTTCGAGGTGGCAGGGGTAGGCGCCGAGGCGCATGGTGCCGCCTTTGTTGATGATGCCGTATTGCTCTTCGAGGAGGGAGACGACGGGGTAGGGGGTTTCGGGGTCCATTTCGGTGGAGTTGGCGCCGGGGAGGTCGCAGACGTTGCGGGCGAATTCGGCGACCATGACCTGCATGCCGAGGCAGAGGCCGAGGTAGGGGACGTTGTGGGTGCGGGCGTACTGGGCGGCGCGGATTTTGCCTTCCCAGCCGCGTTCGCCGAAGCCGCCGGGGACGATGATGCCCTGGACGCCGGCGAGGACGTCGGCGGGGTCGTGGGATTCGAGGTCGGTGGCGTGGACCCAGCGGATGTCGACGTCGACGGAGGAGTGGACGCCGGCGTGGGCGAGGGATTCTTTGACGGAGAGGTAGGCGTCGTGGAGTTCGACGTATTTGCCGACGACGGCGATTTCGACGACGCCGGAGGGGTGTTTGAGTTTTTGGACCATGTCGCGCCAGTCGTGGAGGTCGCGGGGGGCGTTGGCGCCGACGCGGTCGATGACGTAGTCGCCGAGGCCGCGCTCTTCGAGGAGGATGGGGACTTCGTAGATGGTGTCGACGGTCTCCATGGGGATGACGGCGCGGGGTTCGACGTCGCAGAAGAGGGCGACTTTTTCGCAGATTTCGCGAGGGACGGGGTGGTCGGAGCGGAGGAGGATGACGTCGGGCTGGATGCCTTTGGAGCGGAGCTCGCGGACGGAGTGCTGGGTGGGTTTGGTCTTGAGCTCGCCGGTGGCGCCGACGTAGGGGAGGAAGCAGACGTGGACGGAGAGGACGGCGTCGCGGGGTTGTTCGTGGCGGATCTGGCGGATGGCTTCGATGAAGGTTTCGCCTTCGATGTCGCCGACGGTGCCGCCGACTTCGCAGATGAGGACGTCGGCGTTGGAGGCGTCGGCGAGGCCGTAGATGCGGGATTTGATTTCGTTGGTGAGGTGTGGGACCTGCTGGATGGTGCCGCCGAGGTAGTCGCCGCGGCGTTCTCGATCGAGGACTGCCTGGTAGATTTTGCCGGAGGTGACGGAGGAGGCGGCGGTGAGGTCCTGGTCGATGAAGCGTTCGTAGTGGCCGAGGTCGAGGTCGGTTTCGGCGCCATCGGCGGTGACGAAGACTTCGCCGTGCTGGTAGGGGGACATGGTGCCGGGGTCGACGTTGAGGTAGGGGTCGAGTTTCTGGATGGAGACGGAGAGGCCGCGGGATTTGAGGATGCGGCCGAGGCTGGCGGTGGTGATTCCCTTGCCAACCGAGCTAACGACGCCGCCGGTAACGAAGATGAATTTCGGCATGCACTCCCACTGCTAGCGTGCTCGTACGAGGTTAGGGTGGGGGGTTGTGGGTGTCAACGAACATTTGTGTTACATGGGGAAGGGAACGGGGAACAGGGAACAGGGAACAGGGAACAGCCGCTCACCCGTTCGCTCACTCGCTGCGCTCGGGAACGGGGGAATGGGGGAATTGGGGGAGTGGGGGAGTGTAAAGTGGGTGCATGGCGAGGAAGTATTGGCCTGAGGATGATTGGCCGCTGCCGGTGCGGGTGGTGTGTGACACGCCGGAGGCGGTGATGGAGGCGTTGGGGTCGCTGCCGAAGCGGGGCGAGGTGGTGGTGGTGGAGCACGAGGGGAAGCGGGTGGCGGCGATTATGTCGCCGGAGGATTTGGCGCTGTACGAGACGCTGTTCGCGGAAGAGGAAGAGCGGATGGACATCGCGGCCGCGGAGGCGTCGAAGGCAGAGGGCGGGGACAACGCTCCGTGGGAAGAGGTCAAGCGGCGGCTGGCGATCTAATCGATGCCGTACCAGATCGAGATGCGGCCCAGAGCGGAGAGTGCGCTCGCGCGGTTGGAACCAGGGATTCGACGGCGGATCGGCGCGGCGATTGACGGCCTCGCGCTGGATCCGAGACCGCCCGGGGTCAAGAAGATGCGCGGTAGGGACCAGTGGCGGATCCGGGTGGGCGACTATCGGGTCGTCTACGAGATCGAGGACGCGGTGCTGCGGGTGCTGGTGGTGGAGGTTGGGCACCGGCGTGAGGTCTACCAGTAGCGGGGGCATGGATTGCTCGCGTTCGCTCGCGGCTGGGACGGACTCGCGCGGCTGGTGGGTGAGGGATGGCGGGGCGGTGTAGAGTTCCGGTCGTGAGTGACGCTGATGCTGGCGGTGAGCCCGAAGCTCTGAGGCGGCCGAAGAATGCGGTCGTGGTGCTGCTGGACAGTCTGAACCGGCACATGCTGGGTTCGTATGGGGGGCGGGAGTTCGCTACGCCGAACCTGGATGCGTTTGCGGCGGGGGCGTTGCGGTTCCAGAAGCACTACGCGGGGTCGTTGCCGTGTATGCCGGCGCGGCACGACATTTTGTGCGGGGCGCTGGATTTCCTGTGGCGGCCGTGGGGCTCGATAGAGATCTGGGAGGATGCGATCACGGTGGCGATGCGGGAGGCGGGGATCGCGTCGATGCTGGTTTCGGACCATCCGCACCTGTTCGAGGTGGGTGGGGAGAACTACCACACGGATTTCACGGCATGGGAGTACGAGCGGGGGCACGAGAGCGATCCGTGGAAGACGCGTCCGGACCCGTCGTGGATGGGTGCGCCGCTGTTCGGGCGGGGTTCGATTGCGTACGACAATTCGCGGGGGTATTTCCGGGAGGAGGATGAGTTCCCGGGGCCGAAGACGATGGGGGCGGCGGCGAAGTGGATCGAGGAGAACGCGGGGTATCACGAGCGGTTCTTCCTGTTCGTGGACGAGTTCGACCCGCACGAGCCGTTCGACACGCCGGAGCCGTACGCGTCGATGTACGACGAGTCGTGGGAGGGGCCGCACCTGATCTGGCCGCCGTACCACGCGGCGGCGCAGGCGAAGGGTGTGTTGACAGAGCGGCAGGCGCGGCAGGTGCGTTCGTGCTACGGGGCGAAGCTGACGATGATCGACCACTGGTTCGGGAAGGTGCTGGCGGCGATCGAGGCGAAGGGGTTGTGGGAGGACACGGCGGTGATCGTGTGTACGGACCACGGCCACTACCTGGGGGAGAAGGACATCTGGGGAAAGCCGGGTGTGCCGATGTACGAGCCGCTCGGGCACATTCCGCTGATGGTGCGCTGGCCGGGCGTGGAGGCGAGGGACGTGGGGGCGTTGACGACGTCGGCGGACATCCACGCGACGCTGGTTGATTTGTTCGGGTTGAAGGTGGAGCACCGGACGCACGGGGTTTCGCTGCTGCCGGTGATCGAGGGCTCGGCGGACTCGGTGCGGGAGTACGTGCTGGCGGGCGTGTGGGGGCGGGAGGTGCACCTGGTGGACGAGCGGGTGAAGTATGCGCGGGCGCCGGAGGGTGTGAACGCACCGCTCTCGGTGTGGTCGAACCGGTGGTCGACGATGCCGGCGGGTCCGACGCACGTGCGGATGCCGCGCCCGGACGAGCGGGCGTGGCTGGACCGGATGCCGGGGTCGAAGGTGCCGGTGATCCGTCAGCCGTTCGTGGCAGGGGACATGCTGCCGTACTGGGCTTCGACGCGGTTTTCGGGGAACCACGTGTACGACCTGGCGAACGATCCGGGGGAAGAGGAGAACCGGGCGGGGGAACGGGTGGAGAAGGAGATGGCGGACAAGTTGCGGCAGGCGTTGGTGGCGGTGGAGGCGCCGGAGGACCAGTTTGAGCGGCTGGGGATGCGGTAGTTGGTAGTTTTGAGTTTCTAGTTTTTGGTTTCTGGTTTCTAGTTCATGGCTTTGGTTGATAGCGAGCGCCTGGGAGCGTGAGCGCCTCCTTTCGCAGTCGGCGTAATGAGGGGTTGGGCTCGCCGTGGCGGGTTGGGGTGTGCCGGGGTTGGTTCAAGCGCCCGCGCCCGCAGTGGGGCGCGCGAGCCCGGTGCGATTGGGGTCGAGCTGGGGACGCGGGCGTGTCCCTGGCAGTTGGCGTGATGAGGGGTTGTGCGCGCCGTGGCGGGTTGGGGTGTGTCGGGGTTGGTTCGAGCGCCCGCGCCCGCAGTGGGGCGCGGCTACCTGGTGCGGTGGTGTCGGCCGGGCCGAAGCTGGCGGCCGGAGAGTGCACGGTGAGGGTGGTTCGGGGTCTGGGGACCGCACCATCGCTAACGCTTCGGCCTCGGGTTCGGGTTAGGGGCCAGGACATTGGTGCTGGCGAGGGCGGGTGTGTGCGGCTTGGGCGTTGTACCCGCTCCCTGCGCTGCGCTTCGGTCGGGGCTCGGATTGGGGTGGGGCGTGGTGGGGGCGGCAGCGAACGCTGCGCGCCGCGGTACCCCGGAGAGAAGCACTGCAAGGCGGTGGAAAGGCTGGTCTCTTCGCCCTGACGACGGCGCGACGCCCCAGGCTTTACCGTCAAGAAGCGAGCGTTCGCGGTGTTCCGCGCAAGAAAGGGGCCGATTGATGTTTCCGCCATTCCAAATCTTCGCCACGCCCCAGACTTGTCCGCTGCCGATCGGTTGGCACGCCGCCGCGGCCGGGGTTCGATGAAGCTAAAAGGCGACGTCCTGCGCGACTACCTCAGTTCGAGCCTCTGGTTCGTGCCCGCGCTGTTTTTGCTTGCAGCCTTCGCACTCTCGGAGGTTGCGTACGCCGTGGACAAGGCGGCGAACTGGTCGGGGTCGAGCTGGTTCTTGTTCGGCGGGGGCACCGACAGCGCGCGCGCCGTGGTGAGCACGATTGCGACATCGATGCTGACCTTCACGGGCCTGGTGTTCTCGGTGACGATGCTGGTGCTCCAGCTGGCCAGCAATCAGCTCTCGCCTCGCGTGATGCGGACGTTCCTGCGAGACCGCGCGAATCAGCTCGTGCTGGGGACGTTCATCGCGACGTTCATCTACTCGCTGCTGGTTCTCCGGCACATCACGAACGTAACCAACGTTGAGCCGTTCGTGCCGACGTTGTCCGTTTGGATCGCGGTGGCGCTCGTGCTGCTCTGCACGGTCGTGTTTATCTACTACATGGACCACATCGCGAAATCGATACGGCCAACGACCGTGATGAGACGCGTGGCCGCGGAGACGCGAAGGGCGACGGAAACGCTTTATCCGGAGCCCATTGGCGACGCAATTGAGATCGAGCCACCACAGCTTGAGGCCGTGACCGCCGTAGTGTTGGCGCCGCGTTCCGGCATCGTCACTGATGTCGACGACGAACGGATCTCGAAGTCAGCGCACGAGATGCGCTGCGTGGTCGAGTTCCAGTGCCGCGTTGGCGACTTCGTGCGCGAAGGCCAGCCGATCTGCTCGGTGCACGGCCGGTGGGACGGTGACGCTGCCGGGCTGGTGCGGCGGACCGTGCGCGTGGGTACCGAGCGCACCATGCGCCAAGACGCGGCATTCGGGTTCCGACAATTGGTGGACATCGCGATCCGAGCGCTGTCGCCGGGCATCAACGACCCGACGACAGCCGTCCAGACGATCGACTACCTGCACGATCTCCTGGCGCGGCTCGCCACACGGTCGATTCCGTCCCCGGTGCGACGGATCGAGGGGAGGGTAACGGCAATCCTGCCGCGGCCCTCATGGGACGACTACGTCGCGCTGGTCTGCGACGAGATCCGGCGTGCCGGCGCGGAGCAGATCCAGGTCCAGCGGCGACTGCGCGACATGCTAACGGACCTTCGGGCACTGGCTCGGCCCCAACTGCGACCCCCGCTGAACGAGCAGCTCGCAATGCTGGATGCGGCGCTAGAAACATTCGAAGGGTTCGAGATGAGGCGAGCCTCGACGCCAAGCGCGCAGGGCCACGGCACGGCCTGATCGGGGGAGCGGGGCGTTGTACCCGCTCACTTCGCTGCGCTGCGTTCGGGGCTCGGATTCGGGCTGGGGGCTCGCGGGGGAGCGTGGGCCGCTCCCTTGCAGTCGCGGTAACGACTTGATGGTGTGGGGCGCCGGGGGGCGGTGCGCGCGCAGGTGCGAGCGATGGTTCGCTGCCCGGGTGCGCACCGTCGCTTACGCTCCGGCCGCGGATTCGGGAGGGGCTGGGAGATGATGCGGTGATGGTGCCGGGCCGGGCGGGTGTGTGCAGGTCGGGCGTTGTACCCGCTCACTTCGCTGCGCTGCGTTCGGGGCTCGGATTCGGGCTGGGGGCTTGGGGGTGAGTGTGGGCCGCTCCCTTGCAGTCGCGGTAACGACTTGATGGTGTGGGCAGCGGAGGCGGTGCGCGAGCAGGTGTGAGCGATGGTTCGCTACCCGGGTGCGCACCGTCGCTTACGCTTCGGCCTCGGATTCGGGCGGGGCGAGGAGATGATGCGGTGATGGTGCCGGGCCGGGCGGGTGTGTGCAGGTCGGGCGTTGTATCCGCTCACTTCGCTGCGCTGCTTCGGGGCTCGGATTCGGGCTGGGGGCTCGCGGGGGAGCGTGGGCCGCTCCCTTGCAGTCGCGGTAACGACTTGATGGTGTGGGCAGCCGAGGCGGTGTGTGAGCAGGTGTGAGCGATGGTTCGCTCCCGGGTGCGCACCGTCGCTTACGCTCCGGCCGCGATCGCCTGACTCACCATTAACCCAGGCCAACTACAACCCGACGGTCGCGAGCGTTTGGACCTTGGCCGCTGCGTTCGGCCGTGGGCTGCACGCCGATTGCTTCCATCACTCTACCCCACGAGTGGTCCGCCTCGCCCCCAAACCGCCGCCGGGCCACCGTCGCTACGGCGAGCGAGGAGTCGTCGCAACCAGACGGGAGGCGTCCGAGGCTTCGCTTCGGCCTGGTCGGTCAATCGCTTGGAACGCTGCAGATCACCTATACGGCGCTCACTCAGCCTGGCACTTCGGCCGTGACGACCGTGCCTTCGCCGGGCCTGGAGCGCACCTGGCACCAACCTCCCACGAGGCGGGCTCGTTGTTGCATTCCCAGTAGCCCGAGGCTCCCGCCGCTGAGGAGCACAGTCAGTGGTGGCACGACGAAGCCCGTGCCGTTGTCGGAAACACGCAGTCGAACCGCACCGCTCTCGAAGGATAGGCTGAGCGAGATGCGCAACGGCGACGCATGGTGCTCGGCGTTGCGGAGAGCCTCCTGTCCAATTCGGAACAGCATCAGTTCCGCGCGGGGATCCAGGCGCCTGGGTTGACCGTGAATGTCGCAGCGGAGGTGGATCTGCGATCGCTCGCGCAGTTCGTTGACGAGTCGTCGTAATGCTGGCACGAATCCGAGGTCTTCCAAAATTAGCGGACGCAGATCACGGCTGAAGCGGCGGAGCTCGTCTGCCATCGCCTCGGCGGAGTGCCGAGCCTCGATAAGCATGGCGCCAATCGCCGCGCCGTCGTCGGCGCCCACGGCAGAGCTGGCCTCGTCGAGCTGCCGACAGATGAGGATCGCGGATTGTACGCTCACGTCGTGGAGCTCATGGGCGATGCGTGCGCGTTCATCCTCTTGCGCGCGCACGATCTCCTGCACGTAGTGCTGGAAGCCGTGACGGTCGGTGACATCGCGCAGAAGCACTTGCACGAGTTCCGCGTGTTCCACGCCCTCGATCGTCGCGAATACCGGCTGTAGCCACACCTCTGCGCCGTCGGGACGTGTCACGCTGACGTCGCCTGCGTCGTCGCCTTCCCCTCTGATGAATCGCTCGATCTCCGCCGCGTTCGGCCCGAGCTGTTCGGTGATGCGTGCCTCGCGCCGGGCGGGATCCACTCCCAGCCGTTCGGCGGCGGCGTTCGCCTCCTGGACATTGCCGTCGCGGTCGACGACGAGGATGGCGTCGCCGGCATTCTCGAAGAGTGACCGGTACTTCTTCTCCGAGAGCTCGCGTTCCCGCTGCAGGCGCTCGGAGGCGCGCCTGGCGGCCCTCTCCTTATCGACTCGGATCGCGACGAGCGTTGAGAGCAGAAGGATCGTCCCCACCTGGAACGCTTCGCCCAATCGGGCCATACCGTGGTGATTCAGTACGATGTCGGGCGCCGAAAGGGCGGCGGACCAGAACGCCGTCGGTAGCGCTCCTTCGAGCCCGAAGTTGAAGCTCGCGTAGAGCACGGGGAAGAGGTACAGCGACGCGGGCACGAAGTAGGCGGCGCCCAGAACGCTGGGCTCTACGTACTCGAACGCGATGTGACACGCAGTGACAGCGGCGATGAGCGCCTGGACCATCCAGAACTGCCGATTGAGGACCGGCACTCTTGTGGTTCGCTCGATCGACCCGAAGACTTCGTGGACCGAAGCCACGGCCGGGAGCCGGCGATGGCGGGCGCCCTCCACATTGCTCACCCCGCTGCCCACCAGTTTGCCTGCCACGCCCTCACGTCAGGTTGTCGAGGGAATGACCAGCCAGCCCCTTGCGGCCGCATGCAACACTGCCTCCGTCCTGGATCCGAGGTTGAGCTTGGTGAAGACGTGGCTGAGGTGGCCCTCCACCGTGCGCTGGCTGAGGTGCAGACGCTCCGCGATCTCCTTGTTGCGGAGGCCCGAGACCCGCCAGCCGCAGGATTTCCATCTCGCGTTCAGTGAGTCTTTCCTCGTAGGAGTCTCCGTTTGCGCGGACATTGCCGCGGTTGCGCAGGAACTTCGATGCGATCGCTGACTGGAGCACGACCTCGCCGCGAGCAATCGAATGGATAGCGCTCACAACCTCGTCGCCGTGAGCCGTCTTGAGCAGGTACCCGGAGGCGCCGGCATCCATCGCGGCGAACACGTAGTCGTCGTCGTCGTAGGCGCTGAGGACGAGGATGCGCGTGTCTGGCGCACAAGTTCGAATCTGCCGCGCTACTTCGATGCCCGTCACTTTGGGCAAGCGGAGGTCGAGCACAAGGACGTCGGGCTTGAGCCGTTCGGCCAGGTCGAGCGCTCGCTGGCCGTCTTCGGCCTCGCCGACGACGTCGATGCCGGGGTCGGCGGCGAGAATCCGGCGAGTTCCCTCCCTCACAACGGCATGGTCTTCAGCAATCAGTACCCGGACGGCAGCAGACGACATAGCGGCTACCCCTAGCTGAATTCGGAGTCTACGCCCATCGCGCCGAGAGCAGTCAGGGGAAACATACGTGTGTCCGGGCGAGTGAAATCACTTACCCGTGATACGCGCGTACACGGATGGCAGCAGCCTCCCTTCGGTCGAGCATTCCGACTGGAGGCGTGAAGCCATGAGCCAAGTTCCGCCCGACGAAACGACCGCCCTCGCGGAGAGTCCCGCGTCCCTATCGCGCAGACACCTCCTCGGGGGCCTTGGTGCAGCGGCCGCCCTTGCCGTCACAGGCATGGGAATGTTTACAGCGTCGCGGTATGACGACGAACCGCTTCCCATCGCTGGCAAGACACCAGGCGGTCCCAGCCGCCAATGGGCGATGGTCATCGACCTGAAGAAGTGCGAGGGCTGTGTCACCCTCGATGGCAAAGCGCCGCAATGCGTGGAGGGCTGCAACGCCGAGCACTTCGTGCCGCCGGGGCAGGAGTGGATCCAGGTCTTCGAAGTCGAGGACGAGGGTGGGCACAAGACGTTCTTCCCGCGCATCTGTATGCAGTGCGAAAACGCCCCGTGCACGAAGGTCTGCCCGGTCGGCGCCACGTACCACAACGACGAAGGAATCGTTCTCGTCGACCACAACCGCTGCATTGGTTGCCGAATGTGCATGGCTGCCTGCCCGTATGGGGTGCGCCGCTTCAACTGGGAGAAGCCGCCGAATCCGCCGGGCGCCGCGCTCGCCAATTACAGCCCGGAGTACCCCGTTCCACACCGCCAGGGCACGGTCGAGAAGTGCATGCTCTGTGCCCACCGTGCCAAGGATGGGCAGCTCCCCGCGTGCGCCAGCGCCTGCCCGATGTACGCCTTCTACTTCGGTGATCTCACCGAGGACCTGGCAACCAACGGCCAGGAAGTCGTGCAGCTCAGCCGACTGATCTCAGACAACAACGGTTACCGCCTGAAGGAAGAGCTCGGGACACGTCCGCGCGTCTGGTACCTGCCGGGACACGGCCAGGAGTTCGGTCGCACCATCGACGACCAGCGCGATCCGGCGACTCCCCGGACCTGGCAGGAGCAAGGCACCACCATGGACAGCGTCCACATGATGGACATGAACGCCGCCGAGAAGGGAGCGCCGTAATGAGCGTCGAAAACGACCAACAACGGTTCGAGGCCCGTATTACCGAGCCGCTCACGCACACCACGCGCGCCTGGTTCATCTGGACCGCCCTGCTCGTGGCAGTCGCCGCGGCAGGGATCGGCGCTTACGCGGTCCAGCTGCACAACGGCCTCGCTGCCACCGGCATGGGTGACACGGTCATTTGGGGTGTCTACATCTCGAACTTCGTCTTCTTCAGCGGGGTCGCGATGGCTGGCACGTTCATCTCGGGCGTCCTCCGCATGACCGGCGCCGAATGGCGTCGACCCCTCACCAGGTTCTCCGAGCTGACGACGGTCGCGGCGCTGGCGATGTGCGCGATCATGCCGGCGGTCGACATGGGCCGTCCGGACCGGCTCTGGCACCTCCTGGTCTATGGGCGCCTCGAGTCGCCGCTCGTCTGGGACATCCTTGTGATTCCGACCTACCTTGCAGCCAGCATCATCTACCTCTACCTGTTTCTCATTCCGGACGCGGCGTTCTTGCGGGACCGCCTCGGGCCGAACGCGTCGCGAACCCGCGCGCGGATCTACAGCGGCCTGTCGATGGGCTGGCATGGGCTTCCCGGCCAGCGGCGGCGGCTGGTGCTCGCCGGCAACATCATGATGGTCCTCATTCTCCCCATCGCCGTGGCGACGCACTCCGTCGTGTCCTGGATCTTCGCTCTCACATACCGCTCAGGCTGGAACAGCACTATCTTCGCGCCGTACTTCGTGGTCGGTGCGCTCTATTCCGGCACGGCGATGCTGATCAGCCTGATGTACATCTTCCGCCGCGCGTACCACCTCGAAGAATACCTGACCATCAAGCACTTCCGTTATCTCGCGACATTGCTCGTCGTGTTCGGCGTCGTCTACATGTACTTCACGTTCGCCGAATACCTCACCGTCGGCTACAAGCTTGAGACCTCCGATAGCGCGCTACTCACCGAACTCTTCTTCGGCCGATACGCCGTCCTGGTGTGGATCGGTTTCTTTGGCGGACAGATCGTTCCAACGGTGGCTGCTGCGATTCCAAAGACGCGCACGATGGAGATCCTTTTTGCCGCCTCGATACTCGCCAACATTGGCATGTGGATCAAGCGCTTCGTCATCGTGGTCCCGTCGCTGTCGGACCCGCTGATGCCGTACAAGTGGGGCACCTATACACCCACCGCCGTTGAGATCCTCATCACTGTCGGGTCGATGGCGGGGTTCGCCCTCATCATCACACTGTTCGCCAAGCTCTTCCCGATCATCTCCGTGGACGAGATGGAGGAAGGCTGGGAAGTTGCGGCGGCGCCTCCGGAACCGGCACTTCCTGCAGGTATCGCAATACCACAACCGGTGGGAGGAAGGTAATGAGAACCTGCCGCACTCGTCTCACGCTTTTCGCCGCAGTTGCCGTGCTCGCCGCGTCGATGCTCGCTCTGTTCGTCGGAGCCGGCACCGCCGCTGCCGATGGCCCTGTCCAGGTCACCGTGCGCATCACGGATGCAGGCTTCGAGCCAAAGTCGGTCGACGTCCCGCTCGGAGCCCAGGTGGAGCTGACCTTCGTCTGGGACCAGACTGCCCACCCCGACGACGAGCACATCATCGTCATCCCGGGTTACAAGCTGGAATCCGAGAAGGTTGACCGCACCAGCAAGCAAACTGTCCTCAGCTTCATCGCCAGCAAGACCGGCCCCTTCCTCTTCAAGTGCGACACGGAATGCGACATCCACGACGTGTTACAGGCCGGCACGATCAACGTCGTCGCTGCGACTACCGCTGGCGGCAGTACGTCGCCTGGGACCGCGAGCCTGCAGCCGGCACGCCTCGTGATGGACCCAATGACCGGCATCGTCGTCGACGGAAACACGGTCAGTATCGCGGCCAACCTCCAGGACAAAGACGGCAAGCCCATCGCCAAGGCCGACGTGAGCTTTTACGCCTCCCGCACGTTCCTCGGCCGAACGGGCGAGGTTTCCATCGGAACCGCGAAGACCGACGCTGGCGGCAACGCCTACGCCATCTACCATCCCACGAGCGCTGACGGTGGCACCATCTCGGTCAAATTCGAGGGGAGCGGGCTTTACGACGCGACCGAGCAAAGCCTCAACCTCGCCGGCAGCGATCAGTTCGTCGCGGCTGCAGCGACCAAGGTCGATGACGACCTTCACGGCATCAAGACGGTTGCTCCATTCGTCTTCATTGGCGTGATCGGCAGCGTTTGGCTGGCGTTCGCGTTCATGTTGTTCCAGGTGCGTGCGATAGCCCGCACCAACGCGGAGGAACGCCAATCGCCCGAACCGCACTAACCACCAACGCCAAATTACGTCCCAACAAAGGAGTAACCGCCATGCGCCAGAGGCGAACCATTCTCGGACTGTGCGCCGCGATCGCGCTCGGGACCGCGCTGCTGGCAACAGCGGCGTGCTCAAGCGGTGACGTCGCGCAATCCGACTACGACAGGGTCCAGCAGCAACTGCACGACCAACAAACGCAAGCCCAACAGCTGAGACAGCAGCTGGCGAACGCACCCACAACAGCGGCCGCCGCGACGACACCCGTGGGGGCATCGAGCGCCGCGGCAAGCAGCGACGGCATCACCTGGCTGCTTGGAGCGAAGCAAGTCCCCAAGGCTACGGCTGCGCCAACGCTTGCGCCCGGCGCGCCCACGCCGGTTCCCGTTGCTAAGCCCACGGCCCCCGCTTCCATCTATGACCCGGTACCGTTCGTGGTCTACATGGAAACACTCGCCACCACCCATCAGAGCGGGATGGACATCGCATCGAGCGCCGCCTGCACTCCCAGCGGTCGCTTCGTCCGCGGGCAACGGATTGTCTTCCGCTATGAAGTGGTGGACACCTCCACGGGCAAGCGCCTAACCGACAAGGACGGCGCCAAGCTCAAGATCGTCTTCCCCAACGGAGACGAAGCCAACGGCGGCTTCAGCCAGCGCGGGGGCGGCAAGTCGCCCGATGCCCCGTTCATGTGGAGTTCCAACTGGGACATTCCCAAGGACTTCCCGCTCGGCGGCATCGACTACAAGCTCGTGATCACGACCAAAGACGGTACGTCGTTCACGTGGGCTCCTCCTGCCCTCGTCGACGCGAAGCTGGGTGAAGACACCCGGCCAACGGTCGTCGGAGACCTCACCCCCTAGTCCAGAGGCGGCAACTCCGCTCCTGGTGCCCGACGACGGCCCTGGACTGCGAACCTGCGGTCCCGGGCCGTTTCTGTGTGCTTCCAGGCGGCAGACGCGCATACGTGTTTTCACTCGCCATCCTCGCGCGCGAATACGGATGCCGCGAAGTTGCCGGTGTCCGAGCATCAAATGCGAAGACAACGTGGAGGACGTCATGACCACCACTCTCACGCGCCGCCGGGTCAGCACTCGTTCCCTCAAGACAGCCGGAGTTTTTGGGCTGCTGACCCTCGCCGCTATCCTCGTGGCGGCATGCGGCAGCCCGACGCAGGCGGCGGCACCAGCGCAGGCAACGACGGCCGCATCTCCCACCCGACTGGCCAGTCCAACCGTCGCTGCGGCCGACCTGAAGCTGCTCAAGATGACGCCGGACAACGGCACTGCCGGAACAGCATTCGAGATCACGGGCGAGGGCCTGCCTCCGAACCAGGATGTGCACGTGTCCTGGGCGACCGTGGACGGCTCGTACACGCTCACGGCGTCGGCTGAGAACGTGCAGTTCAACAGCCGCACGTTCACGCCGAAACGGCTCGACATCGCGAGCGGCCACGTCGGGGCCGATGGCAAGGTGGACATCGCCGCGTCGGCCCCCGACGACTTCGGAGAAGTTCATGACGTCTTCCTCACCGTTGCCGGCCAGGATGTCGCGCGCGGTGGCTTCCGCATCATGCGCAACGTGTCGATCAACCCAACGTCGGGACCCATCGGGACGCCCATCACCATCACCGTTACCGGCCTGAGCTGGAGCCAGTACTCCAACACCATCGCGGTCCGCTACGACAACACGCCGACCGGGATCATCACGGCCGTCACAACCCGCGGCAGCTCGGCGGGAGTGATCCGCGCGGCAGGGACCATCGGCAAGCACGTGATCGACATCGACCACGGCGCCCGCTCCGTGCCCTACCTCAACAACCAACAGTCCGGCACCGCTAACATCCCCGACTGGCGCTTCTGGTTCACCATCACCGACGACACGACCCTGCCACCGAACACGCTTGATTGGCCGGATTCCAGCAAGCTGGGGACGGCCGGCACCGCGGCGGCGCCGCTCACCACGTCCGCCGGTGGCACGCTCAACCCGAATGCGTCAGTCGCTCCCGCCTCGGGTCCAATACTCTCGAACGCAACCGTCACCGTGACCGGCATGACGCCGAACGCGGCCGTCGATCTGCTCTGGGTCACCGCCCATGGAAACCGCGTCAGCCCGAGTGGGTGGTCGCTGAGTGATACGCCGCTCGCGAACGGGACGGTCGCTGCGGATGGGACGCTCACGGCGTCGTTCGCAGTGCCCAATGACCTCGGCGGCTGGCATGTGGTCAAGGTTGTCAGCAACGACACGGTCGTGGCCGAGATTCCCTACTTCGTCGAACACAGCCTGGTGAGCGTGACTCCCGAGAAGGTCAAGGCCGGCGACGTGTTCACCGTCCACCTCAAGGGAATCGGCTGGACGGAACTCGATAACGGCGTGGCCGTCACGTACGACAACGCCTACATCGGTTTCGACTGCGGCTTCAACAGCCAGGGTGACGTGACCATGAACCTCGTCGCCACGGGTGCACCGGGCATCCATCTCATCGACATCTACCCGATGATCTACCAGGGCCACGGTGATCCGCCCTGGGGTTACCAGGCTCCCCTGCTCGCCTTCCAGGTTGACGCGCCGGGCCTCGCGCTCGGGTACAACCTCCCGGCTTATCGTCTTGCAATCGAGGTCACCAACTGACCCACAGACGTTGCAGGCAAAACGGACCGCGCCGCGATTAACTCCTTGGTCGTCGGCGCGGTCCGTTTGCCTGGCCGCATTCAATCGAAGTCCACGTCATCTGTTGGCAATCCAGTCTGCCGTTAATCGACATAGTCCCTGTCAATCGGCGTGAGGCGGAGCGGTACGCGGTGGACCTGCCTTGACTGTCGCAACGCGCGGCGGCGACCAGCGCGGACGCCTGCTCGATGTGAGTGTCGGCGGCGGCGCGCTCGACTTGCCTGCCGCGGCAGCGATTGGCGTGTCTGCCGTCATGATCGGCAATGAGGACACCGCGCCCGCGCTCCCGGTGCGCGTGGTGGCCGTGGATCGCAACGATGACGGCGTCGTTCTGCACGCGCAGTTCGGCACCCTGAACATCGCCGGCCATGAGTTCGTCGAGCGCCTGGTGCGGGAACTTGATTGGTGTGAAGGCAAGTCGCGTCTCCCTGGTTATGGTGTGCCGACCGCAGCGACCTTCGCGGGCGTGAGCGGGCTCTGTGGATCTACGGCGCGGCGCATCAGCACGATGCTTACGACGACCAGCCAGATCAACAGGGCGACGATTGGGACGAACGCGATCGAGGCGAGCAGTATCACTGCCACCACGATGCTGAACACAAGCAGCCTCCGGCCGAAAAACCCGGTGGCATGGGCCTCGAAGCTGAGGCAGGCGATGGAGAGCGCGGCGGCGGCCATGCCCGCGACGCCCACAAACGCGAAGCCGATGTCGTTCGCGAGGCGGAGCACATCGGCGTTGGGGATAGGCGTCGAACTCGTGAGCGCGGCGCCGGAGACCACCGCCATGGCAACCCCGCCAGCCGCGATCGACGCAGCGGACATTGCTGCGAGCACCATCGGCAGCGGGCTGATTTTGCGTGGGCCGCCGTAGTCGCCGACCCGAGTCCAAAGCGTCGTGAGGAAAGACACGAGACACAGTGCGGCGAGGACCAGGCAAATCCCTGTAGTGAGGTGCTGGACCTGTTTCCCGTGGGTGGCGTAGGCCGCGACCCACTTGGCGTCTGTTGCGTCGCCCGGGAGGGACAGTGCTCAGCACCACGCTGGCGATGAAAAAGACGACGAACGCGATGCCCGTCAGTGGCGTCCACCTGGACCACGCTGGGCGCGCTTGCGCGTCACTGGATGTGATCTGGTTCATTCTGTCCATCCTTGACGCGAAAGAGCGGTGAGCCGTCGCGTTGGCGGAACCATATAGAGGACATGCGCGGGGCGTAAGTGACGGTTTGATCCCGTGTGCGAACTTCACTGCGTCGAGTTGCGTCTTGCCTCCTGGTACTCACCTACGTAGGTCGGCGAACGATGGCCTCGTCATCCGCCGTAAGCGTGGTCGCGATAAGGACTAAGCAGAGCTCTCCTCCGAGCGCAGCAACCGACGGTCATCGCGGTGTGTCGAAGGCGAGGCTGGACCAGAGGGCGGCTTCCAAGTCGATCCGAGCGCGCGCACGCGTGGGCCATCAGGGCGATTGCTCCGCCGCGGTGGACATCCGAACAAAGGGATGGCGATGCCGTCTTCTTTGGCACAAGACGGATCGACTGGTCGCGCCACCAGCGACCATCGGGCCCCCGAGACTGCCTCGCGGCAGGGCGCGACAGCCCAGGGGTCACTCTCTGCCATCTGTCGACACTCTAGCCTGTCACGCTCGTCGCCGGCTTCTCATGAGATTCCAATCTTTGACTCCTACACTCCGCTTGAGCGGACGCAGGGTACGAGGTTGGCCATGACGCTCCGCGTGCGCACGCTCTTCAGCGACCAGATCCACGGTGTTCAGCCCACGGCCACGCCGGCCGACTCAGGCGTCGCAGGCAACGAGCGCATCACGGCTATGGCGGGCGCCGCGTTGTTCGTGCTGCTTGCTGCCGAAGGGATCACGATTCTGCAGGTCCGCGCCCTCTTCTCCTGGCATGCCTTCATCGGTGTCATGCTGGTCGGACCGCTCGGGGTTAAGGTGTCGAGCACTGGCTACCGCTTCGTGCGCTACTACATCGGGGCGGCGAGCTACCGTGAGAAGGGGCCGCCGCAGCCGGCGCTGCGCTTGTTGGCTCCTGTGTTAGTGGCTTCCACCGTCGCTGTGGTGGGAACGGGAATCGCGCTCCTGGTGGTCGGACCTGGCTCGACCGGCACGCTGGTGGGGCTGCACAAGGCGAGCTTCATCGTCTGGTTCGCTGTGACGACCATCCACGTACTCTTCTACGTCTGGCGTGTACCCGGCCTGCTGGCTGCTGACTGGCGGAAGGCACCGCGCTCGCCCGCCGCGGGCTCCCGACTGCGCCTGGGGATAGCAGGCGCGGGCCTGGGAGCAGGAGTGA
>CAWHVJ010000003.1:0-331919 GCA_963832795.1 uncultured bacterium
CACGCCTCCGTAGCTCAGGGGATAGAGCAGCCGGTTTCTACCCGGCCGGTCGTGGGTTCGAATCCTACCGGGGGCGCCACCCGGTTCCCCCGGCTCCGGCCAACAGCCGATATACTCCGCCGCATGCAGGTCAGCCCCAGCGTCCGCGCCGTCCAGGTTCCCGACGACGAGCCGATGCATCCGCAGTTCACGAGCATCTACCTGGTCGGCAAGGGGCAGGTGCTCACCATCGACTCCGGCGAGGCGCTCGACCGCTACAAGTGGATGCTGCGCGGCTACCTTGCCGCGACGGAGCACGCGGAAGTCGCGCTGGCGGGCATCACGCATCATCACTCCGACCACAGCGGCAACCTCAAATGGGCGAGCGAGGAACTCAAAGCCGAGATCATCGCCCCGAAGAGCGCCATCCCGCTGCTCAAGGGCAAACTGCCGAAGAAGGGCGTCACCACCTTCGTCGACGGGCAGGTGCTCGACATGGGCGGGACGAAGGTGCGCATCCTGCTCACGCCGGGGCACAGCGTGGATTCCGTCTGTTACTACATCGAAGACGAGGGCGTGCTGTTCTCGGGGGACACGCTCCTCGGCACCGGGACGACCACCGTCCACAACCTCGGCGACTACCGGCGCACTCTGGCGCGGCTGCTGGAGCTGCCGAACCTCAAGGTCATCTGCCCCGGGCACGGACCGATCGTCAACGACCCGCGCGAGCGGCTGCAGCAGTATGTCGACCACCGCAACATGCGCGAGCGCCAGATCGTCGACGTGCTCAAGCAGGGCGACGCCGTCTCGAGCTGGGACATCATGCTGCGGCTGTACCCGGAGATCGATAAGCGGCTCCGGCGCGCAGCCGACAACAACGTCCGCGTCCACCTCGTCCAGCTCGAAGAAGAGGGGCGGCTGAGGGTGCACGCGGGCAAGCCGCGCCGTAAGCGCACCGAGACGCCCGCTCAGGTCGAACACGCGAAGTACCGGGCGAAGGTGATCAAGGAAGCGGACAAGTTCAAGGCCGAAGAGCGCCGCGCGGCCCGCCGCTCGCAGGAGAATCCTCCCAGCGACCAGTGGATCGAGCCGCCGCGTTACGAGCTCGCCTGACCGCCCGAGCGCGGTCGACAGCCGAGGGCAGCAGGGACACAATCTGGCCTATGCCACGCATGAAACCCGATGTCTTCGAAGCGTTCCTCCAGGAGCCGCACGTCGGCGTGATCGCGACGCTCCGCAAGGATGGCCTGCCGTACACGGTCCCCGTCTGGTGGCTCTGGAAGGACGGCGTGATCTGGCTGACCGGGACGTATTCGCGCGTATGGTGCCAGCAGCTGCTCAAGGACCCGAGGGCATCGCTCTGCATTGAGGCGACGGCACCTGTGTCGGGCCACGTAGGGTTTGACGGCCACGTCGAGGCCCTCGAGCGGCCGGACTTCGACATCTGGCCTATGTCGCGGGAGCTCGCCGAGAAGTACGTCGGACGGCGCGACCCGGCGAACGCCGAGGCTGTCGAGCGGTTTTTCGCCAACATGCAGACGGAGCCGCGGCTGTTGTTCAAGCTCGTTCCCGAGGTGACGCGCGCGATCGACATGCGCGTGTACCGGGGGAAGCGCGCCGATCGGGAGTACCAGGAGACACAGCGAGCGGAGTAGCTCTGGGCGGAAGGACCGGTCGTTCGGCGGCCGCCGTTGACACGCGCCCCGCTCGTTGGGCTACGATCGCCGCCACATCTCTAACACAAGGACTGGCTCGCGGACGAGGCCAAGCCTCATCCACCGCGGCCATCTAGGCTCTTATGACTCACGAAGTTGCCCGGCGCCTCGCCATCAGCGTTCAACCAGTCCCGAAACAGGACGCGGAGGAGCGCAAGCGCAACTTCGACGAGACCTACCTGGGATTCGACCTCAACGCCGCCAAGATCGAAGCCGCGCGATGCATCCAGTGCCCTTCGGCGCCGTGCCAGGAAGCGTGCCCGGTGCACAACGACATCCCCGGCGCGTTCGCGTTCCTCGAAGTCGGCGACATCCTCAGCGCGGCGGACGTCTTCCGGAAGACGAGCAATCTGCCGGAGATGTGCGGCCGCCTCTGCCCGCAGGAAAGCCTGTGCGAGGGATCGTGCGTGGTGGGCTTCGCGATACGGCCCGACAAAAAGGCAGAGCCGCCGGTGACGATCGGCAAGCTGGAGGCGTTCTGCACAGATTTCCAGCGCAAGGAGCTGGCCGGCTATCCGCTGCCGCGCTACATGCCGGAGCCCACGGGGCGAAACGTGGCCGTCATTGGCTCGGGCCCGGCGGGGCTTGCCGTGGCGGAACAGCTCGCGCTGGAGGGGCACGGCTGCACGGTCTACGAATCGTGGCCGGAACCCGGCGGAGTGCTCGTCTACGGCATCCCAAACTTCAAGATGCGCAAGTCCATCGTCGATGAGTACATCGCCCACCTGGAAGCGCTGAACGTGAAGTTCGTTTGCAACACGTACGTGGGGCGGGACGTCACGATCGACGAGATGCTCCGGGGCCAGTTCGACGCCGTGTTCCTGGGAACGGGCGCGGGGCTCGGCAACGAAATGGGCCTCGAAGGCGAGATGCTGAAGGGCGTCCACAAGGCCACCGACTTCCTGGTGCGGGGCAACCTGGCCCCGGACCAGCTGCCAGAGCACCTTCGCGAGCCGCTGCCCAAGCTCACGAACGTAGTCGTGATCGGCGGCGGGGACACATCGATGGACTGCGTGCGCACCGCCATCCGGCTGGGCGCGGAAAAGGTCACGTGCGTCTACCGCCGGACCGAGAACGAGATGCTCGGGCGCGGCGAAGAGCGCAAGAACGCCCGCGAGGAGGGCGTCGAGTTCGCCATGCTCACGCTGCCGACGCGCATCATTGGTGATGAAGAGGGCAAGGTCGTCGCGATCGAGCTGCAACGGATGGAACTGGGCGAGCCGGACGAGTCGGGCCGGCGGGCGCCCAGGGCAATCAAGGGAAGCGAGTACATCATCCCCGCCGATACGGTCGCGATCGCGATCGGGTACGGAGCCGACCCGCTTGTGCCCCAAACGACCGCCGGGCTGCGGTCCAACCGAAAAGCGCTGATCGAGATTGACCCGGCGGGACGGACCTCGCGGGCAGGAGTGTTCGCCGGTGGCGACAACGTGAACGGCGCCGACCTCGTGGTTACGGCGCTCGCCGACGGCCGACGCGCCGCGACCGCGATCCACACCTATCTCCAGTCCCTCCCGGCGCGACGGTAGCCAGCGGCGCACAAATTACACACGGTTTACAAACCGTGGCTGTCCGGCGCTCGGCGTCCGCCCGACTGTAAGAGTGAGACCAGTTGGGGACAGGACCATGAACAAGCCGCCAGGGCTGAATGCACTGCTCTTTGCGACAACCACCGAATCGAGCGAGTTGGGGTCGGTGGAGACGCCCCCTATCCTGCGGCTCATCCGGCCTGCAACGTTCGTTATCTGGCTGCTGGTCTTCTGCATCGAGGCGCAGACCGTCATCTCCACGGGCAACAACGCCAATTTCCTGGTGCTCATTCTCTCGACGGCGCTGTTCGCCGGCGTGCACATGCAGTTCTGGTATGAGGAGTCCGAGCAGGGACAGCGCTTCCACCGCACGCTGGAGCGAATGCGCGGACGAATCTACGAAGACGACAGCACCGGCCTGCCGAACAGCCGCCACTTCGTGTTCGAGCTGCGCCGCCAGATGATGCGGTCGGTGCGGAACGGCCGCGGCTTCTCGCTCGTGTTGACGGACATCGGTGGAAACGACAAGGCGAAGAACATCGAGCAGCGAATACTCCCGGGGATCACGAAAGTCCTCCGGCAGTCGCTCGGCGAGTCGGACTTCGTGGCACATCTGCAGGGATGCATTTTCGCGGCGATGGTGGTGGACGACCGCGACCGTTCGGCGGCGGAGAAGGCGGACGGGTTGCTGACCGCGATTGGCTCGTGCATTCCGCTGGAACTCGCGGGAACGCTGTATCCGGTCGTTTCGTTCACCGGATACGAGGGTGAGCTGGAAGTGCGCGATTATCTGCGGCGGGCACAGCGGGACCTCCTCGAAGCGCGCTCCCACTGCATGACCACGGCCGCGGTTCACACGCGACACTCGGCGCCGATCGCGGCGGCAGCATGATCGAACAGGCTTTCTCCTGCCCTGGCTCCTGATGGAGTTTAGAAAACCCGCCGGTCTGGCCACCGGCGGGTTTTGACTTGAGCGGCGCGGAGGGCTATTGATGGAGCGGGCGAAGGGAATCGAACCCTCGTCTCAACCTTGGGAAGGTCGCGTTCTGCCATTGAACCACACCCGCGCGGCAGCCAGAGCATCGTATCATCTGGCCACCTGACATTCGAGGTGGTTCATGCCGATCCCGCGCGAACTGGCGCTGACCCCGGAGCAACTCGACGAACTGATGACGGCCTCGTGGAACATGCGCATCGCCACGGTTGGCCCGGGAACGCGCATCAACCTGACACCGCTGTGGTTCGGCTGGGCCGGGGGGAAGATTTACACGTACTGCCGCGGGCAGAAGGTGGTGAACCTCCGCCGAAACCCGGTTGCGACGATCCTCGTGGACCGGAACGAACGGTTCCCGGAACTGCAGGGGGCAATGTTCCAGGGGCGGGCGACCGTGCTGGAAGACGCCGACGCGGAGGCTGCCGACCCGGACATGGAGACCGTGCGCTTGCAGATGGGCAGCAAGTATGCCGGGGGACATGGCGAGTCGGCCGCGCCGCGGCGGAACGAATCGACGGCGAGAGGGCGACACTGGCGCTGGGTCCGGTTCGAGCCCACCCGTACCGTCACGTGGGACAACAAGAAGATCAAGCCGCGGAACTAGCCGGTCGCGCCGGTTACTGGCCGAGCCTCAATCTTGAGGAATCCGCGCACGCGCATCTTGCAGGGGCTTCGCGGGGCAGGGGCCGCTACCAGGTGTGCTCGGCTTCATGGGGCGGGTATTTCGTGCGCAGGGCCGCATCCCAGCGGGGGAGCGCACGGGGATCGTGGACATCGAGCAACCCGGCCCGGGCAGCGGCGGTGGCCGAGATGTGCCCCCATAGCATCGACGCGAAGGTGTCGGCGGTGAGCGAGATATCAGGCCCTTCGGCGTCGACGCGCTGGACGTCGCAGCCGGTCTCATCAGTGGTGATGCGCCAGCGGCCGTGGTTCCAGTCACAGAAGTCGTCGATCAGGTCGAAGCGAAGGGTGGCGCGGTCGGCATAGGGGCGCAGCTTCACGGCATCCTCGACATCGACGACGCGGACCATGATGCCGTCGCGCACCGAAGTGTTGAGCAGGCGAGGCTCGACGACCATGTTTGGAAGCGGGTCGTCCGGGGGCGCATTCGTCCAGCTGATCTCGCGGACATTGTCGTAGCCGCCGAGCACGGCCCAGAGCGCCTGGTGAGCCGCCGGCGTCAGGGCAAAGAGGTCCTCCACGCGCAAGACGAGGCCCGGCCCGGCGCGGTTGGTCTCGGGACCGGGGCCCGTGGTGTAGATGACGTAGCCCAGCGCGTGCGCGTCCTCCTCGTAGACGAGGACGGTGCGGGCGAACGACGCCGCGGGCGGGGCGAGCGGGCCGGCGTCCCACATCGAGCGGCCGCGGTGAACGAGGCCGGTACGGTCCTCGCGGTAGGCGCGGTAGACATCGACGAGGACGGAGAACTCGCGCTCGATGTCGAGCTCGCGGACCAGGCCGCGGGGCTGGAGCGGATGAGCGAAACGCATGTCGCGGGGCGCGACGCGGTAGGTGCGGCGTTCACTGATGAGGCCGTAGCCGTAGCGCTGGTAGATCTCGTCCCAGGCCGGGTGAAGGCCGGAGAACGCGGCGATACGTGATTCGTGGAGACCCTGGAAGTGGGCCTTCGTAATGGCGCGCAGGTTGCCGCGGCGGCGGTGGGCGGGATGGGTGCTCACCCAGGTGACGCCCGACATGGGGACAGCGTTGCCGTTGAAGCGGATCTGGAGCGGCCAGGCGGCGTACGTCGTCGCGAGTTCGTCGCCAACGAAGCCGCACAGCGTCCAGGCGGGGCTCATGCCCGTGAAGTAGCTCGCGTCCATGCCGAGCTGGCGGGACGCCTGCTTCGCCACCTGGGGCATCTCCTCGCTCGTAGCCGGTCGAATCTCAAGGTCTGGCATCGGCGGAAGTATAGGACGGAGAGGGCGATTCCCGCGCCACCGGGCGGCTGGCGGTGGGACGATACACGCAGATGCGGCTGGCTACGCGCTCTCCGTAGCGCCACGAGGCTGCAGGTTAGTCGGCCGTTTCGGCCATGGCTGGGAGCGACAGTTGGAACTCGCAGCCGCCGCCTTCGCGGTTTCTCACGGTCACCGAGCCACCCTGGAGCTCTGCCAGCCGGCGACAGACTGTGAGGCCCAGGCCCACGCCGAAGGTCCCACGAGGGTTGTTGGTCGAGCGGTAGAAGGCGTCGAATACGCGCTCGATCTCGTCCTCGTGGATACCCGGGCCACGGTCGCCAACGGAGAGCTCGACCGAGGTCTCGTCATTGGAGAGCGCGAGGCGGACGTCGATGCCGCTGCCACCGGCGGCATATTTGTTTGCGTTCGTCAGGAGGTTGCGCAGAATCTGCTCGACGAATGTCGCGTTCGCCAGCACGACGGAAACGTTGCTCGCCAGATCGAGGGCAACCGGTCTCCCGGGCGTGTGCCGACGGAAGTCGTCGACGACGCGGCGGACGAGGTGCGTGAGCAAAACGGGTTCGAGCGCCGGAGCTTCCATAGCGCCGCCGCGGGAGAGAACCAGCATGTTTTCGATGATCCCCTGCAGCCGCTGGGCGTGGCTCTCGACGTCGGCGGCAACGGCGCGGCGGTCGTCGTCCGTGAGCGTCTCCGCGCGCTCGTGAAGCAGGCGCGCTCCCGAGAGTACGGCGGTCAAGGGTGAGCGCAATTCGTGCGAGACCAGGCCCAGGACTTCGTCTTTGGCCTGGTTGGCCTCGACCAGCTGCGCGTTCGCCGCGCCAAGCTGTTCGGCAAGTTCCCGGGCCTCGTGGACGTCCACGCTGGCCGAAGTCCAGCCGACGACATCGCCATCGGGATTACGGACGGGGCGAATGCGGAACGTTTGCCAGCGGTACTGGCGGTGGCGATCGAGGACGCGGTAATCGATGTCATACGGTTGTTCGGTGCGGCGGGCCTCGGCCCAGGCGGCGGCAGCGCGCCGGGCATCGTCGGGATGAATGACCGACGCGGTGCCGCTCTGCATGGCGACCTCGGCTGAGAGGCCCGTGTAGTCGAGCCAGTGCGAGTTTACGAACGTGGGCTTGCCGGCGACATCCGTGGTGATGACGTGGGCCGGGAGTGAATGGAGCAGCTCGCGGACGATATCGCTGCCGACGCGAATGGTACGCTCCGCATCGCGGAGCTGGGTTATGTCGACTGCCGTCACGAGGGAGACAGGTCCCATGCTGAGCACGAGCCGCCGGGCGTGGATCGAGAGGGTGCGAACGTCGCGCGCCTTCGTGATGACGGCGACTTCATAGCTGTCGGGGACATCCTCCCCGCGAACGCGTGCCTTGCCGCGAGAAACGATGAGGTCGAGGGAATCGGGATGGATGATGTCGCGGAAGGCCCCGGGCTGCAGCAGTTCGTCGCGGGAATAGCCGGTAAGTTCGGCAAGTGCTTCGTTGACGTAGCGGGTCTCGTCGCCGTCATAAACCCAGATGGCACACCCGGCGGCCTCCAGGATTTCGAGGCGCGCGTCAGCGTCGAGCCAATTGAACCCCACAGAAGCATCAGCGACGGTCATTCGGCCGAAGCCTAGACCACGGAAGCGTTGCAGCGCGATATCGACTTCATATCAGTTTTGGCCTGAGCAGTTTACGTATTCTCGGGACTTTATCGAAAAGCACTGCCAGCGCGGCGCACTGTGAGGTCGCCTAAGAAACGTGCTACATGCTGCCGGAATGCGCTACGGTCTGACGTAGCCCGGCGCCGGCCCGGCAAAATCCAGTGGAGTTTTGCGAATGCTGGGAGTGAAGCTTTACACGCGCGAGTACGTGGACGCCTGCCGTGCGCGCGTAGATGAGGACGTGGCGGCGTTCAGGGCGGTCGCTGCGGCGGGGAACGGCGACGGTGTGCTGGCGGCCTTCGAACAGCGCTTCTTCAACGAGATGGTGGTCGTGCTGGACCGGCTCTTCGTTCACCGATTGCGCGGTGTGGAAGGCAAGGACGGGAACCCGCTCAACGAAGTGCGCGTGATGTGCGAGTCCCTGCTCACGAACGACGGGCTGATGGGCACGGACCCGACGATAAAGCTCGTTTCGTCGGCGTCGGTGCTGAAGTACCAGCCGGGCGACCGGATCGCGCTGCGAGAGGACGACTTCGTGAAGCTGAGCCGGGCATTTTTCGACGAGATGGAACGGCGGTTCGTCTAAGAGCGTCCTCCAGACCGCTCTTGCTCCCGAGAACCACTCGCCGGTGAGTTGCGAGCCATCCGTGACGTGCATGGGGTGCGTCGCGAGTCCCCTGTTCCGTGGCCCATGCGAGTCTCGCACCAGATCCCCCAGAGGTGGTGCGATGCGCGGAGTGGTGGAACGAGAGCTCGCGGCCGAAGGATTCGGCATAACCCGCGGTAACCTGCACGCTCATCGCGAGCGGTATCGAGCGGTGCAACAGCAACGGCCGTCGCTGCGCCGGGCCTGGTAAACCCCTCATCCCAACCCACGTCCTGGATCGCCCATCTTCATAAGGCTGGTGAAATGACTGTTCCGGCTCAACATCAACCCCGGCAACCGGGGCTCGAACACGCCATGGAGCCTGAGCCGCAGTCCGCTGTGAGGCGTGCTGCAGGCGAAGGGCGGCTCGAAGGCCGCGTGGCGATCATCACCGGGGGCGACAGCGGGATCGGGCGCGCCGTTGCGATCGCGTTCGCCCGCGAAGGCGCGGACGTCGCGATCGTTTACCTGGACGAGCATGAAGACGCGGAGAAGACGCGATGCGACGTGGAGGACGAAGGGCGGCAGTGCCTGGTTATCCAGGGCGATGTCCGCGAAGAAGCGTTCTGCCAACGGGCGGTGGAGCAAACGGTTGAGCGCTTCGGCCGCCTCGACGTACTCGTGAACAACGCGGCCGTGCAGTATCCGCAGGACTCGATTTGCGAGATCACGGCAGAACAGCTCGAGCGGACGTTCAGGACGAATGTGTTCGCGCAGTTCTTCATGGTAAAGGCGGCCCTGGCGCACCTGCAGGAGGGGGCGGCGATCATCAACACGACGTCCGTGACCGCATACCGAGGGAGCGGGCACCTGCTCGACTACTCGGCGAGCAAGGGCGCAATCGTGGCATTCACGCGTTCGCTGGCGGAGGCGCTCAGCCCCGCGGGCATCCGCGTGAACGCGGTGGCGCCAGGCCCGGTGTGGACGCCGCTGATCCCGGCGACGTTCTCGGCCGAGCACGTGGGCCGCTTCGGCGAATACACGCCGATGCAACGTCCCGGGCAGCCGACGGAGATCGCACCTTCTTACGTGTTCCTCGCGTCGGACGACGCGTCATACATGAGCGGACAAGTCTTGCATCCCAACGGCGGCCAGCCGGTGGGGAGCTAAACCAGCGCCCAACAGAAGGAGAGAGAGTTTGGCACGAGTAGAGAAGTCGATTGACGTGGAGCTTCCGGTAGGGCCGGTCTACAACCAGTGGACCCAATTCGAGGACTTCCCGAGCTTCATGGAAGGCGTGGAAGCCGTTCAGCAGGTGGACGAGCGCCATCTACACTGGCGCGCTAGCGTGGGCGGGAGCGCCAAGGAGTGGGATGCGGAGATCCGCGAGCAGGTCCCGGATTCGCGGATCATCTGGCAGAATACCAGCGGCGCGGAGAACGCGGGGATCGTCCGCTTCGAGCCGGTGGCAGCCGACCGAACGCGCGTGTACCTGCAGATGAGCTACGACCCCGAGGGCATGCTCGAAACTGCCGGCGACAAGCTGGGGTTCATGTCGCGGCGGGTGGAAGGCGACCTCGAGCGGTTCAAGAAGTTCGTCGAATCATCGGGCGGAACCAGCGCGGGCTGGCGCGGGGAGCTCAAGAACGAGCGGGTGCCGGACGGGCACACCCGGGGCGAACCGCGGATGCCGAATGACCGATAGGCGGGTGCGGCGTTAGACGCCTCGCTCGAAGACCTTGTCCAGGGCGGCCTGCTTCCGGCGGGCCGCCTGGCGAGCGAGTGCGAGGCGGCGGTCGGTGCGGTGCGTCGTCCGCGCCTCGTAGGCCATCCACCGGACGATGAGTCCGACGAGGGTGGCCAGGAAGATCAAGTTGCCGCCGATCCAGAGGATGACGATTGCCATCCGCTGGTCGGTGATCGCGTCGGGCCCCCAGGCGGGTAGCCGGGCCGCCATATCGCCATGCACCGGCCGGTCGAGCGCGAGGAACATCGCACCGAAGAGCGCCTTGTGCGTCATTTCGACGAAGACGTAGAGACCGCGCAGGGGGTAGGCGACGCGCCAGCGAACGGGGTCGGCGCAGAGCGCCGGCGTCCAGAAGATGAGGGCGACGAGGAAGAGGCTCAGCTCCTGGATCTCGCGCACGGGCGTGTTGCGGGCGGCGGTGTCCGTGAGGCCGCTGAACTGCCAGAGGTAGGTGACCGCAGCGAAGAGGAGGCCTGAGACTACGGGGAACGTGATGAGGCGCACGGGTCCGCTGCGGTAGAAGCTTCGGAGGCGGCGGCGCCCTGCCTTGTCGCTGACCCGGAACGCCAATGTGAGCGGCGAGGAGAGCACGATCAGCGGCGGCGCGATCATCGTGATGAGGAGGAAGCCGAGGAAGTCGACCCAGAGCAGCTGGTTCCCGTAGTGCTGGATCGGGGACATCACGCCGATGGCGAGGACGGCCAGCCCCGCGAGGAGTGACCAGAGCTTCCACGCAGGATGCGTGGCGCGGCCGACGATCCGCTGCGACCTGCGATATGCGATCGCGTAGGGAACGGCGATCGCGGCGATCACCAGGAGCCACATCACGTCGAGATTGAAGTGACTGAAGATCTCCGCGAAGCCGGGCGTGGATTCCTGCATGGTGGTGGCGACCAGCGCGTTCAGCGGGTCCCGAACGCTTCGAACGTGAGGATGGTGAAAGTGTCGCGGACGTGGGGGATGGAATGGATGTCGCGCTCGATGAGGCGTCCGAGGCCGTCCACGTCGTCGATGTAGAGCTTCACGAGCAAGTCATACTGGCCGGTGATGCTGTAAGCCTCGGAAAAGCTCGGCACCTCCGCTACGCGGTTGGCCACCTCGGTACCGTGGCCGGGCTCGGTCTTCACCATGACGAACACTGCTCGCACATGCGAAGTGTACGGCCTGCGCGCGCATCTCTGCTTCACAGATCCCGTCGGGCGTGGCCACGGCGTACCATTGGAGGAGATAGTCGCGAGCCGTGGGGCGCCGACGACGCGGGAGATAGCGATGTGACGGATTCGACACCGTAGCAAGTCGCCAGTTACCGAGCGCCGCGCCAGCGGCGAGCAAAGGAGTCGAACATTGGCAAAGCAACCAAAGCCGAAGCCGGGTCAGGCGCCGAAGAGCAACATGCCTGGTTCGGTGAAGCCGGCGACGCCGAAAGTCTTCGGGAAGCAGGAGCGGGTGCGCGTAAAGAAATAAGCGGCGCCGATCCACGATTTCGTCAAGAGAGCGCCCCACGTGCTCGCGGGGCGCTCTTTTGCGCCTACAATCGGGCGCATGAAGTACGTGCGCGAGGCAGGCAGCGACCCATCGTTCCTGCTGAAGGCGCTGAGCGAGGCCTCCGGAGAGTTGCAGCGGGCGTTCTACGGGCTGACTCCGCGGGAGTTGATGGTGCCGGGCCGGGGGCAGGACGACGGCTGGCACCTGCTGGCCATCCCGATGCACATGCGCGAGGTGGAGAAGGGCGTCAACCGGCAGTACGAGGCCATCCTCAGCCAACCGGAAGGGCCCATTCCGCACGTCGACTTCGACGACATCCCGTTCGAAGAGGACTACTGCGAAGAGGACGAAGAGGAGCTCCTGGAGGAGTTTCACTACCTTCGCCGTCGCACAAGCTACATGCTCTGGGACCTCATGCCGAGCGAGTGGGAACGAGGCGGGCTCCATCCCTATCGGGGGCGAATCACCGTGCTCCAGATCGCGCGCGAGACGTATCAGCATGACCTCGAGCACCTGTGGCAGGCGCGCCGCATGATGGACGCGCTCGTGAGCGCGCGGCGGTAGTGGGCGTCCCGCCCGCACGAGCGACGCCCGTCATCTGCGGCGTCGTCAACGTCTCGCCCGATTCGCCGAACCGGCTCTCGGTCGCAACCACGCCCGCCGATGCGCTGCGGCTCGCGCGGCGGCACGTGCGCAACGGCGCGGGGATCATCGACGTGGGTGGGCGATCGTCGTCGGGTGACGCGGCGATGGTGAGCGAGATCGAGGAGCAGCGCAGGGTGCTGCCGGTGGTGGCGGCGCTCAAAGCCGCGGGCTTCACCGTCTCGCTGGACACGTGGAGCAACGAAACGGCAGCGCTGGGGCTGGCGGAAGGCATCGACATCGTGAACTTCACGGGCGTCCGGGCGTCGGCGGAGCTCGTTGACGCGGCTGCGGCGGGGCGGGTGCGGCTGTGCCTCTGCCACATGCCGTTCGGGGATCCGTACGAGATGCGGACGGCGCCGCCGGCGCTGCCTTCGATGGCATCGATAGTCGAGTGGTTGCGGCAGCGGATGGCCGAGCTGCCGCCGGCCGCGCGGGAGCACGTGATCGTCGACCCGAATATCGGGATGCTGCACCCGGCGATCCGCTCGCAGCGGACGCTCGGGATCGCGTGGCGGCAGATGGTGATCGCGCGGTTGCCGGAGCTGCTGACGCTCGGGGCGCCGGTGATGCTGGCGCTGCCGCGACGCGACGGGGTGGGGGCGACGAAGCTGTGGACCGCCGCGATCCTCACGTCGGGCGCGGCCTTCATCCGCACGCACGACCCGCGCGGCGTGACGGAGATGGCGGGGATAGTGGCGCGGCTGCGGGACGGCGCGCCGCTGGAGGGCTAAGCGCAGAGCTCGCGGAGGGCGGCCTGGACTTCGGCGGCGCGTTCGACGTTCTCTTCCGGGGTGGCCTGAACGGGGATGAGGTTGATGTGCTTCGCGCCGGCTTCGACGAAGGGGAGGATGAACTCGGCGACTTCGCCGGCGGTGCCGAAGGGGGTGTAGCGCTCGAAGCGTTCGAACGGGAGCTTGTAGGTGGACTGCATGCCGCGGGCGACCTGTTCGCGAGCCTGGTCGCGGGAGTCGGCGACGCTCATCCAGAACTGGATGCCGACTTCGATCTCGCCGGGGTCGCGGCCGGCGGCCGTAGCGGCGTCGGCGATGATCTGCTGGGCGGCCTTGAAGCGTTCGACGGATTGCCAGATGCCGGTATAGCCGTCGCCGTAGCGGCCCGCACGGACGAGCGCAGCATCGCTGCGGCCGCCGACGACGATAGGGACCGGGCGGAACGGCTTCGGATAGAGCGTGACGTCGTCGAGCTGGAAGTGCTTGCCTGCGAAGGTCACGTGGTCCTCGCGCCAGAGGCGGCGGAGGATCTGGAGCGACTCGTTGGTGCGGCCGCCACGGGTGCGGGGATCGACGCCGCAGCTGAGGAACTCGTGCCGGTCTTCGCCGCCGACGCCCACGCCGAGGACGAAGCGGCCCATGCTGAGCTGGTCGAGCTGCGCGACCTGAAGGGCGACGGGCACGGGGTGGCGCAGGGGCAGCAGGTAGACGGCCGTCTTGAGCTCGATGCGCTCGGTGCAGGCGGCGATGGCGGTGAGGGTGATGAGGCCGTCGTTGCCGTAGCCGTAGAAGGTGACGTGGTCGCCGGCGACGAGGCCATCGAGGCCGAGGGCTTCGGCGCGGCGGGCGGCTTCGATGGCCATCGCGCCGGTGGTGCCGAGGCGGATGTCCCAGGACTTGATCATCACGGCAACGGCCGGGGCGGTGGTCATGGCGCGATTGTGCCGGTCGCGTCGGTGGGCTGTCGACCGGCGGTGGTGGCGGCGTTCATGGTGGTCTGGGATAGTCGTGAGCCGAGACAGGAGGATTCCCCAATGAGCCACGGCCCCGCGCGCACCCCGATGGTGTTCGACCGCGCGTTCCTGACCGGCGTCGAGGACGTCACCGAGCTAATCTTCGTGCGCCACGGCGAACAGCACATTCCCGACCCACGGAGCGGCCCTATCGGCGACACGTTCGATCCGCCGCTGAGCGAACGCGGGGAACAGCAGGCGAAGCTCGTGGGCGAGCGGTTTTCGACGGCGCGGATCGATGCGGTGTACGCGAGTCCGCTGAAGCGCGCTTTCGATACGGGCCAGCAGATCGCGCGGCATCACCGGCTGACGCCGAAGGTGATCCACGACCTGCGAGAGGTGGAGGTATTCCGCGACATGCCGGCGGACAAGTCGGCCGTGGAGTTCCTGGGCCAGAGCCTGCTGCTCGGAATCCGGGAGCGGATGCTGCACGAGCGGAAGTGGGACGTGTATCCGCTCTCGGAGTCGAGCTTCGAGTTCCGCAAACGCACGGTGAACGCGGTGGAGTCGATCATCGCGGAGTGCGAGGGGAAGCGCGTGGTGATCGCGTGCCACGGGGGCGTGATCAACGCGTACGTGGGGCACATCATCGGCGTGGACTCGGACATGTTCTTCCGGCCGGCGCATACGTCGGTGAGCATCGTGTTCTCGGGGCACGGTGTGCGAGCGCTGCAGTCGCTGAACGACGCCTCGCACCTGCGGGGGCCGGAGTTCGACTTCATGAGCCACTGAGCGGCCGGGACCCCACCATCTGCCCCGGCGGCGTCGCGGCGGCGCCGAATTTTTTTTCAGGGTTCGAGCGCGGTTCAACGCGGTTCGAACGCGGTTCCGGCGAACCGTGAACGCGGTTCGCATCGCGGTTCCTGGCAGCATGGAGCGCGGTTCGCGGAACCGTGAAACGCGGTTCGCGATCCCCGCGACGGCGCGGGGAACCGCCGGCAGTGCGCGTGGTATGTGGCGGGCGTCGTCGTGCAAGCCGCAGGAGCGGCCGGAGACTATCGAACCACGAGTACGCCAGGACGGCAGACATACGAGGACGGTAGGCTCTGATGCGCGCAGGTCCGAGGCGGGAATGTCAGCGGCGGCGCAGTCGCGGTCCGCTCGCACGCTTACGCGACAATTGCGGCGCGGCGCGGCTACGCTTGGAGGAGCGGTAGCGAGCGAGCGCCGGCAGAGGAGTTGGGACTTTGGGCAAGGAAGACATCGCAGCACTGATCGCGGTGCTGGAGGCTGAGCTGGCGAAGCCCGGCGCGGGGGTCGCGCTGGGGACGTGGAAGATCGATTTCGACAAGAAGCGCGGCGCGTTCGTGTTCGACAAGTGCGAAAACGAGGGCTACTGCGAGGAGCGGCCGGCAGTGGTCGCGCTGAGCGGTGAGATCCTGGACGCGGGCGGGCCGCTGTTCGGGTAGCAGGAATCTCACGGATCCGGGCGCGGGGAAGTGGGCCAGGTTGCCGCTGATTATGGCAAATCGCTGATTCGGACCCCCTCCTTAGTTCGGCATGGCTGCCGATACTGAAGGTGGGGGAGCCCATGCTCGCGAAACAAACCCTTGCGCCCGAACGCCACCGCACGCTGCGGGTGCTCGTCGTCGACCCGTCGGTGGACGACGCGAAGCTGGTGCGCGATTTGCTCCAGGAGCATGGCGAGTTCGTCACGCACGTGGCGCGTTCGTCGGAGGAAGCGTCGGTGCGCCTCGCCGACGGCACGTTCGATGTGGCGCTAATCGACGCGGGGATGTGGACCGAACGCGAGGGCGACCTCGTTCGCGTAGTGCGAGAAGAGCACAGCGATGTCGCAGTGGTGCTGCTGACGAGCGGCGAGAACGACCGGGAGACGCTACCGGCGCTCAAGCTTGGGGCGCACGACTTCTTCAACCGCCACCATCTCCAGGAAGGCGAGCAGCTGGCGACGCGCATCCTGGCGGCGTTCGACGAGAGCCGGGCACTGCGCCGCCGGGACACGATGGTGCGCTGGCTGGAGCGAGAAGCGCGGACCGACCACATGACCGGCCTCTACAACCGGCGCGCCTTCGATGACCGGCTGCGCGAGGCGTGCGACGACGCGCGACCAAAGAACGATCCCGTCACGCTGATCCTGATCGACATCTCCGGGACACGCACGGTGAACGAGGCGCACGGCCACGACATCGGCGACGACATGATTCGACGGGCGGGCTCGGGGATCGCGCGGTGCGTTCGCGGCTGCGACTTCGCTGCGCGGGTGGGTGGTGACGACTTCGGCGTGATCCTGCCGGAGAGCGACATCGATCTGGGGCGCCTGATCGCGCGGCGTATTTCGCACGAGATCGACCGGCTGAACGCGGAGGACTGGAGCGACCGGGTGCCCGTCGCGCTCACCTTCGGGGTTGCGACCGGGCGGCAGTGCCAGCCGGGCGAGTTGTTCAGCGCCGCGGACCAGCAGCTTTCGCACTACAAGACGACCCGGCCGGTGATCACGCTGGCGCGGGACAGGGATGATTCCGATGGCCCATCCGTCGCCTGAGGCGCGCTACGCGGACTTTGCGGACCCCGGCTACCGGCGGAGCTGGAGCCTGGCCGTGGGCGCGGTGACGTTGGGGCTCGGGATGGGCATGGTCGCCACGGGCGTGACGTGGCCGGGCGCCGCGATAGCGGTCGCAGGTTCTGCATTTCTGGGAGGAACGTGGGTGTTTCGTCGCAAGCAATCGCCATCGAGTACGGCCGTCCGGGACACCCGGACTGCGGCCATCGATCCCGAAACCGGGCTTCCCTGCCCGCCGCAACTCGAAGAGTTGCTGCGACGGGAGATCGCGCGCAGCCAGCGTTATGGGGACCGCACCGCGCTGGCGGTGTTCGACGTGCAAGTGACGGGCTTCAAGCCGGACGAAGAGCACAAGCTGCCGCCGTCGCCGGCGAAGCACGTGGCGGCCAGCCTGCACGAATGCGCGCGCGAAGCGGACATCGTGGCACGGCTGGATGACACCCACTTCGTGGTGATGTTGACGGAGAGCGACGCCAACGGGGCCGGCCAGTTCGCCGAGCGGACGCGGACGAAGCTGGGCACGATGCCGTTCGCTCGGGCCGCCGATGGCAACGGCATTTACGTGCGGGCGTGGGCGGGCTGGGCGCGCTGGGATCCGGAATTCAAGACGCCGGCAGGGTACGTCCAGGCGGCGTTGTCGCAGTTGGAAGCGACGCGATCGCAGTACGAGCACGAGCACTCCTGGTTCCGCGGGGCGGATTAGGGCTTCAGCGAGTCGCCTGAGAGTTGGGCAACGGCGTCCGCGAGGGCCTGGGTGCCGTCGTCGCCGCGGCCGTGGGCTTCGAGCGTGCGGAAGAGCTGCGTAACGAGGGCGGTGCCGGGAAGGACGGCGTTCGTTGCCTGCGCCTGTTCGAGGACGAGGCGCAGGTCCTTCTGCTGGAGGCGGACCATGAAGCCGGGGGCGAAGTCGCCGCGGACAGCGCGGGGGGCGAGGTTCGAGAGCATCCACGAGCCGGCGGCGCCGGCGCTCACGACTTCGAGCATCTTCTCGGGAGAGACGCCGGAGCGGCGCGCGAGCGAGATCGCCTCGGACATCGCCAGCAGGTTGAGCGCGCCCGCGACCTGGTTGCAGAGCTTCACGACCTGTCCCGCGCCGGCCGGCCCGACGTGGACGATGGTCTTACCCATCGCCTGGAGCACGGGCAGCGCGCGTGCGAAGGCGTCTGCTTCGCCGCCGACCATGATGGCGAGCGTGCCTGCCTTCGCACCGACGTCGCCGCCGCTCACGGGGGCGTCGAGCATCGCGACGCCCTTCTCTCCGAGGACGGCGGCCACGCGGCGCGCGACCTCGGGGGCGATGGTGGAGCAGTCGATGTAGATGGTGCCCGCCTTCGCGCCTTCGCCGATGCCGCCGGGTCCAAGGGCGATAGCCTCGACGTCGGGGGAGTCGGTGACGCAGCTGACGGTGACGTCGGAGGCGGCGGCGACCTCGGCTGGGGAGGCGGCGACCTTCGCGCCGGCGGCGGCGAGCGGTTCGGCGCGGGCGGGAGTGCGGTTCCAGACGGTCAGCGGGAAGCCCGCCGAGAGGATGTTGTTCGCCATCGGGGCGCCCATGATGCCGAGGCCGACGAATCCAACGCGCAACGTGTTTTCAGTCATGGGGCGATTCTCGACGGCGGCGTGCATGGGTTGTCGAACGGCGGTGGCGGTGGTGCGAGTATGTGCTCGCGTTCGCTCGCGGCTGGGACGTAGAGTGCGCGTTGCGGGAGGGATGATGACATCGCCGGGAGCTGCAGCCGACCTTCGCCTGCGCGTCGTCGAGACTGCGGGCGTGAGTGAGGCGGACGTGCGCCGTGTGAAAGCGGTGTTCGCGGAGAACTACCGCGACGCCAACCTGGCGTACCTGGAGAAGTCGCTGGGGAAGCTGGCGTTCATGGCGCTGGCGGAAGGCCGAAGACGGCACGCTCGCCGGCTTCGCTTTGGGCGAGTCGCGCATCCTCGATTTGCCGCGGCTGCCGGGATCGCTGGTGCGGCTGGCCGGGCTGTGCTGCGTAAGCATGGCGTTCCGGCGCCAGAAGCTGTTCGGACGGCTGGAGACGCTGGCGATCGATGCGCGCGTGTTTCCGGCAGCCGAACGCTCGCTGTCGACGGGCCGGATGGCGCACCCGGGCAGCTTTCGCGGCATGACGCGCAACCCAACGGTCGTGCCGCGGCGCGGGGTGAAGCCGAGCGAGTGGCAGCAGGAGGTTGGGATCGCGGTGGCGGAGGCGTACGGAACGCCGTCGTTCGACCCGGAGACGTTCGTGTGCCATGGGACGGGCGTGCCCATCGGCTGGCCGGTGATCGAGCTGGAAACGACGCCGGAGGAGTGGGACGTGTTCGCGCCCGTGGACCGTGCGAAAGGCGATTCGCTGCTGGGTATAGCGTGGAACCCGACGGCGCCGGACGGCTGGATCGTCTAGCCGAGCGGAGCGTCCCAGGGGAGCGTCTGGCGGGCGGGCTCGAGGAGCGGTTTGACGAGGCCATCGGCGAGCACGGCGATGATGTCGTAGCCGGCGTAGAGGCCGGGATCCATGCCGCGGAGCGCCCAGCTGAGCTTTTCCTCCTGGGCATAGGTCGCGGCGCCGACGACGACCAGGGCGCGGGCGGCGGGCTTGCCTTCGCGGAGGGCGGGGGCGGCCTGGCGGAGGAGCTGGCGAAGGTTGCGGCGGAGCGCGGCGCTGTGCTCGTCGTTTTCGAGCGCGGGGCTGCCCATGACGCAGGCGGCGCCGTCGCCGAGGTCGTTGGCGGTCCAGACGTCCTCGGTGCGGATGACCTGGGTTTCGTCGACGTCGGGCTGGCCGGCGGCGAGGACGACCCGCTCGGCGAGCTCGTCGCGCTCCTGTTCGCTGGCCGGGAGGCGGAAGAGCTCGAGCGCGTTCATCTGGAAACTGCCGGGGACCTGGTTGGTGAAGCGCGCCCAGTGGCCGCTGAGACCGCCGAGGACGGTAATGACCGATCCGGTGGTGCTGGTCCTGCGCAGGTAGAGGCTGACGGGACGGCGAACCTCGAGCCGGCCGTCCTCAAGGGTGTTGGCGGCATCGAGGGAGAGGACGAGCTCGCTTAGACCGGGCTCGCCGGCGGGGATGGCCGCGCCGGGCGGCGCCCAGAGCACGACATGGCGGCCCTCGCCATCGAGGCGCCGCTCGATGGCGGCGCGCTCGGCTTCGAAGGCGACGGAGGCTTCGGGCGCCAGCGTGTTGGCGACGGTGACGGCGACGTCCCAGCGGCGGCCGACGGACAGGTTGGCGTAGGTGACGCCATCGTCGGTGCGGCTCTCGGGGATGGTCGTGCTGCGGGCGAAGTGGGAGCCGAACCAGCGCTGAAAGAGCGCGAGCGCGGCTTCGCCCTGGCTGGCGGGGTAGCTGCGCTCTGCCGCCGGCGTCGCGCCTACTCCTCGGCCTCTGCCTCTTCCTCGGCGCCTTCCTCACCAGCCTCGAGCCGAATGCGCGGAGGCGCGACGGTGGCGACCACGATGGAGCCCTCGGTGAGGATCTCCACGCCCTCCGGGACCTGCGCATCGGCAACGGTGACGCTGGCGTCGAAGCTGTTGATGCTCGTGACGTCGACGGGGATGGAATCGGGGATGGCGAGCGGCAGGCACTTCACGGCGACGATGTCGAGGCTCTGGATGAGCGTGCCGGCGAGGTCGCGAACGGCGGGTGACTCACCGACGAGGTGGAGGGGAACGTTGGCGTTGATGGGCCGGTTCGGGTCGACCTGGAAGAAGTCAATGTGGATGGGCTCGCCGGTGCCACCCTTGCGCGTCATGCCGCGAATGATGACGTAGCGGGCCGCCTTCTCACCGTCGATGGCGAGCTCGAACATGCTGCGGAGGCCGGTGGCCTTGATGTTGCGGTTGAACTCGCGGGCCTCCAGGTCGATGGCGACGGAGGGAAGGCCCTTGCCATAGACGTTGGCGGGAAGGCGTCCGTTGCGGCGGAGCTGCTTGACCTGTTTGCCGAGGACGGTGCGGGGAGCGGCGACAATAACCGCGCGATCTGCCATTTTCGAAGTACCTCCGACGCCACGCTCAATACGTGGCGCAACGTTTCAAGCCTACCGGGAAACGCGGCACCGTCAATCGAGGACTGAGGGTCGAGGACTGAGGGTCGAGTGGTAACCCGGCCGATCGCCGCAGGCGTGCCGTCGCCGGGAACCATTTCACCTTCGGGAGCGTCTTGACGGAGGGGGCGTACGATCGCCGGGCGCCCGGGAAGGAGCGGCCGTGAACGGCCAGAGCGAAAGTCACATCACCAACATCACCACCGGAACCAGAGCAACGCTTCGCCTCGCCGCCGATGACCTGACTATGGGTCAGGTTGCTGACGCCTTGGGCATCTCGTACGAGGCAGCCAAGAAACGCCTGCAACGCTTTCGCGAAGAGCACGAGTTCAATCGGTACGCGATGCGTTCGTGGGCGGGGGACCATCGGGAGTGCTGTCTATCAGTTCCAGATAACAACGCCAAGACGTATCGGGAATGTCCCCAAAAGGGACTGACACGTCCCACACGGAGGTGAATCATGTCGACGGCACACGCGCGTGCGACTAACCAAACCGGAGAAGAACAGTGTTTCGCCTGCAAACGCTCCGCGGCGTCACCCCGCTGCGACTGGCAGCGGGTGTCGTCGTCGCCGTGGCTCTCGCACTCGCGTTGGCCGAGGCCGCCAAAGCCGACTACACCCCGAACCATCTTTACGACGTCCCGCTCGGCACGGGCACGACGTACGTGTACAACCAATCCACTGCGCTCGATATGTCCGACAGCGTCAGCGCGTGGAACTATTGGACGGGAACGTCCTACCTGCACACGAGCACCGACATCTCGACGTGCGGATCGACGCACTCCTGCGTGTATGTCGTCAACGAAGGGGCGACGATCGGCGGGTGTACGGCGCCGACGCTCCCCGACAATTGGACGGTTTGGGCAGCCACCTACCTGGAGGCCTACCCATACGTGAACAACATGGGCTGCGACTTCGGCACGACGAGCCACCCTGTGTACATCATCGTCCTGAACTCGAGTCTCAGCTTCAACAGCACCCAGCTCCAGCACATCCGGCGCCACGAGATGGGCCACGTGCTGGGCCTGGACGACACGTCCACTGCCTGTTGGTTCGACGTTGTCTGGTACCCGATCATGCACAACAGTTCGACCAACCGCAGCGGCCATTACCCTGAGAACGCCACACCATCGAGCAACGAGGCCTACTACGCAGGGCTTTGGGGCTTCTAACAACCACGCCAGGAGGACCACCATGAACATCCGACCGCTCACAATTCTCGGCGCGTGCCTCGCCGTGCTGGCTGCCCTTGGAGCGCTCGCCACGGCGAGCGCGCAAGAACAGGCGCCGACGTTCATCTCCATCTCCCAGGAGCTCCGCCAGGCTGGAATCAAATTCAGCGGTGGATACGTGGACGTGTACGCCAACAACGCGTTCTGCGGGCGCCTTTCGTTCACAGATGCCCGCGTACAGACGCCCGATGGCGGGGCGAGGCTCGAACTCGCGAAGGCCGAGCAGCCCGCCGCCTGCCGAACCGAGGGCGCCACTATCACGCTCGTTGATGGGCGAGGCTTCCCAATAGTGGACTCGACCCCTCCGGTCACGTATCCAGCTACTCCGAAAAAGTATGCGCTGAAGCTCGGCTCGACAATCGAGATCGAGGACCTCTCGATCCCGCCGGTCTCCACAGGCGACGAACAGCCCACGCCCGCGGCCCCGGCCGCTGGCACCGGGTTCGTCGCCTCCCCGACATCGCGGCCGTTTGGCGCGGCGCTGGCGGCATCAGGTGCTGCGCTCGCTCTGGCGGGCATCGCTCTCTGCTTCGCTGGTAGGGTGCGGCGGGCCACCGTCTGATCGCCAGACTCGGCGGGCTCTCCTCTTCGAGCCAGCTTCGTCAGGCGCGCTTCAGGGACGCAAGAACGAGGGCCATCGAGTGGATGGCCCTCGTGTGAAGGGTTCGAAGAGCGAGGGTGATCAGGCGGGTTTTATCGCGGCGACCTTGGCGCGGGTGGCCGCCTTGTCGCTGTACCACTCGACGTTGATGGCGGTGAACGCCGCCTGGTCCCCGGGAACATCGTCTTCGGCGAAAATGGCGGTCACCGGGCAGGCCGGCTCGCAGGCGCCGCAGTCGATGCACTCGTCGGGGTTGATGTAGAGCATGCGGTCCTCGCCCTCATCGAAGTGGATGCAGTCGACCGGGCAAACTTCGACACAGGCCTGGTCCTGGACATCGATGCAGGGTGTGGTGATGACGTAGGTCATGCTTTAGCTCTTCCTTCCTCGCTGGCAGTGGCCGCCGTTGGGCGCACTCGATACTACTACCGGTGGTTTCGTGTGTGAAGGGAAGCGCAATCGACGGGAGAAGCGTCGCGGCGCTGGACCGCCCGTCCGGGCTAACGGATTGCGACGGGCGCGCCGGTGCGAAGGTCGACGGCGTGGTACTTACCGGTCTTGAGGGCGGCGATGAGCTCGCGCTCGTCGTGGATGTTGCCCTCGAAGTAGGTGGCGCACTTGCCGACGTCGCTGATGGCGTGGGAGTCGGTGCCGCCGGTGCCGGGGAGCTGCATGACCTCGCAGAGGCGCTTGGAGAATTCGTTCTCCTTGTCGCTGCCGCGGCCGTTCCACTCTTCCAGCGCCTGAACGTACTGGTAGGCCGGGTTGCGGCTGGCCTTCTCGAGTGAGGCCTTGTACTCGTCGTCGTTGCGGCTGAACCAGGGCATCTGGCGGCGGTAGGGGTGGGCCGCGACGAGAGCGCCTTCCGCACGCTCGACGTAGCTGGCGAGCTCTTTCGAACGGTGCATGCCGAAGACGTACTTGTCGATGCCGAAGGCGAGGATGTGGCCGTCGTCGGTGCTGATCTCGACGCCGGCGAGCACGAGGAAGTTGTGCTTGGCGCGGAGCTCTTCGATGGACTTGTAGTCCCAGACGGTGTCGTGCTCGCTGAAGACGACAGCGTCGAGACCTGCCGTCTTTGCACGGGTGATCAGGTCATCGGGGTTGAGAACGCTGTCGTGGGAACGTGGCCAAGTGTGGGCGTGAAGGTCAATGAGCATGGGTGTAACGAGAGGCTACTATAGCGAGGCGCTTTTCGCAGCAGCAATGCGCGGTATCCCGACAATTGAGCCGGGCCAAGCGGCGCGATATCGTGTGCCGCAATCGCACCGGAGGCGGTTCGCCATGGCTGGGGACGATCCGGGTTCGGCAGGCAGCGCAGCGGCGGCAAGCGCCGAAGGCTTCGAGCGTTTTTATGATGCAACGAGCACGGCCGCGTTCAGCCTCGCGTTCCGGATCACGGGGGACCGGGCGGCCGCGGAAGCTGCCTGCGAGCAGGCCTACCTCGAGGCGTGGCGCCAGCCGGAGACGGCCGACTCCGCGAGTCTGCTCGAGCTGGTTCGCGAGCGGGCGCTGGGGGCACGGGGGCCGTCCGTCGATGGTCGGCGCGGCGGGCTGAACGCGGCGCTCGCGGAGGCGGAGCCGCTGGGCCGGCGTGCGGTAGAGCTGGCGTATTTCGGAGGGCTGTCGGTGGCGGAGGTTGCGTCGATCCTGGACAGCACGCCGGAGGAGGTCCGGCGCGCGATGCGGGCGGCGATGCTTTCGATGGCGGCCGCGACGGCGAGTGAGGGGCCGCGATGACCGACTTCACGCCTTTGATCGACGAACTGGCGCAGGACGAGCGCGAGCGCGCGCTGATCGGCTCGGCATTGGAGGCGCTGGCTCACGCGGCTCCGCCCGTGGAGCCGCCGAGCGACCTGCGAGCGCGGCTGCAGCGCCGCATCCGCGACGAGGCACGCGGGCCGGTGTTCACGGACGGCCCTTCGCTGTTTGCGCGTGGCGAACTGCTGGAGTGGTCGGCAATCGCGCCGGGCGTCGAATGGAAGCTGCTCTATAACGATGGGGCGACGGGCGCTCGGACGATGCTGATCCGGATGGCGCCAGACACGCGGTTCCCGCCGCACGGCCACGACGGCGTCGAGGACCTGTATCTGCTGGAGGGCGATGCCTGGGTGGGCGACATCGAGATGCACGCGGGCGACTACTGCCGCGCTCCGGCGGGCAGCGAGCACAACGACGTTCGCTCGGGTGGGCGAGGGGCCCTCGCGCTGGTAGTGAGCCGATAGGGCGCCTTACTTTCGTCAACTTTTCATCGCACCGAAACATCACGTTAACGGATGTCCGGGATGATCGGGTTATGCAAACACCAAGTGCTGCTTGTGAACATCGCTGGCGCTATTACGTCAATCTCGCCAGCAAGGCAGTCCGCGTTCGCGAATGCATGAACTGCCATCGCCGCGCGATCATCCCGACGCGGCTCGATCCGCTGCCGCGCCAGCCGGCGCCGGCGGACGGCGAACGGCTCACGGCCTAACGCGCCGACCCTACTGGCCCGAGCGGCGGGCTACCTGCTCCAGCCGGGCGCGGCGCTGGTTCGGCTCCTTCGTCTTGAACTGCGGCTGGTAGTCGCTCTTGCGGCCCTGGACCTGGGCCGCATGCTGGCGGTCGTGGCGGTAGAACGAACGAAGCCATTGCAGGAGCGTGAGTGAGCCGAACATGGGGCTGACAGCCGTTCGGTCGAAGGCTTCGAGGCGCATGCCATCGATGAGTCCGAACGTGTACGCGCGATCGACCTCGAGGTAGCGAAGCATTTCTTCGATGGTGTGGCCGTTGGCCTGCTCGATGGGGACGTCGACGGGTATTCCGCCGACGCCGTTGAGGTCGACGCCATTTTCGGCCAGGCCGGCTCGCACCCAGGCGTCGTAGTTGCGTTCCATCTCCCAGAGGTGGGCGAGCTGCTCGAGCGCGGTCCATTGCTCTTCGCCCTCGGCGTCAACCGGGACGCGCAGCGCATCCTCCGCTGAAAGCGAGCGGGCGGCCGCGATGAGGCCGGCACGCTCTTCGCGCATCTTTTGCTTGAGTTCGTCGACCTGTTCGCGTGTGGCCATGTTGGGTCTCCTTGGTGGGGGCGATGGTGGAGTTGATAGTATGCTGGTCGCGGGCCGGGGCTGCCCTCACCCCGCTCGGCGCCCTCTCCCGACGAGGCGGGAGAGGGAGCTTCGTTGGCCGGGTAGAATGACGGCGGAAGGAAGCGGGAGGCCCTGCCCTCACCCCCGCCCTCTCCCGACTTCGCGGGAGAGGGAGCCTCGTTTGAGGCAGAATGACAGCGGAAGGAAGCGGGAGCATGAGCGATCAACCTGATGGAAGCGGAACTACGGCGACGGCGATTACCGGGACGGCGCTGCGGGATACGCGGTGGCTGGCGGGCGGCATCTGGGCAGGGCTCCTGGGGGCACTGCTGGTGACGTCGATCACGGCGGTGGACGCGTTCACGCAGGGGAGCATTGCGAGCCGCTATTTCGCGGCGGTCAGCAATATCGGCCCGGGGCAGGGGCACAGCGACGACGCGCTGGCGGTGACGGGATTGATCGTGAGCGGGCTCGCTGCGCTGGCGCTGTTCGGCGGGTGGTTCGCGTTCGTGCGGGCGACGCGGGCGATGCTGTTGGCGTACGCCGATGCGGGGATCGGGGACGATGAGGCACCGGCGCCGGCCGAGTGGGTGACGGACGAGTCCAGTGCTGATTCGACGCGGACGCAGGTCCTGCGGATCGTCCCGGCGGACGTGGTGATGTACATCGGGCTGGCGTGGGCGGTGATCATCGTGATGCCGGCGATCCTCGCGGCCGTCGAGGTGTGGTCTTAGGGGCGGCGGGCTTCGCGATCCTTCGCCATCGTGGCGAGGGAGTCCTGTTCGACGAGGAGGACGTGCTTCGCGACGGCGCGGTAGGTCCAGCCGCCGGGGGCGGTCTCGCTGTTGAACTCCTCGTCGGTCATGCCGACGAGCGAGCCGACGAAGCGGGCGCGTTCCTCCAGCCATTCGGCGACGAGGCGCGCCATCGGGCGAGGCCGTGCTGCGGCTTTCGTAGCGGGCTTCGAAGACCTGGCCCGAGTGGATCTTCTCGTGGTCGATGTCGTTGGTGATGAGCGCCCACGCGTCCTTGCCCTGGGCACAGACGTGGGACGACGGCATCGGAAGCTCCTCGTCGGTGGCGTCGAGGAGGGCCTCGGCGGTTGCGATGGTCTGTTCGAGGAGCTCCCGGATGGCTTCGCGGACGGTGGCGGCCATGGCGTCCCTCCCGAAAGTGTGGGGAGAGGATAGCGGTTCCTGGGGCTCGCGGGTGGGCCGGAACCGCGGGCGATGCCACAGTTAATCGATGGCGTTTCGCAGGCTTCTTGGGGGTGGGGGTCCGCGGTATGCGGCGGACTGGCTCGTGGTCGGGCTGGGGAACCCGGGCGAGCAGTATGCGCGCACCCGTCACAACGTCGGCTGGTGGGTGATCAACGAACTGGCGCGCCGGGCCGGGAACGCAGACGAAGTCGAGCGGCAGCCTGATGCACATCGGGGTCGGTTCACTGGTGGGGCAGCGGGTGGCGCTGGTGAAGCCGAAGACGTACGTGAACCTGAGCGGGCGGGCGGTGCGCCAGGCACAGCAATGGACCGACTGCGACACGCCGCACACGATCGTCCTCTACGACGAGCTCGACCTGCGCGTTGGGCGCGCTGCGGGTGCGTGCCGGCGGCGGGTCGGGCGGACACAACGGGCTGAAGAGCATCGGGCAGGCGGTGGGGATGGATTTTGTGCGGGTGCGCGTGGGAATTGGGCGGCCGCACGTGAACGGCGAGCCGACGTGGGACCCGGAGTTCGTGGGGGAGTACGTGTTGAGCGCGCCGCAGGGCGAGGACAAGCGTGCGCTCGACGACGCGGCGAACCTTGCGGCTGACGCGGTCGAGGCGATTATGAGCGACGGTCCCGACGCCGCCGGCAGCCGCTACAACCGCAAGTAGCGCCCGGGGCGGGGCAATCGCGCCGCGGCCCGGCGAGGACGATCACGGCCGAGATCAGCAGGAAACCGACGACCAGGGCGAGCAAGAGCACACCGCACCTCCGGTTGTTATGAAGACGCCGGAGGCGTGGCGAAAGTTCCCGTGGACCGCATCTTTACGGTGCGGTTGGCTGTGATCGGCCGGCGAGTGAGCGGAGGAGAGCCGCGACATCGTCTTGGGCAGCGCCGCGGGCGTCGACGAAGCGTTCGTGCCCGAAGAGGCGGGGCACGATGCCGGGCGGGAAGAGCGCGTCGGGATCGCCGTTTGGGAGCTGGGTGCGGTGGGCGGCGATGGAGCGACGTTTCGGGCGTTCGACGCTGTCGATGGGGACGTCGTAGTGCCAGTCGCGGCAGCCGATCTCCGCGGGTGATGGGGACGGCGGCGTGCCCATCATGTCGAGGCACTTTTCGTACTGCGGGATGAAGAGGCCGGGCTCGAAGGCCGGGTGGAGCAGCGCAGGCCGCGGGCCGTCGAAGGACGCCCATGCCTCGGTGACCCAGCGGTAGACCGCGATGTGGTCGGGGTGGCCGTAGGCGCCGTCGGCGCCGAGCGTGAGGACAAGGGCCGGTTCGAGGTCGCGGAAGAGGCGGTGGATGCGCGTGGTCTCGCCGCGGTGGAGGCGGAGGTCGCCGTCGGGCAGGCCCCAGAACTGCGGCTCTTCGGCCCAGAGGATGCGGCAGGATTCGGCGAGCTCGGCCTCGCGCGCCTCGGCGACCGCGTCTTTGGTGGCGGGCCCGCCGTCGTGGCGTTGGCCGCGTTCGCCGTAGGTGGCGCATTCGATGTAGCAGCGCCAGCCGGCGCGTGCGGCGAGGGCGATCGTGCCGCCGAAGCTGTACGACTCATCGTCGGGATGCGGAATGATGGCGAGGAGGTTCGGCATGAGAGAGGTGACGCGGTGAACCGCGTCACCTGATCCTAGCAGCCGATGGACCCCCGCCGCGCGTGGGCGGGTTTGGACAACGCCTATCCGGGGGCGGTGCCAAGGGTCACGCTGAGGTCCTTGGATTGCCCATCACGCGCAACAGTGACGGAGACCTTGTCGCCGGGCTTGTGCTGCGAAAGCGACTCGGCAAGCGCGGATTCGGAGTCGATGGCGTTGCCGTCGAATTTCGTGATGATGTCACGCGCCTGGATGCCGGCGGTTTCGGCAGGGGAGCCGGGGACGACCTGCGTCACGACCGCGCCGGACTTCTCGGTGGTCCCGAGCTGTGCGGCGACCGTAGGTGTCAGGGGGACGTAGGAGATGCCGAGGTAGGCATGGTCGACTTTGCCGTTGGCGACGAGCTCATCGGCAATGGGTTTCGCCGTATCGATGGCGATGGCGAAGCCGATGTTCTGGGCGGTGACGCCGGGCTCGGCCTGGGTGGCGACGAGCGTATTGATGCCGACGACGTTGCCGTTGACATCGCAGAGCGCGCCCCCGGAGTTGCCGGGGTTGATGGCGGCGTCGGTCTGGATGAGCCCGAAGAGGAAGGGGCCGGGCTGATTCGACGAGCCGCTGGCGGGCTCCTGGGTCGTCCGGCCGAGGGCGCTGACGACGCCGACGCTGACGGTCGGGCCGCCGGGGAGGGCGAGCGCATTACCGATGGCGACCAGCCAATCACCGGCGGAAAGGGAACTGGACTTGCCGAACTTCGCGACGGGGAGATTGTCGCCCTGGATCTGGAGGACGGCGAGATCGGTCTGGGGGTCGGCGCCAATCAGCTTCGCGTCGAACGAGCGGCCGTCGGGGAGCGCGACGGTGAGGCCGCTCGCGCCTTCGATGACGTGGTTGTTGGTGATGATGTGGCCCTTGTCGTCGTAGATGACGCCGGAGCCAACGCCCGCCGGGACGGTCTGCTGCTGGTTGAACTGATTGAATTGGACCTGGTTGTTCGTCACCTGGACGACGGCCGGTTCGACTTCCTTGACCACGCCACTGAGGGACGGAAGGCCGGCGGATTGGCCGCTGATGGACCGTGATGTGGGCGGAACGGTGGGGCTGGCGGAGGTGCTCGCCGAGGCCGGGACAGTGGCAGTGCTGGATGTCTTGTTGGAGCTGCCGCAGGCCGCGGCACCCGCGGCCAAAACGAGACAGGCGACGACGAGGAGCGCGGCCCTGCGGCCGCCGGCATTACGCATAGGGATTCCCACCAGGTTGATTGCTTCGACCGTATCGCGCCGAACCAGCATTCCAGCGAAACGAGACGCCCACTTGGCTCTAAGGCGTCTGTCACTTCGCGATCCATCCGTCGTGCGGTTGCGCCAGGGGCGGGGTTGGCGGCCAGCCGATCAGGTGATTGGGTGCGGCCTTTCGACGTGCGGGGCTGCCGAGATATGGCCGTCGCTGCGGCGCGCGCGGCGCTCTTCGGCGGCGAACCAGCGCACGAAGAGGTTCGCTGCCATGAGCAGGAGGACGGCGTTGGAGACGGCCCACATCACGAGCGCGCCGAGCTGCTGGTCGGTGAGGGGATCGATGGACCAGGCGCCGGTGGCGTAGTGCGGGTACCAGGCCTGGCTGGAGAAAACCATCAGCGCGGACAAGACGCTCATCTGCAGCATCGTGCTGAAGACGAAGACGATGGCTGCCGGATACGGAAGGCCGCGGTGGCCGGCGCGGCGGATGGCGACGTCCCAGAAAAAGGCCGCGGAAACGAACATCGCCAGGTGCTCGAAGGCGTGGAGGGGAGCGTGGCGGACGGCGGCGTCGTAGAAGAGCGGGATGTGCCAGATCCAGAACACGAGGGCGAAGAGCCACCAGATGACGGCCGCGTGCGTGAGTCCGACGCGGCTGGAGGTTCGAGTGAGGCGTCGCAGCGCTGATCGCACACGCCGGCGGGCACCGGGCGAGAGAGCGGCGAGGGCGGTCAGTTCGGGCTTGCTAAGGACGAGAAGCGGCGCGGCGACCATCACCAGGAGGACGTGCTGGAGCATGTGGACCCAGAAGAGCTCGTCGGCGATGGCATCGATCGGCGAGATCAACGCGATGATTAGGACAAGGTTCATGGCGGTGAAGGCCCCAACCTCGCGCGGGCGGACGACGCGACCGCGGCCATAGCGACGCCACGCGGAGGCCGTGCCTTCGCGGTACATCCAGGCGCCGAGGACGAGCGGGATGATGACGGTGACATCGAATGTCCACGAGCGGGCGACGTCGCCCGGGCTGTGGCCGGCGAGCGGATGGGCGAGCGCCACCCCGGTCGAGCCGCAGAGAGCGCAGAGTGCCGCGAAAAACAGCCAGGGGAGGGGCCGCCGACCCATGGGTCAGGCCGCTGCCTGGGTGCTGATCATGTAGACGGGCCAGGCGGTGAGGAGCGTGGCAACGAAAAAGAGCACCCCGCTGGCAATGCCAAAGGAACCGAAGAAGCGGTCGACCGTGGACTCCGCGTCGCCTTGTTCGCGAGAGAGGCGGTAGGCGACAAACGTCGTTGCGGCGATGAGGGCCATGGCGATGACCGTCAATCCGCCGATCTCGATGCGCACCCACGACTCGCCGTTGTCACGCGTAATGGAGACGAGGTAGTAAGCGAGGAGGAGGTGGACGCTCCAGACGACCGGGGGGCCGAGGCTCGCGCTCCAGAGGAGGACCCAGCGCGGAAGGCGCATGATGCGGCTCACGGCGACACCCCAAGGATGTGCGGCGACAGGTAGCAGGTGGAAAGCACGAAGATCCAGACGACGTCGACGAAGTGCCAGTACCAGGAGGCGTTGGTGAGGGCGATGTGCTTGCGCATGTCGAGGCGGCCTGTCCAGGAGAGCGCCTGGACATAGAGGTTCATGAGAAGGCCGGCGATGACGTGCGCGCCGTGGAAGCCGGTGATGACGAAGAAGAGCGAGGCGTAGGCGTCTGTTCGGAGGTCGGACTTCTCGGTGACGTACTCGTTGACCTGGAGGGAGATGAAGGCGAGGCCGAGAATGAAGGTCACGATCAGCGCGGTGCGCATGAGGCTGATGTTGTGCTTCTTGGCCATGTGCTCGGCCCAGATCATGGTGACGCTGCTGGAGAGCAGGATGCCCGTGTTGATGAAGGGGATGAGCAGCTTCGGCGCTTCCTCGCCAGCCGGGGGCCACTGCGGCGAGCCGGAGAAGATATAGAAGTAGGACGCGAAGAGCAGCGAGAAGAGCACAGCCTCGGTGAGGATGAACATCGTCATCGCCCAGACTGCGGGGTCGGCGGACCCCAGCCCGCCGCCGGTTTCGCGTTCGGCCGCGCGAGCGGTCATGCGCCCACCTCCTGTCCTTCGGCCAGCGGCGGCCAGAGCCACGTAGCGATACAGATCGCGGCGGCCACGGCGCCGATGGACCAGAGAATGGGCAGCGACAGGGCGAAGCCGACGATCATGATCGCGAGCGAATGGGCGGTCAGGAATGGCAGGTAGGAGTCGCCGGGCATCGCCAGGGGTGAGGTGACGCGCGCTTCGAGAGCGGTCGTCCCCATCACCTGGCGGACGTGATCGGGCGGCTCTTCGAGCGTAGGCGGCCAGTCGGCCCCATCCCAGAGCGGGTCGGCGCTCTGGACCATGGGGATGCTGCGGAAGTCGTAGGCCTGGGGCGGCGAGGTGGTAGCCCATTCGAGCGTGGACGCGCCCCAGGGGTTATCGCCGGCCTCTTCGCCCCAGACCATGCTCTTGGCGAAATTGAGGGCGAACATCCCCACGCCGAGCAGCTGGATGTAGGCGCCGGCGGTGGCGAGCGCGTTCATCCACTCCAGCCCGGCGGTGGCGTCATAGGTGAAGACGCGCCGCGGCATGCCCATCAGGCCGGCGATGTGGAGCGGGAAGAAGGTGAGGTTCACGCCGATGAACATCAGCCAGAAGGTCCAGTGGCCGAGGCGTTCGTCGAGCATCTTGCCGCTCATCTTCGGGATCCAGTAGTGCAGCCCGGCGAAGAGCGGGAAGACCACGCCGCCAACGAGGACGTAGTGGAGATGCGCGACGACGAACTGCGTGTCCTGGGCCTGCCAGTCGAACGGCACGGTCGAGACCATGACGCCGGTGAGGCCGCCGATGAGCAGGATGACGAGGAAGCCGATGGCGAAGAGCATCGGCGTCTTCCAGACGATCTCGCCCTTCCAGAGGGTGACGATCCAGGCAAAGAACTGGAGGCCGCTCGGTATGGTGATGGCCATTCCCCCGGCGGCGAAGAAGTTGAGCGGCAGGTTTGGGAGCCCGGTCGCGAACATGTGGTGCACCCAAACGCCAAAGCTCATGAAGGCGATGGCCACCGTTGCGAGCACGAGGATGGTGTAGCCGTAGACGCGCGAGCGCGTGAACGTGGGGAGGACGGTTGAGACGATGCCGACAGCGGGGAGGAAGACGATGTAGACCTCCGGGTGGCCGAACACCCAGAAGAGGTGCTGCCAGAGCAGAGCGCTGCCGCCCGCGTAGACGTCGTAGAAGCGGGTGCCGATCTGGCGGTCGAGCTCGAGGAAGATGGCCGCGAGCGTCAGTGGAGGGAGTGCGAAGAGGATGGCGAAGGCGGTCACGAGGATGCCCCAGACGAAGAGGGGCATGCGGTTGATGGACATGCCCGGCGCGCGGAACCGGAAGATCGTGACGATGAAGTTGACGGCGCCGGTGGTGGTGGAGAGGCCCAGGAGGATGACACCCAGCGCCCAGAAGTCGATGTTGATGTCGGGCGAGTAGGCCGAGGTGGTAAGCGGGACGTAGTTGAACCAGCCGCCGTTGGGCGCGAGGCCAGTGAAGAAGCTGGAGTAGATGAACATCCCGGAGAGCGCGTAGACCCAGTAGGCGAAAGCGTTCATCCGCGGAAAGGCCATGTCGCGCGTGCCGATCATGAGGGGGACGAGGTAGTTTCCGAAGCCGCCGAGGATCACGGGTGTCGCGAAGAAGAAGATCTCGACGGTGCCGTGGAGGGTGAATACCTGGTCGTAGTGGTCCGGGGCGACGAAGGAGAGGTTCGGCTCGACGAGCTGGGTGCGCAGCACAAGCCCGGCGGCGCCCGCCTCGCAGAAGAAGATGAGCGCGGTGGCCAGGTAGCGCATGCCGATCTGCTTGTGGTCGACGTTGGCGAAAATGGCGGAGAGGAAGCTCGGGGGCTCCCAGACGCGGGAGAGGCGCTCGGCGGAGACGGTCATTGGCCGCCTCCCGATGCCTTGTGCGCGGCGATCCACGCATCGAACTGGGCCTGGGGCTCCACGATCACGTCCATCTGCATGAGGGCGTGCCCGACGCCGCAGAACTCGGCGCACTTCTCGCGGTAGGTTCCCGGCTGCGGGTCATCGATGTGCATGACGGTGGTGCGGTTCGGGAACATGTCGACCTTTCCATTCATCTCAGGCACCCAGAAGCTGTGAATGACGTCGGTGGAAATGAGCTCGAGCTTGACGGGGCGGTGGGCAGGAAGGTGGAGGACGTTGGAGACGGCGGCACCCTCCGCCGGGTACGTGACGTCGTAGGCCCACTGGTGGGCGGAGACGTTGACGACGAGCGTGTTTGGGTGGTCAGTCGAAGATTCGCGGACGACCCAGAGGCTCCAGCCGAAGACGCCGGCGAGGATGATGACGGGCACGACGCCACCCGCCACCAGGGTGAAGACGCCGGCGGCATGCGGACGACGCTCGAAGATGGACGGCCCGCGGCGCGGACGGAAGAGGGCGTAGGCGATCAGGGCTAAGACGATGAGGCCGACGACGACGGCGATCCCGAACATCCCCCACCAGAGGTTGTTGATTCGGGTGGCCTGGTCGGAGTTCGGGTTGGTGGTGCCGGTGCAGCCCGCGGCGGCGAGCGCTGCAAGGCCGATAGCGGCCCATGCGGCGCCGCGATGGGCGCGCCGTAGCGTGGGATGGCCACGCATCATCGGGGCCGCTCCGCGTGGTGGCCCTCTGCCGCACGGCGCTGGCGGAGGCGTTCGAGAAGGGCCTTCTCGGCGCGGATCTCACTGCCGTGTTCGTTGACGGCGATATCGTAGTCGGGGCCGAATTCGGCGCGGAGGCGGTCGGTACGGCGGCGGCGCATGGCGTTGCCGATGAGGATGGCGATGGGAATCGCAGCGACCGCGAGGAGCACGCCACCGGCGAGCAACTGGTCCCACGGCTGCGCGTTCAGCCATTCGTCCGCCAGGAACGTAGTGCACCTCCGAGATGGGTTCGGACCCGGGCGCAGAATCGCGCGAAGGCCCCAAACTCAGCGATGCAGTCGCTCGTGCTCGGAATTTCAATTTCGTTGCAACAGGTCCCGGGACGGGCCAAAACCGTCCCGAGACCGCCGCGGCCTCGAACCGCGGACGGACACGCACGTCGGCCGCCGCGGCAGGTCAGACGCGGTGGGCGAGCTCCGCGATGTCGGTCGCAGCGATGTCGAGTGCCAGCTGACCGGTCGTGATCGCACCGGCGACACTGGCCGGCAACCAGAGGTCGCCGCCGGACACGCGCCAGATGCGCAGCCGTCCGGGCGTCACTTCCACCACCTGCCCGAGGAGTTCGCCATCGGACGTGAAGGCGTGCACGCCGAGCGGGATGTCGGCGGTACGCATGCCCACGGCGGCGAGCGGGTGGAAGAGGAGCACTGGGGCCACGCCGGAGCGGGTCACTTCGCGGGCGGTGCTTCCGAGAGCGGCCTCGCCGAGGGCGCCACGGGAGTGCGTGGCGAGGGCGATGAGATCGGGGTGTGTCGCACGGGCGTGTCGCAGGATCGCGTCAGCGGCGTCGTGGCCCTCGAGCACGGTAGTGCGCGGCGCGGTGACGAAATCGGTCGCGGCTGCTTCGAGCTCTTCGCGGGCGGCGCGGATCAGCTGCGGATCCACGGGCTCCGGGCGTTGCCCGCTCCAGGGTTCGCCACCCCTCGTGGGCGCCTCAACGACGGTCACCAACTCTACGTCGGCGCCACTGGCGGCGGCGAAGCGCCGTGCCACGGGGAGAATGGACTTGGCGAAATCGGTTCGATCCAGGCAGATAAGGACGCGCATGCTCGTCTCCGTTTCTCAATCAGCAACTCGGCCGACAGCAGAGAGATGGCACCGTGTCCCGGGAACACCGTCCCGGCGCGGCCGCTCGTTGTGCGTGTCATCAGTCCGGCGTGTGCGGCCGTCCTACGCCTTGAACATAGCTCTGCCGCAGGGGCGCGGGAAGGGTCCGGACGGCCGCCTTTCCGTGGCCAAAGGGTCGTGCAAAGGCGTATCGACGGGCATACCGTAAGGGCGAACCGGGCGGCGCCATCACATGAGGCACGCCTCGCAGTCCGCTGGCTGACCGCCCGGAACTTCTCACAGGAGAGTGGCGGTGGAACTGCCGGTGGATCCAGAAGATGTACGCTTGTTGCAACGTGTCCTCGACCGCGTCGTGAGTGAATTGCGAGCGGAAATCGCCGACACCGAGAAGCTCGAATGGCGGAAGACGATGCACGACGACGAGGATCGACTGAAGGCGATCACCGCACGATTGGCGACGCTCGCCCCCTAAGCCGCGGCGGCCATGCGGGACGCATCCGCAAAGCGAGGAGAATGATGGCCAACACAACACAGTCCGCCACGAAAGCGGATATTGACCGCCTGATTGCGCAGCTCGCGAACGACCGATGGGCCGAACGCCGCGCGGCGGAGGACGGACTACGCAAGGCGGGCCCGGCGGCGGTTGGGCCGCTGACTGCGGCGCTGCGCTCCGATAGCGACCGCCTGCGCTGGGGCGCGGCGAAGGTGCTTGGCGAGCTTCGCGACGCCTCCGCGGCGCCGGCCCTGGCCGAGTCGCTCGAAGACGAGGACGGCGGCGTGCGCTGGCTCGCCGCGCAGGGACTGATCGCGATCGGCCAACCGGCCGTGGTCCCGGTTCTTCGGCGGCTGCTGTCGCGGGCGGATTCGCCATGGTTCCAGGAGGGCGCGCATCACGTCCTGCGGGGACTGGCGACGCCGGCGATCAGTCCGGTCATCCACGCGCTGGAAGCGCGCTTCCCGGAAATGACCGCGCCCGTGGCCGCGAACGAGGCGCTGAAGGCGCTCGAGTAAGGGACCTGGGCGGCACAGAACGGCCGGGAATCCGCGGGTTTCCGGGCCGTGGCGGGTAGACGGTGTAGGATGCTATAGTGTCCGCATGCCTACTATCGTAGACGATATCGATTCGCGAATCGCCGCCAACATCCGGCGACGACGCGAGGAGAGCGGGCTCTCCCAGGCGCAGCTCGCAGCGCGTTCGGGCGTGAGCAAAGCGATGATTGCGAAGATCGAGTCGCACACATCGTCGCCCACGGCCGGGTTGCTGGGGCGCCTGTGTGGAGGCCTCGGCGTAACGCTTTCGACGCTCATGATCGAGTCGGAGCAATCCGGGGTTTCGTGCTGGAAGGCGGGCGACCAACCGACCTGGCACGACCGCTCGACGGGTCTCACGCGGACGCTCGTCGCGCCGGCTGTCGAGCGAAGCACGATCGAAGTCGCGCGGCTGGAGCTGCCAGCCGGGACGATCATCGAGTACGACGTTCCGCCGCCACGGGGGTTGCGGCAGCACTTCCTGATGCTCTCGGGCCGCCTCGCGTACACCATTGGCAACGACCGGACGGTGCTCGAGCCCGGCGACGCGCTGTTCACGCTCGTCGACCGGCCGACGCGGTTCGAGGTGCTCGGAGACCAGCCGGCCCGGTACTTCGTGATCCAGGAGCCCGCGTGACCGCGTACAAGATCGAACTGCTCGACGGCAGGGGCGCCGCCGCTGCCATCCCGGCGCTTGCCGGTGTGCTCATCGACTGCGTCGAGGGCGGGGCATCGGTCAGTTTCATGGCGCCGCTCAGCCGCGAGAAGGCGGAGGCGTTCTGGACGCGCATCGCGGCCGCGTGGAACGAGGTGATGTCTCGCTGCTGGCGGCTCGCAACAACGGTGGCCACATTGTAGCCACAGCCCATCTGCAGACAGCGCTGCCCGAGAATCAGCCGCATCGCGCCGACGTGGCCAAGCTGCTGGTGCATCGCAGCGCACGCCGGCAGGGAATCGCGGAGGCGCTCATGAAGGAACTCGACCGCGTCGCATTGTCGCTGGGTAAGACGCTGCTCGTGCTCGATACCGTGACCGGCGACAACGCCGACCGGCTGTACCGCCGCCTGGGCTGGCAGGAGTGCGGAACCATCCCGAACTACGCCCTCTACCCGGACGGCCGCCCGTGCGCGACCACCGTTTTCTGGAAGGTGCCGAGCGGCAACGAAGCAGCCCGGTCGTCCGCGAACTGAGTAACATCGCGGCGGATCAGGTAGTCGCCAGGAGGAACTCCTCGCCGCTGGCCGGCGGGCGCAGGCCATCGGCCCTGTCGCGGAAGTAGCGCTCGGCGAGTGTGCCGGCGGAGATATGCTGGACCTCGCGGAAGCCGGCCTCGCGGGCGACGGCCAGCATCTCGTCCGGGCTGAAGAAGCTGATGAACGGCGAACCGCTGGCTCGTGCGCCCTCCTGAGAGCGCTGGAGCCCGGGACGCACGGCGGGGTCGGCGAGATCGGCTGGCAGCAGGAACGTCATGGCGAGCGTCGAGCCCGAAACGAGCGCGGCCACCTGGCACAGCGTCGCGCTGATCGCCTCACGGGTGAGGTACTGGGTGACGCCGCTGGAGGCGACGACCGCAGGTTTGGCGGCATCAAAGCCGGCGGCCACGAGCCGCTCCCACCAGGAATCGCCCGCCTCGAAGTCCACGGGCACGAAGCGCAGCCACTCCGGGATGCCGTAGCCGCAGTCCGCCAGGCGCTGGCGTTTCCATGCCTGCGGCCCGGGCTGGTCGACTTCGAACACGCGCAGCCGGGAGGCCAGTTCGGGCCGGCGCTGGGCGAAGGTGTCGAGCCCGGCGCCGAGGATGACGTACTGGTCGACGTTGCGGCCCCGCTCGACGACGAGGTCTTCGATGAAACGGGCCCGGGCGACGATGGAAGCGCGGAACGGGCGCGAGAAATCGGGGTCCATGTCGGGGCGCGCGCGCCAGTCGTCGTCCGCCGCGAGCTGCAGCCCGATCTCGTCTTCGAGGACGTGGGGCGCCGGGTCGAGCTGTACGTGCAGGGCGCGCCAGAGGGCGACGCGCACCGCGGTGCTGTCAGGGGCTGGTGTTGGGTCGGCTGGCATGTCGGTTGATGGTAGCGCAGGCGGTGGAAGCGGGTGGGGCGACTCGGAAGCCCCGCCCGCACGAGAAAGGGCAGAACCTGGGAGGTCCTGCCCTTTCTCACTAGCGGAGGATGACAGTTAGCGCTGGCGTGTCCTTGCAATGGCAAGGCTCAGGCCACCGGCAAAGATGGCGATGGCGCCGAGGAGAAGCAGTGACTCCTCGACCGAATTGCTTTGGTGCGCGACACCACTACCTGTGGAGGGCGCTTGCGGTGTGGGTGCGGCTGCGCCCGAGATCCCGTTGATCGAGACAGTGGGCGTCGAGCCGCTGACCGGGAACGTTGCCGTCCCGGTGTTCGTGGGCGTGGAAGGAACCGTCGTCGGAGTAGACGGAACGGTAGTAGGAGTGGACGAATTCACGGGCTGCGGGCCGTTCGTCACCGGGATGATGATGGGTCCGGTCGGCGGGCCCTTCGGGGCTCACCGCGGTGTTGGCCGTGTTCGTGAAGGTGCAGACGAGGTGCTCACCGGCGGCCACGTTGAGCGACAGCGCGGCACCGGAAAGATCGACACCAACGTGGCTCAGGACGTTGCCCGAGCACGCCAGCCCCGTGAGTTGCCACCCCGTCATGGACTGCTCGGTGACGGTATAGGCGGTGCCGCTCAGGTTCGGGGCAACATCGGTGAAGGACATCGTGTTGCCGTTCGTGCCGCTGAGCGAGAACGCCCCGCCGTTATCAGAGTTGAACGTCTGGCTGAGTGAGGCGGTGCCAGCGGCACCAATCCAAACCTTGTTGATGGTGACACTCCCCGTCGATGGCGTCGGGCAGGTGACGTTCTGGACCACCACGAACGCGTCGCCCGTGATGTCGGAGAAAGAAGCTGTAGCGGCCGGCGTGGCAGCGGCGGCATCCGCGAGGGTGGCACCGATGCCGTAACCGGCAAGCCGATACGTGTCATTGGGTCCGCATGCGCCGCTGGGGACGCCGTTCTCCACCAAGGAGTACTGCGAACCGAGGTTCATGGCGACGGTCGTAGCCGAGAAGCCGTTCCCCGAATCCAGCGTGAAGGGGTTGGTGCAACCGCTTTCGCAGCCAGGAACGTTTGCCGCGGTGGTCGTGGACGAAAGATCGAACGTACCAGTGGTCGCCAGGCTGCCGTCGATGTACTTGACGACGGTTACGGTGGCCGTCGGCGTTGAGGCTTGCTGTGTATTGACGAACGTGCACGTCAGGTTTTGGCCCTGAGCGAGGACGACGTCCAGCTCATGGTTGGTGCCGATGACGGTTGGCGCGAGCGACGAAACGCCGTTTTCGACGCAGCCGACCGACGTCAGATTCCAGCCGTCAATCTGGCCTTCAGTGAAGACGTAGGTGCCGGCGTCGAGCGAATCGAACGTCATGCTGTTGCTGCCGTTATTCGGAAGATTGAACTCGTTGCCGCTAACCCCGACGTTCGCGCTCGTCGTGAAGCTCGCCGTGGGATTCCCGGACGTGTCGCCGTCCCACTGCTTCACGATCGTGATCGAGCCGCTGAGCGTCTGGGGTTGGCAGGGCGCGTTGACGACGGCAACGAACTCGTTCGACTGAAGGTCGTCGAAGCTCGGCGTTGTCTGCGAAAGCGTGCTCGAGGCAGCGTCAGCAAGGCTCGTGGAGCTCGTACCGTAGCCGACCAGGTAGAAGGCGTCAGCGGATGTGCAGTCGCCGGCCGACGTCGGAATGTGCAGCTCGTCGGTGCTGTAGCTGGAACCGGCGTCCATCATGGCCGTCGTCGCTTCGTAGGCGTTCGGGTTATTGAAGCCCGTGGGGCCAAGATCGTACGTGCCGCTGCCGGAGCCGCCGAGATTCGCAGCGTTCCAGCTCGATTCCATATTGAACGAAGCCCCGCCGGTGTTATCAGCGGTCGCGTGGTCCTGGGAGATGTACTTGCCGATCGTGACCGTGAACTGCGCCGTCTCGGCCTGGCAGGGTGCGTTGACCACTGCAACGAACTCGTTCCCCTGGAGGTCGTCGAAGCTTGGCGCCGTCTGCGAAAGCGTGCCCGAGGCAGCGTCAGCAAGGCTCGTGGAGCTCGTGCCGTAGCCGGCCAGGTAGAAGGCGTCGGTGGATGAGCAGTCAGCGGCCGACATCGGAATGTGGATCTCGTCGGTGGTGTAGCTGGAACCGGCATCCATCGAAGAGGTCGTCGCTTCGTACCCGTTGGTGGCGCTGAGGTCGTACGTGCCGCTGCCGGCGCCGCCGAGGTTCGCAGCGTTCCAGCTCGACTCCATGTGGAAGGAGGCTCCACCGGTGTTGTCAGCGGTGGCGTGGTCGCCGGAGATGAACTTGCCGATCGTGACCGTGAACTGGCCCGTCTCGGCCTGGCAGGTGGCGTTTTGGACCACCACGAAGGCATTGCCGGTGATGTCGGAGAACGATGCCGAGGCGACAGGTGTCGCCGAAGCGGCGGCCTCGAGGGTGTCGCCGATTCCGTAGCCGACAAGGCGATAGGTGTCATTCGGGCCGCATTGCCCGTTGACGCCGTTTTCCACCACCGAATACTGGGAACCGAGATTCATGGCCACGGTTGTCGCCGTGTATCCATTGCCCGAGTCCAGCGTAAATGGGTTGGTGCAACCGCTTTCGCAGCCGGAAACGTTCGCAGCAGTGGTGGTAGAGGAGAGATCGAACGACCCGGTGGTCGCCAGGCTGCCGTCGACATACTTGACGACGGTAACGGTCGCCGTCACCGTCTCGGCCGGGGCCGCCGTGTTCGTGATCGTGCAGGTGGCATCGTGACCGGCAGCGACGGTTACCGCGCCACTGGAGTCACAGTCGCCGCTGTAGCTGGCGGTGTAGCCAGTTGGGCCGCCGGTCTCACTGACGCTGTACGTGCCGGCATCGAGTGTGTAGCTGGTCCCGGTGGTCGATCCTGGCTGCGGGCTGCCCGAGACATCGGCGTTCGACGAGTCCATGACGTGGATGCTGAAGTCCGCTGGAACCCCGATCGCGTCCGGATTCGCGGTGTTATCGACCATCTTGATGACCGTTAGCGAGCCGGTGGTGGCCGCGTTAGCGGTATTCGTGATCGTGCAGGTGGCAGCGTGACCGGCAGCGACGGTTACCGCGCCACTGGAGTCACAGTCGCCGCTGAAGGCGCTCGTGTAGCCGGACGGACCGCCTGTCTCGCTGACCGTGTAGGTGCCGGCGGCCAGCGTGTAGCCCGTGCCGGTGGTCGAGCCGGGCTGCGGGCTGCCCGACACCTCCGCGTTCGACGAGTCCTTCACGTGGATGCTGAAGTCCGCTGGAACCCCGGTGGCGTCCGGGTTCGCGGTGTTGTCGACCATCTTGATGACCGTTAGCGAGCCGGTAGTGGCTCCGCAGGTGATGGTGCCGACATCATCACCGTTTCCGGTGTACACATCGCCACCGGTGCTGGTTGCGGTCTTGATGACGAAGGTGCCCGAACCGGTGAGGGTGACGTCCCACTGCGCATTCGAGCTGTTGTTCGCGGTGCTCTCAGCAACACCGCTGAAGCTCATGGTTGCGCCACCGTTGAGCGTGTACGTCCCGCTGAGTGTCCCGCCGGTGCCGTCGTCCTCGTGTGGAGCGACAAAGTGGAAGTGCGCTCCGCCGACTACACAGTCGCTCGAGCTGATGTTCAACTGTGTCTCGTCCGCACCAGCGTGTGCAGGCGTGTCGGAGAAGCCGCCGACGCCCATCGCGAGGCCAAGGACCAGAGCGATGAGGACGGAGAAGGCGGCAAGGTGCCGCGATCGCGGCCTGACCCTGTTCGATAGCAATCCACTACCTCGTTTCAATGATTGGAGTTGGATGTGGCGGAGATACGCTGCTGTACCAGGCGCACTATCGACATAGGCTTAGGCCACCAGACGACTCCCGGATAAGTGCCCCCGACATCGCTCAAAGTAGGGGCATCCGGTATCTGCCGGACATTAAGACGCGCTAACGACGTTACGATAGGGTGGCAGCATTACGCGACGTGTGAGACACGAGCTTGAGTGGTCAACACACGAGTATCATGCACGCATTAAGATACCGAACATCTATGTGGCGTTATTTTTCGATGCGAGCTAATCGCCAAATAGACGCGGTCCAATTGCCCGCCCGTGTTCACGCCGGCAGGCGCCCCGCCATCGTCCGCAGCCAGGCTGGGAGTACTGCCGGCCACGCTCAGACCAGGTCAATCCGCGTAGGTAGTCAGACGGAGGGGCATCTGTCGACGTAGACGCTCCGAAGGCGCGGGTCGACTAGTGTGGCGAATCTGACGCTCGCCCCTTCATGTCCGGGCGTCGCTTTACGCAGGCAGCTCCTCGCCGGTGAGGGTCTTGTACACCGTCATGTAGCGTTCGGTTGTCGCGGCGACGACGGCAGGCGGGATAGCGGGCGGCGGATCGCCGTCCTTCCAGTTGGCCGCCATCCAGTCACGCACCGGTTGCTTGTCGAAGCTTGGCTGGGCGCCGCCCGGGCGGTAGCCATCAACCGGCCAGAACCGGCTGCTATCCGGCGTGAGCGCCTCGTCGATCAGGATGACCTCGTCGTTCCAGATGCCGAATTCAAGCTTTGTATCAGCGATGATGATGCCGGGTTCGAGGGCGACCGCATGCTCATAGACGGCGAGCGTGTGCGTTTTCACGATGTTCGCCGCATCATCGCCGACGATGCTCGCCAGTTCTTCGTAGGAGATGTTCTGGTCGTGTCCGACTGCCGCCTTCGTCGAGGGGGTGAAGATGGGCTCGGGCAGCCGCTCGGACTCCCGGAGGCCCGCGAGGGAGTGGGACCCCGCAAATCGCCCCGGTGCGCTGGTAGTCCTTCCAGCCGGAACCGGAGATGTAGCCGCGGGCGATGCACTCGGCGTCGAGACGCCTGGCCTTGCGCACGAGCATGGTGCGACCGAAGTATCTCGAGTCCAGCTCGAACGGCACCAATGACGCGTTTTCTTCGGTAATCAGCGCGATGAAGTGGTTCGGAACGACGTCGCTCATGCGTTCGAACCACCAGGCCGAGAGTCGCGTGAGCACTTCGCCTTTGCGTGGGATGCCCGTCGGGAGGATGACGTCGAACGCGGAGATGCGGTCGGTGGCCACGATCAGGAGGTTTTCGCCAAGGTCGAAGATGTCACGAACCTTGCCGCGGGCAAGCCGATTGGGAAGGTCGGTTTCGAGAAGGATTTCAGACATCGTTTCCCTCCATGGGGTGTATTGAGCTGCTTCTTCACGCGAGGTCACGCCGAGGCGCGAGATCACTTCACTGACATGCCACTTCGCCCCGGCGAGGCTGATGCCGAGCGCCCTGGCTATCTGCACGTTTGTGCGACCGGCGGCGACGAGCCGCAGTACCTGCCGCTGTCGCGGCGTCAGCCTGCTGGACGGGTTGTCTTCGGGCTGTCCAGTCGCTCCCATGCCGAAAATGTAGCCGCCTTCACGTGGGCTGTCCCTAGTCTATCGGGACAATTTCAGTACGTGATGTGAGTCGCAGAGGGGCAGCGCCTTCACCGCTGAGCACGACGACCACGACAGCGACCACGACAAGCGCGGCGATCAGGATGAGCATCCAGCTTTCCAGGTGTCACTCCCAGGCAATTCTGCCATGCCGGCAACATCTCGACGCTCTAGATGCCCGGCATATCAGGAGGGGGGGTTGTCTTCCAGATCCGCCCGCAGAAACATGACCTTGAAGGTGGTGCCAGATCCAAGCGTGCTGGCGAGACTGATGGAACCATGCATTGCGGAGACGAGGTCACGGGTGATGGCGAGGCCGATCCCAATCCCGAATGGAACTGCCTTCTTCGCCTCCTCCGTGCGATAGAATCGTTCAAAGAGACGCGGCTGGTCTTCTTCCGAGGCGCCAATGCCGGTATCAGCGACCTCCACCGCTATTGCGAGGCTGTCGTCGTAGGTCCGGACGGTGATCGATCCGCCGGATGGAGTGTAGCGAACGGCGTTCGAGAGCAGGTTGCCGAAGACCGACTGAAGGGCCCAGTCATCGGCCATGACGTAGGGATTTGGTGCGTCGTAGGACTCGCTGAGGCTCAGCCCTTTTTCTTTAGCTGCGACGCGCGCCCAGCGGACGACGCGTTGGAGTGAGCGATGGATATGCACCGGGGCGATCTCGAGTTCGCGATCCTGGTTTCGGCTGGCAGCGAGCAACTCCTCGCGCAGCGCGAGGATTCGCTCGACCGCGAACTCGACATCGTCCTCTCGCTGGCTGAGTTCTTCGGGCCAGCTTTTGCGCTCCTCCAGGAATTGGCGGATAGAGGCGACGTTGGCTTTGATGACGGTGAGCGGCGTGCCCAGTTCGTGGCTTACACCGGCGAGCAAATCCAGCCGATCTCTCTCGGCGCGTTCGACGCCTGCCGAGAGAGTGTGCTCGGCGGCGGCCCTGGCATCAGCCTCCCCGAGGCGCACTTCCGCAAGCAAGGAATACTCGACTCCATAGGCGATAAGTACTTCGAGTAGGAATTGTTGGGCGACAACGAGCTCTCGGCCCTCGTTCGGGCCTACAACCGCATCAACTGCGACCGTATGCATGGCAACGATCTCCCGCGGCGCGGCGCCTGAGGAGATGAGCAGTTTGCTCAGCTTCGCGGCCGAGCCTGCCACTTCCGCCTCCACTCGACAGACGTCCTTCAGGGAGTTGATGTAGATGTCTTGAATAGGTGACGCAGAGTTGGACATGCGGGCGGTACTCACTCCTCGGGCGAACAGGGCCATAGGAACTCACTGACGGGCGGCGCAAAAGGCCCGTCTTGGATATGAGGACCGCGGGCAACCGACAGTATGCGCCGACCGAACAACGAATCACACCCCCGGCGGGTTCACTGAAGCGGGCCCATCACGTCGGGCATCCGATCGGCAGGCCCGGCGCTGGAGGTCATCCTGTGCGTCAGATCCTCACCATCAGCGAAGGCCATGGCGGCCTGGACACTTGTGCCGCTGGGCCGTTTGCCGGCATCGACCTCGGCCCGGGACCGAGCGCCGCGCTTGCCGCCGAGGCTGCCCGGTGCGGGGGCCGGAGAGCCGCTCGACGTCAGAAGGCCGTGATCACCACTGAACAAACATCGGCATGACTACGTGGACGTAGTCGCCTTCGGGGGTGCCGTCGGCCTTGAGGGGGCGGAAGACGCCCTGGCTCGAGGGGCTGGTCATTTCGAGGGCGACCTTGCCGCTGAGTGCGCCGAGGACGTCGCTGAGGTAGCGGCTGTTGAAGGCGATCTTCGAGCTGTCGCCTTCGACGTTGGCGTCGAGCTTGCCTTCGTTGTCGCCGATCTCGTCGGCGCGGGCGCTGATCGTGAGCTGGCCGGGGCCGCCTGAGCCGTTGGCGATCTGGAGGCGGATGATGCCGCTGCCGTCGCGGGCGAAGATAGCGGCGATGCGCGCTTCGCGCTTGAACTCGTCGACGTCGACGGTGCACTTCGTGCTGTAGTCCGCGGGGATGAGCTGGTTGTAGTTGGGGAAGGTGCCCTGGATGAGCTGGGCGACCATTTCGATGTCGGTCATGGCGAAGAGGACCTGGGTGCGCTGGTTGTTCACGCGGATCTCGACCGGCTCGGAGGCGTCGGCGATCAGCCGGCCCAGTTCCCGCAGCGCCCGGGCTGGAATGATGATCTCGATGGCTTCGGCCGGCGGCGCTGAGAGGGTGAGGTCGGCCACGGCGAGGCGGAAGCCGTCGGCGCTCGCGAAGGTGAGCCGCGTGCCCTCGGCCTTGACATGGACGCCGGTCAGAACGGGGCGGGAGTCGTCGCTGGCGGCGGCGAATTCGACGCGGTCGATGGCGCGACGCAGGGCCTTTGGGTCGAGCTGGAGGCTGATGCCGTCCTTGATCTCCTGGATGCGCGGGAAGTCTTCGGCATCCATCGCGTTGATGGTGGATTCGTTGCGCGCGCACTCGAGCTTCATCTGGCGGCTGCGCTCGGGGATTTCGAGGCTAACGGTCGCGGGCGGCAGCGAGGTCACGAAGTCAGTGATGAGGCGCGAGGGCACGGTGGTCGAGCCCTCGTCGTCTATCTTGGCACCGACCCAGGTGCTGATGGCGATGTCGAGGTCGGTGGCGGCGAGCTTGAGCCGGCCCTTGTCGGTGGCGAGAAGGACGTTGGCCGTGATTGGCAACGTCGAACGCGTGGCAACGGCGCGGCCGACAATGGAGAGGCCACGCTGAAGGTTCTCCTGGAGTACCTGTACTTTCAATTCGATCACCCGCCTGAGCCGATTAACGGCTTCACCCGCGGGGAGTATACGAGTGCGGCACTGTCGCAGACAAGCGTAAAGGGGAAATGCATATGCCCGTGAGCAATTAGATCGGACAGGAACGGGAAATGTGCGGCTAAGACGTGCGTCGGCATAAAAAAGTAAGGCGCAGGCTAAAGACTTTCAGCTATAATCCACATACACCGTGTTTATCTTCGATCTCCAAATCGCGAACTACCGCAATTATGGGCGCGTCGCCCTCAAGCTCGACCGTGGCCTGAACCTCTTCGTGGGCGAGAACGCCCAGGGCAAGAGCAACCTGCTCGAGGCCATCTATCTGCTGTCGACGCTGCGTTCGAGCCGGGCATCGAGCGACGCCGATCTCGTTCGACGGGACATCATCCAGAGCGACTTCCCGGTCGCGCGGCTGGCGTGCGAAGTGGAGCGGTCGGCGGGCAATTTGCAGCTGGAGCTGGCGGTTGTCGGCCGGACGACGGACGGCACGCATCGCGCGGGCAAGCGCGTGCGCGTGAACGGCGTACCGAAGCGCGCCTCCGATGCTGTGGGGCAGCTGGCCGCCGTCCTGTTCACCACGCTCGACATCGAGGTCGTGGCAGGCCCTCCGCTGATGCGGCGGCGATACCTCGACATGATGATCTCGCAGGTCGACCGCGGCTACCTGCGGGCGATGCAGCGGTACGCGAAGGTGCTGCAGCAGCGGAACAGCCTGCTGAAGCGAATCCAGGCGCGCGAGGCGTCTTCGGGCGAACTGCCGTTCTGGGACCAGGAGCTGGCGCATGCGGGCGGCGTGATCATGCAGGCGCGCGCGGACGCGCTGGGCCACATCGTGCCGCAGGCGACATTCCAGATGGAGCGGCTGAGCGACGGGCTGGAAGACCTGCGAATGACCTACAAGCCGGCCATGGGCGGCACGACGGATGGCGACTCGCCGATCGACGAGACGGAGTGGACGGCGCGGATGCTGAAGGCGCTCACGAACCTGCGTCCGCGCGAGATCGGCGCGGGGGCCACGCTGGTTGGGCCGCACCGGGACGACGTGCTCGTCGAAATCGACGCGATGCCGGCGGATTCGTTCGCGTCGCGCGCTCAGCAGCGGACGGCGGCGCTCTCAATGCGACTGGCCGAGGCGAGCTATCTGCGGCGGGCGCTGGGCGACGACCCCGTGGTGCTGCTCGACGACGTGCTCAGCGAACTGGACGCACGGCGCAGGCGCGGCGTGCTCGAATTCTTCGACAGCTTCCAACAGACAATCGTCACCACGGCGGACCCGGACCGTCTCCGCGAAGTGATGACGCGGGCTTCGGGCCGGTTTATCGTCTCGGCGGGGACGATCACGCGCTTCGAAGGGGAATAGCGGCATCGGCAAGCGCCGAAACCTCGTTGTCGGTCTTGCTGTCGTTGTCGGAGCGATCGCGTTCATCAACGGAGCGGCGGCGCTCGTTCTGCTCACGGATCTCAGCGGCGAACCGCGGCGCCACCTTTACGAAGTCAACGCCTACCTCGGCACGGCGGTGGTCACGATCTCGCTCGGCGGGATGCTGGTGTACCAGGCTGCATCGGCACTGGGCGGCGGCGGGTCGTCGGCGCTGCGCTTCCCGCGGCAGTGGTACGCGTGGGCGGCGCTCCTCGCGGCGATCTTCCTCGCGTGCGTGAGCCTCGGGCAGATCCAGGTCAACCATCCGACGCGGCTGCCGTGGCTCTTCCCGCTGACGAACCTCGCGATCGTCACCATCCCCTCGACGCTGGTCGCGATCACCGTGACGCGGCGCTACCTCAAGTTCAACGCCTTCGCGTGGCCGCTGAGCATCCGCGAGTGGACGAGCGGCGTGATTTACGGCGCGGTCGGGGCGACGACGATCGCGTCAGTCATCAACACGGCGTACCTGATCGGCATGGGTGTGTTGCTGATTCACACGGTGGGCCATGGCGACGCGTTCGATCTCGAAAACAACCTGCCGACGCTGCCGACCGCGTGGGGCGTGTTCTACGACATCAGCGTGCTTTCGATCGTCGCGCCGCTGAACGAGGAGTTCTGGAAGGGGATGCTGGTGGCGTTCTTCTTCTACCGCAAAGGAGGCGCGGCCCGGTGCTTCCTCTGGGGCGTGCTCGCCGGGGCCGGGTTCAACCTGCTGGAAACGTTCCAGAACAGCCTGAGCGTGATCAGCCCGGACGTGGTGAGCGCCCGGACGATCGGTGACCAGTGGTGGCTGTTCGCGTCAGCGCGGGCGGGGACGGCAGCGATCCATGCGACGGCGACGGGGTTCTCCGCGCTGGGCTTCTACGGGCTCTTGAGCCGCAGGCGGAAGTTCCTGGTGGGATACCCCATCGGCGTGTCCATCCACGGGACATGGAACTTCCTCAATTACACGCTCGCCGGCGACGCCTTCTTCACGAAGTCGGGGCCGGACTCGACGTGGCTGGACGTGCTGAGCGTGCTTGCACTGTTCGGGCTGTTCTTCGCGTGCGTCGCGGCGCTGTGGGAGATGCCGCGGCGGCTGCGCGACGGCGTGCCTGCGCCGATCTACCGCATCCTGGGGATGGTGCCCGCCGCCAGCCCGGCGCCGGCGGCTATGGACACAGTCGCGACGGCCGCGGGTTAGCTCAAAGCGCGGGAGCGGCTCCGAAGAGTGCCGGGAGTGGCCCGGCCGGGATGCTCACCAGCAGCGCGTGTCGTTCGACGGTGAAGGTCACCGGCGTCTCGCCGGCGAAGTCGCCGTCGAGCTGCAGCGGCAGGCCGCGTGTTTCGATGCGGACTTCATGGGCGCGCCATTGGAGGGCGCCTCCGTCTCCCTGCAGGCGTCCGGCAACGAGCTTCGCCGCCAGGCGCGTGCCGTCGCCCAGACCTCGCGGGCAGAGGGCGACGATATCGAGCCGGCCGTCGTCGACCAGGGCTTCGTCGGTGATGCGAACGCGGCCGCCGTAGAGTCGCGTGTTGCCCAGGATCATCCACGCAAGAGGGGCTTCGACGCGCTCGCCATCGACCAGCCAGGCAGCGTCCCGCGGGTGGAAAGTCCGCGCCATACGGACGGCCTGGAGCATGTAGGCGACGTCGCCCACGCGGCGCTTGAGCGAGTGGGACACGTCCCGTGCGACTGCCGCGTCCCAGCCCACGCCCGCCATCAGCAGAAAGCAGGTGCCGTTGGCCCTGCCGAGGTCGACGCGCTCGCGGCGGCCGGCCAGGTGGCTGTCGATCGATGCGCGGAGGCCCTTCGGGATGCCGGCTTCCTTCGCCCAGATGTTGACGGTGCCGGCGGGGATGGCGGCCATTGCCGTCTGCGATCCGGCGAGGCCCTGGGCTGCATCGCGCAACGATCCGTCGCCGCCAACGACGAACAGGAGGCTGTCGCCGCGCTCCGCCGAGGCGCGCGCGGCGCGCGTGGCCTCGTCCGGGGATCCTGGCTCGACCGCTTGGGCGTCGATGCCGTGACGCCCGAGGTAGCGGACGACACGGCCCGCGTCAAAGTCGTCCGGCACGCGCCGGGCGGAGCGGTTCACGAGCACGGTGGCACAGGTTGGTTGTGTCAATTGCCGCGACCTTTCGGGGCAACTTACCATAGCCGCCTACATCCGCCCTTCCGGAGAGCTGTTTGCTACCACTGAAGCGTATCGATCACATAAGCATGGCCGCCCCCAACTGGAAAGAGCAGGCCGAGAAGCTGGAGCGACTGCTCGGCTTCAAGTTCCTGCACAGCTGGGAGGCACACGACGGCCAGGACTTCAGTGGATCCGTCAGCCAGGTGCGCGGAACGGGCATCGAGTTCGAAGTGATCTCGCCAGCGGGGCCGAGGAGCTTCGTCCAGAAGTTCCTCGATGAGCAAGGCCCCGGGCTGCATCACATCACGGCCGAGGTTGAGGACATCGACGAAGCGGCGGCGGAGATGGAGCGGCTGGGGATGAAGCCGTTCGGCGGCATCACGTTCGACGGCATGTGGCGGCTGACCTACATCCATCCGAAGGACAGCGGCGGAATCCTCTGGCAGCTGTTCGTGCCGAAGGTGATGCCCGAGGAGGTCGACCGAAACGCAGGCGGCGGCGTGGTCGACCTGCAGCGCGTGGACCACGTTTCGATGGCCGTGCCGGACCTCGACCGGCAGGTCGAGTGGCAGCAGCGCGTGTTCGGGATGGAAGTCCAGGGCCGCTGGAGCGAGGAGGGACTGGGCTACAACGGCTGTGTGATGACAATCCCGGGGAGCCTGCTGAAATTCGAGATGATGGAGCCAACGCGCCCGGACAGCTTCGTGCAGAAGTTCATCGATACGCGCCGGGCGGGGATGCATCACATCTGCTGCGAGGTCGCGTCGGTCGACCGGGCAGCGGAGGCGCTGCGGGCGGAGGGCATCGAACCGTTCGGCGGGGTGATCGAAAGCGACTGGCGGCGGCATACGTTCCTGCATCCGCGGGACAGCGGCGGCGTCCTGTTCCAGCTCTTCGAAGAAGCGAAGGCCTGACGTGGCGACGAACGCCAGCGCCGCGGGCCAGGACGGCTATCTCACTATCCACGGGCTGCGGCATCACTACATCCGCTGGGGGGAGCCTGAGAGCGAGCCGGTCGTCTTCCTGCACGGGCTGATGAACAACGCCCGCTACTGGGAGCACATCGCGGCGCGGTTCTCTGACGATTACAGCGTGTATGCGCCGGACCTGCGGGGTCACGGCGAGAGCGAGCACGCGCCGGGCGGGTATCTCGTGTGGGCGTTCGCGATGGACCTGCGGGGCTTCGTCGAAGAGATGGACTTCGAAGCGTTCGACCTGGTCGCGCACAGTATTGGCAGCCGCGTAGCGATGTCCTACGCGCGAGATCACAGCCATCGGATCAAGCACCTGGTGCTGGCGGACATGGGGCCGCAGATGGCGGACGCAGGGGCACGCGGAATCCGCAAGACGACAGGGGAGTCGCGCAAGGCGCCCGGGTTCGCCACCGAGGCGGAGGCGCTGGAACATTACGCCGGGCTGTATCCCGGGACAATCGCAGGATTTCTTGATGCGGCAGATCGGCGCGTCGCTCATCTTGGATGAGGCGAGCGGTAACCTCGTGTTCCGCTTCGATCCGGCGATTCACGAGGCGACGGGCCGGGGCGCGATCGCCGAGATCCCCTATCTCTGGGAGAGCCTGGAGCACATCACGTGCCCGACGCTGGTGGTGCGAGCCGAGAAGAGCAAGGTGCTCTCGCGGGAGATCGCGGAGCAGATGATCGCGCGGTTGCCCAACGGGCGGTTCCTGGAGATTCCCGAGGCCGGCCACCAAGTGCCGCTGCACCAGCCGTCGGCCTTCGCGGACGCCGTGCGATCGTTCCTCGCCGAATAGCGGGATGCGGCCTCCGCGCCCCGTATACTGAGCGCATGACCACGAAGACGAAGACTCGCGTCACGCTCGAAGAATACCTGCGGATCCCAGAGCCGGACGAGGCGCCTTATCTGGAACTCATCGACGGAGAGGTGATTCAGAAGCCCATGCCGAGCTTGAGCCACGCAACGGTCGTGGTGGAAGTTATTACGGACCTCGGCGGCTACCTGCGCCAGACTGGCGAGGGTCGCCTTCACACCGAGCTTCGGCACGCTCACCGCGACGATGAATGGGTCTTCCTTCCCGACATCTCCGTGACGCTGACGAACCGCCTCCCCGGTCCGCCGGCGGAGGTGCGGGGACCGGTCGAAGTGATGCCCGACTTCGCGATCGAAGTGCTTTCGCCGGACGACCAGCCCGGCCGTGTCACCCAGCGGATAGCCCACTACATGAAATCCGGCGTACGCCTGCTCTGGATCATCGATCCCGACAACGAGCAGGTGACCACGTGGCAGCCGGGGCGCGACCCCGTGCTCGTCACCGGCGGCTCGCTCGACGCGGCACCCGTGCTTCCGAGGTTCTCACTCGACCTCGAGGCGCTGTTCGCCGCCCTTCACCGCTAGGCTGCGACGCTCAGGAGGCGTTCCGCTTCCAGCTCGATCCGATGTAGTCGTACTGCTCGAGCCAATTCCGGTACTCGCGCCGTTCGCCGCACTTCCGGCAGGAGGCGGCGCTGACGGCGTCGCCGTGGGGGCTTTCGACCACGAAGTGGTGCGGGGGACACGACTGGGTTTCCCGCGCCAACGGCACGTTCAGGGACTCTGGTTCGGCTACTGCTGTTGTCCGGTCACTCACGAGGCGCGACCTCCGTTCTGAAGCTGACGCGGACAGGGGACCCTATCAGCAGGCCCAAGCGCATCGGGCGGACAATCCGCCCAAGTTACGGACTCATCGCAAACGTGTAATCCGAGGCCCTTGCCCGCGAGGCGAGGCGGTGGTTCGCTTACTGGTGATGGTCGATTCGCGAGCCTCCCACGCACCCGAGCTCGTCGGCGAAGCCGGGTACCTGAGCCCATACCCGTACCTCGACAAGCTGCAGGAGAAGATGGAGGAGCGGCTGGCCCGGCGAGTGCCGGCGGCGGGGCGCTTCTGCGGGTTCTGCTACGCGCGTCTGCAGGCGTCAGACGCCGTGTGCCCGTTCTGCGCGCGGGTCGTCGCCGAGTCGGGCACGGTGAATGAGATCCCGCAGCCGGTGCTGCGCATGTACAAGGTGAAGCGCGACACCGAGGCACGCTGGGTCTACGGGCTGGGGTTCGTGGGGCTGATCATCGCGGCGGTGCTGTTCGTGGTGCTCGAACTCTGGGGCCCCGGCATTCTCGGCCATCCCGCGTTCGGATTCGCGGTGCTGTTGCTGGGCGGCTACGTGCTCGCCCAGTTCTTCGGGACGCTCATTGGGGCGCAGTTCGGCTACAGCCGCGGCGCCCGCAAGCGTGACCGCCTGTGGGCGGCCTTCCTCGCGGAGCGCGACGCGGCAGCATAGCCGCCCGTACTCCTAAGCTTCGACTTCCTCGTAGTACTCGATGCCGAGGTGCGTGATCTGCTCTTCGCCCATCATGTAGCGGAGCGTGTTCTTCAGCTTCGTCTGCTGGATGAAGAGGTCGTGTTCGGGGTAGAGCCCGGGGGCGTGCTGCGGGCTCTTGAAGTAGAACGAGAGCCACTCCTGGATACCCTTCATGCCGGCGCGCTGGGCGAGGTCGAAGAAGAGCGCGAGGTCGAGCACGAGGGGTGCGGCGAGGATCGAGTCGCGGCAGAGGAAGTCGATTCTTGATCTGCATCGGGTAGCCCATCCACCCGAAGATGTCGATGTTGTCCCAGCCCTCTTTGTTGTCGCCGCGGGGCGGGTAGTAGTTGATGCGGACCTTGTGATAGATGTCGCCGTAGAGCTCGGGGTAGAGGTCGGGCTGGAGGATGTACTCGAGGACGCCGAGCTTGGATTCTTCCTTCGTCTTGAAGCTTTCGGGGTCGTCGAGCACTTCGCCGTCGCGGTTGCCGAGGATGTTTGTGGAGTACCAGCCGGCGACGCCAAGCATGCGGGCCTTGAGCATGGGCGAGATGACGGTCTTCATGAGCGTCTGGCCGGTCTTGAAGTCCTTGCCGCCGATAGGCACGCCGCGGTCGTTCGCCAGCTTCAGGAGGGCGGGGATGTCGGTGGTGAGGTTCGGGAGCGCCGTTGGCGAGCGGGACGTTCTCCATGAGGGCGGCGTAGCCATAGAGCATCGACGGCGCGATGTTGACGTCGTTGGTCTCCATCGCGGCCTCGAATGCTTCGAGGTTCTGGTGGCAGGCGTGCTCGGTCATGAAGATCTCGGTGGAAGCCGCCCAGATCATGACCAGGCGATCGCAGCCGTTCGCCGCCTTGAAGTCGCGGATGTCCTTGCGGATGAGCTCGGCCAGCTCGAGCTTGGTCGGGGCGCTCTTGACGTTCGTGCCGTGCAGGCGCTTCACGTAGTACTGGTCGAAGACGGCGGGCATCGGCTTGATCGACTGGAGGAAGTCCTTGATCGGCTCAATGTGCTCGTGCTTGTCGAGGACGCCTGCGTTGAGGGCGGAGGCGTAGGCGTCGTCGGGGATGGGGTCCCATGCCCCGAAGACGAGGTCTTCGAGGTTGGCGAGCGGGACGAAGTCCTTGATCAGGGGCGTTCGGTTGTCGGTGCGCTTGCCAAGGCGGATCGTACCCATCTGGGTGACCGAGCCGATGGGCTTGCCGAGGCCGCGGCGAGTGTTTTCGACGCCGGCGATGAAGGTGGTGGCAACGGCGCCAAGGCCGACGATGAGGACGCCGAGCTTGCCGCTGGCGGGCTTGATTTCCATGACCGGTGCGGGGGTGAAATCCTTGGGTTCCAAGACGATACCTCTTTCGCGTGCGAGGGCGAGCAGACGCCGATGGTGCTGCGTGGGAATCATGCCGGTGGTCGCCCAGTGTTGAACGGTGCTCTGGCGGGTGTTGAGGAGTTGGGCGAGCGCGCTCTGGCCGCCGAAGCGGGCGATGACGCGTTCAGCGCTATTTTTGGGTTCCACGGCTGCATGATAACGATATTTTCGTTAATTACCAGTCAGGAGCCGGCGCCTTGACCCTGTTCGCTGCGACGTTCTGGATCGGCGGCGCACCTGACTCGGGTAAGAGCACCGTGGCCCGTGTGCTGGCATCGCGCCACGCGCTCGCGGTGTACCACTACGACTCCAGCGACGCCGCCCACCATGAACGGCTTTCAGCTCAGGATCTGAACTACGCGCAATTCATGAGTGCCACGCTCGACGAACGCTGGGTCGACCCGGATCCCGCCGCGCTGTTCGAACGCGCGCTGGAGTCCTTTCACGACCGGTGGCCCCTGGTGATCGAAGACGTCGCCGCCATGGACGCTCCGGCCGTCCTCGTGGAAGGATTCGGGCTGCTCCCGGAATTGGTGGCCACGCTCGATGGGCCGCGGCCACCGTGCGTTTTCCTCGTGCCGTCGGACTCCTTCAAAGCGGCGTCCTTCGCCCGGCGCGGCAAACCGTCGTTCGGCAGCCGTACACGCGATCCGGAACGTGTCCGTCAGAACATGCTCGAACGCGACCGCCTCCTGGCGGCGTACGTCGCCGAATCTGCCGAGGCGCTGGGCCTGCCGCTCATCCGCGCCGAGTCCGGGTCGACCGTTGAGGCTCTTGCAGCAGTCGTGGAGTCGGCGCTGGGCCTTGCTGATGACCCCATGGCTTAGACCTCGAGGCGGAGGAGCACCTGGCCTTCGTCGATGTGCGCCGGGGGCTCGACGACGATCTCCGCCACCTTGCCGGCCGCCGGGCTTTCGAGCGGGATCTCCATCTTCATCGACTCGATGATGAGCAGTTCCTGGTCCTGGTCGACGGAGTCCCCGACGGCTACCAGGAATTCCTTCAACGAGCCCGTCATCGGGGCGGAAACGTCCAACGTCGCCATGCGATCTCCAAAGCCGGTCTGTGGGCGCACTGTACCGGCTCGATGGGCGTGGGGCATCTGCGGCTGGACCCAGCCGGACCAGCGCCGGGCTCGTCGTGCGATGATTTGGTCCGCCAGCGTCCCGGGGGTAAGGAATGAAACTGGCACTTCTCCAGCTCGCGCCGTGCGGCAATGACGTGCAGGCCAATCTTCGCAAAGGGGAGCAGGCTTGCCGCGAGGCCGCCCGCCTGGGGGCGGACGTGGCCCTGTTTCCGGAGATGTGGAGCATCGGCTATACCTACGACGGCCAACGCCCCAAGGGGGACTTGCTCCGGCATCCGTCGCGCTGGCCCGCGGGGGCGTCCGACGAAGTCGAGACGTGGGCCGATGACGCCGTTCAGTGGCAAGCGCTGGCAGTGAGGAAAGACGGTCCGTTCGTGGAGCACTTCCGGGCGCTCGCACGGGAACTGCGGATGGCTATCGCGATTACATACCTCCGCGACGCGGACGGCGACTGCCGGAACTCGATGACGCTCCTTGACCGCGATGGGGCCGAGGTTCTGACCTACGACAAGGTGCACACCTGCGCCTTCGATCTTCCTGAGGCGCTCCTCACTCCGGGGGACGGCTTCTCCGTCGGCGTGCTTCGCACTGCGTATGAGGAAGTCCGGATAGGCGCGATGATCTGCTTCGACCGGGAGTTCCCCGAGAGCGCCCGCTGCCTGGCGCTGCTCGGGGCGGAGCTCATCCTCACGCCGAACGCGTGCCCGCTTGACCAGCACCGCCTGGCCCAGTTCCGAGTGCGCGCGCTGGAGAACAGCGTCGCCGTGGCGATGGCCAACTATTCCGCCCCATCGCACAACGGGCATTCCGTTGCGTTCGACCCGATCGGGTACGAGGGAGACGTTGCGCGCGACAATTTGCTCCTCGAGGCGGGCGAGCAGGAGGGCGTTTTCACGGTGGACATCGACCTCGCCGCCATCCGCGAATACCGGGAGCGGGACGGGTGGAGCACGCCGTGGCGGCGGCCTGACCGCTACGGCGCGATGCTGGGCAGCGCGCCACCAGCGTTCAAGCGCGTGGACCGGACGGGACGAGTATTCGGCACCTAACCGCCGGGGAACGCGAAAGGGGCGTCCCTTGCGAGACGCCCCTTTTGCTTGCCGGAGGTAGTCTATCGAGAACCGCTGGGGGGCCGGACGCTGCGCTTTCGCGCGCTGCCCAGGCCGTCCCTCGACCGGACCGGCGCCGAGCCTTGCGACCCGGGGGCTTCCCACCAACGCCTTGCGGCGCCGGGCGGTACAACCCCTCGGCCAGCGGCGAACCGCCAACCGATCCCGCCCCGGTGGCCTTCCCGGGCGCCGGTCTTGCGACCGACCCGGTAGAGGTGCGAACCCTCTCGGGCACGTCCCCCGGGGCAAGCAGCCGAAGCTGTTTGACCCTGGCCCGCGGCGATTCCGGCGTCTGGCCATGTTGCCATGGCGTTTGTGCCTTTCCCGCCGCCGGTGGCTCCCGACCACCCCGCCTCCAACGACGCGAAATGTAGCGGTCTCCCGGCGACTATTCCAGCGACTTATGACGACTCCAATCACCATTCACAAAGGCTTGACATCGGTCGCGCTTTATCGTCGAACCACTGATTCACTGGTGCCATAACTGATCGCTCATGGATGTATCTGTTATGTGCACGGCGTTAACTGGAACGCAGTCGTTATACTTGCGCGATGCCCATTCCGTTCGGATCAGCTGGAGCAAAGGCCTCGTACGACTGCGATATCGTGGTGGTCGGAGGCGGCATCGCCGGGCTTTCGGCGGCCGTCACCGGACGAGAGCGCGGCGCCGACGTCATCCTGGTGGAGAAGGCGCCGCCTGAAGGCCGCGGCGGAAATACGCGCTTCGCGGACGCGCAGATGCGCTTCCCGCACGAAGCAGACGAGTTCGGGCCGCGCGACTACACCATCGACGGCATGTACGCCGACCTGATGCGCATCTCGCGCGGGCGGGCGAACGAGGCGCTCATCCGCACGCTCTGCGAGAACGCGCGACCGACGGCGGAATGGCTCACGGAGCTCGGGCTCGAGTGGGAGGCCGGCTACCCGCACACGGCCGGCTACCGGCGCAGCCCAAAGTCGGGGGGCGCCGGGCTCGTCGATCTGCTGTTCCGGCGCTTCGAGGGCATAGGCGGCATCGTCAGCTACCGGACTGGCGCGACTGACCTGCTGGTCGACGAAGACCGCCGCATCCGCGGCGTGCGCTGTGCTTCGCCGGAGGGCGTGGTCGACATCGAAGCGCGCGGCGGCGTGATCCTCGCCTGCGGCGGCTTCCAGGCGAACGTGCAGATGCGCGTGCAGCACCTCGGGCGGTTCGCGGACTCGCTCATCCTGCGCGGGAGCCGTTACAACACCGGCGAGGGGCTGATGATGGCGATCGCGGCGGGCGCGCAACCCGCCGGGCAGTGGGGCGACTACCACTCCGCGGTGCTCGACGCGCGCTCGCCGAAGATCGAGTGCGGGGTGACGGCGCTCTACAACTACCAGATGGGAATCTTCGTCGACCGGTCCGGGAAACGGTTCCTCGACGAAGGCGAGGACTTCCGCGACCACACGTACGTGAAGTTCAGCAAGTTCATCGTGGAACAGGCCGGCGGCGAGGCGTGGTGCGTGTTCGACCAGCAGGCGTACCAGCGCGAGGAGTTCGCGCGGGCGTGGCGGCCAGTGGGACCGCCCTTCCAGGCCGATTCGCTCAAGGAGCTGGCGGAGCTCATGGACGTACCCGCCGAGGACTTCCTGGACACGGTCGGCAGCTTCAACGCGGCCGTACAGCCGGGCGAGTACGACCTCGACCGTCTCGACGGGAAGCGGACGGCGGGCATCACGCCTCCCAAGAGCAACTGGGCGCTACCCCTTGAAAAGCCACCGTACATCGCCATCCCGGTGACGGGCGGCATCACGTTCACGTTCGGCGGGCTCAAGTGCGACACGAGCGCGCGCGTCATCGATACGCGCGGGGTGGTGATGGAGGGGCTCTACGCCGCGGGCGAGCCGATGGGGGAGATCTTCTACTACAACTACCCGGGAGCGAGCTCCGTGATCCGGGGCGCGGTGTACGGGCGGATCGCGGCGGGCCATGCGGCGGGGCGTATCCCGCGAGCCTGACGGATGCGGCTGCGCTTCTACATCAACCCGGCCACCGGAGAGCCGCATTTCCATGATCATGGCGTGGCCGCGTGGGAGGTCGAAGACATCATGGAGACGTTTTACGAGGATGTGGCGGCCCATTCTGGAGCCCGGGCAGCTATCGGGCAGACTCGCAATGGGCGGTGGCTTCGCGTAATCTACCGGCAGACTCCTGATCCAGATGAGCTGCTCATCGTCACGGCCTTTACGCCGACGACCAAAGCGCTCCGGGCGATTCGCCGCAGACTCAGGAAGTAGCATGGCAGACAACCAAGCGAAGCCCAGCCAGGACGAGATTCGTCTTCGCGAGACCGTCGACTTCTACGACAATCAGACCGAGGACGAAGAGGTAGCGGAACTTGAAGCGGCATGGACCGATCCGAACGCTCCCATGATCCAGGTCCCACGCGAGCTCGTACCTGCCGTCCGTTCGCTCATCGCTCACTACAACCGGCTGCACGGCGAGATCTCCGTTCCTAGCGCGAGCTGACAGCCGTTGCGCCCTCTCATCGCGGTAACGACATCTCTCACGCCCGAGCTGGACGGCAGGCCCGAGCGCGCGACGCTCAATGCGGCCTACCTGCGGGCCGTGCAAGCGGCCGGCGCTGCGCCGGTGCTGCTCACGCCGCAGATGGATCAGCAGTCCATCGTCGGGTTGCTTGGCGCTGTCTCCGGGCTCGTGCTGACGGGCGGCGGCGACGTCTACCCGGCGCTGTACGGCGAGGAGCCGCACGAGAAGACCGGCGGCGTTTCGGTACCGCGCGACCGGATGGAGATCGAAGCGCTGGGGCTCGCGCTGGAGCGGAACCTGCCGGTGCTGGCGATTTGCCGGGGAATGCAGATCCTCAACGTCGCGCTCGGTGGTTCGCTGATCCAGGACCTGCCGGACCAACGGCCGTCCGACATCAACCACGCACAAACGGCGGGCGGCGCACACCCGCGCGATGCCGTTACGCACGGCGTCAGCGTCGAGGAAGGGTCGTGCCTGGCGGGCGTGCTTGGCGGGTGTGACCTGTCGGTGAACAGCATGCACCACCAGGCACTAAGCCAACTCGGGGACGGCGTGCGCGCGGCGGCATGGGCGACGGACGGGGTCGTCGAAGGCATCGAGATGCCGGAGGAACGCTGGGTGCTCGGGGTGCAGTGGCACCCGGAGGAGTTGTTCGGCGCGCATGAGCACGCGCGCCGGCTGTTCGAAGCGTTCGTGGCCGCGGCGCAGTGACGCCGAAGCTGTGGTGGGTCGACGCGCCCGCGCCCGGGCGGCTGGCCGTGGTGGAGCGGCCGCGCGGAGGGCTCTGGCTCGAAGACGACCTGCTCGCGCTGCGGGGCGCCGGCATCGACACACTCGTGTGCCTGATGGTGCACGGCGAGCTCAAGGAGCTGAATCTCGACGACGAGCCGAGGCTGGCGGTCGAGGCGGGGCTGCGGTTCACGCACCTGCCGGTGCCGGATTTGTCGCCGCCGCCGGACGATTCGCTCATCGTGCCGAGGCTCATGGAGCTGCGTGACGAGCTGCACGAGGGACGAACCGTGGTCGCGCACTGCCGCATGGGCGTCGGGCGGTCGCCGTTGTGCGTCGCGAGCGTGCTGGTGTTGATGGGGGTGCCCGCCAGCGAGGCGTGGGCGCGCATCCAGGCGGTGCGCGGGCGCGACGTGCCCGATACGGCCGCGCAGGGGCGCTGGGTCGAAGCGCTGGAGCGGCTACGCCTCGTCTGAACAGCGGTCAGCCGTTGGTCTTCCTCGCCGTTACCCTGGGCGACGGCTCCGTGCCTCGCTGGCTCGCCTGACGGCGGTCGCGGCTAACGGAGCCACGGACTCGTCCGGGATCGGAAACACCGAACTGACGTTGATCTCGCAAAGTGCGTACTGCGGCTCGCCGGCCGCCGTGGGCTCGGCATGGAGCAGGTCGATGTCCCAGATCGCCGGAAGATCGCCGACCGACAGGCCGAGCACCGCCAGCAACTCCGGTACCCATTCCGTCTCCGTCCGCTTACGCACGTCCTGGAATTCGGGCTTGTCCGGGCCATAGTAGAGCCGGGCCGGGGGCGGCGGTGGCTGGACACCCGCCTCGGGCGGCGCCAGCAGCGCCGTGACCATCTGCTCGCCGAAGCCCACGACGCGATCCTCGGAGAGGTAACAGCGGATCATGCCCTCGCCCAGCCGCTGCTGGAACGGCTGGTCGACGAGCACCGCACCATCGGCCAAGTACGGCTCCAGCCGCTCCCAGAGTTCCTCGACCGGGATCTCCTCCACGGACGCTGCCGCGTAGCCCATGGAGCCAGAGCACCCGTTGCCCCTTCGTCGACCACTCGACCCGCCACACACCGTTGCCGCCGTTGCCGCGGTGCTGCTTCAGCACCCGCGCGCCTGAGTCGAGCGCGGGCGGCAGGGAGCGCCGCAGCTCCGCCATGTCCTGGTAGAGCCGAACGTCCGTGCCCCAGCTCATCTGGCGAGTGTCGTACAGCGACCTTTTTCGTGCCGAGCTTCAGGATTACGTCGGGCCGGGCGCTCACGTAGACCCCGGCCGCGGCAACCTCGCCCAGGACGCCATCGAGGATCGTCCGGTCGACGCCGCCCATGATCGGATCGACCCACACCAGGACGCGCGTCCATGCTCAGGAGTCGATCGCGCGCCTCGTCAGCCGCCGAGTCCGCAAAAACAATGCCCACTGCGTCGCCGCCCTCGTGTGCGATGGCATCGAAGATCGCCGCAAGCCTCGTGTCCTCGGGACTGAGGGCACCGGCCGCGAGGCGTCGCCCCGCCACAATATGCCAATCCGCGGCCTGACCTGGCGGCCTGTCACGGCACACTCCCCTCAGCCCTCGCGGTTCGACTCGCCGACACAATGCGGGGAGCGTCGGAGGTCGGTTCCCTGTTCCCGGTTCCCTGTTCCCCGTGTCAGCCGAGCTTCTTGATCTCCTCGATCAACGCGGGGACGACCTTCTTGTAGTCGTCGACGATGGCGAACTTGCTGACCTTGACCATGTTCGCGTCGGCGTCCTTGTTGATGGCGACGATGTTCTTCGACCCGGCCATACCGGCCATGTGCTGGCTCGCGCCGCTGATGGCGATGGCGATGTAGAGGGTCGGGGAGACGGTCTTGCCGGTGAGGCCCACCTGCTGGGACGGCGGGTACCAGCCGAGGTCGCAGGCGGCGCGGGAGGCGCCGGTAGCGCCCTTCAGCAGTCCGGAAAGCTCTTCGAGCATGCCGAACGCAGACGGGTCGCCGAGGCCGCGGCCGCCGCTCACGACGACATCCGCATCTTCCAGCTTGATGCCAGTGCTCTCGGCCTTGGAGACGCCGAGGACCTTCACACGGGGCTGGCCGGTCGCGTCGATCGCCGTGACGGCGCCGCTGCGGGAGGCGTCGGCTTCGAGCGGGTCGAACGACTTCGCCTTGACGGTGACAACCTGCGGATTGTTCTTCCAGGTGACCTCGGCGCGGGCGTTGCCGCCGTAGGCGTTGCGGGTCGCGCGGAGACGGCCGCCGTCGATCTTCAGCTCGACGCAGTCCATGGCGACGGCGGTGCCGAGCTTGAAGGCGAGGGCAGGGCCGAGCTCGCGGCCGAGGCTCGTCTGGCCGATGAGCACGACATCGGCGCCGGACTGGCTGAGCGCGGCTTCGAGGACCGGCAGCCACTCGTCGGTGGTGTTGGTGCCGGCGTTGGCGGTGAAGGCGGCATCGGCGCCGTGAGCGACCAGGTCTTTACCCAGCGACTCGGCCCCGGAGACGACGGCGCTGACGCTTCCGCCGCCCTGCGACGAGAGCTGGCGCGCCGCGCCGAGCAGTTCGTAGGAGCCCGGCGTGACCGCCCCGTCGACGCTCTCAGCAACAACAAGAATTCCGGACATTCATTCCCTCCAGGAGGCTGCACCGTGGACCCGTGTGCGCAGCGAACCCGTGGGATCGCGCGTTCGCGTCGCTGCGGTTGGCTTAGATGAGCTTGGCCGCGCGCAGCTTCTGCGCGAGGACTTTGGCCTTTTCTTCCGGCGTGTCGCCTTCGATGATCTCGACGTTGCTCTCGACCTTGGGGACGTAGAGCGCTTCGAGCGGAAGCCAGCGGTTGGCGGCGCCGAGCTGGTCCGCGCCCAGGCCGATATCGGCGGCGCTCCAGACCTGCACGGTCTTCTTGGCGGCGAGCATGATCTGGCGCAGCTGCGGATAGCGCGGTTCGCCGAACTCGTTCGAGACCGAGACGATGGCCGGCAGGCTCACTTCGACCGACTGGAAGCCGTCATCGAGGACGCGCTCGACCTTGAGGGTGCTGCCCGATGCTTCGATGCCCTTGGCGAGGGTCACGGCCGGGATGCCGAGGATCTGGCCGACGCCCGTCGGGACGACGCCCATGTCCCAGTCGGCGGACTGGCGGCCCATGAGGATGAGGTCGAACTCGCCGACCTTCTTGATCGCGGCAGCGAGGGCGGTCGCGGTCTGGAAGTTGTCGATGCCATCGAAGCCCGGGTCGCTGAGGAGCACGCCTTCGTCGGCGCCCATGGCGAGCGCGTGCTTGATGGCGTCGCGAGCGCTATCGGGGCCGAGGGAGATGACCGTGACCTTCCCGCTGCCGGCGGCATCCTTGAGGCGCAAGGCGGCTTCGGTGGCCTGCGGGTCGAAGGGGTTCACGACCGGGGCGATGCCCTGGGCCGGGATGACCTTCTTCGCCGCTTCGTCGACCCTGAAGGAGGCCGCGGGGGTCTCGGGATCGGGGATCTGCTTAACACAAACGATGATGTTCACGCGGTAACAACGCCTCCTGCGCACCGCACAACCGGACAGCCTGCCGGCCCGATGCGCTCCGGGAGAGTATTGGGGAAAACCCGGGGGAGTCTACCACAAAGGGAGAGATTGTGAAATCTGGCACTAGGGGAGCGAGTCCTCCGAGGCCCGGAGTCGTGCCAGTGCAATTCGACTGGCTGCCCACACAAGTCCCGTGCTTAAGATGCCGGGCAACGCAGCAAGCGGACCACCGAATACGAACATCTCAACGACGACACGCGTGGAGTCGTCGTAAGTGGCGCGGTTGGCCTGCAAGCCGCCGAGCGTAAGCCCGAACGCGAGGGAAGCGGCGACTCCGCCACACGCGAACAGCGCCAGCGAACGGCCCAGGCAGCCACCTGCGGCACCCAGCACGACGGGCACTGTAGCGGCGACCGCGAGCCACACGAGCCAGGTATGGAACACGGTGGACCCGAGGCACCCGGAGCCGCCGATCTCGCACACGTTTGACGTCTGCGCACGGTGGTCAAGGACCATAGCGCACAATGCGCCGGCAGCAACCTCCGCTAACAGGAGCATCAGCCGCAGACCCGTCCACCATCCCGGCACCCTCATCGCGCGGGAGCGTACCACGACCTCCGAGCGTGCTCCTTGGTTCATCGGGACTGGTAGTCGCCGCCAGCGCGATGGTGGCGTTGTACAGGGTGAGTTCGGCGCTTGCGAGGGCTGGCATCATGAACCCGGACACCGGCGGCCATCAGAGCAATCGCGCCGACGCGATCATCGGGCATAATCCCCGGATGCCGATGCGAGCTCTGGCCGAGGAACGTTCCAGGTTCTTCGACCAGCAGGCCGACTGCTACGACCGCTCCCGGCCGACCTACCCGGCTGTCGTCATCGATGAGGTGCTCGGTACCGAACCGGCGGGCATGGACGTCCTCGACGTCGGTTGCGGCACCGGCATCGCTTCGCGACAGGTGGCTGAGCGAGGGGCGAACGTTCTTGGCGTCGAAGTCGCGCCGCGCATGGCGGAGATCGCGCGCAACCACGGAATCGAAGTGGAGGTCGCCGCATTCGAGGACTGGGACGCCGCCGGCCGCACTTTCGATCGTGTGATCTCGGCGCAGGCCTGGCACTGGCTTGACCTGCCAGTCAGTACCGCGAAGGCGGCTTCGCTGCTACGACCCGGCGGAAGGCTCTGCCTGTTCTGGAGCGCCGGCTGTCACCCGGACGACCTCGCCGATGCTCTCGCCGAGGTCTATGCGCGATCTGTTCCCGACGGTCGGTAGCCCTGGCTTCGGGTACGCGGCCAGCCGCCCGGCGGATAGGAGGACCGGACTGACAGACGTCGTCGACGCCATTGCGGCGGTGCGGGAGTTCGACACAGCGACCGAGCGGTGGTTCCCATGGGCTCGCGAGTACGACAAAGCCCAGTGGCTGGACGTGCTTCTGTCACGCAGCGACCATGCCGCCCTGGACCCTGCTGTCAGGGAGCGCTTATTCGAAGCGATCGGAGCGGCCATCGACGACTACGGAGGCTCGTTCGCCATGAGCTTCGAGACCGGCCTCATCAGCGCGACCCGGCTGGCTTAGTCGTCGGCCACCAGCTTGCTTGAGGAGCGCTGCGCTAGTTCGTCGGCACCTGGTAGTCGCCGCCGATCGTGATGATGACGTCGGGCAGGGTGGGGTCGGCGCTCTTGTCCTTCACGTGGATGTTCTGCGTCCCAACGTTGAGCCACCTGGCGATGTCGTCCACAAGCTGCTGCTTGTTGCTGTCGTAGAGCGTGATGGTGGTTTCGGGCTGGGCGGGTTGATCGGCGCCGTAGTAGACGGTGGGCAGGCCCTTCGCGAACTTCAGGTAGTGGCCCAGCGAGGCCGCGCGGGCGCTGCCATCGGAGCCGTAACCGTTGTCGATCTCAACGGTCGACTGTGAGTAGCTCGCCTTGGTGAAGGCCTGGTCGATCCAGTAGGCGACGTTGTCCCGATCCCACAAGTCGACGGAGGCGCCATAGTAGTCGGCCGGCCAGGTCGTGGGCTTTCCATCGACGGGATCGCCGAGTGAGAACATCTTCGAGCTGCCGATCGTGTCCTTCAGCAACGGCGCGAGGCCAGCCATCTTCGCGTAGGGCATGTCGGTTGTGATGGTCTTCTTGTACGCGTCGTACAGGTTGGCAAGCCCACCGAGGTCCAACAGGCCCTGCGAGAAGGCCTTCCCCAGCACGCCGCTGAGAATGACCTGTTCGCGCTTGACGCGAGCGAAGTCGCTGGGATCGCGGTTGCGGCCGAAGGCGACCGCGTTGTAGCCATCGAAGTGGTACGGGCCGGGCGGATAGGTGACGTAGTGCGGTGGCACGTCGCCTTCGTCGCTGTACCACCAGTTGTAAACGCCCAGGTCGTCGGGGATCGTGACGTCCACGCCGCCAACGGCATCTACGAGTTTCTGCACGCCGACGAAATTCATGATGACGTAGTAGTCGATGTCTATGCCGAAGTCGTTCTTTATGTCTTTTTCGAGCTGGTGCGCGCCGGCGTCGACGCTGTTGCCCTGCAGCACGCCGTACGTGTAGGACTCGTTGATCTTCCAGGGCGTGTTCGGGACGTTCGGCCCGGAAAGGTCGACGAGCATGTCGCGGGGGAAGCCGAGGAAGCTGAGCTGCTTCGTGATGGGATCGATGGTGGCGACCATGATCGTGTCGGTGCGGCCCTGGAAGCGGACCTCATCGGGGAGGCTCTCGTCGCTGTAGTAGGGCCGCTGATCGACGCCAAGGATGAGCAGGTTGATGCGCTTGTTGAAGGAGCTGTTGACGCCGGGAGCGGCCACCGGGAGCTTCTGAGTCAGGTTGCCGACCACCGGGATGTCGGCGAAGGCCTTGCCGGGAAAGAGGGCGGGCGTCACGCGCGTCATCAGGGCCGCAGCGGTGTACATGGAAGCGAGGCCGAAGGTGAGGAGCGCCATCACGAAGAGGAGGCGCTGGGTCGGCGTGAGGAGCCCACGCGCCGCCGGCCGTGCCCGTGGCCGAGGAGGGCGAACCGTCAGCGTCCTCTCTTCAACGCGGCTGGTCACGAATCCAACCTAGCGACGGCCCCATGTTGGGTCAACGAATTCCAGGTAAAACCGTCAAGACGCGAGGAACTTGTATCGCGAAGGAAAGCGTCTGGAGTATCGCTGAAAACGCCTTCAACCCATGCCGAGTTCGTCGAGGCGTTCGTCGCTAATGCCGAAGTAATGGCCGAGTTCGTGGAGGACCGTCTTGCGCACCTGTTCACGCACGAGGTCCGGATCGTCGCCGCACATGTCCTCGATCGGTTCCTGGTAGATGCTGATCTTGTCGGGGGGCACGAGGTTGTAGTTCTCGCCGCGATGGGTGAGCGGGATGCCGTGGTAGAGGCCGAGCAGCGTGGAGCGCGGGCCGATGCGGGCGGCCTTGCGATCCATGGCGGTGGGGCGGCGCTCAATGACGATGTCGACGTTGTGGACGCGCTCCATGAGCCCGGGCGGCAGCATCGCCGCCGCCTCGCGCACCAGCCGTCGAAACTCAGCGCGTTCCATGGATCCAGTGTGGACGATCGGACGGTGAAGGTGCGCGAGCCTACCGGAGCTTGCGCTCTCTGGCCCAGAGCGTGCGGAAGCCCTCACCGCGCACGGCATCGCGCTGCTGCTCACGCTCCAGGCGGATGAGCTCGGCGAGCGCATCCTCGGCCTGGCGCACGGCATCGACGTGGCCGCTCTCCGTGACGCGCTCCATGACGGCCGACCAGATGCCGGTGGAGGTCAACGAGCGGGCGTATCGGGGCCACCAGATGGCCTCGATCTTCTCGGGCGGGGCGAAGCGGGGGCGCGCCTGGCGGAGCATGCGGTAGCGCTCTTCGACGGAGCGGACCGGTGTGACGACGCGGACCATGGGGCCGTCGATCTCGGTCGCGCGGAAGTCGAGCAGTAACCGTTGGCCCACCGCAATGAAACGAATTGTTAGGACTTCGCCAGACTTGACGGTGCTGGCGATATCGACAAGGTCGATGTTGAAGTCGTTATCCATGCCTCGCCGAGTGTAAAGCGGGTCTTTGCTTGTGAGCCAATCGGCACTTAACTGCAACCAAGTTTTCGTGCCGGCGATCCGAAAACCACCACGTGCTGATGTCCTTCTTCCGCCGCAACACGACCCATCGCCGGGTCGAAAGCCTCATCCGGCAGGGTGTGGGCGTTTGCGAAGCGAGCTGGGACCTCCCGCAAGACGGGGACGACTCCGGCCACCAGGCCCTTGCGGAGTCGATTGGGGCATGGGTGCGGCAGGCGATGGGCCGCATGCGCCGCCCCTACGGAATCGACCACGTTGCCGTCGCCCTCGCGTGCCGCGATGCGAAGGGCCGTGTCCTCACGACCACGTCGCTCGGGGTAGTCCGGCCGGCCAGCTTCTACGGGGAAGCTGGCGCGGCCGGCATCGAAGGCTTCCTTGCGGATATCGCGCATGTGCGATCGGACGGCGCAGCGAGCATCGGGGCCGCGCTCCTCAGCCTGGGCGACCTGGCGTTCGAACTCGACAACGCGCGCGCCGCCTGACCGGATTGCGCCGCTCGTTCCGCATTCGGCCGCGGTTCCCTACAATCCGCGCATGGCAGTGAACAATCCCGACCGCGCCCGGGCGGCGCTGGAAGAACAGCTGCGCCGCATCTCGCGCCTGCGTGGCGGCGGCCCCAATCCTTTCGACTACACGATCTGGGAATCGCGGACGGATGAGCTCGTCGAGGAGATCTTCGGCGCGGAATCGGCGGAGGTGGCGCGCTACCGCGAAGCCGCGGAGACGCGCGGGCGCCTCGCCGGAGTTCGGGGCCAGGCGGAGAACATGACGCTCAACATCCACGGGCCGTGGGGCATCCGCGCCCGCCTCGACCGCGCGGAGGTCGTGCTGCGGGACTTCGTCGCGGCACTTCCCGCGGCGGCTCAGTAGCCCGGGGAGAGGTTGACGCCGGGCAGCTTTTCGGCGAGCTCCGCCTCGAGCATGGCCAGCCTGCGCCGGTAGGGCGGGCCTTCGAGTTCCTCCGTCGTCATGATGACGGCGTCTTCCTGGTTGTCGGAGTAGTACTTCTTCCGCAGCCCGACTTCGTAGAAGCCGTAGCGGCCGTAAAGCGCGCGGGCGGGTGTATTGGAGACGCGGCATTCCAGCGTGGCCACGCTCATGGCGCTGGCGCGGGCGAGACCGACCAGACCGTGGACGAGCAGGCGGCCGTATCCCTTGCCGCGGTGTTCGGGTGTGACGGCGACGGTGACGACGTGGGCCTCGTCGAGCATCAACCAGAGGCCGGCGAAGCCGAGGATCAGGCCGTCGTGTTCGAGCACCAGGTAGCGGGCCATGTCGTTCTGCGAGAGTTCCCGTTCGAACGCAGTCGAAGGCCAGCCCGAGGCAAACGAGGCGCGTTCGACGGCCATGACGGCGCGCACATCGTCCGGGCGCATCGGACGCAGGCGAACACCTGTGCCTGTGGACACCGTTGGAGCGTGGTGAGTGTCTCCCATTGCCTTCGATGGTAGCGGCTGTGGGCTCGCCGCGGGAGTGGCGGCCGCGCGTCGCTGAACATACGGAGGCGGCAACGTCGACCGATGATCACGACATGGCCGCCTCAGCGGACCTCCCGCAGGCCGGGAGCAACCCCATCGTCGTGGTCGACGCCGCATCGAAGCCGCCGAAGCAGAGCGTCGGCGCCGTTGTGACGTCGCGTGAACTGCTCATTGCGGCAAGATTCCCCGACGGCACGTCCTTTGCCGAAGGACGCAGCTTCCTGCTGATCAACGGGCAACTTGGCTCGCGCACGGTGGCCCGGGGCCACTGGGTGCGATCCGAGGGCTCGGTGGCGGTGTTCCGGCTGGAAGCGGCGTTCGCGCCGTTCGATGCTCGGAAGGCGGCACGCATCCCCACCAACCTGCTGATCGAAGTTCGGTCGGCGATTGGCGGCTCACGCCAGCCAGGTACGATGGTGGACGTTTCCCCGGGCGGCATGGCCGTGGTTGTGGACGCAAAGCCCGGGGGAAAGTCGATCTTCGTGGTGCTCGCCGCCGACGGTTACTCGGCGACGCTGCCGTGCGAGACCGTGGGAGCGCGCGAGCAGGGCGAGCAGACGCTGCTGCACCTGCGGTACGAAGAGCTGACCGCATCGCAGACGGCGTTCGTCCGGCACCTGGTGAACTGGGCGCGGCAGGCGCTCGATCCCGGGCTCGCTCGCGCTTCCTAGCGCCGACCCACACTCCGCAGGAGCGCCTGTTCCACCGCGCGCGAGACCAGCATGCCGAGCGGCAGGGAATCGTCCGGGCGGATGTCCACGTGGCCCATGGAGACGACGAAGGCGACATCGCCGTCGCCGAAGGTGTGCGCGGGCGTGACCACGCGGGCGAAGCCGTCATGCGCCTGGATGGCGAGGCGCTGGAGCTGGTGAGCCTCGAGGCGGGCGTTCGTGGCGATGCACATCAGCGTGGTGTTTTCGAGTAGCGCGTCCATCTCGGCAGTGCGCCGCGCCATGGCCTCGGCGAGCGGGACGAAGCTGCCGTCGTCGTCTCGTGGGGCGACCACAAGCTCGCCTGTCTCGGGGTCGACGAACGAGCCGACGGCGTTCGACACGACGAGGGCGCCGACGACGATGCCCCGCGGCCCGACGACGCTCGCGGTGCCTACGCCGCCGCGTGACGCTCGCTCCGCGCCGAGCAGCTTGGCTACGGTGGCGCCGGTACCGGCGCCGACACCGCCCTCAGCGACCGCTCCGCCTCGTGCGCGCCGCGCGGCCGCGTAGCCGGCCGCCGCGTCGGGGAAGGCGGTGGCGCTCTTCACACCGAGGTCGTAGACCACGGCGCCGGAGACAATCGGCACCTTGCGGTGCGCCGTGGGGAAGCCGACGTCCCGTTCGGAAAGGAAGCGCATCACGCCGTCGGCGCTGGCGAGCCCGAAGGCACTGCCGCCGGCGAAGACCACCGCGTGGCACTTGCGCACCATGTTCGCCGGAGCGAGGACGTCCGTTTCGCGCGTTCCCGGCGCGCCGCCGCGAACGTCGACGGCGGCGGATGCGCTGTCCTCGCAGAGCACGGCCGTGCAGCCGGTGCCGCCCTTCCGGTCGGTGAAGTGACCGACCCGGATGCCTTTGACGTCGGTGATGGCGTTGCGGGGACCAGGCGTGAACTGAGTGCTGCCCACGCTAGTCGCGCCGGCCGGCGGAGCGCCGGTTTCCCAGGTACACCTCGAGGAACCCGCGGGCGATGTTGCTCATGTCCGCGGTGAGGCCGGCGAGGTCCGCGGCGTTCTGCTCCGTGGCGCGGAAGCTCGAAGCGAACGGCTCGCCTTCGTCATCGACACCGGCGAGCCAGCACTCCTCGGCGATGTTGCGGCGATCCATGTAGGGCACGAGCAGCATCGAGCTGCCGGACTCGCTTGCGGCGACGAGGCCGGTCAACTCGGGAAGGTCGGACTGGCTGCGCAGGTGTCGAGCGTGTTCGAGGGCAGCGTCGCCAAGGCTCAGCTCGCGGCACGTCTGCTCGGGCGAGAAGGTGGCCGCCTGGTGCACGAACGCTTTCCACTCCTCCACGCCCGGCAACGGGCGCAGCAACGTCCGGGCGATGCTGTACCGGCGGTCGGAGAGGGCGTTGTAGACCGCGACGAGGCGGCGACACGCCTGCGCCAGCTGCTGCGCAATCAGGCCGGTGAGGATCGCCCTGTCGCCGGACTCGCTGAAGACGAGTGCGCGGAGCGCGGCGTCGGCGGCCATCTGCGGCTGGCGGAGGGCCGAGCGGCAATACGCGTCGACGAACTGGAGCTCCGTAAGGTCGCCCGGGTAGCGCACATGCTGCACGCCGCGATCTTACTCCGGCCAGAGTGCCGCGCGGATTGCGGCGCCGGCCGGATGCTCGCCGGCTGCGGATCGAATGCCGCGCGTGACGCGCGCGGCGGCGATTGAGATCGCTTCGCTGGCGGGGTCATCGCCATGGGTCTCGATGAGGCGCCGTGGTAGGCCGAGGAGGTGGCTAATGCCCCAGATGATGCCCGCGAGATCGATGCCGTCGACGGTGTCGGCGAGGGCCAGGTCACGGACGCGGGCGTAATGGGCGGCGAGCGCGCGGCGGGCCGCTGCATCGAGGCCGCTGGTCAACAGGAAGGCGGCGACGTCCATGAACTGCGAGCCATAGCCGGCTTCGGAGTAATCGACAACCGTCGCCCGCGCACCGCTGAAGAGGATGCGCGCGGCCGTCGGATCGCCGTGGACGAGCCCGAACGGTGTGGCAAGCACGGCGGTGCGGCCAGAACGCAAGCGGCTCCAGGGCGGGCTCGCGCTCGTGGGCGGCGAACCCGAGCCGGTGGAGCGGGACCTCCTCGTCGGAGACGAGGTCGGCGGGAGTCATGCCCCAGCGCAGCCCTTCGCGGACCGGGAGCGCGTGGAGCTCGGCGAGGGCCGTGACGGCGGACTCGCAGGCTCCGGGCGGCGGCACTACGGCGATGGCCGTGAGGCCGTCGATCCATTCTTCGATGGCCACGCCGCCCGATCGCGCCGAGCAGCGCGGGCATGTGCTTGAAGCCGGCTCGTGCGAGGGCCTCCATCACGGCGATGTGGTTCTCGGCCTCGTCGGAGTCGCCGAAGCCGCGCAGGAGGACGAGGCGTTCAGGAGCGCCAGGGACGCAGAGCGAGACACGTTCGGGGGCGTAGCGCACCTCTCCGAGCGGCTCGGCGTCGACCACCGTTTCAGGCGGGAGGCGCAGGGCGGTCAGCAGCTGAGCCGGCTCAACCAGCACGCGCGGCCCTCGGCGCGCGGCCCTTCGGCTGGCAGCGCGGGCAGTAGTGCGTGCCGCGGCCGCCGACGACCGAGTCGCGCGATTGTCGTGCCGCAGACGTAGCACGGCTTGCCGTCGCGCCGAAAGACCTGGACGTACATGTGCTGCGTTCCCTGGTTCCCCTGGCCATCGACGTAGTCGCGGAAGCTGGCGCCGCGGTTCTCGATGCCGCGTTCGAGCACCGTCCGCGACGTCTCCCAGAGGCGGCGCGTGGCCGCCGGAGAGAGCCAGCCGGCGGGCGTGTCCGGACGGACGCGGGCGGCGAAGAGGGCCTCGTCGACGTAGATGTTGCCGAGGCCAGCCATGCGCCGCTGGTCGAGCAGGACGGCCTTCACCGGCGCGGTGCGCCCGGCCAGCGCCTGGCGGAACTGCTTGAGGGTGAAGCCGGCGTCGATGGGCTCGGGGCCAAGTTTGTCGATGATCTCCCGCGCGTCGTCCACCAGGCGCCAGGTGCCGAACTTGCGCAGGTCGCTCCAGCGCAGGTCGTGGCCGTCATCCAGGATCAGGCGGGCTCGCTCGTACTGTTCAGGGGGCGCGGCGTGTTCGCGCCAGAGCAGGCGGCCAGTCATGCGCAGATGGATCACCAGCGTACGGCCGTCGTCCATCCCGAGCAGCAGGTACTTTCCGCGGCGGCCCATGGAGGTGAACGTGCGGCCCACGAGGCTCGCGCGAAGCGCTTCGATGGGGGCTTTCGCGAGGAGGTTGATGGTGCCTTCGTCGACCTCGACGCCGCAAATGCGGCGGCCCACCAGCAGCGGTTCGAGATCGCGGCGGATCGTCTCTACTTCCGGGAGTTCGGGCACGGCAACGATTGTCGAATGCTGGCCCGCGAATGTCGATTCAGGCGAGCGCCTTCTTCAACGCGTCGCAGGCTTCGGCGACGCCTTTCTTGCCGCCGTCGAGCATCGCCGAGAGCTGCATGAACACGTGCGGCATGTCCTGGTAGATGCTCAGCGTGGCTGGCACGCCAGCCTTTTCGAGCGCCTCGGCGAACATCTTGGAGTCGTCGAGCAGCGGGATCGAGCGTGCCGACGATGAGGTGGGCCGGAGGCAGCCCTTCGAGCTTTCCGTTGATGGGCGCAATGCCCGGGTCCGTGGCTTTGACTCCGCCGGAGAGGTAGTGGTTGAAGAACCAGACCATCGATTCGCGGGTGAGGATCTTGCCTTCGCCGTTGGCGATGCAGGATGCGGTGTCGGTGCGGCCCGTGAACGACCCGTAGATGAGGAGCTGGAGGCGAGGCTGCGGGCCGCCCTCATCTCGAAGCTGGAGGCAGGCGGCGGCGGTGAGATTCCCACCTGCGGAATCGCCGCCGATTGCGAAGCGTGAGCCGTCGGCATTCAGCTCGGCGGCGTGGGCGACGGCCCACTTGATGGCGGCGACGCAGTCCTCCAGCGCGGCCGGGGCCGGATGTTCCGGAGCAAGGCGGTAGTGGACGCTCACCACCACGACGCCAGCGCCTTCGGCCAGTTCCGCGCTGAGCTTCGCATGCGTGGCCGGGCTGCCGATCACCCAGCCGCCGCCATGCAGGAACACGAGCAACGGGAACGGCCCGGTCCCCTTGGGCGTGAACACCTTCACGGGAATCTCGCCGGCCGGGCCGGGGATCGTGCGGTCCGCGATAGCCACGCTCTCGGGCATCGGCGCGTTGAACGCCTGGAAGCTGACTTCGGCGCCGGCTCGGGCGACGTCTGCCGGCAGCGCCGTCATTGGCGGCACGTTGGCGGCGGCAGTCTGCGCCGCCATCATCTGAAGCAGTCCTTCGACCTGCGGATCCATAGCAACACCCCTCGTTCGCTCGTGCCCGGAGTCTACGGGCGGACGGCGCGAGTGTCAGCCGCGGAACTCCACGACCGCGAAACCCCGGACCGAAGGCTGACCGTCTTCGTTGATGATGGCCATTTCGAGGTCGGCGAGGCGGGCGCCATCCTCTTCGTAGAGCCGCGCCACCTTGCCGACGACGGTGATGGGGCGATTGGTGCGGTCCGGCCGGCGGTGCGCCGCCCGGACAAGGCGGATGACGCCTGCGCCGGCGAGCCACTCGTCGACGGCCCGGTAAATCAGGCCGACCTTGAGCGGTCCCGGGACGATGGTGCCGGGCATGCCCTGGCGTTTCGCGGCTTCGACATCGAAGAAGAAGTCGGGGAAGGCCCAGATCAGCCCGCAGTAGCGGACAACCTGGCCGAGTCCGGGTTGCAGCTCGAGCGGGGTGACCTCGTCACCCTCCTTGACCGCCGCGACATCGAGCGCGGCGCTCAAGCGTCCTCGCCGTCGCGGGCCTGGGAGGCGTCGTACTGCATCATGCTGCGCGCGCTGACCGCCACGAGAGCGCCGGACGCGTCGCGGAATTGCGTCTCGGAGCGGAAGTCGAGGCTGTAGCCGAACTTGCCGCCGAAGCGCTCGGAGATGTCGACGACACGGGACTCCACGGAGAGCTCCTCGCCGATGCGCAGCGGGCGGGTGAAGCGCCACTCGTTGGCGATCAGGATCGACTGCGGCATGAGCCGCGGGAGGTCGGTTGGGTCGGATTCGGTGTGGAGCGCTTCTATGACGTAACCGGGCACTTCCTCGCCGTCGCCATAGACGTGCGTCGGTGGCTCCGGTGAAGACCTCCACCGCCTTGCGGACCGCGCCGGGGGTGACCATAACCGTGCCTCGGCTCGTCGCACGTCCGACGAGGGCGCGGACGTCATCGGTGAGGAGCGAAGCGTCTGGCATGGGGGTGATTGTGGACAGCGCCGCGGCCATCTGTCGAACGCTCGTGCTGCGTAGTGATGGGCGGGCCGCGTAAGGACTTGCGGAGCTGGCGGTCCTACCGATAGCAAACCATGGAGGACACCATGTCCACGCTGCTGTACACCGAGTTCGAAGAGCACCTCTTTGCGCTGGTCGCGCTGGGCTATTCGAACGAGACAATCCGCATGCGCCTGCTGCTCAGCCGCGAGGAACTTGAGCGAGCGCTTATCCGGCTGTCAGTCGCAGCCGACCGTTCCAGGATCGGAACCACTGCCGGCGCTCGCTGATCGCGAGCCTCTTTACTGCTCACACACGTCTGAAACGCGTTATTTTCCCTATTCGCTGGACGGGGGGTGCTTCCGACCATAGGTTGATGGGAAGTGTTGGGGATATGACGATGAGATCGCACGGCGGGGGAATGCCCGCGCTGGTGCTCGGCGGTGGTGGGGCGTTCGGCATCGTGCAGGCGGCCTACATCCAGGCCGCGTACGAGATGGGCTTCCGGCCGGGCCTGGTGGTAGGAACGAGCGTGGGCGCGCTCAACGGGGCGTGGGTGGCACTGCACCCGGACGAGCCTGAGGCGCTCCTCGAAATCTGGCAGACGCTGCATCGCCATCGGATTCTCCGGGGCAACCCGCTCAAGGTCGCCCTGAGGGCGGCCAGGCGCCGCCGCGGAATCTTCCGGAATGACCTCGTCAGCAATCTGCTCCGCACGCACATCCGCTCGTCGCGATTCAGTGAGACGAAGCTGCCGCTTCGCGTCGTTGCCACCAACCTCACGCGTGGCTGCAAGCACGTGTTCAACAACGGACTGATCGCACCCGCGATCCTCGCGTCGACTGCCATTCCCGGGTTCTTCGACCCGATCGAAATCGGTGGGGAGCTGTTCGTGGACGGCGGCATCGCGGCATCCGTGGACCTCGCGACGGCCGTGGAGATGGGGGCCTCCGAGATCCTTGCCGTGGAGCTGGCTCCAATCGCCACCTTGGCGGTCCCGCGCACCGCGGTGGGGGTGGTTCGGCGCTCGCTCGACATCCTGAACCAGTCGGCCACCGCCGCGATGGAAGAGTTCGCCCGCCAACTCGTGCCTACGAGCGTGCTCCGGCCGAACCTTTCGCGGCATTCTCCCTGGCAGATCCGGTGTGACAAAGACGAGATCGAGCTCGCCCTCGCGGAGGCGCGGGCGGATCTCAGCCGCGTGCTTGACAGCTCGGGCCACGTCATCCCGGCGAGCGGAGCGATTCAACCGTCGACGGGGCCCACATTTGCGCTGGCGCCTCACCTCGCGCCACAGGCAGGCGCGCCCCGACTGCGGCCGCGTACCCTGCCGGCAAGCTAAGCCTCCCGCGCTCGCTGCCTGCTACGCTTGAATCCGTGATCTACCTCGACCATGCCGCAACGACGCGCCTGCGCCCGGAAGCGCTGGACGCGATGCTGCCGTTTCTCGATGGACGCTTCGGAAACCCGAGCGGGCTGTATGCGGCCGGGCGGGATGCGCAAGCGGGTGTAGACGAAGCCCGCAATACCGTCGCCGGCTGCCTCGGTGCGCGCCCTTCGGAGGTCCTGTTCACGAGCGGCGGCACGGAGAGCATCAACACGGCTGTGATTGGGATGGCCTACGCGATGCGTCGGGCAGGCGCCGGGAACCACGTGATCACGACCTCCATCGAGCACCACGCCGGGCTCCACGCCGCCCAGCACCTGGAGGACCTCGGCTTCGAAGTGACGTGGCTCGGCTGCGACCACTCGGGGCGGGTGCAGGTGGACGAGTTCGAAGCCGCGCTCCGGCCGACGACGGTCGTGGCCAGCGTGATGCTCGCCAACAACGAGGTGGGCACGTTGCAGCCGGTGGCCGAGCTTGCCGGGCTCCTGCGCGAATATGGACGCTCAAACGGGCACCGCGTGCTGCTCCACACCGACGCCGTGCAGGCGCCAGGGTGGATCCCGCTGGACGTGAAGCGGCTGGGCGTGGATGCGCTGAGCCTGTCGTCGCACAAGTTCGGCGGGCCGAAGGGCAGCGGCATCCTGTACCTCCGCCGGGCGACGCCGTTCCAGCCGCTACTCGTGGGCGGTGGACAGGAGATGCAGAAGCGCGCCGGGACCGAAAACGTCGCGGGCATCGCCGGCACGGCGACAGCGCTATCACTCGCTGCATCAGGCATCCCGGAGCGCTCCGCCCGCGTTCGCGGCGCTCCGCGAGCGGCTTCGCGACGGCATCTGCGCGCGCATCCCGGATGCGCTCGTGAACGGCTGCCAGGTCAATTGCCTGCCGAACAATCTCAACATCGCCTTCACCGGCATCGAGAGCGACGCGCTCGTTGCCGCCCTGGACGAACGCGGGATCGCGGTTAGCTCCGGGAGCGCCTGTTCGAACTCGACATGGGAGCCCTCGCACGTCCTCGTGGCGATGGGCGTGCCCATTCGACGCGCCGTGGGGAGCATTCGCTTCAGCCTCGGCGAGGACACCACGGCGGAGGACATCGACGCTGTGCTGGAGGTGCTGCCCGGCGAGGTGGCGGCCCTTCGGACCTGATTCCGCCAACGCGCTGTAGAATTCGCCGCACATCCCACCGGGAGGCGAACGATGCTGCTCCGCGACATCCTCAACCACTCCGTCAAGCTTTATCCGAACCGCGTCGCGTTCATCGATGGCGACGTTCGCTACACCTACACGCAGTCGCGCGAGCGCATCCACCGGCTCGCGCAGGCGCTGCTCGACCTCGGGCTAAAGCCCGGGGACAACATCGCGATCCTCGCGAACAACTCCCACCGCTACTACGAGACCTACTACGTCGCCGATGTGGCTGGCATGCCGCTGGCACCGCTGAACACGCGCCTCGCACCAGCCGAGTACGAGTTCATCTGCAACGACGGCGAGATCAAGGCGCTGATCCTCGGGCCGGAGTTCTACGAGACGTACACGAAGTTCAAGGCCGGCGTGCCGGGGCTGAAGCACGTCATCCTCCTCAACAGCGAAGCGGAGGGCTGCCTCGAGTACGAGACGCTCATCGCCGGCGCGCAGCCGCTCGACCATTCCGTGCGCGAGTGGGACGAGAACGAGATGATCGACCTCTGCTATACGGGCGGCACCACGGGCCTGCCCAAGGGCGTCATGCTCACGCAGCGCAACGTGGTCTCGAACGCGATCCACGCGGCCATGGCGGCCGAATTCCGCGAAACGGACGTCTGGCTCCACGCGGCGCCGATGTTCCACCTGGCCGATGCGTGGGCGTGCTATGCGATCACGATGGTCGGCGGCGTGCACGTCTTCATCCCGTCGTTCACACCGCAGGCGACGCTCGAAGCGATCGAACACCACAAGGTGACGAAGACGATCCTCGTACCGACGATGATCAACTTCCTCATCAACTTCCCTGGCGTCGAGACGTTCGACACGAGCAGCCTTGACCTCGTGCTCTACGGCGCGTCGCCGATGTCGGTCGACCGGCTGCTGGCGGCGGTCAAGCTGTTCGGGCCGAAGTTCGCGCAGGCCTACGGGATGACCGAGACCTCGCCAATCCTGACGGCCATGAAGAAGGAGTGGACGAAGTTCGACGGCAGCGACGCCGACAACCGCCGGCTGGCGAGCTGTGGCCGGGAAGTGCCGGGAGTCGACGTCCGGGTCGTCGATGCTTCGACGGGCGAGGACGTGAAGCCCGGCCAGGCCGGCGAGATCATCGCGAAGGGCCCGAACGTCATGCTGGGCTACTGGAAGCGCCCGAAGGAAACGGAGGACGCCCTGCGCGGCGGCTACATGCACACCGGCGATGTCGCGATGGTGGACGAGGACAACTTCGTCTATATCGTCGACCGGGCGAAGGACATGATTATCTCGGGCGGCGAGAACGTGTACACGACGGAAGTGGAGAACGCGCTGTACGAGCACCCGGCCGTGCTCGAAGTGGCCGTCATCGGCATCCCCGACCCGCAGTGGGGCGAGGCGGTGCTCGCGGTGGTCGTGCCGCGCGAGGGCGCCGATCCGAGCGAGCGGGAGCTGATCGATCACTGCCGGACGCTGATCGCCGGGTACAAGTGCCCGAAAAGGGTGGTGGTGCAGAACTCGCCGCTGCCCAAGAGCGGGCCGGGCAAGATTCTCAAGACAGAGATCCGCAAGCCGTACTGGGCGGGCAAAGAGAAGGCCGTAAACTAGGATCGGTTTGACCGAGGAAGCAGCAGCCACCGACACCGCGCCAACCTCGCTGTTCGAACGCCTGGGCGGCAGCGATGGCGTTCGCGCGATCGTTTGGCGGTTCTACGACTTCGTTACCGAGGACGCCGACCTGCGGCCGGTCTATCCGGAAGACCTCGCGCCGGGCCGCGAGAAGCTGGCGCTGTTCCTGCAGCAGTGGCTCGGCGGTCCGGGCACGTACTCGGAGATGTATGGCCATCCACGGCTGCGGATGCGCCACTTCCCGTTCGCGGTGACCGAACACGGCTCCGGACGGTGGTTGCGGCACATGCGTCAATCGATGGCCGAGAACGGCGTGAGCGACGCCGATCAGCGGGAGATCTTCGGCGCGCTGGCTCCGCTCGCCCGCCACATGGTGAACCAGCCTTAGCTGGCTACTCGTCGATCGTGCGCCGCTGCGGAGGACCTTCCACCTTCGTGATGGCGTCCAGCGGGGCGACGCCTTCCTCGATGACGGTGATCAGGCCCGGCAGGTATTTCTCCATCATCTGCACGTTGATGCGCACGAGGTGATCGAGGATCACGGTGCTCAGCCGGTCGCCTTCGACGTCGATGCTCGTCTTGAATCGCACTTCGCCATCGTCGTAGTCCATTTCGAAGTTGCCGATCAGGAGGCCGAAGTTGGCGCGGGTGATGTATTCGGCCACGGCGGGCCGGCGATCTTCAGGCGTGGCCGCGATACCGATGGAGTAGAAGATGAAGCGGTCTTCAGATTCGCGGCAATGGGCGATGCAGACCCAGCTTCCCGCGGCGCTCTCGTGGTTGAAGCGGAGGATCGGCTGGCCGCTGAACTGCGTGGTGACCCAGGGCGAGTCGCCGAAGTATTTCTTGACCGTGTCGAACATCGAACGGGGCTGGGTCACTGTTTGCCTCCTGAGTGCCGGGCGGATGGGGACGCTGGAACGGACGGCCGGTAGCCGAAGCGACGCAACGCCGTTTCGGCCGACTCGTGGCCGCGGCGAGCCGCTTCATCGAGCAGTGCGAGTGCTTCACGCGATTGTCCTCGCATTCCCAGCAACAGGCCCATCTCGTAGTAGGCGTCGGTGTCGCCGGGGTCCAGTTCGGTGATCTGCGCGTAGTCGGCGATCGCCTCGTCGTCGCGGCCGAGGGCATGCAGGGACGCGGCCCGGTCGCGCAGGATCGCCGCCGGGTTCGCCGCGTCGCGAAGAGCGAGTGTGAGGTCGGCGACGGCCGTGACGTGCTTTCCCAGCGCGGCCATCGAGCGGGCTCGTTCCGCGAATATGCCGGGGCCTGCTCCGGCGTCGATGGCGGCGTTGTAGTCCTGCGCCGCCCGCCGGTGCTCGCCGAGCTTCATCAGCAGGCGTGCGCGAGCGATGCGATCGTCCAGCTCTGTGTCAGAGCCGGCTTCGATGATCGCGGAAAGGTCGTCGACAGCATCGGCGGTGCGGCCTTCCATGAGGTGGACATTCGCGCGGCTGCGGAGGGCGGCAACGCTCGGCCCGGCCGCGATGGCGGCATCGAAGTCGGCGCGCGCTTCGGCCACGCGGCCAGCATCGAGGTGGAGCAACCCGCGGTTGTGCAGGGCGCTCGCGCTCGTGAGCGGGCTCTGAACGGCAGCCGCGAAGTCATCGAGCGCGCGATCGACGCAGCCGAGGGTGACAAGCGTGTTGGCCCGGTTGAAGCGCGCGGCGGCGTGCTCCGGTTCGAGCGCAAGCGCCGTGGTGTACTCGCGCACAGCATCCTCGTGTTGCCCGAGCGCGTTGAAGACAATACCGCGGCCGTAGCGTGCCGCGGCCAGGTCGGGCTGCAGCGAGAGGGCATGGTCGTACTCGTCGAGCGCGAGGTCGTAGTGGCCCAGGTAACAGTGGGTGTTGCCGAGATTGTTCAGCTCTTCCGCGGCGAGGGCATCGGGCGAGGGGATGGGCCGCGGTTGCGCCCCGAATTCCTCGCGCAGGAGCGTCTCGAGCCGGTCCTGGAGCTCGGCGATGGTGGGGAACCGCTGCGCGGGATCCTTCGCCAGGCAGCGCTGCACCAGGGCGTCGGCCCAGCCCGGTAGCTCGTCCGAGAGGTGGGGCGGCGGCAGCTTGATATGCGCGTCGCGCCACGCAGGGCGCGTATGCACTTCGAAAAGGTGCTGCCCCGAGAACATCTCGTAGAGGATGCTGCCCATCGCATAGACGTCCGCGCGCTCGTCGACGATGCCGCGCTCCCACTGTTCCGGCGCCATGTAGCGCGGCGTGCCGACGATGGCGCGCGAACGGTAGGGGCTGCCGCCGCCAGGTAGCGGTCGCGGTTCGAACTGGGCGAATCCGAAGTCCGTCACCTTGGCGACGCCCTGTTGCGTCAGGAGGACGTTGTCCGGCTTGAGGTCGCGATGGACGAAGCCCGGCTGGATGGCCTGCGCGTGCAGCAGCCCGCGAGTCACGTCGATCGCTATTTCGAGCGTTTCGAGCGCGGACCGCGGGCCTTTGTCGCGGACGTAAGCACCCAGGCTGACGTTCGGCCGGCCGCGCTCAGCGACCCACTCCAGGCAGACATAGGGCACGCCATCGATGAGCGTGAGGTAGTGGCAGCGAACGACGTTCGGGTGGTTGCCGAGTGCAGCCCAGACCTCCACCTCGCCTTCGAAGCGACGGTACAGGCTCGTCAGCTTCTCGGGCGTGACTCCGCTGCGCGGGCGGGGGGTCTTCATCGCAAGGGGCTGGTTGTTGACGGTGTCCACGACGAAGTAGACATCGCCGATGCCGCCGGAGGACTTCCCGTAGACGCGGTAGCGGTCGCCGATAGTGCTGCCGGTTTCGGGCGGAGGCGTGAGGCCTCTCAGGGCACGGCGAACACCGAGCGGTTCGTGGCCTTCCCCGCGGTTGGGCACCACCGAAGTTCCGCGTACCTGCACCGTCCTAACTGCGGAGGTCGTCGATCGTCTTCTCGCCCGTCAACAGTTGCACCTTGATCTTGGCGTTGAGGTAGGTCCAGCTGCCATCGCTGCTCATGATCACGAAGGAATCCGGGCCGTAGGGGCTCAAGCCGAAGCTGGCCCAGTCGGGTGAGGGGTTTTTCGCGAGAAGGGCCTCGAGCTCTTCATCCCAGTCGCGGCCGCTGGTGCTCCCAACGAAGCTGCCGCCCGAGCTACCGCTTCCGGTCGCCGTCTTGGATACCGGGCTGCTGTTGAGCCAGGACGAGCCCGAGAGCGGCGAGCTCGCTTGCATCGGCGGAACTCCAGTGACGGCGCCGATCGTCTTGGTGTTGTTCCAGTTCTCGAGCACAGCCGCGTAGGTGACGGTGTCCTCGTCGCTCCAGCCGAATTCGGCGAGAACCAGCGCCTTGATGTCATCCACGGACTTGCCGAAGTCGGAGTTCGGCTTGTTGAACTTCTTGAGCTTGCCCTGCTGCGCCAGCGGAACGTAGGCCTGGATGATCTGGCGGACAAGGGAGAGGGACTCCTGGTCCTCGCCCTTGTGGGTGTCGTTCATCGGCTTCGTGTTGTACTTGACGACGTCCTTGTTGCCGCTTCCGCTGGTGAAGGGATTGCTGGTGAGAAAGCCTTCCAGGCCGCCGGGGTAGGGGTCCTTCATCCCGCCGCTGGGCAGGAGCTGCGCGAGCGACGCTGTGCCGTAACCACTCGCGCCGGCTTTCTTGAGGGCGTCGATCGTCTGACCGAGTTCCCGGTCGCCCGGCCAGTAGTGGCCGCTCTTGTTGGTGAGGTACTTGAGCTCGCCACCCTCGACCTTCATCTCACCGGCGCCGGCGACATCGCCACCGCCGAGGAAGCTGGAGTGGTGGAAGAGGCCGATCTTGTGGGACGTGGAGAAGAAGCGGCCGTCCTTGCCCATGACGTAAATGCCGAAGCCATCGCCCTTGAACTTGCTGTACATCTTGCTGGTGTCGTAGGGCTGGCCGCCCTGCTTGATGGTGCCGTTGATGTCGAGCTGAAACTCGCGGCGTGCTTCCTCGTTCTCGAGGTATTTCACCTTGGTCTTGTTGCCCTGCACCTGCGCGGATGGGGTGAACGTGGTGAATGCGGGGCTGCTGTCGTCCGTCGAGGACGGCGTGTCCGTCTTTGAAAACATCGACAGTGGAGACGGGGAAAGCACCCCGACGCTGCCCGTTCCGGCGCCGCTGAGCGCCCCGGCGACGAAGGTTGAATACTTCTTGGCCGGAGGCTGACTTTGCGTGCCGGTGAGCGTTGCAGAGACCGGCGACGAGACTTCTCCGGCCTTTTCGGCCTCCTTCGGCTCCTCAATGACCGGGTTCAACGCCTGCGTTTCGGTGCTCGCCCCGGTGGCCACCTGCGGCCCCAGGTTCGGGGTGGCGTTGCCTTTTTTCGGCGCCGGCGTCGGCGTTTCCTGGCCGAGTTCCTGCTTCTTCCAGAACGACATCAGCTCGGCGAACGACGCGCGCTGCACGAGGAGCGGCCCGCCGGCGCCATCGGCTTTACGGGCGACCGGAGCGGGACCGGCCGGGCGCGCGGCCTTGCCCACGAGCGGCCCGTTCTCCAGCGCCTGGATGGTCTGGTGGTTGCCGACGGAACGTTGCAAGCCGAGGACATCGCCGGTTGGGCCACTGACATCGGGACCGGCAACGTTCGCGGCGGGCAGGAATTCGGCTGCCTCGCCTCGCCTCACTCGGCGGCGGATGCGCCGCTCCAGATCCTGACCGTCTGCTGCTTTGTGTTGTGGCAAGACGTATGTCCCTCGGGAGTATTGTGTGCGGTCCACAATATACCAGCGGATGAGGCCTACGACAGCCAAAGTGATTCGTTAGAATTCCGGCGATGGAAGAGCCTGTACTTTCCGGTGTTCGCGTTCTGGAAATTGGCGGAGGGATTCCAGCGGCGTTCGCGTCGCGCCTCCTCGCGGGATATGGGGCCGATGTCGTGCGTGCGGACAGCGGCGCGTCCCGTCTCAGCAGCGACGAAGAGCTTTACCTGCTACCGGGAAAGCGCCGGGTGGACGCAGCTTCCGTGGGCCTTCGCGGGCTCGCGCTCGCGGCGGACATCGTCGTGGAGGATGGCCAGCCGGGCGCGCTCGCTTCGCTGGGGCTCGATCCCGCTGACTGCGGCGCGAGAAGCCCGGAGCTGGTCGTGGTCTCGATCTCCCCGTTCGGACAAACGGGGCCTTATTCGAGTTACCAGGCGACGAACATCGTCTCGTTTGCGACCGGCGGGCTGATGTCGCTGACGGGATCGCCGGATCGCGAGCCGCTCCAGACGGGCGGCAGCCAGGCGGAATACCTCGGCGGCATGAACGGGTTCAGCGCGGCCGTCACGGCCTACTACGGGGCGCTGGTGCAAGGTGAGGGCGACTGGATCGACATCTCCCTGCAGGAGTGCGCTGCCGGCATGCTCGAACTGTATGGGCCGGGCAGCGCCTACGCGGGGGTCGGACCGCAGATGCGCATGGGCAACCACATCCGCGCGGTCTGGGCGATCTATCCCTGCGTCGACGGCTATGCGGGCGTGTGCGCGCTGGAGCGGCAGGTCCCGGCGCTCTTCGACCTTGTAGGCGGGCTGGACGACGAACGGTTCCGCGACCCGCTCAAGCGGGCCGAGAACGACGATGAGCTGACCGCAATCATGTATGGCTGGTTCGGGGCGCGCACGAAGGAAGAGATCCTGGCCTGCTCCCCTGTGTACAAGGTGCCGTTCGGCGCGGTGCTGACGCCGGCCGATCTGCTGGCGAGCGCGAACCTCGAGGCGCGTGGCTTCTTCGACACGGTAGTCACGCCGTCGGGCGAGGCACGCATCCCCGGGCGGCCGTTCGAGGGACTGCCGTGGAAGGCGGGCGCACTCGCGGGTCCCGGGGAGGATACCGAGGCGGTGGCGGCCGAGTGGCTCGGAGCGCGGGAATGAAGAAGCTTCCGCTCGCAGGTGTTCGCGTCGCCGACCTGACGATGATGTGGGCCGGGCCCTACGCCACGCGCCTTCTCGCTGAGATGGGCGCGGAAGTGATCAAGATCGAATCGCCGCGGTCATGGGACAACATCCGGACGCTGATCCCGCAGCCGCCGGGCACGGAAGATCCGTGGAACCGCTCGTTCTACTTCAACGACTACAACCGCGATAAGAAGTCGCTGACGCTCGACCTGGCACAGCCGCGCGGCCGGGAAGTCTTCTTGCGGCTGGCGGAAAAGTGTGACGTCGTCATCGAGAACTACCGGGCGGACGTGCTGGAGAAGCTCGACCTCGGCTACGACGTCCTCCGCTCAGCGCGGCCGGACATCATCCTCGTGAGCATGGCCGGCTTCGGGAAGACGGGCACGGAGCGGGGACACGTCGGCTTCGGCCCCATCATCGAGCAGATGAGCGGGCTAGCATCGCTGACCGGGTATGGCGACGACGGTGAGCCCTACAAGACCGGCATCTCCTACGGCGACCCGGTGGCAGGACTGGCAGCGGCGGGCGCCGTCGCGCTGGCGCTGGTGAAACGGCAGAAGACAGGCGAAGGCAGCTACGTCGATCTGCCGCAACGCGAGACGATGGCGACGCTGATCGGCGAAGCGTTCGTGGCCTCATCGCTGCGTGGGGAGAATCCGGTCCACCGGGGCAACCGGAGCGCGCGCTTCGCGCCGCAGGGCGTCTACCGGTGTGCGGGGGACGACCAGTGGGCCGCTATCTCCGTGCGCGATGACGCCGACTGGACGGCGCTGGCGACAGTTCTCGGGCGCGCGGACCTCGCGTCGCTGCCGCTCGAGGAACGTCGGACCCATCACGACGACCTGGACACGGTCATCACAGCGTGGACGAGCGAGCGCTCCCCGCAGGACGTGATGGAGACGCTGCAGCGAGCGGGTGTGCCGGCCGGCCGGGTGCTGGACAGCGACGCAATCCACAGCGACCCGCACCTCGCGGCGAGGGGCTACTGGGTCGAGTTGCCACACCCACGGATGACGCCGTGGAAACAGCCCTCGGCGAGCTGGCGATTCGTTGAGGCGAACCCGCAGCTGCAGCGGCACGCACCGCTCTTCGGCGAGCACAACGACGAGATCCTGCGCGGACTGCTCGGGCTGGGCGACGCGGAGGTGGCCGAACTGGCGGCGGCCCAGATCATCGGCGATGCGCCGATCAACCCGGGCATCGGCTGACCGCGACTACCTGACCCCGACGCCCTGCACGACGACGACGCCTTCGCGCACCAGGCGATCGAGGTCTTCGAGCATGTCGATTTCCGCGAGGATGCTGGCAGCATCCGAGCCCGGCCTGGGCGCGGGTCGGCCGGCGTTCGGGTGGTGTGAGCGAGAGGCGCGGCGTTGCGCCGGTGGTCGTGACCGGCCCGAGGCCTTCGTGGTCGCGGGTCACGCTCAGCCCGTGGGATTGGACCCACGGATCGTCCATCAGCGCCTGGATATCGGACACGATGGGCTGTGCGCCGATCCCGGCGGACGTGAGTCGCTCGATCCAGGCCTCCACACCCTGCTGGCGGAAACGCTCCTCGAGCGCCCGCTCAAGCATTTCGCCTTCGGCGGACGCCACGTTGGCAAGGGCCGATACGCGTGTGAGGTCCCCCGGGCGAGCGGCGAAGAACAGCCAGCCGTCGGAGGCTTCGTAGGCGCGGTTGAGCGGGCCTGTTCCGAGCGCGTTTTGCCCTCTTGGTTCGTCCCACTGCTTGCCCGCGTAGTCCTGCAAGACGGCCGATTGGAGCATGGTGGCGGTGTAAGCGAGAGCGGTGTCGACGTGCTGGCCCTCGCCGGTCTTCCGGCGGTGGAGCAGCGCCAGCGCCATCCCGTAAGCGCCCATGAAGCCCGTGCCGTAGTCGTTCACGGCGAACGGGGCGAGGGTGGGACGGCCGTCGCCGCCATAGCGTTCCTGCATGCCGGTCGCCGCCTGGGCGATCTGCTCGTGTCCCGGACGGTTGGCGTACGGACCGATCTGGCCGTAAGTATTGAGCGACGCGTAGACGATGTCCGGCTTCCGCGCCCGGACCGCCTCGTAGCCGACGCCGAGGCGGTCGGCGACACCCTTGCGGAAGTTCTGGACGACGACGTCGGCGGTGTCGACGAGCTTCCAGAAGACCTCCAGCCCGGCGGGCGACTTGAGATCGAGAACGATGCTGCGCTTCGCCCGGTTGATGTCGTTGTGGAACACCACCGATTCGCGGTGGGGGCTATCGATCTTGATGACGTCGGCGCCGAACTCGCCGAGGGTTCGTGCGCTGGTGGGGCCTGCGAGAATGATGCACAGGTCGAGTACGCGCACACCGTCGAGGGCGTTGCGCACGATCTCCGGCAGGGCCGCGCCGCTCCGGGCAACGGGTGCAACGCCCGCCAGGATCTCGCGACGGTCCTGGTCCGGCACCGGGCGCGGACCGCGAATCTCGCCAGGCGTGCGGGACATACGCACATTGACGCCGGGGCCTCTCACGCGCCCGAGCGCCGGGTCATCGGTATCGACGATGATTTTCGAGCCGAGCGCCTGGGGATCCTGGAGCCACTCGGCGCTGGTGCGGCAGATGGCGCCCTCGGTCCCGATCTTTTCGCAGAACGCCTCCCACTCGGCGGCGGTCTTCGTAGCGAAGAGGTCTTCCACGCGCTGGCCCGTCTCGCGCGGCGTGAGCTTGCCGTCGGCGTCGGCATCGATCCAGGCGGCGGCGCCGGTCGCTTCGAGGAAGGCGCGGGCGTTCTGGTTGCCGGCGTGGTACATGAACCAGCGGCCATCCTTGCACTTGAATTGGCGCGTCCAGCCAAGCATTCGCGCCATCGCAGCCGCCGCGGCGGCATCCTCGCTCGCGTTGTGGACGCGGAGGCCGCGCACGCCAATCGCGGCGAACGTCGAGTCGAAGAGCGGCGTCTCGATCTCCTGGCCGACGCCATCGCGTTCGCGCACGTTGAGTGCCATCGCGATGGCCACCGCGGCCTGAAAGGCGGCGTAGGACGAGGAGAAGGGGAGAACCGTGTAGATAGGACGCGAATCGCGCCCGCCGGAGCGGTATGTGCCGGTCGCCGCGGCCACGGTTCCCTCCCACGCCGGGAGGGCGGCGCGGGGATCGTCGCTCGCGAAGCCTGGCAGCGAGCAGTAGATGAGCCGCGGGTTGGCCGCCATCATCGCGTCGGCGCCGAGGCCGAGGCGCGCCATCACGCCGGGCCGGAAGTTCTCGATCAGAACGTCGGCGCCGGCAACGAGCCGATGCGCTGTCTCCAGGTCCGCCGGCTGCTTGAGATCGAGCACGATGCTGCGCTTGCCACGGTTCCAGGTGGCGTTCGCGGGCGTGTCCCAGCGCGGGCCGCCCGGGGGCTCGACGCGGACGACGTTCGCGCCCTGGTCGCCGAGGAGCATCGCGGTCATCGGACCGGCGATGTACTGCCCAAAATCGATGACGCGTAATCCGTCGAGCGCTCCCGGCATGACCACCTCCGGCGCTCGAGACTCTTACGTGGACGTCAGGATGCGCTGGCCCATCCTAAGAACCGCCCAACCGCGAATCAAGGAGGGACTCCGCGCGGGGCCCGCCGGAGGATCAGGGCTCGTAGACGTGCGCGCAGAAGTCGGCCGCGTGGAGCCAGTAGGCCGACCCGGCTTCGGCGGTGGTGAGCGAGTTCAGTGCGGAGGCGCCGTCGCGAATCCAGACGTCCCACCCGGCGCCGTTGTAGCGGTAGACGGAATCGGCGCAGGCGATGCCCGGCATGATCGAGCCCAGCGTGCCCGACGGAAGCGAGACCAGGTTCCATCCGGCCGAGAGGATGACCGCGATCTCCGGTGCGGCGGGATCGGAAGGAGGTGTCGGCGTGATTGCCGGCGGCGGCCCCTGGCGCGGGTAGATCGCCGAAATCCCCGCGATGTCGTCGGCTGTGAGCTTCCGCTTCACGCCGCGGTACGCGTAGTACATGACGGCGTTGAGCTCGTCCTCGGTGCAGGGCCCGAACGGCGCCGGGCAGCTGTGTTCGAGCCCGGCCATGTGGCCGGTTTCATGGAGGACGACGGTGCGCGCATCGACCTCCCCGCCCACGCTGAGATGCGCCGCCGGGTTGCTGTTGAGGACGAGGTCCGATTCGTGGACGAGCTCGCGGGTGGTCACGCCGAGCACGCAGGCCGTGTCGCAGGGAAGGGACTGCCACGCGATGACGTTGTTTCCGTCGGGGCCGTCGTCCTTCAGGGACGCGGGCCGGTCGGTGAATCCGCCGTAGGCGAATGCGAAGCGCGAGGTCGGGACCGAGCTCCACGTCTGCAGAGCGGCGATGATCGCGTCAGGTCCGACGAAGTCTGGCGCGCCCGTTGGGTTGTAGGCGACGCGCACGGGGATCTCGTCATCGGCCCACGCCCAGCCCCAGGGTTGCCACTGGGCTGTCACCCCGGTTGGGGATGGCTCCAGCACGCCGCCGGGCACGAGTTGCGGGATCGCGGAAGTGGCCGCCTGCAGCGCCGACGCCGCATCGGGCGCGACAATCTCGAATTCGAGCCGCACTGGCGGGCCGTCCCCGCGGTCGACGACGAGCGAGAGGGACTGCGACGTGGCCGCGGCCCGGGTCGCGCGTGGGGGCGGGAGAAGCGTCAGCAGCAGCGCCACCGCCACCGCCATCCCGACCACCGGCCACAGCGCGCGTCCCATCACACGGATCATCGACCAATTTCTCCGTTACACGCACAGGAGGCGGGCCGAAACGGCCCGCCTCCTGTTGATTCGCGCGCCGTCCCCCCTCAGGGCGTAAACGCGATCTGCGCGGAGTTGTTGGCGATGAACCAGTACGGCTGGCCCTGCACCAACGTGTTGAGGGTATTCACAAAGCTCGGCAGGCCGGGAGCGTAGTGCTTCCAGGTGTGCGTCACCGGGTCCCAGCTGTAGACGATCTTGATGGCGCCGAGCTGCCCGGCAAGGGCCTTGGCGGGCGACATCGTGCCGCCGGGCCACGCCAGGAAGTTGGCTCCCGGGAGGAGCGGCAGCGTGGGCGCACCCGGCACCGGCGTGGCGGTTGCGTTTGCCGTGGCTGTTGCCGTCGGCGAGAGCGTCGGGGTGGCCGTTGCCGACTTCGTCGGGGTGGCCGTCGGCGTATTCTGCGTGGGCGAGGCGCCCGGCGACGACGACGGATGAGGCGTTGGCGTGTTCGTCGGCGTCTTCGTCGGCGTCGGCGGCACGAACTGCGTCGGAGATGATGCTCGGAGAAGGGCTGGGCGACGACGTGGTTTGCGGCGTCGGCGTCTTTGTCGGGGTCTTCGTGGGTGTCGGCGTCTTTGTCGGCGTGTTGGTTGGAGTCGCCGACGCGCTTGGCGACGGGGTGGGCGAAGCGCCGCCGGAGCCACCGTAGATCGCCATCTCTCCCGCGATGTCGTCGGCGGTGAGGGTGCGCTTGATGGTGCCCGAGGTGTAGGCGTAGTACATGACCGCGCTCGAATCGGCCGAGTGGCCGAGGCCGAGTGCATGGCCCATCTCGTGGGTGACGACACTCTGGAGATCCACCTGGGTGGCGCCGCCCGTGGTCCAGTTCCATCCGGGGTCGATCTGCATGTCGAACTCGCTGGCAGCGCCGCCGCCGTACCACGAGCAGGTCACGGCGAGGACGGCTCCGCTCTGGACGGACCAGCCGACGGTGTTGAAGCCGTCACGGCTGCCGGCGCACGCACCAGTGCCGTTCGAGCTCGCGCCTCCGCCAATGAAGTGGAAGTTCGCGCCGGTGGCGCCCCACGGGCCCGTGGCGGCCGAGATCGCCGCAGAGGCGCCCGTCAGCCCCGCGGGGACGCCGCTGGCGTCGTACGACCACGAAGCGGTGCCGCTGGTCCACTTGAAGCCGCTGAGCACGTAGGCGGCGGTAATCCCGCTATCGTCGACCTGGACGGCACCGGGGAACTTCGCGAGCATGGCCGCCTTCGCCGCAGCAACGTTCGCGGCGGAAGGGTTGTTCATGAGCATCTCGATCTTGACGAATGACCACTGGCCATCTGCGTCCGGCACCATCAGCTGAAGGTCGCTGTCGACCGGGGCCACCGCGTCAGCGGCCTGGACGTGGCCAGAGCCGGCGGCCAGCCATGCACCGGTCGCGCAGACGAGGGCTGCGACGATTGAGCCAAGAGCCCACGGATTGATCGCGCGCCGCCGCCGGCGCACCCCGTCAGGTTCCACCACCACTGCCTCCCATGGCGATGCCGCTTCAACGATCGAGCGACGCCGCAAAGAATTGATTTCCTTTTGAGCGTCGGCAGACCGCGGGAGGCGGAACACCGGAACCGCACCGGCGAGATCCCTATTCGCAGTGGAAGATCGGTAGACACCGTACGATTGGAGAAACACCAGGAGTTCGGGAATGCGCGTTGGGACCGTTCGGGAACGAAAAGACGGCGAATACCGCGTCGGCCTCACGCCCGAAGGCGCGTTCGCGCTCCGTCATGACGGTCACACGGTCGTGGTCGAGAGCGGCGCGGGCGAAGGGAGCGGGCACAGCGACGCCTCCTACGTGGCGTCGGGCGCCACCATCGTGCCAGTCGCCGAAGACGTCTGGAACTCCTGCGACCTCGTCGTCAAGGTGAAGGAGCCGGTGCCGAGCGAGTACGAGTCACTCAGTTCGCACTGCGCGCTCTTCACGTACCTCCACCTGGCCGCCGACCGCCCGCTGACTGAGCGGCTGCTGCAGACGGGCTGCCCATCGATGGCGTACGAGCTCGTCCGAAAGCCCGACGGCTCGCTCCCGCTGCTCGCCCCGATGTCGCAGGTGGCGGGCCGCATGGCGGCGGAAATCGGCGCGCATCTGCTCAAGCACCCGGGTCCCGGCCGGGGGAAGCTCCTCGGCGGCGTGGCCGGCGTGCCCCCCGGGAAAGTCGTCATCATCGGCTCGGGGACCGTGGCCACGGCAGCGGCCCGCGTGCTCATGGGCCTCGACGCACGGGTCGTGGTCATGTCGCGCGACCTGGCGCGGCTTTCGTACCTGCAGGAGAACTTCGGCGGACGTATCGCCACGCGCACATCTTCGCCGCAAGCGGTGGCGGAAGAAGTGGCGGGGGCCGACCTCGCCATCCTGAGCGTGCTCGTGCCGGGCGCGGCCGCGCCGAAGGTGCTGAGCCGCGAGATGGTCCGTTCGATGGGCCCGGGAGCGGTCATCGTGGACGTCTCGATCGACCAGGGCGGCGCCGCCGAGACGAGCCGGCCGACCACGCACAGCAACCCGACCTACATCGAAGAGGGCGTCATCCATTACTGCGTGAGCAACATGCCCGGGGCCGTGCCCCAGACGAGCACACAGGCGCTCACCAGTGCGACGCTGCCGTACGTCGAGCAGATCGCGAACCGTGGGGTCGCGGGCGCACTCACCGCGGACGCAGCGCTGGCGCAGTCGCTGAGTACATACGAAGGCAAGCTCGTACGCGGGCCGGTGGCTGAGACGTTTGGCATGCCGGCGTCATCGAACCCGTTTCTGTAAAGGGAGCGCGGTCAGCCCGCGCGAGGTGGTCCTGATATCGAGCGATGGCATTGGATCCTTTGCCGCGCCAACGGCTGCGGCATACTCGATCTGCAAGCCCGGCCCAAGGAGCACACGATGGCAGCCTGGTACGACCACATCGACGAGGAGCGCAAGGCGTTCATCGAGCGGCAGCACATCTTCTTCGTCGCCTCTGCCCCCAGCGACCTCGAAAACGACTACCCCAACCTCTCGCCGAAGGGAAGGACGCTCCTGCGCGTCCTCGGGCCCAACCTCGTCGGCTACCTCGACTACCCGGGGAGCGGCAACGAAACCGCCCGCCACATCGCCGACAACGGCCGCGTAACGCTGATGCTCCCCAGCTTCGACGCCACCGCCGGCATCGTCCGGCTCTACGGCCGGGGCAAACGCGTCGACCTCGACGATCCGTTCCTCGCCGAGCACCGCGCCGCGTTCATGGACGACGTCCACCCGTACGTCCGGCAGGCGTTCTTCGTCGAAGTGGAGAAGGTGCAGACATCGTGCGGCTACGCCGTGCCGCGCATGGAGTTCGTCAGCGATCGCGTGACGCTGGACAAGTGGTGCGAACGCAAACGCGAGCCGCGCGAGTTCGTCGACGGGTGGCCGCTCGCGGGCGAACTGCGAGAGCGCGAGGACTTCGTCGAAGCCGAGGCGAAACAGGGGCTCTAGGCGCCTATTCCGGCCGAGTCGCGGCTCGAGCACCTACCTTCTACGATCAGCTCCGTGGCAACGTTCCAGCTCCCGGCCGTTCAGATCGCACCCGAATTGGCTGCCGAGCTAGCGCACCTCCTTAGTCTCGCCTTCACCGAACGCCTTCGCACGGACGAATACACCGACTCCGAGCGCGAGAACCTGCAGTCCGCCGCGGCGGCTCTGCGTGCGGGCGAACTCCGTGCGATGCCGGAGCACTGGCTGGCGCGTTTTCCGACGTTACAGAACCTCAAGAGGGGGCCATCAGAGCGCGTGCCGTCGCTCCACCTCTTCGACCGGCGGGATTCGGCACTGGTAGGGCACGTCGCCTGCTGGGAGCAGGAGATGCGAATCGACGACGTGCCGGTGGCGGGCTCTACATCTCCGATGTGGGCACGCACCCGGCGATGACGGGCAGGGGCGTCGCGTCGTCGCTGCTCCGCCTGGGGGTAGAGGGTGCCCAACAACGTGGTTGCGCAATCGCACGCCTCGGCACCGGGATTCCGGCGTTCTACGAACGGCTGGGCTGGCGGGCATGGGCCGGCAGGGCGACGTATACGTCGCCGGCAGGGGAGCTCACCACCGAGATCGGCACGATGGTCCTGCCGCTCACGGAACGAGCGGGGGAACTCCTGAAGGAAGCCCGCGAGATCTACAGCGGCGGGCGCCTCGTCTGAGGGGGCGAAGTCGCGTCTCTTGCGGGAGCGGGGAACTCCTCTTCAACCGCGGCCTGGCATTCAACCTGGCTACGTCCATCTGCCGACGAGCTTTAGCCGCCGCGCACCGAATCGACCGTCCGCTGGATGCCCTCTTCGATCTCGACCTCGTGCTTCCAGCCGAGGACCTGGCCGGCGAGCGTGCTGTCGAGCCAGATGTTGCGGACGTCGCCCGGGCGCGGCGGACCGTGGCGGGCGGGCGCGTCGACGCCCGTCGCCTTCTGCAGTGCGGCGAAGATAGCGTTGACCGAGGTTCCCTTGCCGGTGCCGATGTTGATCGCCTGGCCACCGCCCTTCGTCAGGGCGAGCACGTTCGCGCGGGCGATGTCGCCGACGTAGACGTAGTCCTTCATCTGTTCGCCGTCGCCGTCGATGGTGCAGGTCTGCCCGCCGAGCATGAGCCCGGTGAAGATGGCGACGACGCCCGCCTCGCCGTGGGGATCCTGGCGCGGGCCATACGCGTTGGCGTAGCGGAGGATCGTGTACTCGAGGCCCTCCGTGCGCGCGACCAGGTCGATGTACATCTCGCCGACGCGCTTGGAGGTCCCGTAGGGGGAAAGCGCGCGGATGGGGTGCGTTTCCGGGACCGGCACGAAGTCCGGGTCACCGTAGAGGGCGCCGCCCGTGGAGGCGTAGATGAGCTTGCTCACGCCGAAGCGCTTCGAGAGCATGGCTATGCGCGCGGTGCCGCCGCCGTTCACCTCGAGGTCGAAGACAGGGTCGCTGGTGCTCACCTTCACACTCGCCTGGGCGGCCAGGTGGTTGACGACGTCGGGGCGGAACTCCTCGAAGATGCCCTCGAGCTCGCGCGCATGGATGTCGACCTCGTGGAGCCGCGCCGCGGCGGGCACGTTCGAGCGCCGTCCGGTCGCGAGGTTGTCCACGACGCGCACTTCATGGCCTTCCGCCAGGTACGCCTCGACGATGTGTGACCCGATGAACCCGGCGCCGCCGGTGACGAGGATTCTCATGCCTGCTCCAGGGGCTCACTGCCCGAATCGAGCATCCACGCCCGCGTTCGTCCGGACAAGATGAGCGGCGCACCGCTTGCGTGGCAACGGTGGTGCAAGGCAGGCGCGCAGGCCCCGGCGGGGGCCAATTTCGGCCTCGTTTTACGCTCACGTAAGGTGCCGGGTGCTAGAGTCGGAGAAAAGTGCGCTGACGCAATCCACCCGTCAGCTGCAGGGGGAGGATTGTGTGGGAGCAGGTTCCGAGGACGTGGAGGACCGCCGCCTGGCGCGGCAGTTGGACGTCATCATCGGGCGGTACGCGCGTACCGTGCGGCGTGCGATTCGCCGGTCGGGCGAGCATTTCCAGCTGACGGACCGTGAGCTGCGCTGCCTGCAGCTGGTGGCCGCGAACGGCCCCATCCTCCCGAGCGAGCTGGCACGGCGCGCGGGCGTCGCCGTCTCTACCAGCACCCGCACGGTCGACCTGCTTGTAGACCGCGGCCTCGTGACGCGGGGGACGCTGCCTGAGTACAACAACCGCGTCCACGTCGCGGTCACGCCCGGCGGGGCGAGCGTCCTTGCCCGCTACGAGTCGATGGCGGACGACCACCTCGCTCGTGCCCTCGCGCGGCTGACGAGCGAGCAAAAGACGCGGTTGGAACAGGCAGTAGCGGACCTGGCGAGCATCCTCGCGCCACAGCGCGACCAGACCGCCTAGGCGGGTTCTCGGGGCTTACGCCGGCTGTCGGTCGCGCAGCTTCGCGAGACCCCAGCCGATGGCGGCGCAGGCGAGCCCGGCAACCACACCGCCGAGCAACATCGGCCCGATGAACTGCCCCATGGGGGCAGAGCTCTGCATCTGGGCGTACTTGGCGAGGGCCACGTTCAACGCGAACCCCGTGGCAAAGCCCCAGGCCGCCCATTGCACCTCGCGGGCTGAGCGGCCAATGCCGATGTCGGACAGCACTTCCTGGACGATCGTCTGCTTCGCTGCCGCGGCGGGCCGGCGCGCGGCTTCCGCTTCGAGCATCGCCACAAGCTCGTCGACCAACTCGTCGGGCAGTTCGTCGAGGAGACGTTCATAGGCTTCGGCATCTTCGGCGACCTGCTGCCGGACGGGAGCTTGAGGGCGGGGGCCCGGCACGTACGTCGCGGCAGGGCCAGACATCCGCGGTGCACGCGCGCAACCGTCGCACTGGCCGCCGTTTTCCTTCCATTCGTCGAAGGAGAGTCGCCGGCCGCAGCCCTGGCAGCGCGTGCGTGAAATCGTGTCTTCCATGCTATTCGTGCGGCGGAGGCTCGGTGGTGCCCTCGGTGGGGGGACCCGCGGGGCTGGGCGTAGGAGTGACCGTAGGCGTCGGCGTGTCGGTCGGCGTTGGCGTGCTCGTCGCTGTCGGCGTTGGCGTGTCCGTAGGCGCGGCCGTTGGCGTTGGTGTCGAGGCCCTGGGCGTGGGCGTGCTCGCTTCCGGGCGTGCCGTTGGGCCGGCCGTCTTCGTACCGGCGACGGTGCTCACCGAAGTGGGCGTAGCGGTCGTTGTGACCGTGACCGTCGGGGCGTCCTTGCCCTGGGCATCCTGGGCGGCGAGCACCTGGTTCTGGTTGCCGTCGAACACCTCGAGGCCGGCGCCGTTCGAGCCCTGGAGCTGCTGGAGCAGCGAGGGCAGGCGCGAGGCCGAGTCGCTCTGGGTCGGTGCGCCGGGTGCGCCGAGCGTCCCATCGGGCTGCAGACAGGCCGTGGCGCCGACCACGACGAATGGCAGGGCCAGCAGGGTCAGCGCTCGCAGACGGGTCAGCCGCAACGCGATTTTCATCACTCCGAGCGTACGTTGGGCCTCTCGCGGCCAACATCGGGCAGTTGCGGATCATCCCCCGGGGAAACCTGTAAGGGAGTCCCTCGACCGCGAGTGGCCGCGGGGTTCGACCATCGCGACGTGGAAAGTGGCCAGGTGCTCGACGTCGTTCGCTCCCTCGCCGCGATGGGTGTGACGGCGTGGCTCGACGGCGGGTGGGGCATCGATGCGCTCATCGGGACGCAGACGCGTCCGCACTCGGACGTCGACCTCGTGGTGGCGGCGGGAGAGCTGCCCGCGGCGCGCAGCGTTCTCGAGACAGCTGGTTTCGTCGTCATCCGGGACTGGCTGCCGACGGCGATCGCCTTCCGGGACGCCGACGGCCGCGAAGTGGACCTGCACGTGATCGAGCCCGTATCCGGCGGAGGCGGCGACCAGCTCCAACTCGACGGCGTGACGTGGTGGCGCTACGACGCACCCGTCAGCGGCATCGTCGCGGGCGAGCCCGTGCTCTGCTGCTCACTCGAAACGCAGCTCCGTGCGCACCTTGGCTATCAACCGCGCGAGGTCGATTTCGTGGATATGCGCGCCCTGGCAGACCGCTTCGGGTGTGCGCTGCCCGCACCCTACGACCGCCCCGAACCACGCCGCCTTAGCGGATCGCGATCTCCGGCGACACAGCGCTCTCGTAGACGGTGCTCCCCGAGGTCGCGTGCGCGGTCACGACGACGGTCGTGCCGGCGAACTGCCGGCGGCTGTCGCCCGTAATCGCGAGGTCCCACGTGCCGGAAGATGCGCCAGCCGTCGCCGCGTTTTCGACGAGCGTCGACTCCCAGGCGAGCGTGGTGTTGTTCCAATACTTGTTGTCGCTCTTGCGCTTGATGATGAAGGTCGCCGATGTCGGCGTCGGCGCGATCGTGCCGGTCGTGGCAGAGAAGGTGAGACGGCTCCTGGCGACGAACACGCCCGCGGCGGGCGCGGCGACGACGAGCTGCGCCGATGACGTTGGCGGGGCGGCCGCGATGTCGAACGCGCTGCTGGTGCCGGAGGTCAGGGACGTCGCGTTGGCCATCAGGGCGAGCCCGGTGCCCGCGCTGTCGACCGAACAGCCGGCGAACGTGGCCACGCCATTGGTGACGGTCTTGGAGAGTCCGCCGGTACACGTGAGCGTGCCGCTGCCGACGAGGACGAGGGTCACGGAGGTGGTGTTGTCAGTCGTGACGGTGACGTTCGAGGCGGTCTGGACGGCGACGACCGGCTGCGTGCTCAGCGGCGAACCGGCGATGCCGTTACTCGGCTGCGTGGTGAAGGCGAGCTTGGTCGCGCCAGCGGCGGCCGTGAACGAGGAGGAGTCGACCTGGGTGTACGCCGGCGTCGATGTGGCACGGAGGACGTATGGTCCCCCGGCCGTGCTCACGTAGCAGCCACTGAACGTGCGCGACGCCGCCAGACGCGACCTTCGAGTTGCCGCCCGTGCACATGAGCGTGCCGGGGCCGCTGACCACGGCGAGCGTGATTGTGGTCGAGTTGTCGCTCGCGACGGTGAGCCCGGCGGCGTCCTGCACCGCGACGCGTGCGGTTGAATGTCGAACGCGATCCCGGCCGAGACGTTCAGCGGCTGGCGAGGTGAACCCGAGCTTCGCCGCCGGTCCGAAGGCGCCCGCACTGAACGACGGCGTGTCGGCCTGCGTAAGGATCGGGCTGGAGGTCGCACGGAGGACGTACCCCGAATCCGGTCGGCACTGACGCTACAGCCGCTGAAGGTGGCGACGCCGTTCACCGCCTGCTTCGTAGAGGCGCCGACGGTGCACGTGAAAGCGCACCAGAAGGGCAGCTCGCCGCGAGCCTGAAGCGTCACCATCGTGTGTTGTGCCGTGGTGACGTGGACGGTGGGTCCTGTGCGATGGCGAGCCGACGGCTGGGGCGTGAACACGGCCATGGCCGTCGCCGCCGGCGTAGGAGGAACGCCGACCGCGTGGCGGGTCGTGTGCGCGCCGCTATAGCCTGCGTGCAGTGCCGTCGCGGGCTGCGATTCGTGCTGCCGGTCGCGCTCAGCGCCAGCGGCAGAAGGTCGCGACGCCGCTGATGGCGTCTTCGAGTTGCCGCCGCTGCAGGTCAGCGTGCCTCCGCCGCCCGTCGCGCTGAGCGTTACGAGGTCGTGTTGTCCGTCGCGACGGTCGCGCCACCGGAGTCCTGGCACGGCTACGACCGGCTGGGTACTGAAGGCCGTGCCGGTCGTGCCGGCTTACAGGCTGGGCGAGGAAAGCCAAGCTTCGTCGCGGTGGGGGGTCGAGCCGTGACCGTCGTTGACTCTGTAAGGTCGGAGCCGCCGGCCACCTGGATCCCGCCGAGAAGGCGGCGGTGGCGGTCATGGTGAAGCCGGTTCGGGGACGCGTTAGCGGTCGCGGTGACCGTCATGGTCGTGTTCCCAGCGACGCCAAGCGAGGCGTTGTTCGAACACGTGGCGACGGCGGTCGTCTGGCCAGTACCCGGCAGCGCTCCCGGGCAGACGACGTTGAAAACAGTGCCGCCGTTCAGCGTGAGGGTCGAGTTGTAGATGCCAGAGCCCGTGCTGCCGTTGTTCGTGATGCCGACGGTGTAAACCGTCGTGGCGCCGGACGCGATCGTCGAAGGCGCGCCGGTCGTGGTGACAGCGAAGGCTTCGTTCTGCACGGTGAGGGCGCCGGGGTCGGTGCCCGTCGGGTTCGCCGGCGTATCGAGCTGCAGAGTCTTTGCCGCCGAAATTCGCCAATGCGAGGTCGATCACTGTTCCGTCGGCAACGTTCGCGACAGTCGCGCTGACCACGATCTGCGGGATGGTCACACCCGCTGAGATGGCCGGCAGATTGCAAGTGAAAGCGTGCGTGGCGCCGCCGACGCAGAAGCCGTCATACGGGGCGTTGAAGCTTGAGACCGTGATGCCGCTGGACAAATTGCCTGTGACGATCGGCAGGTCAATCTTCGCATTTGCTGTGAGGTCAATCGCGTAGGAGACCGCGCCGCCCGGTGAACGACATTCGCCGGCCCGGAGGGCGATTGGGAGACCGTGAACGTGGTCGGCGTCGAGATCGCGTCCGCGCGCTCCCAGTCCTTCCCGAAAGCGAGCGCCACCAGTACCACCGCCAGCGCCGCGGCCAGCCACGCCAGCCGCTTCGCGTTCCCCATCGCTGCCCTCTGCGTCACGCCATCCGCCTCCTTAGTTCGTGTAGGCGATTGAGACGCCCATCAGCTTCGATGCCGAGCCGGCCGTGAGGTCGACGACGAGGAAGTAGACGTTCGCGCCGTTGTCGACGGTGTGGGCGAAGGCCTGCGCGGTCTGCGGCGACGCGCCGGAACTCGACAGGACCTCGACGAGCTTGAACACGCTCGCCGTCTGGTCACCGTTCGCAAGCGGGGTGTAGTCGAGGCGCACCTTCACGGTGTCGCCCGTCCCGACGTAGTTCGCGGTCATGCTCGTGATGGTCGCGCCCTGGGGGAGGATGACCGGGGCGAAGTAGCGCTGCGAGGCGGCGTCGGTGCCGACCGGAGCGATCTGGTTGTAGTTCTTCTCGTAGATGGCGAGGTCGTTCATGGGCATGAAAGTGCTCGCCGCGATGGAAAGGATGCCGGGGCCGCTCGTGCCGCCACCGCTCGCCGTGCCGGTGTTCAGGGTTCCCTGGTTCTCGGTGAAGTTGACCCAGATGGCATCGCCCGGGCCGATGGAGCTGAGCGTGTTCGCGAAGGATGGCGCGCTGGGGGCGTAGAGCAGGTACGACTGCGACGCGGCGTCCCACTTGTAGACGGACGAGTACTGGCCATCGATCGGGCTGAGGGCGTCGGCCGGCGCCTGCGCGTCGCCGAGATACGAGATGTTGTTCCAGCCGCGGGTCAACGACGCCGCACGCGCGTTGTCGTTGGTCGCGACCATGACCACCATCAAGATCGAGAGGCTAAGCGCCACCCCGACCGCAAGCGTCCTGTAACGCAGCATCGGCCATACCCCCAACCCGGCTCACACATGAGGGGTGAGCGAAGGGTCCAGCCTCAATCTAGAAACGAACGTGCGGAACCATAATGGGCGTTGTCCCGAGGGCGGTGGGGGCGGTTCCCCTATAGGCGGGTGGGGCGGCACTGAGAGCGAGGGCGCGAGCGAACGAGCGAGCGGGCCGAGGTCGTCGAGGGGTCGAGGGATGATGTATCGGCCGGCAGGTGCATGGCGCCGAATGTACGGTGTCGCACGCGGGCCGGGAGCTGCGGGTCTACCAGCGCGGCCATGGACGCCGGCGATGCGCGATTCTACCGATGCTCGACCGAAGTCGTTTCCCCACGTGAGGAACGCGTACTCGTTGACGCGACCAGGTCCGTCGCTCGTCGCGATCCGTGTGCGCGAATCTGCGCTGAGGCGTGGCAGCAAGCGTCGGTATCCGGCGGCATTCTTCAGCGAAGGTCAGCGACGCGGAAGCCGAGGCTGGCGAGACCACTCGTCGTGGATCGACTTCGCGCTGAGATGCCGGGTGCATCGTCCAACGCGCATAGCGGCGGCAACTCACCGATGAACACGACCAGGTCCTTCGGCAACATGCGTTCGCTCATGATCGCGCATCCGCGAAAAGTGGCTGACTCGGTCGCGGCTAAGACGCTCCGTGGCCCTTTCGACCCCTTCGACCCGTTCGCCCGGTTCGACCCCTCGCGCTACGACACGCGCTCCGCCACGATGACATCCCGCGACACATACTCCTGCCCCGTCGCATCCAGGGCGCCGCCGCAGGTGATGAGGGTGATCCACTGCTTGCCTTCCGGGCGGTCGGGCGGGTTGATGACGTCGCCCATCGGAATGGTGTCGCGGTTGAAGCGCTCGTGTTTGACCATCTTGTACTTGTAGACCGTGCCGTCCTCCATGGTGACGTCGATCTCATCGCCGGGCTGCATGCCGGGGCGGCCGTACAGGGGAGCGATTTCGCCGAAGGGGGCGAGGATGCCGCCGTAGTAGACGTGGGCGGCGAAGACGGCGTTGCCCTCCCAGCCGGGCTTCGCACCGAGGTACGGCGCGTCAGCCTTGAGCGTCGAGTCGTACCACACGACGTCGGTCAGCTCTTTGCCATGGGGCGGCGTCTCCATCTCGTTGTTCGCGTTGACGGAGGCCGCGTCGACGGGCGCGTTCACTTTCAGGCTCGGGATCTGGATGCTCTTCACCTGCCCATTGAAGGGCGTAGGCGTGGGGCTGGGGGTATTCGTGGCGGTGGCGGTGGCCGTCGCCGTAGCCGTGTCGGTCGGCGCCACCGTCTGTGCTTCCTTTTTCGTCCCACCGCCACCACAGGCGATGCCGAACACGAGCATGACAGCGCCGGCGGCGAACACGAGCAGCGAAAGGTTGCGAGCGATCTTCACGAGGGCTCCCCGGGCGAATCAAGGTATCGAGGTATACGTGCCAACCTAGCGTGTCTGTTTCGAACGAGACAGAGCAACGGTTAAGACGCCTCTACTGCACGCGCTCGGCGACGAGCACGTCGCGATTCAGGTATTCGACCGGACCGCTGGGGTCGTTGGGATTCACTGGTACGGAGGGACCCGTGTCGGTACAGGTCACGAGCGTGATCCACTCCTTGTTCGGGTCGAGGCCGACAGCGTCGATGAGTTCGCCCATCTTTATGTCGCTCACGTTGAACGTCCGGATCGAATAGACGGAGTACTTGTAGGTAAGCCCGTTGTCCATGACGACGTCGATCTCGTCATTGGCCTGCAGCTCCTTCAGGTGATTGAAGGGCAGCTTGCCGGGCGGCAATCCGTAGTAGTTCACGTGGGCGGCGAAGAGGGCGTTCTTGCCGAAGCCGGGCTTGGCGCCGAGATACGGCCCACTCGGCTTGATGGTGCTGTCGTACCAGCCGACGTTCAGAGGGTTGTGTGGGGTATCGAGCTCGTTGTTCGAAAGCACGCTGAGGGCTTCGATTCCCGTATCCACCTTGAACTTCGGGATCTCGAACCGGGCGATCGCGCCGTCGTACGGCGGCGGGGTCGGCGTGGGGGTAGGCGCGTCGGTCGGGAGGGGCGTCGGCGTGTCCGTCGGCGGCGCCGGGGTAGGGGTGAAGTAGTTGCCCTGGGCCGGCTGCGGCTGGCTGTTGCTCGAATAGGCGTACCCCACGACGAGCATGGCAACGCCGGCTATGAAGGTCGCGACGGCGAGGTAGGGCAAAATTCTCATGGCGCGTTCGTGGCATCCCCAGTCGCACAACGACGCTCGAAGGGCGGCGTTAAGCGTATACGACTACCGTAAAAGACGGCATTAAGCGCGTTTTCTTACAGGCAGGCTTACTAGCCGGTGCCGTCGTTGCGGCGGCGTCGGCTGAGGGCGAAGCCTGCCAGGCCGCCTCCGGCCGCCAGCACTGCCACCGCGACCACGATCACCAGCACCGCCGAGCCCCTGCTCGAACCCGAGCTGGAGCCCGTGGCGGGCGCGCCGGGTGAGCCCGTGCCCAGGTGGTTGGGGTCGACGTCGTCGGTGGGGAGGGTGCCGGCGGGCTTCGGGGTGAACTTCGCGCGCTGGGTGGCGGTCGCGGCGACCTGCGCCGGGTTCGCGGTGGGCGAAGCGGAGGTTGGCAGGGGCACGGGACTGCCACTCCCGGCGTTGAGGTCGATGTGTTGCACGCCGGAGACCCACTTCGCCGTCTGCGACGCAGTCCGGCCGCCCACGGTGAACGTCACGGCGGCGCCGTCCTTGCCGCAGCCCGGCTCCTGCGATTCGTGCATGACCGAGATGGAGAATGCGCTGATGCCGCCGTCGAGCAGCGTCCCCTTGCGGTCGGACGGCTGCGTGCAGTCCTTGCCGTCGATGTAGCCGCGGACCTCGGTGCCATCGGCAACGGGCTTGCCATCGATGCTGGCGGAGCCGAAGAAGGTGGCAGGGATGGACGGCTGGGCCTGCGCGTCGCGCACGGCGCCAACGCTGAGCCACGCTCCCAGCGCCGCCAACGGCAGAGCCCACAGCCACCGCGCACTCACCCGGCCATGCTACGACGGCCCCACGCAACGCTCCGCCGGCAGCGTGGGATACCATCTTCCCGTGGGTGTCACTGAGGATGTTGCCGCTGAGGCGCCGGGCCGCGTCCGGGGATGCGGCCTGACGCTCGCGTACCGCGAATGGAACGCCGACGCCGGCGGGCTCCCGCTGGTCCTGCTCCACGGGATCACGCGCTCGGGAAACCACTGGGACGGCGTGGCGCGGCGGATAGAGCACCGACGCATCATCGCGCTCGATGCGCGCGGCCACGGCGACAGCGACTGGGATGAGGCCGAGGAGTACGGCCCGGATCAGCACTTCGCGGACGTCGCCACCGCGCTCGATGGGCTGGGATCTCGAGCGGTGTGTGCTGGCTGGCTTTTCGATGGGTGGCGGCGTCGCGATGCTCACGGCGGCGGCCCTCCCGGAGCGCATCGCGGGCGTGGCCATCGTCGATGCCTACCCGCATCCGGAGATGACGCCGGGGTCACGCCGCATCGCCCGGTGGGTCTCATCGGTGGCCGGGAGCCAGGAGCGCTTCGATCCCGCGATCGCGCGGCACTTCCGCGAGATGCTCGCGGCCGGGCTGGAGGCACGCGCCGATCTGCGGGCCGTGTGGAGCGCGATCGAATGCCCGGCGCTGGTCGTCCGCGGGAGCGAGAGCGATGTCCTTCCGCCACACATCGCCGAGGAGATGCTCGCGCTCCAGCCCCGCGCGCGGCTCGCTACGATCGCGGGCGTGGCGCACCCGATCCCGGCGCGCAAGCCGCGCGAACTGGCGGCGTTGCTGTCGGCGTTCGTCGACGAGGTCCAACAGGGCGCTCAGTAGCGCGGCCGGGCGAAGTTCGCGGCCCGCGGCGGTTCAATCGAGAGCGACTTCGGGGCATTCCGCCAGCCGGCCAACGGCGCTCGGCGCGACCACGAGGGAGTTAGAGGCAGGGGGCCAGGGCAATTGCCCGCGGCGCCGTTGGAACGGCGCCTTCGCCGAAAAGCGGTGGTGTTCTGCCCCCTGCCTTCGCCCGTATTGTCCTCCCCCGCCCGCAGCCAAAAAGGGTCGAACGTTCCCTGTTTTCGTAGCCATTCGCGACTCGCGTGAGCAGACTGCGCGATGTCCTGGCGCGTTTGCTCGCGTGAGCGAGCGGGGCTGGTAGCCTTGCGGCATGCGCATTCACGCCCGGCCGCTGTTCCTCCTCGCCACCGTCATGCTGGCGCTCGTCGCTCTCTCCGCCTGTGGCGGTGGTAGCAGCGACAACCTGAACGACATCAAGCAGACCGCCACGGCGGCCGCGCAGCGCACACCGTCCGCGGCGGCCTCGGCGTCTCCCACGGCGGACCCGGGGCAGGCCTACCTCTCCCAGGCGACGACGCTCGTCAATCAGATCGTCGGGCTGCTCGGCACGCTGCACAACGACCTGCTGGCGGCGCAGGCGAACCAGGCGGACCCGAAGTGGCCGGGCGTCCTCACTGCCGACTGCGACCTCGTCTCGGCCAAGGCGACGGAGATCGCGAACCTGCCACGGCCGGGGAGCGTGCCGAATACTCTGACCAGCGAAGTGCGTGGCACGGCGAACAGCACGGCGAGCGCGGCAGACCTCCTCAAGTCGGCCGTGCACGACGCCGACCCGACCCGCGCTGCCCAGGCTGTGGCGACGTTGGAAGACAACACGACCATCTTCAAGGACCTGCTGCCGCAGCTGGCGGGGGCGAGCCCGACGCCGTAGCCGATCACCCCGAATGGTGCGTCGCGCCCAGCGCTGAGACCGGCTCGGGGACGACCCGCCCGTCCGCCATCCAGATCGTGCGGTCGGCGGTCGCGGCCACGTCCTGGCTGTGGGTGACGAGGAGGATCGTGAGCTGGCGCTCCTCGCGGATCTTGCGGAAGAGCGCGAGCACGTTCTGGCTGGAGACCGTGTCGAGGCTTCCCGTTGGTTCGTCGGCGAGGAGGATGGACGGCTCGTTCGCGAGCGCGCGCGCGATGGCCAGCCGCTGCCGCTGACCGCCAGAGAGCGCCGGTGGCTTCACGTTCGGGCGGCCGCCGAGGCCCACCGCGTCCAGCAGCTCTCGCGCCCGTTCCCGTTGCGCCTTGTGGCTCAACGGCGAGCCGAACAGCGCGACTTCGATGTTCTGGACCGCGGTCAGGTTCGGCAGCAGGTTGTGGAGCTGGAACACGAGGCCGATCTCGAACTGCCGGTAGTGGTCGATATCGCGAATTTTCGCCAGGTCCTGCCCGTTGATGCGGATTTGCCCGGACGTCGGGCGGTCGAGAGCGGCGATGAGGTGAAGCAGTGTCGACTTCCCACACCCGGATGGCCCGCAGAGTGAAACCCATTCGCCCGCGCCCACGCTAAACGACGCGCCGTTGATCGCCTGGAGGAGTCCCCGCTCGAACGTCTTCACGAGGTCGACGACTTCGATCGCCGGTGCGGTAGCGGTAGCGTCATTCATGGCGAATCGCCTCCAGCGGCGCAAGGAACGCCGCCCGCAACCCCGGATAGATGGCGCCAACGACGGCCACGCCAAAGGCCACCAGCAGCGCCCGCCCGAACACCCACGATGGATACGCGGGGTGGAAGACGCCCACAAGGTCGGGAATATCGCCCAGGAACTGAATTGCGACGAAGGCCAGCCCGATCCCGAGGGCGGCCCCGGCGAAGCTGACGATCAACGCCTCGATCATGATCGAGGCGAGGACCCGCACACGCCCCCAGCCGATTGCCCGGAGTACTCCGAACTCCCGCGTCCGTTCGAAGACGGTCAGCAGCATCGTGTTCATCACGGTGACGGCGCCGATGATCAGCGCCAGCAGGGAGACGCCGACGTTCGCCGCGCTGATGAGCGCAAGGTTCCGGTCGACGCGGCCGAAGTCGGATTCCGTCTTCACGGTGGCGAGCTCGGGGTGGTCCGCTTCAATCTGGGCGCGCAGCGCATCGATGTTCGTGCCGGGAGCCACCCGGACGAAGATCAGCGTGAGCGTCCCGGGCTTCCGTTCCTCCGCCTGCAGCGCTGTGAGCGGGAACATCGCCGCCTCATCGCCGAACACCTGCCCCGTGCGGTAGATGCCGGTCACGCGGTAGAGCCGGCCGTCGATGTCGAACTGGTCGCCGATCGTTTTGCCGAACTCTCGTGCCGCGCGGTAGCCGAGCATGAGCTGGTCCGAGGCGCCGGGATCGTAGGCCTGTCCCGCGACGATCTCGACACCGAAGTCATTCAGCTGCTCCGGCTGGAGCCCGAGCTGCAGGAAGAACGGGTGTTGATCGTCCAGCTTCACCGGTGCGACGAGGACGCCCACGGCGGATTGGACGCCGTCGTAGGAGCGCACGTCTTCCAGGTCTTTCTGATCCAGCGAGCTGTAGATGACGTCCGAGAGGCCCTTCTGGGCGATGGAGAAGTCCGCCTTGCCAGTCTGGAGGACCGAGATCGCCGTGTTGCGGAGGCTCTCGGTGAGCACGCCCATGGTCACAACGGTGGCGATGCTGATGGCGATCGTGAGCCCGGTGAGCAACGCGCGCACCTTGCGCGTGGTCACGTTCTGGATGCACAGGCTCAGGAAGTACAACGCCCAACTCCTCTCCGCTCCAGCCGCTCGGGCGGGCCGTCCACGCCTGTCTTCACCGCGCTCTCGTCATCGTTCGTCATACGCTCGTCGCTCCGACGTGGGCTAAAGGCCGACGCACGCACTGTGACACCTCCGTGCCGGTGGCCGCGAGTACCAGTGCACATCCTCCGCGTATTCGACGTCAGCACAATAGCCGATCAGGGCCGTGCGGCACGGCCGCTCGACCCGACTGAGCGCAGCGACGGTTGCCGACCGGACCGCGAACGCCCGTCCGTTGGTCCCTGTTCGCCTCGCACCGTTCGAGTAAGGTGGCGATACCGCGGTTCTCCAACTGCGCCCACTCAGCCCCCACGGCAAGGAGGAGCAGCCATGCCCAAGATCAAGAAGTTCCAGGGTCATACCCATGCGCCGCTATCCCACAGCCATGAGCATGCTCACATCACCCACTACGCCGGTGGGAAGTCCGGCGACATCGAACACCTTGTCTCGATGCACGAGCACGTCCACAACCACGCGGCGCTCGAGCACGCGCACGTCCCGCATCGCGATCTCGAACGCGAACACGAGCGCGAAGCGCACGTCCACGATCACTCCCATCCCAACGAGAGCTGATCGTCCCCGGATCCGCGGGCTGCGCTGATGACCTCGTTCGCGTGGATGCTGCTGGCGTGGCTGGCGAACTTCGTCGCGAGCGTGCTGCCCGCGTTCGCGCCGCCGTCGTGGGCGATCCTCGCGGCGTTCCGCATCCTCGGCGACCTGCCGATCATTCCGCTCGGCATCGGCGGTGCGGCGGCCGCCGCCGCGGGCAAAGCGCTCCTCGCATGGGGCGCCCGGCGCGGCAGCCGGCTGCTCCCGCGGAGCGACCGCGAGAACGTCGCGGCGCTCACGCGACCCCTCGAGCGTCGTCGCGCAGCGCGAATCGCGTTCATCGCCATCTACTCCAGCGGGCCTTTCCCGAGCAACGTGCTGTTCATTGCCGTTGGCGCCGGCGGACGCTCGATCCGCGAGGCAGCGCTGACGTTCTTCGTCTGTCGCGCGGTGACCGACACGTTCTGGGCGTGGGTGGCGACCGAGGCTGCGCGCGGCCCGGCGCGTTCGATGCTTTCGAACTGGTGGAGCTGGCGCTCACTCGCGCTCGAAGCGATCTCGATGGCGCTCATCGTCGCGCTGTTCAAGCTGCCGTGGGCGCGCTGGCTCCTCCGCACGCCGCACTCCGGCATGGACGCGCCACCGCCTTCCGCGGGGCTCAGTCGACGGCGGTGACGGCGTTCAGTTCCGCGAAGACAAGGTCCACTTCGGATGTTGCGGCCTTTTCAAGCGTCTTCGCCAGCGCATCCGCCTCGCCCGGATGGTAGGGCGTGCCGAGCGCCTGGCGCTGGAACTCCCAGCACTTCTCGAGTGCGGCGCGAAGGCGCTCCTCAACCGCCCGCGCGCGGGCGTTCAGGCCGGGATCGATGGCTTTTGCCCCTCCGCCGAGCTTCCGCGCCATCGTGTCGAGATGGAACTCCAGCGCAAGCGTGGCCGCTCGCGCCGCCTCCCGCGCATCCGAGGCCGATTCCACCGACCGGAGATCGCGCGCGGCGCTGAAGAGCGACTCTGCGATGGGCCGTGAGGGTACGAGCGGTTGTGCCATGTCCTGCCTCCTCCGCTTCGATAGCTGGAAGGTAGGCTTCGAGGCGACACCCCGCATCGGCCACACGGCCCATCGTTGTGCGCCGGGCGGTCAGATCGCGCGGAACACCGGTATGGGGTACTCGCCCGAGTCCTGGGCTTCGTATTCCACGCGCACGCGCTGGCCGACCTTGACGTCCTTCGTGGGATCGGCGGCGCCCACGACGTTCGTGAGCATGCGGAAGCCCTCGTCCAGGTCGACGTAGGCGACGGCGTAGGCGCCGAGCTCCTGGAAGCCCGGGATGCGGTTCTGCATGACGACGGAGAACGTGTAGACCGTCCCCTCGCCCTTCGAGACGTGCCAGGTGAGGTGCGATCCGCCGCACTTCTGGCAGTGGGCCGTGGGGTAGAAGTTGACGGCGCCATTGCAGTCGTCGCAGGTCTGGTAACGAAGCTCGCCGGCTTTGACGCCGTCCCAATAGTTCTTGCTATCGGGCTCGGGGAAGTGCGGCTGCGGTCGATTTGGCATGAGTGTTTGTGCCTTTCTCTATCGGTGCGCGGCTAGTCGGCCGCGAGGATGACGGTGCCGCCGGTGTGCGTGGAGCCGAGGAGGCCGCCGTTGCCGTGCGCGACAGCGAGCTTCGCGCCGGCCACCTGCGAGGTCGATTCGCCGCGCATCTGGCGCGTCGCTTCGAGGAGCAGGAAGAGCCCGCGCATGCCCGGGTGGTTCGAGGAAAGCCCGCCGCCGTCGGTGTTCAGCGTGAGGCCCGGCTTGTCGAAGGCGAGGTGTCCGTCGCCGACGAACTGCCCGACCTCGCCCTTCTTGCAGAAGCCGAGGTCTTCGAGGCAGACGCCCACGGTGATGGTGAACGAGTCGTAGATCATGGCGATGTCGATCTCGCCGGGCGTGACGCCGGCCTGCGCGAACGCCGGCGGGCCGCTCTGGGCAGCGGCGCTTGTCGTGATGTCGCCGCCGTTCTCGCGGTACTTCGTCGCCTCGCCGGAACCCAGGATCCAGACAGGCTTCTTCTTGATGTCGCGCGCAACGTCGGCCGAGACGAAGACGGCGGCGCCGCCGCCATCGGAGACCATGCAGCACTCGAGCAGATGCAACGGGGTCGCCACGACGCGCGAGTCCATCACGTCGGTGACGCTAATCTCGTCGACCTTGACGAACTGGAGGTCGGTCATCGCCTTCACGGCCTGGGGGTTTCGCATGGCGTGGTGGCGCGTCGCGACCGAGATCTGCGCGAGCTGCTCGGTCGTGGTGCCGTACTGGAACATGTGGCGCTGCTTCACCATCGCGTAGTTGCTGATGAGCGTGGAGCCGTAGGGGGCTTCCATGTTCGTCTGCCACGACGAGGGCCCGCGGCCGCCGCCCGTGCCGATCGCCATTCGGCTGGAGGCGGCGGTGGAGCCGTACGTTGTCACGGCGACCTTGACGCGGCCCGCGGCGATGTCGCGCAGCGCGTGGGCGGCGTGGAACTCGTACGAGGAGCCGCCCACCTGCGTGGTGTCGATCACGCGCGGCTTGAGGCCGAGATAGGCCGCGAGGCCGAGGCCGCCGCCGCCCTCACCGTCGCCGGCGTCGTACAGGCCGTCGACGTCGCTCCACTTGAGCCCGGCGTCGTCGAGGGCCGCGCGCAGGGACGCCGCCTTGATCTGCATCGCGGAGACGCCCGGGGCGACGCGAAGGGGGTATTCGTAGATGCCGGCGATTGCCGCCTGGCGCGATTGAGCCATGAGCTACCTTCCGTGGTTGGGGTCACGCTGGCGCGCCCGGCTTCGCATCAGACCGGCCATCGTCGCAGTGCCACGGGCTGCTTGTGCAGTCCGCGGCGCAAGGATAGCGTACCTGCGTGCGAATCGGGCTAATCGCCGATACCCATCTGCCGTCGCTCCTCCGCTCCCTCGATGAACTCGGCCCACAGATCGCGGAATCGCTCCGCGGGCTGGACCTCATCCTGCATGCGGGCGACGTCTCGGCGCCTTCCGTGCTCGACTGGTGCCAGCAGTTCGCCCCGGTGCTCGTGGCGGAAGGCAACAACGACCTCTTCCACGACGTGCGCATGGCGAAGACACAGTTCCTGGACATCGAAGGCTGGCGCCTCGGCATGGCGCACGAACTGCGCCCGGAGTCGCGGCCAATCCACCAGATCCGCGCCAGCGCCCTCGGCGGCGAGGACGTCGACATCCTCATCGGCGGCGACACGCACGTGGAGCGGATCGAATTCCGCGAGGACGTGCTGCTCATCAACCCGGGCAGCCCGATCCTCCCGCACCACCTTTCCACGCGGCTGGGCACCATCGCCACGCTCGACATCTCACGGCACGAAGTCCGGGCCGAGGTCCTCGTGCTGGGCCACAGCGAGGGCCGCCCGAACCCCTCGCGGGCGTTGCAGGCGACCATCGCCTCGCGCCACAGCACGGGGCACGGTGCGCCTGCGCTCGTCGAACAGCCCGTGGCGGCCGCCACCGAAGACTGACCTCTGGCCGGGTTGCCGCCGGCGCGCGCGGCGGAGTAGATTCCCCACACCAAAGCGACGGAGGTCACCAATGGCCATGTCACGCTCGCTCCCGTTCGCGACCGTCTAGCGTCCGAACGGCCAGCCCGCTCAACACGAGATTAGCGGGCTGAATCTGCATTCCTCTTTGTACCGCTTCGTGCTCGCGTGCCCTGCGCCGCGGGCCATCAACGATTTGAGGTTTGTTTTTGAAGGGTTACACACCCGCGATGACCTTTGGCCCGGACACCGCCGCACAGATGCGTGATTACACGCGCGGCGATGAGGACCATGCTGTCGCGTTTCTTCGCAGCCTGGCCGGCGATGGGCCGGCGCTCGAGCTCGGCATCGGCACCGGGCGTATTGCGCTGCCACTGGCCGCGACCGGCGTCCGCGTCGACGGCATCGACATCTCGCCGCACGTCGTCGAGCAGATGCGCTCGAAACCCGGCGGCGAAAAGATCAAGGTCACGATCGGCGACTTCGCCGACGTTCCCGTCGAAGGCACGTACCGGCTCATCTACTGCCCCGGCAACAGCTTCTTCAACCTCCTCACCCAGGAGGACGAGATCCGCTGCTTTGCGAACGTCGCCGCGCATCTCACCGGTGACGGCGCGTTCGTGCTGGAGACGCTCGTCCCCGACTTTCTCTGGCGGATGGAGGAGCACCAGTACGTGCACGCGGAGCTGGTCGGCACCGACCGGGTCGGCCTCGACCTCCTGACGCACGATCCCGTGAACCAGGTCATCGAGGAGAACCACGTGTCCTTCTCGGGGGACGGCATCCGGCTCAACCCTGTTGTTCAGCGATACGCCTGGCCGGCGGAGATGGACCTGATGGCCCGCATGGCCGGCCTGCGCCTCGCGGAACGGTGGCTCGGCTGGAACCGCCAGCCGTGGACCGGCCGCTGGATGAGCAAGAGGGAGCGCATCGTCTCGGTCTGGAGGCACGCGCCGACAACCTGACGCTCGTTCTACGTGGCCAGAGGAGAGCTCCGTCGCTTCGGCGCGGGGCTCTCCTGGGCCGGCTCACTTCGCCAGGGCGTGGCGGCTGTTCAGCCCGTCTTCAGCCCGAGGTCGTGCGCCTTCACGGCCGGCATCGCCTCGAGCACGAGCTCGTGCAGCCCGCCACCGCCGGCGTCGACGTAGGCGATGATCTGGCGGCGCATGCGCGGTTCCCAGAACTGCAGGAAGTGGCTGGCCACCGCCGGCACCGCTTCGTCGTGCGGATACGCCGCGAAGAACTGCGCGATCCCGTTCGCCTTGTGCACCATGCTCGATTCGTCCATCGCTAGACGCGCACCGAGGTATCGACGGGACGTGGCGCCTAGCCACGTCGAGCTTCGTCGTCTCGTCGCGGCGGCCCTCGTACTGCTCCTGGAACTCGGAGCGGTGGTAGGCGCGCCGCACCTGGACCGCGGTCACTTTGTACTCGGGGCAGTCGGTCGCCCAGTCGGCGAACTCGGTGGTCACGACGTTCGCATTTGTGCCGGGGAAGTGGAACGTGGTGTACACCACGCCCGGCTGCATCCGCTCGGCGATCTTCGCGTGGAGCGTGGTCTCGCCGGCGCGGCTCGTGAGCGACACGAGGTCGCCGTCGTTGATGCCGCGGTTCTCGGCGTCCCAGGGGTGAATCTCGAGCAGGTCCTCGTCGTGCCACATGACGTTCGGCGTGCGCCGCGTCTGTGCGCCGACGTTGTACTGCGAGAGGATTCGTCCGGTCGTCAGCAGCAGGGGGAAGCGGTCTGTCGGCTTCTCGTCGGTCGCAACGAACTCGGTGATCATGAACTGGCCCTTGCCGCGGACGAACCCACCGACGTGCATGACCGGCGTGCCCTCGGGCGCCTTCTCGTTGCAGGGCCACTGGATGCTGCCGAGCTCGTCGAGCTTCTCGTAGGTGACGCCGGCGAAGGTGGGCGTCAGCCGCCCGATTTCGTCCATGATCTCCGACGGGTGGGCGTAGTTCATCGGGTAGCCGAGCGCATTCGAGAGCGCCACGGTGATCTCCCAGTCGGCCAGCCCGGCCATCGGCGGGATCGCCTTGCGCACGCGCCCGAGGCGCCGCTCGGCGTTGGTAAACGTCCCGTCCTTCTCGAGGAACGAGGACCCCGGCAGGAAGACGTGCGCGTAGCTCGCCGTTTCGTTGAGGAACAGGTCCTGCACGACGATGCATTCCATCGAGCCGAGGCCGGCGGTCACGTGCTTCGTGTTCGGGTCCGACTGCACGACGTCTTCGCCCTGGATATACAGGCCCTTGAAGGTGCCATCGACGGCGGCGTCGAACATGTTGGGCAGGCGCAGGCCCGGTTCGCCCTTGAGGCCCACGTTCCACGACTCCTCGAAAACAGCGCGGACGCCGTCGTCGCCGACGTGGCGGTAGCCCGGGAACTCGTGCGGGAACGAGCCCATGTCGCACGAGCCCTGGACGTTGTTCTGCCCGCGCAGCGGGTTCACGCCCACGCCCGGCCGGCCGAGGTTCGCCGTCGCCATCGCGAGGTTGGCCATGCCCATCACCATCGTCGAGCCCTGGCTGTGCTCGGTGACGCCGAGGCCGTAGTAGATGGCCGAGTTCCCGGCAGTCGCGTAAAGCCGGGCTGCGGCCCGCAGATCAGCGGCGGGAACGCCGGTGATCTCCTCGACGGCCTCGGGCGAGTGGCGCTCCTGCGCCACGAAATCGCGCCAGCGGCCGAAGCTCACCGGGTCGCAGCGCTCGGCCACGAAGGCTTCGTCCACGAGGCCTTCGGTCACGACCACGTGCGCCATCGCGTTGACGACGGCGACGTTCGTGCCGGGCCGGAGGGGCAGGTGGTAGTCCGCTTTCACGTGGGGCTGTTCGACGAGATCGATCTTGCGCGGGTCGACCACGATGAGGCGGGCGCCCGCGCGCAGGCGGCGCTTCATCTGCGACGCGAACACCGGGTGGGCATCGGTTGGGTTGGCGCCGATGACCATCATCAGGTCGGCCTGCTCGACCGAGTCGAAGTCCTGCGTACCGGCCGACGTGCCGAAGGTCGACTTCAGGCCGTAGCCCGTTGGCGAGTGGCAGACGCGGGCGCAGGTGTCGACGTTGTTGTTGCCGAAGGCGGCGCGGACGAGCTTCTGCACGAGGAACGTCTCCTCGTTGGTGCAGCGCGACGACGTGATGCCGCCGATGGAATCGGGGCCGTACTCCGCCTGGATGCGCTTGAACTCAGCCGCGGCGTAGTTGATCGCCTCATCCCAGGTCACTTCGCGCCAGGGGTCGGTGATCTGCTTGCGGATCATGGGCTTGAGGATGCGGTCCTTGTGGGTCGTGTAGCCCCAGGCGAAGCGGCCCTTCACACACGAGTGGCCGTGGTTCGCCTTGCCATCCTTGAACGGCACCATGCGCACGACCTCGTTGCCCTGCATCTCGGCCTTGAAGGTGCAGCCCACGCCGCAGTAGGCGCACGTCGTGATGACGCTGTGCTCGGGCTGGCCCATCTCGATGACGGACTTCTCCGTGAGCGTCGCCGTTGGGCAGGCCTGCACGCAGGCGCCGCAGGAGACGCACTCGGAATCGAGGAAGAGCATGTCTCCGGGCGAGATCTTGGAGGCGAAGCCGCGCCCCTTCACCGTCAACGCGAAGGTGCCCTGTGTCTCTTCGCAGGCGCGCACGCAGCGCGAGCAGACGATGCACTTCGCGGGGTCGAAGGAGAAGTAGGGGTTCGATTCGTCCTTCGCCTCGTCCAGGTGGTTTGCGCCTTCGTAGCCGTAGCGGACCTCGCGCAGGCCCACCGCGCCGGCCATGTCCTGCAGCTCGCAATCGCCGTTCGCGGGGCAAGTGAGGCAGTCCAGCGGATGGTCGGAGATGTAGAGCTCCATGACGTTGCGGCGCAGCTTCGCGAGCTTCGGCGACTGCGTCGAAACCTTCATCCCTGCTTCGAGCGGCGTCGTGCACGAGGCGGGCGCGCCCTTGCGGCCCTCGATCTCGACGAGGCAGAGGCGGCACGAGCCGAACGGCTCCAGGCTGTCGGTGGCACAGAGCCTGGGAACGTCGAGCCCGAGTTCGGCCGCCGCTCGCATCACCGAGGTGCCCGCCGCAACCGTCACGCTCCTGCCGTCGATCTCCGCCGTCACTGTTTCCGCGGTCGCGCGCGCCGGCGTGCCGTAGTCCCGTTCCTTCACGAGCGTCATCGGATGGCCTCCTCAGTCCTTCGCGGCCGGTCGCCGGCCGGCGACCTGTCGAAATCTTCAGCGAAATGTTCGAGCGCGCTCATGACGGGGATGGGGATGAGCCCTCCCAGCCCGCAGAGCGACGCGTCTGTCATCGTCCCGCAGAGGTCGTCGAGCAGGTCGAGGTTCTCGTCCCGATCCTGCCCGGCGATGATGCGGTCGATGACCTCGACCCCGCGGGTCGAGCCGATGCGGCAGGGTGTGCACTTGCCGCAGCTCTCGATCGCGCAGAACTCCATGGCGAAGCGCGCCTGGCGAGCAAGGTCGACGGTGTCGTCGAACACGACGATGCCGCCGTGGCCCGAGCAGTCCCTTCTTCGCGGCGACCGCCTCGTAGTCGATGGCGGTGTCGAGCAGAGCGTCGGGGAAATACGCGCCAAGCGGACCGCCGACCTGCACGGCCCGCAACGGGCGGCCGCTGGCCGTCCCCCCGCCGAAATCGTAGATGGCCTCGCGGAGGGTGAGCCCAAAGGGCATTTCGATGAGCCCGCCGTGCTTGATGTTGCCGGCGAGCTGGATCGGCTGCGTGCCGCGCGAACGGCCGACGCCGTGCGCCGCGTACGGCAGCCGCGCCTTCGTCGAGGATGAATGGCGCGGCCGCGAAGGAAAGCGTGTTGTTCACGACCGTCGGCTTGCCGAACAGGCCCTTCACGGCCGGCAGCGGCGGCCGGTAGCGGATCACGCCCGGGCGCCCTTCCAGGCTCTCGAGCAGCGAGGTCTCCTCGCCGCAGATGTAGGCGCCGGCGCCCAGCCGGACCTCGATCTCGAAGGCGTGCTGGCTGCCCATGATCGTCGCGCCGAGATAGCCCGCCTCGTGAGCGAGTCTCGACGGCGCGGGTCATGGTCTTGAACGCGTGCGGATACTCGGAGCGGATGTAGATGTACCCGCGCGTGGCGCCCACGGCGATCCCGGCGATGGTCATCCCTTCGACCAGGCAGAACGGATCGCCTTCCATGAGCATGCGGTCGGCGAAGGTGCCGCTGTCGCCCTCGTCGGCGTTGCAGACGATGTACTTCTGGTCGGCCTGTTCCTGGAGCACGGTGCGCCACTTCACGCCGGTGGGGAATCCGGCTCCGCCTCGTCCGCGAAGGCCGGAGGCGACCACCTCTTCGACGATCTCTTCGGCCTTCATTCCCAGAGCGCGCTGGAGGCCCGCGGAAGCCGCGATGCTCCGTGTAATCCGACAAGCGACAGCGGGTCGGTCACACCGCAGCGGGCGAACGTGAGCCGCGTCTGCTTCTTGAAGTAGGGGATCTCCGCGGTCGGCCCCAGCGCGAGCGCGTGTGCGCCGCCATCCAGGAAACCGGCGTCGAACAGGCCCGGGACGTCGCTCTCAGTGACGGGTCCGTAGGCGAGGCGGGTGTGCTCGGCCTCCACCTCCACCAGCGGCTCCAGGTAGAGCATGCCGCGCGATCCGTTCCGGATGACGGTCACGTCGAGCCCCCGGCGCTCGGCTTCGCTGGCGATCGCCTGCGCGACCTCGTCGGCGCCGACGGACAGCGGCGGCGGCGTCGCACGGGACGAAGACGCGCGTCATTGGGCCACCTTCGCGAGGATCTCGTCGAAACGGCGCTCCGAGACCCGTCCGTAGAGGCGGTCGTCGAGCAGCATCGCGGGCGAGAGGGCGCAGTTGCCCAGGCAGTAAACCGCCTCGAGCGTCACCTCGCCGTCGGGGGACGTTCCGCCGAGCTCGGTGGCGAGGCGCGACTTCACGTGTTCCAGCAAGCGCTCGCAGCCCATCGACTGGCAGGCTTCCGCGCGGCACAGCTTGAGCGTGTGACGGCCGCCCGGCTCCTGCCGGAAGTCGTGGTAGAAGTTGATGACGCCGACCACCTCGGCGCGGGAGATGTTCAGGCTCTGTGCGAGGAGCGGCACGGCGCGGCTGTCGATGTAGCCGAACTCATCCATGAGCGCGTGCAGCATCGGGAGCAGCGCCCCGGAGAGGTGTTCGAGCGCACGGATGCGCGCCTCGGCTCGATCGTCGTCCCAGCTTGCCTGTGCCAAACTCCCCCGCCTCTCTTTCCGCCGCCCGCGTCAGTCGAGGATACGCTCCCCGCCGGTGTAAACGTTCAGCCCGCCGGGCCGCACGAAACCGGCGAGCGCGATGTTGAACGACTCCGCCAACTCTACCGCGAGGCTGGATGGCGCGCCTACCGAGGCCACCACGGGCACGCCAGACACCAGCGCCTTCTGCAGCAGCTCGAAGCTCGCGCGCCCGCTCAGCATGAGCACGGACTCGCTCAGCGGGGTCGCCCCCGCGAGCAGTTGCCCGCCGAAGAGCTTGTCGGCGGCGTTGTGCCGCCCCACGTCTTCGTTGAGGGCGATCAGCGCGCCGTCGGCGTCGAACAGGCCGGCTGCGTGCAATCCGCCGGTCGTTTCGAAGACGGCCTGCGCGTCGCGCAACTTCGCCGGCAGCGAGCAGAGTATGCGGGCGGAGACGGTGAACCCCGGCTCGATGGCGCGGCAGCCCTCGACTTCGAGCGCGTCGAGCGTGGCCTTGCCACAGACGCCACAGCTCGACGTCGTGAAGAAGTTGCGCTCGAGGCGGGCGGAATCGAGCGCCAGCCCGGGACGCAGCGTGACCGTGACGATGTTGCGGCGCTGCTCTTCGTCTTCGTCCTTGCAGTACGAGATGTCGACGACATCGTCGCGGCCGTGGATGACACCTTCCGCGAACAGGAACCCCGCCGCCAGTGCGAAGTCGTCGCCCGGTGTGCGCATCGTGATGGCGATGCTCTTCTTCGCCGGGGCGCCGGCCCGCTCCCAGAGCGACGCGGATCTCCATCGGCTCTTCGACGGCAACCGCATCCGGCGATTCGCACCACGCACCATCGCGCAGGCGGCGGATGTGCCGCTGGAGCTGGCCGGGCCGTTCTTGCGCCACGTGCGAATCGGTCTCCCTTAGATGCGCGATCGATTCAGCTTAGTCGCGGCTCCGGAAGGCTGCCAACGCCGGTCACGGGATGTTGAGGTCGAAGAGGAAGAACAGGTATGCCTGCAGATCGCCGACGCGCACGCCGGTATCGACGAGCACGCCGTTCACCAGCAGGCCCATCTCGGCTCCCACCTGGTTGATGCAGGGCGGGTCGTGGCCGGCGCCGCCGGCGGCGTAGTCGACGCGGTAGCCGCCTTCAGCGGTCGTGTACGCCGACACGCCGATTCCGCCGTCGAAGGTCATCGTCACCAGCGTCCCGGCGGGCGCCGGTTGGCCCGCGATAGTGAAGTGCCCCGCGATGACGTTCGGCGGCGAAGGGATGTTGAGGTCCGACGGCACACAGTAGCCCGGGCCAGGCGGCGGTGGGACGCGCGTCGGGACGGGCGTAGGCGTGGCGGCATCGCTCGCGGCCAAGGGGACGAACGCTCGACGCGGCAGCGGCGACGGACCGGCCGCCTGCGCAACGAATGCCCAGCCGATGGCGGTCACCACCAGGGATGCGGCGGTTATGGCAAGCAGTCGAGAAGCGGTCCGCATCGAACCAGCATATCGCGCGCTCGCGCATGGACGACCCGGCGCACTCCCCGTGCTGTATCCCGAGGCCGTCGCGTACCATACGGCCACCCATGGCAAGTGCTCCCCAGCTCCGCTCACTCCCGGGTCGCCGCCGGAGTTCACCAGCCGTGGCGGCTCTGCTGATGGCGTTGATCGTCCTCGGCTTCGTCGTCTTCCTGGCGTCGAATACCGTCGACACGAAGTTCCTCAAGGCGGGGTACTACGAAGGCGTGCTCGACCATTCCCACGCCTACGACCGGGCCTACAACGACGTAGCCACCGATCCCGCGCTGAGCAAGCAGACCAGCGAGCTGCTCGGCGGCACGCAGGTCCCGGTCAACGAGATCGCGGGCGCCCTGGGTGCGGTGGTCGGCCCGGAGGCGCTGCGCGCCGCCGTCGAGGTCACGATCGAGCAGCTCATCGCGTTCCTGAAGAGCGACCGGCCGCTGGAGCTGGCGATCGATGTCACGGACTTCGTGCTGGCCGCCGGCGCGGGCAATGCCGCGCTCACGGCCGCGCAGATAGCCACGCTGCCAACCGAAAAGTCGGCGTCGTACGACGTCTTCAAAGCCAATCTCCAGCAGACCATGGACCAGCTCGCGAAGGGCACCGCGCCGAAAAACATTCCGACCTTCGACATCCCGAAGGCGAACCGCGGCGAAGTCAGCGGAATCATCAAGAAGGGCGCCGGCGTGAGCGACGACAACCTGCTCGACGCGCCCATCACGTTCGCGGTCGACCAGGCTATCGACGGCAACGACGTCGTCGCGGCTATCGAAGCGACCATGGTCAAGGGGGCGCTGGGCGGGATCACCAACCCCGGCGGCGAGCTCGCGCACGAGCAGTTCATTCACCAGCAAGGCACGGGACCGACGGCGAAGTACTTCCTTGGGCCGCCGGCCGACGTCACGAAGGACGTGAGCGACACCCTCTGGATCGTGCGGCTTTCGGCGCACGCCGCGGTCTGGGGCCGCCCCGTAGGCGCGGCGCTGGTTGCCCTCGGCGCGCTCGCGTTGCTCGTGTTCACGTGGCCGGCGCGGCGCAAGGCGTTCCGGCGCGTGGCCATCCCGCTGATTTTCTCGGGCGTCCTCGGGCTTGCTGCCTGGCAGATCGGCGGCCGCATCCTCCGCCGCGAGCTCGTCAGCGTCGCGGTCGGCGATGGCAGCACACTGCCGGCGACCTACGCCGGACTGGTCAAGGACGTGCTGTCACAGGCGCTCACCGACGCCGCGCCGGCGTTCTGGCTGCCGTCGGTCGTCGTGCTTGGCGTTGGGCTGCTGTTCGGGGCGCTGTCGCTGTTGGGTAGCGGCGAAGAGAAGAAGGAGCTCCCGCCGCCAACGATGGAGCCGCTCCCGGAGGCCGTCGCGGCTCCGGCCACGCTGCGCTGGCGCGAGTAAGCGCTAGAGAACGAGGGCGACGATCACGGCGATGTTGTCGGTGCCGCCGGCGCGATTCGCGGCCGCCACGAGGCTCTTCGCCCGCTCCTCGGCCGACCCTCCCTGCCCGAGGAAGGCCGCGATCTCGTCGGAGTCCAGGAGCCCATGCAGGCCGTCGGAGCAGACCAGCAGCGCGTCGCCACGCTGGAGCTGCTGCGGCTCGCTGCGTTCGACGTCCACCTCGGGACCGACGCCGAGCGCACGCGTGATCGCGTTCCGCTGCGGGTGGCGGCGTGCCTCCTCGGGGGAGAGGCGGCCGTCGCGAACGGCCTCGCCGACCAGCGAGTGGTCCTGGGTGAGCTGCTGCAACGATCCATCACGCATCAGGTACGCCCGCGAGTCACCGGCATGCAGCGTCTCAACGATGCCGCGCTCGACGACGACGACCGCGATCGTGGAGCCGGAGGTCACGCCGGTCTCGGCCGCGCGGGCGATAACGGCCGCGTTCGCCGTGGCGATCCCGGTCTCGGCGCAATCGGCGAGCGGGCCGGTGCAATCGCGAACCGCCGATTCCATTGTGGCGAGGGCCGTGTCGCTGGCGGCCGCTCCGCCGGGCAGTCCGCCGACGCCATCGGCGACAGCCAACAGCCAGGTGCCTTCGGCCGGCCCTTTCACGACGATCAGGTTGTCCTGGTTATCCGCGCGCGCCCTGCCGGTATCGAGGCAGTGGCCGGTCTCGAGCATGAGCGGAGGATCGATGGGAAGGCTGGTCACAGGCGGTCCTTCCGCCGCTGGAGGAAGTAGAGGATGACGCACAGCCCGGCCATGATGGCCAGCATTGCGCCCCAGCAGACGAGCACGTCCGCATTGAAGACGTCGCCGTAGTTTTTCGTCGTGGATTCATACGACACTGTGCGGGCGGCGGGGTCCGTGAAGGCGCCGAAGCCCGGTAAACGGCAGTCGGGGAAGGTGCCGCCGCAGCCGTGCGTGCTCAACCCGGCGGAGGCGACCAGCGCCTTGAACGCCCAGCTGGTGCTGGTCATGCTGCCGACCACCGTGCCGACGGGGCCGAGGCTGGCCAGCGAGACGACGCCCCCAGAGAAGACCACCTGCACCACGATGACAGCGATGATGATCAGCATCGCCTGCTCTTCCTTGCCAGTGAGGGCCGAGATCACGAGCGCCCAGAGGATGCCGCACATCACCGCCAGCGTGAGCGTCCCGTAGAACTCGAAGAACTGGGTCCGGCCGGCATCGGGGAAGTCGACGACGATGAGCTTCACGATCAGCAGGGCCGCCGCGTGGTAGAAGGCGAACATGAACGCGATCGAAATCTTCGAAGCGAGGTAAGGCCAGATCTCGAGTGAGACGGCGCGTTCGCGGGCATAGATCGGCGCTTCCTTCACGATCTCCCGGACGTTCGATAAGGCGCCGACGAGGAACGGGATGAGGGACGCCAGGAAGAGCATGGAAAGCGCCTGGCCCGTGTCGCCGTTCATGAAGGTCAGCGTATGACGCTTCCAGGCGATGAAGTCCATCGAGCCGAGCGCCGGAGCGAGCACGAAGAGCAGCGCAAAGTTCACCCGGTCGCGGCGGATGATGTCGAAGTAGCGCCGCGCCAGCACGCGCAGCTGGCGGATGCCCGAGCTGTGGCGTACGGGCGGCGGCGCCACCGTGGTTCGCGGGACCGTCTCTACGCCGCCGGTGATCCCGTGCGCCGCGAGGCGGGCCGTCACGTACTGGTTGAAGGTGGGCGATTTGGTGGCGCGCTGCGCCCACTGCTCTGGCGTCAGCTCGGCATCGAGTTTCTCGTAGATGCCGTCGAAGTCTTCCACCTCGAAGTGCTCGAGCGCCTTGTCGGGCGGGCCGTAGTAGGCGAGGTAGCCGCCGCGGGCGAGGAACACGACCTGGTCGCACAGCATCACGTTCTTCGTCGCATGGGTGATGAGGACGATCGTGTGGCCTTCGTCGGCGAGGCCGCGGAGCAGGCGCATGAGCTGCGCCTCGATGCCGGGGTCGAGGCCCGAGGTCGCCTCGTCCAGGAAGAAGAGCCCGGGCTCGGTGAGCAGTTCCGCACCGATGGACACGCGTTTGCGCTGGCCGCCGCTCAACGAGCCGATGGCAACGTCACGGCGCTCTTCCAACCCGAGCTTCTTGATGACGTCGCGAACGCGCTCGTGGCGCTCCTGCGGCGTGGTGTCGTCGGGGAGGCGCAGTTCCGCGGCGTATTCCAGGGCGCGGCCGACGGGCAGCTCCTTGTGGAGGATGTCGTCCTGGGGAACGAATCCCATCGCCGATCGGAACGCTTCGTAGTGGCGGTAGAGCTCCTGGCCGTTCAGCAGCACGGCGCCTTCGGAGGCCGGCTTCAGGCCGCTGAGGGCGTTCAGGAGCGTCGACTTGCCCGCACCGCTGGTGCCGACGACCGCGACGAATTCGTTCGGCTGGATAGAAAACGAGATGTTCTTGAGCAGGTTCACGCCCTGCCCGATGCGCTGGTTCAGCCCCACGGCGTCCAGTCCAACCGCATGCGAGTCGTCGAACTTTTCCAGGGACTCGGCCGAAAAGACCAGCTTCACGAGGCCGACGCGGATCTCATCGTCCGGCTTCAGGACGCGCGGCGCGCCCGGCACCACGCGTTCGCCGTTCACGAACGTCCCGTTCGTCGACCCGAGGTCTTCGATTGCGCGGCCATGGCCATCGGCGGTGGTGACGATGCGGGCGTGCTGTTTCGACACGGTGGGCTGCGAGAGGCGCACGTCGCACGAGGGATCGCGGCCGATCGTGATGGTGCCTTTGCCGGCGAGGTCGAGGGCGTGGTCCTCGCCCGCGGCCGGGAGCGGTTCTAGCTCGGGCTGGGCCGTGTACACGATCTGCACCGTGCCGGCGATGTCGAAGCGGTCGCCTTCCTGCAGCACGCGGCGCTGGATGCGCTGGCCCCCGAAGGTCGTGCCGTTGGTAGAGCCGAGGTCCTCGACTTCGTAACCGCCGGTGGGCAGCCGCCGGAACTCGAGGTGCCGGCTCGACACCTGCGCGACCTTCACGACGACGTCGTTGACACCCTGCGTGTCGTCCCGGCCAAAGGTCACCTTGTCTCCGGTGAGGTCGACGACGCGGGTGCCCTCAGGGCTCGTGACCATGATCCGCGGGCGCGGGATGAGGATCTGCGTCGCGCCGGCGGCGGCCGCGCTGGGAGCAACGATCGTCGCCGCACCGCCCGCGACGATGGTGGGGCCCGCGCTCGGCGTCGAACCCGCAGCCAGCTCGATCATGTACGGGCCGATGGCGACGAGCTCGCCGGGCTTCATCGCGTGCGGAACGCGCGGCTCGAGGGCTGTGTCGCCCACGCGCGTGCCACCGGCGCTGCCGAGGTCGACGATGCGCCAGGCGCCGCCTTCCATGCGCACGCTCGCGTGGTGGCGGGAGACGGCGAGATCCGAGAGAACGATCTGGTTATCCGGCGCGCGGCCGATCGTAGCCTCCGCGCCGACGGAAAACTCCTGCGCAGTATCGCCGTGGCGGACGAAGACAGTACCGGCCATCCATCGCCCTCCCGAGCGTCACCCTGCGTCCCAACAACCCGGAGCAAACGCTCCGGGAGCGGCCTACTCTAGCTAATCGGCGGCGCTAGCGGCAACGCGTTCAGGGCTGCGGCGCTAAGTGCGTGAAGATCGCCGTAACCGTCCGCGACTGGTCCATGGGAACGCTGCATGTGGCCGAGCCCCCGGGGGTGCAGCCCCCGCTCCAACCAACCACCACCCATCCGGGCGACGGCGTCGCGGTAAGCGTGACCTTGTCGACGATGCCTGCCAGCGGCCCGTTGAAGACAGCCGAGCAGCGCGTCTCGCTGAGCCCGCAGTTGATGGTCGCCGCGTGCGCATCGTCCGATCCGGAAACGGTGCCTTCGCCGGCCTTGATGAGCGTCAGGCCGACGGTGGGAGAGCGGTAGAACTCCTCGTTCACCGAGAACAGCGTGTATGGGCCGAGCTCGTCGTTGCCGAGGAACAGGCCCGCCTGGTGCACGAACGCGATGCCATCGACGGTGGCGAAAGCGCGCAGACGCGGAACCATCGCGGGATCCAGGTTGGCCGTCATGGTCACGGGAATGGCGATATCGGCTGCGGGCTTTCCGAGGATGGTCAGTCCGATGGTCGGCTTGAGGGTCAGGTCAACGTTCGCCTTCACCGGATCGGTGGGAGGGGCGATGCGCACGTCCTTCTTCGTGGTGCCGCGCTGGTGGAAGCCGGAGGCGTCGAAGGTGAGGCTGCCGGTGGCCGAGAAGTCCACCGTCAGCCCGATGTCGACCTGGCTCTGCGAGTCCACGTTGACCTGCGCGGTGAGGCCGATGTCGACGCAGACGGGGATGAACAGCGCCGTGAAGCAGCCGCCCTGGACGTCGTCGACCGGGATGTCCGGGCTGTTCACGGCGCCGGACGTGGCATGGAGGATGCCGTTCACCTGGGCGGTGAACGAGATGTGCACGCCAGTCACGCCGCCCTGGGAAACGTTCACTTCGGCGAGCAGGCTGCCGCTCGCGGAGAGGTCGCCGGAGATGTGTGTCGAGCCGAACGTCTGGTCGATGGGGATGTCAATGTTGAAGGTGTTCTGGGTGCCCGTGCCGCTGTTTCCAAGGAGCGACGACAGGCCGAGCGTCAGGGTCCCTTCCGAGACGACATCGAGCAGCGTCGCCGGTGTGGTGACGACGTCAACGACGCCGCCGTGGCGATCGAGGGAGACGGCCTTACGCAGGAATCCCGCCCCTTCGACGCTGGCGAGGAAGTCGCCGGGCAGGATGGCGTTGGTCTCGCCGTTTTGCGGGAAGGTGTAGGTCTCGCCGTTCACGACCATCGTGTCGGTCGAGGTCGACGAGAGCAGCCGCAGGGGCGCGGTGAACACGACGTTGACCTGGCCGAACGAGACGTGGACATGGGTGCCTTCGGCCGCGGTGGTGGAACAGCTGGCGAGGTCGGCCGTCGGCGTGCAGCCCGTCCATGCGCGAACCTCCCAGCCATCGGATGGCTGCGCCGCCACCGTCACCGTGGACCCTGGCTGGACGCCAACCACCTGCGACGAACACTGCTCGTTGCAGAAGACGCCCGCCGGGAGAACAGCGAAGATCCCGGCGCCGAACTTGTCGACCGTCACGTCGACGTTCGCCGGGGTGTCGCGCACGATTGGCCCCATGTGGGTCGCGAAGGGCAGGTTCAGGCCAGACGTGGGCGGATTCGTGGCCGCCGCCGATACGCCACCCTCAGGCGGCGCGGCATCCGCCGCGAGCACCGCCACGAGGGCGATGGATACGGCAATGAAGAGGCCGGCAAGCCGGTAAAGCGAAGAGGCGCGTCGGGGTGACATAGCGTGGGATTATACACACGCGCCGTTTCCGTCCCGTGACGCTCAACAGCCGAGCGTGAATGCCTCGCTATAGCTAATGCTAGTGCCTTCCACCTGGAGCAGGAGCTTGTAGGTGCCGAGCGGCAGCGGATTCTGCGGGACAGCCGTATTTCGCCAGCCGAACCAGGTCGGGTCATCGTTCACCTGCCACGATCCGCCGGCCAGGTACGAGCCATCCAGGTACCACGAGTAGTCGACGACCACGCTGTTCGGGCTCTTCCACGCTTCCGGATCGGAGTGCGTGAAGCCGATAGATACCGGTGACCGAGCATTTGTTGGCGCTCGACCCTCCGCCCTGGAGGCTCACGCCGGGCGGAATCGGGAAGAAGGTGTTGCCGTTCGGCTGGTTGTCCCCGCGCACGGCCGCCCAGAAGCCGAGGAACTGCAGGTAGACGAGCGGCTTCGGCGTCGCCGTCGGCGGGATGGGTGTGGCCGTGGGCGGGACCGGCGTCGGCGGGACGGGCGTCGGCTGCACGGGCACCGGTGTAGGTAGAACGACCGGGCCGCCGCCGCCACCGCCGCCACCACCCTGGGACTGGGGCGTGTTCGTGGGAGGCGCCGTCGTAGGCGACACGCCGGGGCTCGGTGACGTGCCGGGGCTGGGGGAGACGCCAGGCGACGGCGAGGCCTTCGGCGACGCCGAGGGGCTAGCCGAAGCGGAGGCGGCCGCGGTCGGTGTCGCGGTGGCGTCGGCGGCCACCTTAGCGGTGCCTCCGCCGCCGCCGAGCGCGAGCGAGATCCCAACCGCCAGGCCGGCGACGATCGCGCCGCCGCCGCCCAGCGCTGCGAACATCATGCCGCGACGTTTCTTCGGAGGGGCGCCGCCGGCGCCCGCAGCAGCGGCACCGGCCAAAACGGGGGCCGCCGGTGGCGGGCCGCCCGGGCCTGCCGCAGCCTGCGCCCGATGGCCACTATCGTCGGCGCGGGGCCGTCCTGCCGGAGGCGACGAGGCGCTGTCGGGCGGCAGCGTCGGCGCGGGTCCTGCTACGCGGTCCGACAGTGCGGCGCTCGGCGCCACCACCGTCTGGCGATGGCGCTGGGCGTGAGCGGGGGCATGGTTGGGAGTGCGGGCGCGGGCATGCCGGAAGCCGCGGCCCCCGCGGCCAGGCCGGCCGCACCGGCGAGGCCCGCCGCACCGAGTGCCGTTGCCGGTATGGCGGTGTCATCGTGGGTGTCGCCCGTCTCGGGAACTACCGGGATCGCGGTGTCGTCGTGCGTGTCGTCCGTTTCGGGAAGCGCCGGGACGGCGGAGTCGTGCGTCTCGTGGAGGGCTGCCGCCGCAACCACCGGCTCGCTTTCGTCGTGCGTGCTGGTGACATCGGAGGACGAGCCGGTGCCGGGGGCAACGCCGCTGCCGCCAGTGCCTTCGACCCTGACGGGTGGCACGACGACCGGTGCGACCGCTGCCTGGGGCTCCTGGAGCGCCGCGACAGCGAGTCCGCGCGCAGCACGCTCGAGCGCGCCGGCCAGCTCCGACGGGTTCTGATAGCGATCACGCGGGTCCTTTTCGAGGCACCGGCGGATCGGGTTGGTAATCGAGTCGGGCATATTGCCCAGCGGGGACATCGGCACGGGCGAGTACTGGTGCTGCTGGAGGATTTCGCGGCCGGAGTTGCCCATGAACGGCGGGTGGCCGACGAGCATGCAGTAGAGCGTCGCCCCGAGGGCGTAGATGTCGGTGCGGGTGTCGACGTCTCCGCGGGTCTGTTCTGGCGCCGAGTAGGCGGGGGTGCCGACGTAGCCGCCGACGATGGTCGCGCCGGCGCCGCCTTCCTGCCGGGCGATACCGAAGTCCGCCACTTTCACCACGCCGTCCTGCGCCAGCATGATGTTGTCCGGCTTGATGTCGCGGTGGACGACGCCGCGCGCCGCAGCCTCTTCGAGGGCGCGCGCCACGGCGATGGCGACATGGAGCGCCTTCGCCGGGTCCATCGGGCCGCCTTCGAGCGCCTGGCTGAGCGATTCACCGTCGACGTATTCCATGACGAGGAAGTAGAGCCCGTTCGCGAAGCCGAAGTCGTTCAGGTGCACGGTGTAGGGCGAGCGCAGGAGGGCCGCCACGTGGGCTTCGCGTTCGAAGCGATCGCGGAAGGTGGGATCCGCGGCGACGAGCTCGGGCTTCAGGACCTTCACCGCGACGCGGCTGCCATCGCGCGCGTCGACACCTTCATAGACGGTGCCCATGGCGCCGCGACCAAGTTCCCGGACAAGCCGGTACTGCTTGATCTGCGTGATGGTCGACGGGTCGAACAGCGGATTTACCACGATAGCGGGCAGTATACCGTGTCGGGCCAACACGTTTCCCGACTTCACCGTGACGCCCTTCACACAGGCGGAAGACACGCTCGTGGAGGGCCGTCGCTAGCGACCGGGATGCGCAGCCTGCAGCTTCTTCGGCGCGCAGAAACGCCAGGCGCCGGCCAACAGCTCCTCGAGGCGCTCCACGGAGACTTCGGGCAGCCGCACGAGCACGAACGGGTAGTTGCGGTAGTGGTCAGTGAGGAAGAAGCGCTCGGGCTCCTCGGCGATGAGCGCCTCGCGCTCGGCGAAGTCCATCTTCATGGCGAGCGTCTCGTAGTCATCCCAGAGTCGCGCGAACAGCGTCTTCGCCACCTTGAAGGACGGCGTGCCGTAGCTCGTGCCCTCGGACGTTTCCGGGAGCGAGAGGGCGATGCGTCGGACATCGAGGGCGGTGGCCATGGTGGGAGTTTACCCGGTGCGGGGCGGCATTTACTGAAACCTCACGGAGAGGTGACCCAACGAGGGGTCGCCGCTATCTTGCTCCCACCGGGCGGCTATCCACGCTGGGGACGAACCTGGTTGGCAACCCCGATCGCCTTGCCGCGCCTCCCGTCGCGACATTTCCTCCTCGCCTATGCGGTGGTGCCGGTCCTGCTCGGCTGGTTTGGGTACGTCATCGCCAGCGGCCTGGACAGCGTGACGCCGGCAACGATCCGAATGCCCACCACGACCGCGTACAACCCCTCGATGGACGACTTCGCGGTCTTCTACGGCGCCGGGAGCCTCTTCCGCCAGCATCGCACCGATGTCTACGAGCTGGATGCCATTCACTCCGCGGAGGCCAGGGCGGCGTCACAGGGCGAGAACGATCTACTGGTCCTTCCTTTTTACGCGCCACCGATCGCGGCGATCCCCTTCGCTGCGCTCAGCACCCTGCCCGCGCCCACAGCTGCCGCACTGTGGACCGCTGCAGGACTCGTCACTTTCGCGGTGACTGGATTCGTGCTGGCACGGCAGCGCGCCGTTTCCAGCACGATGCTGATCGTGGCAGCCGCCGGCGTCGTGGCGTCGCCTCCGTTCTTCCAGGTGCTCATCCACGGCCAGACGACGTTCTTCCTGCTCGGCCGGGTTCGCTCTGCTCTGGCAATGCGCGTTCATGCGGCAAAGCACGCCGGGGACCGCCGATCGCGTTGCTGCTGATTGCTGACAAGCCGCAGCTTCTCTTGTTACCGATCGCCTTCCTGCTGCTGACGGGGCAGTGGCGGCCGATCGCCCTAGCGGCCTCGGTTGGGCTGCTCGCCACGGCCGCCGCCGTCGCGTGGACAGGCCCTGAACTACTTCACGGCTACATGCGCCTCTCCGTGCAGGCCGTGGGGTGGGACGAGAAGAACGGGATCTCGATCTGGGGCATGTTCGGCTGGAACGCATTTTCTACAGCCCTGGTCAGCGGAGCGCATCTCCCACGTGTGCTCTTGACCGCCACACTCGACCTCGTGACCTTCGGTGCCTGCGGGTGGACGATCCTGCGGAGACGCCCGGGACCGGAGGCGACCTTTGCGCTAATCGTGTTCGGCGCGCTGCTCATCAGTCCGCACCTTTACGAGCACGATGTTCTGCTCGCCGCATTGCCGGTGTTCCTGTTGAGCACGCTCGACGGCGAACCGCAGTGCCGCTGGCTGCTATACGCAGCAACCGGGTGGGTTGTCCTCTACTTCCACTTCGACATTCTCAGCGCCACCCACGTGAACCCGACCGCCGTTTGCCTGGCGGCCGGCCTCGCGCTCGCGCTGCGCCCGAGCAGCGAGTCTGCGCTCCGCCACGCCATGCCATGGGCGACGAGTCGGGAGACAGTACCAGCATGACGCACCATCGGCGGCTGGCGATTCAGCTTACGCTCGGCGCAATCGTCATGCTCGGGCTTTCATGGATGGCCCCGACGTCGGCCACGCGTCACCTCGACGCCGCCGTGAACTACACGTACCACACGCTCATCCCGAACATCGCGAAGACCGGAAACCCGTAGCTGCAAGGTCAGGGGCCCGGCGTTCCCGCGGCGCTGTAGGCGAGGTATCTCACGACGTCGATCACCACTTCCTGCGAGATGATCGGCGCCGACGCGGTGATTCGCACTCCGAATCGCAGGCCCGGATCAACGCCCGTGAGCGCGTCGAAACTGGCGAAGGTGGTCCGGCTGTTGCCGTCGAGCGTGACGGTGCGCGTGACCGGGGGATCTCCGCCCTCGAAGAAGTAGGTCGCCGTCACGGTGACAGGCGCCGCCCCAGGGTTCGTGGCCGAAATGAACGTGAGCCAGCCGGCTTCGCTCGTCCCACCGCCGAACGTGAAGCTCGTGCTCAGTGAGTGCGCGCCCATCACCGCGTGCGCGAGCGCAACGCCCGGTTTCGGATCGATCAGTACCTCCTGGGCGACGATCGGCACGTCCGATGTGACGGTCACCCCGAACGCCTGATCCGGCCCGACGCCGGTGGTCCCCGGCGCGAGCGGGTCGTCCTGCGCGGCGAAGGTTCCGCGCGCGCCCGGAGCGAGCGTGATCGTGCGGGACTCGGGGAGCTGGCCGAGGATGTTATAGGTGGCGGTCACCGTTGCAGTGCTTCCCGACAGGTTCCCGACGGAAATGAACGTCAGCCACTGGTTCGTCGTGACGCCCTCGGCGAAGTACCACGTCGTGTCGAGCGAAGTCACGCCAATCGTGCCATGGGCGAGGAGGCCGACGGTGTCGATCAGAACCTCCTGCGAAACGATGGGCTGGTCCGACGAGAGACTTACCGCGAAGGCTTGACCGAGTCCGACGCCGGTAGGCTGGCCCGGCGTGGCCGGGTTGTTCGGATCTTCGTGCGCGGCGAATGTGAAGCGGGAGCCGGGCGGAACCACCGCCGTGCGTGTAATGGCTGTGCCATCCGTGAGGTGGTAGGTCAGCGCGACGTTTGCCGCGGTGGCCCCCGGGTTCGTCGCTGAGATGAAGGTCAGCCAGCCGTTTCCCGTGAACCCTTCGGCGAAATACCACGTGTCGGAGAGCGCCTGGCTGCCGGCGCTGCCGTGCGCCAGTTGGCCGGCGGTATCGACGAGCGACTGGTCCGCCGTAACCGGCTGGTCGGAGGTGATCTTGATGCCGAACGCCACGCCGTCGCCCGGCCCCTCAGCAGGATCGTTGGCGAACATCGTTCGCCGGCTTTCCGGCGGGATCACGATGTTTTTCACGGTCGTGCCGCCGGTGGACTGGAAGTAGGTGATGGTCACGGCTGCGGGGGCGGACGTCACGTTCACCAGGTAGAGGTACGTCTGCCATTGGTTGTTGTTAGCGCCGCCACCGGTAAACCCCTCGGCGAAATACCAGACCGTCCCCGAGCTGGCTGTCACCGCGAACGGCGGGCTGTCGCCTGCCATAGCCCCGGCAGCCGCGTGCAGCACGTCGGTGCCGACCGCGTCGATGGAACAGCCGCTGAAGGTCGCGACGCCGGCGGCGGCGGTTGCGGACAGCGTGGGGGCGCACGTAAGCGTGCCCGTGCTGCCTGCCTTCAGGCTGAGGGCGACCACCGTGGCGCTGTCCGCCACGACGACACGGCCCGCGGCGTCTTCCAGTTTGACGACGGGCTGCGTCGCAAACGCCACCCCGGTGAGGCCCGACGCCGGCGCCTGCGTGAAGACGAGCTGGGTCGCCGGGCCGGTGACCACGAACGGGTGGCTGTCGTCGGGCGCGAGCGAGCCGGAAACAGCGTGCAGGCCGTACGGCGGTTCCGGAGCCCACGCTCACCTTGCAGCCCGCAAACGTCACGACGCCGTTCACGGCCGTGCCTGTCAGGCCGCCCGGGCTGGTACAGCTCAGCACCGGCGAACCGCCGCTGCCGCCGGTGAGCGACAGCGTGACCTGCGTGGTGCTGTCGCTGGTGAGGGTGGCGCCGTTGCCGTCCTCCACGAGCACCACCGGCTGCGTGCTCAGCGCCACGCCGGCGATGCCGACCGATGGCTGGACGGAGAACGCCAGCTTCGCGGGTACGCCGGCGACCGCGAACGTCGCGCTGTCGGCCGCCGTGAGCGCTGGGTTCGACGTCGCGTGGAGGCTGTAGCCCGTCCCGGCGTTGTCGACGGAACACCCGCTGAATGCCGCGACGCCGTTCACGACGGTCTTCGTAAGCGTGCCGCCGCTGCAGGTGAGCGTGGCCCCGTTGGCGTTGTTCAGCGCCAGCGTGACCGCCGTTCCGTTGTCTGTCGTCACAACCGCGCCGGAGGCGTCCTCGACCGAGACCGTCGGCTGCGTGCCGAGCGGCGAGCCCGCACTGCCGCCTGTTGGCTGCTGGGTGAACACGAGCTTCGTCGCCGGGCCTGTTACCACGAACGAGCCGCTGTCCGCCGCCGTCGCTCCCGCGCTGCTGGCGGCGTGGATGACGTACGTGCCGGCGACGGTCACCTTGCAGCCGGCGAAGGCAGCCACCCCCGCCGCCACCGTCTTCGTTAGTCCGCCCGTGCAACTCAGCGTCCCGCCGCCAGGCCCGGAGCCGACGCTCAGGGTTACGACGGTCGTCGTATCCGAGGTGACGGTGGCGTTGCCCGGTGTCCTGCACCGTCACGACTGGCTGCGTCCCCAGCGCCAGGTTCGTCACGCCGTTCGACGGCTGCTGCGTGAAGGCGAGGTGGTTGACCGGCGCGGTGACGTTGAAGCTCGCGCTCTGCTTGACCAGGCAGAAACAGCTCGGCGTTGCGGTGATCGTGTCGCCGGTGCCGGCCGCGCTCACCGTGCAGCCCGCGAACGTCGCGACGCCAGCGACCGTCGCCGCCGTCAACCCGCCGGGATTGGTGCAGCTCAGCGTGCCTGCGCCGTTGAGGCTCAGCGTCACGGCCGTGCCGTTGTCGCCGGTGAGCGTGGCGCCGGTCGAATCCTGCAGGGAGACCACCGGCTGCGTCGGCAGTGGCGTTCCCACGCTGCCGTTCGAAGGCTGCTGCGTGAACGCGAGCTTCCCGCCGATGGTCTGCAGGAAGGCCAGCCCGGCGCCCCAGGTGTTGTTGGGATTCGTTCCGCGGGGCAGCGCCCACGCTTCGAGTTGCGACACCACCTGCGCGGGCGTCAGCGACGGGTACGCCTGCCGCACCAGCGCCGCGAGGCCTACGACGTGCGGCGACGCCTGGCTCGTGCCACAGAAGCCGTTGGCGCCGTACATCACGGTGCTGGCGCAGTCCGTCGCGCTGATGTCGGGCTTCGTGCGGCCGTCGCGGGTCGGGCCCTGGCTGCTGTAGCTCTCGATGGTCGAATTCGTCTGCCAGTTCGTCGCGCCGACGGCGAGCATGCCCGGGCTCGCACTCTCCGCCGGGTTACCCACGCTGTGGTTCCCAATCCCAACCTGCGAGAGGTTGAGGTTCGGCGAGAACACCTGCAGCTGCACCTGCGTTCCCGCCGGGAACGTCCCGCCGAAGCGCTCAACCCGGATGTGGTACGTCCCGGAACTCGAGGGCGTGTACTGCAGTGCCTCGTACGGGACGTCGCCGGCAGTCCCGTTTTGCAGCGAATTGGTCGACGCGGCAATCGTGGTGCCGTCGGGTTTGTAGAGCAGGATGTCCAGGTCGCGCGCGGCCGCGGTCCAGCTGTCGTCCCAGCGCATCTGCAGGTACACCGTCTGGTTCGCCGTCAGAACGATGTCGTTGGTCTCGACGCCCGCCGCGAACTCCATGAAGTTGTTCCCGTTCGTGTCGGTCCAATCGCCCGTGAAGGTCGTCTGGTTCGAATTGCCCGAGGAGTTCACCCAGACGGCCCCGCCAGCGACGGCAGCAGCGACCGCGGCCACAGGGCTGTTCGGATCGGGCGAGGTGCCGTCGCCGGGGCCGTCCCAGGTCCAGCCCACGGAGTGATTGATGACTTGAACGCCCTGGTCAACCATCCACTGGGCGGTCGTCACGAGGTCCCCATACGAAAACGGGTTCGCCAGGTAGAGGCTGACGCCGGGCGCCTCGTCCATGATCGTCTCGGCCACAGCCACGCCGTGCTGCGTCGTGGTCTGGCAGTTGTTGAAGTTCGACGTAGGGTTGCCCATGGTTGCGTAGCAGCGCACCGCCGCCGGCACCGGTACCTCTGTCCCCTGCAGGCTGCTATATCCGGCGAAACCGACATCGATGATGCCGACCTTGACGCCTGCGCCGGTGTAGCCGAAGGCGTTCCAGTTCGGGGTGTTGTGGACGGCCGCGCCCTCGGTCACGACGCTGCCGTAATCAGGCTTGGGCGGCACAATCGTGGCGACGCGCGTCACGCCCGGCAGGCGGGCCACCCAGGGCAGCAGCGAGACGGGCACGTACGCCTCGACCAGCCCCGAGAGCACGTTCGCCGGGAGCACGCCCGCGGCCTGGAGCCGGCCGGCGAGGGCCGCGGCATCGCCCTGCAACCGGATAGATACGGCCACCGACGAGCCGGAGTATGCCGGCGCGGAACGTGCGATCGTGCCCGGCGACTCAGCCGCGAGGCGCGCCACAAACTCGTTGAGTATCGAATCGAGCTTCGGCTCGGCCGCGGCCGGCGCGCACGTAGGGAACCGGCGTTGGCGTCTGCTGGCCATTCGCCGAACCGGGCAGCAGCACGACCGCGCCCACCACCGCAGCGATGAGCCCCGCAAGCGCAATTCGCACACGTGGACGCCACATCCCTATTGCCACTACCACCGCGCCAGTCCCCGGCGCTGGGTGCCCGGGCGGCGCCCCGGAGTCTACAACGCGTGGGCCTTCCGCTCCCGCGAAACGTCAAGGCGGGCTTTCAACACGTGCATCGCTCGCCTGGCGCGATGCGCTTGCGATGCGCGCGTGCGAGCAAACCACATCCGCTCAACTGCCGCGCCGTCTAAACTTTCGCAATGCGAAACGGCTCCCCTGTTCATCCCGGATTTCCGTACCCGCTCGGCGCTACCTGGGACGGTAGCGGCGTCAACTTCGCCCTCTTCAGCGAACACGCCGAGCGCGTCGACCTCTGCCTCTTCGAACAGCCACACCCCAACCACGAAGTGGCCCGCATTCCGATGCGCGACCAGACCGATTTCGTCTGGCACGCCCGCCTGCCAGAAGCGCGCCCCGGCCTCATGTACGGCTATCGCGTCTACGGCCCGTTCGACCCCGCCGCCGGCCAGCGCTTCAACCCCGCCAAGCTGCTGCTCGACCCTTACGCGAAGGCGGTCTCTGGCCGGGTGCAGTGGTCCGATGCGATGTTCGGCTACCCCCTGGTGGGCGGCGACGACCGCGACCTCCAGCGCGACGACACCGACAACGCCGCCGACATGCCCAAGTCCGTCGTCATCGAAACGGGCTTCACCTGGGGCGACGATCGGCCGCCGAAGACGCCGTGGCCGAACACCGTCATCTACGAGGCGCACGTCCGCGGCCTCACGAAGCTCATGGACGTCCTGCCGGCGCGTCTGCGCGGCTCGTACGCGGCGCTCGCCGACCACCGGGTCATCCGCTACCTCCAGGACCTCGGCATCACCGCAATCGAGCTGATGCCCGTCCACCACTTCATCAACGACAAGCGGCTGGTGGATCTCGGGCTGACCAACTACTGGGGCTACAACTCGATCGGCTTCTTTGCCCCAGATGCGGGCTATGCCTCGGCGACCAGCCCCGGCGCGATGGTCAACGAGTTCAAGACCATGGTGAAAACGCTCCACCAGGCGGGCATCGAAGTCATCCTCGACGTCGTCTACAACCACACCGCCGAAGGCAACCGCTACGGCCCCACGCTCTGCTTCCGCGGAATCGACAACCAGGCCTACTACCGCCTCGATCCCGACAATCCGCGCTTCTACGTCGACTACACGGGGACAGGCAACACCCTCAACATGCTTCACCCCCGCGTCGTCCAGATGATCATGGACAGCCTGCGCTACTGGGTGCAGGACATGCACGTCGATGGCTTCCGCTTCGACCTCGCATCGACGCTCGCCCGGGAACTGCACGAGGTGAATCGGCTCGGCACGTTCTTCGACATCATCCAGCAGGACCCAGTGCTCTCACAGGTGAAGCTCATCGCTGAGCCCTGGGACCTCGGCGAGGGCGGCTACCAGGTGGGCAACTTCCCGCTCCTCTGGGCCGAATGGAACGACCGCTATCGCGATAACATCCGCCGTTACTGGCGGGGCGATCCCGGGCAACTCGGCGAACTCGGGTATCGCCTCACGGGCAGCTCCGACCTTTACGCGCGGAACGGCCGCCGGCCCCATGCGAGCGTGAACTTCATCACCGCGCACGACGGCTTCACGCTCAACGACCTCGTCTCGTACAACGAGAAGCACAACCAGGCCAACGGCGAGCAGAACCGCGACGGCAACAACAACAACAACAGCTGGAACTCCGGCACCGAAGGCGAGACGACCGACCCCGCAATCCTCGAGCTGAGGGCGCGGCAGATGCGGAACTTCATCACCACCCTCATGATCTCCCAGGGCGTTCCGATGGTGGTCTACGGCGACGAGATCGGGCGCACGCAGAAGGGCAACAACAACGCCTACTGCCAGGACAACGAGCTCACATGGAAGCCGTGGAGCGTCACGGACGCCGCTCGCGATCAGCTCGCCTGGACGCGCCGCATGGTGGCGTTCCGACGGAATCACCCGGTCCTTCGCCGGCGCGACTACTTCCAGGGCCGACCGATTCGCGGCAAGGAAGTGCAGGACATCCTCTGGCTCGGCGCCGACGGCCGCCCCATGACCGAGGCCCGCTGGACCGATCCCAACCAGCGCGCCATCGCCTTCCGCCTCGCGGGCGACGCCGCCGACCTGGTCGACGCCGACGGAACGCGGCTGACCGACGACAACCTCCTCGTCCTGATGAACTCATGGTCGGAGCCGGTCGAGTTCCGCCTGCCGTCAACGCCGGCACATCAGCCGTGGGTGCTCGCTTTCGATTCGGCCCGGCCCGGTGCGCACGAAGGCAGCCAGCGTCTGCGGAGCGGAAGCAGGTATCACCTGGCCGCAAGGGCTATCGCCGTGTTCACCCAGCACGAGCATTAGCTCTCGAAATCGTGCCAGCAGGAGATCTTCTCCACATCTTCACGTGGCATCTCCAGCTGATTGACCGGGGCAGCGGTGTCGGGCCAGCCAAGCGACATGCCGCAGACCACAGCTTCGTCCTCAGCGAGGCCCAGCTGCGACGCGATGATCGATTCGTATCGGAGAAAGGCGACTTGCGGGCACGTCGCCAGTCCGCGCGCATGGGCCGCCAGCATGAGCGTCTGGATGAACATGCCGCAGTCCAACCAGCTGTGTTTCGTTAGGCCCCTGTGAGTCGTGAAGATCAGGCCCACCGGGGCGCCAAAGAACGCGAAGTTGCGTCCGGTCTGCGCATAGCGGGCTGCCGCGTCTGCGCGATCGATCTTGAGCGCGCCGTAATACCGCCGGCCGAAGTCGTCCTGGTACGAAGCCTGTAGCTCGGGCATGACGGGTGGGAACGGCGAGAAGACGGGCAGGCTCGCGGCCTCGTGCGCCAGTAATATCCTGCGCGTCAATTCAGCCTTCGCGTGCCCCGCGACCACGTGCACTCTCCATGGCTGGGTGTTAAACGTGCTGGGGGCCGTGCGGGCCACCTCAAGAATGTCCCGCACGATGCTTCGCGGGACGGGATCGGAAAGGAAAGCGCGCACCGTGGTCCGTGTGCGCGCCAGGTCGTCGAACATCGCTGCTGAGCTGCCAACCGTGTCGCCCATGCTTGCCTTTCACGCCTCCGGATGTCGGCTTCCGAGGCGCGAACTATACGCCCGGCATGCATTCCGGATCGCGACTGGCCATCGCTCGCCAGCGCCAGTGGACGGCGGATTCACGCCGGCAGCCAGTGGAGTAGCTGGGCATGCATCCACACCGGCCGCGGAGCACCATTCGCACCTGCGGCGCTCGCCGGCTCGTATACTCCGCAGCCATGACGACCCCGCCGTCCCACGCGCCCGAACCAGGGGTCTTCGGCCTCGCCAGCGCAGTTTTCGCGGCGCGCGACGGCCAGATCCTCATCCTCAAGCGCGCCGGTGGTGAGTTGAGCGGCGCCTGGTACGTTCCCGGCGGCGGCGTGGACAAGGGCGAATATCCCGAAGAAGCCGCCAGGCGCGAGCTCATGGAAGAAGCGGGCCTCGCGCCGTCGGGCGAGCTCACGCTCATCGGCGCGGTGCCGATGCACGTCTACGGCCGGCCGACCGTGCAGCTCGTCTACGCCTGCGACGTCCCGGAGGGCGAGGTCGTCGTGAGCCACGAGCACGCCGGCTTCCGCTGGATCGACCCACGGGAGTTCCGCGACCGGTACTTCGGCGACGCACAGATTGCGAAGGTCGCCGAGGGCGACGCCCGCCGCCTCTCCATCGTCGCCGGCGTACGCAAGAACCTTGACGACTACATCGCTTGGCTGGAACACCGGGAAGAGGACGAACGTCTGCGCGCCAGGTTAGGCAACGGCGGCTGAGCCCCGACTGGGCGGAAAACCCGGCGCTGCAATGCTTTCGGGGGCGTCCTTAGCGGAGCCGCAACAGGCTCGAACCTAGAGTGCCATCGAGGGCTGCAGCCCTCGGAGGTCCTTCATGTCAACCGCACAACCCGAATGCATCATCGCGTACACGTCCGAAGACGGCCGCTACGACAACGTCCGAGACACGGCCGTCGAGATGGCTCGATCATCCCGGGCGGCTCTTATCCTCTACGACATCGACGCCGCCCCGCGCTTTATCGGCGAACAGCCGCTGCCGACCGAGTGGTCGGGAGAAGGTGACGAAAAGCAGTGGCCGCATCGGCTTTCGCCCGACAATCTCGAACGCGCGGGCCGTCATGGCGTGGCCGACCAGGTCCGCCAGGCGCGTGCCGCCGGCGTGCAGGCATTCGCGTGGCTGCCCGGGAAGCGCGATTCCGCCTCGCTCGCCGACTACGCGCGCCAGGAGAAGGCCACCCTCGTCCTGCTCCCGGGACGCCACGAGGACCCGAGCTTCGGTGAGCGCCTGCGCGGGGAAACCGAGGACAAGCTAGAAGAGGGTAGCCGCGTGCCCATCGCCTTCGTCGAAGACGACGGGTCGCTCAACTACGCTCGCCGGCCCGCAAACGGCCGCGGCGACGGGGCGCTGTCGCGCGATTGAGACGGCCGCGGCCCCTGCGAGCAACGCGTACGCGAGGAACCATCGCGGACGATGCCTCAGGAAAGGTGGTCTCACGCATATGCAACCGTGGATCTGGGCAGTCATCGCCGCCGCCGTCGTTATCGTCGTCGTTGCGGCTGTCACTTTCTGGCTGAACGAGCGCCGCCGGCGCCGCACCGAACGTCTCCATTCGCACTTTGGCGACGAATACGATCACGCCGTCGAGCGCAACGGTCGCAAGGCGGCGGAGGACGAGCTGCAATCGCGCGAGGAGCGCGTCAGTCAGCTCGACATCCGCCGGCTGACGCCCGGCGAAACGCACCAGTTCGCTGACCGCTGGCAGGTCACCCAGGCGGACTTCGTCGACGAACCGGGCGGCGCCATCAAGGAGGCCGACCGCCTCGTGATGGAGGTCATGCAGGCGCGAGGCTACCCGATGGGTGACTTCGAGCAGCGCGCAGCCGACGTGTCCGTCGACCATCCCGAGGTCGTTCGCAACTACCGCGCCGCCCACGCGGTCGCCATCCGCCACTCCCGCGCGGCGGCCTCCACGGAGGACCTTCGCCAGGCGATGGTTCACTATCGCGCGCTCTTCACCGACCTTCTCGAAACGGACGAGGGCGCAGTTCCGCCGCCCGAGATGCGCGCCAACTAGCCACCGCGAACACACACATCATTGGAGCCGGCCCGAAAGGGGCCGGCTCTCTAGCGCCGCCGGCGAACGAAAGTTGAGCGGCTCGTTCCCGAGCGAAGCGAGTCAGCGAACGAAGTGAGCGGCTGTTCCCGCTAACTGACGACTGACGTTCCATCCCGTATCCTTCGCAATTGCCCCGGGAGGCCACTCGATTGGTGCCGCGGGCAAGCTGCAGGCTGGAAAGGGAATTTGAATGCAGGCCTTTGACTACGTCGCCCCGGCGACAGTCGCAGACGCCGTTGCCGTGCTCGCCGAACATGGCGCGGCCGCGCGCGTTCTTGCGGGCGGAACCGACGTCATCATCCAGGCGCGCGAAGGGCGCCGGAACGTCGGCATCATGGTCGACGTGAAAGCTATCGAAGAAGTGACCGGTATCAGCCTCGCGGCCGACGGTTCGCTCCGGATCGGCGCAGCGGCGTCGTGCGCGAGCATCTACCGGAACGCCGAGCTGGCGAAGCGCTTCCCGGCCATCATCGACTCCGCCGCGCTCATCGGCGGGATCCAGATCCAGTCGCGCGCGAGCCTGGGGGGCAACCTCTGCAACAGCTCACCGGCAGCCGACTCGATCCCCACGCTCATCGTTCTCGGCGCTGTTTGCGAGATCGCAGGCTCCGGGGGCCGCCGGAACGTCAAGGTCGAAGAGTTCTGCACCGGTCCGGGGCAAAACGTCCTCCAATCCGGCGAGATGCTCGTCTCGCTCAACTTCCCCGCTCCGGCAGCCCACAGCGGCGCCGCGTTCGAGCGCTTCATCCCGCGCAACGAAATGGACATCGCCGTGGCCAACGCCGCCGCGAGCGTCACGCTCTCCGCCGACGGCTCGAAGTTCGAATCAGCGCGCGTCGCAATCGGCGCCGTGGCGCCCACGCCGCTGTACGTGAAGGCAGCAGGCGATGCGCTCGCCGGCCAGCCGGTATCCGCCGAGACGATCGCAAAGGCTGCGGACGCAGCCAGGGCGGCGGCCACTCCTATCACGGACATGCGCGGTTCGGCCGCCCAGCGCCGCCACCTGGCCGGCGTGCTGGTGACCCGCGTCATCAACACCGCTGTCGAGCGGGCGAAGGGACGATAAGTGAAGACACACATCAGCGCGCGCATTAACGGCGAGGACCGCGAATTCCTCGCGGAACCCCGCGAGAGCCTCCTCGAACTGCTCCGCGGCGAGCTCGACCTCACCGGCTCCAAGGAAGGCTGCAACAACGGCAACTGTGGCGCCTGCAACGTCATCCTCAACGGTGAGCTCGTGAACTCGTGCTGCGTGCTCGGCGTCGAAGTGAACGGCGGCGAAATCACCACTATCGAAGGCGTCGCCAGCGGCGACCACCTGCATCCGCTCCAGACGAGCTTCCTCGAAAACGCCGCCCTCCAGTGCGGCATCTGCACGCCGGGCTTCATCGTTGCGGCCAAGGCGCTGCTCGATGCCGAGCCCGACGCCGACGAGGCCCGCATCCGCCACTACCTCGCCGGAAACCTGTGCCGCTGCACCGGTTATGACAAGATCGTTCGGGCGGTCCTCGAGGCCGCCGAAGAGATGCGACGCACGCCGGCCACGGCCTAACCCCAGGAGCAATCGCGATGGTCACTACCAGCAAACCCAAGTACAAGGTCATCGGCACCCGCCCCGTCCGCCCGGACGGGATCGACAAGGTCACCGGCCGGGCCGCCTACGGCGCCGACATTCACCTTCCCGGCATGCTCTACGGCCGCGTCCTGCGCAGCCCGCACGCGCACGCCGTGATCAAGAGCATCGATACCTCCAAAGCGCGCGCGCTTCCCGGCGTCCGCGCCGTCGTCACCGCCGCCGACTTCTGCGCCCCCGGCAAGACCGTCGCGGACCTGCCGGACCTCGCCACCAACGTGCTCGCCGGCAAGAAGGCGCTCTACCGCGGCCATGCCGTCGCGGCCGTCGCCGCGATCAACGACCACGTCGCGCAGGAAGCGCTCGGCCTGATCCAGGTCGACTACGATGTCCTGCCGGCGGTCGTGAACGTCCGCGAAGCGATGCAGCCGGGCGCGCCCATCCTCCACGAGGCGATGCGCACCCGCACCCCCACCGGCCCCAGCGAGGCGGCCAGCAACGTCGTCGCGCACTCGGCCGTCGCCTTTGGCGACATCGAGAAAGGCTTCGCCGAGTGCGATGTCGTCGTCGAGCACGAGTTCTCGACGAAGATGGTGCACCAGGGCTACATCGAGCCGCAGGCCGCCACCGCCACGTGGAACGCCGACGGCCAGGTCACGATCTGGACGTGCACGCAGGGCTCGTTCCCGGCGCGCCAGAGCTGCTCGGCCATCCTCGGCCATCCCATCTCGAAGATTAAGGTCGTCCCCACGGAAATCGGTGGCGGCTTCGGCGGCAAGATCGGCGTCTACCTGGAGCCCGTCGCCGCCATCCTCGCGAAGCACAGCGGCAAGCCGGTCCACCTCCAGATGGACCGCGTCGACGTCTTTGAAGGCACCGGCCCGACACCTGGCACGTCCATTCGGGCGAAGCTCGGCGCGACCAAGGACGGCCGCTTCCGCGCCGCCTACGCGGACATGGCCTACGAGAACGGCGCCTATCCCGGCTCCGCCGCCAACTACGCCACCATGACCGTGACCGCCGCCTACGACATCGAGAACGTGAAGTTCGACGCCTACGACGTGGTCGTGAACAAGCCGCGCACGCAGGACTATCGCGCCCCCAGCGCTCCCGCCGCCGCGTTCGCCATGGAGCAGCTCGTCGACGAGATCTCCGAGAAGCTCAACATGGACCCGCTCAAGCTGCGCCTGATGAACTCCTCGCATGAGGGCACGCGCGGACCGGCCGGCATGCCCTTCAAGGCCGTCGGGCACGAGGAACTCCTCGAAGCCGCGATGAACTCGCCGCACTACAAGTCGCCGCTCGAAGGTCCAAATCGCGGCCGCGGCGTCGCCTCCGGCTTCTGGTTCAACGTCGGCCTTCGCTCCAGCGTTACGGTCACCGTCCAGCCGGACGGCACCGTCAACCTGATCGAGGGCAACACCGACATCGGCGGCACGCGCGCCTCGCTCGCCATGCAGCTCGCAGAAACGCTGGGCATCCCGTTCGAAGACGTGAAGCCCACGGTCGTCGACACCGACTCCGTCGGCTACAACGACGTCACGGCCGGCAGCCGCGTGACCTTCGCCTCGGGCATGGCCTGCTATGAGGCTGGCAACAACCTGATCAAGGAGATGGCGGGCCGGCTCGCTGCCGCCTGGAACGTCCCGGCGGACGAGATCAAGTTCGAGGACGGCACGTTCACCAGCCCCGACGGCTCCAAGACGGGCACCTTCAAGCAGATCGCCGAGCAGGTGGTCGGCCGCGGGCCGGGGCTCACCGTCAGCGGCTCCGTCAACGCCGGCTTCCTCCAGGGCGGCGCATTCTCGCACCACATCGTCGACGTCGAAGTCGACCCGGACACCGGCAAGACGACCGTCCTGCGCTACACCGCGCTCCAGGACGTCGGCACTGCCGTCCACCCGTCGTACGTGGAAGGCCAGATGCAGGGCGGCGCCGTCCAGGGCATCGGTTGGGCGCTCAACGAGGAGTACTACTACGACGACAACGGCAAGATGGCGAACTCGAGCTTCCTCGACTACCGCATGCCGACCACGCTCGATGTCCCGATGATCGAGACGATCATGGTTGAGGTCCCCAACCCGCTCCACCCGTTCGGGGTCCGCGGCGTGGGCGAGCCGCCGATCGTCCCGCCGCTCGCGGCCATGGCCAACGCGATCTACCGTGCCACCGGCGTCCGCCAGACGCAGCTGCCAATGTCGCCTCGCCGCATTCTCGAGACCACCCTCGGTCTCGAGTAGCGAACGTGGCGGTCGTCTATCTTTCCGCGGTCCTTCGGCCTATGGCCGGAGGAGCCGCGAAGGTCAACGCCAACGGAACGACGGTGCGTGAGGTCATTGACGACCTCACGCACCAGTTCCCGGAACTGCAGGGCCGCATCGTCGACGAGGCGGGCACCCGCCCCGAGATCCTCCTCGCGGTCGGCGCGGACGAGATCTTCGACCTGAACACCGCCGTCGGGCCTGACTCAGAAGTTCACGTGCTGCCGGCGATGGCCGGCGGCTAACGGACCTACGCTCCGGCGAGCGCCAGGTCCTCTTCCCGCTGATCGGCCGGGCTCTCTGCGGGCGGCTCGGTGACGAAGACGTAGCCGACCCCGGGGTGCGTCTTCAGCAGCTGCGGGTTCGACTGATCCTCTTCAATCTTGGCGCGGATTCGCGAAATCCAGACACGCAGGTACTGGCTTTCCTCGCGGTACTCTTCGCCCCAGACGCCGGCCAGGATGTCGCCCGAGAGGAGCACGCGGTTCTGGTGGGTGGCGAAGAACTGGAAGAGCTTCCATTCGTTTCGCGAGAAGTTCACGAACTCGCCGTTCTTGCGCACCGTTCGCGCGGTCATGTCCATCTCGAGGGAGCCCACGCGCTGCACCGTCGAATCCGGCCCGGCCGCCGTTCGCCGAAGCACCGCACGGATGCGGCTCCCCAGTTCGTCGGGGTCGAACGGTTTGACGACGTAGTCGGTCGCGCCGAATTCGAGACCACGGACGCGGTCAGAGCGGCGATCGCAGCCGGTCACGAAGACGAACGGAATCGGCCGCTGCTGATGGATCTGGCGCGCCACTTCGAAGCCGTTCGTGCCGGGCATGAGGACGTCGATGAGCGCGATATCGGCCTGCGCTTCTTTGGCCGTGGCGGCGACGTCTCCACTCCCGTCGCTGACGACGACATCGAATCCCTGCTGTACCAGCTCCGCCTCCACGAGGATTCGCATCGCCTCGTCATCGTCCACCACCAGGACAACGTGTTTCGCTTGTTGGTTCATGCGTAACCTCCGCTTCCCACTTCTACGCCTGGCAGGCTCACGAAGAAGTGCACCACATGCACTGAGCGTGTCAGTTCCGTAACAGCGCGAAGACGCACGTACGAGCGGAATCCGTCGGGTCCCGGGACGGTTAGCATGGAACGGTACGCGAACGTACGATCGCGCCCACATGGAACCTGATCCGCTGCCTGCCAGCCGTCCGAGAGCGGACTGGCGAGGGGCGCGATGACCTATCCGCAATCTGAGCTCGGCCGCGTGCTGCTCGTCGACGACGAGCTGGCGGTTCGAGCAGCCGTGCAGCGCGCCCTGCTCACGCTCGGCTACGACGTCGAAACCGCCGCCACCGGCGAGGAAGCGATCGCGTCCGTCGCCATCAACCCGGGGCGCTTTCGTGTCGCCTTGCTCGACGTCACGCTCCCCGGAATGACCGTCGATTCCATCTTTCAGCGGCTCTCCACGCTTGCGCCTGCGCTTCCGGTCATCCTCATGAGCGGCTTCCACCCTGACGTTGTCCGCGAACTGTGTGGTTCGTGGCAACCCGCGAGCGTCCTCTCCAAGCCGTTCGACGTTGCGGCCCTTGAGCAGGCACTCCTGCACGCCGGGATCGGCTAGACCCGTTCCCCGGCCGCTGCCTGACTTGCCGTACGGGCCATCTCTCGCGTAGACCGTCGGAAGCGCTACCGCGACCGAGGCTTGCCGTGCTCAGCCCATACCGCGTTCTCGATCTGACCACCGGCCGTGCTGCCCTCGGCCCGATGATCCTCGCCGACCTTGGCGCCGACGTCGTCCGCGTCGAGCCGCCCGGCGGATCCACCGACCGCCGCGAGCCACCCACGGCCGGCGACGAGAGCCTCCTGTTCCACGCCTACAACCGCAACAAGCGCAGCGTCGCCGTCGATGTCGCGAGCGCCGAAGGCCGGGCCACGCTCCTTCGCCTCGCCTCCGCGGCCGAGTTCCTCTTCGAGAACGCCCAGCCCGGCACGATGGCGGCAGCCGGTATCGGCTTCGAAGACATGCGGAGGGCCAACCCGTCCATCGTCTACGTCGCGGTCTCGCCGTTCGGCCAGGACGGACCGTACGCACACCACGCCACGAGCGACATCACACTCGCGGCGATGGGCGGCATGATGGCGCTCAACGGCGACGCCGACCGCCCACCGGTGCGCATCAGCGTTCCGCAAACATGGCTGCACGCCGCCGCCGAGAGCGCCCTCGCCGCCCTCGTCGCCCACTTCCGCCGGCTCCAGACCGGCGAGGCGCAGTTCGTCGACGTGTCCGTCCAGGCCGCCGTCTTTTGGACCGGCCTCAACGCCATGATCGCGTCCGCCATCCAGGGCAAGGACATCGAACGTGCCGGCACCCTCCTCCAGCTCGGGGTCCTCGACCTGCCACTTGTGCAGGATGCTGTCGACGGCCAGGTCGTGGTGGTGCCCACGGGCGCGACGATGGCGGGCATGATCGGCCAGATGGTCGACGACGGCGTCGTCGGCCCCGAATGGGCCACGGACGAGGACTGGAACACGTTCGACCTCCGGTTCCTGACGGGCCAGCCAACACACTTCACCGTGGACGAAGCGATCGCCGCCATCGGCCGCTTCACGTCTCGCCGTACCAAGGCCGACCTGTTCGCATGGGGCCTCGCCCACGGCGTCACCATCGCCCCGGTCACGACCACGCCCGACGTGCTCGCGTTCGAACATCTCAAGCAACGCGGCTACTGGCAGCCGTACTCCATCGGCGGGCACGACGTCGTCATACCCGGCCCGTTCGTCCGGCCGGCCGCAAAACCGCCGAGCATCCGCCGCCCGGCGCCGACGCCGGGACAGCACACAGCCGACGTCACCTCCGAGTGGCTGACGTCGCCGCCGCGACCGGCTCCCGCCCGCTCAGGCGGTTCGCTGCCATTCGAGGGCCTCAAGGTGGCCGACTTCTCCTGGATCGGCGTCGGCCCAATCACCGCCAAGTACTTCGCCGACCACGGTGCAACTACCGTCCGCGTTGAAGCCGGAAACCCGGTGGACCGGCTGCGCGGCGCCGGTCCCCACAAGGACGGCATCCCCGGCACAAACCGCTCGCAGTTCTTCGCCTCCTTCAACACGTCGAAGTACGGGCTCTCGCTCGACCTCAAGCACCCGGATGGTCAGGCCATCGCAAAGCGCCTGCTCAAGTGGGCCGATGTCGCCTTCGAGTCGTTCACCCCCGGCACGATGGCGGACCTCGGCCTCGGCTACGACGTCGCCTCGAAGCTCAACCCGAACCTCATCATGGTGAGCACCTGCCTGATGGGACAGACAGGCCCCGCCGCGAAGCTCGCCGGCTACGGCTACCACGCCGCTGCGATCTCGGGCTTCTACGAGGTCACGGGCTGGCCCGACCGCCCGCCCGGTGGCCCGTTCAACGCCTACACCGACGTGATCGCGCCGCACTTCCTCGGCACGACCGTCATGGCAGCCCTGGATCACCGCCAGCGCACCGGCCAGGGCCAGTACATCGAGCAGGCGCAGATGGAGTCGGCGCTGCACTTCCTCGCTCCCGAACTCCTCGCGACTCAGCTCACCGGCGATGTCCCCCACCGCATGGGTAACGAGTCGCCGCGGTTCGCCCCCCACGGTGCGTATCCCTGCGCAGGCGATGACGAATGGATCGCGATCGCCGTCGAAACCGACGGGCAGTGGTTGGCGCTTCGCAAGGCATTGGGCAGCCCGGCATGGGCGTCGTCTTCGGCGCTCGAATCAGCCGCCGGCCGCCTGGCCGCGCGCGCGGAAATCGACGCGCGTCTCGGCGAGTTCACCGCAGGCCGCGACCGCTATGAGCTCATGGCGACGCTCCAGGATGCTGGCGTCCCGGCCGGCGTCGTGCAGCGCTCACACGACCTCCTCGCCGACCCGCAGATGGCACACCGCGGCTTCTTCCATCCCATGGTGCATCCAGAGATGGGCGAAGTGCCGTACGAGGGCCACATGTTCAACATCGCCGGCTACGAAAGCGGCCCACGCTTCCCCGCGCCGTGCTTCGGCGAACACAACGCCACGGTGCTCCTCGAGATCCTCGGCATGAACGACGACGAGTTCGCCGACGCGATCGCGAGCGGCGCTCTCGGCGGCTAGCGAGTCGGTCCGGACGCCAGCAGGTCGAACACGCGCCCCGCGCCACGCACGAGCCGATCGACGTCCTCTTCGAGCAACAGCCGCTCAGCCACGAGCGCGTCGGCGGCGGCGCGCACGCGAGCGGAGTAGTCCTCCCGATCGGCGTAGCGCTCGCTGATCGAAGCGCGCGGGTCTCCGCTGGCAATCCGCGCCTCAGCCGTCGCGGGGAACGGGAAGGTGGCGCCCATCATGTCCGCGACTTCGCCTTCGCCGCCGGTCTCGGGGTGCCGCGGGTTCCACCCGGCATAGGTCGCCACCGGGACGGCCAGCTCCGGCAGCCGCACGCCGGCGACCTCGTTCCCGTCAATGTCGACGGCGGACACCGGCGCCGGGTGATGTCCGCCATCGACGCGCGCGAGCTGGGGCAGCTTCGTGGGCGTCGTCGCTCCCGGAATCGTCGCGATTTGCGCGAGCACGTCTTCGCGCTCGACCAGTGTCCCGGCTTTGAAGCTCGGCACGCGCGATGGCGGCGGCTCGACGCCCTCGACCACCCACGCATCGATGTTCGCCAGCGCGGCCCGGTTGAGCGGCGTGTAGTTCAGCATGTTGATCGGGTTGGCCAGCCGCTGTTCCGGCGTCAGTGGAGAGGTGTCCATCAGCAGCGGTGGACCGGGACCGTGCTGGCATCCAGAGAACAGGTAGACGCGCATGTCGGGCGGAAGGTCGAGGTCGACGCCTCTTTCGGGATCGCTGTGGACCAGCGCGCCGTTCGAGCGCCAGTACTCGTTCGCCGTGTTGATCTCGAAGACCTTCGGCATGCCGCCCCGCCTGCGCTGTAGGTCGTACAACCCCGACGGCTCGCCGCCTGCAGGCACCGCTGCGTACGGCGGAAGGTGGCCCGGCCCGAAGGCATACTGGGCTGACGGTTGCGCGCCGCGGAAGTTGAACTCGCCCCGTCGCGCGCCCGCAATCAGCGGATAGACGCCGTCGAACACCTGGCGGCCCGCCTCGTCCAGGTTCAGCCCGACACGCAGGAACTCCCGCAGGAACCGCCCCGTCTGCGAGACGCCGTGCGCAAAGGCGTGCGTTACTTCGCCGGCCAGCGGGTTGCCCGCGTCAGCAGCGCCGAAACGCAAAAACGAACCTGCATCGCGGATGGCGAGCAACCCCGTCCCCACGACGGGGCACCGTTTCGTCCGGTAGACGAGCGAGTACGAGCGCCCGGCTGCAAAGCCGCCGTCCAGCGTGACCCACTGCGGATCGGGTGACTCTCGGCCATCGACGACTCGCGCGAACCGCCACGCCGACCGCGGGAGCGTTCGCAGCGGCTGTCCGCGTCCGTCGGCAACCGCGAGGGTCGCGGACGGGTCATCCGGGTCGGCCGGCGGGTAGGGGCGGTGCATCCGCTCCTCGTTGAACGAGGGGTGGGCCGGCCAGTGGCCCAGGTGCTCGGACGGCCGGTTCGTGAGCGGCTGGAACTGGACGGTCACGTCCACGCTCGCCGGTTCACCGGACGCATCCAGCGCCAGCGGCGCCTCCAGCCCCAGGAGTCCCGGCCGCCGGATGACGTCCCACTGCCACCCGCAGAGCGCGACCGTCCAGCCGCGCCGCAGCAAGAAACCGTCGCCCGGCTCGATGCGCTCGCCCGGCGCGGGCACGAACCCCGCCGGCGGATGGCTGAACGGCAGGAGCGCCGTGCGTCCCCGGTTTACTACCGAGCAGAGCAGCCGTCCGCTTCCTCGCGACGGGTCGGCCGGCCGGAGCACCACGAGGTCGGCCTCGAAATGGACCAGCCCATCGACGCCCCGCTCGGCACAGTCGAGGTCCACGATCCCGGAGTTCAACTCCGCGGACGGGGTCGACGCCGAAACGAAGGATGGCATCGATGCGCTCGTAAGCGCCGGCCGCACCAAACTCCGCCCCGTCCTCGTAAGGGCGGCGGGAACGCATCTCCACGCTGATCACCGACACGCCCGGCAGTCTAGCGATACTCGCGGCGCGGCGCGACCGGCAGCCTACGGTGTTGGGGTTGGAAGCGGCGTCGGCGTGTCTGTCGGGCTGGGCGCAGCCGTCGCGGTCGGGCTCGGCGTGGCGGTCGCGATCGGACTTGGCGTGGCGGTCGCGATCGGACTCGGCGTGGCCGTCGGTGTCGGACTCGGCGTGGCCGTCGGGGTTGGGCTCGGCGTGTCCGTCGCAGTCGGGGTTGGGGTCGGCGTGGCCGTCTCGGTCGGAGAGGACGTCGGTGTCGCAGCCGGAGTAGGTGTCGCTGTCGGCGTCACTTCCGGAGACGGCGTCGGCGTCCCAATCGCGACGGGCGTCACCGCGGTCGACGGTGGCGGCGGTCCCTGAGTTCGCGCGGCGGCCGTCGGTGACGTCGGCATGGTGGGCGTGACACTCGGCCCGGGCGTCGGACTCGGCGAGGGTGACGAACCCGGTGGCGGTGAGGGACTGGCTGTGAGCCCGTTGGCCGCAGGCGTGGCGGTCACGGTGGGGCTCGGCGTCACTGTTGCCGAAGGGCTCGCGCTAGCGCCGGGTGTCGCCGACGGTGTCGCGCTCGCACCCGGTGTGCCCGATGGGCTCGGGGAAGGCGACGCCGTGGACGCCGGCGAAGGCGAGGGAGCGGCCGTTGGGATGCGCACGATGATGCTGGCGCTGCTGCTCTTCTGACTGCCGACGAACGCGCCGGCCGGCGTCGAGGCGACGAACGCCGCGAGCCCGCAGCAGAGCAGCGCGATCGTGAACGCGGTGATCCCCACCGTCGTGCAGAGCGCGCGGCCCAGCGCCCGCGCCGGACGGAGCACAAGCCCTCGCCCGGCGCTGGTCTCACTCACCGCTGCGCCTCCCGCGGGGCCGTAACATCAGCGAACACGGGCGCCGGTTCGGCAACCCGGCCTCGGCGGCGTGACTTGAGTTGACGTCGGACTTCCCATGCAATCCAGGCCAGCAGTACGACCGCCGCAAAGCCCAGCATCAGGAACGCCGGCTGGATGCCGCTCGTGGCGAAGAGCCCATAGGTTGGAATCGAGAACCAGACTTCGCCGTGGAAGTTCGGCGCCGTCACGAGATCCGCGTCAGACGATGGGTTGGCGTCGCCTTTCGTCCGAAGCGAAAAGTCGGTGGTCTGACCGATGACTTTTCCCGTGTTGCCATCGTGAGCCACGGTGATCAGCTTGTTCACGGCAGCCACGCGATGCACCAGCGGAAGTCCGGACTTCTCCGTCACGTACACGACATCCCCGGCCTGCACCTTCGTGATGCTCGCCGGCCGGATGATCGTGATATCCCCCTTTTCGATCGCCGGCGACATGCTCGACGAATTCAGCGTCAGCACCTTGTACCCGAAGAACTGCGTGGCCAGTACGGCCGCAATGGCCAGGCCGATGAGCAGCCCGAATACCGTGCCGCCAACGCCGATCCCCAGGATCCGTAGTCGACGCCTGGTCACTACCGTCATTACTTCTCTCCAGATGGGATTCAGACCTTCGTTTCGGAGAGGCGGCCGGGGCGAACAACGCCCCGGCTGACCTCACTGGTGCCGGAGCGGCTTACGTCGCCGGCGCGGTCGTCACGTTCACGGTGACCACGTAGGCCACCTCGGCCCCCGCGCAGGTGTCAGGCGTGACGGTGTTCACGCCCATCAACACGTGGAACTGCGCCGCAGTCAGACTCCCCTTCACCGAAAGGTCGTCGTCCGAAAGCGCCGTGTCACCGGGGTTCACAAGGCCGGACGGGTTGTCAGGGCTGACCGACGCGCTGAAGTAAGCGGGAGCCGCGCAGACTGTCGGGAGGACGTGGTCGATGGTCACGTTCCCACCCGTGATCTGCAGCGCGAAGTCGCTGTTCTTCAGGTTGTGGATGCCGCCGTCGCCGATGACGCGCTGAATGCCGTCGTTCGGCCCGAGATAGATGCCCGGCTCCTGCTCGTAGGCCATGTGCCAGCTGACCTGGCCGATCTGCAGCGTGTTCTCGCTGGTCGTCTTGCTGTTGTTCCAGGCGAAGGCCCCGCCGAGCAGAGCCGCCGCCGCGATCGAAAGCAGCAAGGTGCCGCCAAAGACTTTTCGCATCATGTAAACGAATCTCCCCGCGTCTGGAACGCGCACTGGCCGCCACTGGCTGCAACGCCAGGGCGAAATGCGACAAGGGACTGTGGTTCCGTGGGAGTTTGATCTAACAGGCCCGGGCTCAACTCCTTCCCGGGCTGCAAATAAGAGAGACGCTAACCAGCGTTACGGTGCCGTGACAGCGCGTCAGCGGCCCGCTCGCCGCCTGTTACACTGTAATGGCAAGGGTGGCTCAACTCTCCTTGCAGCCCGGCCCCACGCAGTGTCAGCTGCGCGGGGCCTTCCTCTTTGTTGGTTGCTCGCACCCGCATGGGGCGCGTCATAAATATAGAAGCGCGATGTTGTTAGTCAACGATCAGTCCATAAAAGGACCATTGCATAGTCGCTACGAAATGCCCTTCAGGTGTGACGTCGATCACATATCCGCCTCACCGTGGGAACGCCGCGGCACCCGTCGCCCGCTCGGCCGCCTGTGGTAGGATTCGTCGCCGCCCGGATCCAGCCCCTCCGGCTATCTTTCGGCGCGGCCACGGAGTCGCATCGTGCCTGGACCTCTCGCCGGCCTCACCATTCTCGACCTGACGCAGCACATCTGCGGGCCCTACGCCACCAAGCTCCTCGCCGACTTTGGCGCGAACGTGATCAAGGTCGAGCGGCCCGGTGGCGACGTGGCCCGCCGTCTCGGCCCCTTCCAGGGCGACACCGAGCATCCCGAGAAGAGCGGCACGTTCTTCTTCTTCAACACCAACAAGCGGTCTATCGAGCTCGATCTCACGACCGACGACGGCCGCGCGACCCTCTGGCAGTTGGTCGACCGTGCCGACGCCGTCGTCGAAAGCTACCGGCCCGGTGTGCTCGGCTGGTTGGGCTTCAGCTGGGACGCCATCCACAAGCGCCGCCCGGACATCCCCCTCGTCTCCATCTCCAACTTCGGGCAGGACAGCCCGTACCGGGACTACCTCGGCAGCGAGCTCACGCTCTACGCGCTCGCCGGCGAGATGTACACCATGGGCATCGCCGAACGCGAGCCCGTGACGATGTACGGCGCGGCCTCACTGGTGGAATCCGGGGCGGCGGCCGCGGCGGCAACCTTCGCCGCCATCTTCGCCAGCAAGCGCGACGGTGTGGGCCAGCACGTCGACTTCTCTATCGCCGACAGCCACTTCCTCGGCGCCGACCGGCGCCACGTTGGCACGATCGCCTTCCAGTTTTCGGGGCGGAGGTCGCCCCGGGCGTCGCACGAAAACCGCCCGGCTCTGACGGGCGTGTACCCGTGCGCCGACGGCTTCGTCGAGTTTTCCGCAGCGGGAGGGAGGCTCGACCGCCTCGCGAAAATGCTCGGCGACCCGGACTGGATGCGCGACCCCAAGTGGCTCCAGCGCACCGCCTTGCTCGACCCCGAGAACGTCGCCGAGCTCGAAGGGCACTTCTACGGCTGGCTCGCGGAACGCACCAAGCGCGAAGTGTGGGCGGCCGCCCGCGAGGCGCGCGTGCTCTGCGGGCCGCTGTTCGATGTCTCCGAGATTTCCGCCGACGACCACTTCCGCGACCGCGGCTTCTGGAGCACCGTCTCGCATCCCGTGATGGGCGACGTGGAGATCCCGGGGCGCCCGTTCATCATGCCGAAGACCCCGTGGGCGATCCGCCGGCCGCCGCCTTTGTTGAATGAGCACGAGGCGGAGATTCGTGCCGAGCTTTCCGTCCCCGCCGCGCCACGGCACACGGTGGCTCCAGCGACGCAACCGCGGCTACCGCTCGACGGTATCCGCATCATCGACCTCTGCGTCGTCTGGGCGGGGCCGTTCGCCACGCTGCTCCTGGGCGACCTCGGCGCCGAGGTGCTGAAGGCCGAGAACATCCACCTCATGCAGCCGATGACGCGCGGCGGCCTCGCCCGCCCGACGAAGGACTACGCGGCCCGCGTCGCACCCGCTGCCGGGGGCTACCCGGACAACGACCCCGGCCCGCGGCCGTGGAACTACAACCCCACCTTCGTCCAGCTCTACCGCAACAAGAAGAGCTTCACCGTCGACCTGCGCACGGAAGAAGGCCGCGACATCTTCGGACGGGTGGTGGCGCAGTGCGACGCCGTCGTCGAAAACAACGCCACCGAGACCATGGACGGCCTCGGCATCACCTACGAATGGCTGCGAAAGTACCGCGACGACATCATCATGGTGCGCATCCCCGCCTACGGTTCCACGGGGCCGTACAGCCAGGCGCGGGCGTTGGGCGTCCATCTCGAAAGCGTGCTCGGGCATACGCTGCTGCGCGGCTACTCCGATCTCGACCCGTCATACAACTCGGCGATCTTCTCGGGCGATTACCTTGCCGGGGCGCAGGCCGCGCTCGCGGTGATGATGGCGGTCTGGCACCGCAACCGCACGGGCGAGGGCCAGCTGATCGAGATTGGCCAGGCCGAGAACGCCTCCGCGATGCTCGCCCAGGCGTTCATGGAGCATTCGCTGAATAAGCGCCTTCCGGCGCGCAACGGCAATCGGAGTGTCTTCGGCCAGGCGCCGTCCGGCGTCTATCCGTGCGTCAGCCCGGGGACCGCCGCCACGCAGGAGGATCGCTGGATCGCCATCACCGTCGGCTCTGACGCCGAGTGGCGGGCGCTCTGTGATGCGATGGGCAACCCCGACTGGTCTGCCGCGCCGGCATACGCCACCAACGCCGGCCGCCTCGCGGCCCATGATGAGATCGACGCCCACCTCGCCGCCTGGACCGCCCAATTCGAAGACTACGACCTCTTCCAGAAGCTGCAGGCGGCGGGCGTGAACGCCGCGCCGGTGCTCGAAAGCTCCCGCGTGTTCGACGACCCGCACGTGAAGGCGCGCAGCCTCTACCAGCCGCAGACGCTGTTCGACGGCCAGGGGCCGTTCCTCTTCAACACCCCCTTCATGCGCTTCTCCGGGCGGTCACTGCCGGTCCGACGCTCGCCGGTCGCGATGGGCCAGGACAACGAGTACGTCTACCGCACGCTCCTGGGCATGGACGAGGCCGGCTACCAGCGCATGGTCGACGCCGGCCATGTCGGCATGGACTTCGACGCCAGCATCCCCTGAGGTCGGCGGCGACGCAGCAGCGTATGGTTGCGGCGGAGGTGATGCAGCATGCCCAACGATTGGCTGGACCAGGTCCACGAAGAGATCCTTGAGCCCGAGCGGCCCATCTGCGACCCCCACCACCACCTCTGGGACCGCGGCGGGAACCGCTACCTGATTGACGAACTGATCGCCGACACCGGCAGCGGCCACAACATCGTCAGCACGGTCTTCATCGAGTGCCTCTCGATGTACCGCGCCGACGGCCCGGAGGCGTTCCGGCCGATCGGCGAGACCGAGTTCGTCCAGGGCGTCGCCGCGATGAGCGCCAGCGGCGGCTACGGCCCCACGCGCGCCTGCGCCGCAATCATCAGCTACGCCAATCTCGCGCTCGGCGATGCCGTCCGGCCGGTCCTCGAGGCGCACATCGCCGCCAGCCCGAACCGCTTCCGCGGCATCCGCCACGCCGCCGGCTGGGACCCGAGCGACGCCGTTCGCAACTCGCACACCAACCCGCCGGAGCACCTCTTCCTCGACGCGAAGTTCCGGCAGGGCTTCGCCCACATGGGGCCGCTCGGCCTCACTTTCGAAGCGTGGCTCTACCACCCACAGATCCCCGAGCTCACGGATCTCGCCCGCGCCTTCCCGGACACGACCATCATCCTCGACCACTTCGGCGGGCCGCTCGGCATCGGGCCGTATGCCGGCCACGCCGACGAGGTCTTCGAAAGCTGGCGCAAGAGCATCGACGACCTCGCCGCCTGCCCGAACGTGGTGGCCAAGCTCGGCGGCATCAACATGCCGCTCAACGGGTTCGGCTGGGACAAGCGTGACCGCCCGGCCACGTCGGACGAGCTCGTCGCCGCCACGCGCCGCTACTACGAACACACCATCGAACGTTTCGGCCCGAGCCGCTGCATGTTCGAAAGCAACTTCCCGGTCGACAAGGCGAGCTGTTCCTACGCCGTCCTCTTCAACGCCTTCAAGAAGCTCGCCGCCGGCTTCCCCGAAGACGAAAAGGCCGCGATGTTTCGCACCACGGCAGAGCGCGTCTACCGGCTCTCGTAGGCGTCAGGCGCATGCAGCGCGCCTACGAAGCGGCTGGCGCCCAGCCCGGCGCTCGTCCCGACGCTACGCCTCCGTGCACCGCCGAACGGTACCCGAATCCGGACCGCCGGGCCCTTCGCACACCGCTCCTCAGCCTCCATGCTAGCGGTAAGAGAACGACGCCGGCCGACAGGCCGGCTCCCGGGTGAACACACATGACACAAGCGCACGCCATCGTCGTCCCCCTCGACGGTTCGAAGAACGCCGAAGCGGCCGTTCCCGCCGCCACCGCACTGGCAAAGCTCTGGAAGCTGCCTATTGCGTTCGTGTACGTCGACCCGCACGGCGTGCCCAAGGGCGAGACCGAGCACGTCAACGAGGTCTTCGATCGCTATGCGCGACAGCTCACTGCGACCACCGGCGTGACCGCGACTGCGCAGGTGCTTTCCGGGAACCCCGCCGACACCATCCTGGAGTACGCCGCGGGAGCACGCGCGGTCGTCCTCGCGTCGCATGGCCGTAGCGGGTTTCGCGCGGCCGTCCTCGGCAGCGTCGCCGATAAGGTGGTCCGCGGCGCCAACCTCCCGGTGCTCATCGTGCCCGCCGTGGAAGAAGCCGGAGCGATCGACAAAGGCCCGATCCTCGTGGCACTCGATGGCTCATCCAAGGCCGAAGCGGGACTCGCCTTCGCCCGCGAAATCGCGACCGGATTCTCGGCCCAGGTCGTCCTTGTTCGCGCGTTCGACATCCTCCCGCCGCCCTACGCCGAGATGACGTACTACGCCCCCGATCTCAGCGAGGGCATCGAAGAGGACGCGCGTGACTACCTCCACCGCACGGCACAGCCAAACGAGCGCCAGCTGATCGCCCGCGGCGCCGCAGACGCCGTCATCGTTGAAGCCGCGGACGCCGTGAAGGCTTCACTCGTCGTCATGACCACCGAGGGAATGGGCCTCGCCCGCCGTATCGCTCTCGGCAGCACCACGGACCGCGTCCTTCACGCGCTGAAGCGTCCGCTCTACGTGGTCCCGGCGCCCTAACGCAGAAAACAGGGGGTTTGCGTGGCGCCGGAACTACCCGCGGCTAGACCTGGATAGCCTTCTCCACTGCAAGGAGGACCGCGTTAGCGCACGCCGACCAGAGTGCGCTCCCGCATTGGGTCCAGCCCTCGCAGGCCAAGCTCCACTTCGGTCACGCCTCCGAAGACGACCTGGGAGTTCACGTGCATGCCCGCCTCGATCAGGTCGGCGAGCACTTCTGGAGCATCCCAGCGGACACTCGTGGTGATTGCTCGCACGTGCCTGCGACGGAGCCGCGCCACCAGATCGGCAATCGCAGCCCGCCGCGCGTCGCCGAAGGCCTGCTCATCACGAACGTAGAGGGCCTCGCGGCCGTCCCGGTCTTCCGACGTCCACGCGACTGCCCGCGCCACGCCGTCCACGGTGGCCTGCACCGCGTCCGCCACTCGAGCGTCGGGGTCGGCCGCGCAGGGTGCACACGCTACCCGCCAGCCGCCCTCAACAGGAGCGCTCGGGGCTCGTTCCGGGAGTGCTTCAACCCGGATCTCGTGTACTTCGAGTGACGTATCCATAGGCCCAGCGTACGAAGGCCGTCCGCGCTTCCGCAGGCCCACTCGGCCCCCAACCGCGCGGCCGGTCGGCCGTTGGTTTCGCCCTCGGTACGTGAGCGAACGCAACGGAAAGCGAAACACCCGCGAAACGCCGGGCTGCTACATTCGCGGCGATGGTCGCCCTCCGCGAAACCTACGATCCCGGTTCCGGGTATGACGAGGTGTTCGCGCGCCCGGGCGAGCCGCACCCTCACTGCCGCTCCGTCGTCGACGTTCTCGAATCCCTTGCCGGGGACGAGCTTGCCGACAGCCAGCGGCGGGCGAATCTCGCCTTCCTGAACCTCGGCATCACCTTCACGGTCTACAACGAAAGCAGCGGTATCGAGCGCGTCTTCCCGTTCGACCTCGTCCCCCGGCTGATCGCCAGCGCCGAATGGCTGCGCGTCGAGCGAGGGCTGAAGCAGCGCGTCGTCGCCCTCAACGCCTTCATCCAGGACGTCTACAACGAACAGCGGATCGTCCGGGAGGGCGTGATCCCGCCCGAGGCCGTCTTCGGCTCCCCGAACTATCAGCCCGCCATGCGCGGCTTCACCCCACCGAACGGCGTCTGGGTACACATCTCCGGCATCGACCTCGTGCGCGATGCCGACGGCACGCTCTACGTGCTCGAGGACAACACGCGCACGCCCAGCGGCGTCTCCTACGTCCTCCAGAACCGCTCGATCAGCACGCGCACGCTCCCGCGGCTATTCGCCCAAACCGGCGTACTCGCCATCTCCGACTACGCCAACCGGCTGCACGAGGCCATTACCAGGTGCGCCGGCGATGGGCCTGCCGTGGTGCTGACGCCGGGCGTCTACAACTCCGCCTACTTCGAACACTCGTTCCTCGCCAAGCAGATGGGAGTCCAGCTCGTCGAGGGCCGCGACCTCGCGGTGCGGTCGGGTCGCGTCGTGATGAAGACGACGCGCGGCCAGCTCCCGATCGGGTCCATCTACCGACGCGTCGATGACGACTTCCTGGACCCGCTGAACTTCAACCCCGAGTCGGCTCTTGGGGTGCCCGGCTTGCTCGACGTCTATCGCTCGGGCGAGGTGTGCCTCGTCAACGGCATCGGCACCGGCATCGCCGACGACAAGTCCATCTATCCGTACGTTCCCGACATGGTGCGCTTTTACCTGGGCGAGGAGCCGATCCTCCCCAACGTTCCCACCTACCGTGCCGTCGAAGAAAAGGCCCGCCGGCACATCCTCGCCAACCTCCCCGACCTGGTGGTGAAGCCCACCAACGCATCCGGCGGCTACGGGGTCGTCATCGGACCCGCCTCCGACGCCGCGACGCTCGCCGCGACGGCGCACGCGATCGAGCGTGACCCCGCGGGCTACGTGGCCCAGCCCCTCGTGCGGCTTTCGACGTGTCCAACCGTCATCGATGGCGAGATCGTGCCTCGCCGGGTCGACCTGCGGCCGTTCGTGGTCTACGACGGCAAGGAGCCGTGGGTCCTGCCTGGCGGGCTCACCCGCGTCGCGCTGCAGGAAGGGTCGTACATCGTGAACTCGTCGCAGGGCGGCGGCAGCAAAGACACCTGGGTGCTCAATGGCGCTTCTTAGCCGCGTGGCGGAATCGCTCTTCTGGCTCGGCCGGCACGTGGAGCGGGCTGAGAACACGGCCCGCCTGCTCGACGTAACCTTCCACGGCCGCCTCGAGCCGCAGATGGGCCAGGAGTTCGCGTCGACCAACACCTGGGAGGCGCTCACCGCGACACTCGGCCTGAACGCCGTCTACGCCTCCGTCTACGGCGATTACAGCGAAGAAGGCGTTCTCGAATTCCTCACCGTCAACCGCGCCAATTCGTCGTCGATCGTCTCGTCGCTCGCCGCCGCTCGTGACAACGCCCGGGGCGTCCGCGACTTCCTCTCCAGCGAGACCTTCGTCGCGATCAATCGGCTCTACCACAGCACCTCCCAGCGGTCGCTCGAGCTGATCATGGCCGACGGCATCTACGACTTCTGCGACTCTATTCGCCAGGGCGCTCAGCTCTTCCACGGCACCGCCGATTCGACCTCGCTCCACGACGAAGGCTGGCACTGGCTGCAGTGCGGCGTATTCCTCGAGCGGGCCGACATGGTCACGCGTATCGTCGATTCCAAATACCATCTGCTCATGACATCGCTCGAGGAGATCGGCGGCCAACTCGACCGCTTCCAGTGGGCAGCGGTGCTACGCGGCGTCTCGGGTTACGAAGCGTTCCGGCGCGCCCATGCCGGCAGCATCGATGGCCCCGACGTGATCGAGTTCCTGCTCCTGGCGACCGAGTTCCCGCGCTCCCTCCGCTCTTCCATCAATTCGCTTCAGCGGGCGCTTGAGCTCGCGACGGACGGCGCCACGACCCGCCTGCGAAACCCCAGCCTGTCGCTGGTCGCCGGCCTCCATAGCAAGCTGCAGTACGAGTCCGCCGAGACGCTGCTCGGGAGCGGGCTCCACGAGTACCTCTTCGATGCCCAGACGACGCTGGGGCGCGTCGCCAATAAGCTCGGCGAATCGTTCTTCGGATCGTCCGCCAGTGCGGCTTGAACTCTCCTATCGCACCAGGTACTCCTATGCCCCGGCTGTCCGCGACGGCCTGACCGCGCTGCGGCTCTGCCCGACGTCCGGTCCCGGCCTCGAAGTCCTCCAGGCGGAGCTCTTGGTGTCACCCGGGCGCCTGAGCGCCACGCACCTCGACTGCTGGGGAACACGCGTCGACCTGGTGGAGCTCCCGGCGCCGCACATTAGCGCGACCTTTGAGGTCCGCGCGCTGGTCGACACCAGGGCGGACGAGCGCGACCTCCGCCCCAGCCCTGCCGAGCTCTTCCTCTTCAGCGGCGACTCGGCACGCGTCCGGCGCGCGGCGGTGGGGGTGCTTGGCTGGAGCGTGGCCGAAGAGGGCGCCTCGTGGGCGGCTGTCGAGTCCGCCTTGCGCTGGCTCCCGCAGCGCTTCGTCTACTCCCAGGGCGTCACCGACGCCCAGACGGAGATCGAGCAGGTGATCGCACAGGGCGTCGGCGTTTGCCAGGATTTCTCGCACATCTTCCTCGCCCTGCTCCGCCGCTGGGGCTGGTGCGCGCGATATGTCAGCGGCTACGTCTTCGCAACGACCGACGATGAGCAGGTCGAGGCAGAGGCGATGCACGCCTGGGTCGAGGTGTACCGGCCCGGCATCGGCTGGATCGGCCTCGACGCCACCATCGGCGAATACGCCGACGACCGCTACGTCGCTGTGGCCCGCGGCCGCGACTACGATGACATCCGCCCGATACGCGGCATCTTCGTCGGCGCCACCGAACAGACGCAGACGGCCTATCTCCAGATGCGCCGCTCGTCGCAGCAGTAACCGCCGGGCGATGCCGGCTACGCCACAGCCGTCGCTTCGATCTCGACCATGATGCTGGGCTCGAAGAGCCGCGCTACGCCGAGCAACGTCGAGACGGGCTTGCACCCTGCCGATGCCCAGATCGGCACGAGCTCGCCGGCCGCGCCCATGAACGTGTCCACGTCCGTCGTGTAGAAGTTGAGGCGCACGATGTTCGCCGGCGTCATGTTGGCGGCCGCCAGAACCTCGACCAGGTTCGCCCACGCCAGCTTCGTTTGCGCCACGATGTCGCCCGGGTGCATGGGCGCGCCGTTCGCATCATTCGAGGTCTGCCCCGAGACGTACACCGTCCGCTGGGAGCCACTCACTTCGATCGCCTGGTTCACGTTGAAGGCGCCAAGCCAGCTCTGCGGGTTGAGAGGACGCATCTCCATCGCCATACCTCCGGGGAAAGTGCGCGCCAGTATAGCGGCTGCGGCGGACGCTTCGCGGGCGTGCTATCGTTTCGCCGCGGCCCGGGTTGGCGGCCCGGCGGCGACAAACAGCACACAAGAGGGAACATGGCTGCACGGCTCGAAGGTAAGGTTGCGATTGTCACTGGAGCCGGCCGCGGAATCGGCCGCGGCGAGGCGCTTCTCCTCGCCAGCGAAGGCTGTCGCGTCGTCGTCAACGACCTCGGCGGTAGCTCCGCCGGCGAAGGCAACGACACCTCGCCCGCCGACGAGGTCGTGGCCGAGATCAAGAAGATGGGCAGCGACGCCGTCGCCAACTACGACAGCGTCGCCAGCATGGACGGCGGGGAGCGCATGGTGAAAGCCGCGCTCGACACGTTCGGCCGCCTCGACATCCTCGTGAACAACGCCGGTATCCTCCGCGACCGCATGATCTTCAACATGTCCGAAGAAGAGTGGGACGCCGTCATCGCTGTTCACCTCAAGGGCCACTTCACCGCCACAAAGCACGCGGCACTCGTCTTTCGCCAGCAGCGCAGCGGCCGCATCGTGAACACGTCGTCCGAGTCCGGCCTTGGGAACATGGGCCAGGGCAACTACTCGGCCGCCAAGGAAGGCATCGTCGGCCTGACGCGCACCATCGCCCTCGACCTCGGCCGCTACGGCGTCACCGCCAACGCCATCCGCCCGCGCGCTGGCACGCGGCTAACCCTCACCCCGGAGCTCCGTGCCGCCATGGAGCGCGCCCGCGCCGCCGCTGCGTCCGCAGGCGGCACGCAGGCGAGCGCCGGCGACGCCATCTCGCAGATGGACGAGCTCAAGCCCGAGCTCGTCGCGCCGCTGGTCGTCTACCTCTGCACGGACGCCGCCGCGAACGTCAACGGCCGTGACTTCATCGTCGGCGGCAACGAGATCAGCCTCGTGTCGCTGCCTGAGAAGGAGCGTTCGATCTTCCGCGAAGGCGGCTGGACCCTCGACACGCTCGCGCGCGTCTTCCCCTCCACGATCGGCGCGGGATTGAAGAACCCCATGCCCGCGCAGGAACCCAAGCCCGCAGGCTAACGACGCAGGAGGCATCCACGACGCCCGCAGATCGCGAGGCACGCTCCTGAAACCGCACTGGGTGGTGGCTGCGATCGCGCTCGTCGCGCTCGGCGGCTGGGCCGTGCTCGCGGCTCGCAGCGACGCTCCCGACCCGCTGTTCACGCGCGACCACCTCGTGGCGGGAGACGCGGTCGTCGTCACCTACCGCTCGGCCATGACCGACGAGGCCTACCGCTTCATCTCGTTGAAGGGCCGCGGCTGGGTCTGGAGTCGCACCACTCCGGATTCCTCCGGCATCGACGGCACGCTCATCTCCACGGGGAAGCAATACCTGCTGCAGGTATCCGATGCCTGCTTCATCGCTCTGCCGCACGTGGACGAGCCCTTCATGCCCGGCCTCACCGATGCTGCGAAGCTCCAGTCGTCGAGCTACGGCCACAACCCGGACGGCTCCTACACCTACGAGACGCCCGCCGCCTCGCTGATTAGCTACGCTCCAACGGGTGCGACGGTGAGCGTGACTGAAGAACTCTCCCAGCTCGAACACGCCGACGGCTACTCAGTCGTGACGAGCGGCAAGACGCCGTGGCTCTGGTACGGCTCGTACCACATCGCCCCGGCGACGGCGGCCGAACGCGATCAGGCGGTCGCGCTCCTCGCGAGGGCTACCGCGTCGAAGACCGCTTCGGTGCAGTTCCGCGAGCGGCTCATCTGGAGCAACGTCACGGCCGTGCTGCTGGGGCCGTTCGACGTGTACTACCCCGACGACTGCCCGGCGCTCCCGGTGCAGTTACGCCCCGGCAGCCTGGGCGGGCAGATCGGCGGCGCCCGCGCCACGCCCCCGGACATCCCGTTCAAAGCGGGCCTCGCCGTCGATCACGGCATCGTCCTTCCCTTCCCCATCTTCGCCACTCGCGACCAGCTCTTCGATGCCATCCAGGGCACGCCCTTCGGCCCGGCGAGAGCCCCGACCAATGGCACGGTCCTCATCGTTCCCAACGATGGCGCGACAATGGCCATCCAGGTGACCTCCTGTTCCTCGAGCGCTGCGTTTCAGTGTTGACAGCCGGCTCAGCCTCGTTGACGCTGCCGCAAACGCACAGGAGGCCGCCCATGACAACTCCTCGAATGCACACAACCGCCTCCGTGGCCACCGTTCGTTAGAAAACCCCCGCTCGTTCGCCACGGAGCCCGCAAACCGGGCCGGAATCACCGGCCTGGCGGCTGCATCCAGGAGACGAACGTGACCCAACCCTCCGATCCGTACGCGCAATGGCTGCGCTCGATCCACACGCCCGCCCACGCTCGCCGTACCGCCGAACGCAACGCGGCGTTTCTCTTGCCACACCTGAAATCAGGCCAGCGACTGCTGGATGTTGGATGCGGCCCGGGCAGCATCACCGTCGGCCTCGCGAGGGCCGTCGCTCCCGGCGAAGTTGTTGGCATCGATACGAACCCCGACGTCGTCAACGCTGCGACCACTCTTGCCCACCAGCTTGACGTTCAGAACGCGCGCTTCTCACGTCGAAAACGCCTATTCGCTTCCCTTCGTAGAGGGCGCCTTCGACGTCGCCTTCATGCACGCCATCCTCCAGCACCTCGCGGAGCCGGGCGCGGCCGTTGCCGAGGCCTATCGCGTGCTTCGTCCGGGCGGGCTGATCGCCCTAGCCGACGCCGACTTCGGCGGCCACGTCATCGCGCCGCGAACGCCCGCGCTCGATGCCGCAATCGCGCTCCAGGAGCGCATTCGCCGCGCCGGCGGCGGCGATACACGCATCGGTGCGCGCCTTGGCACGCTGCTGGCGAACGCCGGCTTCGAGCGGATCGAAGCATCGGCTGCGGTAAACGCCGTTGGAACCGCGCGCGCCGCGGCCCTGGCCGCCGAGTTCAACGCCCGTTACTTCGAAGCGCCCGAGCTACGGGCCCGGGCCATGTCCGCCGGCTGGGCGACCGATGGCGAACTGGCTGAAGCGGCGGCTGCGTGGCGCGACTGGGGGCGCACTCCCGGCGCATTCCAGGCGACGTTCTGGTGCCAGGCGTTGGGCTGGAAGCCCTTGTGAGCGCCGGCCTCAGGCGGCCCAGCGCAACTCGTACAGCCGGACCGGCTCCTCCAGCCCGTTGATTGCCGACTCGCCGCGGTCCGCCAGGAGGAACCCCTTGCCCGCCACCAGCTCGCGAACAACGTTCGAGACGAGCACCTCGCCGCCTTCGGCCATGCCCGCGATGCGCTCGGCGGCGATGACGGCCGCGCCGTAGAGGTCGTCCTCTTCGGCGATGGGCTCGCCGGCGTTGAGCCCAATGCGCACGGGCAGGCCGGGCGCTTCGCCGGGCCCGAAGCCCGTTGCATCCGCGAACTGCCGCTGCATGGCGATGGCGCACTCCAATGCGCGCTGCGCCGATGGGAAGCTCGCCAGGAAGCCGTCGCCCATCGTCTTCACCTCAACGCCGCCAAACTCCCGCAGAGCCGCGCGCGTGATCGTCTCGTACTCGCGAAGGACGTCTCGTCCCCGGGAATCGCCGAGCGCACGCATCATGCTCGTGTGGCCGACGATGTCGCTGCAGAGCAGCGTGCGCAGCGTGTTTGCTCCGGGCGCCGGCAGCGCGAACTCCTCGATGACCGGCGGAACCTCGCCGATCGTGAACCGATCGATCGCCGCGACGGCGGTCTCAAGGTCGCCGACTGCCGGGATGAGTGACCGGCCTTCAAGGAGCACGAGCCGCGCCCCCGGGATACGCGAGGCCATTCCCTGCGCGGCGGCGACGGAGGGCACCGGCGCGTCGCGGCGCTGAAGGATGAGCGTCGGCACGGCTACCGACGCCAGCAGGCTGCGCACGTCGATCTCCTGGAATGCGGCGACCGAGCCCTCGAACGCTTCGATCGACGCGCCTTTTCGCCAGAGGGCGGCGATACGGGTTGCGCTCTTGCCCTCGTCCCAACCGGTCGCCAACGCGTGCGCCAGCGTCTCGGTGTAGAGATGGAAGTCCGCCCGAGCGAGCCTCGCGAGGGCATTCAACTGCGGCAAGCGCAGGTCCTCGTGCGACGAAAAAGTGCACCACAACAGCAGATGCTCAACGCGCTCGGGATGTGCTGCCGCGTACGCGATAGCCGCCGGGCCACCCTGGGTGCTGCCGAACAGGTCGAACTTTTCCAACCCGAGCCGCTCCACGACGGCGTCAAGGTCGAGCAGCATCGTCTCGAGCGAATACTTCGTGGCGCTCCGGTCGGAGAGGCCGCAACCGCGAGCATCGAACCGCACCACGCGGTGTCCGCGCAGCAGGCGCCGGAACCACGCCTGGTAGTCAGGGTCGTGCCACTCGAGCTGGCAGTGGCTCCAGGGCGTGTTCGGCGTGAGCACGATCGTGGGTCCTTCGCCCGCGCTCCAGCAGGCGATGTCGATCCCATCGGCAGTGGTTGCGTATTGGATCTGCGGTTCCATGTCGAGCAGTGTCGGCTTTCCCGGCCGTTCGCTCGTCCTGCTTAAGGCGGAGACAACGAACGTACCATGGTCTCGCCTCCGGCCCGCGCACCGCACGCTATCCAGCGGCCGAGTCGCCCACTTCCCGGAAGCCCATCGTGTAGAAGTCGTAGTAGATGCCCTGCGCCTGCATCAGGCTGCGGTGGTTCCCCTCTTCGGCGATCCGCCCGTCCTTCAGCACGATGATCCGATCGGAATCGCGGATCGTGGACAGTCTATGGGCGATCACGATCGAGGTCCGCCCCTCCATCAAGTTCGCCACGCCACGCTGGAGGATGACTTCGGTCTGCGTGTCGATGCCCGCCGTCGCCTCATCCAGCATCAGGATGGACGGGGACACGAGCATCGCGCGCGCGAAGCTGATGAGCTGCCGCTGCCCGAGGCTGAGGTTCGCGCCGCTCGGCAGGACGCGCGTCAGGTAACCCTTTTCGAGGCGGAGGATGAGGTCGTGGACGCCGACCGCTTTCGCCGCGGCCTCGATCTCCTCATCCGTCGCATCCGGGCGGCCGAAGGCGATGTTGTCGCGCACAGTCCCCGAGAAGATGAACGGGTCCTGCAGGACGATGCCCATGTTTCGCCGCAGCGATGCCAGCGTGACATCACGGATGTCGTGGCCGTCCACGAGCACGGCTCCGTCCGTGACGTCGTAGAACCGCGCCACCAAACTGATGATGGTGCTCTTGCCGGCGCCGGTCGCCCCAACGAGCGCGACGTGCTCACCGGGCTCGATCTTGAGGTTGATCCCGTGCAGCACCTCGATGTCCTCGCTGTAGCCGAAGCGCACGTCGCGGAACTCGACCTCGCCGCGCGTCGGCGGGAGCTCGGTGGCCTCTGGCTTGTCGGCCACCTCGGACGGCCAGTCGAGCATCTCGAACACGCGCTCGGCCGCGACCGTCGCGCGCTGCATGTTCGTGTACTGCTGCGTCATCTCCCGGATGGGGTCGAAGAAGCGGTTGATGTAGAGCGCGAACGACACCAGGAAGCCGATCTGCATGTCGCCGCTCAGCACCATCGAGCCGCCGACGAAGATCGCCAGCGCAAGCGTGACCGCGCCGATGAATGCAACCATCGGCTGGACGATTGCCGCCACCTGCCCCGCCTGGACGCTTGCCCGCATGTTTTCGCTGTTCACGCTCTCGAAGGCGCGCGAGTTCACGTCCTCCCGCGACAGGCTCTGGATGACGCGTGCGCCGGAGACGTTCTCCTGGATGCTGGCGTTCACGGCCGAGATCGTCGCCCGGGCGGCGAGGAAGGTGCGCCGCGCGCGGCTCTGCCAGATCCACAGGGCGCCCGCCATGATGGGCACGCTCAGGCTCACCAGCGCGGCCAGCCGCCAGTTCAGGACGAACAGGATAGCGAGAATACCGACGAGGCTGATCAGGCTTCCGAAGATCGAAATCATGCCGTTGCTGAGCATCTGCTGGAGCACCGTCACGTCGTTCTGCATGCGCGCCATCACGCGCCCGGTCTCGTTCTGATCGAAGAAGCTCAACGACAGGCTGGCGATGTGCTCGAACATGTCCGACGCCACGCGGTACAGCGCGTGCTGGCCCACCCACGTCATCTGGTAGACCTGCTGGTACTGCGAGAGCCACAGGACGGTGTTGTTCGCCAGGTAGAACAGCGACATCACGATCAGCCCGCCGTTGTCGTGGTCCTGGATGCGGTTGATCGCCAGGCCCGGGATGAGCGGGTTGAGAACCGTCGCACCGGAGTTCAGGAGCAGCAGGAATACGCCTAGCGCGATCCGCTTCTTGAACGGCGCGGCGTACCGCCACAGTCGCCCGATGACCCGTGGGTCGAACGCCTTGCCGAAGTCCTCCTCGGACGTGGCAAGGCCCTGGCGGTTGTTGCCGCCGCCCTGGCCCACGCCGCCGCCCCCGCGGCCCAGCGCGAGGTTGCGGGCGAACCCCATCCCGCTGCCGCCGCCGCCCATCATCGCGCCGCCTCCTGGGGCAGCGTGCCCTCCATCGCCTCTTCCTGGTCGCGCAGCTGGAGGTGGTAGATCTCCTGGTAGAGCCCGTCCTGAGCCAGCAGCTCCTCATGGGTGCCGCGCTGCACAATGCGCCCCTGGTCGACCACGAGTATCTGGCTCGCCTGCTTCACCGTCCGCAACCGGTGCGCGATCACGAACGACGTGCGGTTCCGCATCACGCTCACCAGCGCCTGCTGGATCAGCAGCTCGGTCTCCATATCGACCGCCGACGTTGAGTCGTCCAGCACGAGCACGCGCGGGTCGATCAGGATGACGCGCGCGATCGCCACGCGCTGCTTCTGGCCGCCGGAGAGCGTCATCCCGCGCTCGCCCACCCACGTGTCATACCCGTACGGGAGCGACTCGATGAAGTCGTGGATGTGCGCCACTTTCGCGGCCGCCTCGATCTCTTCCTGCGTCGCGTCCGGCTTCCCGTACGCGATGTTGTCGCGAATCGTCGCGGTGAAGAGGAAGACCTCCTGCAGCACGACGCCGACGTTGCGCCGCAGCGACTCGATCGTCACCGAGCGAATGTCTCGGCCGTCGATCGTGATCGCGCCGTCCGTGACGTCGTAGAAGCGCGGGAGCAGGTTCAGCAGCGTGCTCTTGCCGCTGCCGGTCGGCCCGAGGATCGCCACCGTCTCGCCCGGCTGTGCGTCGATGTCGATGTCGTACACGACCTGTGCCCTGCGTGAGTAGGAAAACGACACGCCTTCGAACCGCACGTGGCCCTCAACGCCGCTCAGCGACACCGCGCCGGGCGCTTCGGCCACGTCCGAGACGGTGTCGATCACTTCGAAGATGCGCTTGCCCGATGTTTGCGCGCGGGTGCCCATGGTGACGAGGAAACCGAGCATTCGAACCGGCGCGGCCAGTTGGGCACGGTACTCGACGAAGGCGACGAGGGTGCCGATCGACATCGCTCCGTCAATCACGAGGTGGCCGCCGTAGAGCAGCAGGATCACCGTCACGCCGTTCAGGATCCAGACCAGGAACGGCTGGTTGAACGAGGTAATTCGCGCCGCCTCGAGGCTCTTTTCGCGCACCGCCCAGTTCGCATCCTGGAAGCGCTTGAACTGCCGCTCTTCCTGCGAGAACGCCTTCACCACGCGCATCCCGGTGATGCTTTCCTGCAGCACCGATGTTTCCACGCCAACCTGCTGCTGCACTTCGCCCCAGAGCGGCCGCGTGCGGCTGGACATGTAGATCGCGATCCCGCCCACGATGGGGATCGTGACGAACACCAGGCACGCGAGCTGCCAGTTCGAGAGCAACATGATCGCCCCGACCACGATGAACAGCCCAAATGTGTAGACGGCCCGCAACATCCCCATGCTGAGGAACTGGCGGCAGTTCTCCACGTCTACCGTGGCGCGCGACATCAGTTGCCCCGTCTCGATGTTGTCGTGGAACGAGAAGCTCAGGCGCTGAACGCGTTCGTAGAAGTCCCGGCGCAGGTCGAAGGCGACGCTCTGCGCGATGCGCTCGCCCATGTAGGTCTGGAGGTACGTGGAGAAGCCGTTGCCGATGCTGAAGGCGACGATCAGTACGCCGGCGAGCGCGAGCGTCCCCTTGTTGCCGTCCACAACGCCGACATCGATCGCCCACTTGAGCATCAGCGGGGTGAGCGACGAAAACCCGATCGTCCCGAACAGCCCAACGTAACCAAGGGCGACGGGCCGCTTGTGGTAGCGGAGGTAGCCGAGCAGGCGAAAGAGGATCTTCATCGAGCGTTCGCGCCCGATTGTAGACCCACCCTAACGTTCACGTAAAGGATAGCGCGCCCGCGCGGCGCTCCTACCGCGAGATCGCCGACATCACATCAGCGGCGCCGCCACCCGGCGCGGCGATCTCCACCACGCGTTCCGGGACATCGTCGTATTCGAGCTGCAGCGCGCGGCACATGGTCGCATGGAGGCGGTACGTGCAGGCAGCGTAGGTGAGCTCCAGGATGGCCTCGTCACTGAGCTGTGCCTTCAGCGCGGCGAACGTGGCGTCCTGCACGCGTCCGTCGGCGAGCACGAGTTCGTCGATGTATGCCAGGATCGCGCGCTCGCCGTCGTCGAATGCCGCGGACGACGCCCACGCGGGGATCGCCGCGATCTTCTCGGCGGGAATGCCGGCGGCGCGCGCGGCTTTGCAGTGCTGAGAGAACACGAACTGGCTCCCCGCCGCGAATCCCGTCCGCACCAGCGCCAGCTCGCGCTGCTGGGGCGTAATCGCGCTCGACTTCCGGTTCAGCAGCCCGAACCCTGACTGGGCGTGCGCGAGCACGTCCGGCACCAGCGCGAACACCGTCCACCAGTTGCCCGGCGTCCCGGTGGCCGTGCCCGGCTCCGCCACGGGATCGCGGTCCTGGAAGAGGCGCTGGTAAACCTGCTGAACTTCGGGCGTCGCTTCGGATCGGGAAACCTGGCGGAGTCGTGGCATGGCGGGATTGTGGCGGGCCGCTCCGCGCTTGTCGACGGGGCGTCAGCCCTCGAGCTCGGCCGCCTCGGCGATGCCGACCACGCGGATCTCGTCGCCGATCGAGATGGCGCCGGCCTGGATGACCTTCGCCCGCAGCCCGCCGCCTTCCTGGATCTCAAGGAACAGGCCCGGCCGCGCGTTCAGCCGTTCGATGTACTTGCAGGGTGCGCAGCGCCGCATTCCGCGAAAGACCGCCGATCCGATCGCGAAGTCCAGGCCGTAGAGATCCGTCAGATCAACGCCGCGGGTCACGACGTTCCGCCGCAGGGCGTCCAGTGCCAGCCCGTGCTCGGCGAGGTACTCCGACTCGATGAGCGTGACCTCCTGGTCCTTCCAGCGAGGGTCGCTCCAGTGGCCTCGACGCGTCGCATAGCGGTCACCGGGGATGCCGAGCCCGGGAACGACCTCAACGGACGCGTGCCCTTCCATCGCGCAGCCGGCTGCCGTCGCCGTGAAGAGCGCGACCACGCTCGCTGATTGGTCCGAGTCCATGTGACGAGTCTACGCCGGCCTCAGCGCGCCGCCGCGAGCTCGCGGTCGCGTCGCGCGACTTCGCTTCGCACCAGCGGGATCAGCTCCTTGCCATACTCGATGGCGTCCGGCAGCGGTTCGAAGCCACGGATGAGCAGCGTCGTCACCCCGGCGTCGTAGTACGCCATCAGCGACTCCGCCACCTGCTCGGGCGTCCCCACCAGCGCGGTCGTATTGCCGTACGCCCCCACCGCCGCCGCAATCGCGGTCCAGAGCCGCGCATCGTGGACTTCGCCGCGCTCCGCAATCTCCAGCAGCCGCTGCGAGCCAACCGCCTGCGGCTTGTGCGACGGGTGCGCCGCCGCGGTCGTCGGCTTGCGCAGCGACAGTATCCGCTCGAGGTAGCCGTTGGCCTTCTCCCACGCCTTCTCTTCGGTCGCGGCGATGATCGGCCGAAACGAGACGCTGAACCGCGGCGCCCGGCCCCATTTCGCCGCCTCCGCCCGCACGGCCGCCATCTGCTCCTTCACGGAAGCCAGCGGCTCGCCCCACATCGCATACACGTCGGCGTGTTTCGATCCCACTTCGAACGCCGGCCCGGACATCCCGCCGAAGTAGATCGGAAGGTGAGGCTGCTGCAGGCAGCGCACCTCCGATGTTGCCCGGCGAACCTGGTAGAACTCGCCCTCGTAATCGAACGGCGTCTCCTCGGTCCAGGTCTTCCGCACGATGTCGAGGTACTCATCCGTGCGGCGGTAGCGCGCGTCGTGGTCGAGGAAGTCACCGTCGCGCTGCTGCTCGGCATCGTTGCCGCCGGTGATGATGTGCAAGGCCACGCGACCGTTGCTGAACTGGTCGAGCGTGGCGGCTTTGCGCGCGGCGAGGGTCGGCGCCACGAATCCCGGCCGATGGGCGATGAGAAACCCCAGCCGGTCGGTCACGGAGCTGACGTAGGACGCGACCGAAAAGCTGTCAGGTCCCGTCGAGCCGTAGCCTATGAGGACGCGGTCGAACCCGGCGTCCTCGTGGGCGCGCGCGAAATCGCGCACGAACGGCGCATCGATGTGCCCGCCGATGAGGTTCGCACCTGGGCCGTCCAGCTCCGACGCGGACCGCGTGCCGATCATCCCGATGAATTCGATTCCCATGTCAGCTCCTCAACTGATTCCCAGCGCGGCCTTGCCCGCGCCGAGCACGACCATGTCGTCCTGCGGAACATGGATGCGGCCGCAGAGCACGTCGCGGTGGTGGCGTTCCAGCGGGTTGTGGCGGGAAAGTCCGGGGTTCCCCACCAGTCCCAGCGCGATGTCCACAACCCGGACGGCGTTGTTGGTCGCCGTGTACTTGGCCAATGATGACTGTGCTGCCAGCCTGGCGGAGTAGCCTTCGCTGTCGGCATCCGCGGCCAGGCCGTAGATCAGCCGCTCGTTCGTGAACAGCAGCGCTTCCATTTCGCCGACCGCCGATTGCATCCGCGGCAGCGTCGCCAGCGATGCGCCCAGGTTCGCCGGGCGGCGCTCATGCAGGTATCCCGTGAGCCAGTCGCGCGCCGAGACCGCGACACCGTTGTACAGAGCGGCCAGCACGAGGTTGTTCCACGTGCCCATCACCGGGTCTGGCGGCATCCAATCACCGGGAGGCCGCACGTCGAGCGCGTGGTGCACGGGGATCTCGACGTTCTCGAGGAGCAGGTCGTGGCTGCCCGTTGCCCGCATGCCGATGTGATCCCAGGTTTCGACGAAGGAAACGCCCGTTGCGTCGCGCGGTACCAGGAACCAGCCGACCTGCGGGTCTTCCCCCGCCGTTCGCGCCCAGGTGATCAGATAGCTCAGGATGGGGCTGCCCGTCGCGTAGAGCTTGTGCCCGCTGAGCCGCCATCCGTCCGAGGTGCGCGTCGCGACGGTGGCCGGCAGGCCGCCTCTCGCTGGCGTTCCAAGTTCCGGCTCGACGCGCATCACGTTGATCAGCGCACCCTCCGCCACCGACTCGCGGCAAAGCATCTCGTGTGCTTCGGCGTTCCACCTGCCCGAAAGCGCTGGCAGAGCGTGGTAGATGTAGTGCATCGCCAGCACCAGCGCCGTCGACGGTTCGCCCTGCGCGATCTCCCCGACGATTCGACACGCCGAGGTGAGTCCCTCGCCGAGCCCGCCGTATGCCGTCGGCACAGTCAGGTTGAGCAGCCCGGCCCGGCGCAACACTTCGAAGTTGTCGAACGGAAACGCCCCCGAGCGATCGTGCTCAGCGGCCGTGAGGGCAAACGTCCGCGAGAGCGTCTGCGCTTGTTCGAGCAACGCGGCTGCCTGGGTTGAAGCTGGTGCGGTCATGAGCACGCCCAAAGTTGACTGGTTCGGTCAAGATAGTCGATTCAACTTCAGTCTGCCTACTGGTTGCCCGGGGCGACCCCATGTTCCAGAGTGAGCGGCGATGGCGCGACGCTGGTGGCTGATGATCGCGGCGAGCCTGCTCCTGCTGTGCGCCTGCAGCGACCAGCATGTTCCCGCACTCCGTACCGAAGTCGCAGACCTGCAGACCAGCACGTCCGGGTTGCAGACTGTCGCCGCGCGACCGACGCCCCAGCCCCCGACGGCCATCCCATCGCCAACCCCCGTCCTGGCGGTGGTCGTCCGCAACACCGACGCCAGCCAGAGCGGCTGCGAAGCTCCCTTCACGCAGATCGTCGAGTGGATCATTCACAGCGTCGACTCGTTCGCGTGTTTCGACCCGAGCGGCGCGTGCGTGAGACTCGCCCGCATCGGCGGTCCGCTCCCGGCTGAATGCGGCGGCGTCCTCCCGCCCTGATTAGCCGTTCACCGGGTGACGCCGGCGCGCGTCGGGCGTTGCCAGGCGGGCGAATGTTCCCGGCACGCCGCGCAGGCCGCGCTCCCGCAACGCCGCGATGATCTCTTCGAAGTGCGCCGCGCCGTTCACCTCCAGCAGCAGATCGAGCACAGCCACGCCGACCGGCATCCCGGGCGCATCGCGGTTGTGGTCCACTTCGAGGATGTTCCCGCCCGCATCGCCGATCGCCTGCGAGACCAGGGCAAGCTCGCCCGGCGTGTCGCTCACCTCCACGGCCAGGTGCCGGTACCGGCCCGCGTCGACGAGGCCCCGCCGCACGATCGAGCCAAGCAGATTGATGTCGATGTTGCCACCCGACAGTACGATAACAGCCGGCCCTTTGGGCACGTAGACCCGCGACTGGATCGCGGCCACGCCGAGTGCGCCGGCCCCCTCCACGACCATCTTCGAGCGCTCCATGAGCAGCACGATGGCGTGCGCGATCGCCTCCTCCGACACGGAGACCATCTCGTCGACGTACTTCTCGATCAGCGCGAACGTTCGTGCCGAAGGCCCGGCGACTGCCACACCGTCGGCAATCGTTCGCACAGCCGATGCCGCCACCGCCTGGTGCCGCTGGACCGACTGGCAGATCCCGTCGATGACGGCCGCCTGGACGCCGACGACCCGCACGGCAGGGCGCAACGCCTTCACCGCCACGGCGACGCCAGCGAGTAGCCCGCCGCCGCCCGCTGGCACCAGGATCTCGGTCACTTCGGGGCATTGTTCGAGGATCTCGAGTCCGATCGTGCCCTGCCCCGCGATGACCGCGTCGTCGTCGAACGGTGGAACGAAGATCCGGCCCTCGCGCTCCGCGATCGCCCGCGCCTCCACCTGCGCGTCTTCGAGGCTCGCGCCGTGGAGCACCACGCGCGCTCCGTACCGCGTCGCCGCCGAGATCTTCGCAAGCGGCGCGAACGACGGCATTACCACGGTCACGTTGAGGCCGGCGGTCGTACCGGCGAGTGCGATCCCCTGTGCGTGGTTCCCCGCGCTGGCGGCGACCAGCCCGGCCCTCGCGGCGCCCGGCGCGAGCGATGCCACGAAGTTCGTCGCACCCCGGATCTTGAACGACCCGGTCCGCTGGAACTGCTCACACTTCAGCGATACGTCCACGCCCGCCGCCTCCGAGAGAGCCGGCGAATCGAACACCGGCGTCTCACGGATCGCCGGCCCGATGACCGAACGTGCCCGCCGGATCGCCTCGACCGTGACGCCAGTGCCGTTGTCAGACATCGCCCACCTCGATGCGCGATATCGTAACCGCATGGCGGCGATCGGCCGGGGCGTCGGGATGGTCGTGGTTTAGGCAGCCATCGGCCGTACCCAGAGCTCCTGGAGCAGGGCGGCCACGGTCTCGGGCCGCTCTTCCGGCCAGAAGAGCTTCGCGCCCTCGAGCAGCACTGGCTCGCCGGCACCCGGGATCGTCTCCGCCAGCCAGTGCGCCCATGAGACCGGGAAGGCGTCGTCGTCCGTGCCCCACGCGATGGTCGTCGGAACGTGCAGCGAGCGGAGCGCGGGCTCGATAGACGTGGTGTATGAGGGATCCATGCTGGCGAGGAAGCGCACGACGTTGTCGAGCTTCTCCTTCGAGGCTGCGAGTGGGCGCAAGTAGGCGTCGACAGTCTCCTGCTGGATCAGCTCGGGATGCTCATAGATCTGTCCGAGCGGCGAACTGCGCACCGCTTCGACGTTGCCAATGAGCTGCGGGATCAGGATGTGAAGGGCCCCGGCCTTGGCCGCTTCGATGGTCGGGATGAAGCCCTCAGGCGGGCTGTTCGTCGAAGCGTCGCAGTTGGTCAGCAGCAGCGTCCGAACGCGCTCCGGGAAGGTGGCGGCGAAGACCTGGGCGATCGCGCCGCCGCTGTCGTTGCCAGTCACATCGACCTGGTCGATTCCGAGCGCGTCCAGCAGCGCGGCCGCGGCCAGCGCCTGCGTGCGAAAGTCGACCGGCTGATCGGGCGTGATCTCGGTGTGGCCGTGACCGAGGTTGTCGAAGGCGATGCAGCGACGCTTACCGGCGCATAGATTGAGCACGTCACGCCACTGGTAGCCGTTAAGCAGCGCTGCATGGAAGAAGAGGGCCGCCGGACCGGAGCCGCGTTCGACGTAGGCGATCCGGCCATACGGAGTCGCAGCGAACTTGCGGAGCTGGTCGAAATCAGTGGGAGTCATTGCCATACCTCTGGTATCTAACATACCAATGGTATGAGATTAGAATCAGGACCGCCGATGGTCAAGTCCCGCCGCAGCGAACACGCCGATCTCACGCGCCAGGCAATCCTGGAAGCTGCCGCCGCGGCGTTTACCGAAGCCGGCTACGAGGCGGCGTCGATCGACGACATCGCCGCCACCGCACGTGTGACGAAGGGCGCCGTCTACCACCACTTCCAGAGCAAGGGCGGCCTATTCCGCGCCGTGCTCGATGACCTCGAAATGAAAATGCTGGTCCGCACGAGCCGCGTCGAAGCACCCGCGGATGACCCGTGGGCCGCGATGCTGGCCCGGCTCTCGGCCTTCTTCGATGTGTGCCTCGAACCGGCCTACCGACGGATCGCGCTCGAAGAAGGGCCGGTCGCGCTGGGCTGGGCGGAATGGCGCGCACTCGGCGGCGGAGTCGCACAACGCTCGATGGAACAGGGGCTGGCCGCGCTGATGGCAGCGGGAGTCATCCGCAAGGAGCCACCGGACCTGCTCGCCAACATCGTGCTCACGACCGTCACCGGAGCGGCGATGGCGATCGGCGCCTCCACAGACCCGGGTGCCACACGGAAGGCGGCGGAGCGGATCGTGTTCGAATTGCTCGACGGCCTGCGCGTCGGCGCCGAAAGGGAACCGGACGCCTAGCGGCCGCGCCACACCTTGCGGCGCTCCCAGCAGCGTGTGCAGATGCTCACCGGCCGCTCGACGGTGGTGTAGCCGGCGCTGAACGGATAAAGCCGCTCGCGCAGGTGCTGCGCGCAAAAGTGGCCGTGACAGAGTGAGCACTCGAACCCTGGATGCGGGCCGCAGTCCTCCACGCCGCAGAGTCCGGCGCGGTTCCGCTGTTCGACGCGCTCGCGGTACCGCAGGTGACTTTCGAGGTCATCCCGTTTGCGGCTGCACCGCTTCCGCGAGCAAACCGCTTCGTGATCCCCGACGAAGTGCGTGTGCTCGGCGCAGAACTTTCGGCCGCAATACTGGCAGGTGTGCTCTGAGGGATTCTCACAGCGCGAAAACACGCGCCCGATCTGGCACAACGGTTCGGACATCCTGATCATCGTGCTCGCGCGCGATTGTTCGTTGCAAGAGGGACTCGTTAGGGCAGCCAGGTACAGGCGCCCGGTCCTCCTCCAACCTGGAGCGCGCCCGCCAGTGCCCAATCCGATCGACGGAACAGTTGGACCGCGCCCGTCTCGTTCGAAGCGACCGCGAGGTACTGGCCGTCAGGGCTGAGGCACATCCCGTCGGGGTGCCCAAGCGTGCTGATGCGCTTCTCCGTCGCGTGCTGTGCGACATCGACAATGGCCACCTCGCCCGCCACGTTGAGCGCGACCGCCACGTGCGTGTCGTCGAGCGCGATCACCCGCACCGGCCGGCCATCCATGCGCATGCTGCCCACGGTCGTGAAGCCGTCGCGCCGGATGATCGTGATCGTGTTGCCATCGGCGTCGGCGGTGACAACGAAGTCGCCCACCACCGCAACGCTCTCCGGGAGCACGCCGGTCGGCGACGTCACGGCAGTGCCGGCAGCGAGTTCGACGGCGCGGAGTGCGTTGTCCCGCGCATCGGTGACGTACGCAATGCCACCAGCGAGAGCGACGTTATGTGGCGTTTCGCCCGTGAGCACCCGCGAGCGCTCAGAGAGCGTGGCCCGGTCCACCCGGACCAGCGCGTTCCCCTTGTCGAGCGTCACCAGGAGGTCTCCGCCATCCACGGCAATGCCGTTCGGCTCTCCCGCCAACGAATAGATCCTTCGAATGGCCGGCACCGCCGTCTGGAGTTCCACCAGCGCATTTGCCCGGCCGAGCGTGAGGTAGAGCTTGCCATCGCTTGCGGCGAATTCATGGGGCGGGCCCGGCAGGGCGAGGGTCTGGGTTCCGGCGCTCCCGCTCAGGTCGAAGAACACGAGCGCGTCACCGCGGAGTTGCGCGACCACGAGCGTGCCGGCCGTGGGCATGGCCGCAGCCTTCGACGAATCGCCCGCGAACTGCACCCCAACAACAATCGCCAGCGCCATCAATGGAACGATGGCGAGGCTGGCGATGCGGTTGATGCGGCTGAGCTGGATCATGAGCCTTCCGTGGTGGCCCTCGCCCGCGAGCGCGGACGAGGGCCACTGCCCGGTCAGGGGCTTAGTGGATGATGTTCACCAGGTCCTGGAGGAGCTGATCACTGGCGGTGATGACGCGCGACGACGCCTGGAAGCCGCGCTGCGCGATGATGACGTTCGTGAACTGCTGCGCCAGGTCGACGTTCGACGTCTCGAGCGTGCCGGTGGAAACCGTCCCGCGGCCACCCGAGTTCGGCGTGCCGACGATTGCGTCGCCTGAGTTCGACGTGGGAATCCAGTTGTTCTGACCGGCGCGCTGCAGGCCGCCAGGGTTCACGAAGTTGGCGAGAGCGAGCTGCCCGATGACGCGGTTCGAGCCGTTCGAGTAGATGCCGGAAATCTCGCCGCTGCTGCCGACGGCGAAGCTCACGAGCGCGCCGGCCGGGAAGCCGTCCTGGTTCTGCAGGCTGATCTGGCTGTTCCCGTTGCTCGCGAACTGAGTGAACTTGGTGACGTCTACGCTTACGGTCTGCGGCGTCACGGCGCCATTGAAGATGTTCGTCAGGTCGAATTTGATCATGCCGTTGTTCGCGACCGTGTCGTCGATCTCGCCCGAGGTCGTGAATTTGAGCTGGGCACTCTGCGTCGGGGTGATCGTCTGCGTCGTCCCCGACTGATCCTCGTAGGTGCCCGTCACATCCCAGGTGTTGGCGGTCGCGTTCTTGCGGAACTCGAGGCTCACGGAGTGAGCGTTGCCCAGCGAATCGTAGGCGGTGACCGTCGTGTTCACGACGCCCGTCACGGGAGGTCCAGCGCTGTAGGTGGGGGTGCCGGAGTCCAGGTTGCCGGCCATCGTCATGTTCTTCGACGGCTGCGCCGAAATGCGCGTCCCGAAGGGAATCTCGAGCGCGGTCATCGGGGTCTGCGTGTCCACGGTCCCGGTGGAGTCGGCCGCCCAGCCCATCACGCGGAGACCGGTCGACGGGTTCACCAGCCCACCGTCGACGCCGATGTCGAAGGCGCCGTCGCGGGTGTAGAAGTTCTGCTGGCCGTCCGAGACGACGAAGAAGCCATCGCCCTGGACGGCAAAGTCCGTGAGCTTGCCGGTCGACTGGAGCGAACCCTGGCCCATGATGTTGTCGATCGCGCCGAGGTTCATGCCGAGGCCAATCTGGGCGGGGTTCGTGCCGCCTCGGCCGTTCTGCGGCGAGCTGGCGCCCCGGATCGTCTGCCCGAGGATGTCCTGGAAGGTGACGCGGCTGGACTTGTAGGCCGTCGTGTTGACGTTGGCGATGTTGTTGCCCACCACGTCCATGTAGGACATGTGGTTGCGCATGCCGGAAATTGCGGAGAAGAGTGCTCGCATCATGGTGAGTAACGATCCTTTCAAGGTGCCGCGACGACTCGCGACGCTGGTGAAATTGGATCGGGCCCCCGTCTAGCGGACCGGCCCGGAACGCCTTCTCAGGCGATGACAACCGAATCGATGTTCGTGAAGACCTTCTCCTTTCCCTGCTGGGCGTTCATCGCCGTGACGACGGTCCGGTCGCGGACATCGACCACGACGGCAAGGTCATCGAGCATGACCACACTGTTCTTCGCCCCCTTTTCGGCGGCGCGATTGACTGCTGAGTTGAGGCGCGACATCTGCGACGCGTTCAAGTCGAGGTCGCGGCGGTCGATGCGCTTCTGCGCGTGATTGCTGAACTGCAGGCTGCCGGCGGCGTTCTGCAGCGTCTCGCTGAACGATGGCCCCCCCGACGCGCGGACCGGGGCCTGGCTGCCCTGCCGCTGAACGGCCGGCGCCGGCCCGATTGGCATCGAACGGTCGATCGCCATGGCTACTGCACCGCCGAAACGGAGAAGAGGTCCACGACCTTCCCGTTCACGTAGAGCGATGGAATGCCATCCGCGCCCACGAGGACGCGGTCGACGACGCCTGCCACATCTGCCCCGGCGTTGACGGAGTCAGCGACGGCGGCCTTCGTCCGCGGGTCCTGGTTCACCTGCACCTGCTGCGAGGTGCTCAGCTTGGCGTAGGCAGCCCCGAAGAGCTCTCGCCCAACCGCGTCGCGCGTCACCGATGTCGCGTCCACCTGCTGCCCAACCACCGACTTTCCGATCATGGAGGTGGCGCTGCTCAGCTCGTTCAGGCCCTGGAGCACCTTCATCCCGTCGGCTACCGACTTCATCTGGTTCAACGCTTCGAACTGCGCCATCTGCGCCATGAAGTCCGTATCTTTCTGCGGATCGAGCGGGTTCTGGTTCTGCATCTGCGCGACGATGAGCTTCATGAAGTCCATCTCGCCGAGCTGGTTCGAAGGCGCCGCCGTCGTCTTCTGCACGGTGGTGTTCTGGAGGCCGGTGACGGGATCGATCGGCAATGTCATCGCAGTCTCCTAAACCCGGTAGCTCAGCGCGCCGTCGGGGTTGTAGGCGGCGCGAAGGCGGTTGTAGTTGTCGGCGGCTGGCGCCGAATCGATGCCCATGAGCTGGGCGAACTCGCCGTTCGCCGGCGTGTTGGCCCGCTGCCCGGAGGGCTGCTCGTCGCGGCGATCACCGGCGCCCTGCCCGCCAACGCCGACGTACACATCCGAGAGGTTGAGCCCACGGTTGCCAAGCAGGTTAGAAAGGTCGGCCGTGTGGTCGCGGAGCAAGTTCATCGCGTCCGCACGTTCCGCGTGGATCTCGAGGTGGACACGGTCGCCGTCGGTATGGACGTGGATGACCACGTCGCCCAGTTCGGCCGGATGCAGGTGGATCTTCGCTTCTCCGCCGCCTTGCTCCACCTGCTGGATGACCGTCGTCGCGACCTGCTCGACCGCCGGAGGAACCTGGGGCGCGGGAGGGGCTGACGGGGCCGCGACATCAGCCGGCGCCTGGGAGGCTGCATCGCGGAGCTGGCCGACCGCTGAGTTCGCGGCGGCGTGCGCGATGCCCTGGACCGATGCTTTCGGCGCGGGCTGCGAGGGCTGCTTGTCGCCCTTCTCGCCGTGCTCGCTCGTTCCCTGTTGTGCGTTCCCGACGGAGCGGACCACGCTGATTTGGACCTGCGGAGTCTGTGGCGATGGACCGGGCGGTATCGCGCCCGAGTCGGTGGGCTTGTCCGGTTTGTGCGCGTCCGTGGGCGCGTCGTCGTCGGTGCCCTTCACCGCCGGCGGAAGGCCATCGGTGACAGCCGCGGCAAGGAGCGTGGGCGTTGTGGCCGTCTCCGGCACGGCCTGCGTGGGAGCATTGGGTGGTGCGACGTCTGCGGCCGCAGCGGGCGTCTCTGTGGCAGGCGGCGGCACGATGTCGGTGGTGACTGCCGCCTCCGGGGCCTCTTCGGTCTCAGCCGAAACGACCGTCGACTCTGCCGGCAGTGACGCCGCCGCGGACTCGATGTCGGCGCCGGCGGGGAGTGCGGTGTTGAGCGCGGCTGTGCCGGATGCCTGGCCGCTGGCGGAGTCCGTTCCGTCGGGGACGGCCGGCACGGTAGCCTGGAGCGCTGCCAGGGCAGCAGCGACGAGCTCGGAGGCGACGCCCGTCGCGTCATCCCCATCGCCGTCGCCATCAGGCGTGGGAAGCGGCAGGAGGTCGGCGGCACTCGTCTTCGCGCCCGCCACAGGCATCCCGCCGAGCAGCGACTCCATCAAGGCCGCGAAGCCCGCGGGAGCCGGGGACGCCGACGTATTCGGCTGGCCGGCAGCGAGGATGGCCATGAGGGCGTCGGCGGGGGCCTGCAACACGAGTCCCATTACATCTGCATCCGGAAGACTTCCTGGTAGGCCTCAACGGCCTTGTTGCGGACCTCGGTGGCGAGGCTCATCGAGAGCGACTCGTTTTGCAGCGCGATCATCACGTCGGCAATGTCGACGTTCTGGCCGGTGGCCATCGCGTTCACCTTGGCGTTGGCGGCATCGCTCACACCCTGCAGCTGGCTGATAGCCTTGCCCAGCATGTCGGCGAAGCCGGCGGTGGGCTTTGCGCCTGCCGCACTTGTAGCTTGCGCGACTGCTGAAACTCCCTGAATCGGTCCTATCGCCATGATGTTCTCCTCGAGCTATTTAGGCGGGGCATGAAAACCCCTACGGTCGGCGCGTGGAATGACCTAACGGTTACCGATATCAAGTGCGTGAAGCATCATCTGTTTCACCGCGTTCAGGACTGTCGCGTTCGCCTGGTACGAGCGGTTGGCCGACGTCAGGTCGGTCATCTCGGTCACGAGGTCGACGTTCGGCAGCTCCACGTACCCGTCCGTGCCCGCATCGGGGTTCGACGGGTCGTATTGGCGGCGCGTGGGGGTGGTTGTATCCACGGAGACCGACGTCAGGACCACTCCCGTACTCGCCTGGCCGGTGAACTTCTGCACCACGTCGGCGAACGGAAGCGCCTGGTCAGCGGCCGCGAAACGAACGATGTGCCGCAGGTACGGGCCGCTGCCGTCCGGAGTGCGCGTGGAATCGATGTTCGCCACGTTGGAGCTGACGGTGTCCATGCGGACGCGTTGAGCCGCGAGTCCCGATTCGGCGCTCGCCATCGCGTTGATCAGTCCCATGATTCGTCTCCTAGCCCTGGATGACTTTCTTGAGGATGTCGAACTTCGTCGTCAGCGCAGTGCTGGCCGCCTGGTAGCGCATCTGCGTGTCCGAGAGCGAGACCATCTCCTGGTCGATGCTCACGTTGTTGGAGTCGAGCCGGGACGACGTCAGCAGCTGCGTGGGGTCGACACCCAGCGCATTCCGGAGCTTTGCGCCTCCCGAGATCTGGCGCGGGTCGTCCGTCAGGAGCTCTTCGCTCCCCGTGCCGATCTGCCGCTGCAACGCGGTCTCGAAGTTGACCTCCTGGCGCGTGTAGCCGGGGGTGTCGATGTTGGCGATGTTGTTGCTGATCGCCTGCTGGCGGCTCGAGAGGCCGTGGATCCAGCCGGTGATCGTCTCGAGGCTCTTGTCACCGAATGCGTTCATGAGACGTCTCCTGCACTGAGGTGGGCCGGCGGTTGCCAGCGGTTGACTGCGAGTTCGTCGATCCGCTTGATGTCTGCGCGGTTCCGCTCGATACGTTCTTCTTCCAGCCGGCGGTCGAGCAGCGTTTCCATCGCCTTGCGGTCGCGCCGCCGCCCGAGCAGTTCTTCCAGTTCCTCGGCGACATCGGCGTCGGAATGGGCGACGGCTGCGCGACGTGCGTCGATGTCGCGTTGGACGTGGAGCAGGTACCCGTTCCCGGCCGCGAGCCCACCCACATCGACCGCGCCCTGCCGGGGGATTGGCGCGTCGAGGTACCGCTCGCGCCGTGCCGCCGCGTCGTCGAGCGCCTGCTGGCGGACAGCCTGGAGGCGGCGCGCCTCGGCCAGTTCCTGCTCCTGGAGGTGTTCGAGGCGTTCACGTTGTTTCACCAATCTCCGCAAACGTTGCGGGCTGAGGGTCATCGAACGTCACCTCCTCGGCAGAGTCCGCCGCCACAATCGGCTCGGCGTCCGGGTCCAGCGCGACCAGGCGGTCGATCGCGGTATCGAAGCCGCTGATTTCGTCCGGACGCTGACGCAGGAACCCATTGATGTGGGGTAGCAGGTCGATCGCCCGGTCGACGGTGGCGTCGGCGCCACGCACGTACGCGCCAATGCTGATCAGGTCGCGCGAATCGCTGTGTGCCGCCAGGAGCCCGCGCATGGTTCGCGCCGCGTTGCGGTGCGACGGATGTGCGACACGTTCCATCAAGCGCGAGACGCTCTGGAGGACATCGATGGGCGGGTAGTGGCCGGCGCTCGCCAGCGCGCGGCTGAGCACGATGTGCCCGTCGAGCGTGGCGCGAGAGATGTCCGCGATCGGCTCGTCCATGTCGTCGCCGTCAACGAGCACGGTGTAGATCGCCGTGATGCTTCCCTGCGCCGCAGGGCCGGCGCGCTCCATCAGGTGCGGAAGCAGGCTGAACACCGAAGGCGGATAGCCGCGCGTGGTCGGCGGTTCGCCCGACGCGAGCCCGATCTCGCGCTGCGCCATCGCGACGCGCGTGAGGCTGTCGAAGAGCAGCAACACATCCAGCCCTTCCGACCGGAACGCCTCGGCGACGGCGGTGGCCGTGCGGGCGGCGCAAAGCCGCATCGCGGCCGGGTTGTCTCCGGTCGACGTCACCACAACGCAGTTCTTGAGCGCATCGAGGCCGAGGTCGTGCTCGATGAAGTCGCGCACTTCCCGGCCGCGCTCGCCGATGAGGGCGATGACGGTGATGTCTGCGGCGGTGCCGCGCGCAAGCATCCCCAGCAGCGTGCTCTTACCAACGCCAGAGCCGGCGAAGATTCCCACGCGCTGGCCGCGCCCGAGCGTCAGGAATCCGTCGATCGCGCGAACCCCGGACGCCAGGCTGGCGTGAATCGGTTCTCGCGCCAGCGGGTGTGGCGGCTCCGCGAACACGGGCACCGAGCGCACCGCGTGCAGCTTCGGTCCGCCATCCAGCGGCCGTCCCAGCCCGTCGAGCACGCGGCCCAGCAGGCTCGTTCCGGCCGGCGCCGATGCCAGGCGGCCCGAACCCACCACGCGCGCGCCCGGCGCGATCGTGCCGCGGTCCAGCATCGCCAGGCTCGCCGTGGCGCCCTGCGCGCCGGCGCACGTCGCCGCCAGCATCCGCCCTGCCGGATCCTCGACGAACGCCAGTTCGTTCGGACGAAGGTTGATTCCCGACGCGATCGCCACCTCGCCGGACGAGCGCAGCACCGTGCCCGTGCGCAGGTAGACCTCGGCACTGGCGGCGGCCTCGAGAACCGAGTCGATGGCGGCGGCGGTAGCCTGGCTCATTCGCCTGCCTCGCCGCTGGCTTCTCGGAGCGCCATCTCCATGAGCGAGAGCCGTGCATCGAGGCTCGCGTCGATACTGCCGTTCCGGAGGTCGATCACGCATCCGCCCATCGCGACGGATTCGTCGGGCCGCACATACGCCGCCACATCGACGAGGCTCGCCTGTACCGGCGCCACCAGCTCCGGGTAGACGCGAATCGCGAGGACTTCCTGGCTCGCAGCGGAGCGGAGGGCGTCGGCACAGACGACCGCCGTTCGCGACGGGTCGGCTTCGTAGTACTCCCCGACGAGCCGGCGCAGCGCCACGACCACCGCGCGCGCCACCACGCCCGCCGCCTGGCCCGCCACCTGGTCGCGGACGGCCTTGCCTTCGGCGGCGGCGCTGCGAACCAGGCCAAGGGCGGCACGTGCGTCCTGTTCTACTTTGGCTGCTCCGGCTGCCAGTCCGTCGGCATAGGCAGCCTCGCGGACCGCGGCCGCCGACGCCTGCGCCTCGGCGATGAGCGCAGCCGCCTGCCGCTCGGCCTCGGCGATGATGGTGACAGCCCGCGCGTCTGCCCCGCTCACCAGCGCGGCCGCCGTCGCGATGGTGGGATCGCCAGGGTACTCACGGCGCGACGAGCCGAGAATGAAGACATCGTCGTCATTGCGCGCCGCGCGGATCACGCGCCCTGGCTTAGCCGACGAGTTCGTCATCGCCGCCTCGCGAGATCACGATCTCTTCCGCCTCATCCAGCCGCCGAATGACTTCGACAACCCGCTGCTGCGCCTCTTCCACCTGGCGCAGACGCACCGGGCCCGAGGCGTCCATGTCCTCGCGCATCATCGCCGCCGCGCGCTGCGACATGTTCCGCATGATGCATTCCTTCACGGACTCCGGCGTTGCCTTCAGCGCCAGCGAGAGGTCGCGCACTTCGATCTCGCGGAGGATGCGCTGGATCGAGCGGTCGTCGAGTGTGCTGATGTTTTCGAACACGAACATCCGCTTCTTGATCTGCTCGGCCAGCTCCGGCTCGTTGTCTTCGAGCGCCTCGATGATGCTTTTCTCTGTCATGCGGCTGGATTGCTTGAGGAGGCTGACCAGCACCTCGATGCCGCCCACCGTCTGGGTCTGCCGCGTCGGCTGGAGAACGGCGCTCAGCTTCCGCCGGAGCACGGCCTCCACCTCGTTCACGATCTCCGGGTTCGCGCGGTCCATCAGCGCGATGCGCTGCGCGACGTCCGCCGCCATCTCCGGGTCGAGGCCCGCGAGCACCTGCGCCGCCTTGTCGGCCTGCAGGAACGACGCGAGGAGCGCGATCGTCTGCGGGTGCTCGTTCGCCAGGAAGTTGACCAGCTGCGCCACGTTCAGGTGCCGCAGGAAGCCGAACGGCACCGTCGGCGATGTTGCCGAGAGCCGGTCGATGAGCTCTGTGGCCTTGTCCTCGCCGAGGGCCAGGCGAAGCAGGTCTTCGGCGTATTCGAGGCCGCCGAGCGAGATCACGTTCCGCGCGACGGCGGACTCCTGGAAGTCGTCTACGACTTCCTTGCGCTGGTCCGACTTCAGCTCGCCCATCGCGGAGATCTCCCACGTCAGGCGCTCGATGTCCTCGTCCGACAGGTGCCGGAGAACCTCAGCCGAACGCTCCTTACCGAGAGTGATAAGGAGCGCGGCGGCCTTCTTGCGGCCTTTGAGCTTCTCGCTGTCGCGGAGCACGGCCTATTGGTCCTCCTCGCGCATCCACGTCTGGACCACATCCGCTACCGCCCGCGGGTTCACTTCCGCGAGCTTCAGCACGCGTTCTTCGTGGGGATCGGTGGGCGTCTCCAGCGCTGGCATCGACACCGCTGGTGCGCCCAGGCTTCCGGCGCTCACCGAGACGCCGGCGGGCAACGCCTGCATCGGGTACGGGGCCGGCAACGCCAGCTGACGCTTGCTCAACGAGCGCAGCAGGAGCATGACGAGGATGAAGCCCAGCACCACCGCCAGCAGCGGAAGGAGAAGCTTGAGATAGGAGAGGTATTGGCCGAGCCCGTCGCCCGCCGCCGGCAAAAGGTCGTTCTTCACGCTCTGGTCGAACGGGAGCCGCGTCACGCTGAGCGTGTCCCCGCGGGTCTGGTCGAGACCGACGGCCGCAGCGATCGCGCTCGTCAGCGACGCTTCCTGCGCGGCCGTCACGCTGTCGTCGAGCACGACCGAGACGCTCAGCTTGTCGACGGTACCGGGCGCCTTTTCGGTCGTGGTCGTGGTCTTGTCGACGTTGTTGTTCGTTGTCGTCTGGGTATTGCTGTAGGTGCTGTTGCCGTTCGCCGTCGTGCTGCTGCCAGGGTTCGTCGTGCCGTTCGTGCCGGTGCCCGGCACGTTGCCCACATTCAGACCCTGCCCACTGAACGTCTCGGTGTTCGTCGTGCTGCTCAGCGGCGTGGCGTTGCCGTACTTCTCGTCGGCGCTCTGCACCTTGTCGAAGTTGAGCTTCGCCCGGACCGTCACGGCACTGCGGCCCACGCCCACGATCTTCCCGAGAGTGGAGTCGAGGTCATGCTGGAGCTGCAGCTCATAGGCGTGCTGCATGTCGAGCTGCGTGCCGGTCTCCCCGGCGGCGAACGTCCCGTCCTGCGTCGCGCCGTCGAAGAGCACATGGCCCGTCTGGTCGATGATCGTCACGCCCGCTGCCTTCAGCCCCTCGACCGAGTTGCTGACCAGGTTCGTGATGCCCTTGATCTGGTCCTGGTTGAGGTTCGCGCCCGGCTTCATCTGGAGGAGTACGCTCGCCGTCGTCGCCGCCTGGTCCTGCTGGAAGATCGCTTCCTTCGGCAGCACGATGCTCACGCGGCTGGCCTTCACGCCGTCGAGCGTGTTGATCGAGCGCGCCAGCTCGCCTTCGAGCCCGCGCTGGAAGTTCACCTGCTGCACGAAGTCGGTGGCGCCGAAGTTCGTCTTGTCGAAGATCTCGAGGCCGACGTTGCCGCCGCTCGGCAGTCCCGCCGCCGCGAGCTTGATCCGGGACTCGGCCACCTTGTTCGCCGGTACGGAGATCGTCGAGCCGCCGCCGCCGAGCTCGTACGGAATCCCGTCCTTGGTCAGTTCATCGGCGATCGAAGCGCTGTCCTCCGGCGCCAACCCCGTGAAGGCCACAACCATGTTCGGCTGCGACGAAGCCATGAAGACGAAGTAGGCGACGACGATCGTGCCGGCCACGATCCCGGCCAACGCAAGCTGGCGAGCGCGGGGAAGTTGGTTCCAGCGTTCCATGATCGGAGCGAATGGCGAACTGGACCCCATGCATGCCTCCCGCGAAACGACGCCGTTTGTGAACTCCAGACGACTGTATGGCGGGCGCCCTACCCGGACGCAGTGGGGAGTCCCTGATTCCCCCGCGCACGCACCGACCATCGCCCGTGAGAAACCCTGATCTTTCCCCCGCCTGGCATCCGCCGACCGACCCCGCTCCTCCTTCTCCCTCCTCCCTCCTCCCTCCTCGCTGCCACGCCGGTTTACGGCCCCCGGTGGTTGCGCTAGTGTTTCGGCGCACTCCCAACCAACTGGAGGTTTGGCTATGACACAGGCTGAGGCCGAAGGACTCATTACCGACGAAATGCGCGCCGAGATCGGCAAGGAATCCGCTCCGCACACGTGCGAAGTCGATAAGACCGCGATCCGCTTGTTCGCGCGCTCCGTCGGCCACACCGACCCCGTCTACTACGACGAAGCAGCGGCGAAAGCCGCCGGCTATCGCGGCCTCGTGGCCCCTCCGGGCTACCTTGGCACGCCCGTCTTCAAGCCGTCGGCCGGCGGCGATGCGGGACCCATGGGCCGCAACCGCGGCCCGCAGCCGCGGCGCCCGCTCAACCGCGTCCTCAACGGCGGCACCGAGATCGAGTACTTCGACGACATCTGCGCCGGCGACGTGCTGACCGTCTCGTCACACCTCGCCGCGCTCGAAGAGCGCACCGGCAGCATCGGCCAGATGCTCATCAGCACGAACAAGACGGTCTACAAGAACCAGGACGGCAAGGTCGTGGCCATCTCGACCGGCACCGGCATTCGGTACTAAAGAGGAGGACGACCATGGGCGCAAAATGGGCTGACGTAAAGGAAGGGATGGAGATCCCTTCACTCAAGAAGAACTGCAGCACCCAGCAGCTGGTGCTCTGGGCCGCCGGCTCCGGCGACTTCTACCAGATCCACTACGACAAGGACTTCGCGACGGGCACCGGCCTCTCGAACATCATCGTCCACGGGGCCCTCAAGAACGCCTTCCTCGGCCAGCTCGTCCACGACTGGGTCGGCAACGAAGGCCGCATCAAGGCGTACGGCTGCAGCTACCGCGGCATGGACTACCCGAACGAAGACATCGTCTGCAAGGGCGTCGTCACGAAGAAGTACGAGAAGGACGGCGAAAAACTCGTCGACCTCGAAGTCTGGACCGAGAACCCCAAGGGCCAGAAAACCACCCCGGGAACGGCCACCGTCCGCCTCCCGTAGTAACCATCGAACGAGCCCCCTTCCGCCATCGGGAGGGGGTTTTCGCTGCCCGGCGAACGGGCTGAAGGAAAAGGAGAACACGATATGGCTGGTCTTCTCGAAGGCCGCGTCATCGCGATGACGGGCGCGGGCCGCGGCATCGGGCGCGAGTGCGCGCTGCTCGCCGCCGCCGAAGGCGCCCGCGTCGTCGTCAACGACCCCGGCGTGAGCCCCGACGGCCAGGGCCACGATGACGGCCCGGCCGCTCAGGTCGCCGACGAAATCAAGAAGAACGGCGGCGAAGCCGTCGCGAATTTCGCCGACGTCTCCACCATGGCGGGCGGCGAAAGCGTCATCCAGTCCGCGCTCGACACGTTCGGTCGGCTCGACGGCCTCATCAACCTCGCTGCCATCCTCCGCGACCGTATGGTCTTCAACCTGACCGAAGAGGAATGGGACGACGTCATCCGCGTCGACCTCAAGGGCCACTTCACCACCATCAAGCCCGCCGCGATCGTCATGCGCCAGCAGCGCTACGGCCGCATCGTGAACTTCAGCTCGGTGTCCGGGCTCCAGGGCAACTCCGGCCAGGCGAACTACGGCGCGGCCAAGGCCGGCGTCGGCGGACTGACCCGCGTCGCCGCCCGCGACCTCGGCCGCTACGGCGTCACGGTCAACGCGATCGCGCCCGGCGCAGCCACGCGCCTCACCGCCACCGTGCCCGATTCTGCCCGGCAGCTCCGTGCCAGCCGCGGCATCGCCGGCGCCGGTGGCGCTTCCGCCGCCACGGTCATGGCCAACCGCGCCGCCGAGGAAGCCGCGGGCATGCGCGGCCCGGACATGGTGGCCCCCATGACCATTTACCTGCTGCTCGACGACGCCTGGAACGTCAACGGCAAGATCTTCCAGGTCGCGGGCGGCCACATCGGCCTCTGCAACGAGCAGTACCCGCCGCTCCGCAACATCTATAAGCACGGCAAGTGGACCCTCGACGAGTTGCGCATGCTGGTTCCGCAGCAGCTCATGGCTGGCACCAACAACCCCGCGCCGCCCGCCGACGACCTCCAGGTCCCCGGGAAGGCCTGATCGTCTACACCTTCAGACGCCGGAAGATCGGCCGGGGCACGAGCTTCATCGCCCACATCACGTAGCGGAGGATGCCGGGCACCCAGATGAGCTCGGCTCCCCGGGCCATGGCGTCGACCGTCGCATCCGCCACCTTCGCCGGCGTCGTCGTGAACGGCGCCTGGCGGAGGCCGGCCGTCATCTTCGTCGTCACGAATCCCGGCCGTACCGTCAGCACCTGCACACCCTCGTCGCGCAGCGCGAACGCCAGCCCCTCGCCCAGCGCATCGATCCCCGCCTTCGACGAGCCGTAGACGAAGTTCGAACGTCGCGGCCGCTGCGCCGCCACCGACGAGAGGATGACGAGCGTGCCCTGCCCCTGCTTCCGCAGGCGCTCCGCCGCGTGCACCGCCGCCGAGGTCGCGCCGAGGTAGTTCGTGCGAGCGATCGCGACGGCCGCCCTGGCGTCATGCTCAGCTACCTCCTGCTCGCCAAGCACGCCGAACGCCAGCAGCACAACATCGACGTGGCCCAGCTTCGCGAAGGCGTCCTCGAAGAAGGCGTCGTGCGATTCCACCAGGTCGGCGTCGAACAGCAGCGCCTCGACGCGTTCGGCGCCCGCCAGCCTGAGTTGCTCGGCGCGCCCCTCGAGGTTCGGCAGGTTGCGGCCCGCCAGCACGACATCGCGCGCACCCCGAGCGATAAGCGCCCGCACGATTGCGTTAGCGATATCCGAATCGCCGCCCAGCGCGATCACGCTGCGCACGTTCCCCAGGCCGTCTTTCACAATCCTGCTCCGGTCATATGAGTTCGAGCCGCCGCCCAAGGTCCGACTGGAGAACGCGCCCCGGGTCCAGCGTGGCCCGCACAGCCTGCCACCTGGCGAGCTCCGGGTACATCTCGCGGAAGATTCCGGGCTGCAGCCGCGCATCCTTCGCCAGGTAAACACGCCCGCCCGCATTGGCCACGAGCCGGTCGAACCCGTCGAGCATCGCGCTCAACCCTGCGAATCCCGCCGGGATATCGAACGTCATCGTCCACCCCGAGATAGGGAACGACAGCATCCCGCATGCCGGGACCGAAGCGTTTGAGCACGGGCACGAACGTCGGCACCCGCTGCGACGAAAGCGTGTCGAGCACGACGCGAATCGTGTCCTCCTCGCCGTACGGCACGACGAACTGGTACTGCACAAAGCCACGGCGTCCGTAGGCGCGGTTCCAGTGGAGCAGGCCGTCCAGTGGGTGGAAGAACGTGGCGATGGATTCGATGTGGCCGCGGCGCTCAACCGGCGCGCGGCGGAAGTAGGCTTCGTTGAACGCCGCGACCGTGAGCGGCGTCAGCATCCCGCCGGGCGCCCACGGCGGCACCGTGGCGCCCGGTCCCGGTTCGAAGCCGCCGTGGCGCCCCGCGATACTTCGCCGGCAGTTCCTCGCGCAGGGCGTGGTCACCGCGCATCAGCACCGAACGTCCCATGTTCCGGCCCCGCGCAAGGCAATCCGTCCACGCCACCGAATACCGGTACCGGTCGTCGGTCGACAACATGCGGTCCAGCGCCACATCGAGGTTGGGCACGCGCTCCGTGTCGACGCGCATGAACGCGGTCTCCACGGGCAGCAGCCGTAGCGTCGCGCGCTTGACCACCCCGGTCAGGCCCATCCCGCCCGCCGTCGCCGAAAAGACGTCCGGGTCGCTCTCCGCGCTCACCGTTCGCGTGCGGCCGTCGGGCGTCACCAGCTCGAAGCTCACCAGGTGCCGCTGGATGCTGCCGTCGACGTGGTGGTTCTTCCCGTGCACGTCCGAGGCGATGGCTCCGCCAATCGTTATGTAACGCGTCCCGGCCGTCACCGGCACGAATAGGCCCAGGGGCAGCAATGCCCGGATCAGCGCGTCGAAGCTCACGCCCGCATCCACGGTCACCGTCGCGGACTCGATGTCGACCGCGCGGACCCGGTCCATGGCCGTCAGGTCCAGCACGGACCCTCCCGCGTTGAGTGAGGCGTCCCCGTAGCTGCGGCCCAGCCCCCGCGCCAGCATCGACGCCGGCCGGGAGTCTTCCGCCGCGCTGCATCGCGCACCCTTCATCGCGGCGGCCAGGTCCTGTTCGCTGCCGACCGCGTAGACCTGCGCCACACTGCGGGGCGTGCGGCCCCAGCCTTCGAGCAGAGCGCGCTGTGGCGTCGGTGCAGTCGTCGCCGGTGTGCTGGCGGTATCCGTCACCACGCTAGCGTACGGCTTCGCTCCCAGCTGCCGGAAGGTTTACACACCCGCAACTCTCACCGGCACGCTCGATCGGATGTCCGCCGACGACCCGCCCACCAGGATCTCGAACTCTCCCGGCTCGACGATCCAACCGTGGCTGATCGGGTCCCACGCGCGAAATGCCTCGTCGCCAAGCACGATGCTGACCCGCCGAGTCTCACCCGGATCGAGCGTGACACGCGCGAAGCCCTTGAGTTCCTTCTCCGGCCGAAGCAGCGCCGATTCGACGTCCCGGACGTAGACCTGTACGACCTCCGACCCGCGGCGCGTGCCTGCGTTTCGCACGGTGACCGACACGGTCAGCGACTCGCCCTCGCGGAGCTCCATTCGGTCCACCTCTACGGCGCCATACTCGAACGTCGTGTACGTCAGCCCGTGCCCGAACGGGAACAGCGGCGCCACGCTTGCGCCGCTCGTAGCCGCGGTAGCCCACGAAGATGCCTTCGCCATACGAAACGGTCCCCGCCTCGCCCGGGTAGGTGAGATGCGACGGCGCATCCTCCACGCGCACGGGGAAGGTCGTCGGCAGCCGCCCGCCCGGCTCTGCCGCCCCGAAAAGGACGTCGGCAAGAGCGTCGCCGCCTTCCTGCCCCGGGTACCAGAGCTGCAAGACCGCTCCCACACGATCCGCCCACGGCATGGCCACCGGCGAGCCGGCGTTGACCACCACGACGGTGCGCGCGTTGGCAGCCGCCACGCGCTCGATCAGTTCGTCCTGCGCTCCGGGGAGATGCAACGACAGCCGGTCGGCTCCCTCCGACTCCCACCCGGGATTTGAACCCGCCACGACGACGACGGCATCGGCTGCGGCGGCCAGAGCCACGGCCCGCTCCATCTGCCCGGCGACTTCCGGCCGGCCAAGCCCCACAGTCACGCCCGGGATGGTCGCCGCAGCCGGCGATTGGTACTCCAGCACGACCTCGCAGCCCTGGCCCGCGGTGAGCCGCACTTCTCCGCCGACTTCGCTGCTGCCCTGGCCGTAGAACGACCGCCCGGGCGTCTGTTGCGTCCAGTTATCGACCAGCAGCGCGCCATCCACGAACAATCGGCTGAGCCCGGCGCTCGTCAGCGTGAAGCGATGCGTCCCGTCGCCTTCCGGCGTAAAGGTCGCGGTAGCACGAAGCGTAAACTGGCCCGTCAGTCCCTTCGGCAGCGTCCGCCCGAGCCAGCGGAACTCGAAGCGCCGCGCGTGCTGCGACAACGCAGGGGCGCCGGCAAAGTCCGCGTTGTCGAAATACTCAACAGCCACCCCTTCCGATCCGCCGGCATTGATGCCCCGGGCCAGCACCGGCGTCCCGCGGTCGATGGAGCATCCCGGCTCGAAACGCACCTCCACTCCGTCGCCCGCCGCCGCAGCGATCGACTCCACCGCCGACGTCCCGTGGTGCGGCTCCACACGCGCGCTCCCGCCACCCTGCACGGAGAGCACCTGTGCGTTCGGCCCGATGACCGCGATCAGCTTCGCCCCGGAAGGAGCCAGCGGCAGAATGCCGTCGTTCTTGAGGAGCACCGTCGCAGCCACCGCCGCCCGGTGGATCAGCGCGCGATGGTCTTCGCGGTCCACGGCCCGCTCTTCCGGCAGCGCGGCGCCGTCCTCGAACGCCTTCGTCCGCACCGCCAGCCGCAGCAGCCGCCGCACCTTGTCGTCGATCACCGACTCCGGCACATCGCCGGAGTCAACGGCGGTCCCCAGCCGCTTGCCGAAGTGGTGCGCCGGTCCCGGCATCTCCAGGTCGAGCCCCGCGTTCGCGGCCTCCACCGTGCTCCGCGTCCCCCACCAGTCCGACATCACGAGCCCGTCGAATCCCCACTCACCCTTGAGCAGGTCGTGCACGAGCTCGACGTTCTGGCAGGCGTGCGTGCCGTTGATGCGGTTGTACGCCGTCATGATCGCCCACGCCCCGGCTTCCCTGATTGCCGCTTCGAACGGCGGCAGGTAGATCTCGTGCAGAGCCCTCTCGCCCACCTCGGAACTGATCGTCATTCGCTCGAACTCCGAGTCGTTGCAGACGAAATGCTTCACCGTCGCCGCCACGCCCTGCGATTGCACGCCCCGGACGTACGCCACCGCCATCCGCGCCGACAGAAACGGGTCCTCGGAATAGCACTCGAAGTTGCGCCCCGCCAGCGGGTGACGGTGGATGTTCACCGTCGGCGCCAGCAGCACGCGCGCCTGCTTCGTCCGCGCCTCCTGCCCGATCGCCGCCCCGACTTGCTGCACGAGCTCCGGGTCCCACGTTGCCCCAAGCGCGGTCCCGCAGGGGAAGCACGCGGAAGTCGTTCCCACGAACGTCGCCCCGCGCGCGCCATTCGGTCCGTCGGTCACCTTGATCGGCGGTATCCCGCGGCGCGGGATCCCCACCGTGTGCCAGGCATCGGCGCCAGCCACAAGCGAGAGCTTCTCGTCGAGGTCCATCTCGGCGAGAAGTGAATCGATGTCCTGCTCTGTGAGCGCCACTGGCGCACCTCCGCTGTGTTCGGTGCGCCGAACGATACGCCGTGGCGCGCCGCACGCGCCGCCTCGCGGCGTATACTCCCCCGCATGACGAGGATGAGTGAGAACCCCGGCAACATGCGCCGCGCCGCCAACGAATTCCGCACCCGCTCCCAGACTCCGGTGACTGCGGCCGAACTCGGGACGCAGGCATCGCTGCGGACGCGCAGCGGCAGGCGCCTCGCAACCGCCGACACCGCCACCGTCGCCCTCGCGCTGAGCGGGATGACGTTCTACTGGATGATGATGCCCGCCCTCCGCCGCCGGCAGCGGCGCCGAAAGCCGCCCGTTCCTCCCACGTCCCAGGCATGACGCTGCGGCTTGGCCTGGCCGGTACGCAGTTCATCGGCCACCTGTATCTCGAGGCGCTCAAGCAGGTCAACGGCGCAGAGGTCGTGGCGGTCGCCTCGCCGAACACGGCAGCCAAGTTCGCCGCCGAACACGGCATCACGGCCCACTTTTCCGATCCCGCCGCGATGATCGCCAGCGCCGACATCGACGCCGTCCTCATCGCCACACCGAACGACACGCACCGCGACATCTGCCTCGCCGCGGCCCGGGCGGGCAAGCACGTCCTGTGCGAAAAGCCGCTCGCGCTGAACCTTCCCGAGGCGGACGAGATGGTCGCCGCCTGCGAAAGCGCCGGCGTCTCGCTCCTCTACGCGGAGAACCTGCTCTTCGCTCCCATGTACGGCCGCGTGCGCCAGCTCGCTCAACGCGGGAGCGTCGGAGCGCCCTTCCTGGTGAAGCAGGCGCAGTGCCACGGCGGCCCCTACTCACCCTGGTTCTGGGACGTCGAACGCGCGGGCGGCGGCGTCCTCCTCGACATGGGCTGCCACAGCATCCACAGCATCTGCTGGACCATGGGCGCCTGGCCAATCGCCGTGACGGCCACGCTTGGCCGCTACGCCCACGCCGAAAAGACACGTGGCGAAGACCACGCAACCGTGCTCCTCCACTTCGCCGATGGCGCCCTGGGTATCGCTGAAAACTCCTGGGCCATGCCCGGCGGCAACGACTACCTCGAGGTCTACGGGCCGAAGGGACGACTCACTGCCGACCTCGAACGCGGCCCCGCCATATCGATGTACCGCGCCCCGGCCGGCGAGTCGGCAGCCGACGCCGGCGGCACGCGCAGCGGCTGGCAATACCCGCTCTACGAGGACGCCTGGCAGTTCGGCTTTCCCCAGGAACTGCAGCACTTCGTCGATGTCTGCGCCGGGAGCGAACAGCCGCGCTCGACCGGGGCCGATGGCCGCCGCGTACTGGAAATCATCTGCGCCGCCTACGAATCAGCGCGCCTCGGCCGCCGCGTCGACCTGCCCTTCGCCAGCGACCGGCGGCTGCCGGTCGACCACTGGCTCGCCGGCTCGGCCACCTAGAGATACGTCTCCCAGTCGTCGCGAGCGTCCGCGTCCGGGAACCACGGCGGCAGCGGCATCACGAGCCGCTCCGCGACCCGCCCGATGAACGGCTCGTACTCCGCGCGGAGACTCGTTCAAGTCGCGCAGCCACTTCGTCTCCAGCGGCGCCCGGCGGCCACACCGGACCGAGCGTCGCGCGCATCCGCGCCAGATCCGCCGGCGGCAGGCGGTCGCGCGTGTCCTTGAGCGCCGCCCGCCCGAACGTGTGGCCCGAGATCGACAGCGGTGTGCCGGGCCATCGCGAACGCGAGCTGGATCGGCCGCGCCGTGGCGTCGGACGAAAGCGCGATCAGCACTGCGTTCGCATCGAGGATGCAGCACAGCGCGGCCACCCAGGATTGGCGATCGTGTTGCGAGCGGAAGTAGCCGAGCTGCGGATACGAGAGGTGGCTTTCAAGCAGTTCTGCCGCCCAGCGCTCCCAGCTCTCCATGAGGTTGTCGAGGTCGTGCGACCGATGCGCGAGGTTGTAGCGCGTCAGCAGCCCCATCGCCGTCGGCGGTGAGCCCGCCCGCGCGTCCAGCAATGAAATGTGCACCTCGCGCCGCGAGAACGCCTGGTAGAGCACCGGCAGGTACCCGATGACAAGTGCCAGGAATCCGAAACCTGTCCCCGCTTCGATGACGGTGAGCGTTCGCCCGAGGCCACCCCGCGACGACACGTCCCCCAGCCCGAGCGTGAAGAACGTCGTGCCGCTGAAGTAAACGTCCGTGCCGAAGTGCGCCCGTCGCACGCTCCCTTCGAGCGTGAAGTTCGCGGCGCGATAGATGCACGCGAAACCCAGCACCAGCAGCAACGCCCACACCGCGAGAAGGATGAGAAACGAGGCAGGCCCGTAGAAGCTCAAGATGTTCTCGCGCAGTTCGATCCGCTTGATCCGCTTGCACATCGCGGCGTACGGCTGCCATGTGTACTTGTAGAACCAACGCGTGAACTTGATCCGCCGCGACACACGGCGCGGCAGGATCATCGTTTCGAACGCGTCCCAGAGCGTCGCCGCGATGATCAGAACACCCGGAATTATCAGCAGCCGGCCCACCGGCGGAGTGTAGTCGACGCCGCTCGAACGAGAGAGCGCCCGGCTACACTGGGGTCCATGCCCGCTCCCCCCATGCTCACCCGCTGGCCGCACGCCGAACTCCCGAACGACGAGCTCCTCGAAGCCGTCGTCCGGCGCGAGGGGATGGAGCCGCAATGGTGGTCAAACGGTCCCGGCGAACTCTATCCCAGCCACGAACATGACTACCACAAGGTCCTCTTCGTCGCCGAGGGCTCGATCACCTTCGTCCTCGGGCACACCGGTGAACGCCTCATCCTCCAGGCGGGCGACCGCCTCGACCTTCCCGGCGGCTGGCCCCACGCCGCCATCGTCGGCGGCGAGGGCGTTCGCTGCGTCGAGGGACACAAGCCCGGCCCGCTCGCATAAATTCGTTTCGGTCTCTCGAACGGCCTCCCGGACGCTGTGCGCGGGGGGCCGGTAGAATGCCGCCACATACAGGCACGTCGGGAGGTTGTTGACTATGGCAGAAGGCCCATTGAGCGGTGTCAAGGTGCTCGAATTCACCCAGATCATCGCGGGGCCGTTCTGCGGCATGCATCTCGCCGATATGGGCGCCGAGGTTACGAAGTTCGAGCCGATCGAAGGGGAGCCATGGCGCCTTTCCCTCGAGCTCGTCCCCAAGGAGTCGCGCACGTTCGCCAGCCTCAACCGCGGCAAGCGTGGCGTGGCCATGGACATGACCCGGACTGAGGCCCAGGAAGCCATCCACCGCCTCGTCAAGGACGCCGATGTCGTCCTCATCAACTACCGCCCCGGCGTGGCCGAACAGCTACGCATCGACTACGACACGCTCAGCGCCATCAACCCGAAGCTCATCTACTGCGAGAACACCGCCTTCGGGCGGAAGGGGCCGCTCGCAAAGCGCGGCGGTTATGACCTCATCGTGCAGGCGATGAGCGGCCTCATGGCGGGCGAAGCAAAGATGCAGGGCGATGTCCCCACCTACATCTACCCCGCCGTCGCCGACTACGCGACCGGCATCCAGATGACCAACGCGGTCTCGGCCGCGCTCTTCGCCCGCGAACGCACCGGCAAAGGCCAGCGCATCGACTGCACGCTCCTCGGCACGGCACTCGCCATGCAGACGTCGCAGTTCACCTGGATCGACGCATGGGACAACGACGTGCTCGCCCCCATGCTCACAAGCCTCAAGCAGGCCCGCGCGGAGATGAAGTCGTTCGAAGAGCAGCTCGCCGTGCACGCCGGCTTCCGGCCAGCGCCCGCCGGCAACATCTACTACCGCGTCTACCAGACGTCCGACGGCTTCATCGCCGTTGGCGCGCTGAGCATGTCGCTGCGCATCAAGGTCATGGCCGCCACCGGCATCAAGGACCCGCGTTTCCGTGAGGACGGCACCTTCGACATGATGCCCGAAGGCTGGGCGGAGCGCGGCCCACAGCTCGTCGCCGAGGCCGAGGCGCTTTTCCGCACCAAGACCACCGAAGAGTGGGGCGACATCCTCGCCGAGAACGGAGTTCCCGGCGGGACCCGGTGAACTTCATCGAAGAGCTCTTCGGCCATCCGCTCACCGAGGCGAACGGGCTCGAGGTCGAAATGGAGCACCCGATGCTCGGCCACATGCGCATGGTCGGCCCACCGTTCCAGATGTCCGAGACGCCGCTCGTCGCCGGCCATCCCAGCCCGATGCTCGGCGAGCACACCGACGAGGTCCTCGCCGAAGCCGGCTACGGCGAAGCCGAGATCGCGAAGATGCGCGAGGCGGGCGTCATCCGCTAGTGCCCGCGACCGTCTTAGATGGCGCGCATGCGGTTGTTGCGGGGGTTTTTCTCGACTTCCGCCAGCCCCAGCGCGTCCATCAACGGCGGCACGTACATCGCGAAGCGGCCGCGGAAGCCCTTCTTCAGTCCGTACCACCCGCCCACCGGGTTGTCCGCCGACCGTGCCCACGCCTCAACCGTGCCTTCGGCGGCCGGTTTCTGCTCGTCGGCGCTCCCCAGCAGCATCCAGTCGCCGTGCGCCTTGAGCATCGCATGCAGGTCGTCGAGGCACCGCGCCTGGTAGCTCAGCACCGTCTTCCCGACCGTGCAGACCAAGACCGGGGGATTCGCTGCGTCGTCGCGATACATCTCGTACTGCGAGCCGCCGCTGGGCGTCGTTAGGATCCATGGAGATTCGCGGGTACCGTCGCCGGTTGGCATGTCTCTCGCCTCGTGTCGTGGAATCGGGATGAGGGGGTTTGGCGTCAGCCCGCTGCTGACGCCGCTTCGTACCCGGGCACGAACTTACGCCACTCTTCCTGGTGCCCGAGGTACTGGAAGAACGTGTAGTAAATACCGTGTCGCGGCGCCGAAGGCTCGTGGTGGAGCGCCATCCGCGCTTCGCTGGGAGTGCGGCCCGCCTTCTTGTGGTTGCAGGGCTTGCATGCGCTGACCAGGTTCTCCCACGTATGCGCGCCGCCGCGGTGCCGCGGCATCACGTGGTCCAGCGTCAGGTCCCGCGTGCTCCGCCCGCAGTACACACAGCACCAGCCGTCCCGCGTGAAGATCTCCTTGCGCGTCAGCCGCACCTTCGGCCGCGGCCGCTTGATCATGTAGACAAGGCGAATGACCGATGGCAGCCGAAAGGTGTCACGTGCACTGTGAAATGCCCGCTCCGCCGTCTCGAGAACTTCCGCTTTCCCGCGCAGCACAAGAACCAGAGCGCGCCGCACGTTGCAGACGTTGAGCGGCTCATAGTTCTGATTCAGCACGAGGACGGATACCGGATCCATTCGCACTGTCGCCTTCTGGCGATGATGCTAGCAAACGCGCAACAACGTTCGCAATTGTCGGGCAAGGCCACGCGCGGCTCCGGCTCTGTGGCAGACTGGCTGCGTGACGATTGAGATACAGAGCGTTGCCCTGCCGGCCGGGCAATTCAGCTACCGCGTGACCGGCGACGCCGATGCCCCGCCGGTCGTGCTGCTGCACGCGCTCGGGCTGAATGCCAGTGACTGGGACGCAGTCGCCCGCGCGCTGGCAGGTGATTGGCGCGTCTACGCCCTGGATCAACGCGGGCACGGCAGCAGCGCCCGCCCCGGAAGCTACTCGTTCGAAGCCATGAGAGACGATCTCCGCGACTTCCTCGACGCGGTGGGCACACAACGCGTACGACTCGTGGGGCATTCCATGGGCGGCACGGTAGCGTACCTGTTCGCGGAGGCGTGGCCGGAACGTGTCGAGCGGCTCGTCGTGGAAGACACAGGGCCGCTGGTAGGAGCAAAGCGGCCCCTACCCCCGGAGACGGCGCCCGAACCTGTCGACTTCGATTGGCCGGTCGTTCCGGCGATCGTGCGGCAGTTGAACGAACCGGACCCGGCGTGGCGCGATCGATTGTGCGAGATAACGGCGCCAACGCTCGTGATCGGCGGGGGCAGCACCAGCACTACCCCGCAGCACCTGCTCGCGGATGTGGTCGCGCGCGTCCAAAACGGTCGCCTGGTGACGCTCGAAGGCGCCGGCCACTACGTCCACGCAACATGTTTCGACGAGTTCATGGCCGAGGTCGGCCCGTTTCTTGCGGGCGATGACGGTCGGCAGCCGAGGCGAAACTAGCCCACGTGCGAAGTGTGCCGGCTCCACAGCTTGAGCGTGTCGCGCAGCTGGGCGAGCGTCGCCGGCTCGATGTTGCTCGAATCGAGCACGCAATCCTCGAGATGCCGATCGAGGATCAGCAGGCCGGCCTGCTCCAGGCCCGAGCGCGCGGCCAGGAGCTGCGTGAGCACATCCTCGCAGCATCGCTGCTGCTCCAGCATGTTCCGCAGCCCCCGCACCTGCCCCTCTACCCGGGCGAGTCGGTCCAGCAGTTTCTTGTTTTCGTCGGCATCCATCAAAGCGATTCCCGTATTGACAATGATACCCTATGGGGGTATTCTAGGTCCAAGATTACTACGGAATCCGGGTATGTCAACCAGACAGGGCCCGTCCGGAAGGGAAGAAACAACAATGGCTGATGTACGAGAAGTTACGGACGCAACCTTCGAAGGCGACGTTCTGAAGAACGAACTGCCCACGCTCGTGGACTTCTGGGCTCCGTGGTGCGGTCCGTGCCGGATGGTCGCCCCCATCGTTGGCGAACTCAGCGAAGAGTACGCCGGCAAGGTCAACTTCATGAAGATGAACACCGACGAAAACCCGGCCGTCCCCAGCAAGTTCGGAATCCGCAGCATCCCTTCGCTCCTCATCTTCAAGGGTGGCGAGCTCCAGGGCACGATCGTCGGCTTCCGCCCTAAGAGCGACCTCAAGAAGCGCATCGACGAGGCTCTGGCCTGAGCCGATAGCAGCCTGATGCGGCGAATGCGCCGCAGCCCTCACCTCCAGCGGTCTCCTTCCCACACCATGGGAGGAACCGCTGTGTGAGCGAAATCGAGGGCAACCATGGAAACCTATGACATTGCTATCGTCGGCGGTGGTGGCGCCGGCCTGACGGCGGCCATCTACGCCGCGCGCGCACGCCGCCGCACAGTCGTCTTTGAACGCCTCGTGCCGGGTGGTCAGATCGCGACCACCGGCACGGTCGAGAACTTCCCCGGCTTCCCCGACGGCGTCTCCGGCCTGGAATTCGGCATGGCGCTTGACGCCCAGGCGCGCAAGTTCGGCGCCGAACTCGTCTACGCCGAAGTCACCGCACTTCGCCGCGAAGGCGATGGCTTCGTGCTTTCCACCGATACCGCCGACTACGCAGCACGCGCCGTGATCGTCACTGCAGGAGCCGACTACAACAAGCTCGGCGTCCCGGGCGAGGCCGAGTTCGTCGGCAAGGGCGTCAGCTATTGCGCCACCTGCGACGGCGCCTTCTTCGCGGGCCAGCACGTCGTTGTGGTTGGTGGCGGTGACGCCGCCCTCGACGAGGCTGAGTTCCTCAGCCGCTACGCCAGCCGCATCACCATCGTCCACCGTCGCGACACGCTTCGCGCCAGCGCCCTTCTCCAGGAGCGCGCCTTCGCCAATCCGAAAATCAGCTTCCTCTGGAACACGGTGGTCGAGCGTATCGAAGGCTCCGAGTCAGTCGAAGCGCGTCCTCTTGCGGAACGTACAGAGCGGCGAAAGCACGCAACTCGCCGCCGCGGGCGTCTTCATCTTCATCGGGCACACGCCAAACGGCGGGCTCCTCCGGGGCCTCGTCGAAACCGATGTTGCCGGGCACGCCATCGTCGATCTCGAGATGCGCACCAACGTCCCCGGGCTCTTCGCCGCCGGAGACGTCCGTGTCGCGGCCGCCCGGCAGCTCGTCAGCGCCTGCGGCGACGGCGCCACCGCAGCCATAGCCGCCGAGAAGTGGCTCGCCGCAGCCCCCGCCCGGCAGGCCGTCGGCGCTGCTTCTTGACAGCGGCCAGCCCCGCCGTACGCTTCTGACCATGCCGCTCTACGAGTTTCTCTGCCCGAAATGCGGGACCACCGAAGAAGTGTTCGTCCGCAGGCTCCAGGCCGACGTCCCGGTGCCGAAGTGCCGCAACGCCGGCCGCGAAAAGGGCCACGACATGCGGCGCATTGTCAGCAAGTTCGCACAGCACCGCACCGTCGCCGACCAGATCGCCGAGGCCGAGGCGAAATATGGCAAAGAGGTCGACGCCGCCATGGGCGCCGAACCCGACGTCGGCCGCTACGCGCGCCGCTACGACCAGCTCGCGAAAAACCTCCCCGGCGTCGAAGACCTTTAGCCGGGGGCGAGGGGCCGGCCTCGCGCAAACGCCGACGCTCCAGCCACGCTCATTCCTCGTTCCTCGTGCCTCATTCCTAATACCTTCTACAAATGCTAAAGTGATCACGCCATAGCACGGTTTCGGCTCCGCTCGCGATCCGAAACCGAAGGCGCATATACTCGCGTCGGCGGGTGGCAGGAGGCGTGGCGTGACAGAAACCTCGACTTACCGTGGTGAGGTGACGTCCCGGTTACGTTCGGCAACCGAAGACCTTGCATGGATGGCGCGCGGCCTGACGGCGGACCGAGCCGAATACAAGCCGGCACCGGGCGAGTGGTCGATCCACGAACACCTTTCGCATCTCCGCGACATGGAGCAGGAGGTCTACCTCCCACTGCTCCGCTGGGCGACGGTCCCCGACATGCTCGATCCGCTGGACTACAACCGCCGCGACTGGCGCCTCCAGCGCTACGACGAGTCCGTGTCCGTGAGCGCGCTCGTGAACGACATCATGCGTATGCGCGACGAGGAGCTCGCCATCTTTCGCGACATGACCGATGTCATCTGGACACGCTGGCGAACGGACACGCGCTGGGGTCCGCTCACGTGCCAGTGGATCGCCGAGCTCATGTATCGTCATGTGCTCGACCACCAGCAGGGCATCATGGCCCTCAAGCAGGACCTCAACCTCGCGGCGCTCGAACCGCCGCCCATGGTGGTCGGCGGCTACATCGGAGGGAAGCTCTAGGGTATGGCGTTACGCAGCATCGTCGCCGTCGGCACGGCTGGCGAGGGCCTCACCGAGGCGCTCGGGTCCGCGGCCGATGCCGTCCTCCTCACCCTTGCCACCGATGCCCGGCCGGTTGGCGCCCTCCGCAACACCGCGATCGAGGCGCTTCACCGCATCGACGAGTCCGGCAAACGCGGCATCGTCGTCGTCAACCATCCGCGCACCCAACTCCTGCGTGACGACCTCGACGCCATCGTCAGCCCCGACCTCAAGGCCGTCTTCCTCGCCCACGCCAGCGAACCGCAGGATGTCCGCGACATCGCCGTCCTCCTGCGCGAATTCGAGCTGGGCCGCGGCATCGAGCCCGGCGACATCGCTGTCTTCCCCGTCATCGACAGCGCCCGCGGGCTCCTTCACGCCGCCGCTATCGCCGAAGCGAGCCCACGCGTCGGCGGCCTCGTCTTCGCCTCCGACGCGTACGCACGCGACATCGCCGCCCGCGCCGAAGCCAAAGGCCCCCGCCTCGCCTACGCCCGGGGCGCCGTCGTCGCCGCTTCGCGCGCCTTCGACCAGCAGCCGCTCGTCATCGCCACGCCTATCGACCTCCTCGACCTTGCGCACTACGGCTTCGCCGGCGCGGTCCTCCCCGACGTCCGCTCCGTCGAGGCGGCGAACAACGCCTTCGCTCCGACCGAAGCCGAGCTGGCCCGCGCAATGGCACACGTCTCCGCATACGACGCCGGCCGCGGCGAAGGCGCCTGGGTCGCCCGCCTTGGCGGCGAACTCGTGGACATCCACGCCTCGCGCAAAGCGCATCAGGTCATCGACGAGTAGCAGCCTGGCCCGGGCGGCGATGCTGTCGTGCCGTGGCCCCGCCGCCGCCGCGCCCGTAGAGTAGAGCGCGCCCCTGGGGGCACGGAGACGCGCAGCATGGATTACAGGGATTCGCCCCAACAGCGCGCATGGCGCGACGAAGTTCGGGCGTTCATCGCCGCCGAAGCACCCGCCGAATACCGCATCGAGCGGCAGCCTGCGGTCGATTCCTACGGCCGCGGCGACGACGTCTTCCAGCGCTGGCGCGCATCTGTCGCCTCCCGCGGATGGCTCGCGACGCACTGGCCCCGCGAATACGGCGGGGCGAGCATGAGCGTGATGGAGCAGTTCATCCTCAAGGAAGAGTTCGCGCTCGCCGCCTGTCCCCACCCGGGCGCGCGCGGCGTGGAGATGGTCGGCCCGACCGTCATCCTCCACGGCTCCGACGAGCAGAAGGCCGAACTTCTCCCGCCCATCCTTGCCGGGGACCACGTCTACTGCCAGGGCTTTTCCGAGCCGGGCGCCGGCAGCGACCTCGCCTCGGTACAGCTCCGCGCCGTCCGCGATGGCGACGAATACGTCCTCAACGGTCAGAAGATCTGGACCAGCAACGCGCTCACCTGCAACTGGATCTTCCTGCTCGCCCGCACCGACCCGGAAGCGCCGAAACACAAGGGCATCAGCTATTTCGTCATGCCCATGGACCTCCCGGGCATCTCGGTCCGCCCCATCGCCGACATGGTTGGCGGCAACGACCTCTGCGAGACCTTCTACGAAGACGTCCGCGTCCCCGCCGCCTACCGCATCGGCGACGAGAACCGCGGCTGGTACATCGCCATGACCACGCTCGACTTCGAGCGTTCCGGCATCGCCGGCGCGGTCGGGCTCCAGCAGCGCATGCTCGGTCTAATGCGAAGCGTCGCCGGCACCGCCCCGAATCATCGCGCGCTGATGGCCGACCTCTACCTCTCGAGCGAGGTCGCGCGCCAGATGGCCTACCACGTCGCCAGCCTCCAGGACCGAGGCCTGGTACCGAACTACGAAGCGTCGATGGTCAAGCTCTTTAGCAGCGAGCTCACGCGACGCTTCGACACCGCCGCGGTGAACTTCTTCGGCCTGCGCGGGCAGCTCTACCGCGGCTCCGGCGGCTACGAGGTCGACCAGGGACGCGTCGCCCGCAGTCTCAGCGGCAGCATCCCAACGACGATCGCCGGCGGTACGAGCGAAGTGCAGCGCGGCATCATCGCCACGCGCGGCCTGGGATTGCCCCGCGGCTAATTCCGAGCTGCGACCCGCGTTCGCGTGACGCGCGTCATCACCCAGCGGTCCGGCCTCAGCTCCACCACTTCCCACGCTAGCAACGCCGCGAGCGTGCCAATGGCGAAGCCGCCGACGATGTCGCCGGGATAGTGAACGCCCACGAATATCCGCGCCACGCCGATTGCTGCCACCGGGACGAGGAACAACCACGCCCACCGCGGCCACGCCAGCGCCGCCACGACAGCGGCCGCCGATGCCACAGTCGCATGGTCCGACGGGAAGCTGTTGTCTTTCGCGTGCTTAATCAGCAGCGCCGTGTCCGAATCCGTGACGAAGGGCCGCGCCTCCGTGATCAACAAACCGCAGACGAACGCCACAGCCAGCGCCAGGCATACGGCCAGCCCGGCCGCCACGCCCACGCGCAGCGTCCGCCCTCGTTCCACCCGCAGCCGATAGAGTCCGTAGGCTCCGAGTATCGCCGCGAGCACGAATATCCCCTGCTCGGCAGCGAACTTCCCTGCGGCATCCACGATCGAAGACTGGCCCGCCAGCCCGTTGATCTGATCCAGGAGCAGTTCGTTCATTAACAGCAGTGTCGCGCGGAGGGCGCCACACGACAATCGCCGCGCGCGCCAATCGTTAACGAGCCTTTTTACACTCCGTTCATCGATCTTTTCCCATACCGCTACAGAACGAGCGACTCCTTCCGCCCGTAATGAGCGATGTGCTTGCCGACTCACCCCAGGAGGCAGGTATGAATCGAATCGGATCCCTGATGATTGCAACGGTCACGACCGCCCTTTCCGGCGGCGCAGTGCTGATGACCGCCGGGCACGGTCTCTTCGGCATCGCGGCCGGAACGAATGGAGACTCCGCGACGGCCCCGGTGGTCGCCGCCGCCGTCGAGCAGGCCCCCGCGGCGCCGGCCACCGCCTCGGACGCGGCAGCTCCGACGGCCGCGCCGGCCGACCCCACGTCGGCGCCCGTCGCCTACGCGGCGGCTCTCCCGGCGGACTGGTCCGGCCAGAGCGCCGCCGATGAGCCGCCCGTGGACCAGGCGACGCCGCCGCCGTCGGCCACCACGGCCGAGCCGGCGCAGGCGCCGCGGACGCCCCCCGCGACGACCACGGCTCCGTCTCCCACCGCCGCCGCGCCCGTTCCGGTCGCTCCGTTGCCGGTCTACCCCGCTGCCATCCCGGCGGCAGCCCCGCCAACGTCCTCCGCCCGGTCCACTACGCCACCGACGTCCGTACCAACGACTGTCCCAACAGCCGCTCCGACGGCGCCTCCCGCAACCGTCGCGGCAGCCCCGAGCCCCACAGCTCCAGCCGCGACGCCGACGCAACAACCACGCCACCATGAGGACGACGGCGAAGGCTCCGGTGGCCACGATGACTAAGCCAGCCACCCGTCGCGGCCGCTTCTTCCTCACCCGCCTCGCCACCGCCGCGAGCGCCATCGCTGTATTCGTCTCGCTCTGGGCCGGCGTCGCCGCCACCGCGCAACAGACTGCCGGCACAACCCGGGCCGCGGCCGACGACCCGGGCACCACCGCAGACCAGCCGATCGAACAGGACGGTTGGCGCTGGGACCCGGCCACCGGCGCGTGGGTCCTGATCGATCCCCCCGCCGCTACCGGCGACGCCGCCGCAGCCGACGGTTCCGTCACTGCGGCCGCTACGCAGCCTGGGGGTTCCGCGCCGCTCGCCGCGGCCGTGACCAATTCGGGTACGTCGGGCGGCGGAAATCCCGCGCCGCGAACGTCCACGGCCAACCCCAACACACCGCCCCCGCCGCCTCCGCCGACGTCGAAGCCCGGCACGAGCAATCCCACGAGCACGGCGTCGAGCCCATCGGCCACGAAGCCGGCGTCTACCCCTCCGCCCGCGCCAACTTCGGCGACCACCACATCCGCCCCGCCACCACCGGCCGCACCAGCCTACTCCGGCGGGATCCCGGCAGCGCCCGCAGCCCCGGCCGCGCCGGTTGCCCCGGCGGCGCCAGCGGCACCACCTCCGGCTGCACCAGCCGCACCGGCTCCTGCAGCGCCGACCGCGCCTCCCGCGCCGTCGGCGCCACCCGCCCCGACCTCGCCACCGGCGCCACCACCGACCGCGCCGCCGGCGCCAACTTCGCCGCCAAAGCCGGCAGCCACGCCGCCGCCGAAGACCTCGAAGGGGTCCTAGCCATGAGGACATTCGCCTGGTTCACCGCCGCCGTCACCGTTGGCATCCTGGTGGGCAACGGCTATGCAGGGGAGGCGGGTCAGCGCCTCCTCGATGCCACCGGACCACACGGCGCCTGGTACGCCTCCCGCGCCGCCGGGGTCGCCAGCTACCTGTTCCTCTGGCTCGGCCTGGTCGGCGGGCTGATGATGTCGTCGGCCTGGTTCGACGGCATCGTCGGCCGCGCACGCCTCCTCGCTATCCACCAGTCGGCGTCGATCGCCGGTGTGCTCCTCGGGCTCGGCCACGGCCTCGTCCTCACGCAGGACCAGTGGACGCACTTCGGGCTTTACGACGTGCTCGTCCCCTTCGGCTCGTACTACAAGACCTTCCTCACCGCGATCGGCACGCTCGTGCTCTACCTTTCGGCCGTTGTCAGCGCCTCCTTCTGGTTCCGCCGACGGATGGGCACCAAAGCCTGGAAGTGGCTGCATTACAGCTCCTTCGCCGCATTCGCCGGTGCGTTCTGGCACGGCATGATGACCGGTACCGATTCCCACGAGCCCTGGCTCATGGGTGTGTACCTCGGCACCACTCTTGCCGTCATCTTTGGAGTGATGATCCGCGTCACCTACCGCCGACCCGCAGTCAAGCGCCAGCCCGTGACGCTCGCCACCGAAGCGCGGGCCGCCTGACATGACCGTCTCGCCCGACCAGCTGCAATCCGCCATCGAAGGCCGCGTCATCGTTCTCCAGAACGACGGCGAGGTTTCGCGATTGGTGCAGCTGGCCGGGCGGCTGGGTCGCCTGCATCTTCCCGATCCCACTCCCGCCCAGACGGCCCGCATGACGTCTCGCTTCGAAGACGTCCTCGCGGGCCGCGGGCGGCGTTCCGCGTTCGGCTGGTTCGGCCTTGCCGCACCCGACGCCAGGCGGCCCTTCGTCCAGCGTTTCGCGGCCGGCGCGCTGCTGCTCGCAGCGGTCGGCGGGAGCGCAAGCGTCGCCACCGGCGTGAGCCCCGCCGAAGCCGCCAGAGACACGCTCCAGTTCATCGGCAACGCCATCGTCAACCTGGGCCCCCGCGACGACGCCGCGAACCCTCCCGGCGAGGATGCTCCGACGCCGTCAGCAGATCGGGGCATCGCCGTCGGCCCAACCTCATCCCCCGACGCCGGCGCGGCTTCGCCGGCCAGCACAGCCGCCGGCACCCCCACGGCGCCGAGCGCGCAGCCGGGCTCGTCCGTGACGGCCGCAACACCCACCGCGGGTGGTGCAACGCCATCCCCCACAGGCGTCGGCGCCACTCCCACGCCAACAGGCACCCCGTGGTCATCGATTGCGCCTCCCACGGCGACGCCCGGCACCCAGGGCCCGATTCAGCCGCCCACGCCCACCAAAACGCCCTCACCGGCGACGCCCTCTGCCGGCTCCCCGCCACCGGTCAGTCAGCCGGCGACGACGCCGACAGGCACGCCCACGCCCGGCCCGTCGGCAACGCCGACCACCGACCCAACGGCCACGCCCACGCCGCCGTCACCCAGCCCAACGCCATCGCCCACGCCGCGGCCCACACCCACGGAAGACGACGGGAACGACCATTGACGACGTTCGCCGGTAGCCTCCCGTGGTATCCCCGTCCGGCGAAGCGCGGGCCGCTTTCGCTCCTGGCGAGTGCCCTTGGGCGCGCGCTCTCCCCACGCCTCGAGGCCGTCGAAGCCTCCGAGCCCGAACGGCTTCGCCGCCGGGATCCGCACACCTGGCGGCTGGTCTTCGAGCGCGAAATGCCAGCGATCTACCGCTACGCCGCCGCCCGCCTCGGCGCGGGTCCCGAGGCCGAGGACGCCACCAGCCAGGTGTTCGCCGAGGCCTGGGAACACGCATCGAGCTTCGAAGATCGAGGCCTGCCCGCGAGGGCGTGGTTCTTTGGCATCGCCCGCAACGTCGTCAACACCCACCGCCGCCGCTGGCTCCAGCGCCCCCCGGCTCTCGAACTCGTCGAATCTGACCTCAGTGGCGTTGACCCGGCGCTCGGCAGCGATCGCCTCGACCTCGTCCGCGCGATCGGCGAGCTCGAAGGCGCCTGGGCCGAGGTGATTACGCTCCGTTTCGTTCACGGCCTCTCGTTGCAGGAGACGGCCGACGTCATGCGCCTCTCCGTCGACGCCGTCAAGGGCAAGCAGGCGCGCGCGCTGGCGGAGCTGCGTCGCCGCCTCGACCTCGTCGAATAGCCTCCAAATTCCGGGCATAAGAAAGCCGCGATGTCTGGGGCACCGCGGCTTTCACGGGACTGTCTCGCAGCGCGAGTGGAGCGGACACTCCGCGCGGGTCCAGTCCCATCGCTCATTTTAGCGGCCGCTCATGTGATGTCTACGAGAAATCCGCGCCTCTACGAAAATCTAACAATTCACCGGATTTCTGAGATGCCGATGTGATTCTCCGCCACATGGCCGATGGCTCGCAGCCACCTCACCCGCTTTACTACCCGCATGCGCGCGCTCGTTTTCGCCCACGGTGACCCACCCTCGCGGGAGCTCGCCCGTTCCTTGGCCCAGGGTGTGAACCTCGTCGTCGGCGCTGACGCCGGAGCCGAAGTCGCCCTCGCGTACGGCATTCCCCTCGACGCCGTCGTCGGCGATCTCGACTCGATCAGCGACGAAGCCCGCGCTCGAATCTCGCCGGCAAAAGCTGCACCACGAACCGCGCGCCGACATGACAGACCTCGAAAAGGCTATCCGCTTCGCGATCGCCGGCGGCTGCGACCAGATCGACGTCGTCGGCGCTGGAGGCGGCCGGGCCGACCACACGCTCGCGAATCTCTCCGTCCTCGCGGTGTTCCGCGGCCAGGCCACGATCCGCCTCCACGACGAACTCTTCGAAATCACCCTCGTTGACGGGCGCGCCGAGGCCTCAGGGGAGCCCGGCACCGTCGTCTCCCTCGTCGCCATCGGCGCGTGCACGGGCGTCACCACCCGGGGCATGCGCTGGGACCTCCGCGACCGCACCCTCGCCTTCAGCCCGCTGGGCGTGCACAACGAGATCCTGGTTTCGCCCGCCTCGGTTGAAGTTCGCACAGGCGACCTGCTTCTCTTCCTCGGCCGCTGGGTCGAAAAGCACGGGTAAACCTTCCGCAGGCGCCCGTCACCATCCTGCTCGTCCCCGCCATTAGTGAGGTGAGCGGCCAAACACAACAGGCCGCACGGCCGCCGGCACAAGGCGGCCGCAGACGAAGGAGTTCCAGTCAGATGTTCAGCAATCTTCTCAACAGCAGGATCGCCTCGGTTGGTCTCGCGGGAGTGATCGCGGTGGGCGTGCTCGGCGCGGGCGGCGTCGCCCTCGCCGACGGCCTGCCCGGCGGCGGCTCCACTCCCACCGCAACGGCGCCCGCCGGAACCAACGTGAAGCACCCCCGTCTCGCGCTTCGACTGCTCGCCGATGTCGTCGCGAAGTCCGGGCTCGACCGGGCGACCTTCATGGACGGCTTCAAGAACGGCAAGACCATCAACGATATCCTTGGCGCCAACGCCGACAGCGTGAAGGCGCAGGTCCAGGCTGACGCCGAGGCACGAATCACCGACGCGTTCAACGCCGGCACCATCACCCAGCATCAGGCCGATAACGCCACCGCGAAGTTGCCCGCCGCCCTCGACAAGCTCTTCTCGACGACTCCGCCGCACGACGGCAAGGGCCTGCGCCTCGCCGCCATCGGCCACGCCGCCGTCCAGACGGTCGCCGACACGCTGGGCATCCCCGCCTCGCAGGTACGCGACGACCTCAAGAACGGCCAGACCATCGCCGAAATCGCCGGCTCGCAGACCCAGGACGTCATCAACGCTCTCGATGCAAAAGCCGACACCGCAATCGATCAGGCGGTTGCGAACGGCCGCGTGAAGCCGGAGAAGGCCGACGCCCTCAAGACGAAGGCCCACGACAAGATCACGGACCTCGTGAACAACGGTCGGCCCCACAACTAACGTCCCGCGCACCGGCCAAATCCCCAGCGCCTCTTCCTCCGGGAAGAGGCGCTGTTTTGTGTCGTCACGGTCAGCCGGTTGCGATCATTCTCCCGATGTTCTCCGAGTGGTAGCGCATCGCCCTGAGCATGTTGCGGCTCAGGTTCGCGTAGCTCGCCGGGACATGCGCCTCGTCCCACGCCTCGTACCGCGATAGCGCGGTCCGGGCCGCCGCGAGGTATCCCTCCGCTTCAGTCCGCAGGCCGTCGAGGATCGCGTCCCACGCAGCCACGCGGTTCCCCAGGTGCGCCGACAGCGCGCTCACCGCCGCCGCCTGCGAGCGCTCGCGCTCGATGCGCGCCGTCTCCGCCGCGTCGCCTCCGCTGAGCACCGCCAGCCGACGTTCGCACTCGGCCAGGAGCAGTGCGCCTTCCAGCGCTTCCGGCGCCTTCGCGTTCAGCGTTCGCCGCGGCCGGTCGGAGAAGTCGAGGACGTCGTGCCGCGGAATGCCCTCCAGGTCGTGCAGGTCCAGGAACAGCCGGTACGCCCGTTCCTGCTGTTCGTAGTAGCCGCGCATCGCCGCGGCGTTCGCCGGAAATCCCGCCTCGCAGAACAGGTCCAGCGCTTCCCGGACATCCCCGCCCCCACTCCACGCACACCGCGCCATCCACCACGCGTGGAACACCGGCCCCACCCACGGCCGGTTGCCCACCATCAGGTTCTGGAGGTTCGACGCCCCCGCCGCATACGCCCGTACATCGGCCGGCAGCGTCCGCAGGTGCGTCGGAGCCAGTCCTTTGAACAGCACGGCGTCGCTGTAGTACTCGAAGATCTGCACCCGTCCGCGCTCATGCCCGAACGTTTCGAGCAGCCCGTTGTAGGGCTCCCAGTACTCCCGCTGATTCTTCCCGCACCGCTCATCAGCGATGCCGTGCGCGTAGCACCGCTCGCGCGGCGCGAACAACGCGGTCACGTTCGCGGCCGGCATCACCGTGGCCGGCGGCAGCAGCGTGTCGTGGTAGGCCAGGTGCGCCACGCGCGACCCCGGCGCCACGCCGTGTAGCGCCTCCGCCAGCACGTTCGTCGCCCGCATCGCCTGGTCGGATGGGCTCAGTTCGCGACAGTCCTCGCATTCGCACCAGCCGCCGCCCCGAATGTCGTCCGCCCAGGCGTGGTAGACATCGGCGCCGGCAAAGCGCTCGAAGAACACCCGCGCGCCATCCGCGAGCGCCGCGCGCGCGCCAGCCGACGAGGTGCAGAGGTTGTAGCGGCCATCACGTACGCCCTCTCGCAGCGGGAACCAGTCGGGATGCCGGGCGAACGCGTCGCGCGGCAAAATCAACGGCAGATAGTGACCGCCGAATTGGAGCGTCATCCCACGGGCAGCAGCAGCAGCCAGGATCTCGGACCCATCCGCTGTCCCAGCGCTCAACCATCCATCCCCGGCCGTCGGCAGCGATCTCGTCGGCGCCCTCGGGCCGCTTTGCCCCGTCGCGATCGAGCCTGCTCGGCGGCGTGTCGTGGAAGAACAGATCGTTCAGCCGGTTGCGGCTCGCCCACTCCATCCAGCCGCGCCAGTCGTCGTGGAGCGCGTCCTGCCCGAGGATCAGCGTGCGCCGCTCGAAGACCGGCCGCTCCTCCGTGACACCGTCCGGGACCAGGCCTCCGGCACGCAGGCACACACCCGCGTCCCCGGGTTCCACCCAGGCGAAGCCCGCCTTCTCCAGCAACGCGTACACGCCATTCAGCGCACCGCGCGGGCTTTCGCCGCGAATGGACACCGCGTCCGCGCGGACATCCAGCCTGAACCCGTCGCCGGGACCGCTGCCTGCCTCGAGGCGAATCACGCCGCCGCCCCCGTCTGCGTCGACCCGGCCGAGGTGCGCGAGCAACTCCTCGCCCGCGTGACGCACCACCGCCGAATCGTCGGCGGCTTCGATGGCAAATGCTGCGAGCTGGTTCACACTGAGCGGCATCCGCGAATGGTAGCGTTGCAACTCCATCACACGCGACACGGAACCCTCGTGCCCGCGGCGTTGTGATACATCTGTGCTTTGCTCTTCTTGGCTACCTCTCCTACGCTGCCTCTCGTGACGATCGCCACCACCGCGATGCGGGCTCCCGGTTCGCGGAGCCTGCGCAATGGCGTCCAACTCCTGAGCGCGTTGACCAGCCGCGACCTGCGGCTGCGGTACCAGGGAAGCGTCTTTGGCTGGGCGTGGACCCTCGTGCGTCCCCTCGCCCTGGGCCTCATCCTCTGGTTCGCCCTCGGCAAAGTGCTCGGCACCGGCATCACCGCGGTCTTCCTGCTAAGCGGCCTCTTCCCATGGTTCTGGTTCCAGGGCGCGGTGCAGGGCGCGACCACGACCTTCGTGGGCAACGGCGGCCTCCTCAAGAAGGTCCGCTTCCCGCGCGCAGTCCTCCCGCTCAGCATCGTCACCGGCAACACCCTGCAATTCCTCTTCGCCGCGCCTGTGCTCGCAGGATTCCTCATCGCCTCCGGCTACCATCCGCACTGGACCTGGCTCGTCGGCGTCCCGCTGCTCTTTGTGGTGCAGCTCCTCCTCACCGCAGGGCTGGCGCTTTTCGTCGCCAGCGTCACCGTCTTCTTCCGCGACCTCGAACACATCTCCGACGTCTTCCTCAACCTCCTCTTCTATGCAACTCCGATCATCTATCCGGCCAGCCAGATCCCGTCGGGCTACCGCTGGATGAACTGGCTCAACCCGCTCGCCGGGATCATGGAAGGCTGGCACGCCGTCCTCCTCCAGGGGACATGGCCCGGCAGCGAGTTCTTCGTGGCCTCCATCGGCTGGACCGCTCTCGCCTGCGCGCTCGGCTGGTTCACCTTCAGGCAGCTGGAAGACGCCTTCGCCGACATCGTATGAGTGCCATGCCTGTCTCCCCGCTCGAAGTCGAAACTGACGCCGCCACGGTCGCGATGCGGCTGGCCCACGTCTCGAAGCGCTACCCCATGGCCGAGGCGGGCACCGAGCTCAAGTCGACGCTCCTCCACCCGCGACGGGCGTGGGAAGCGCGGCGCTCCCGTCAGCCGCTCTGGGCCGTCCGCGACGTCTCGCTCGATGTCGCCAAGGGCGAGTTCTTCGGCATCATCGGCGCGAACGGCAGCGGCAAGAGCACACTCCTCCGCGTCATGGCGGGCCTCTCGCGGCCGAGCGAGGGCACGGTCGAAGCGTCCGGCCGTCTTTCGACCCTGCTCGAGCTCGGCTCGGGCTTCCATCCCAACGTCAGCGGCCGCGAAAACGCCATTATCAACGGCCTCCTGATCGGCATGACGCGCGACGAGATCGAGGCGCTCCTGCCGAAGATCGTCGCCTTCGCCGGCCTCCAGGACTTCATCGACCAGCCCATGCGCACCTACTCCTCCGGCATGTACGTGCGCCTTGGCTTCGCCATCGCCGCGTACATGGAGCCCGAAATCCTGCTCGTCGACGAGATCCTTGCCGTCGGCGACGGCAAGTTCCAGGAGAAGTGCTACGAGCACATCGAAATGCTCCGCGACCAGGGCGTGACCATCATCATGGTCTCCCACGACCTCGGTTCGGTGGAGCGCTTCGCCACCCGCGCGGCGTTGATGGAGCGCGGCCGCATGGTTGCCATCGGCTCGCCGAAACAGATCGTGGCCCTCCACCTGGACCGCCTCTCCACCACCTCGCCCGAGATCCGCGCCGCCATCGGCGAAAGCATGGAAGCCAGCGGCCACGAGGCGATCCAGCGCTTCCTCGATCTCAATCCGGAGGCCAAGGCCCGCTTCGACGAACAGCTCGCCGCCAATCCCGCCTTCCACGACGCTCTCGCCGAGAAAGTCGCCGCCGACCGCGGCCCGACCGAAGGCGAACGGCCCCGGTGAGCGCCACCGCCGCCTCCGGCGTCCGCACCGCCCCTCCCGTGAAGCGGCCGCGCGTCGCCATCCTCACGGTCACCACCAACGCCGGCGGACACCTCCCGGCCTACCTCGAAGCCCTAGCTCGCGTCACCTACCCGGAGACGGAGCTCTGGGTTGTCGACAACGCTTCCAGCGATGGCTCCGCTGCGTTGGTCACTGCCGCCTTCCCGGACGCGACCGTCCTCGAGAACGACGCGAACCTCGGCTTCACCGGCGCCTGCAACCGCGCCCTCGCGATGATCCTCGAGCGTCCCGAGATTGACTACGTCCTCTTCCTCAACGACGACACGGAGGTTCGCGCGGGTTTCATCGAGCCCCTCGTCGCGCTCGCCGGCAGCGGCACTCTCGTCGCCCCGAAGACTTACCTGGCCGGCCAGCCCGGCGTGCTCGATGACGCCGTCGGCACCTTCGACTGGTGGCGCGGCACCTGGAAGCAGCGCGTCCTCGGCCGGCCCGAGTCCGCCGCCGACGCCTACCCCCACGCCATCGACACCGCCAACCTCTCCTGCCTCGCTCGTCCCCGTCCAGGTCTTCCGCGATGTCGGCCTGCTCGACGACGCTTTCTTCGTCTACTACGACGACACCGATTTCTGCCGTCGCGCGCGTGACGCCGGTTACCGCATCCTCTTCGAGCCCGCCTCGATCGTCGAACACCGCAAGGGCGCCACGCTCGGCGGCCAGGCGAGCCCCTTCGGCTGCTACTACCTCACCCGCAACCGGCCCTACCTGGTGCGCAAGCACGTCGGCCGCGGCCCGCGCTACTGGGCCTTCCTCGCCTACTTCACTGCGACCCGCATGGCCCGCATGGCCCTCTGGCTCAAGGCCGGCCGCCGCGACCTCGTCAGCGCCACCCTCCACGGCATGCGCGATGCCGCGCTCGGCCGCATGGGGCCGCGCCGCGCCTGATTCCTATCGCCGCCAGCCGGGGCCGCCCGGATACGCGTACTCCGCCAGCGATTCCCGCTTCATCGTGATGCTGTAGCCCGGCGCCGTCGGCGCCTGGTAGCGCGCGTTTCTCACGACCACCGGATCGACGAAGTGATCGTGGAGGTGGTCCGCGAACTCCGTCAGCCGCCCCTCCAGCGAGCCGCTCACGCAGATGTAGTCGATCAACGAGATGTGCTGCACGTACTCGCAGAGCCCCACGCCGCCGGCGTGCGGGCAAACGGGGACGCCGAACTTCGCCGCCATCAGCAGCACCGCCAGCACTTCGTTCAGCCCGCCGAGCCGGCAACTGTCCACCTGGCAGTAGTCGATCGCCTGCGCCTGGAAGAGCTGCTTGAACATGATCCGGTTCGCGCAGTGTTCCCCCGTCGCCACGCCCATCGGCGCCAGCGCCCTGCGAATCGCCGCATGCCCGAGGATGTCGTCGGGGCTCGTCGGCTCCTCGATCCAGTGCAGGTTGAACTGCTCCAGCCGGCGCATGTGCGCGATCGCCTCCGGCACGTCCCACACCTGGTTCGCGTCCACCATCAGCGTCCGCTCGGGCCCGATCTCCTGCCGCGCGATCTCGAGCCTCGCGATGTCGTCTTCCACCGACGTCCCGACCTTCACTTTGAAGTGTTGCCAGCCGGCCGCCAGCGCCTCCCGGAAGAGCCGCCGCATCTTGTCCTCGGGATAGCCGATCCAGCCCGCCGACGTGAGATAGGCCGGGTAACCGTCGCGCCGCATCTCCGCCTCACGCGCCGCCTTCGTGGGCGCCAGCGCTTCCAGCATGGCCAGCGCCTCGTCCGGCGTAATCGCGTCGCTGATGTAGCGGAAGTCGATGCAGCGCACGAACTCCGCCGGGCTCATGTCGGCCACCAGCTTCCACACCGGCTTGCGCTCGACCTTGGCCCAGAGGTCCCAGACCGCGTTCACCACCGCCGCCGTGGCGAGGTGGATCACGCCCTTGTCCGGCCCGACCCAGCGCAGCTGGCTGTCCCCCGTGATGTGCCGCCAGAACGCGCCGATATCCTCCGTGAATGATTCGAGCGTGCGTCCCACGATCAGCGCTCCGAGCGACTCGATCGCCGCAACGCAGAGCTCATTCCCGCGCCCGATCGTGAACGTCATGCCGTGCCCTTCGAGCCCGTCCCCGGCGTCCGTTTCGAGGATGACGTACGCCGCCGAATAGTCCGGGTCCGGGTTCATGGCGTCCGAACCGGCCAGCGTCAGCGAAGTCGGGAAACGGATGTCGAGTGCGCGTACAGCCGTAATCGTCCTCGGCATGGCTAATCTCCTTCCACAGCCGGCAGCGGCGTCCCCCCGCCAGCGCTCGACGTGTAGCAGGCTTCCACCACGGCCATCGTCCGCAGTGCGTCCGCGACGGGGCTCACCAGCGCGTCGTCCTCGCCGCCGAGCACGCGCTGCAGGTTCGCCATCGGCCCCTCGAACGCCTCGATGAACCACGAGCCGCGTAGCGGCACATCCTCCCACTCGCCACCATCCCGTGCGAGCAACAGCTCGTCCGGGCGGCCGTGCGGGTAGTCGAGGTTCACGCCCATCGTCGCGATCGCCGCCCCGCGCGTGCCCTCGACCTTGATCTGCGATTCCTGGAAACGCGGCCCGAAACGGTGGGCGTGGTTCGCCACAATGCTGCAGCGGACACCGGGGTAGTCGAGGATCGCGGTCGTGCGCGCGTCGGCAGTAACCGGGCGTCGACGGGTGCGGCAGGCCCTTGCAGTAGACGCCCGCGGGCTCCCCGAGCAGGGATCGCACCAGGTCGATGTAGTGGATCGAGTGCATCAACACCTCCAGCCGCGGCGCCCCAGCGAGGAACGCCCAGTACTCCCACGGCGTGTGCACCACGACCCGCACCTCCACGTCCGTCACCTCGCCCAGCCAGCCGCGCCGGATCGCGTCGGCCAGCGCCAGCATGTTCGGGCTGAAGCGCAGCTGGAAGTTCACCGCCGCGACCAGCCGCCGCTCCCGGCAGAGGGCGGCGATGCGCGTGGCCCCGGCGAAATCCACGCCCAGCGGCTTCTGGATGAGCACACCAGCGCCCTCCGGCAACGCCGCCAGCGTCCTCGGCGATTGCCTGCGGCGGCACCGCCAGGTCGAAGACGGCGCCCGGCGTTGCAGCCGCTTCTGCCAGCGAGCGCGAACACGCAGGGAACCCCGAATTCGCCCGCCAGCGCTTCCGCCGCCTCGTGCCGCAGGTCGAACAGCCCCGCCACCGGGAAGCCCAGCCGCCAGTACACCGGGAGATGGGCGTCGCGCACGATGCTCCCGGCCCCGATCACGACGATCGGCCGCGGTGCGGACGGGAGCGGCCAGCCTTGCCGCAGCGCCTCAGCCATTGAGCCGGAAAACCTCTTCCATCCGCGCCCACCACTCGTCCGGCCCCGCCTCAGCCACGGGCTCCTGGAAGTGCTCCATCATCGCCTGCCACTCCTCCACCCTCGGGTTGCTCACCTCGTAGCGGCCGAAGTCGCGGTCCCAGTCGAACTCGTCGACCGTGTCCACGAGCATGAACAACTGCCGCCCGATCAGCCAGATGCGCATCTGCAGGATGCCCACCTCGCGCAGGCCCTCCACGACCTCCGGCCAGGCGTGCGCATGGTGGTAGCGGTACGCCTCGATCACGGCCGGGTCGTCCTTGAGCAGGATCGTCAGGGCAAACGACCTCACGGCAGCAGCTCCAGCGAGTGCGCCGGGGCGGGATCGACGCCCGGGAAGTCGACCAGCAGATCCTCACCCTCGACCTGGTGTGGAAGCGCCCCGCCTCCGAGCAACCGCACCCTGGAGACGCGTCCCGGACCTGCCCCCTGGAGCCGCAGCCGGCCCGCGGCCGGGGTGTCGAAGACGATGGCGTAGCGGCGCTCCCCGCGCGCCGTGAAGCGGACGTCGTGAAGGGCGCCCGCAGCGTCCGTAGCCACGCCTTCGGCCCGCAGACCATGGCCGCGTGCCGTAAATCGCCTCACCGTTGACGGCCAGCCAATCCCCAATTGCGCGCACCGGCACCTCGTGTGCGGGGTGCACGCTCCCGTCCGCCCGCGGCCCGATATTGAGCAGCAGGTTCCCGTTCTTCGACACCGCATCGACGAACGACTGGACAAGCGCGCGGGGCGTGATGACGTTCGCCAGGTCCTCGTTTTCCACGAACGCGAACGAGTTCCCGATGCCGCGCGTCGCCTCCCACTTCTTCGGCCGGATGTCGGGGTACTGGGCGTATTCCGGGGTGCGGAAGTCGTGATGCCCGGGGAACGGGAAGCGTTCGTTGCCCGGCTGGGCCCAGCGATCGTTCACGACGCCGTCCACGTTGCCGTTGTAGAAGTCGGCGAAGAGCGCGGGCAGCTCAGGCCCGGGCGGATACGCGATGTCGTTCCACAGCACGTCCGGCTCATAGCGCGCCATCAACTCGCGGTAATGCGCGTCGACGTAGCGGCGGTACTCCTCGTCCCGCGGCACGCTCTCGAACATCTCCCTCATGTTCAGGATCGGCTCGGGGTTGAACGTCCAGTCGAGCCCGCCCGAGTAGTAGACGCCGAAGCGCAGCCCGCGCGCGCGAACCGCCCGCGCGAGGTCGCCCGCGAGATCCCGGCGCAGGTTCCAGCCGGGCTTGCGCGGATTCGGCGTCGCCGTCGGCCAGAGCACGAAGCCGTCGTGGTGCTTGGTCACGAACACCACGTAGCGCGCGCCCGAGGCGACGATCAGGTCCACCAGCGGCTCCGGGTCCCAAGCCTCCACCGCCGCCTCGAACGGCTCCCGGAAGCGCTCGTAGGGATAGTCGCCGCCGTACGTCTCGGCGTGGTGCCGCTCCGTGTCGCTCCCCGCGATCTTGAGCGTGTTCCAGTACCACTCCGCGTACGGGCTGTACTTCTGGATGTCCTCCGGGTGGTCGCGGATCAGCTCCGGCAGCGAGCCGTGCTGTGGCGCGAACGCGGGCACCGCGCCGATCGTCCAATGGATGAAGATGCCGAACTTGGCATCGTGGAACCACTCCGGCGCCTGGTGCACGTTGAGGCTCTCGAAGTCCGCCGCGTAGGCCATCAGTTCGACCACGCCCCGTCGATGATGTGGATCGCCCCGGTCGTGTACGACGCCTCGTCCGAGGCCAGGTAGAGCGCCAGGTTCGCTACCTCCTCCGCGGTCCCCAGCCGCCCGATGGGCTGGCGTGCGATGAACATCTTGCGCGCCTCGACAGGATCGTCGAAGGCGCCGATACGGCCCTGCAGCGACGGCGTCTCGATCGTCCCGGGGCAGATCGCATTGCAGCGGATGCCCCGGCCCACGAAGTCGGCGGCCACCGAACGCGTGAGCCCCACGACCGCCGCCTTCGTCACCCCGTAGACGAAGCGGTTGGGTGCGCCTTTCACGCTCCCCACCACCGACGACATGTTCACGATGCTTCCGCCTCCGCCCTCCAGCATTGCCGGCAGGAACGCCCGGATCATCCGGTACATCGAGCGCACGTTCAGCGTCAGCGAGAAGTCCCAGTCCGCTTCCTCGCAGTCCAGGATCGTGCCGTGGTGGACGAAGCCGGCGCAGTTGAACAGCACGTCGGCTCTCCCAATCTCCGCCGCAAACGCCGCTATCTGCGCCCGGGTCCGTGACATCGAGCCTGGACGTGTGGATTGCGGCCGACTCGCGAGCGAGGGCGGCGAGCGCCTCGACGTTGATGTCCGTCGCGAAGACCGTCGCCCCCTCCGCCGCGAAGCGCAGTGCCGCCGCCCGGCCGATACCCTGCCCGGCGGCCGTCGCCACCACCCGCTTCCCTTCCAGCCGTCCCGCCATCGTGCCCTCCCCGTCGTGCTGGCGGGCATGATACGCCGCCGTCTTGCCCGCCGTTACACGCTACCGGATACTGGAAACCATGCCATCGCGCAAACGTCCCCCAAATGAGCCATGGACGGCCGATCGCATCGCCGCCCTGCGCGCCAGCCTGGGCCTCACGCAGACGGGCTTCGCCGAGGAGCTCGGCGTACGCCAGCAGACGGTCAGCGAATGGGAAACCGGCCGCTATGAGCCGCGCGGCGCGAGCGCGAAGCTCCTGGGCATGCTCGCCGAGCGCGCCGCGACCTACGACGCCGGCCTGCCGCCCTCGGCCCCGCCGCGGCGGGAGCGCACATGAGCGCCCGCGCTCCGCGCCGCTCCGAGCCTGCCTTCGCCGATGAAGCCGCCCTCGCCCGGCGCTGGGCCGACGGCCTCCGCCCTCCCCTGCGCCTCGAGGACGGCCGCGCCCTCCGCGTCGTCTTCCCGGGCGTGCCCGCCGGCGGCAGCGGCCCCGATTTCACGGGCGCCATCGTCGATGCCGGCGGCGATCTCCTCCGCGGCGACGTCGAGCTCCACCTCCTCGCCTCGGGGTGGCGCGCGCACGGCCACCACCGCGACGACGCCTACGTCGGCGTCATCCTCCACGTCGTCGCCCACAACGACACCGGCGCCCTCGCCACGCTCCACGCCACCTCCGGGCGCGCCATCCCCGTGCTTGTCGTGCGGCCGCCGCATGCCGGCGATCCCGCGCTCGCCGGTTTCACGCCGCCCTGCGCGCTGTCTGCCGCCCAGGGCGCCGACGTCTCCGCCGTCCTCGAACGCCTCGGCCGCCGGCGGCTGCGCATCAAGGCAGCCCGCGTGGCGCCCCTGGTCCGTGATGCCGGCCCCGGCCAGGCCCTCTACGCGCTCGCCCTCGAGTCGCTCGGCGGCTCCGCCAACCGCCAGCCGTTCCTTTCCCTCGCCCGCCGCCTCCCGCTCGCCGCCCTCCTCGATCGCCTCGACGGCGCCACCGCGCCACGCCCGCTCGCCGCAGCAGCGGAGCTCAAGGGCGCCGCCGCGCTCCTGGCGCTGCGCCGCGCCGGCCTGCGCCCCATGGCCGAGCCGGGCCGGCGGCTGGACGTCGCCGGGGCGCTGCTGGGCGCCTGGTGGCCGGCCGGGGCGGCTCCGGGCTGGCCCGCGGCTCTCTCCGCTGCATCGTTCGGCAAGCCGCCCCACATCCCCGGCCTCGGCCGGGCGGGCGCGCTCGAACTCGCCGTAAACGCCGTCCTCCCGGTCGCCCTTGCCGGTTCCATCGTCTCCGAGGACGCCGCCGCAGGGGCGCTCGCACACCTCGCCTCACCGGGCACCTACGGCAAGCTCAAGCGCCTCGAGGGCTGGCTCGCGCACGGCGGACGCCCCTTTGCCTCCGCCGCGACGCTCCAGGGCGGCCTCCTCCTCCACAGCGATTGGTGCACGAAGGGCATGTGCGGCCGCTGCCCGCTCAGCAGCTGACGCGCGCCCTCAGGCCCCCGCGCGTTCGGCCTCGGGCGCCTGCTGCTTCACGACCAGTACCCTGTCCACGCGCTTGCCGTCCATCGCCGTCACGCGGAACTCGTAGCCCGGCACCTTCACGCGGTCGCCCACGCGCGGGATGCGCCCCAGGCGCGCCATGATGAACCCGCCGACTGTGTCGTAGTCCTCGTCGGCCAGCTCGGCGTTCGTGGCGTCCTCCACGTCGGCCACGAGCGCCAGCCCGCTCACGAGCAGGTTCCCGGCGGCGAGCATGCGCACGCTTTCGCCCCCCGGCCGCCCGCCGCCCAGCCAGCGCCCGAGCAGGCGGTAGAGCACCTCGTCCGCCGTCACGATCCCGCTCGTGCCGCCGTGCTCGTCCACCAGGATCAGCGTCTGCGTTTCCCGCGCGCGCATCGTCGCCACCGCCACTTCGACGCTCACCGACTCCGGGATCGCCACCGCCGGCCGTACGAGGGCGCGCCAGTCCGTGCCCCCTGCGTGGAGCAGCGCCAGCAGGTCCTTCACGTCCACCAGCCCGAGGATATGGTCGAGGTCGCCCTCGAACACCGGGTAGCGGCTGTGCTGGTGGTGCGCGACCGTGTCCAGCACCGCCTGCAGCGACTCCGTCGCGTCGATCGCCACCACTTCCGTTCGCGGCACCATGATCTGGTCCGCCTGGATGGCGCTGAACTCCAGCGCCCGCCGCGCGAGCAGCAGCTCCGATGTCGACAACAGTCCGGCGCGGGCGCTCGCCTCGATCACGAGTTCCAGTTCGTCCGGGATCGAGCGTCTCGCCCCGCTCCCCGGCCGGGCGGATGCCGAACGGCCGGATCACCGCGGCGCCCGCTCGGTTCAAGAGGTACACGAACGGCTGGAAGAGCCGTCCGAAAGCGGCCACGGGCACTGCCAGCCAGAGCGCTACGCCGTCCGGCGAGTGCAGCGCGATCGATTTCGGCGCGAGCTCGGCGAAGATGATGACGAGCGCCGTCACCAGCGTGAACGCGACGACCACCGAAGCCGCATGACCGACCGACTCCGGCGCGAAGCTGAAGATCGCCGCCACCGGCGGCTCGACGATGCTCGCCAGGATCGGCTCGCCGAGCCAGCCGAGCGCGAGCCCCGCCATCGTGATCCCGAGCTGCGTCGTCGCGATCGAGCGGTCCAGGTGTTCGAGCGACCCGAGCAACAGCCGCGCCCGCGATTGGCCGCTCGCCGCGAGCTGTTCAACACGCGTCCGCCGCACGCCCACAAACGAGAACTCGGCCGCCACGAACAGGCCGTTCACGAAGATCAGCAGCCCGATGGCCACCAGCCCGATGGCGATAATCCACGAATCCGACACAGGCAGATGATAGCGGTACGCGCGCCGCACTCGCCGCAACGGCCGCAAGCTGCGAACCTGTCGCCGTGGACGAAGGCAGTGGCGTCATCCTCTTCGACGGCGACGGACGCGTGCTCCTGCAGCAACGCGACGACGACGTCCCGCCCGCCGGCTACGGCCGCTGGGCCATCCCCGGCGGCCGCCGCGAGGGCGACGAGAGCCCGCGCGACACCGCCCTGCGCGAGTTCGAGGAGGAGACCGGCGTCGTCCTCAAGCGCCTGCGCTTCTTCCGGACATTCGACCGCTCACCCGAGCTTCCCCTCCGCCCTGAGCGCCTCCACCTCTTCTTCGCCGACGACGATGTCCCGCAGGAGCAGGTCGGCTGCTACGAAGGCCTGCAGATGCGCTACTGGTCTCCAGCCGAGGCCGCCGACCTGCCCATGAGCCCGGCCACGCGCGCGCTCCTCGACCGCTTCCTCGCCAGCGACCAGTACGAGGGCACCCTGGCCGTGCGCGCGCCCTTCAAGGTCGGCGTGGCCGTCCTCGAGCTCGACCGCTGGGGCCGAGTCCTCCTCCAGCTGCGCGACGCCGACCTCCCGCCCGAACGCTATCCCGACGCCTGGTCCTTCCCCGGCGGCATCCTCAAGCCCGGCGAAGCCCCGGACGCCGGCCTCCTGCGCGAGTTCGAGGAAGAGACCGGCATCCTCCTCGAAGACCTCAAGCTCTTCCGCGTCTACCGCCGCGATCCCGACCTCCCCACCTCGCTCACCGACATCTTCCACATCTACTACATCGACGCCGACGTCGACGAAGACGCGATCGAGGTGAACGAGGGCCAGGCGTTCCGCTACTTCCGCCCGGACGAGCTGGCGGGCCTCCACATCCCCCAGCACTCCCGCACCGTCCTCGAAGAGTTCCTCACGAGTTCCGCCTACCGCGCGATGTTCCACTAAGCGACGCGGCCGAGCTGCAGCGTCCGCGAAGAGCCAGCCGCTCTCCGCGGGATCGAAGCCCGGTTCGAGCGTTGGGCAGAGGTTCCCGGTGGCGCCGAGCCGGCTGATGGCGTAGTGGAGGTGCGGCGCCTCGCTGTAGCCCGCGTCCCCGCTCATCCCGATGATGTCCCCACGCCGCACCTGCCAGCGCGCCACCGCCGTCGCGATGCGGAAATCCCGCAGCGGCGCGAACGTCCCCGCGAAGTCGAAGTCCGCCGAGTACCCGGCGAGGAACGCCCCCGACGGCAGCGAGCGGCAGCGTGGCGAGCAGGTCGAAGTGGGCATGGTCGGCACGGAACGTCGCGCTCTCGATGCGCACGAACGCGCCCTGGCCGCCGCCGGGTCCCGGAAACGGAGAGACCGGCGCCCGCGCCCGGTCCGGGTTGCCGATGTACGGCTCCCGGTCCACGCCGTACACGTCGAACGGGTTCGAGACCGTGTTCACGAGCAGCGTCGCCGTGCCGTCCATCGTCGCCCGGATGGGCGTGTGCAGCGGGATGTACCAGTCCACCGCCGGTTGTCCCTCGTACTCGACGTGCGTGCGTGCGTTCCAGCCGCTGCGGTTCGCCACGACCGGATCCGGCGACGGCTGGTCGTCGCGCGAGTACGCCAGCGCCGGCGGCCCTTCGCCCCACGCAATCGTGCGCGATCCAACGTTTCCCACCACAAGCCCGGTCAGCGTCGCCGGATCGAGCGGGAATCCCAGCGGCTCATCGGCAGGGCCGGCAGGCGTCGGGCTCGGTGCCGGCGTGGGGGTCGCCGTCGCCGTAGCAGTGCGCGTGGCGGTCGATGCGCGGGCACGGTGGGCTGCCCGAGCGTGGCCGGCGGCGTCGTCGGTGCGGAGGACCCTCCGCCGCAGCCCCCCAGCAGCGCCGCACCGCCCGCCATAAGCAGCGCCCGGCGGCTCAACCGGCGTCGCTCCTCACCGCTCGTGAGCCGTTGCACGTCGTCCAACACGTCCCTCCTGCCTGTCTCAGCTCCCGCGTGGCACAAGGTAGCGCACCGCCGCCGACCTCTGCAGGTGCACCATGCGAGACGGGTGAAAGCGAATGACGGCCCCGCCCGGCGCGCCTAACCCGCCTCCCCGCCCACGCTGGAGACGAGCGACACTCCCGCTCACTGGAGGTCAATGGATTTCCCCGGCTGGCTCGAAGCGTTGGCGATCGCCTCGCTGGCTGTGGGCGCGCTCTGCGCCGTCGTCATCGGTGCGATGCTGATCATCGGTCCGCGCCAGCGCATGGCCGTGATGAACCTGGTCTGGCCGCTGACGGCGCTCTACGCCGGGCCGCTCGCCGTCTGGGGCTTCGTTCGCACCCGCCCGCGCCTCTCGATGAAACCGAACCACCCGGGCGGCAAGGGCGGAATGCAGATGGCGGAACGCTCCGGCGACGAAGGTCCGCCGACCCCCTCGCAGACCGCAATCTCCGTCAGCCACTGCGGCGCCGGCTGCACCCTGGGCGACATCGTCGGCGAGATCGTCGTGGCGGCGCTCGCCCTTGGCTTCTTCATCTCCGAGCGGCCCACCGGTCTGCTCGTAGACTTCGTCTTCGCCTTCCTCTTCGGCATCGCCTTCCAGTACTGGTCGATCATGCCCATGCGAAAGCTCAGCCCGGCGGCGGGGCTCGTTGCCGCGCTCCGCGCCGACACGCTCAGCATCACCGCCTTTCAGGTCGGCATGATCGCCTGGATGCTGCTCGTGCGCTTCGCCATCCTCACCGACCCAAAGCCCTCTCCGGGCGACCCGGTCTTCTGGCTGATGATGCAGATCGCGATGCTCGTCGGGTTCGCGACGTCCTATCCCGTCAACGTCTGGCTCCTCCGGCGGGGCTGGAAAGAACGGATGGGCTAGCGCCCGTCAGCGGTTGAACTCCGGCTGCCGCTTCTCCAGGAAGGCGCTGACCGCTTCCTTGTGGTCCGGCAAGCCGCCGGGCGATCTGATCGCGGATGAGCTCGCGTTCCATCGCCGCCTCGAGATCCGGCTCCAGCGGGTTCTTCGCCAGCAGCTCCTTGATCATCATCACGGCCTGCGTCGGGTTGTTCGCGATCTCGTCGGCCTTCGCCATCGCCGTCGAAAGCAGGTCCTCCGGCGCTGTCACCGCCGTCACCAGGCCCATCCGCAGCGCCTCGTCCGGCTCCACCATTCGGCCCGTGAGGCACATGTCGGTCGCGTTCCCGAGTCCCACCAGCTGCGCCAGCAGCCGCGTCGAACCGAGCTCCGGGATCAGCCCCATCTTGATGAAGCGGATGCTAAAGCGGGCGCTCGTCGATGCGATCCGCACGTCGAACGGCAGGATCATGGTCAACCCGACTCCCACCGAGTAGCCGTTCACGGCCGCGATCGTCGGCTTCGAGCGTTGCAAGAGGTGGGTAATCGGCGCCCCGCCCCGGCGGATGCTCTCGCCCGAGCCCTCGCTGTTCACCTTCGCACGGTTGGCGAAGTTGCCAAGGTCCGCACCCGCGCAGAACGCTCGCCCCTCGCCCGTGACGACGATCGCACCGACGGCCGGGTCGTGGTTCCAGGCTTCCACCTGCTCCTGGATCTCCCCGGCCATCTGTTGCGTCCACGCGTTCAACTTCTCCGGGCGATTCAACCGGATCAGTCCAACACGCCCGCGCTGTTCGACGAGGATGTGCTCTGGCATCTGCCTGTCTCCTGCGAGTGGTGCGTTACTTTGAACGCCTCCACACCCGCAGCACAAGGCCAACACTCCGTCACATCTCCGCTCGGCGGCGAGTCCTAGTGGAACAGGTGGCGCAGGCTGCGCAGCCCGACCCAGACGCTGAACGTGCACGCCAGGATGATCGGCACCATCGAGCCCGGGTCCTTGATCCGCCGGAACTCCGCATCGCCGTCACGGATCTCGATGTAGCCCAGCGGCGAAGCCATCACGCCCCCGCCGCCGCCGGAGCCTTCACCGGCATCCATCTTCCCGTCTTTGCCGTCGGTCCCGCGGCCCGCGCCGCCACCGAACCCCCACCGCACCTTGGCAACGGGAATCACCGTCACGCCGTCACGCGTCACGGCGTCGCCGAACACGGCATTGGCCGAGGCGCGCATTCCGACCCGGCTCGCCAGGTTCTCGATGAAGTCGTCGATTCGGCCCGACGCCGCTTCCTCTGCTTCGCGCATCGCGCGGCTGGTTTCGCTATCCATGGCAACCTCCTGTAGACCATTCTCGATTGTCGACCGCCCGTTGACGCCTGTCGATGGCCCCGCTTACAGCGCCGCGATGCGGCTGCGCAATCCGTCCACTCGTTGTTGCGTTTCCGCCAGCGTCGCCTCGTTCCCCGCGATGACGTGTGCAGGCGCTTTCGAGCGGAAGGTTGGGTCCGCCAGCCGTCCCGCCGTCCGCGCCAGGTGCGCCTCCGCCTCCGCGAGCTCCTTCTCCAGCCGCGCTCGCTCGGCGGCCGTGTCGACCTCTGGCAGCGCCAGCGCCACCTCCGTGTCCGCGATCCGCGCGAACCCGTATTCGCCATCCGGCAGCTCCGCCTCGGGCGCCGTGACCTGCGGTTGCACCCGCGACGTGAACGCGGTCGCCGCCGACGTCTCTCGCAGCGCCGTGGCGTAGCCGCCCGCGCGCAGGTAGACGTCGGGCCGCGCCCCCGCATCGAGCTTTTTCTCTGCACGGATGTTGCGAATCGCTCGATTCACCTCGATCACGTGCTCCATCGCCGCCTCGGCATCGGCGTTCCGCCAGGCCGCGCCGCTCTTCGGGTACCACGCCACGATCAGCTGCGGCGCCATCTCGTCCCGGATGTGCTCGCGCAGCGCCTGCCACAACTCCTCCGTCACGAACGGCATGAACGGGTGCAACAGCCGCAGCCCGCGGTCGAGCACGTGCGCGAGCACCGACAGCGGCCGCTGGTCGCCGTCATTCAGCCGCACCTTCGTCATCTCGATGTACCAGTCGCAGAAGTCGTCCCGCAAGAACGCCTCCAGCGTCTTCGCCGCCTCGCCGAGCATGTAGTCGGTCAGCATCTGGTCGACCTGCTCTTCGAGCGCCTCCAGCTTCGACAAGATCCAGCGGTCCTCGATCGCCCACTCATCCGCCTCGTGCGGCCGCCGCACCTGCTCGTCGCCCAGCTTCATCAGCACGAACCGCGCCGAGTTCCAGAGCTTGTTCGCGAAGTTGCGCGCCGCCACCAGCCGCTCATCCTGGTAGCGCTGATCTCCGCCCATGGCGGCGCCCGTAAGCACCGCGAAGCGGAACGCGTCGGCCCCGTACGTCGCCGCCGAGATGAGCGGGTCCACCACGTTGCCGCGCGACTTCGTCATCTTGTCGCCGTTGGCGTCGCGAATCAGCCCGTGGAACAGCACCGTCCGGAACGGCACCGCGTTTTCCGGACCCAGGTCGCGCATGTTGTAGAGCCCGAACATGATCATCCTGGCGCACCAGAAGAACATGATGTCGTAGCCCATCTGCATGTCGCTGGTTGGGTAGAAGTAGCGCAGCGCCTCGCTGTCGTCCGGCCAGCCCAGGTCCGCGTGCGTCGCCAGCCCCGAAGAGAACCACGTGTCGAGCACGTCCGGGTCCTGCCGCACCGCCGGCCCCGCACTCCGGGCAGGCGCTCGGGTCGTCCACCTGGCAGATCGTGTGCTTGTTCTCGCAATACCACACCGGGATCTGGTGGCCCCACCACAGCTGCCGGCTGATGCACCAGTCGCGGATGTTGTCCATCCAGTTCAGGTACACCTTCTCGAACCGCTGCGGCACGATGCGAATACGCCCATCGCGCACCGCCGCCGCCGCGTCTCCCGCGAGCGAGTGCCCCGCCGTGTACTCCTTCGTCACCGCCACCCACCATTGCTCGCTCGGCAGCGGCTGCACCACCGTCTTGCAGCGGCTGCAGTGGCCCACGCTGTGCACGAAGTCCTCCACGTGGTCGAGGAAGCCTTCGTCTTCGAGGTCACGCACGATCGCCGCCCGCGCGTCGTCGACCGGCATCCCGGCGTACGGCCCGGCCTCGTCGTTCATCCTGGCCTGCAGGTCGATCGCCACGATCACCGGAAGGTCATGCCGCTGACCGATTTCCCAGTCGTTGGGGTCGTGGCCCGGCGTCACTTTCACCGCCCCGGTGCCGAACTCCGGCTTCACCGCATCGTCCGCGACCACCGGGATCTCCCGCCCGATGATCGGCAACAGCAGCATCCGCCCGATCTGCTCCTCGTAGCGCTCGTCCGCCGGGTTCACGGCCACCGCCGTGTCCGCCACCATCGTCTCCGGCCTCGTCGTCGCCACCGTCACATAGTCCGGCAGCGGCATCCCGCCCTCGCCGACGATTGGGTACCGCACGAAATAGAGCTTCCCCGGCTCTTCGACGTGGTCCACTTCAAGGTCGCTGAGCGCCGTCTCGCACCGCGGGCACCAGTTGATCATGCGCAGCCCGCGGTAGATCAACCCCTGCTTGTACAGGTTCACGAACGTCGTTCGTACGGCCTTCACGATCTGCGGGTCGAGCGTGAACACGTCGCGTGACCAGTCGGCGCTCGCGCCGAGCTTGCGGTGCTGGTCGGCGATGCGGCTGCGGTACTTCCGCACCCACATCCACGTCCGTTCGACGAACGCCTCCCGCCCCAGGTCCTGCCGGCTCAGGCCTTCCTTGCCCAGCTCACGCTCGATCACGTTCTGCGTCGCGATGCCGGCGTGGTCCTCGCCCGGCAGCCAGAGCGTCGGGTCGCCCTGCATCCGGTGCCAGCGCACGAGGACGTCCGTTATCGAGTCCTCCAGGCCGTGGCCCAGGTGGAGCTCACCGGTGACGTTCGGCGGCGGCATGATGATGCAGTACGGCTTCCGTTCCGGGTCGATGCGCGGCTGGAAGTAGCCAGCCTCTTCCCACATCGCGTACACCCGGCTCTCTACGCTCGCCGGCTCGTACGCAGGAGGGAGTGCGGAGCCGGCGGCAGTCGTAGTCATCAGAGATCCCTGTACAGAAGATTGACGCGCCCCGGGTTCGAAGCGCGCCGTTTCAGTGTAGCAAGGGAAGGAATCTGGCGAGGCGCCGAACGGCTACCCGGCCCGCAGCAGCCGCTGCTGCACGGGACGCACGGGCGCCTGGACCACACTGCCCGACCGCGATTCGCGCCGAATCGGCTCCACGCGCACGTCCGGTCCCAGCCGCTCCAGCGAAACCCGCACCGCCGTCACACCGTCCAGAACGCCGTCCGGCAGTCCGTCGCCGATCACGTGGATGGCCTCGGCCGCCCGGTGCAGCGGGTTCGAGGAGCGGAATCGCACCGTCGCGCCCGCCCCCGAGATGTGCGTGAGCTCCAGCGAGACCTCCCGGAAGCTCTCGCCGCGCGCGTCGAGTACGGTCTGCAATCCCCCAAGGATGCGCAGCACGCGCGCCCGGGCCATTACCGGGTCCATCGGCCCGCCGGCCCGGAACGACCCGCTGATCCGCTCCGCTGCGCCGCCGACCGGCGTGTCAGCCGCCTGGACCTCGCCGGAATCTCCGGTGATTACCGGGAATCGCCGCGCCGACCGCGCGGCGCTGTACGCGGCCTCGCGGGTCGAGCCGACCCCGGCGCGAATGTCGTAGCCAATCCAGTTGCCGGCGATTCCCGCCAGCCGCGACGCCGCTGTCGCTTCGTCAGCGAACATGGCCTCCACCCCCTGGAGATCCACCAAGATGTGATCGCGGCCGCCAATCGCGACATTTGGTGTCGCGCGCAGCCGGAGAATTGATGCTGCCTGCTCGAGCACGTCGAGGCACTCACCGGCGTTGTCGGGGAGGAACGCCGCGCCGGGGCAACGGCTCCGGGCAACGCTCGCCAGCGTCCCGGCGCTCACTCCGCAGGCCGAGGCTTCTGCCGATGCCGCCGCCGCCAGCGTCGTCTCGCCATCGCCGGCGAGCACGACGACAGGGTGCCCAACGAGAGCCGGGTCGCGCCGGCGGGCCACCTGGATTCCGAGTCGCGGCAGGAGGAGGCAAAGGATGCGCATGAAGATGTCTCCCGGGTTGATGAATCGATATTAGAACAAGTGTTCTAATTCGTCAATGAGGGAATCCCCGGCACCGAGGGCTCAATCTCCTGCGGATCGGTACACTCAGACCAATGTCCTCTCCCGTCAGCTGGCTCCAGGACGTCGCCGTGAGCGACCGCCTCCGCTTCGGCGGCAAGGCCGCCGGGCTCGGGCGCCTCATCGCGGGCGGCTTCGCCGTCCCCGAGGGGTTCGCTATCGCCGCAGACTCCGCTCAACGGCTGGCTACCTCCCTTGAAACCTGGCCTCCCGATCTGCGCGACCCCGTCCTCTCCGCGTTCGCATCGCTCACGGCCTCCGGCGGCGCCGTCGCCGTTCGCTCCTCCGCCACCGCCGAGGATGGCGCCGACGCGTCGTACGCCGGCCAGCACGACACCGTGCTCAACGTCCGCACCGAAACCGATCTCGCCCGCGCCATCGCCGCCTGCGTCGCCTCGCTCGAAACCACCGCTGCCCGCGCCTACCGCTCCCGCGCGGGCGACGACGCCGCAGCGATGGCGGTCGTCGTCCAGCGCATGGTCGACGCCGCCGCGGCCGGCGTGGCCTTCAGCGTCGATCCCACGACCGGCGATGCGGCCACGGTCGTCGTCGAAGCCGTACGCGGCACCGGGCAGGACCTCGTCGCCGGCACCGTCGAGGGCGAGCGCGCCGTCATCAAGCGCGACTCCATGACCGTCGCGTCTCGCACGTCTCCGCAGGGTCCCGTGCTGAGCGACGACCAGGCCATCGCCGTTGCCCGCGCCGCCGTCCTCGCGGAAGAGAAGTTCGGCGCGCCGCAGGACATCGAGTTCGCCTTCGACCATGGCGGCACGCTCTGGCTGCTCCAGTCCCGTCCCATCACGGCCGCCGGCGGCGACGCGGGCTGGGTCAGCGAGTTCGACACGCCCACCGACGACAACACCCTCTGGACCAGCGCCAACGTGCAGGAGATCCTCCCCGGCCTGCTCACACCGCTCACCATCAGCGTCTTCGAAGAGACCGTCCCTCGCGCCTACACCGAGGACTACCAGCGCCTCAAGCTGCTCTCGAAGAACGAAAACCCGACCTTCATGGGCATCTTCTATAACCGCGTCTTCCTCAATCTCACCGCGACGAAGACCGTCGCCGACCGCGCGCTCGGCGGCAGTGGCGACGCGCTCGAGCACCGCTACCTCGGCGGCGAATACCGCGAAAAACAGCGAACAGCCCACTCCCGAACTATCTGGAAGCACCGCCTAGTTAGCGTGGTGCCGCTCACGAGGACCGTCCTCACCCTTACCCGCGCCGCAGACCGCATCGACCGCGACACCGCCGCGCTCGTTGAGCGCGCGCGTGCCGTCGACCCGGCGACGATGTCCGACGCCGACCTCGACGCCTTCCGCAAGGAAGTCATCGACTTTGGCGGAAGCATCGCCCCGGTCCACCTCCAGGTCACGGGCATCGCCGGCACCACCTTCGAGTCCGTCTCCCGCATGGTCCAGCCCATCCTCAAGGACGAAACGGAGGGCCTGGTCCCGACGCTCTTCAGCGGCATGCGCGGCGTCGAAAGCGCCCAGATCGGCCTCGATCTCTGGGACCTCGCTCGCATCGCGAAGCGCGAATCACTCGAGCCACGCTTGCGCCAGGCCGGCTTCGACCCCTACGCCGCCGACCTGCCCGAGAGCTGGCGCACACGCTTCGCCGCCTTCATCGACCGCCACGGCCACCGCGGCCTCAACGAGATGGAGGCCACCGCCCACACCTGGGCCCGCGATCCCGCGCCGGTGGTCGCCATCGTCCGCTCCTACCTCGACCTCGCTCCCGACCACGCTCCGCCGGCCACCCTCGCTCGCCAGGAAGCCGAGCGCCTCCGCCTCACCGCCGACCTCAAGAAGCGCATGAACGTCGCGAAACGCCCCGCCTTCGCCTTCGCCCTCTCCCAGGCGCAAAAGTGGGTCGCCCTCCGCGAGCGCACGAAATCCATCGTCGTCCGCGCCGCGCGCATCCCCGACCGCTTCGTTCCCGAGCTGCAAAAGCGCCTGTTAGACCGCGGCATCGTCGCCGCCCCGGACGACATCTACTTCCTCACAAACGCCGAGCTCTCTGCTTTCCTGCAGGGCAGCCGCGAGGACATGCGCCCGGTCGTCACGCGCCGCCGCCGCGAGTACGAGCGCAACCGCCACGTCATCCTCCCGGAGCGCTTTCATGGCCGCCCGACACCGATTGCGCCCGACCTCTCACGTCACCCGGGCGAAATCCTCACGGGCACCCCCGTCAGCCCCGGCCTCGTCACCGGCCGCGCCCGTGTCATCCTCGACCCCGAGCGCGATGAGCCGCTGCAGCCCGGCGAGGTCCTCGTCGCCCCCGTCACCGATGCCGGCTGGACCCCGCTCTTCGCTCTCGCCTCCGCACTCGTCGTCGACATGGGCAGCGCGCTCAGCCACGGCAGCACCGTCGCGCGCGAATACGGCCTGCCCGCGGTCGTCAACGTCCGCCGCGGCACAACGAGCATCCGCACCGGCGACCTCGTCACGGTCAACGGCCGCGACGGCACCGTCGCCATCCTCGAGGGCTGAGCCCGCTCATTCCTCATTCCTCATTCCGCGCCCTCGCCACTCCCTAGCAGTTCGTGTTCGAAGTCGCCGTCTTCAGCAACCCCACGTCAAACACCAAATCAGCCTTCGGCGGAATCGGCCCGTATCCGTTCACCCCGTACCCAAGCGCGTAGGGGATATACAGCGTCCGCTGCCCGCCGACCTTCATCCCGGCCACGCCCTCGTCCCAGCCCTTGATCACCTGCCCCGCGCCCAGCACAAAGCTGAACGACCCGCCATGGTCCGCCGACGCATCGAACTTCGTCCCGTTCGCCAGCTTGCCCGACGTACGTCACCGTCACTGCGTCGCACTTCTTCGCCACCGCGCCCGTCCCGATGACGGTGTCCACATACTTGAGCCCTGATGGCGTCGTCACTGTCTGGTTCACTGTCGCACCACTGCTACTCGAGGTTTGAGCGGTCGTCGGCGCCTTCGTCGGGCTGGCTCCGACCGTCGCCGACGCGCTCACCGAGGCCGTCGAATCGTCGTCGCCACATGCGACCGAAAGGAACGCGAGCGCTGCCAGCGCCGCAATGAGGGTGCCAAGAAAGAGCATTCGTTGCATCGTCCGAGCGTAGAAAGCGCGAGCCCTACGTTCGAGAGCCAGCGGCCACCGTAGCTTCGGATTCGTGCCCCGGCCTTTACCCCACCGCGCCCTTCTCCCTCAGCGCCGCGATCTTCCCCGCGTCGTAGCCCAGCCCCGCCAGCACCTCGTCCGTGTGCTGCCCGATGATCGGCGAGGTCCCCCGCACTTTGCCCGGCGTATCGCTCAGCTTCGGGGCGATGCCCGCCTGCTTCACCTTCCCGATCGGCGAATCGACCTCGATCACCATCTGGCGCGCGACGTTGTGCGGGTCCGCCACAGCTTCGTCCATGCTCCGCACCGGCGCCGCGCAGATGTCGTACTGCGACATCACGTCCATCCACTCCTGCGCGGTCTTCGTCTTCATCACGCCGGCGATCCTCTCGGCCATCTCGGGATAGATCGCTGCCTCATGCTGGCGGCCGAGGTACTCGTCGAGCCCCAGCACCTTCATCAGCGCTTCATAGAAGTGCGGCTCGATGCTTCCGAGCGAGAACCACCGTCCGTCCGAGCAGAGGTAAGTGTTGTACCAGGGCACAGCGCCGTTGAGCATGAACTCGCCCGGCTTGATGACGGCGCCCGTCGAGAAGAACGTCGTGTAGGCCATCGTCATCAGCGAGAACACGCCGTCGCTCATCGAGATGTCGACGTCCTGCCCGCGGCCGGTGCGCTCCCGCGCGAGGATCGCCAGGCAGATAGCGAACGCCGCCATCAGCCCGCCGCCCGCGAAATCCGCCACGATGTTGATCGGGATCGCCGGCGGCGTCCCCGGCCGGCCCGTCACACCGAGCGCCCCGCCGATCGAGATGTAGTTGATGTCGTGGCCCACGAGGTTGCTGTACGGCCCCGTCTGCCCAAACCCCGACAGCGAGCAACAGATGATGCGCGGGTTGATCTTCGAAAGCGTCTCGTAGTCCACCCCCAGCCGCTTCACCACGCCCGGCCGGAACCCTTCGAGCACGACGTCGGCGCCCTTCACCATGTCGTAGAAGACGTTCCGCGCCGCCTCATCCTTCAGATTCAGCGCGATCGATTTCTTCCCGCGCCCGAGCGCGTTGTAGGCCGCCGCGCGGTCAGCGTTGCCACTGCGTGCCGCCGCCGGCCCGCCCAGCTTCGCCGATGCCCCGGGCACTGCCTCCACGAGCGTCACATCCGCGCCGAAATCGGCGAGCAACATCGAGCAATACGGCCCCGGCGCCAGCCGGGAGAGATCGAGCACCTTGATGCCATCGAGGGCCATCACCATGAGCGGATTACCTCCGTAACGTGGCTGCGATTCTAGGCGACCATCCCCCGCGCCGCGAATCACGGCTCCCGGCGATCACGAGTATCATGCTCGGACTGTGCAGGTCGAAGCTGCGGACATCACCGAAGTCGAATGGCAGTTCGCCGCGCTCGATACGCGCCCCGTCGCGCGCTGGCTCGAAAGTGCCGCCATCCCCGGCTACTCGGTAACGCCCGGGCCCACGAAACACCTCGACGACACCTACTTCGACACCCCCGACTGGCGCGTGCACCACGCCGGCTTCACCTGCCGCGTGCGCCGCAAGGGCGACGGCGCCGAGCTCACGCTCAAGTCGATGGCCGAAGCCGTCGACGCCATGCGCAGCCGTCGCGAGATCACGGAACAACTCCACGATGAGTCCGTCGACCGCCCCGCGCTCGCCGCCGGGCCCTGCGGCCAGGCACTGCGCTCCGTCATCGGCCGCCAGCAGCTTCGCCCCATCTTCAACGTCCGCACCGAGCGCCGCATCTTCCAGCTCGCCGACGCCGCCGGCCCGGTGGCCGAGATCGCCGTCGACGACACCACAATTCCCGTCGGCGAAGACGTTCCCGCCCGGCTCGCGCGCGTCGAGGTCGAGGTGGAGGCCGGCGCGGCCAGCCGCGCGCAACGCTTCGTCGACGTCCTCGTCGCTGCGGCCGCGTCTCACGCCCGCCGGCACATCCAAATTCGAGGCCGGCCTTCTCGCCACCGGCCAGCAGGTCGCGCCCGCCAAACCCAACCTCGGGTTGACCGAAGTGAGCCCCGCGATGACGGCCGGCGAGGCCGGCTTCGCGATCCTGCGCAAGCAGTTCGGCGCCTTCCTCGCCAACGAAGCGGGCACCCGCCTCGGCGAGGACATCGAAGCGCTCCACGACATGCGCGTCGCCGCCCGGCGCATGCGCGCCGCCCTCAGCGCCTTCGCGCCCTACCTCGGCCCGCGCATGCAGGCCTACCGCACGCAGCTCGGCTGGGTCGCCGCCCTCCTCGGCGACGTCCGCGACCTCGACGTCCAGCTCGAACGCATGACCGAGTGGCGCGCCGGCTTCGACGAAGCGCACGCGCGCGCCCTCGACAGCGTCGAGGCGCTCCTGACCGACGAAGCGCGACGCCGCCCGCAAGCGCATGCTTGCCGGCCTCGATTCCCGCCGCTACGAGTCGCTCGTTGCCCGTTTCGCCGCCAGCCTCCGCCGCGGTCCTGCGCGCAGTTACGCGCCCGGCCGCGTGCCGGTACTCGCCGTCGCTCCCGACCTCATCGAAAAGCGCTACCGCAAGCTCCGCAAGCTCGGCGACCGCATCGACCGGAGAACGCCGGCGCCCACCTACCACGCCCTCCGCATCGACGCGAAGAAGCTGCGCTATGCGCTCGAGTTCTTCGGACCGCTCTACGGCAAGCCCGCCACCGACTTCGCCGCCCGCCTCGCCACCCTCCAGGACCTCCTTGGCCTCCACCAGGACGCCGACGTCGCCGAGGAGATGCTGCATCAGATGGCCGAGCTCAACGCCCGCCGCCTCGGCGTCGCCACGCTCCTCGTCATGGGCGCCATCAGCGAGCGCTACCGCCGCCACGCCGAACAGCTCCGCCGCGACTTCCCGAAGACCTATCGCCCGCTTTCCGGCACCGAGTGGAGACGCCTCGCCAGGCTCATGGACGACCGCCGCCCGCAGGCGGTTTGATTGCCGTCGGGATCTGCGGACGAATAACACCACGCCGCGACGCAGGGCGGAACTCGGGCCACCACCACCAGCGTCAAGGCACCGGGGCCATGCTTTTGATTGCGTCAAGCAACGCTTCTTGGCTCAACCCGCTTGAACGCACCAGGAAGCGCTGGCCAGCCTCGGTCCAGCTCGCCTCCAACTGCACCGGCGCGTTTGGCCCATCCTGGAACGACATGAGCGTCGCGTCCGCCCCGCGGATCGTGAGACGATTGACGGTCGGCGGCCCAGGAAAATTGCCCCACGCCCCGGCGCCCTGCGTGAGGATGAAGACGAGTTGCGGCTGTACGCCGCCCGCGTAGACAACCGTGTATTGGGGCACCCCGGCCGGGCTGGTGCAGGCCTCGGCAACGAAAGGTGCACCGAGCCCTGGCGGCACAACCACGGGCTTCAGCACAACGACGTTTCGCGGCAACGCCGCTCGAACGTCGCTCCACGGCGCTACGGCCGCTGGCGACGGCGGCATCTCGGTAGGGAACTTGCTCGGGCACGCCTGCACGGTGGGCGTGGCTGAATTGGCGCTCCCCGGCCCTGCGGTTTGGGTGGCGGCAATCGTGGGCGAAGTCGGGTTGTCCCCAGCGCAGGCCGCCAGCGATGCACCGCCAAGCAAAACGACCGCAGCGAGCAACGAGCAGCGCTGCCGCATCACCACACCCAATACCGCCCGCTGGGCCGCATCTCGCACTGCTCCCGATCCTTCCCTCCCGTATTGACCGTACATCCGACCCGCACTCATCGGCAAGCGCACTCCCTGTTCCCTGTTCCCTGTTCCCTGTTCCCTGTTCCCTGCTCCCCGTTCCCTGTATCCTCTCCCGTCGGGCCATCCACCCCGCCGCACCGCCGCTTCGCGCGGGCCGAATCGGAAATCAGACTGCGAATCGTGAGTCCTCATGGCTGTTCTCGTTGATGCCAATACGCGCTTGATGGTCCAGGGGATCGGGACGGAGGGCGCCAATCACATGCGCCGCTCCATCGCCTACGGCACGAACGTCGTGGCAGCCATCCACCCCAGGCGCGGAGGCGAACAGCAGGACGCCGTCCCGATCTACACCACCGTCGACGAGGCCGTCCGCACCACCGGCGCCAACGTCAGCATCATCTTCGTGCCCGCGCCCTTCGCCGCGGACGCCATCCTCGAAGCAGCCGCCGCCGAGGTCCCGCTCATCGTCTGCATCACCGAAGGCATCCCGGTGATGGACATGGTCATGGTCAAGCGCTCCCTCCTCGGCGGAAAGAGCACGCTCATCGGTCCCAACTGCCCCGGCGTCATTACGCCCGGCACGAAGACCCGCGTCGGCATCATGCCCGGCGACGTCTTCCTCCCCGGCAAGGTCGGCGTCGTCAGCCGCTCCGGCACGCTCGTCTACGAGGTCGTCGCCCAGCTCACTGCTGAAGGCATCGGCCAGAGCACCTGCATCGGCGTCGGCGGCGACCCGATTATCGGCACCACCCAGATCCAGGCCGTCCGCATGCTCAACGAGGATCCGGACACCGAGGCCATCGTGATGGTCGGTGAGATCGGCGGCAGCGCCGAGCAGGAAGCCGCGCAGTACATCAAGGACCACGTGAAGAAGCCCGTCGTCGCCTTCATCGCCGGCGCCACCGCCCCCGAAGGCCGCCGCATGGGCCACGCCGGCGCCATCATCAGCGGCGAGGACGGCAAGGCTGAGAACAAGAAGGCCGCCCTCCGCGCCGCCGGCGCCCACGTCAGCAACTCCCCCGCCGAAATCGGCATCACCATGAAGCGCGCCCTCGGCGGCTAGACCAGCAGGCCCGTTAGCCAACCCCCAGCGACGCGTACACCTGCCGCTCCAGTGCCAGCCGCCGCGGCGCCGCGCCCGTGCGGTTCATCGCATATCCGAACCCGAGCTTCAGGTCCGGGTCGGCGAGCCCCATCGCCCCACCCACGCCGGGGTGCGCGAACGTGCGCTCGCCCCGGTGCTTGCTCAGGTCGCCGATCTTCAGCCAGAACCCCAGCCCGTACCGGCTCGGCATGCCCAGCACCTCGTCGTAGCCCGACGTCTGCTCCTCCCACATCTGCGGGATCTGTTCCGCGCCAACCACCCGCACACCGTCGATCTCCCCGCCTCGCGCCATCGCCCCGAACGCCCGCGCGATGCTGCGCGCGTTGCCGTGTCCGCCACCCGCCGGGTGCTCCGCCTGCCGCCGCGCCCGCTGGTCCGGGGCCTTCCCCGGCCCCTGCAGCCCGATCGAGAACGCCCGCTGCCGCAGCGGCGTCTCCGCCATCGCCGGCGCCGGCGCGTCAGGCGGCGGCGGTGGCGGGTCGGCCAGGTCCGCCACCCGCGCATCCAGCTCCGGCCCGAACCCCAGGTGGAAGTCCAACCCGAGCGGCTGGCACAGCTCCTCCCGCAGCACCGTCCCCGGCGACCTCCCGGTCACCCGCCGAATCACTTCGCCCACGAGCCATCCCCAGGTCGAGGCGTGGTAACCGTGCTTCGTCCCCGGCTCCCACACCGGCGCCTGCACCTCCAGCGCGTGCACCATCGTCTCCCACTCCAGCGTCGCGCTCGGCCCAAGCGGCACATCGATCACAGGCAGCCCCGCCTGGTGACTGATCAGCTGCCGCAACGTGATCCGCTCCTTGCCCGCTTGCCCGAACTCCGGCCAGTACCGCACGACTGGCGCGTCCCACTCCAGCAGCCCTCGCTCCACCAGCATGTGCACGCACATCGAGACGAGCGCCTTCGTCACCGAGTGCACCACCACGATCGTGTCCCGCTCCCATGGCCGCGTCAGCTCCGCGTCGGCCCAGCCCGCCCACAGGTCCACCTTCGTCTCGCCATCCACCACCACGGCCACGCTCGCGCCGAGCTCATCGCGCTCCGCGAAGTTCCGCTCGAACTCGTCGCGCACCCGTTCGAAAGCGGGCTCGCATGTCCCATGGATCTCGATCGCGGTAGCTGTCATGTCACCCTCCTCAGCGGCGCGCCCCGATACTACCGGCCCCAGCGCCCACCGCCACCTGCCCGCCAACGCCCTTGACACCCTTCTCCGGCTCCACATACTGCCCTCACAACGAGCGGGGCGGAGGTAACGCGCAGTGAAATTCGGACTCTTCTACGAACTCCAGCTTCCCCGGCCCGCCGACGCCGAGCAGTGGGACCCCGACGCCGAGCACCGCATCTACCACGAGATGCTCGACCAGGTGGAGCTCGCCGATAAACTCGGCTTCGATTACGTCTTCGAGGTCGAGCACCACTTCCTCGAGGAGTACTCGCACTCCTCCGCCCCCGAGCTGATGCTCGCCGCCCTCTCGCAGCGCACGAAGAACATGCGCCTCGGCCACGGCATCACCCTCACTCCGCCCAACTACAACCACCCCGCGCGCGTCGCCGAGCGCATCTCCGCCCTCGACCTCCTCTCCAACGGCCGCGTCGAGTTTGGCACGGGAGAATCCGCCTCCGAACAGGAGCTCGGCGGCTTCCGCGTCGAACGCGGCCTCAAGAAGGCCATGTGGGAAGAGTCCACCCGCGAGATCGCGAAGATGATGACCGAGACGCCCTACGACGGCTTCGAGGGCGAGTTCTTCTCCATGCCGCGCCGCAACGTCATCCCCAAGCCGCTGCAGAAGCCCCATCCGCCGATCTGGGTCGCCGCCTCGCGCCGCGAGACCACGATGATGGCCGGCCGCTTCGGCATCGGCTCGCTCGGCTTCGGCTTCGAAACCCCCGAAGAGCTCGGCGAGCGCGCCAAGGAGTACTACCGCCTCATCCGCGAGGAGTGCTTCCCCATCGGCGCCGCTCTCAACCCCGCCCTGGCCGTGCTCACCACCTTCATGGTCGCGCCGACCGACGAGCAGGCGCTCATCCGCAGCGCCAACGGCCCGGCCTTCTTCTCCTACTCCCTCGGTTACTACTACAACCCCATGACCGCCGCGAAGCACCGCCCCGCCGAGCACAACGTCTACCGCGAGTTCCTCAAGCAGGACCAGCGCGACAACACCATGTCCGAGCGCACCGGCTTCGTCGCGGAAGAAGAGATCCGCAAAGGCGAGCCCACCGACGAAGTCCAGCGCGCCCTCTTCCGCGCCGCCCGCAGCGGCACCGCCGTCGGCACGCCGGACCGCGTCCGCAACACGCTCAAGATGTACGAAGACCAGCACCTCGACGTCATGGTCCTCGTCGCGCAATGCGGCGACCGCAAGCACGAAGACATCATGGAATCGATCGACCTCTTCGGCCGCAAGGTGCTGCCGGAGTTCAAGGAGCGCCACGAAACGAAGCAGCGGAAGTGGCGCGAAGAGCAGCTGGCCGGGGTCGACTTCCCCATCAACTCGAGCGTCTAGGAGCAGCCGCACCATGGCCAAACCAGACCAGGTCAATGACGAAAAGCTGCGCACGCTTCTCACCGACGCTTTCGCCAACATGCGCGCCGGCAAGCCCACCGACGCCGTGCACCGCTGCGCGGACGCCTTCCTCTACCTCCTCGAGCTCAAGCCCGAGATCACGACGGAAAGCGCCGCCGCGCGCCGCGGCATGCAGATGCCGCTGCTCATGCGCTGGCCGATGCTCGGCGCCAACATCCGGCCCGGCTCGGTGCAGGAAGGCAAGCCCGAGATCGTCTTCAACCGCGAGAAATTCGCCCTCTCGGAGGCGATTACCTACTACGAATTTACCCTCGAAACCGCCATCGACCACGGCGCCTGACACGCCGCACTCGTCATTCGTCGAGCGCCCACCGCAGCTCCCAGATCCGCACCGGGTCTTCCATCCCCTTCAGGATGTGCTCCCCGGTGTCGCTGAAGAGGAAGCCCTTTCCGGCCACCAACTGGCGCACGACGTCGCTCACAAGGATCTGCCCGCCATCCGCTTTCGCCGCGATCCGCGCCGTCGCGATCACCGACGTCCCGAACAGGTCATCGTCCTCCTCGATCGGCTCCCCCGCGTTGATCCCGATGCGAATGCTCAACGGCTCCCCCGACCGTGACGCGAACGCTTGCTGAAGCGACGTCGCACACTCCAACGCCCTCGTCACCGACCCGAACGAAGCCATAAACCCGTCGCCCATCGTCTTCACTTCGGCGCCCCCGTGCTGCGCCAGCGCTTCGCGGGTGATGCGCTCATGCTCGCGAAGCACGTCGCGTCCACGCTCATCTCCAAGGCGCTGCATGATCGCGGTGTGGCCCACGACGTCGCTGAACAGCACCGTCCGCAGCGACGGGCTCGCCTCGCGCTGGGCGGCGGCAGGCGCCGGCGGCGACGCCGACATGAACTCCTCCAGCAGAACCGGGAGCGCCCGAACCAGCGGGTCGTCAACGAGAATCAGCTGGCTGTGCGGGATACCGGCCGCCAGCCTCCGCCCCACCTCCACCGGGAGCCAGCGGTTCGCCTTCGTGTGGATGACCAGCGTCGGCACGCTGACCAGGCTTAGCAACGACGTGATGTCGTACGACTCGATCGCCTGCTGCGAGGCGATATGCGCCTCTCGGTCGACGCAAGCCCGCACATACTCGGCGTTCTTCCGCGCATCCTCGCCCTCGAATCCGGAAAGCACCCCCGCCACGATTTCGACGCTGAGATTCCAGTCCTGCTCGCGCACGGCCCGCTCGATGCCCAGCGCCTGGCCCTGCTCGTAGTCCGAGAACGACGCGTATCCATCGATGAGCACGAGGTGCGAAACGCGTTCGGGATGAGCGACGGCAAACGACACGGCCACCGGGACGCTATCGAACTGCCCAACCAGCGCGAACGTGCCATCCGCCGCTGTGCCGGCCACAGCCTCGAGATCGCGAAGCATCGCGTCGAGCGAGAAGTCCCGCGTCCCGCGATCCGACATCCCCGAGCCCCGTACGTCGTATCGGACCGTGCGGAACCGCTCGTTCATCGCCGCGTACGTCTCCGGGAATGCTTCCGGCCACAGGAGCTGGTGGCTGTACGGCTGCTCCGGCATGTGAACGACGGTCGCGCCGGCGCCCGTCACCGTGTAGGCGACGTTCACTCCGTCGGACGTCCGGGCGTACGAGATGCGCGGTTCACTCATCCAGTTTTCGCCTCTCTCGCCGGGCCTCTCGTCCGAAGCATCGCGAGTATGTCCGATCGGACATCATCGCCGCTAGTCAGGAGCGCAGATGTTGGCGGCCGGCAAACGGAAGGCCGCGCCAATCACGACCGGGCGCGAGACCTACAGCCCCCTCCACTCCTGCCCGCTCCCGACCCGCACAAATCGCCCCAGCCCCGGCGCCGGCAAATGGCTCGCGCCCACCAGCGCACGGTCCGCGATCAGCCGTTCGATCGTCGCCTTACGCGTGCGGACCGCAAGCTGCCTGTCTCCGTCGAAGACGGTCTCAAGCCACGGCTCCTCGGCGTCGAGGCAGGTGATGACGACGTCGCCCAGGATGAAGCCGTGTTCGCCCTCGGAGGTGATCGCCACACTCGTGTGCCCCGGCGTGTGCCCGGGGGTCGGAATCGCCACCAATGCCTTCGAAACAGGCGACTCGCCCGAGATGAGGTCGAGCACGCCCTCCGCCTGCAGCGGCCGCATGTCGCGGCTGAACGACCCGAGCTGCGGCCGCTCCCGCAGGCGTTCGCTCTCGCCCCGGTCCTGCGCGTCGAAGTGGTCCCAGTCCGCCTTCGGCGCCAGGTAACGGGCGTTCGAGAAGATCGGCCGGCCCGTCGCGCGGTCGATGTTCCATCCCGTGTGGTCGCCGTGCAGGTGGGTGAAAAGGACGTGCGTCACGTCCGTCGGCTTCACGCCCGCCGCCGAGAGCTCGCCGATGAGCTGCCCACCGTGTTCCGGTCCCCAGCCGGTATCCACCAGCAGCAGCGTCTCAAGGTCGCGCACGAGGAACGACGCGAACCCCAACGGAACGTTGCCGTCCGCATCCAGATGCCGGGCGAACCGCGCGGTATCGCCCACGCCCGGGTAAACCGTCGTCGCCGGGTACGACTGCACAAGGTCGACGAGCGCCGTGATTTCGATGGATCCAACCGTGGTCTTCTGCATGCCGCGCAGTTTAGCCCCCAGTTTAGCCCGCCGCCACTCATTCCTCATTCCTCATTCCTCATTCGTCGGTGCCTCATTCCTCATTCCTCGTTACTCTTTCCCACATGCCGCCGCTCTCCGGGATCCGCGTCATCGACCTCGCCGACGAGCCCGGCGTGCTCACCGGCCGCATGCTCGCCGACCTGGGCGCCGACGTCATCACCGTCGAGCCGCCAGGCGGAGGGCGGGTGCGTCACCGCGAACCCTTCCTCGATGGGATCGAGGACGCCGAGCACGCCTACCTGCACCTCGCCTACAACGCCGGCAAGAAGTCGGTCGTGCTCGAACCGGCAACCGCCGACGGCCGGCAGCGGCTGGCCGCCCTGGTCGCAGACGCGGACGTACTCATCGAGACGCCCACCTTGGAGCCGCCGTCCGTGTTGGTGCCCGATGCACGGTCGTCGCGACTCGTCTCGGTCGCAATCCGGCCGTTCGGCCCTGACGCCCCGTGGGCGCACCGCCGCGGCAGCGACCTCATCGGGGCGGCCACCGGCGGCATCCTCCACGTCTCCGGCGAGCCCGAACGTCCGCCCGTGCTTTCGGCGGGCGACATGTCCTTCAAGATCGCGTCGTTGGCGGCGTGTACGGGCGTCCTCGCGGCGCTCTTCGGCCGCGACCACGCGCGTGCCGGCCACGGCGCCCACATCGAGATCTCGATCCATGAGTGCGTCACCCTCTCCACCCTTCAGACCGCCAACGCGAACTTCTGGCGCTGGTACGGCGTCGCCCCGCCACGCAACACCGCACGCGAGTTCCCCATCGTCCGCTGCAAGGACGGGAAGTACGCGGTCACCCGCGCGCGCCCCGATCGCTGGCCGAAGCTCCGCCAATGGGCCCTCAGCCACGGCCTCCCCGTCCGCGCCGCCGAGGACGACTGGCAGGGCGCCAACCGCAGCGCGCTCGCATCCTTCCGGCTCGGCGAGGCCGCCGACCTCGTCGAAGAGCTCGCCACCTTCTACGACCGCGACGAGTTTCTCCGGCTCGGCGCCGACACCTGCTTCATCGGCCTGCCGCTCTACGACTTCCCCGAAATGCGCCAGAGCGAGCACTTCGCCGCCATCGATCAGTTCGTCTCCTACCACGACGACGCGCGCGGCCTCGCCCTGGAACAGCCGAAGAGCATCTTCGCCGGCGTGCGCGGAATCGCCCCCATCCGGCGCGCGCCCTTCCTCGGCGAACACAACGCCGAACTCCTCGGGCTCCCGGCGCCCGCGGTAGCTCCAACTGAAAACTCAAAACGAAAAACTAGCAACTCCCGCCCGCTCGCGGGCGTCCGCATCCTCGACATCTCCTGGGTGCTTGCCGGCCCCCTCGCCACGCGCATCCTCGCCAACCTCGGCGCCGAGGTCATCAAGATCGAGTCCGGCAGCCGCATGGATTCCATCCGCCGCGCCGTCCCCCCGCCCTCGGGGCCCACGCTTGTCGCCGGCGGCTGGTTCAACTGCGCCAACACCGGCAAGCTCTCGGCCACGGTCAACACGAAGAGCCCCGAGGGCCGGGATCTCCTCCGCCGCCTCGCCGTCAACTGCGACGTCGTCCTCGACAACCTGCGCACCGGCGTCGTCGAGCGCATGGGCCTCGCCTACGAGGACCTGCGCGCCGCCAATCCGCGCATCATCCAGGTCCACATGCCCGGCTGCGGCCGCAGCGGCCCGTGGGCGAAGATGGCGAGCTTCGGCAACATGATGACCGCCGCTGGCGGCGTCAACGCCATCTCCGGCTTCCCCGGCAGCGCGCCCACCGGCGTCGGCGTCGCCTTCGGCGACTTCGTCTCCCCCTACATGGCCGCCTCCGCGGTCCTCGCCGCCCTCCGCGACCGCGACGCCACGGGAGTCGGCCAGGAAGTCGAGGTCGCCCAGCTCTCCGGCATGATCTCGCTCATCGCGCCCGAGTGGATGGAGTTCGCGCACACCGGTACGCAACCCCCGCGTCGCGCGAACCGCGATCCCAACTACGCGCCGCACGGCGTCTTCCCTTCCCGCGGCGACCAGGAATGGCTCGCCATCGCCGTCGAGGGCGACGACCAGTTCCGGCAGTTCGCCTCCGCGATCGGCCAGCCCGCCCTCGCCGACGACCCCCGCTTCGCCACCCACGCCGCCCGCAAGGCCAACGAAGACGCGCTCGACGCCATCGTCACGGCGTGGTCGCGCGAACAGGATCGCTGGCAGGCCGCCGATCTCCTCCAGGCGCACGGCATCGCCGCCGCCGCCGTCGAGAGCATCGCCGACCAGCTCGACCGCGACCCCTGCCTGCCCGCGCACTTCCAGGTCCTCGAACAGCCCGTCCGAGCCAGACGCGGCCATCACCGTCAACGGCGAGCCCATCCGCTTCGACGGCCTCGACCCCACCGTCGGCCGCGCGCCCGCGCTCGGCGAACACAACGAGTACGTCTTCCGCGAGGTGCTCGGCCTCGACGATGACGAATTCGTGCGCCTCCTCGCCGACGGCGTCATTGCCTGAACGGTACGCTCGCGGACAAACAGACCCACGATCTACGGCCGTCCAGCCGTCGTGGCTCGCCCGCCCGCTCCGACACACTTCCTGCATGCCGACGCAAGCCGGCTACCAGGGAGTACCGGCGATGAACATCACGACGATCACGAACAACCCGAAAAACATCTGCGTCTGCAAGCGCTGCGGCATGCACTACGACTGGCGCCGCTCGCCCAGCAGCTCGCTCAAGATGACCTTCTGCGGCTCCCTCTGCGAGCAGGCCGAGCTCGGCTTCACCATCGAGACCCTCCTCCACGCCGAGCGCCAGCCCACCGCCGCCTGACACCGCGTCCCGCCGCATCCCCGCGCCCGCATCCCCTCCGCGGCTTACACTGCCGCCCGAGGAGGCGCGCATGTCCTGGCAACCCGATATCGATGAGCTGCACCGCCGCGCGGCGATCGCCCGCGAGATGGGCGGCCCCGATTCCGTCGCCTTCCACCACGGCCGCGGCAAGCTCACCGTCCGCGAGCGCATCGACCTCCTCGCCGACGAGGGCAGCTTCGCCGAGGCCGGCGTGCTCGCGGGCCGCGCGGAGTGGGATGGCACCGAGCTCGCGAAGCTGACCCCCTCCAACTCCGTCACTGGCATCGTCCGCATCGACGGCCGCAAGGTCGCCGTCCACGGCGGCGACTTCACCATCCGCGGCGGCTCGGCCGACGGCGGCGTCGCCGACAAAGCCGGCTGGGCGGTGAAGCAGGCGTACACCAATCGCATCCCCATGATCCGCCTCCTCGACGCCACCGGCGGCAGCGTCCGCACCTTCGAGACCATGGGCCGCACCTACCTCCCCGCCAACGACCGCGTCGGCGAGACCGAGCTCCTGCAGATGGTGCCCGTCGTCTCGGCCGTGCTCGGCTCCGTCGCCGGGCTGCCTGCGGTGCACGCGGCCATGTGCCACTTCAACGTGATGGTGAAGGGCACGAGCCAGCTCTTCGTCGCCGGGCCGCCCGGTAGTCAAGGCGGGCCTCGGTGTCGATATCACCAAGGAAGAGCTTGGCAACGAGGACATCCAGGTGCGCCAGTCCGGCGTCGTCGCGAACCTCGCCGAGGACGAGCCCGACGCCCTGCGCCAGGTGCGCCGCTTCCTCTCGTACCTCCCCCAGAACGTCTGGGAGATGCCGCCGCGCACCGAGCCCACCGACGACCCCGACGCGCCGCGAGGACGCCCTCCTCTCCATCATCCCGCGCGACCGGCGCCGCGTGTACGACCCGCGCAAGCTGCTCGCGATGGTCCTCGACCGCGACTCGTTCTTCGAGATCCAGCCCGAGTTCGGGCGGTCGCGCATCACGGGCCTCGCGCGCGTCGACGGGTACCCGGTCGGCGTCATGATCAACAACCCCCGCTTCCTCGGCGGCTCGCTGGACAAGGCGGCCGGCGAGAAGACCGCGCGCATGCTCCAGCTCTGCGACACCTTCCACCTGCCGCTCGTGTACTTCTGCGACGAGCCCGGCTTCATGGTCGGCCTCGAAGAGGAGAAGAAGGGCATCGTCCGCGCCGGCGCCCACGTCGTCTCGCTCCTGTCGCTGTCGCGGACGCCGTACATGACCTTCCTCATCCGCCAGGCGTACGGCGTCGCCGGCGGCCTCCACTTCCGCGGCGGCGACGCCATGTACCGGCGCTTCGCGTGGCCCTCCGGCCACTGGGGCTCGATGCACATCGAGGGCGGCGTCTCGGCGGCGTACCGGCGCGAGATCGACGCCTCCGACGACCCCGCCGCCAAGCGCGCCGAGATCGAAGCGCGGCTCGACGCGCTGCAGTCGCCCTTCCGCACAGCCCACGCCTTCGCCGTCGAGGACATCATCGACCCGCGCGAGACCCGCCCGCTGCTCGTCGACTTCGTGCGCGACGCCCAGCGCATCATCGCGACGCAGCTCGGCCAGACGAGCCGTATCCCATACCTCCCCTGACGCTTCGCCGGCGGCTCCGCCCGCCGCCTGGCTACGGCGGCTTCGGCGCGGCCGCGGTGTGCGTCCAGGACAGCGCCGCGAGCGCAACGAAGGCGACGAGCAACGCCGCGAGGGCGGCGGCCAGGCTCCCCCCACTCGCCGCGATCCGTTCGTCGAAGACCAGCAGCCCCAGCGCCACCGCCGCCACCGCCGTCATCAACTTCGTGGCAGCGACGGATGCCGCCAGCGCGCCCGCCTGGTACGCCGACTGTTCGAGCACGAGCGCCGTCACGCCGGTCAGCACCAGCGCGTAGAGGTGCCAGTCCACGAGCACGAAGAGCGCCCGGTCGGCGAGGAGCGTGGCGGTCGCTTTGACGAGCGCGGCCTGCACCCCGAACAGCGCTCCCGCGGCGGTCCCGAGCAGCCCGGCGCGAAGGGCGCCGGAGTGCCGCCCGGCCGTGGCCGCAAGCGTGACGGCGAACAGCGCCGCCGCACCGCCCGCCGCGATCCACTCGAACGCCTCGCCGTCCCGGGTGCCGCCGGTGAGGTGGCCGAAGACGAGGAAGGTCGCCACGGCCGCCGCCACGACCGCCGCCAGGACCATGTCGAGCCGGCTCAGCCGCCCGCCCCAGATCATCCACTGCATGGGGACGGCGAGCGCGATGCCGGAGGCGAGGATCGGTTCGACGACAACGAGGCTGCCGAGCCCGAGAGCGGTCGCTTCGAACGGGAAGCTGAGCAGCGCGAGCGCGATGCCGAAGAGCCAGCGCGGATCGCGGGCGAGGCGGCCCAGGAGCGAGGGCTTGAGCGTCTCGGCGGCGGGACGTTTGCGGGCGGCGTTCTGTTCGACGGTCGAGGCCAGCGCCAGGAGCACCGCGGCGATGCATGCGAGGACGACGGCCATGGGCCCGAGTATGGGCCAGCGGCGCGTCCGGCGCCCGGGTTCGACGGATTGGCCGTGGGCGGCGAGCCCGGAGCCGGCAGATCAGCCGCCGTGCTGCGAACGCTCGTCCTCCTTCAGCCTGCGCCGCGCCTCCTGCTCCATTTCGAGCGTGATGCCCTCGGGGACGCTGTCCGGGGGCGGGTCGTCGCGCTTGTAGTCGTCGAGCTCCTCGTTGCCAAACTTGAGGACCACGCGGTCTTCGGTCGAGTACTGGACGTCGCGCCGGGAGAGCCAGTAGTCCTTGCTCATGCGCGAATCGATGCGGATGGCGTTGCCCTCGACCTGCCTGACGGCGCCGATGTGGTGATCGTCGGACGTGAACACCGGCCGCCCGACTTCGCTGTCCGCACTGGCTGACTTTCTGAAGAGCCGCATAGACCGTGCCCTCACCTGTTGGGTTGAAGCGCCCAGCGTGCGCATCACGGCGCCGACCCGAGCTAAGGGACGCGCCGCGAACCTGTAGCCGTCGCTGCAAAACCGCTGCGGTACGCGGGAGCGGACGGCAGCCAAGGACAGGTAGCCGCGGCCCTCCGTGGCCGCAGTTCGCGTGCCATGGCCGGGCTTTGTCGCTGCCGGGACCTGAGCAGCGGGTGAAGCGGCTCCTGGCGTTCTTCGGAAGCCCGCGGCCGCAGTGGGCCGCGACTACCGGGCATGATCGTCATGGCGCCGGGCCGTCGATGTAGGCGGCGGGGCTTTCGGGGTGTGGGGGTGGGTTTGGAGGGAGTGTGCCAGACGAGGTGGAGGGATCGATTTTCATGGTGTATTTCCAGTGGCGGGAGCCGGTGGGGTCGATGTGGGGCGGGTAGGGGGCGTCAAGGGTAATGGCCCAGCGGGCGAACTCCTGGAGGGTTTCGTCGTCGTAGATGAGGGCGGCGTACTCCCACTCCTCGTCGTCGAGGGGCGGGCTGCCGTTGCGGATGCGGCCGCGGAACTCAGCGTTTCTGAGGGCTTCCTCCATATCCATATCAGGCGCGCCCATGGCGGCGGTGGCAGTGGCGGCGCGGATGAATCGCGCGGCCTGGAGCGGGGCGGCTTCGCCGTTGAGGACGCGGCGGCAGACTTCGGCCGCGTCGCGGCGGGGGTCGTTCGCGGCGAACGTGTGGGCGAAGCGCTTTCGGGCGGCGGTGCGAGCGGGCGGCTCGTCAGGCGGCGGATTCTGGCGGGACCGCTTCGACGGCGGGTTCGAGCGGGATGGGATGGAGGGAACAGCCGCCGAGCGGATGGAGGCAGCGACGCCCGTGCGGCATGGGTGCGTCGCAGCGTGGAGGGAGGAGCGAGCGGGGGAGCTCGACGCCGGTCATGGCTCACCTGCATCGAGGTCGTCCGGATCTTCGTCATCGCCGGGGAGGAGGCGTTCGATGGAGAGGAGGAGCGACTCGACGTTGTGCATGTAGAGGAGGCGGTCGAAGGAGGGTGGCTGAGGGCCGGCGAGGGTTTCGCGGGCGGGGTTGAAGTTGCGGGTGGCGATGGCGCAGGCGCGGAGGACGATGCTGGCGCGTTCGGGGGAGATGCGCTCGTTGAGGGTGAGGCGGGCGACGGTATCGAGGAGGGCCTGGATGGATTCGCGGTCGTTGAGGCTGAGGACGGCTTCGAGGAGATCGCCGGGCTTGCGGCGATTGCGGCGGGCCTCGGCGGAGGCGCTGCCCGCATTGCGGGCGGTGGCGTGCCTGTCGTTGAAGGGGTCGTGGTTGGGGCAGAACTGGACACCGGGGGCGACGGCGAAGCGGCAGGGGTTGCCGTTCTTCTTGAAGGCGGAGCAGTGGGTGGAAAAGTGGCCGCGCATTTTTTCAGAGTTCCAACGCGGTTGAACGCGGTTCGAACGCGGTTCGCGGGAACCTTGAACGCGGTTCGCGGGAACCTGCGGGAACCGTGGGACGGTATGGGCGGCGGCGGGCTGCGGCGGTGAGGGCGGTGGTTTTGACGGAGGATGCGGTGGGAGACATGCCGGGGATGGTGGCATGGGGGCGGGGTTAGGGCGGAGGGGTGGGTGGCACTGTTGGGGGCAACGTTGGGAGGCACGTAGGCATCCACAGGTTGTCCGACGCTAGTGCGCTACGATTGTCCGAACCTTGCTTTGGGGGGCCTGCGCTGACTGAGGGACGATTAGAGGATGACAATCTCACTGAGATCCTGATAACGCTGGACGAACCCGTGGTCTCGCGCGCACAAGCCGATCCACTAGTTGCCGCCTATGAGCCGATGTCATGCCAGTTGAGGGTGAGGAGGCGTGCTCCGGACGCCGACGGCATTGTCCGGTTCGCAGTTTACTGGCTCGGCTCGCGAGTGGGTGAACTTCCGCGGGAACGAATCGGCGCCTTTGTCGCAAAACTCGAAAAGGGGCCTGCGGAAACGGTCTGGCAAGGGGTCGTCGTGGGCAGAACCGTACTGCCGCCCAGGTTCAGCGAAGTGAGGATCGCGCTACCACTTATGGCCGAGTAAGACGATGCAATGATCGCAAGCGGAACGACTCAATGTAATGATAAACGTCGCGATGGCCGGCGATGTCGAGGGCGATCTTCGCACGTGCTAGATATTGCTTTGGGTGCACCGGCGAGGTGCAGATGTCTCCGGCTGCCCCAATGTGATGCGCGAGTGGGGCCTGTCGGAAAATGAGTGTTCTGGAATCTCCAGCACTCTCCGTGTCCGGGAGACTTCTCCGCGCGGCACGTGCGCGGCTGGGGCTATCGTTGGACGACGCTGTCGCTTTAGCGAATGCTGCACTCGAGGACGGACTCCATGTGACCAGCGTGCTCTTGGATAGCTGGGAGGCCGAAGCCGCTCCAGTGACGCTAGAGGCTGCCGAGCTCCTCGCAGACGTGTACCTCATTCCCTTTGTGGCATGGTTCCAGAACGATTTGCCGATGCTACCGGTCCTCGACTTCCGACGCGGCGATCCCAATTCGAACGTCCTGTCCTACGAAGCGCATCGTCGCTTGGCTACTTTCGAGCGGTTGTATGACACGGTGACCAGGCTTCTTGTTGCCCTTGGCGACATCGAATCTGCCGCCACTCCTAGCCTTCCGGCCCTCGATCGGGACGACGGGGTGGATGCGGAAGCAGTTGGGGAGCGGGTTAGGCGGAGCCTCGGGATCGACGACGACACGCAGCTGAGTTGGAGGAGCCAGGACGAAGCCTTCACCTCAATACGCGGGCGCGTGGAGGCCAACCGAGTCTTCGTGTTCGAGGGACAGGCACCCCTAGACAGCCTGCGTGCCGCCGCACGCTGGGACGACCGCGGCCCGGCGGCCATATTCCTCAACTCGGGCGACAGTACTACCGCCAAGACGTTCTCACTGCTGCACGAGTACGTTCATTTGGCCAGACGCGCCGGAGACAGCGCTACCGTGTTGTGCGATCCATCCGACGCCCAGGCGGCGACCGATTCGGGGTTGGTGGAGGAACGCATCGCCAACCGGGCGGCGGCCGCGGCGCTGGTTCCCGCGTCGCTTCTTGATCTGGTGCTACCTTCCATCTTGCCGGACGGTCCGTTTCCGGAATGGCCCCCGGCGCTGAGATTGCGAGTCCAACGGACTTTTCATGTCAGCTCGATAGTGATCGGCATTCGCTTGCACCACTTGCGAGGTTCCGGGGCGCCTCGGTGGCGTTCGATCTGGCGTGCGCCCAACCCTGAGAATCGCGGCCGCCGTGTACCCAACGCTGTCCGGCTCCGCCGCTTACTGGGAAATCGCGGAACCGATCTCGTCCGGCGGGCGATGGACCAACAGGTAGCGTCGGCCGCGGAAGTCGCCAGAAGCTTGGGAGACAAGGTGGCCGATGTCGCCCTCGTCGTGGGCGAGAGCGTGGCGTGAGCGGAGAGGGGCTGCTTGAGGCGCTGGTCGACGCTACGTCGCTTATCACTCTGTTCAATCAGCGAGTGGTGCTCAAGCGGCTGAACGCCCTGGCGACATCGGGCGAGTTTCGGATCCCGGGCGCTGTGGCCCGTGAAGTCAGAAGAGGCAGCGACCGCGCGAAAAATTGGGTTGTGGCGCATCCCGAGGCGGTCATACGGGAACGCGACGAGCATGTCCAACACGTTGCTAGGGTCGCCCGGGAATATCGGTTGGTGCTCACTACGTCTACCAAATCGGCGGACTGTGTGGTCGTGTCGATGGGTATCTATTTTCGAGAGTCAAAAACTGTGATCAGCGACGATCCTGGAGTCTCGGCTGCCTGCTTTTCCGAACGTGTGCGCGTGCTTTCAACTGCCGCATATCGGCGGCTAACGGGACTCTGATGGGTTTCCGTACGTCGGCGAACTTTGGGGCGGTGGGCCGCGGCTACCGGGCTTGGTCCAGGTACGCGGCGCCGAGCACTCGCCACGAGACCGCAGCGCACCTTCGCTCACGCTCAGGCCTCGGACTCGGGTGAGGTGGCGCCCGGCGCGGTTCGCGGCGTGCGGCCACGGAGGGCCGCGGCTACCGATCGTTCGCTCGGGCGCTCGTTCGCTCGTCGCTCTCCCCTTCTCCCCTTCTCCCATTCTCCCATTCCCCCATTCGACCCCTCGCCCCCTCGACCCCTCGTCCTCGTTCGCTCGCGCTCGCTCGCTGCGCTCGCGTACACTCCGTCGGGCAAAGGAGGGGCACATGGGACGGCTTGATGGGAAGGTGGCGGTGATCACGGGCGGGGCGAGCGGGATGGGGGAGTCGACGGCGCAGCTGTTCGTGCGCGAGGGCGCGCGCGTGGTGATCGGCGACCTGCAGAAGGAGAAGGGCGAGGCGGTGGCGGCCGGGATCGGCAAGGAGTGCCGCTTCGTGGCGACGGACGTGAGCAGCTCGGAGGACGTGCGCGGGCTCGTGCGGGCGGCGGTCGAGGGCTTCGGGCGGATCGACATCATGTACAACAACGCGGGCATCGGCGGCGGCGAAGGGTCGATCGTGGACTGCACCGAGGCGGTCTTCGACCGCACGATCGCGGTCGACCTGAAGGCGGTCTGGCTGGGGATGAAGCACTGCCTGCCGTACCTGATCGCGAACGGCGGCGGGTCGATCATCACGACGGCGTCGGTCTCGGGGCTGATGGGGATGCCGGGGCAGGGCGCGTACGGGGCGGCGAAGGGCGGCGTCATCCAGCTGACGCGGGTGTGCGCGATCGAGAACGCGCCCCACTTCGTGCGGGCGAACTGCATCTGCCCCGGCGGGACGCTGACACCCATCCTCTACGCCAACCCGGCGCTGCCCACGCCTATGGACCCGCAGCTCGTGGCCGAGGGGCTGAAGCGGGCGCAGCCGATCCCGCGCACGGGGATGCCGGAGGACATCGCGAACGCGGCGCTCTGGCTGGCGAGCGACGAGTCGTCGTTCGTGACCGGGCAGGCGATCGTGGTCGACGGCGGCTGGGTGGCATCGGCGCGCCAGACCTACGCGCAGCGGCCAACGTGAGAGGAGCAGCAGGATGGCGCATCTGACGGCAACGGCGACGGTCGAGGAGGTCTGCGAGACGCTGGAGCGGGACGGCTACGCGATCGTGGAGGGCGTGCTGAGCGCGGAGGAGGTGGCGGCCAAGAAGGCGGACCTGCTGCGCATCCTCGAGAGCACGCGGACGGGCCGGAACGACTTCGAGGGCTTCGACACGCGGCGCATCTACGCGCTGTTCGCGAAGAGCCGCGCGTTCGACGAGCCGGCGACGCACCCGCTCGTGCTGGGCGTGCTCGACCGTGTGCTCGGGCAGTACCAGCTGAGCGCGCCGCAGGGCATCCAGATCGGGCCGGGCGAAACGGCGCAGAACCTGCACCGCGACGACGGCGTCTACCCGGTGGCGCGGCCGCACATCGAGTTCGTGGTGAACACGATGTGGGCGCTGGACGACTTCACGGCCGCGAACGGGGCGACGCACGTGGTGCCGGGCAGCCACAAGTGGGTGACGGAGACGCCGACGGCTTCGACGGCGACGGTGCAGGCGGTGATGCCGGCGGGGTCGCTGATGCTGTTCGTGGGGAGCGTGTTCCACGGGGGCGGAGCGAACACGACCGACCGACCGCGGCTGGGGGTCATCCTGGAGTACGTCGCGGCGTGGCTACGGCAGCAGGAGAACCAGTACCTGGCGGTCCCGGCGGAGACGGCGCGGTCGCTGCCGCCGCGGCTGCAGGAGCTGCTGGGGTACAACATCTGCGGCAACCTGATCGGCAACGTCGATGGGCGGCACCCGATGAAGGTGCTGGCCGGGGGATAGGGGGTTGGGTACGCTGTCGCCATGCAAATGCAACTGATGGAGATCCTGGTCTGCCCGATGTGCCACGGGGATCTCGAGCTGAAGGCGACGAAGGAAGCCGACGGCGAGGTGATGGAGGGGACGCTCACGTGCACGAAGTGCGGGGAGCGCTACCCGATCGAAGACGGGATCCCGAACATGCTGCCGCCGGACCAGCGCAACCAGTGATCCGCGAGCCGGGCGCCGATGGCTTTGCGGAAGAGGGGCGCCCGTTCGAGCACGAACCGGCGCCTCCAGAGCCGCGGCAGCTCATCCCGGATCCGGGCGGGTTCGTACGCGGGCTGGCGCTGCTGGCGCTGGGCATCGGCGGGTTCGCGGGAGGCGTTGCGAGTGTGCAGAAGGCGGGCTGGCTGGCGACGCCGCTGGCGGCGGTGCTCGGCGGCCTGTGGCGTGCTCGCGACGTGGGCGGCGGCGATCCACATCACCGGCGGCGAGCGCTTCGACGACCATCCGTGGGTGTGACGGCAGGCCCTTCGAACGAGGGGCGGCTGGCGCTTACGGTGTGCTCGCGGCTCAGGCGACGAGCGCGGCGACGGCGAGCAGAGCGCCCGGGAAGAGGGCCCGGGCGGTATCAAGTGCTTCGATAGCGGGACGTCCGCGGGGGATTGGAAGCACCTCCACAGGGGAGCGCTTGCGGTCCGGCGTTACCACCCAGCGACCCCCCACAAGACCCACAAACAGTAACTGCCCCACGGTCTGGTTCCCCCGCGACGTCTCGCTGATTGAAGGTACGGCACGGGGTGCGGTGGGACGTCGGCTCAATGGTCCCGAGATCGCTGGCCCAGTGGTCCCGAAAGGCGATCAGAGCGCCAGAGAGGTGCGGCGAAGGCCGTCGGTGCCGGTCCTTGCGAGGAGCGCGACGGCGCTCTCGCCGAGCACCGGCAGCGGGCCGGTGGTGACGTCGGCAAGGGGTGCGAGGACGAAGGAGCGCTCGGCCGCGAGCCGGTGGGGGATGGTGAGGGCGGGCGTGTCGAGCCGCTCATCGCCGTAGAGGAGGATGTCGAGGTCGATAGGGCGCGGGCCCCAGTGGCGTTCGGGGCGGCGCCCAAGGGCGTGCTCGATCGCCTTGAGCGCGGCGAGGAGGTCGGGGGGCGAGAGCGTGGTGTCGGCGGCGACGGCGGCGTTGAGGAACGCTGGCTGGTCAGCGGGGATGGGCGCGGTCTCCCAGACCGAGGAGCGACGGGTGACGGCGATGCCGGCGTCGTCGAGCCGCGCGATGGCGGCGCGGAGGTTGCCGAGGCGGTCGCCTAGGTTGGAGCCGAGGGCGATGTAGACGAGTGTCACTCGGGGGCCTGCCAGCGTGCGCGGACGATGGCGTCGGCGACCTTCGCCGCGCGGACGGTGGCGGCGACGTCGTGGGCGCGGACGATGTCGGCCCCGGCGGCGATGGAGAGCGTGGCCGCGGCAAGGCTGCCTTCGAGGCGCTGGTCGACGGGGAGGTCGAGAACCGCGCCAATGGTGGACTTGCGAGAGGTGCCGACGAAGAGTGGCAGGGCCAGGTCCCAGAGCTCGGGAAGGCGACGGAGCATCTCGAGGTTGTGCTCGGCGGTCCAGCCGAAACCGAAGCCCGGATCGAGGACGATGCGTTCGAGTGGGATGCCGGCGGCGGCCGCCAGCCGGAGGCTCTCGGCGAGGCCGGTGCGGACATCGAGGATGACATCGTGGTAGGCACGGCCGCGCTGGTTGTGCATGGCGATGAGGGCGGCGCCGGCGCGGGCGACGACCGCTGCCATCGCCGGGTCGGCGCGCAGGCCGCTGATGTCGTTGACGGCGTCGGCGCCCAGGCACAGGGCCTGTTCGGCCACGCTGGCGTGGTAGGTGTCGATTGAGAGCGGGAGGCTGGTGGCGGCGCGGATGGCTCGCAGCGCCGGGAGGACACGGGCCGCCTCCTCATGGGCGGCGACGGGATCGCCACCGGGACGCGAGGACTCGCCGCCGATGTCGAGGAGGTCGGCGCCCTCGGCTTCGAAGCGGCGGGCGAGGGCAACGGCTGCGTCGATGTCGCCAGCCACGCCGTCGCCGCTGAAGGAATCGGGCGTGATGTTGATGACGCCGCAGACGTAGGTGCGTTCGCCCCAGGCGAAACGTCGGCCGCGCAACTCAAGGGCTGCTGCGGTGTACGTCCGTCGCGGGGGCCATTCGATGCCGCTCACGGACGGTTCAGGGAGTGAGTTCGTATTCCTGCTCCGTCTTCTCGCCGTTCTCGATGTACCAGACGCGTGCGATGGGGTGGTCGCGGTCGGCGACGCCGATGACGAAGTGTACGTAGGGCGGCCCGAAGAGGGCGCCCATCATGCGGACATCGGTGGGGCTGGGGACGGGATCGCTGCCCGTATGGGAGTGGTAGAAGCCGGCGAGGGTGAGGCCGGCATCGTCGATGGACTGTTCGAGGCGGCGGGTTTCGAGGGGGTCAATGCTGAAGCGGTAGGGGCTGGCCTCGCGGTTCTTCGCGCGGTACACGGAAACGACGGTGCCGTCCTTCGTGGCGAGGACACCGCAGCACTCGATGGGGGCGTCTTCGAGGGCGTGGGCAATCATGGCGTCGAGGTGTTCGCGCCGCAGCCGGATCGCAGCGGTCATGGTTACTCCGGGAACGGGGTTGTGGGGACTATTGTAGGGGGCAGGCGGGGACAAACAGAAAACCCCTCGCGGTGGCGAGGGGTTTTCGAAGTAGGAGCGGAGTGCTGGTTAGCTGCAGGTGGCGCTGTTGGAATCGAGCAGCTTTGCGTTGGCGACGGCGCTGGCCATGATGAGGGCGACGCCGGAGAACCGCGGGATGACGGAGATGCCGCCGTTCCCACCCTGGTTCACGAACGAGGGCACGCCGTTGGCGGTGTTGAAGAAGTGGAGCCACTTCTGGTTCTGGGCGTCCCAGATGTAGACAGCAGTCCAGGCGGAAGCCGGCTGGATGCACTTGACGAAGATGTCTGGCTGGACGTCGCCACCGATGGGGCCGCCGACGAGATTGAAGCCGCTGCTGAGGCTGGTGGTTCCAGCGACGGCCATCCCGAGGGAGGCGCCAAGCAGGGCGACTACGCCGACCATGGCGGCCAGCAACATGAACGTCTTCCGCTTTATCCGGCTCAATTTATCCTCCCGCGCGGGCGACCGCGCCGCGTAACGCTGAGTGAGTACCGTATCAACGCAATATGGTACGTGCACCAGATGAAACGCTTATGACGCGGCGGATGTTGCCACGCTCGCGTAAAACGTTCGTAAAAAGCGCGTGCTACGAAACAGCAGCGGGCACCCGCGGTTCCCGATCGATCACGTAACGCTTGAGGAAGAGCGCCATGATATCGGCACACTGCCTGCCCAGGAGCGGAGCGGAATCGAAAGCGTGGGGCTCGTCGGCGTAGATGTGGAGCTCGGCGCTGGCACCCGCTTCGATGAGGCGGCGGTACATCTTGAGGCTTTCGTTCGCGGCGACGAGTTCGTCCTTCGTACCGTGGAAGAAGGCGGTGGGCGGGAAGTCCTTGTTCGCCCAGGTGACCGGGCTGGCGCCGCGGACAGCATCGGCGGACGCGTTCGGGCCCATGAGGGCGGCGACGGCAGTGCTGAGCTTCGCCGCGTCGCCGAAATCAGTGGGCGGGTAGAAGGAGAGGACCGCGGCGACGGAGGTATCGACGCCGGGGTTGCCGCCGTCGCCTTCGAACTCGGGGACGTTTGGCGTGCCGCCCATCATGAGAACGAGGTGGCCGCCGGCGGAGTTGCCCGAGATGGCGATGCGTTGGGGATCGATTCCGAGGCGCTCGTGGTTGGCACGCATCCAACGTAGGGCAGCTTTGACGTCGTGGATCTGCGCGGGCCAGGGGGCCTCGCCGGAGAGGCGATATTCGCTGGCGACGCAAACGAAGCCCTGGCGGCCGAGGAGAATGCCATAGCCGCGGAGCTGGCTGCGGTCGCCGGAGGACCAGCCGCCGCCGTGGACGAGGAGGACAGACGGTGCGTTCTTCGGGGCGCCGGGCGGGGTGTAGATGTCGCAGCGAAGCTCGCGTCCGCCGCCTGTGCCGAAGACGACGCCTTCTTCGATGGAGACTCGGCCGGATTCGGGGATTGCCATGAGAACCGCCTGGTGTGTGATGGCGGGAGCGTACGCGCGCGGGCGGCGGGGCGGCAAGCAGGGGCGGACGGTAGAATCGGTGTATGCCCACTCGCATCATCGTGGTCTGCGCGTAGCTGGAAAACTCAGGACACCTCCCGTTCGACACCATTCTGCGCAAAGACGGCGTGATACCGGGATGTCAGCCACTCCGCACTGATGTCAGCACTTAACAGCACGAATGCGACTGGACGAGCAACTGGTGGGGCGATCGTATGAGAATAATGGTATGTCCCTACGTGGAAGTCCATCACTTTTAGACCGTATACTATCTCCTCCACTGTTCCAGATAATGAGGGCAGCATGTCTTGTCGAGACTCTAAGACCTGAACATGAGTCTCGGACAGCATAGCATTGTAATCGGCAGCCATCTTCAGATAGACTACGCCTTCACACTCGATTCGCACCGATCCGCCCATGCTTCGGTCATCGGCGTCAGGACCGTAGACATTTTCGATCACTAAGGACAGCTTCGATCCTATCCACTCAACATGGAACTGACCGATGAACGACTCCTCGAAAGACAGTTCAGTCAGCCGCACATCTTTTGCTCCGATACTAAAGTGCCCGGCCTCGCTTAGCCGTTGAGATCCGTCTGCAGATGGCTCTTCAAGAACCGCCTGGTGTGTGATGGCGGGAGCGTACGCGCGCGGGCAGCAGGGCAGCAAGCACAGGCGACCCGTAGAATCGGGCTATGCCCACTCGCATCATCGTCGTCCGGCACGGACAGACCTACGGCAACATCGAGGGCCGCTTCTGCGGCCATTCGGAGACCGAACTCACGCCGCTCGGCATCGCCCAGGCGCGCGCGGCCGGACGACGGCTCGCGGATACGCATTTCAACGCTGCCTACGCCAGCGATCTCTCGCGGGCGGCGATGACCGCGGAGTACGTGCTGGAGACGCGCAAGAACATCAAGCCAACGCTGGATCAGGGGCTGCGGGAGATGCATTACGGCGAGTGGGAAGCGCGCCCGTACAAGGAACTGTTCGAGGAGTCGCCCGAGGTGGTGAAGCGATTCCTCACCGGCCGCGAGAGCGGCGCTCCCGGTGGAGAGACGCTGCAGCAAGTGCGGGACCGGACGACGGCGTCGGTGCGGCGAATCGCGGAAGCGCACAGCGAACAGAGCGTGCTGGTGGTGTCGCACGGAAACGCCATCATGGCGCTGGTTGCGGAGCTGCTGCAGGTGCCGCTGGAATCGACGTGGTCGTTCGTGGTGCACAACACGTCGATCACGGAGTTGCAGTTCACGAAGAGCGGTCGCTTCTCGCTGGTGAGCTTCAACGACGCGGCGCACACGGCGGGGCTGGAGGAAGAGCGGGCATAGAGGGGAGCGCGCGGCCACTCGTTCAGGCAGGACAGTGTGGCTCCGGGGTTGACGCTAGCGGAGCAGCGCACCCGCTCACTTCGCTGCGCTTCGTTCGGGGCTCGGAGTCGGATTCCCGGCGCGCCCCGGCGGTGGTTCGGGGGCCCGCGCCCGGAAGTGGGGCGCAACTACCTTTGTCCGGGCAGGACAGTGTGGCTCCGGGTTGGCGCTCGGCGGAGCAGCGCACCCACTCACTTCGCTGCGCTTCGTTCGGGGCTCGGATTCGGATGCCCGGCGCGCCCGGCGGTGGTTCGGTCGTGCTACTCCTGGTCGAGGAGGGCGTTGATCACCTGGTCGACGATGGCGTCGGCTTTGGCGCGCATCTCGTCGTCGTTGGCGTCCTGGATGGGATGCGGGACGAAGATGCGGCGCACCTGCGGGAGCCCGAGGGCGCGCGACTGAACCTCAGCGGCGTCGATGAACTCGCTGGACGCCACGAAGACGGCTGGCTTGCCGTTGATTTCGAACCAGACGCTGTCGTGCACACTGCACGTTGTGCAGGACCCTCAGTCGGCGAGGGCTTCGATAACGAAGTGGCACTCCTCGGCGATCTTCTTGCGGAGGTCTTCGGGAGCGGGCTTCGTGAAGGTCGGCTTGCTGTAGCGCTTGAAGGTGACGCCCGGGAGACGGGCGGCGAGACGCTCTTCGAGACGATCGATGAGGACGTTGCCGCGCGGCTTGGAGATGTCGAGCAGGGCCACGGTCCCGGTGATCGCCTCGGGGCGCGGGGTGAGCGTCCGCTGGACCGGCGTGCGTTCGTCCGTGGGATCGAGGATGGTCGCCATTGCGGGAAGTATAGCGCAACGCGGGGCCGGTGATTGGCAGGCCACCGGGACAGATTCACGCGCCCGAGGGACGATAGGCACGTTGATGCGGCGCCGAACAATCGCGGGCCACGGACCGGGGATACCCTCACCCTTGATCCCTCTCCCTGGGCGCAGGGAGCGGGGCGCCATGATGGACGGGCTAGTGCTGGAAGAGGCCGGTCAGCTGCGTTTGGGCGAGGACGTGGCCCTGGATGGCCGACTCGACGTCGGCCTTCGACTTGCCGGCAGGCAGATTGAGGGCGGCATCGAGGGCGTAGAGCGTGAAGCTGTAGTGGTGGGCCGGGCCGCCCTTCGGGGGGCAGGGGCCGGTGTACTGGTTCGCGCCGGAACCGTTGGCGCCCTGTTGCGCGCCCTCGGGGAGCGGACCGCCGGGAGAGGCGCCGGCGCTAAGGCCCGTGGCGTCGGGCGGAATGTCGTAGAGAACCCAGTGGGTGAAGCCGCCGGCGCGGGGCGCATCAGGGTCGTGCATGACCAGCGCGAAAGACTTCGTGCCGTCCGGGGCGCCAGTCCACGCCAGGGCGGGCGACGAGCTTTTGCCGTCGCAGCTGTATTCGACGGGGATATCGGCGTTGTTGGCAAAGGCGGCGCTGGTGAGGGCGAAGGCGGATGCGGCGGTCGTCGTCACGGCCGGGGAGCCGGTGGCGGCAGCGCTGGCCGACGGAGCGCTAGAGGTCGGCCCGGCCGCAGTTGGCGTTGCGGGCGTGGAGTCGTCGTCGCCACAGGCGGCGGTGACGAAGCAGATAGCGGCGAGAAGAATGACGGCGACGCGTGCCATCGGAAGCCCCGGTTCCGTGAGGGTGGGGCAATCCTGAGGGTCATACGAGTAAGGTGGCGGCAAGGGCGGCCCCGACGGCGGCGACGCCAAGATAGAGCCACTGGACGGAGGCGGCACGGCGGACGGAGTCGTCGCGAACCATTGCGAGCAGGAAGACTTCGACCATTGCGGTCAGTACCAGGGGGTTCATTAGCACCCAATCTAGGAGGAGAGCCGCGGCAGAGCCGTCACCGAGCGCGGGGGCGGCGTCGCAGGTATGTAGCTAGTCCGCGCATACGAGCGTTTGCGTGGACGGCGGCTGACCGGTTGAATGCGAGACTGGTCATGGAGACCGAACAGCCGCGGAGCGCGGCCGGGATCGGCTCGCGCATCCTCATCGTTGGCCCGAGTTGTTCGGGCAAAAGCACCCTGGGAGAGCTGCTCGCGGGGCGGATCGGTGTGCCCTTCGTTGAGCTCGATGCGCTGCACTGGAAGCCGAACTGGGTGGGAAGCACGGACGAGGAGTTCGTGCCAGTGTTGGCGGAGGCTACGAAGGGCGATGGCTGGGTGGTATCGGGGCAGTACACGCGTGTGAGCCAGGTGGTGACGTGGCCGCGGGCGGATACGGCGATCTGGCTGGACTTTCCGTTCCCGCTGGTGGCGCGGCGGATCGTGGCGCGGTCGTGGCGGCGCTGGCGATCGAAGGAGCACCTCTGGGGAACGAACTACGAGCGGTTCTGGGACCAGCTGAAGCTGTGGGACGAGACGTCGCTGCTGACGTATACATGGAAGACGCGGAAGCGGCACGCGGAGCGCTATGTTGACGCAATGGCGGAGCCGCGGTGGGCGCACCTGCGGTGGATCCGGCTGCGGTCGCCGCGGGAAGTTGAGCAGTTCGTCGCGACGCTGGAGCGCAGCGGCGAGGGCTGAGACTCGTTCACATTGCGGAGCGCAGCTAGACTGTGAAGTTGCGGTCCCCCTTTTTCGAATGACAGGAGTCGGGTATGTCCGGGCACTCAAAATGGTCCACGATCAAGCGGCAGAAAGGCGCCGCCGACGCGAAGCGTGGCGCCATCTTCACGAAGCTTTCGCGGGAGATCATCAGCGCGGCGCGGCAGGGCGGCGGCGACACGACGATGAACTTCAAGCTGCGGCTGGCGGTACAACGCGCGAAGGCGGCGAACATGCCGAACGACAACATCGACCGGGCGATCGCGAAGGGTTCCGGGTCGGGGGCGGACAACGAGCAACTCGACGAGATCATGTACGAAGGCTACGGGCCGGGCGGGACGGCGATCCTTGTGGCGGCGCTCACGGACAACCGCAACCGCACGGTGGCGGAAGTGCGGCACCGGTTCAGCCGGTCGGGGGGGAACCTAGGCGAGACCGGGTCGGTGGGCTGGCAGTTCGAGGCGAAAGGGCTCATCACGGTGCCGCTGAACGGTCACGACGGGGACGAGATCGCGCTGCAGGCGATCGACGCGGGCGCCGCGGACGTGGAAGTGCAGGGCGACGTGATCGAGGTGCAGACGGAGCCGGCGGGGCTGGAGCCGGTGCGCAAAGCGCTCGAGTCGGAGGGGCTGGAGATCGAGAACGCGGACTTCGCGATGGTGCCGAAAACGACGATCGAACTCGATACGAAAACGGCGCACCAGACGCTGAAGCTGATCGAAGCGCTGGAAGACCTCGAAGACGTGCAGCGGGTGTACTCGAACGCGGACTTCACGGACGAGGCGTTGGAGAGTTACGAGGGGTAGCGGGAAGTTTTGAGTCTTTAGTTTCTGGTTTCTGGTTGCGATTCGCGGGTGCCGGGCGGAGGTCTCGGTGCTGACGGTGAACGCCACTGGGCGTGGTACCCGCTCCCTGCGCTGCGCTTCGGTCGGGGCTCGGATTCGGGTTGCGGCGGTTGCGGGTGACATGTGGTTAGGAGATGGGGGGCGGCGCTCGTAGAGTGTGGGCATGCGAATTCTTGGCATCGACCCGGGGCTGAACGTGACGGGGTATGGGGTGGTGGCGGTGGAGGGCGAGCGGTGTGTGCACATCCATCACGGCGTGGTGCGAACGAAGCCGTCGCTGGAGCGGAGTGAGCGGCTGGTGGTGATTCGGGACGGCGTGCGGGCCGTGGCGAGGCAATGGGGCATCGAGGTGGGGGCGATCGAGGCGTCGTTCGTGGGGACGAACGCGCGCAGTGCGATGGCGCTGGGCGAGGCGCGGGCGGCGGCGATCCTGGGTCTGGCGGACGCGGGCCTGCGGGTGAGTGAGTACGCGCCGGCACTGGTGAAGCAGACGGTGGCGGGCTACGGGCGCGGGGAGAAGTCGCAGATCGCGGAGATGGTGCGGCTCCAGCTGTCGCTGGCGACGACGCCGACGCCGGCGGACGCGGCGGATGCGCTCGCGGTCGCAATCACGCACTGGGCGCACGCGCGGCTGATGGCGCGAGTCTAAGCGAGCTCCACCGCCATCTGGGCAGTGAGGGCGGCAAAGACGAGCAGCCCGGCGACGATGGCGGCGGCCAGCGGAAGGCGGGTTCGCAGCAGTACGCCGGTAGCGAGCATGGCGAGGCCGAGAAAGACGAAGAGCGCGCCTTCGATGGTGAATGCGGCGGCAAAGCCGCCGAGCACGAACAGCGGCCCAAAGCCGATCAGCAGCCAGGACGTGAATCTACGGTCCGGACTCATGGTACGAGTGTGAGCGAACTGTAGCGGCGTTGCTGCGGGCGGAATCACGATCCTTGCGGTTCGGGGCGCACACTTGACTCGTTAGTGGAGGTGTGAGGTGGCCACGACGGGACAATCGGGACGACAGGTCGCGACATTCGATAAGGAACGGGCGCTGCAGCTGGCGCGGGCGCTTGATGGGCGCCACGGCATATCCCCGCCGAAAGCGCGGGCAGAGCTGGTGGCAATGGGGGCAGGACGCACTCCCCCTCTTGATTCAATCGACGCGGTCGCAGGATACGCAGGTGCGATGGGAGGCCGCGAAGGCGCTGGGCGAGCTGGCCTTACCGGAAGCTTCCGATGCGCTCGTCGAGGCGTTGACCGACGAGGACCCAAGCGTGCGCTGGGTGGCGGCGGAAGGGCTCATCGCCATCGGGCCGGCGAGCCTTGGCGCGCTGTTGCACACGCTCATGCGGCGTTCGGGCTCGGCGTGGCTGCGCGAAGGGCGTGCACCACGTGTTGAGCGAAATGAAGATGCCGAACCATGCGGCGCTCGGCCCGATCTTGCGGGCGCTGGATGGGGTGGCGCCGTCAATTGGCGTGCTAAAGCCGACGTCAGAGGTGATCGAGGCGCTGGGGTTGGGGCGCGGGGCGTAACGACGGCGTTTCGCCGTCACTTGCCCGGCGCGATCAAGGACGACGCGCCACGGTGGGTTCAGTCTGCAGCATTGGGCTGGAGTGGGATCAGCGCCTCGGCGGCTCCGCCGATGAGGGCTGCGATGGCGCTGGCTGAGACGCCCGTCCGCTCCCACGCGGCGAGCTGGTCGGTCGGCTGGCGTAGGGTTGTTGGGGGCGTCGCTGCCGAAGAGGATGCGGCCGGCGAAGCGTTCGAGGTCGGGCGCCGAGACTTCGATACGCGACTCCCAGACCGGAGTGAGGTCGGCGTAGAGGTTGGGAAAGCGCGCCATCAGCTCGATGACGGCTGCTTCCGACGGGTGGCCGCAGTGGGCGGCGATGACGGGAAGAGCCGGGTAGCGGGCGAGCACTGGTTCCAGTTCCCGCGCCTCGCCGGCGGCTGTGTCGCCGCCGTGGACCTGGCCGGCGTGGATGACGACGGGTATGCCGTGCTCCGCGGCCGTCTCCCAGAGTGGGGCGAGACGCGGATCAGCGGGCGAGAACTGGCCAACGGAGCAGTGGAGCTTGACGACGCGCAAGTGGAGTTCGACGAGGGCGCGGTGGACGAGGCGTTCGAAGTCTTCGTCGCCGGGGTGGAAGGTGGCGCCGGGGACGAGGTGCTGGGTAGCGCGTGACTTCCGCGGCCGACCATTCGTTGCAGCTTTCGGCAACGCCGGGGCGGTGGGCGTAGGGCAGGATCCAGGCGGCATCGAAGCCTTCGGCGCGGACGCGGGCGGCGATGTCGGGGAGGAGCGGGCCCGCGCTGAGGCCGCCGCGCTGGTTGAGGCGATCGCGGACGGCGAGCGCGAGGCGGTCGGGGAAGCAGTGGACGTGTGCGTCGATGCGCACGCTGCTAGTAGCGGCCGCCGAGCTTGGCGTGGTCCCAGCTGTAGATGTCGACGGGATTGATGCGGATGACGACGCGCTTGGAGGCGACCTTGAGGGCGGCCTCGGGGGTATCGGTGGGGACGGGAATGCCGTTGTACTTGGCGCCGACCTGGGCCATCACCTTCGCGGTGAAGGGGGTGTCTTCGAGGATCTCGGCGTCGCCTTCGACGACCCAGCCCTTGAGTTCCTGGTAGCCCCGGCCGGATTCGAGCATGGCGGTGATCTTCGGGTTGCGGCGGAGGTTGAGGACCTTCTGGCTCTTGGCGAAGGTGGTGAAGTGGATTTTGCCGTCCATGACGACGTACCACATGGCAACGAGGTGGGGGTAGCCCTTCGGGCCGATCGAGGCGACCTGGAGCGTCCAGCTGTCGGCGAGGAATTGCTCCTGTTCGGCATCGGTGAGTGCGATGGAGGCGCGGCGGCTGGGCATGAGGTGCTCCGGGTGCGGTGTAAGATTCGCAGCCTACCCGCAGGGCCGGGGTGCACGCAAAAGGCCAGAGCCGACGAGGAGATTAGAGATGGACGAGATGGGCTTTCACCGCGGCGAACGTGAGATGCAGGAGCGGTTTGATAGCGTGCGATTGGCAGACAGGATCGCGGAGGCGACGATGCACGATCGGTTCACGGAGCGAGACGCGGCCTTCCTCGCGCGGATGGACATGTTCTTCCTCGCGACATCGGACGGCGACGGGAACCTCGACTGCTCGTACAAGGGCGGGGATCCGGGGTTCGTGCGCGTGGTGGACGAGACGACGCTGGCGTTCCCGATCTATGACGGCAACGGGATGTTCCAGAGCGCGGGAAACATTGTCGAGCACAACCGCGTGGGGATGCTGTTCGTGGACTGGGAGCGCCAGCGGCGGATGCGGGTCAACGGGCGGGCGAGCATCAACTTCGATGACCCGCTGATGGCCGAGTTCCCCGAGGCGCAGTTCGTGGTGCGCGTGACGCCCGACGCGATCTTTTCGAACTGCCCGCGCTATATCCACAAGATGGAGCTGGTGGAGCGATCGACGTTTGTGCCGCGGGTCGGATGCGAAACGCCGGATCCTGATTGGAAGGACAGCTTCGAGGACGCACTCCCGGCCGCACAGCAGACCCGGCGAGCGGAACGCCGGACGAGGGGCGAAGAATGAAGGGCCAGCCGATCGTGCCGCCGGCGGGGGAGGCAATCAAGCTCGAAGACTACAACCCCGAGGAGACGCACGGGACCGACAAAGCGGACGCGCTGAAGGACATCGAGGGGCTGCGGATACGCCTGAGCGAGCTGCAGGATCTCCTCTATGCAGACCGGCGATATGCACTGCTGGTCGTGCTCCAGGGAATCGATACTGCGGGCAAAGACGGGACGATCAAGAGCGTGTTTCGTGACGTGGGACCGCTGGGGTGTTCGGTGCGGAACTTCGGGGTGCCGACGGCGGAGGAGCTTGCCCACGACTACCTCTGGCGCTACCGGCTTCATACGCCCGAGAAGGGCAAGGTGATGATCTTCAATCGCTCGTACTACGAGTCGGTGCTCGTGGAGCGGGTGGAAAACCTGGTGCCGGAGCGGGTGTGGCACCGGCGCTACGACGAGATCAACGAGTTCGAGGCGTACATGACGGCGCAGTCGACGGTGGTGATGAAGTTCTTCCTGCACATCTCGAAAGACGAGCAGAAGGAGCGTCTGCAGGAGCGGATCGACAATCCGAACAAGCACTGGAAGTTCCACAAGGCTGACCTGCACGAACGACTGAAGTGGGACCTCTACGAGCGGGCGTTCCAGGACATGGTGAGCAACTGCAATACCGAGGCGGCGCCGTGGCACGTGGTGCCGGCGGACCACAAGTGGTACCGCGACGTGGTCATCGCGAAGGCGTTGATCAAAAAGCTCGAGAGCCTGGACTTGGGCTACCCGCAGCCGGAGGAAGGCATCGACGGGCTGAAGGTGGAGTAGGAGACGTGGCGGAACCTGTTGAGCTTGAGCTAATCACGGAGATTGCCTTCGACGGCGACGCATCGTGGCTCAGGCTGGAAACAACATTCGACGGCGAGCCAATCGTCTGTGACGCGCTGCGCCAATCCGCGGTCCGCTGGTACGCCGAGCAACGTGGTGAGGCGTTCACAGAGGACGATCGGCAGCGCGAGATGTCGAAACCCATCACGGCCTGGAGGGTCACAGCCGGGCGGGCTAGCCTGTTCACCGTCCGCAATCCGGGCGCGCGCGCTTACTCAATCCAGCCGCTTCCCGACGGACGCCATCTTATCGTGCAGTGGCGCACGAGCCACGGTATCCACAACGCGTGGATTCTGGGGGGATCCGGAGTGGTCTCCACCTTCATCCTGGGCGACGGAATACAGGACTTGCAAGTAACGGCCGACGGGAGCCTCTGGGTTAGCCGAGGTGACGAGGCAATCTTCAGCGACGCAATCCCGTCGTTGAAGGCTGGCCTCAGCAGATTCAACCTCCAGGGCAGACTAGAGTTCGAATCGGACACGTCATTCGAACGTGCTGGCATTCCGCCCATCGACCATTGCTACGCGCTCAATGTCGACGCTGGCGGAAACGCCTGGGCGTACTACTATTCGGATTTTTCGTTAGTAAGGGTCTCTGACGACACGCCGACTCTTATCGCGGCAACTGCGCCGGTCGCCGGAGCCCACGCGATCGCAATCCGCGATGACACGATAGTCCTGGCGGGCTCCTACGAGAACCGCAACAGCCTATTTGAATGGAACATCGCGACTGGCTCCGTCCGAGAATTCGTACCGGTGTTCAATGGACTGGAGATTACGACGACTCGTCGCGCAGGACGCGGCCCGGAGCTCTTCGTGCTGGAGGACAAAAGGCTCTTCCGAGTTCCAAGGTTGGGTTGACCTATGCTCTTCCAGAAGCGGTTCTGGGCAGGCATCGCGGCGGGCGACATCACGGTGGCGTACCGGCGGTGGACGCGGCCGACGGTGAAGGCCGGCGGGCAGCTGCGGTCGCCGGGCGGGCTGCTGGCGATCAAGGCGGTGGAGATCGTGCCGGAGGCGAGCATTGCTGAGGCAGACGCGCGGGCGGCCGGGTTTGGATCGGTCGAGGAGTTGCGAAGCGAACTGAGCAAACGGAGCGAGGGGGAGCTGTACCGGATTGGCTTCCGGCTCGCCGAGCGAGATACGCGGCAGGAGCTGCGGGACGCCGACGCGCTCTCGCGGGAGGAGATGGAACGCCTCCCTCTACGGCTCGACCGGCTGGACCGGGCGTCGCCGCACGGGCCGTGGACGCGGGCGGCGTTGCGGCTAATCGCGGAACAGCCGGGCGTCGTGTCGACGAAGCTGGCCGCCGAGATGGGGCGCGACCGGGCGTCGTTCAAGCTGGACGTGCGGAAGCTGAAAGCGCTGGGGCTGACGGAGAGCCTGGAGGTCGGGTACCGGCTCTCGCGGCGCGGCCGTGCAGCCCTCGACCGCCTCGGGTGACGGCTACAGCCCCGGCTGGTTCCAGGCCTGGTAGGTGATTGCCAGGCCTGCGAGCATGACGACGAAGGCGCTGATGACGGGCATGGCGGCCACTGCCCGCCCGATGGCGGGGTGTTGGAAGAGGCGCTTGCGTCGCTCGGGGATGCGCCTGCCGAGGGTGAGCGAGACGCCGATCGCGATGAGGACGCCGGCGAGACCGAGACTAAATGCGACGATGAGGAGCATGCCGAGGGCGACCTGGCCCTGCGAGACGGCGGCGACCATCACCACCACGGCGGAGGGGCACGGCAGGAGGCCCCCGATGAAGCCGAGGCTGAGGAGCCGGCGCCAGGTCACGGCGGCGGCGCCGTCGTGAGGACTTAGGGTCGAGGACTCAGGTCTGAGGGAGTGGTGGGTGCCGGGTTCTGAGTGCGGGCGGTCGTGATTGTGGGGTTCGTGGGTGTGGGAGCGGCCGAACATGCCGTGGCGGTGGGCGCCGTCGTGGGAGCGGTCGCGGCGGCGGGCGTTCCAAAGGCGGGCGACGAAGAGGGACGCGCCGAAGCCCACGACGAGGAGGCCGGAGGCGAGGCCCATCCAGAGGTAGAGCGTCTCGGGGGTGATGTAGGCGGCGGCGACCAGGGTGACGGCGCCGAGCAGGTAGACCGTGGAGGTGTGCGTGGCGGTGACGGTCAGGCCGAGGATGACCGCCTGCTTCGGCGTGCCTTTGCTGCCGACGAGGTAGGCGGCGACCATCGTCTTGCCGTGGCCGGGGCCGAGCGCATGCTGCATGCCGAAGACGAAGGCGATGAGGAGGCTGAGGAGCACGAAATCGAGCGTGCGATCGTGGTGGAGGAGGTCGGAGAAGACGCCAGCGAAGCCGGTGCTGGTGCGGCCGACCGTCGCCGTCTGGGTGGTGGCGACCGCCGGAGCGGGGACGCCCGTCCCGGCGGCCCACGTGAAGGAGACATCGCGGACGTCGGGAGCGGACCGGAGCGTCTCGGCCGGGTAGTGGAGGAGGGCGTCGCTGCGGTCGGTGGTGAGGGCCGGGTCCACGGTGACGTTCGCACCTTCGGACGGGCGAACGACAATCTCCTTCCAGCCCGCGCGGTCGGCGTAGTTGCGGTCGGTGAAGGCGATGGGGACCGTTGGCGAGACACCCTCCGGCGCGCCGGCCTGGTAGACGACGGCGAGGCGAAGCGTCTGGAGCCCGCCCGCCCCCGGGAGGAGTTGGATGCTGGTGTCGAGGACGAAGACCGGCTGTGGCTCGCCTGCGATCGAGAGCGCGAAGTTCGATGAGAGGACGTCGCGCTCCTTCGCCGCATAGGCATCGAGCTCTGGCTGAGAGGCGCTGCCATCGCCGTTCGTGTCGATGTTGGAGATGAGCTGGAAGGTGGGGATCTCGGCCATGTCGACGACGTAGTGGACCTGGACGGCGTTGGCGTAGACCTCGAGCCGGGCGTAGCGGTTGATCGTGAAGTTGCCAAGCGGGTGGGCGAGGGCGACGCCCGCGGAAAGCAGTGGAAGAACGGCGAACAGAGCGACGGTCAGCGCACCGACCAGCGGGAGCTCCCAGCGGCGCGTCATTTCGTCTCTCCGAGCGATTGCAGGGCGGCCGCGGCTTCTGGCGCGTGCAGCGGTGAGAACTGCGGATTCAGTTTGACCGCGCGCTGGAGGTAGTCGCGGGCAGCGGTGCGGTCGCCCTGGGCCAGGGCGATCATGCCGGCGTGGAAGAGGAAGGTGGGGTCGTTGAGGCCGGTGCGGAGCGCTTCGTCGGACTTCGCGCGGGCGGCGTCGTAGTCGTCGGCGCGGTAGAGCGCCCAGGCGTAGACGTCGGCGGCCTGGACGGCGGGGCGCTGTTCGTAGGCAGTTTTTGCGGCGGCGAGGGCGGCTGCGATGTCGCCGCCGTGGTCGAGCTGGAAGGTGATGAGGGTGAAGTCGTTCTTCACGCCGTTGGCGTCGAAGAGCTGCTGGATAGCGCCCATGAGGGCGAACTCGCGCTGTGCTTCAGCGGTTTCTCCAGCCCGCTGATACACCTCGCCGAGGGCGAGAACGAAGATGGGCTGCGGGATGGTGGCGGTCGCCTTCGTGTACATGTCGATGGCGGTGTCGTAGTCGCCTTTGGCGGCAGCGACGAGGCCGAGCCCGGCCTCCGCGTAGCTGTAGCCGGGGTAGATGGCGAGGGAGTGTTCGTACTCGGACTTCGCATCAGCGACGCGGCCGTTCTTGAAGTAGAGGTCGCCGAGCTGGACGCGGGCCCAGGCGGAGTTTTCGGGCGCGAGGTCCTTGTCGGAGTCGATCGCCGCCTGCCAGAACTGCTCGGCGAGGGGGACGTTGCCGTCGGTCTCGGCAACGACGGCCTCGCGGCTGTAGGCGGCGAACCCTGGTTCTTTGTCGAGGTAGACGCGGTAGTTGTCGGCGGCGGCGTCGTACTGGCCGAGCGCCATTTGCACGTCGCCGATGATGGCGAGGGCGGTGGGCCGGGTGGGAATGATGGCCTGCGCCTGGCGGGCGAGGGCGCCCGCGGTCTCGAAGTCGTGTTCGGCGATCTTGACGAGGGCGAGGCTGGTCAGTCCGGCGTAGTCATTGGGGGCCGCTTCGAGCGACTTTGTGGCGCTGAGCTCGGCGCGCTGAACGTCGGCGACGTCGCCGGTCTCGCGCAGGCGCTGGAGGTAGAGGCCCGTGAGCCGGTTGTAGCTGAGGCTGTCGTGGGTCTCCTGGACGCGGTCCTCGAAGAACGAGATGTCGGCGGCGAGGATGGCGCTGTGGTTTGCCTGGACGGTCGCGGGGGGCGGTTGTGTCGCACCACCCCCGTTGACCTGGCGGATGACGAGGAACGCAGCCAGGGCGAGCAGCACCGCCGGCAGGTACTGGCCGACCATGCGCCAGCGCAGGGGCTGGGGCGAAGCCGAACCGGGGAAGTGCAGTTGTCGACCTGGCGTGCGTTCCATGCGATTACGCCTCCACGCCCGAGGTGCGGCGGCGATTGACGAGGCCGGCTGCGGCCATGAGGCCGGCGGCGGATATGAGACCGGCGGGGAGCGTCCACGTCCATGAGAACGTGCTGCCGGCGCTGTCGGCGGCGATGCCGGTGCCCGTGTTCGGGGCTCCGGGAGCGCCGGTGTTGGGAGCGGCGAAGTACGGGAACGAGCTCAGGAAGGCGTGGTCGTTCGCGTCGACGTGGTCGCTGGCGGCGGCGTTGCCGGTGATGGCCTGGAGCGAGATGTCGATGACGTCGTCGCTGGGGCCGCGACCGTTGAGGTATTTCGTCGGCTTCGAGAAGTCGACGGTGAGGATGTCGGGAAGGAGGACGTCGGCGAGGTCGGGACCGGCGCCGAGCGATGCGAGAGCGGCGACGACGTCGGCCTTGTAGATGGCGACATCGCGGTCAGGCGTGTTGCTGTTGAAGGCGTCCTTCTTGTCGCTGGGGATGAAGACGGTGTTGATGGCCGGGCGGCCCATGCGGTCGAGCTGGACGGAATTGCCCAGGTTGTCCGACTTCGACGTGGTGGCCCAGACACCCATGCTGGCGGCCGGAGCGGAAGGCAGTTCGAGCACGATCGCGGTGACGTTGGTGCCCTTGAAGGTGTCAACGCCCGGGGTGGTGAACTTGAGTCCGTTCTGGAATGCGGCAAGGTCGAAGAAGAAGGGATCGTCGCGGGGGCCGACGTAGAAGGAGCCGCCGCCGTCCACGCTGATCGTGGTGACGCCACTGCCGGCACTGGTCTTGCCGGTCGCGACCGTCGTGCCCGTGTTGGCGTTGGTCACGGCATCGGCGCCGGTGGCCTTTTTGAGGGTGATGTCCTGGACCGCGCCGTTGCCGGAGACGGTGGCCTTGTAGGAGATGTCCGGGACGGCGTCGCCGTTGGTGTCCATCTTGAACTCGTAGACCGTGGCGGGATCGAGCGAGAGCGACGGGGTGTCGGCGGGCGTGGTGAGCGGATTGACGGTCATGGCGAAGACGGCGGAGCCGCTGGCGCCGGTGAAGGCGAAGAGGTCGTTGATGTCGCTCTTGGGAGCGGACTTGGTGAGGGGGGCGTCACGGTGGTCGGCGCCGAAGGCCGGGATGGCGCCCAGGACGGCGACACCGAGGGCGGCGCCACCGAGGACGATGGAAAGCTTGCGCAATCGCATGAGGACTCCTTGCTGAGATCCGGTTGGTGGTGGCGGCCGGTGCACCAGGGCCGCGTCGCTGAGTTGTTACGCACAGATGGCCCGAGCCGATCACTCGACGCGAAAAACGGAAGCGGCGATGGGGAGCGACGGCGGGCGCGGTAACGCCATCGCAGGAGGGCGCGGACAGCGAAAACAGGCTCGAGCGGAGGGGATCGAAAGGCGCGGGTGGGGTAGCCTTCAGCGCGTGAGCAGGCTCACCAGCGGAGTTTTTCGGTGGAGCTGATCCGGCGCTTCTTCGGGACGCCGGGGCGGCAGGCCGCGGCGTGGTCGACGATCGGGATCCTGGGACTCGGGCTGGCTGCGCTGGGGCTGGTGCTGTTCAACCGGGACAGCGGCGGCGGTGCGCAGCGCGCAGACGCGGTCGCTGCCGCATCGCCGACGGCCACGGCTACGGCGACAGCGTCGCCCACGGCCACCGCCAGCCCGACGCCATCGCCCACTGTGACGCCTACGGCGACGCCGACCGTGCGCGTGGAGAGCAGCGGCCAGGGAACAGGTGTGGACGCGGCGCCCGTCGCGGATGCGCCGACCCCGACGCCTACGCCGGCGCCCGTGGTGGCGGGCGGGCCGTACTGCCCAAGCATCTCGAGCACGAGCCCGCCGAACAGCGTCATTGGGCTGCTGACGAGCGGCGGGGTGGCGGTGCCCGCAGGGGCGAGCGTGACGCTCACGTTCGACGGCGTGGAAGGCCCGAGCGCGACAACCACGGCGGACGGCGGCTACCGGGTCGACTACGGCGCGGCGGGCGCAGGACTGCGCGAACCGCGTGGGGGCATCGGTGGCCGTGATCTTCGAGGGCGTGGCGTACCCGACCGGACACACGGTGGGAGACACCCCGGGCCGGCCGGTGCGGGCCGACATCGCGGCGCCGTAGGCGAGACGGCATACTCACGGCGATCGGAGTGCCGTGGTAACAGGCGTAGAGAGCATGGACGGGAAGGCCGCGCCGAGACTGGGTGCGCTGGGCGTGGGTCGCGGGCGCGGCGATGTTCATCAACACGTCGTACGGGACGCTGTCCTACGCGTTCAGCGTGCTGGTGACGAGCTCCGGGCCGGGCGGGGAGTTCGGGAAGCAGCTCGTGGCGGTGGCGTTCGGGCTCGCGCTGCTGGTGTCGGGGCTGGCGGCGATCGCGACGGGAACGGTGGCGGATCTCTTCGGGACGCGGCGGCTGATGGCCGCGGGAAGCGTCGTGGGCGCCGGCGGGCTGGCGTTGCTGGCGGCGTGCCAGGAGTCGTGGCAGTTCGTCGCGGTGATGGTGCTGCTCATCGGCCCGGCGATGGCGGCGACCTTCTACGAACCGGTGTACGTGCTGATGAACCGGTGGTTCGAGGCGCTGGATAGGCCGCGCGCTTACGGCGTGCTGACGCTGCTGAGCGGGTTCTCGATCACGATCTTCACGCCGCTGACGCGCTGGCTGGTGAGCGCCTTCGGCTGGCGCGAGGCGGTGGTCGTGCTGGGCGCGATCCTGCTGTGCGTGGGGCTCGCGGTGCCGGCCTCGCTGCGGGAGCCGAAACGGGCGGGAGAGCGGCCGGCGCAGTCCCCGGGCGCGTTCCTCCGGGAGGCGCGAGAGGGGCTGCGCCACACGACGCCGGGGTTCTGGTGGTTCACGTTCGCGTTCTTCATCGCGACGGTGGCGTTCAACGGCTATTCGTTCCACATGGTCTCGCAGCTGGAGACGCGCGGGTTCGACGAACGGTCGGTGGCCGATGCGATCGCCGTGACCGGGATCGTGAGCCTGCCGGCGCGGCTCGTGTTGCCGATGCTCTCGGGGCGGGCGCCCGGCGCAGCGCTGCTCGGCGTGTGCCTGGCGATGCTGGGCGTCGCGGCGGCGCTGGCGAGCATGGCGGGCGACTGGTGGCAGGTGTGGGTCTACATCGCCGTGTTCGGGGCGGTGTTCGGTGCGGTGTATCCGTTGCGCGCGCTGGTGATGGCGGAGCGGTTTTCGGGGCCGTACTTCGGCCGCGTCATCGGCGTGCAGGCGCTGTTCGTGGCGGTGGGACGGTCGCTGGGGCCGATGGTGATCGCGCTGATCGGGACGGACGAGGCGTCGTACGAGATTGGGTTCCGGATCGCGGCCGGGGCGCTGCTGTTCGCGGCATTCGCCTGCTGGTGGACGATGCGCGAGGCGCCCCGGCGCGAAACGATGGTGGAGCTGCCTACTCCCGGGGCTTGAGGGCGACGACGTTGGCGGAGGCGATGCCCCTGCCGCCTTCGTATTCAGCGGCGGTGGACGTGACGCCGGTGAATCCGGCGGCGCGGATCTTGTCGAGGTAGTCGGATTCGAGGAGGGCGCCGGCGATGCAGCCGGCCCACGACTCCATATCGCCCTTCACCGACTCGGGCACGGGCTGCGTCCAGACGATGTCAGAAACCTGGAGGCGGCCGCCGGGCCGCAGCACGCGGAAGGCCTCGCGGAAGACGGCGTCCTTGTCGGGCGAGAGGTTGATGACGCAGTTGGAGATGATGACGTCGACGCTATCGGAATCGACGGGGAGCGATTCTATCTCGCCGCGGCGGAACTCGACGTTGGTGGCGCCAACGGTGGCGCGGTTCTTCTCCGCGAGGGCGAGCATCTCGGGCGTCATGTCGACGCCGATGACGTGGCCTTCGGGGCCGACCATCTTCGAGGCGAGGAAGCAATCGATGCCGCCGCCGGAGCCGAGGTCGAGGACGGTCTCGCCGGGCTGGAGGGCAGCGATGGCGGTGGGGTTGCCGCAGCCGAAGGCGACGTCGGTGACGGTAGCGGGGAGGTCGTCGATGCCGGCATCGGCGTACATCTCGGCGATGCGAACGATCTGGACCGCGCTGTCGGAGTCGTCGGTGCCGCAGCAACTCGTGGCTTCGGATTCGTCCGTGCCGCAACAGGAGGTCGCGGCCGAGGTCGCACCGCAGCAGCCGCCGGCGTCGGCGAGGGGCAGCAGTTCGATGGATTCGAGGACGGGGCGCACGCGGTTGCCGTAGGAAGCGGCGACCTGCTGGCGGATGTCCTGGTCGGAGGTAGTGGCCATGGTGGGACTCCTTCGCATCGTATTTTTACGATGGCGTGGGTCCTATCGTATAATTACGATGTGGCAGCAGTCAATGGGCGACTGCGGCAGAATGGCAACGGTACAGCATGAAAGAGATCGAAGGGCTGACGACGGAGGAAGAGCGGGCGGCGGCAGTGTTTCGCGCGCTGGGGAACCCGGCCCGGATCCGGATCGTGACGGAACTGGCGCGGCGGAACGTGTGCGCGACCGGGGACTTCGTGGACGTGCTGCCGCTGGCGCAGTCGACGGTGTCGCAGCACCTGAAGGTGTCTGAAGGAAGCGGGCATCATCCGGGGCGCTATCGAGGGCGACCAGTGCTACTGCCTGGACCCGGAGACGGTGCGGTGGCTCGTGGACTTCTGCAACCAGGTGTGCTGCGTCCCGGACCTGGTGTGCGCGCCGGATGCGGCGGAGTGTTGCGACTGAGCCCCGGCCGGTGAGGGCGCGGAGTCAGGGCCGCCCGAGGCGTTCAGCGAGCTCGATGACCTCGTTTTCGCGGCAACCGCACCAGCGGCAGGAGCCGTCCATCTCGCGATCGCGGTGGACGACCTCAACGGACACGGAGCCGTGGGCCGGGAGGGCGCCAGACGCGCGTTCGCGTTCTACCCACGCGCGCAGAGCGTCGAAGTCGAAGGTATCGACCGGGTTGCAGTAGAAGGTAGCGGTCACGCGCCGGCCGCCGCCGCCTCGATGCCAAGGTTTTCGAGCAGGAGCTTGACGCGGCCGGCGATGTCGTCGCGAATGCGGCGGACAGCGTCGAGTGGCTGGCCGGCGGGGTCCTCGACGTCCCAATCGACGTAGCGCTTGCCGGGGTAGACGGGGCAGGCATCGCCGCAGCCCATGGTGATGACAACGTCGGCGGCCTGGACGAAGTCGTCGGTGAGCGGCTTGGGGAACTCCTGGGAGAGGTCGAGGCCAATCTCACGCACGGCCTCGACAACGCGAGGGTTGATCTCCTCGGCGGGCGCGGAGCCGGCGGAACGGACCTGGACGCGTCCGCCGCTGAGGTGCGAGGTGAGGACGGCGGCCATCTGCGAGCGGCCGGCGTTGTGGACACACACGAAAAGCACTTCTGGGCGTTCTTTGGTCATTTTCCCCTCCCACTGGGCAAGCGCTTTCAGCCGTTCGCGGGCGAAGCGGCGGACGAAAAGCGGCAGGAACGTAGGGACGCGCGGCTGCGTCGCGATGAGCGCGTCCCACGAATCGTTGATGTAGCGCTCGATAGTCTCGGCGCTGAAGATGCCGGAGAACTCGTCCTTGAGCCGGAAGGACTCTCGCTTGACCTGCGCCTTGAGCTCGGCGACCTGGGAATTGTCCAAGCCTTCATCCTTTCCCGGGCATGACGACTGCCCGGTCGAGCTGGTGCGTGGCGCTACGCTCGCGCCGGCAGGGGATCGGCGGCCGATGCAAAGAACCGTCTCCGCGCCCAGAGTGAAACGTAGACGAGCGAAACGAGGGCCGGCACTTCGATGAGGGGACCGACGACACCGGCGAGGGCCTGGCCGGAGGTGATGCCGAACGTGCCGATGGCTACCGCAATCGCCAGTTCGAAATTATTGCCGGCAGCGGTGAAGGCCAGCGTTGCGGTCTTGGGATAGGCGAGTCCCTGCGCGCGACCCCAGGCGAATGACGCTGTCCACATGACGGCGAAATAGACGACCAGCGGGAGCGCGATGCGGGCGACGTCGAGGGGCTGCGAGGTGATCGCATCGCCCTGGATGGCGAACAGCACGACGATCGTGAAGAGCAGGCTGTAGAGGGCCAACGGACCGATGCGCGGGAGAAAGCGTTGTTCGTACCACTCGTCACCTTTGCGCCTCCGCCCGATGACGCTGGTGAGGAAGCCCAGCACAAGCGGGACGCCGAGGAAGATGAGCACCGATTTCGCGATATCCCAGAGCGCAAAGTGGACAGAGGCCTGATCCAGGCCGAGCCACCCCGGCAGCGTATCCAGGTAGAAATAGCCGAGGAGCGCGTAGGCGGCGACCTGGAACACCGAGTTGAGCACGACGAGGACGGCGGCGGCCTCGGTATCACCACACGCGAGCGAGTTCCAGATGAGCACCATGGCGATACAGCGCGCGAGGCCGACGAGGATGAGACCCGTCCGGAACTCCGGCAGGTCGGGCAGGAACAACCAAGCGAGGGCGAACATGAGCGCCGGACCGATGACCCAGTTCAGGAGGAGCGACGACACCACGAGGGGCTTATCGGTGGTCACGTTGTGGAGCCGGTCGTAGCGAACTTTGGCGAGGACCGGGTACATCATGCCAAGCAGGCCAATGAAGATCGGCAGGGACGTCGTATCGATCTTGACGCGGTCGAGCTGGTCATTAAGGCCGGGGAAGATGCGGCCGAGCGCCAAACCCAGCGCCATGGCGAGGCCGATCCAGAGCGGAAGAAATCGGTCGAGCGTCGAGAGCTGTCCGAGGACGGAAGGCTCGAACTGTGCCGGGCGGGCGGTTACGTTCTGCAACGATTCATTGCCTTCCTGTGGCGGGACGGGGCGCGGTTGCGGACGGCGCGGACAGGCGGGCGCGAACCCGCCGTCCCATCGGTTAATTACGATAGGAATCGTGTGTTAACGCAAGTTGATCGGTTCGAGGGCAGGTTGCGTCACCTTTCGGGACGAGCGGGCCATGTGTTTAGCAGGCGATGTGTCGCCTGGAGGCGCCCGGTGTTCTTTCGACGATTCTTCTTCTTTCCCCGGCGGCCAATTCGCGTGCGACGGCGGTTTAGACGGCGGCGGTTCTAGCAGGAACAACGCCAGCCGCAGCACTCGAGATCACGAACCCCTTGCTGACGCGCGGGGCTCAATGTTTGCCGGGCGCTTAGCGCAGGTAGGCGAGGTAATCGAGCAGGAGGCCGTTAACTTCGGCGGGGCGCTCCTGCTGGGTCCAGTGGCCGCAGTTCTTGATGTGCTCGATGCGGAGATCGTCGATCCAGGCGCGCATCGGCTCGGCCTGGGCGGGCGTGAGGATGAGGTCGTTCTCGGCCGTGATCATCATCGCGGGGACGTGGATGTGCTGGTCGGGGAGGGCGCGTGCGTCTTCCCAGCTGTAGTCGAGGGCGCGGTACCAGTTGAAGGCGCCGCGAGAGCCGGTCTTCTCGAAGGCGGTGGCGTAGACGTCGAGGTCGGCGTCGCTGAGGAGGAGCTGATCGGCCGGCAGGCGTGGGGATGCGCGTGTACATGCCGCTGCCGTCGCCGCCGACCATGGCCATGGTGTGGAGGTCTTTGGCGCGGGTGTAGGGGTGCATGATCTTCTGGAGGTTGCCGCGGATGTCGGCTTCGAACTCGGCTTCGGACTGGCCGGGCTGCTGGTTGTAGAGCATGTAGTAGCCGCGGTCGCCGGCGCCGAATGCGGCGTGCATGGCCTGAGTAGGCGGGATCGGGCCGGGCGGGTTGTAGGGCGTATTGAGGCCGACGAGGCGCTCGGTGCGGTCCGGGTAGCGGAGGCCGAACTGCCAGATGTGGTAGCCGCCCCAGTCGTGGCCGACGATGACGGCCTTTTCGAGATCGAGGGCATCGAGGAGGCCGGCGATGTCGGCGCAGATGACGCTCGTGCGGTAGGCGGCGGGATCCGCGGGGGCGTCGGTGCCGCCGTAGCCGCGCATGTCCGGCGCGATGGCGTGGAAGCCGGCATCGCCAAGGGCGCGGAGCTGGTGACGCCAGGAGTACCAGAGCTCGGGCCAGCCATGGCAGAAGACCACGGGGAAGCCGGTGCCGCATTCGGCGACGTGCATCGAAATGCCATTTGTCTGGACCTGGCGATGGGTGATTTCGGCCACGGGCGCACCTCGGGTTCGCTGTGGCGGTGATGATACGGGCTGGCCGGCGCGACGTGTTTCGAAGCACGCAGCCTGCGGTAGGCTTGAGGGGTGACGTACAACCCCGAAGACCTCGGCCCACTGGAGATTGCGCTGCTCGGCGTGCTGAGCGTTGGGCTGCCGCCATCGCGGGCGGCGGGAAGCGACACGTTTCGCGTCGACCACGTGACGGCGGTCGTGGCGGCGCTCCAGGCTGGCGAGGACCGGAATGCGAACCTGGCGGCCGACGGGATGAGCATCTCGCGGGAGTTCGCGCCGGAGTTGCGGGCGACGATCGAGAGCCTGGTGGAGAAGGGGCTGGTAGCGCGGGCGGTGGCGGGAATGCCGGCAGCAGCGGGCGGATTCGAGCCCGGGCTGCAGGTCGACATGGTGCGCCCGGATGAGCAGCCGGCGGTGCTGGACCGCTACCTGGCGCAGCTGTGCATGGAGCAGCTCTTCAACGTGCCGGCGGTGTACCCGTTCCTGATGGAGCGCTACGCGGCCAGCGGCGAGGTGTGGCGGCGCCTGCGCGAAGAGGGCTACGGGCGGTAGGAGCGGGCGTTTCGTACCACCTGCGATGGAATCGCAAGCGTTCGCTCGCATGCGATTGAGCGGTTTGCTGCGGGCGGGAGCGCAGCATGGGTCGGATCCGAAGGAGGAGACCAATGCCTGGAACATCGTCGATGAGCCTCACGACTCCCGCGAGCGCGCTGAAAGCGAGCCGCCGCGCGCAAATCATCGCGGACCTCAACACGAGCCTTGCCTACCTGGTGGACATGCACGTCTGCGCGAAGCAGGCGCACTGGAACATCCACGGCCCGAACTTCTCGGGGCTGCACCCGCTGTTCGACACGATCACCGACGCCGCGCGCGAGTACGCGGACACGGTCGCCGAGCGCATCATCGCGCTGCGGGGGACGTCACATGGAACGGTCACGGATGTAGCGGCAGTGCGCGAAATCAAGCCGTTTCCGACCGACATGCAGGCGTGGGACGGCCTCGTGCGGGAGATGCACGAGCGGCTGATGAAGGGCGCGGAGAAGATGCGCGAGTTCGCCGGTTCGCTGGACGACGAACTGGGCACGCAGGACGTCTACATCGAGGTGATTCGCGGGCTCGACAAGTGGGCCTGGATGCTCGAGGCGCACCTCGGCACGAGCACCCCGGGCAACGGGAAGGTCTAGCCCGCCGCCGGTAGTGCGAGAGTGAAGACCAGCGCACCGTCGCGCGCGGAAGCAGTGAGCGTGCCGTGCTGGAGGGTTACGAGGTCGCGGGCAATCGCGAGCCCGAGACCGCTGCCGGGCGTCCGCGCGCTGCGCGCGCGATCGCGGCGGTAGAAGCGGTCGAAGAGCATCGCCAGCTCCTCGTCGGGGACAGCGTCACTGGTGTTCGCGACCTCGATGACAGCGGGGCGCGAGATGTCTGCTCCTGCCTCTGTGCGAATCGTGATCGTGCCACCCTCCGGGGTGAACTTGCGAGCGTTGTCGATGAGGTTTTCGACAGCTCTTTCAAGTTTCGCGGCGTCCGCGCGGGCCAACAGCGAGCCGTCGAGCTCGAGCGCGACGCGATAGGGCCGCTGCTCCTCGGGCGGAAGAACGCGCTGCGCGACGTTCTCGACGAGGGACGAAATGTCCACATCATCGAGAGAGACCATCGCCTTGCCGGAATCGAGCTCGGAGAGCAGCAGGAGGTCGTTGAGGCGCGTGGCGAGGCGGCCGGCTTCTTCTTCGATGATGCCGCCGATGCGCGCGACGTCTTCGGGCGGTGCGGCGCCGGTGTGGAGGGCGCGGGCGAAGCCGAGGATGGAAGTGAGCGGCGTCTTGAGGTCGTGGGAGACATTGGCGACGAGGGTGCGCATCTGCGTGTGGGTGCCGCCGACGCGTTCGGCCATGTCGGCGAAGGCCTCGGCGAGCTGGCCCAACTCGTCCTGCCGGCCGCGGGGGACGTTCACGTCGAAGGTGCCGGCGGCCATCTGCTGGGAGGCGAGCGTGAGCTGGTGCACGGGCCGCGTGATGTAGCGCGCAAGGAAGATGGCGAGGAGAACGGCGACGGGAAGCGCGATGAGGGCGGCGAGCCCCAGCCCGGGCAGCAACGATAGCCACGCATTCGCGATGGTGCTCTGAGGAACGGCGAGCACAAGGCGGCCGTCGTTGGGGACGAGGCCGATGCCCACGCCGGGGGGCAGGGTGAACGGGGACAGGTCCGAGGAAACGAGAACGAGGCCGTCGCCGACCTGACCGCGTTCGGGGGACCAGACGAGATAGCCGCGGTCAATGCCGCCGCCGATGTTTTTCGTGACGACGCCCGGCGTTCCCGTGGTGTTGGCTTTGCCGGCCTCCGGGAGCGGGAGCACCTTGCCGATGAGCGAATCGCCCCCGTTGGCGCTATCCGCGGTGATCTGGTTCGTCCCGTCGACGACCATGATGCGAATGGAGTGCCTGGCGGCGGATTGGTGGACGAAACCGGCCACGGACGGCTCGGAGCCATCGGACGTGCGAGTGATGCGGAGATACGAGCGGTACTCACCGAGGACTTCGGGCGCAGCTGCGGCGACCTTGTCCACCTCGCGCTGCTCCTGGTCATCTCGGCGCACGACGATAAAGACGGCCGCGGCGAGCACGAGAGCAACGCTGACGACGGAGACGAAGGCGACGATGAGCTTGGCCTGGAGGCTGGAGAACGGGCGCACGCTATTCCTCGGCGGACATGCGGTAACCGGAGCCCCAGACGGTGTCGATGCGGAGGCCGCTGGACTTGATCTTGTCCCGGAGCCGGGCGACGTGCACGTCGACCGTGCGGATGGCGTAGAACGAAGTGCCCCAGACGAGGTCGAGCAGTTGCTCGCGGTCGAGGACGACGCCAGGGAAGCGGGCGAAAGTGGCGAGGAGATCGAACTCCTTCGGTGTGAGCACCAGCTCCTCATCGCTGGCTATGGCTGTGCGGCCGTTGACATCGATTTCGAGGCGGCCGAGTGACACACGCTCGGAGCGGGGCTCACCCGTGGCGAGGCGTGCGCGCCGCAGGACCGCCTCGACCCTGGCGACAAGTTCGTCGGGATTGAAGGGCTTGGTCACGTAGTCGTCAGCGCCCAGGCGGAGGCCGGCGACCTTGTCGATGTCCGTGGAGCGTGCGGTGAGCAGGACGATGGGGAGGTTGCCGCGGCGGCGAAGGGTGCGGCAAATCTGGAGGCCATCCGGCCCGGGCATCATGACGTCGAGGACGAGCAGGGCCGGATGGAGCTCGCCAGCCTTGCGGAGCGTCTCGTCGCCATCGTACGCAGACTCGACCTTGAAGCCCGCACGGCGAAGGTAGAGCCCGACCAGCTCGACGATGTGCTCGTCGTCGTCTGCTACCAGGATGAGCTCGGGCGGGGCTGCGGTTGTCACTGCATCAACACTGCCGGGGAAGGCGCCGGGCGGAGCTGAGAGCAGCGCCCGGCGTGAGCCAACGACGCTCAAGCGCCGCCGGACGGCTGTGGCGCCGTTGGCGGCGTCTTCGGCTGGTTGGGAGAGAAGTTCTTCGGCCCAACGCGGCCGATGTGGACGGTGCCGTCGAGGTAGCCGTCGATGGCTGCGCCGGCTTTCGCCTTGATGTCATCCGCCTGCGACTGGCTCAGCTTGTTGTCCTTCACGGCCTGGGCCAGGCGGTCGGCCAGGCTCTGCTGGAGGAACGTCTTCAGGTCGTCACGCGTCTTGCCGTGTTCCCCGGCGATCTCGGCGGGAGTCTTCCCGCTCTTGAGCTCATCCTGGTAGGCCTGCGGCGTGATGCCGAGGAAGCCGGCGACGGCGTCGTTCGCGACCATGCCCAGGAACGGGAGGCGGAAGCCGCGGCCACCGGGCCTGGCGCCGTTGTCGGGCGGCGAGTGGCGCCGTTGGGAGCGGCGCCGCCACTCGGTGCTTTGTCACCGGGGTGCATGCCAAAGAACGGCAGCTTGAAGGGGAGATTGAAGCCGAACGTGCCGTCGGCATTCTCGAACATGCCCTTGAGCTTGTCGGCCTGGTCCTGCGTGAGGACACCGTCATCGACAAGCTTCTGGAGCTCGTCCTCGCCAGTCTTCTTGAGCGCGTCCTTGAGCGTGGCAACATCGATCTTCAGGTTATCGGCGAGCTTCTGAAGGAAGTCGTCGGAGACTGCCTTAGGGTCGATCTTCGGCTTCGTGGGCGCCGGGGTTGTGGCCGCGGGCGCGGTGGGTGGCGTGGGCGTGTCGTCGGCTCTGGCGAGCATGAGGCCCCCGCCGAGCATGCCCGCGAAGACTGCGAAGCCGGCGCCGAGCGCGAGCAGCTTCGGGAAACTGCGTGTCATCAATCCCTCCTGGGCCGCACCCCGAACACGAGGCTATGGGCGGCCCCTCCGACAGTCGTTGCGGATGTTTAACAGTGCTGTTGGAGACCCATATGATTACTTAAGGGCGGTGAAGATCCGGTAGCGCCGGACCTGGTGAACGACACCGTCGCGGGCGGCCTGCTGCTCGGCCTCCTGGAGGTCGGCGATGGCCCGGGCGAGGGTAAGAGCGTCGAGGCCCATCGGCTCGAACTGGGCGGGATCGTAGAGCGGGCCGGGAACGGGATCGCTCCATTCGTACTCGCGGTCCACGTGGGCGATGTTGGTGAAGCCGGTCCTCTTGAGCACGGAATCGACGAAGGCCACGTCGCCGAAGGCGAATGGTCCCGGAGTAGGGAGCCCGTCGGAGCGAGGCGGTGGGGGCGGCGCGTAGCGTTCCAAGACTTCGCGGGGGCGCCAGGTGTTCTGCTCGGCGGATTGCCAGCAGGCGAAGACGATGCGGCCGCCGGGCCGGAGCTGGCGGGCGATGTTGGCGAAGGCTGCGAACGGGTCGGCGAAGAACATCACCCCGAAGCGGCTCATGGCGACATCAAATGGGGCGCCCGGAAAGTCGGCCTCCTGCGCATCGATATTGAGGAAGCGGACGTGCGACAGGCCGGCCTCCCGGGCGCGGTCCGCGGCGAGCGCGGCCATAGGAACGGAAAGGTCGACGCCGAGGACGTAGCCGTCCGGCCCAACCGCGCGGCCGACGGCGACCGTCGTGAGCCCGCCGCCGCAGCCGATGTCGACGACGCGTTCTCCCGGCCGTGGGGCGATGGCCGCGAGGAGGGGCCTGAGCACGGACTCGGAGCGACGGCTCGACACGCTTCCATCGTTGGACGATGGCGGCGTTGTTCCATTGCTGACGCTGGGCTTCGTTCGCCAGGATGCGCCTCCGATTCGTATGGGGCTGACTATAAATCCAGGGGCGAGCACTATGTAAAATCACGCGCGGCCCCGGCGATTGGCACTGGAGCGCTCATCGCTGCGCGTCGATGGTTCTAACGTATGTCTTATCTTCGACGGCTCATTGCTCGCGTTCCGGTGGCCTCGTCGCGTACGGCGCGGCTGATGCTGCTGGTGGCGACGGCGCTGATTGCGGCGACGATCACGATCGCCAGACTTCCGCAGCAGGATTCGCGCGCCGCCGCTCCGAAGCCCACTCCGACAGCCACCGCGTGGGTGCCGGGAGCCGTTTCGACGTCGACGGCAACGGTGCCGAGCAGCCCGAGCGGCGATCCATTTGGGAACGAGGGCGCTGTGGCGGCAACCTCGAACGAAGCGGCCCCGGCGGGCTCGCTGAACGGAGGGCGGTTCAGCATGCCGCTGGCTTCGTGGACGAAGGTAACCGACCGCTTCGGTGCGCCGCGCGGAGGCGGACTCATCCACGGCGGAATCGACCTGGCGCTGGACCACCACTCGCCGGTCTCGGCGGCGTGCAAGGGGACCGTGGCATACACGGGCTACAGCGGTGTCTATGGAAACCACGTGATCATCGACTGCGGGGACGGCTTCACGACGCTCTACGGGCACCTCAGCCAGATCCTGGCAACGAACGGGCAGGCGGTGGACAACACGGTCGTGATCGGGATGTCGGGTTCGACGGGCTTCTCGACGGGAGAGCACCTGCACTTCGAGATCCGGCTGAACGACGTGCCGGTGAACCCGGAGAACTACCTGGACTTCCACATCGCGCCGGGGACGCCGCTCTCGGACGGACCGATCTGGTTCCCATCTTCGCCGACGGAGCCTGCTGCGACGGCCGCCCCGACCGACCCGCCCACGGAGACGCCAGTGCCGCCGACGGCGACGCCGACGAACACGCCGACGCCAACGCCGACGAACACACCGACGCCAACACCGACGCCGAAGAGCGTGAAGCAAGGCGCCGACGCCCCCTCCGATCGCGCAGCACTAGTAAGGGCGCGCGCCAAGGCTGATGATGGGCTGTATGGGCGCCATCGATCCCGTCGTCGAACGCGCACGTCTGTCCGCGGCGTTCCACGCGCTCGCGGACCGGATCGCGGCGCTGGAGGCGCCGCCGGAGCACCTCCAGGTGAGCGCGTACCACGCCGAGCGCCTGCTGGCGAAATTCGACGAGACGCCGCGCGGCGGCGCGTTGTGGGGCGTGGCAACAACGGACGACGGCGCGCGCGGATGGATCATCCTCGGGGGCGCGACTCCGCCGGCGCCTGCGGCGCGCGAAGCGCGCGTTGGGGACGCGATCGAGGGTGAGGTGAGCTTCGACCAGCGTTACAAGGGCAACGACGGGATGGTGCACGGTGGGCAGGTTGCGATGCTGTTCGACGAACTGCTCGGGCACGTGCAGTCGCTGACGTGGTCGCGGCCGGCGGTGACGGCGCACCTGGAGCTCGACTACCTCGTCCCGGTACCGCTCGAGCGGCCGCTGCAGTTCGCGTGCCGCGTGGCGGAGGTGGCGGGCCGGAAGATCTCGGTGGAGGGGACGCTCGCCGACGGCGAGCGAGTGCTGGTGAAGGCGCGGGCGCTGTTCGTCACGCGTTCGCGGTCGCTGGAGCGCGTCTAGGGCTTGATCGGGGTCGCTATGCTCCGCGTATCCAGGTGCGAAGGCAGCCGCGGGAGGCAGCGATGGCGAAGATCATTTCGAAGCGCATGACGAGCGACATGCAGGGCGATTTCGTGGTGTTCATGATCGGGATGCGGATCAACCGGTTCTGGAAGGTCAAGAGCTGGTGGCAGGTGTTCACGGCGATGCCGAAGATGCTGCGGGAGCTGGACAAGCACCCGGAGATGGGACTGCTGGGGTACCGGCAGGTGCTGGCGGGGCCGCGCAGCCCGATGGTGATCCAGTACTGGCGCTCGTTCGAGGAACTGGACGCCTACGCGAAGAGCAAGGATTCGGTGCACTTCCCGGCGTGGGTGAAGTTCAACAAGACGATCGGCAGCAACGGCGATGTGGGGATCTGGCACGAGACCTACAAGATCGCGGCCGGACAGTACGAAGTGGTCTACAACAACATGCCGCCGGTCGGGCTGGGCAAGGTGGGCGAACTGGTGCCGGCGGCGGGGTACCGCACGAGCGCAGAGGGGCGAATCACGGGCACGGAAGTGCCGGCGCCGGTGGACGAAGCGGGGAACGTGCCGGTCGCGTGATCCGGTCGCCCGTTGTGGGGCCTGGGCCTACGCTCGACGGCGATGGGAGAATCGCCGCTCGTGTGCGAGCTGGCAAAGCCGGGCGGGCCGGGGGAGTGCCGCTGGTGTGGGTCGGCGTTGCCGGCGCGACGGCGGACGTGGTGCTCGGACACGTGTTCGCGGACGTACAGCAAGAACCACTGGTGGCCGGACGCGCGCAGGGCGGCGCGGCGCCGCGACAAGTACCGCTGCCGTCGCTGCCAGCGGCGCCGCACCGACGGGATCAAGCTCGAAGTCAACCACGTCGTGCGCGCGCTGGGCAGTCACGCGCGTGTGAGCTGTGCGCACCACCTCGCGAACCTCGAGACGCTGTGCAACGAGTGCCACGCAGTGGTGACGCGGGAACAGCGGGCGGCCGGGCTGAACCTCAGCTAAAGCCAGCCGCGAACCGCCTCCAGGAACCCCTGCGGGTTGTCGAGCGGGACCGAGTGGCCGGCGCGCGGGACTTCGACGACGGTGCAGTTCGGGATGATGGTGCGCATGCGCTCGGCGCTGGCGCGGCTGGTGAGGTCGCTTTCGGCGCCACGGACCATGAGGGTGGGGCAGGTGATCTTCGCGAGCGTGGGCCAGACGGTCTCGGGGTCGGCGCGGGGGACGACCGGGCGGCCGCCGGTGCGGCGGAGGGCGACGTCGTACTTGAACGTCCACTTGCCGTCCGGGCGCTGCATGAGGTTGTGGATGGCGCGGTAACGGAGGGCGTCGTCGGGAGCCCGCGGGTTGCCGAGCCGTGCCTGCGCGACGGCATCGTCCGGGGTATCGAACTCGTCTTTTGCCTGGACGCTGGCGCCGATGCGCTGGGAGCCGGCGGTATCGAGTGTGGGCGAGATGTCGACGATGACCAGCTTCGTGAGCGTCTCCGGATGCTTGACGGCGTAGCCGTAAGCGCAGACGCCGCCCATGGAAAGGCCGAGGAGGGCGAAGGGAACGAGGCTGAGCTGCTGGACGAAGGCTTCGAGGTCTTCGACGCGGCGTTCGGGGGCGTAGTCGGTGGCCCACTCGCTGTCGCCGTGGCCGCGCTGGTCGAGGGCGAACACGTGGAAGCGGCTGCTCATGGCCTCGGCGAAGGTGTCCCAGCTGGCGGCGTGGCCGGTGAAGCCGTGGAGGAGGACGAGCGGCGGCGCGCTCGTGTCGCCCCACTCGCGGTAGTGGAGGCGCAGGCCATTGATGGTGATGTCGCGATCTCGGACGGCGGTGTCGGCGGTCATGCCACGCTCCTCAGGGAGATGGCGTGGAGTCTACGCTGGCGGCTTCGCGGCTGCCTTCGGCGTGGAGGGTTTCTCGCGAGAACGTGCTGTAGAGCAGCAGGAGCGACGGGACGAGAATGAGCGCGCCGATCGGCAGCGCGATAAGGAAGCTCTTCACGGTAATCCGCGCCGCCGCCGCGTCCTGCAACGTCAGACCGGGAGTGACGAGATGCGGATTCTGGGCGAGGGCCCAGGCGACGACAACGCCGCCGGCAGTGATGCCGGCGAGGACGGGCGCGAGGCGGGGCGAGCCGCGCCAGAGGGCGGCGAGCGTGCCAAGGCCGAGAACCGCGGTTACGACCATCGCGGCAAGCACCCCGGGCCGCGTGAGGTCGGAGGCGAACTCGTCGGCGTTCCAGTGGGCAACGGGGATGGCGATGGTGGTGACCACGCCGAGGGCGACAGAGGACCAGATGGCACGGCGGCGGAAGTCGTCCTGGAGGGCGCCGTCGGTGCGCGGGAGCATGTAGGCGGCGGCGAGGAAGGCGCAGAGCAGCACGCCGATGACGCCGCAGATGAGCGCGAAGGGCTGGAGCCAGCCGGCCCATGGGCCGGAGATGACGGTCGCGCCATGCACTTCGACGTGGCCGCCGGAGACGGCGCCGATGATGGTGCCGAACATGAACGGCGTGATCACGCTCGTTGCGGAGAAGACCCGGAGGGCGCCGTCGGACATGCGCGAGCCGCGCGTGCCGTAGTGGCGGAAGGCGAAGGCGGCGCCGCGTGCGACGATGCCGAGGAGGGCGATGAACAGCGGGGCGTACAGGGCAGTGAAGATAGCGGCGTAGCCGGTGGGGAAGACGACGAAGAGCGTGACGACGAGCAGGATGAGCCAGACGTGATTGGTTTCCCAGACCGGACCGATGGCGTGCTCGAGCGTGTCGCGCTGTTGCTGTTTGCGGGGGCCGAAGGCGAAGAGCGACCAGAATCCACCGCCGAAATCGGCTCCCCCAAAAGCGGTGTACATGACGATGGCCGCGACAGCGACGACCGCGGCGAGTTGCTCAAGCGACATCGGGCGTCCCCTCGGGCACGGGCTCGTCGCCTTCGTGCGGGCCGCGCGGCCACTGGATGAGGGCGGTCACGAGCCCGATGGAGATGACGATGTAGAGGATGGTGAAGAGGACGAAGAAGACGCCGATGCCGCTGCGTTCCGTGACGCCCTCGGAGGTACGGAGGTAGCCGACGACGAGCCATGGCTGGCGGCCCCACTCGGTGACGAACCAGCCTGCTTCGATAGCGAGGAAGCCGAGGAAGCCGCCGACGGTCACGGCCCAGAGAAGCCAGCGGCCCGGGTCGAAGACACGACTCCGCGAGCGGAGAACGGCGAACCAGAACCAGATGCCGATGCCGAGCATGGCGAAGCCGCTGCCGACCATGAGGTCGAAGACGAAGTGCGTCTTGCCGACCGGCGGACGGTCGTTGGGAGCGACCTGGTCGAGGCCCGCGATGGTGGCGTCGGTCGAGCCTTTGCCGAGCAGACTGAGCATGTTCGGGATCTCGATGGCGTACTTCTCGCTCCCATTTGAGGGGATGCCGCCGATGCGGATGGGCGCGCCGGATTCGGTGGTGGTCTGGGCCTCCATGGCTGCGAACTTGGCGGGCTGGTTTTCGGCGACGAGCGCGCGCGGCGATATCGCCCGAGACGATCTGGAGAGGAATGGCGATAGCGGCCATGCCCATGGCGATCTTAAGTCCGAGGCGCGTCTGGTCGTCCCGGCGGCCGAGGAGCATGAGAACAGCGTAGATGGCGGCGACTGCGAAACCGGTGGTGACGTAGGCAGCGAGCGTGCCGTGGAGGGCCTCGTGGAACCAGGCGGCGTTGAACATCGCATCCCACGGATCGACGTTGGCGACGTGGCCGTTGACGATGTCGAATCCCTCGGGGGTGTTCATCCAGGCGTTGACGGAGATGACGAAGACGGCGGAGATGGCGGCGCTAATGAAGAGCGGGATGCCGACGAGCAGGTGTGCAAGGGCGGAGAGGCGGTCCCAGCCGTAGATGTACATGGCGAGGAAGATGGCCTCGGTGAAGAACGCGAAGCCTTCGAGGGAGAAGGGCATGCCGATGATGCCGCCGGCGTAGTCCATGAACGCGGGCCAGAGGAGGCCCAGTTCGAAGGAGAGGACGGTTCCGGAGACGGCACCGACGGCGAAGAAGAGGCCGACGACCGGCGTCCATGCGCGGGCGAGGCGGCGGTAGCGGAGATCCTTCTTCCAGTAGCCGATGCCCTCGGTCAGAAAGAGGAGCAGGGGCATGCCGATGCCGATGGGGGTGAAGATCGTGTGGAACGCGAGGCTAAGGCCCATAAGGGCGCGGGCCGAGAGGAGGGTGTCCAACGGCAGGCCTCCTTCGCGGGACTCCCGACGACAGTATGACGGAGCCAGACAGGCCGGTCATAGCGATTCGTGAATGGCGGAATCGAAAGGCGCAATGGGGTGCGCTGTTACAATCGGCGGAGATGGATACATCCCTGTTTCGGCTGTCGTATTCGAAGCTGGCGAACTACGACCAGTGCCGGAAGAAGTACTGGTATAGCTACGTCGAACAGCTGCCTCGCCCTCGCGGAGATTCGCCGGCGGGGCTGGTGGGCACGGGCGTGCACCGCGCGATGAAGGCGCTCTGCGACACGGGCGAGCCGGAGGACGGCCGCCACGAGTTGGACGCGTACCTTCGCATGGACGAGCACGCCGTCGCCGGACCGGGAACGGAGCTCTACGAGGAGGCGATGAAGCTCTACGACGCGGGCGTCGAGGCGCACCTGTCGATCGTCAGCGAACGGCGGTGGCCGGAGCTGGACACGTGGGTGCCGTGGACGGCAGGCGGAATCGCCGTCTCCGCGCGGCTGGACCGGGCAGACTACCTGGGCGACAACCGCTGGCAGATCATCGACTGGAAAACCGGGCGGTACGACTTCGGCGAGGTGACGGACGCGCAGCTCGACATCGCGCACACGGCGCTGCGGCTGGTGCACAAGCTTCCGAAGGAAGCGACCGTGACGGCGATCGGGTGGAACCTGCGGACGGGCGACAAGCGCGTGCGGAACCTTGTCCGAGACGACGCGCGGGCGACGATGCGGTACCTGCGGCGGCGCGCGCAGCAGCTCCAGGAGACGACGGTATTCGAAGCGACGCCAAGCAGGGCGTGCAGTTTCTGCGACTGGCGGAAGATCTGCCCGGACGCGGCGGCGATCGAGACGGCCGTGGACGACTGGTTCGAGGCCGAGCCGGAGGCGGACCTCGAAGCCGTCGAACTCGAGTAAACCGCGCCGTGTTCGACGCACCGCCGAAAGCTCTCGCGCCGTTGTGCGCGTGACGCAATCCGGGGGCGCTCCGTAGGATGCGGTCGATGAAAGTGCTGCTGCTTGGCGCGAACGGCCAGTTGGGGTCGGACATCGTGCGGCTTTGGAACGACCCAGCGGTCGAGCTCGTGCGGGCCACGCGGGCGGACGCGGACGTGACGGACGCGGCGGAGGTGGACTCGCTGATCGACGGCGTGCACCCGGCGGTCGTGATCAATACGACGGCATTCCACAACCTGCCCATCGCCGAACAGGACCCGGAGACGTGCTTCCGTGTGAACGTCGTGGGCGGGCGGAACGTGGCCCAGGCGGCGGCGCGCGCAGGTGCCGCGCTGGTGCAGGTGAGCACGGACTACGTATTCGATGGGACGAAGCGAACGCCGTACGTGGAGGACGATCCACGCCGGGCGGTGAACGTCTACGGGACGGCGAAAATCGCGACGGAAGACATCGTGCGGCAGGCGAATCCCGAGACGCTGATCGTGCGTGTTTCGGGCCTGTATGGGCTGGCAGGGTCAGCGGGGAAGGGCGGGAACTTCGTCGAGACGATGAAGCGGCTCGCGGGCGAGGGAAAGCCGGTGCGCGTCGTGGCCGACCAGGTAACGGCGCCGACGAACACCGCGGAGATCGCGGAGGCATTGCTGCCGCTGGTGAAGGACGAGATGCGCGGCGTTGTGCACGTCGCGGCGGGCGAGGGTTGCAGCTGGCACGAGTTCGCGGCGGCGATCTTCGAGCTCTATGGATTGCACCCTGACCTGCAGGCGGTGACGACGGCCGCGTTCGGTGCACCGCTGGAGCGGCCGATGTATAGCGTGCTGGGAAGCGATCGCGTGCCCGGGCTGCGCCACTGGCACGAGGGGCTGGAGCGGTACGTTCAGGAGAAGGCCTGAACCCGGCGGTTCCCGCGGTTGGCCGCAACGGCGTCCCGCCGGTACGGTGAAAGACGTGGTTGCCGTCGAAACAGCGGTGTGGAAGCGAGCCGGCGCCAGTGTGGCGGCGGTGCTCGTGGTGGGGCTGGCGTGCCTTGGGGCGGGCTGCAGTTCGAGCTCAACGGACAAGCCGACGCCAGGGGAGACGGCGAGCGCGACAACGGTGGGCACGACCGGGACCGCTGCCGCACCCACGCCGACCGCGGCGCAGTCCAGCCTTCCGCCGATCGAGGTCCAGATCGGGCAGATGCTCATGGCGGGCGTCGTGGGGCATGAAGGGGTCACGGCCGACGCGCGGCACATGATCGCCGACCTGCACGTGGGCAACGTGATCCTGATGGGACGCAACGCGGGGACGCCGGAGCAGGTGCTGGCGCTGACGCAGGGGCTGCAGGACCTGGCGAAGAGCGAGAACGGGATTCCGCTGCTGATCGGCACGGACCAGGAGGGCGGCGAGGTGCAGCGGCTCAAGGACGGGTTCACGCTGCTACCGGACGCGGTCACGGTCGGCGACGCGGACCGCCCGGACCTGACGCGATCGTACGGGCACATGGTCGGTGACGAGCTCGAGCGCTGTCGGGGTGAACCTGGACTTCGCGCCGGTGCTGGACGTGAACGACAACCCGAACAACCCCGTGATTGGTCCGAGAGCCTTCGGGGCAGTGCCGGAGACCGTGGTGCGGAACGGCGTGGCGTTCGCGCTCGGCCTGCGGGACGCGGGCGTGGTCGGCATTGGCAAGCACTTCCCCGGGCACGGGAACACATCGGTGAACTCGCACGAAGCCCTGCCGGTGGTGACGAAGTCGCTGGCGGACCTGCGGGCTGTGGAGTTCAGCCCGTTCGAGGCCGCGATCAAGAGCGGCATTGACGGGCTGATGGTGGCGCACGTGGCGTATCCCGCGGTCGACGCGAGCGGGCTCCCGGCGACGGTGTCGACGCCGATCGTGCACGACCTGCTGCGGGGCGAGATGAAGTTCACGGGGATCGTGTTCACGGACGACATGGGGATGAAGGGCATCATCGATGTTATGTCACTTGAGCAGGCGTCGGTGAAGGCGATCCAGGCCGGGGCGGACATCCTGCTGTGCGTGCGGCAGGACGAGGAGGACTCGTGCAAGCCGGGCGACATCGAGCGGATGCAGTCGGCGCTGCTGGCGGCGGTGCGTGACGGGACGCTCCCGGCGTCGCGGATCGAAGAGTCGTACCAGCGGATCGTGGCGCTGAAGACGAACTACCGGATCGGGAGCCCAGGGGCGGCTTCGATCGACCAGGTGGGGAGCGCCGCCCACCAGTCGATCGTGGACACGATCCTGCAGGCGGCAGGGCACTAAGCGGGCGACGACCGTCGACATTTCCCGCGACCGCCGGAGCGAGATGCGTGCGCGGGAAGCACACGGCATGGCAATGCGATTGAGAGGGGCGGCCACCCGGACACTGCTGTCTCAGTACGGGGTAGCCCGCTAGTATGCAGCGATTGCAGCGCGCGACCGCGCGCATCCCGCGGGGGTTGGCATGCGCATACTCGTGACCGGCGGCGCCGGGTACATCGGCAGCGTCCTGGTACCGAAACTGCTGGAGCGCGGGCACGAGGTTCGTGTCCTCGACCGGATGTTCTGGGGGCTACCGCACTACGCCGAGGCGCCCAACGTGGAACTCGTGAACGCGGACGTGCGGCGGATGCCGGAGGGCGTGCTGGACGGGATCGACGCGGTCGATCACCTGGCGGGATTTTCGAACGACCCGACGAGCGAGTACAGCCCCGATGCGAACTGGCAGATGAATGCCGTCGCGACGGAGACGATCGCGCACCTGTGCCACGCTTCGGGTGTGCGGCGGCTCGTGTTCGGCAGCAGCTGCTCGCTGTACGACGGCGCTGACCGCGGCGAAGAGTTGCTGGACGAGGAGTCGGACATCCACCCGCGCGGCGCGTACGCGACCTCGAAGCGGTTCGCGGAGGAGGCGCTGCTGGCGGCGGCCGGCGGCCACTTCGAGCCCGTGATCCTGCGGCAGGCTACGGTGTTCGGCGCGAGCGAGCGGATGCGCTTCGACCTGGTGGTGAACGCGTTCGTGAAAGACGCGCTGATTCGCCAGAAGCTGACGCTGCACGGCGGCGGGCGGATGTGGCGGCCGCTCGTGAGCGTGAACGACCTCGCCGACGCCCACGTGGCATGCCTGGAAGCGCCGGGCGATGCGGTCGCAGGCGAGACGTTCAACGTCGTTGGCGACAACTACCAGGTACGGGAGCTGGCGCAGACCGTGGCCCAGGCGCTGGCCGGTCTGGGCCGGCCGGTAACGCTGGAGGACGGGCCGCTGCCCAACATCGTGCGCAACTACCGTTGCACGGGCGCGAAGATCAATGAACGGCTCAACTTAAGGATGCCGACGACGCCGGCCGTGGCCGTGGAAGAGCTGGTGCAACGCTACGGATCGCTGCCGGTGGAACAGCTCGGGCACCCGCGGTTCTACAACATCGCGTGGATGGAGCTGCTCGAGAAATCGCGGCCGGCGTTCCAGGCGATGGGGAACATCTTCGAGCCGATCGACGAATCCAGCCAGATCGCCGCAGCGGTCGTCTAGGAGCGGGCGAGTGGACATCCACGTCACGAAAACGAAGCTCGACGGCGTCGTCCTGATCGATACGGACTTCTTCCGCGACGAGCGCGGATTCTTCATGGAGGTCTGGCACAAGGAGCGGTACGCCGAGGCGGGGCTGCCGTACGACTTCGTGCAGGACAACCACTCGCGCTCGGTGAAGAAGGTGCTGCGCGGCTTCCACTACCAGGACATGACAGCGCCGATGGGCAAGCTGGTGCGGTGCACGGCCGGGGCGGTGCTCGATGTCGCGGTGGACCTGCGCGTCGGTTCGCCGACGTTTGGTGAATGGGTGGGGGCGGAGCTTTCGGCGGACAACATGCGGCAGATCATGGTGCCGGATGGCTTCGGGCACGCCTTCATCACGCTGAGCGACTCAGCCGAGGTGCAGTACAAGTGCACGGGGCTGTACAACCCGGCGTCCGAAGGCGGGGTCCGCTGGAACGACCCCGATATCGGCGTGGAGTGGCCGTTCGCGGACCCGGTGTTGTCGGCACGCGACCAGGAGAGTCCGAGCCTGGCGGAGTACCTGAAGGCGCCGGCCTTCACCTACCGCGGCTGATTAACCAGACGTAAATAAAGCCATACCGGCGAGCGGGGCCGACGCCGCTACACTGGACGCCAATGCGCCCCAGGCTTTTCGGTTTTGCTCTTGCCGCAGCGATCGTGTTGGCGGTGTCCTCCTGTGGGGGGCCGGCATCGGCGCCCGTTGGCGTCTCGGGAACAGCGGGCGCGACGTCGACGGCATTCCCCGGCTCGACGGCGACCGCAACGGTGTCGCCGAGCGCAACGGCGGGCTTGTCAGATAGCGGCACCGCGGTGGGAAAGGCGCCGCCGCCCGCGCCAGCGGCGAAGGGGCTGGGAAGCCCGAGCGGAGTCGCGGTCACGCAGAAGGCGCCGGACTTCACCGCGTTGCCCGGAGCGACGGCGAGCTTCGGCAAGCTAGGGAACGCGGTCTTCGATATCGAGGTCCCCGACGCGTGGAACGGCGACCTGGTGATGTGGGCGCATGGGTTCGCGGGGTTCGGGACAGAGGTGTCGGTGTCGCCGCCGCCGAACGCGCTGCGCCAGGCGATGATCAGCGAAGGCTACGCGTGGGCGGCAAGCAGCTTCAGCGAGAACGGCTATACGCCGGGCATCGGCGCGGACGACACGCTCGCGTTGAAGCAGTACTTCGAACAGCAGCACGGCAAGGCGAAGCACGTGTACATCACCGGATCGTCGATGGGCGGCAACGTGGTCGCGCTCTCGCTGGAGCACTACGCCAGCAACTACGACGGCGGTTATTCGATGTGCGGTTCGCTGGGCGGCGAGGAGATCATCGACTACCTGCTGTCGTGGGCGGCGGTGGCGGAGTACACGAGCGGCGTGCCTTTCCCGATCGGTCAGGGCGCGGCAAAGGTAGGGCCGGTGCTGCTGACGCAGGTGCCACAGGCGCTGGGCACGCCGGGAAAGCTGACGACGAAGGGCACGGCGTTCGAGAGCGTGATCCGCAACCTGACGGGTGGGCCGCGGCCATTCTTCGCGGAAGGGTTCGCGGCGCAGTACGTGGTGAATTTCGGGCTGTTGTTGCTGGACCCGGACCGCCAGTCGCTGCCGGGCCGGGCGGGCACGAACGACGGCGTGACGTATCACGTGGATAGCGGCCTCGGCGTGGACGACGCGGCGTTAAACGCGGCCGTGCGGCGGTTCGAGCCGGATCCATCGGCGCGGAACGCTGACGCGCACCCGGACGCTGTTCCGACGAGCGGGAACATCACGAAGCCGCTGCTGACCCTCCATGGCACGGGCGACCTCTTCGTGCCGATTACACAGGAGATCTCCTACCGGCAGAAGGTCGAGGCGGCGGGCGAGGGCAACCTGCTGGTGCAGCGGGCAATCCGCTCGGGCGGGCACTGTTCGTTCTCGGATACCGAGATGACGACAGGCTTCAACGACCTCGTGAACTGGGTGACGACCGGGCAGAAGCCGGCGGGCGACAACATTTCGGGCGACCTGAGCGACATTGGCCGGCAGTTCACGAACCCGCTTCGGCCAGGCGATCCCGGCGGTGAGTAGTTGCGGTTGAGGCCAGCGGGCGGCATGGTTCGCCTGTGAACATCTTTTTCGACGTGGACTACACGCTGATCACGTGGGACGTGAAGCTGCGGCCGGGCGTGCGCGAGGTGTTCGACAAGCTGAAGTCCGAGGGGCACACGATCTACCTGTGGAGCGGCGTGGGACCACGCTGGGAAGTCGTGCGGCGGTTCGAACTGCACGACCACGTGGCGGATTGCTTCTGGAAGCCGCTCTACAACCACCATGAACGGATGGTGGAGTTGGGTGTGACGGTGACGCCGGACTTCGTGATCGACGACCACCAGGAGATCATCGACGTGTTCACGGGGACTCGGATCGAAGAGCCGCGCATGCCGCTGGACAGCGACACGGAGATGTGGCGGGTGTACGAGGACATCGCGGCGTACGTGCGGCTCGCGAGCCAGCAGCAACCGCAGGCGGACGACGCAGCGGGGTAGGCCGTCGGGTAGCCGCGGCCCACCGGGGCCGCATGCCGCCGGATCCTGTGTGGCGGCCCCGCCGTCGCTGTAGACTCGCGCGATGCGCATACCGAAGAGCATTCGCCTCGCTCACGAGGCGTACGCAGAGACGGAGTCGATCTTTCACGTCGTCTTCCATGCGATGCCGGATACGACGCCCTTTCGGGCGCCGAACGTGGGCAGTCTCGTGTGGGGACTTCTGACCAATGAGCGCGAGCGAGGCGCTATCGAGTTGATAGCGGCGTGTCTCATGCCGGACCACTTACACGTTGTGGCCTCGCCTCGCGGCCGCGACCTCATTCGCTGGGCGAACGGATTCAAGTCCTACTCGACGCGGGTTGCCTGGACTGCCGGGTCGCGGACCGCCGTGTGGCAGCCGAGCTTCTATGACCGGCGTCTTCGAGACGAACGCGAGCTTGAGTCGGCGGTCGATTACGTCGTGCGAAATCCAGCTGTGGCCGGACTCATCCGCGACGGTGAAGTTTGGCCGTGGGTTGCTTCGTGGTTGGGGGAGCCGGGCGCCTGACGGGCTGGTTCGGGGTAGGCGGCAACGGTGTGGGCCGCGGCCACCGGGGTGAGGAGCGCCTGGGGTGGTTCGAGGTAGGCGGCCCCGGTGGGCCGCGGCTACCGGGTGCGAACGGCGCTACGCCAGGGCGTTGTTCTTTTCGAGCTGTTCTTTGAGGCTTTCGAGGGAGGCAACGGGCCGGGAGCCGAGGGAGTCGAGGGCGTCGATGACGTCGTCGCTGGCGTCCTTCTGGTAGGCGAGCTCGACGAGGTCCCCGCGTTCGGGCTGGAGGCCCTGGTCGAACCAGGGCTTCACAAGCGCTTCGACATCGGCCCAGTTTGCTTTCGCCATGGTGATACTCCTACTCGATTCGAGCCCGCGAGACGAGCTGTGCTGCGGGTGGTCTGGGGGTTAGCTCGGGAAGGCGGCGCCGGCGTACGGGGTGTCGTACTTCACGTAGGGCGGCCAGAGAGTCTCGAGCTCCTTACGGATGGGGTCGCCGTCAGGCAGGTAGCGATGGAACTGCGGCTCGACGTCGCGAAGCTGCCAACCCTTGCCGATGGTGTCGTGGCGGATCTTGTCCTGGAGGAGCATGAGGCCCGTGAGCAACGACTCGGGGCGCGGTGGGCAGCCGGGGACGTAGACGTCGACCGGAAGGAGCGTGTTCACGCCCGGGGTGACGCTGTAAGCGTAGGCGAAGGGGCCGCCCATGATGGCGCAACCGCCCATGGCGATGGCCCACTTGGGCTCCGGCATCTGGAGCCAGATGCGGCGGACGGCGGGGGCCATCTTCCAGGTGACGGTGCCGGGAACGATGAGCAGATCGGCCTGGCGAGGAGACGCGCGGAAGATCTCGGCGCCGAAGCGGGCCATGTCGTAACGCGGCGTGGCGGTGGCGATCATCTCCATCGCGCAACAGGCCAGGCCGAACATGGCGGGCCAGAGCGACGAGCGGCGCGCCCAGTTCAGGACCTGGTCGACGCTGGTGATGAGGATGTTCTGCTGAATCTCCTCATCGACATCGCTGCCGAGAAGGGGGAGGGGCTGATAGACCTTATTCGCCTGCTGGGCCATTGCTCGTGCAGTCTATCACAAGCCCCGGGCGGGACGCGCCCGGGCGGTCAACGGCGGCTCATGTGGAGCTGGCCGTCGTTGATGGGCTCATCGACGAAGAGGTCGCCGTTGCGGATCTTGATGTTGTAACCGCAATCGGGGTTCGTGCAGACCCAGGCCTTGAAATGAATCGGAGCGCCCTGGCTGCCGAAGTCGGAGAAAGGAACCAGGTCGCCATCGTCGCACTTACGACACTTCGGAAACTGAAACATACCACCACACCCCCGCGTTCTGACGGGCGATACTACCAGCCGGTCTTTACCTCGGCAATCTGTTCCCGTACGGAACACTCGCGTGCGAGGGAAACGCTATTCCTGGATGTCGCGTTGCTGGAATCGCCAGAACGCCGCAGCGCCCAGCACAAGCAACCACGCAGAGAGGACGAGCGCCGCTCGCCAGCCCGGCGGTCCACCCGCCGGGATGCCGAACGGACCGCCGCCGTCTCCGGTCGTGGAGAGGAGGCCGTTGCCGCGCATGATGGCGTCGCCGTTGACGTTGAAGAGGGCATCGGGGATGTGGGAGAGGAATCCCTGGGCGCTATTGAGGAGGCTGGTGAAGATGCCTTCGATGAAATAGAAGCCGAGGGCGGCGCCGACAGCCTGGCCGGCGGAGCGCCATTGCGTGGCGAAGAGCAGCGCCATGACGACGAACGGCAGGATGACGAAAACGGTGCGGCCGGTGCTGGCGATCATGTCCACGTAGCGCGAAAGCGCCCCCGAGCCCCAGGGAAGGCCGTAGAGGTTCGTGAACCAGGCGCTGGCGGCCATCGCAACGAGGAAGCAAAGCGTGACGGTCAGAACGGTGAATGCGACCCCGAGCGTGAGCTTCGCGAACAGGAACTGCCAGCGCTTCGTGCCGCGGCTGGTGACGACTCCGACGGTGCGCCAGTCGTATTCGTTGCCCATCATCGTGCCGGCGAAGATGACGCAGACGAGGGTGGCGAAGAAGCGTTCGAGGGCGAAGCCGTAGGGAACGACGTTGCGGAACGAGAGGCCGTCCCGGAGGACGATCCAGTTGGTGTACGAGCGGATGTCGTCGTGCTGGGGACCTTCGCGGACGCGCAGCCAGAGGACGACGTAGAAGAGCAGGACGAGCGCCATCGCCGCCGCCAGGAGGATGTACGTCATGCGCCGACGGACAACCTTGTAGAACTCGGCGCGGAGGGCGTTAACCACTGGAGGTGTCCCCGGTCAGTTCGAAGAAGACCTCTTCGAGAGTCTCGCGCAGGGGCTGGATGACAGAGGCGTACTGTCCGTTCTTGACCAGGTACTTGTTGACCTCGGCGCCGAGGTCGCCTGCGCCCTCGATGAAGATGGAGCCGTTGGCGCGGTGGAGCTGGCCCGCCCAGGGCGACTCTCGGAGAATGGCTTCGGCGGCTTCCATGTCGCTGAGGCGCAATTCGAGCCGGCCACGCGTGCCGATGAGCTCCTTCGTCGTGCCCTGCGCGACGACGCGGCCGCGCTGGAAGATGGTAACCGCGTCGCAGACCTGTTCGACCTCGTGGAGAAGGTGGCTGCAGAGGACGATGGTGCGGCCCTCGGCGGCGAGCTCGGGGATGAGCTCGCGGATTTCACGCGTGCCCTGCGGGTCGAGGCCGTTGGTGGGCTCGTCGAGGATGATCAACTCGGGATCGTTGAGGATGGCGGCGGCGATGCCGAGCCGTTGTTTCATGCCGAGCGAGTAGTTCTTGAAGCGCCGGTGGGCGGCCTCGCGCAGATGCACGCGCCCGAGGACCTTCTCGATGTCCTCCGCTGTGGCGCCGGGGGTGTAGAGCGAGAGGAGGTGGAGGTTGTCCCGCCCGGAGAGGTAGGGGATGAACGCCGGGGTCTCGACGACCGCGCCGACGCGCTTGAGGAGCTCGGTGCCGTGCTCGCTGCGGAGCGGCTGGCCGAAGAGGCGGACCTCGCCGGCGTCTGGTTTGGCCAGCCCGAGGAGCATGCGAACGGTGGTGGACTTGCCGGAGCCGTTGGGGCCGAGCGCGCCGTAGACGCGGCCGCGCTCGACAAGCAGGTCGACGTTTTCGACGGCGACGGTGTCGCCGTAGGCCTTGCGCAGGCCACGCGCTTCGACGACGTATTCAGGCATGGCAGTCCGCCAGCGAAGGACGGTCCAGCGGGGACGGCGTTGGTCACCCCTTTACCCTAGCAGGAGAGACGTCAGCGCGAGGTCAGCACGCGGCATTTCAGGCGTGGGCGGCGGCCTTGTTCTTCAGGGCAACATCCATGTCGTGCTCGAGGAGTGCGAAGTCTTCCTTCGGGACCTCGTGGAGGTTGCCCTGGTAGGCAAGCGTCCAGTTCGCGCGGGGCCACTTTTGCGTCCACGAGAAGCGGTCGTGGTAGGGCTCGGCGTCGAGCCAGCGGTCCTCGGGGAGCTCAATGACCGGCGCGATGTTGACGCGGTAGGGGTAGAGCTCGTTGGGCTTCTTGGAGTTGTGCCAGATGGGAGTGCGGTCTTCTTCGACCGGGCTGGTGACCCGAACAATCGCGGCGAACTGCTTCCGGCCGGTGACGTAAAACGCGAGAAGGTCGTTGGGCTGGACCTTCTGCGCCATCACGCGACGGGTGCTCTTGAAGCCGTGACGGGTGAAGCCCATCTCGCGCGTCTTCTCGTAGATTTCGGGGCCTCCGACGACGATCCAGTAGCGGGCCATGCCTTCCTCCTGCCGCTAGCGCGGCGACCATGAACCAGTGTAGCCACGGACGAGGACGTCCGGGTGTAGCAATTCGACGGTGGGCTCGGAGAGGCGGAACGCGTCGCTGAGAGCGCGCGCGCCGAGCGAGGCGACCGCAGGGAGCCCATCGCCGCCGATGATGAGCGGTGCAAGGAACGCCCAGACCTCATCGACGTGTCCGCCTTCGAAGAGCGAGCCGAGCACGGCGGCGCCGCCCTCGGCCCAGATGGAGATGATGCCGCGCTGGCCGAGGGCAGGCAGCAGCTGATCGAGGTTGACGCCTCGCGCATCGCGACTCGCAGTCGATGAGTTGGGCACCGGCCGCGGCGACCTCGCGCTTCCAGCGCAGCATCGGCCTGCGTTCGATGTGGCGACGATCGTGTGGCCGGGCTGCGCGAAGAGCGCCGAAGCGGGCGGCGTGCGGCCGCGGGCATCGAGGATGACGCGAACGGGCTGATGCCCCGCGAGCGTGCCGCCGGGGCGGGCCGTGAGGGACGGGTTGTCGGCGAGGACGGTGCCGCTGCCGACGAGGATGGCATCGACATGAGCGCGTTCCTCGTGGGCGCGCTCCCGGGCGGCCTCGCCCGTGATCCACTGGGATTCGCCAGTGGCGGTGGCGATGCGGCCGTCGAGGCTGGCGGCGAACTTCGCGATGACGTACGGAAGGCCAGTCTGGCGGTGCTTGAGGTAGGGGCGAAGGAGGGCCGTGGCTTCGCCGGAGCCATCGCCGATGTCGACGGTGATGCCGGCCTCGCGCAGGAGCGCTGTTGCCGCGGCCGCGGACGCGACGGTCGGCGTCCTCGATGGCGACGACGACGTGGGCCACACCGGCGTCGATGATGGCCTGCGAGCAGGGCGGCGTGCGCTTGCCTTCGAACGGGAAGCAGGGCTCGAGGGTGGTGTAGAGCGTGGCGCCACGGGCGGCGGGACCGGCCGCCGCCAGGGCCGCGGCTTCTGCGTGGGGACCACCGGGCGGCGAGGTCGCCCCCACAGCGATGATCTCGCCGTCACGAACGACCGTGGCGCCGACCCAGGGGTTCGGGCTGGTCGTGCCGCGCACGGCGGCAGCGGCTTCGAGCGCGCGGCGCATCGGCGGTGAGGGGTCGGCCATGGTGCAAGCCTACATCGCCGGTGTTGGCGGTCACCACGTTCAGACAACAGGGGGCAGTGACGAACATTACAGGGCGATGATTGTGCGCGACGACAGCCCCTCGCCCGAACGCCGGGCCGCGCTTGTGCTGGGCGGAGGCGGAGCCTTTGGCGTCGTGCAGGCGGCGTACATCCAGGTCGCGCTGGACATGGGCTTCGCGCCCGAGATCGTGGTGGGAACGAGCGTCGGCGCACTGAACGGCGCATGGCTCGCCATTCACCCGGACCGCCCGGAGGAGCTGCTGAAGATCTGGCTGAGCCTTAACAACCTGAAGCTCGTGAAGATGAGCCCGGCGCGGCTGGCGCGGATCGCGCGCAACCCGATCAGCTTTGCCGTGAACGAGATCGTGCCGGAGGTAATGTCACGCTACCTGCCTTCAGCACGGTTCGAAGACGCGCGCATCGACCTTTCGGTGGTGGCGACGAACCTGACAAAGGGCGAGCGGCGCGTGTTTCGGAGCGGGCCACTCGAGCAGGCAATCCTGGCTTCGACAGCGATCCCGGGCGTATTCGCGCCGGTCGAGATCGACGGAGATCTGTACGTGGACGGCGGCGTGGTGGCGTCGGTGGACCTGGCGAGCGCGCTGGAGATGGGCGCCACGGAGATCTTCGCGATCGACCTTACGCCGCCACCCGTGACGACGCGGCCGAAGACCGCCGTGGGCGTCTTGCGGCAGTCGTTCGCCATCCTTTCGAGCGCCAGCACGCGCGCGGTCGAGGACTGCCTTGCGTTGCAGATGCCGGTCCGGGTGGTGCGGCCGGACCTCTCGCGCCAGTCGCCGTGGCGGCTGGATGACAGCGCCGGCGCGATCGCGCACAACCTGCGCATGGCACGCGAGTCGCTGGCGGGGACGTTCGACGCCGACGGGCACGTGGCGCCGTCAGGGACGTGCTGGGCAAGCGGTGGACCGGCCATCACCGGCGTGAAGCCAGCGATCGACTTCCAGCGTTACTTCCGTCCCCAGCGGGAGCGGGCTGCCGGGTAACAGCGGGGACCCCGGTTTATAGTGTCCGGCAAGCACTGAAGCAAAGAGGCCGGATGCCGGGCGCACTCTCCGATCTTCGCGTACTCGACCTGTCCACGACCGTCGCGGGAGCGTGGTGCTCGCGGCTGCTCGCGGACTTCGGGGCTGACGTGATCATGGTCGAAGGCCCTGACGGGACATCCGGTGCGGCGGTTGGCGCCGTTCGACGGATCGGGGACGAGCATCCCGGCGCGCTACTACCTGGCGAACAAGCGGTCAGTGACGCTCGATGCCGGCGACGAGGGGGGCCGGGAGCGCATCCGCGAGCTGGCGCGCCGCTGCGACGTGGTCGTTTCGAGCGCGCGGCCGAGCGAGTTGCGAGAACGCCGGCTGGGGTACGAGGACTTCGACGAGCCGCGGCTCGTGATGACACACGTGACGCCGTTCGGGATGTCTGGGGAACGGGCGGAGCTGCCGGCGAACGACCTCACGATCGCCGCGCTGTCGGGTTGGGCGTTCATCAACGGTCAGTTGGACCGCGAGCCGTTGAAGCTGAGCGGCTGGCAGGCATCGATGTGCGCGGGCGCGATGGCGTATGCGGGCACGCTGGCGGCGGTCGCCCACCGGGACCGGCACCCCGGCGAGGGGCAGGAGGTGGACATCGCGGAGCTCGACGTCATGGTATCGACGTTCGCGCCGGCGCTGCTGCGAGGGCAGTACCACGGCGTGGCCCAGCAGCGGAGGAAAGGATGCGGACATGACGGCCGGGCCAGTGCCGGTGGCGGATGGGCACTTCGCGCTGACCATCAGCCGGGCGCACTTCTGGCGGGATTCGATGACGCTACTGGGGCTGCACGACCTGGCCGAGGACGAGCGCTGGGAGTCGGGCGAATACCGCGCGAAACACAAGGACGAGTACGTGGCCCGCGTGCAGGAAGCGATGTCGCACTGGACGAAGATGGCACCTGTTCGAGGAGCTTTCGAGCCGGCGCGTAATCGCCGGGCCGGTGCTAACGATGGAGGAGCTGCACAACAACCCACAGCTACGGGACCGCGGATTCTGGATAGCGCCGCGACCAGGCGAGCCGGAGTATCCAGGCGCCGCCGGTGAAGATGTCGGGGACGCCGTGGGCGTTGCGGTCCGGGCTGGCGGCGGCGGGCGAACAGACGGCTGATGTGCTCGGGGCCGCCACCAAGGCGGGGGGTGGAGCGTGAGCGGGCCGCTCGACCGGGCTGCGCGGGATCGTGCTGACGCAGGCGTGGGCGGGGTCGTACTGCACGAACCTGCTCGGATACATGGGCGCGGACATCGTGCAGATCGAGGTGGCGAAGCGGCTGGACTCGTGGCGCGGGGCCTACAACGGCTCGATCCCGGCAGCGCTGGCGGATGTGCCGACGGCGGAGCACGCGTGGAACTGCAACCCGCTCTACAACTCGGTGAACCTGAACAAGCGCTGCATCACGCTCGACCTGCAGACCGAGGCGGGGATCGACGTGTTCCGGAGGCTGCTGCCGTTCGCGGATTTCGTGGCGGAGAACTTCTCGCCGCGGGTGCTGGGGAACCTGGGGATCGACTACTCGGCGATGGCGGCGATCCGGCCCGATGTCATCCTCTGCAGCCTTTCGGCGTACGGAAACACGGGGCCGTGGTCGAACGCGCCGGGCATCGGCGGGCACGATCGAGCCGACGTCGGGGATGTCGGCGCTGGTGGGCTACGAAGACGGGCCGCCGATGAACTCCGGGCAGATGTACCCGGACGCGGTGGCCGGGATCACGGCCTGCGGCGCCATCCTCGCGGCGGTTCACCACCGAAATCGCACGGGCGAGGGCCAGTACATCGACCTTTCGATGCAGGAAGCGAACCTGGCATTCGTGGGTGACGCCGCGCTGGAGTTCACGCTCACCGGGAAGCAGCGGCCGCGGATGGGGAACCGCCACCACACGTTCGCGCCGCACGGGATCTATCCGGTAGCCGGCGAAGACCGGTGGATCGCGATCGCGTGCGAGACCGAGGCGCAGTGGGAAGCGCTAGCGCGCGCGGCCGCGCTGGGGTGGGAAGGGGACGCACGATTCGCCACGGCCGAGCGGCGCAAGGCGAATGAGACGGCGCTGGACGAGGCGCTCGCAGGATGGACGCGAGAGCAGGAGCGAGACGAGCTGGCGGCGAAGCTGCTCGAGGCGGGAGTGATCGCTGCGCCGGTGCTCGACGGGCGGGAGGTGGCGAGCGATGCGGCATTGCGGGAGCGCGGCACGGTGGTGGAGGTCGCGCACCGGGAGGCCGGTACGTGGCCGCAGGCGGTGAGCCCGCTGCACTTCTCGCGCACGCCGGCCACGCGACGTGCGGCCTGCACCGCTGCTGGGAGAGCACACGCTGGAAGTGTTGAGCGAACTGCTCGGCACGACCGAGGACGAATACGAGGCGCTGGTCGCGGCTGGCGTTTCCGGGAAGGAGCAGCCGCGATGACGTCGTACCGCCAGATCCGCTACGAGCAGGAGGGGCGGGTGGCACGGCTCGTGCTGAACCGCCCGAAATACCGCAACGCGCAGAGCCGCATCCTGATCGAAGAGCTCGACGACGCCTACGCCCGGGCGGGAAAGGACGAGAGCGTCGGCGCGATCGTGCTGATGGGCGAGGGCGACCACTTCTCGGCCGGGCACGACCTTGGCACGCCGGACGAACTTGCGGACCGCGAGGAGCGGCCCATCGGCGAGGGGCTGCGCAGCCGGTACCGCCGCTCGTGGGACATGAACATCGACCCGACGCTGCGCTGGCGCAACATCCCTAAGCCGACCATCGCGGCGGTCCACGGCTACTGCATCTTCGCGGGCTGGATCATCGCTTCGGCCTCGGACGTGGTGTTCGCGGCCGAGGATGCGATGTTCCTGCCAACGAACTTCCAGTACTTCTCGGTGCCGTGGGACCTGCACGTGCGGAAGGCGAAGGAGATCCTGTTCGAGAGCCGCTTCATCGACGCGCACGAGGCGGAGGAGCTCGGGTTTCGTGAACCGCGTGGTGGCCGCGCGAGCGGCTGGACGAAGAAGCGATGGCCTATGCCACGCGGGTGGCGGCGAACGACCCTTTCCAGCTCCGCATGATCAAGCTGGCGATCAACCAGGCGCAGGACGCGCAGGGGTTCACGCAGCACATCTACGGCGCGCACGCGTTGCACATGCTGTCGTCGGTGGGCGAGGCGGACCCCGGGTATGCGCTGAGCAAGCCGGATGGTCGGCGGCGGCCGATGGTGCAGCGGGCGTTCGAAAACTACGAGCGCCGAAAGCAGGAACGGGAGAGCGGTAAACGCGAGGGGTAGGGCGCGCCCTTGTGATCCCCTGTGGTGGTGATACATTCGGGAGACCGCCGAAGCTTTCGGGCTCCGGCGGCTCCCTCCCAGAAGGGCCGTGCTTCCCCCCTCGTGGCACGGCCCTCGCTATATCCGGTACGACAGCCGGTTGCGGGCGGATTCCCGCCCACCGAACAATTCACAATCGTGCCTCTATACTTCGGCGCACCCATCAGTCCGGAGGCGAGGCATGAAACTCGGCATCAGCGTTGGATATTCGGGGGCAGACCTTCGCCTCCCGATCGAGCGGGTCCTGAAGGCGGAAGCGCTCGGCTATGACTCGGTGTGGACGGCGGAGGCGTACGGTTCGGACGCGATCACGCCGCTGGCGTACATCGCCGCGCTGACGAAGCGCATCCGGCTGGGCACGGGAATCATGCAGCTCGCGGGGCGCACCCCGGCGATGTGCGCGATGCAGGCGGCGACGGTGGACGCGCTGGCGGGCGGCAACCGGATGATCGCCGGCCTCGGCGTTTCGGGACCGCAGATCGTGGAGGGCTGGTATGGGCAGCCGTGGGGCCGCCCGTACTACCGGCTGCGCGACTACGTCACGATCATGCGGAAGATTTTCGAGCGGAAGGAACCGGTGCAGCACGCGGGCAAGGAGATCTCGCTGCCGTACACCGGACCGGGAGCGATGGGCATCGGGAAGCCGCTGAAGAGCATCCTGCACATGAACCCGAACATCCCGATCTGGCTGGGCAGCGGCACGGAGACGAACGTGCGGCTGGCGGCGGAGGTGTGCGACGGCATCTTGCCGCTGGGGTTCGTTCCAGGGAGTTCGAAGATCTACCGGCCGTGGATCGAGGCGGGCTTCGAGCGCGCCGGGGGCGGAAAGTCGTGGAAGGACTTCGAGATCCAGGCGATGTGCTCGGTGATCATCACGGACGACCTGCGCGGCGCGTTCCGGCAGATGAAGCCGCAGATCGCGTTGTACGTGGGCGGCATGGGCCATCGCGACAAGAACTTCCACGCCGACATGATGACCCGGCGCGGCTACGGCGATGTGGCGCAGACGATCCAGGAGCTGTTCCTGTCCGGCCGCAAAGGCGAGGCGATCGAAGCGGTGCCGGACGAGTTCTGCGACGAGGGTTCGCTCGTCGGCCCGGCGGCGCGCATCCGCGAGCGCTACCGCGCGTGGGAGGACTCCGGCGCGACCGGGCTGACGATCTCGGGAGACGACGCGGCGATGGACCTGATGGCCGAGATCACCGGATCGGTGAAAGGGAACGCCGGCTAGAGTCGCGGAGCGGCGGACCAGTCGGCGACGAAGGCGAAGCGATCGCCGCGGACGATGCTCGTGCGCCATTCGAACGCCTGCTCGCCGGAGTAGGTGACGCGATCGACGACGAGGACGGCGACGCCGCGCGGGATGGCGAGGAGTTCGCGCGTCGCCGCATCCGGGATTGCGGCGGTGACGCGTTCGCGGGCGCCGCTGACGCGGATCTCGCCCTCGCGGGCAAGGAACTCGTACAGGGAGCCCTGCTCGAAGCGGCGGTCTGCGACGGCGTGGGCAGCGGCGCCGGAGAGCCAGCAGTCGTCGAGGGCAAGCGGATCGGCGCCCCGCATGGCGGACGCGCTTGAAGTGGAGAAGCGAGGTGTCGGGCGGCGACGCCGAGCCGCGTCGCGGCATCAGCGTTGGGGGCGAACTCGCGTGCGAGCAGCGAGGAGCGCTCGGCGATGCCCTGCTCCTCGATGCCGCGGGCGAGGCTGTAGAAGCGGCCCATGGGCTGTTCGAGGACGGGAGCGGCGGTCACTTCCGTGCCCCTGCCGCGCTGGCGGTCGAGGAGGCCCGCGGTAACGAGCCGGCGGAGCGCTTCACGGACGGTCTGGCGGCTGACGCCGTAGGCCGCGGTGAGCTCGGCCTCGGTCGGGAAGTGATCGGCGAACGTCCCGGCGGCGATGCCGGCGCGGAGGTCTCCTTCTATCTGGGCCCAAAGCGGGACGGGGCTCAGGCGGTCGACGGCTTTCATCCTCCGGCCTTCCCGAGCGTGAGCGAGATGAGCAGCAAGGCGAGGACGGTGGACGTGATGACGACGAAGGTGCGGTCGCGCATGTGCCAGAAGGCGAAGATCGAGGCCGCGACGCGAGCGACAGGCGTGACGAGCAGGACGAGGAGGCCAAGCATGACGATGGCGCGTCCTTCGCCGTGCGCGAGCCCGCGCACGAGCGCCGGGATCGACGTCGGGAAGGCGGAGGAGACCTTCAGGGTGGCGAGGTCCTGGCTGGATGTCAGGTAGGACGGGTGGTGGACGAACGTGACGATCGTCCCGATGAGCACGAGGACGATGCTCACGCCGACGCCCCAGCGGAGGAGGTTGCTGATAATCAGCTCTGTGCGGCGGACAGCATCGTCGGCGGCGACCGGCTGCGGGAGGAGCGGCGGTTTCGATAGCCACCTTAGAGGACCCCCTTCGAGAACATCTCGGCGGAGACAACGAGGAGGACGAGGACGAAGGCCATGCGCACCGAGGAGCTCTGGAGGCGGCCGAGCAGCTTCGAGCCGGCCGTGGCGCCGGTGAGGACGCCGGTGGCAACGGGGGCGGCGATGAACGGGTTGATGTCGCCGCGGGCGAAGTAGACGCCGGCGCTGGCGGCCGCGGTGACGCCGATCATGAAGTTGCTGGTGGCGGTGGAGACCTTGATGGGGAGGCGCATGGCGAGGTCCATGGCGGGGACCTTGAGTGCGCCGGAGCCGATGCCGAGCAGGCCGCTGACGACGCCGGCGATGTACATCAGCCCGAGGCCCGTGCGGGCGTGGGTGACGCGGTAATCGAAGTTGGAGCCCGTGGCTTCATCGTAGTAGGAACTGTGGAGCGTGAGGCGATCGGAGAGTGCGTCGGGCGGGACGTCAGCTTCGACGACCTGACGGCGCTTGCGGAACATGGCGAGGGCGGAATATCCCATGACGACGCCGAAGATGATGTAGAGCCAGCGAACCGAGATAAGGCCGGCGAGGTAGGCGCCGGAGAGGGCGCCCGTGGTGGTCGCAAGCTCGAGAAACATGGCCACACGGAGGTTGGCGAGGTGCTCGCGGACGTAGGCGGCAGCCGCGCCGCTGGAGGTCGCGATGACGGAGACGATCGAGGCGCCGATGGCGTAGCGGATGTCGACGCCGAGGAGGAGGGTGAGGCCGGGGATGACGATGATGCCGCCGCCAAGGCCGAGGAGAGAGCCGAGGAGGCCGGCGGCGACGGAGAGGCCAAGGGTGGCGGCGAAGAACTCGATCGGTGTCATGGCTGAATTGTACGTACAATCGGACAATATGACAAACGAAGAAACACGGCGATGCGTGGCCGGTGTGCCGTATGCTGCGCCAGATGGGACACGGACATCGGCTCTTCGCGGCGTTTTGGGACAGGTCGTCACAGCACGAGGGACCGCAGCAACGGAAAGCACGGGGCGAAGTCGCCTCAGGCCTGCGCGGCCGCGTGCTGGAGATCGGCGTCGGCGTGGGAACGAACTGGCGCTACCTGCCCGATGGTGTGAGCTACGCCGGCATCGAGCCGGACGCGTACATGGTTGCGCGGGCGCGAAGCCACGCCCGCGAGCAGGGCCGCCACGTGAGCCTCGTCCAGGTGCCGGCCGAACATCTGCCGTTTGCGGACGGTGCGTTCGATACGGTGTTCACGACGTTGACGCTGTGCACGATCGATGACGTCCCGCTCGCGCTGGCGGAGATCCGGCGCGTGCTCAAACCGGGCGGCGAGTTCCGCTTCTGGGAGCACGTGCGGCCGGCTCAGCCGATCGCGGGAAAGCTGTTCGACGCGATTACGCCGGCATGGAAGGTTGGCGGCGGCGGCTGCCGTCCGAACCGGCGCACGGCGGAAGCCGTGGCGGATTCCGGGCTGGAAATGCGGTCGCTGCGGCGCGAACGGATGGGGCCTCTCCCGGTGGTCGCCGGGGTCGCCGTGAACCCGCTACCGGGGTGATGCAGGGCGTCTCAGTCGCTGTGGCCGAGGGCGGAGATGGGCAGGAGCAGCGCCATCAGGCGGTCGTCGCTGAGTTGCGCGACGCGGTCGCCGAGCTGTTCCTGGGAGATGTGGACCGGCGCCTCGGTGCCGGAGAGCTCGCATGCCAGCATGTGGCTTTCCAGGTACGCCATCGCCAACGACTCCATCTCGTGGCGGCCGAGTGCGTTGAGGGTGTCGGCAGCCTTTTGCATAGGTGTACGTATCACGTCGTGCCTCCAATGGGAGCGGTTTGATTTAGCCCACCATAGGAGTGTCGAGCGCGGAACGCAGCGTCCGTGTGGCCGGGAAAAGCGGGCCGGAGGGGGAGATGCGAGCGGTCGACGGGGTCGACGGGTCGACCGGTCGAGGGGCCGGGGGGTTAGCGCCCGAGGAGGCGCAGGATCTCGGACTGTTGAGCGAGCGCGGCGGGCGAGCCGCTTGCGCCGCGTCCGGTGGCGCGGGTGGCGAGCGCAATGGGCGTAGAGCCGCTGCGGTTGGGGAGGCGGGGATCGGCGCCGCCTTCGATCAGCGCACCCACGGCCGCCGCGCATCGTGTGCGCACGGCGCGATGGAGCGGCGCTACGCCGCTCTTGTCCGTGGCGTTTGGATCGGCGCCGGCGGCAATGAGGACGGCGATGGTCGCTGCCTGGGCGTCCGGATTCCAGCCGGGAGAGCCGGGGATGCCGTCGGAGGCGTAGTGAAGCGGTTCTGCGCCCCGGCGGTTCCGGGCGCGGACATCGGCCCCGGCTGCGATAAGTACCGTGGCTATTTCGGGGCGGTACGCAGCGCCAGCGACGTGCAGCGGAGTATCGCCGGCGTACACATAGTGTTGGATGTCGTCGAAGTAGTTGTGGCCGGCATTGTCGCGGGTGGCGCCATGCCGAAGGTGGGCCGCAGCCACTTCGGGGAAGTCGGCGATGAGCCGCCGTACGGCGGAGAGGTCGTTCGATGCTATCGCGCGCAGACATGCCATAAGGGCATGCTCGTCGGCATTCACGGTGTGAGCGTAGCACCGCCAATGGCGGGGCAGGGGCGAGGTGGCCGGGACTACGCGGTCTGCCAGGTGATGAGCATTTCGCGGACGTCCGGCGCCCACTTCGGGACGTGGCCCTGCGGCGTGGCGTCGAACAGTTCGTCGAAGTGGGCTTCGACAATGGCCGCCGCACCGTCGACGTTCTCCGCGCTGCCGCGCTCGATCGCGAAGCGGACTGCGTCTTCGCGCGTGGGCGGACGTTCGCCGGCGCCGCGGAAGGGATCGGGGAGCACGCGGACTTCAGGAAGCAGTCCCATCTCCCAGAGGACCGGGAGAAGTTCGCGGTGGCCGGGTGCGACCACCAACGGCGCGCCGTGGAGAAGCTTGTAGAGTGACGCCGAATGGCTCGGAGGTGGGATGCTCCAGACGGCGATGATGACGCGGCGGCGGGCGGCGCGCTGGAGCGCCTCGATGAAGGGGACGATATCGCGGACGAAGTAGGTGACGTTCGCCAGCATGACGACGTCAGCCTGGAGGCCGTCGGCGCTCTCTGGCCAACCGCCGGGGATGACGCGGGCGTTGTGGATGCCGGCCTCGGTGGCCGAGGCTTCGAACTCCTGGCGCATGCCGGGCGATGGTTCGACGTTGATCACTTCGCGGCAGCGAAGGGCTACGGGCAGGCCGACGCGGCCGGCGCCCCCGCCGACATCGATGACAGTGTCGCCGGGCTGGATGAAGTCGACAACGGCGGCGGTGTTCGCCTCGAGGTTGCGACGGGGATCGAGGCGGAAGGCGGCGGCGCGGCCGGCCCAGCGGTCGCCTCGTTCCGGTCCGAGCCGGGCGTTCTGCGCCCGCGCTGCGTCAATGAGGGCCGCGTAGGCGGTGGCGGCGGACGAATCGCCCATGTCAGCTATGCCTCCCGGTGTGGTTCGCGGCCGAGTATAGCGGTGGCAGGGGGCCTCAGGTGGTAGCGGCGAGCGACTGGAGAACGTCGGCAGCGCCGCCGCGCACCAGGGCGGAAACGTGGCGGCCCTGGGCCTGGAGGATGCTGGCCGCGGCCGAGGAGCGGTAGCCGCTGGCGCACACCACGAGAGCGTCGTCGGGCGCCTGGTCAATCCACTCTGGAAGGCGATCGATCGGCCGGCGGAGCGCGTTCGGGAGAGGCAGATCGTCCTGCTCGTTCGCAAAACGCACGTCGAGGACGGGACGGGAGCCGGAGTCGAGCGCCATCGCGATGTCGCGGGCGGTGACGAGCTCGAGGCTGCCGGTCGGGCGGCCTTCGGCGGTCCAGTCTCCGAATGGGAGGTAGCCGCGGACGTCTTCGTAGCCGATGCGGAAGAGGTCGACGGTGAGCCGTTCGGCCTGGGCGCGGTCGTAGGTGACGAGGGCGACGGGGGCGTTGAAGGGGACCAGCCAGCTGAGGTAGGCGAGGAGGGAGCCGTCGTCCTCGATGGCCATCGTTCCGGGAACGTGGGCCAGGGCGAAGTCGGCGCGGCGGCGCGCATCGACGACATGGACGCCTGTGCGGGCGAGCGCGTCCAGCGCCGCTGGCTCGAGCGCGTCCGGGACGGGCGGCTGACCGACGACGCGCGGGCCTTTGCGGTTGAGCGGCGCCATATGCGCGTAGTAGGCGGGAATGGGGGACGGCGACGCGGTCTGGATCTCGTGGAAGATGGCGAACGAGGGGCTGGCGAGCGCCGGGTTGCGTCGAAGTTCGACCGAGAGTGGGCCCATGCGCTCGCTCACGGAGCCTGCCGAGCTGCAGAAGGAGCCGGCGCCGTGGGTCGGCATGATGCTCGCCTCGGCGGGCAACAGGGCCTGCAGCCGGTGCGCCGTCTCCCACTGGAGGCGAAGCAGCTCGTCGGTATGGTCAGGCCCGAGGAGGTCGCTGCGGCCGGCGGCGGCCATGAGGAGGGCGCCGCCGGTGAACGCGCCCCTGGGCTTTTCGCCGTCGAGAGCGAGATAGGCGAGATGCTCGTAGGTGTGGCCGGGGGCCGCGACGGCCTTGAGCCGCACACCGCCGACCGAGACCACGTCGGCGTCGTCGACGCCAATGTGGGGGAACTGAAGCTGGCCCTTGCTCGGCGCAACGACCTTCGCGCCGAGCGCTGCGAGCTCGCGGCCGCCGGACAGGTAGTCGTTGTGAACGTGGGTTTCGAAGACGTGTTCGATCTTCGCGTTGCGCGCTGCGGCGGCGGCGACGAACGGGCGGATGTCGCGCTGCGGGTCGACGACCGCCGCCACGCCCTGGTCAACGACCAGGTAGGAGGCGTCGCCCAGGCCGTCGGCGATGAATTGAAGGATCTCCATCGGAACCTCCCGGGCAGGATCAGCGGCTGACGGGCAGGCCGCTCCGCATCCAGGCGACTGTGCCGCCGGCAACGGAGCGGGCCGTGAAGCCGGCGGCGTTCAGCGAGCGAGCGCCATTCATGCTGCGGTGGCCGCTGCGACAGATGACGAGGATCTCGCGGTCGCGCGGTAGCTCATCACGCTTGGCAGCGAGCCAGCCGAGCGGAATGTGCTTCGCGGGCGAGGCGTGGCCACCCCGCCATTCGTTCGGCTCGCGCACGTCAACGAGAACAGCCTTGCCATCGGCAACGAGAGTGTGGGCATCGGCCGGGGTGACTTCGAGCGGATTGGGGCCAGATTTGAACCATGACATGAAGGGTACGGCACTCCTGTGGACGTGAGGGGATTCGGGAGGAGAGTTGGACGGCTAGCCGGTGCGCGAAAGAAGCGCCACAACTCGTGCCAGGCGGTGTTCTGCGTCGGACGGCGAGTCGCGAAGGCACTCGCCGACGTAGGCGGTGGAGACCGCGGCGGCGGCGCGGTCGAGCGCGGCCCGCGCGGCGAGGATCTGCGTCAGCACGGCCTCGCACTCGCGGCCGTCTTCGATCATGCGGGCGACGCCGCGCACCTGGCCCTCGATCTTGTGGAGACGGGCGAGGACGTCGCTCTGCGGGGTGGCGGTGTCATCGGGCATGGAACGAGCTTACCTATACCCGGTGTGGGTAGCAAGACGAAGGGCCAGGCGGCGTCGACCCGTGGGTCGGACGGACGTTACGGCGAGGAGCATCGCGTCGGACACTCAGGGAGGAGTTCCTCGAAAAGGAGGGCAGGTTCCATGTGGAGCGTTCACGAAGGTATGGGCTGGTGGATGATCTTCGCCGGCGTTTGGTGGGTGGCGATCTGGGCGGCGGTGATCTATGTCGGCGTGCGGGTCCTGGGCAACCGGAAGAGTGGGCCGCAGTCGGACGCGACGCACATCGCCCCGATCGAGCTGGCACAGCGGCGGTACGCGAGCGGGGACCTGAGCCGGGAGCAGTTCGAACAGGTGTGCTCGGACATCAAGGCGTCGGCCGGCACGCAGTTCGTCGCCTATCCGAACGACTACCTGTTCGGCGTGCTGGACGAGCAGGGCGAGGCGCAGGCGGTCGTGGGGGAGCTGGCGGCGTCCGGCGTCCCGGTCGAGGACCTGGCAGTGTTCTCGGGTGAGGAAGGCGCGCTGCGCATTGACGCGAAGGGCGAGAAGCATGGGCTGTTCGCGCGGCTCGTGCGCCTGACGCAAGCGATGAGCATGGACTCGGAGCAGGCGGCGCGATACGAGCAGGAAGCGCGGGCCGGACACTGCGTCGTCGCTGTCCACGCCGACGGTCCCACCCAACGCGACGCCGCGCGGGCGATCATCAAGCAGCACCACGGCCACTTCATCAACTGGTACGGGCGACTGTCGTTCGAGACGCTCGATCCGTAGGCCGGGACGGGGAGCGGCCGGGCGTCATCGATGGGGGTTGACTATCATCGCTCCACGGTTATAGAGTTATTGACATGTCCGAAGCACTCCCCGAAAACATGCTCGAGCACATCGCGGAGCGCTTCCGCGTGCTCGGTGATTCGACGCGACTGGCGATCCTGCGCCTGCTCCTCGCCCAGGGCGAGCTGAACGTGGGCGAGATCGTGGAGCGGCTGAACACGAGCCAGGCAAACGTGAGCAAACATCTCCGCGTCCTGCACGCCGCGGGCGTCGTCACAAGACGCCCCGCCGGGACGGCCGCCTACTACTCGGTGACGGACCCGAGCCTGACGCAGCTGTGCGACATCGTGTGCGCACGGCTGCGCGACCAGGTGGCGGCGGACGCGAAGGAGTTCGCCACCGTCTGATCGCCACTGCTTCGCTGTCCCGTATTCATCGTTAGATAGGCAAGGAGTTATACATGCCGCCCATCCCACCCCTGGCCCGATTGGGCCGCTGGTCTCATGCACATCGGCTATCCGTGATTCTCGGGTGGGCGGTCATCGCCGTAGCGCTCGGGTTCTTCGCGCCACGGCTCGAAAGCGCCCTCTCCGGCGCGATGTGGGAGGTGAACGGGAGCGACTCGCTCGCCGCTCGCCAGATCATCGAACGCGACTTCGGGGGCTATTCCTCGCAATCGGCCGTGGTCGTGCTGCACAGCGACTCGCTGACGACACAGAGCCCGGCGTTCCAGGAAAAGATCGCCGGGGCGACCGCGCTCCTGGCGACGCGCACAGAGCTCTCGCCGGCGGTCGCTCAGCCGAGCGCCGACGGCCATTCGGTCATGCTGCAGGCGGGCACGCTCGTTGACCCGACGACGGCGGTGCGGGTTGCGGAAGACCTCGCGGGGCCCGTGGGCAAGCTGGGTGACAGCTCGGTCACGGTCGCGCTGACGGGTTCGCCCGCGTTCTGGGGCGACTTCAACGCCGTGAACCGCGACGGGATGTTCAAGGCGGAACTGCTGACGTGGCCGATCACGGCCGTGATCCTCGTGATCGCGTTCGGATCGCTGGCCGCTGCCGGGCTGCCACTGCTCCTCACGGCTGCCGGGCTGATCTCGGCGATGGGCATCCTGTTCGGCATCACGCAGGTGATGGACCTCTCCATCTGGACGCTCAACTTCGCGATGATGTTCGCGCTCGCGCTGGGCATCGACTACGCGCTCTTCATCGTGACGCGCTTCCGCGGGGCGGCACACGCCACGCCGGGCGACATGAACAATGCCGTCGGCGTGACGATGGACACGGCGGGCAAGGCGGTGCTCTTCAGCGGCCTCACGGTGCTGATTAGCCTGTCCGCGGTGTTGCTGGTGCCCGTGCCGGCGTTCCGTTCGATGGCCGCCGGGATGATGCTGGCGGTGGGCTTCGTGCTGCTGGCAGCGCTGACGCTTTTGCCGGCGCTGCTCGGGCCGTGGATCGACCGGCTGGCCCTGCCCTGGCACAAGGTCGGCGAGCACCGCAGCCCGTGGTGGGCACGGTTCGCCCAGAGGGTGCAGGCGCGGGCCGCCATTCTCACCGTCGCGGTGGTGGCCGTGTTGCTGCTGCTCGCATCGCCGTTGCTCTCGCTCGAGACCGGCATGCCCGGGATCAACGTACTGCCGAAGGACCGGCAGGCGCGGGTCGGGTACGACCTCCTCGCCGGCGCATTCGGGCCGGGCGGCCCGGGGCCGCTGCAGATCGTCGTGCCGCAGAGCGTCGACGCGAACGCCGTAGCGCAAACGGTGGCCAAAACGCCCGGAGTGGCCGCGGTGTTCCCGGTTCAGCCGGGCGGCGAAGGCTTCAACCTCGTGACGGCGATCGCGACCACGGACCCGTCGAGCAAGGCTTCGAGCGAGCTCGTGGCGACGCTGCGGACGGAGCTGCCATCGGGCACGCTCGTGGGCGGGCCTGTGGCGGAGAACCACGACCTGGACTCGACGCTGCGGGCTCGCGCGCCGATCGTCATCGGCACGGTCCTCGTGCTGGGATTCCTGCTGCTGCTGATTGCACTGCAGGCGATCTTCATCGCGGTCGCCGGGAGTCATCTTCAACCTGCTGTCCGTGGGCGCGGCGTTTGGGGTCGGAGCGCTGGCGTTCCAGCACGGCTGGGCAGCGGGGCCGATGGGCTTCGAGAGCCAGGGCTACCTGACGTCGTGGGCGCCGCTGTTCTTCTTCACGCTCGTGTTCGCCATCTCGATGGACTACACGGTCTTCCTGTTGGCCTCGGCGCGAGAGCACTTCGAACGCTCCGGCGACCCGGACGAAGCCATGCAGGGCGCCCTCGCTCACACGGGACGCCCGATCGTGGCCGCCGCCGGGGTCATGGTCGCGGTGTTCTTCACCTTCGCCATCGCCGGCACGCTCCCGATGAAGGAGATGGGCCTGATCCTCGGCACAGCCGTGCTGTTGGACGCGTTCCTCGTCCGGCTGGTCCTCGTGCCAGCAGTCCTCAAGCTCGCCGGGAAGAAAGCGTGGTGGTTCCCGCGCTGGGCAGACCGCCTGCTCCCCGACGTCCGCTTCGCCCACTAAACGCAGGCAAAGGAGTCTGAAATGACCGCACTCGAATCCGACCTCGAAGGGAGCGCATTCTCCCGGTTCATGGCCTCCGGCGGGGGCCGCGCCACCCGCGTTGCCCTCGGCGTGGCACTCGTAGGCGTGGGGGCATTCGTGATACCGCCACCGGCGGGAATCATCGTCGCCGCAGCCGGCCTCGTGCCGATCGCCGCGGGGGTGTTCAACTGGTGCCCAATCGCGCCGATGTGGGGAGGGCACTTCCGCGGGGCAGCCTACTGCAAGCCGCGCAACAGCTAGCGCGAGTAGGCGTTCACGCACGGTGAGGGGAGGCGACCAGTCGCCTCCCCTCTTCCTTGTCCGACGGCACACCGCGGAGCGAAGGGCCACGGCTACGCGGCGCGCACTCCCAGCACGACCAGCGCCACCGTGGCAAAGGCGATGCAGTAGTAGCCGAAGACATCGAGTCGCTCGGTGGTGAGGTACCGCATCAGGAAGCGGATGGCGAAGAACGCGGTGACGCCGGAGATCACAAAGCCCATGGCGGCGAGCCCGGGGCCGATGTTGGCGTCGTCCTTGAAAAGGTCGGGGACCGACAGTGCGCCGGCGGCGAAGATGAGCGGGGTGGCCAGCATGAACGAGAGCTTGGCCGCATCGATGTGGGTCAGGCGGACGACCAGCCCGCCGACCATCGATGTCCCCGAGCGGGAGAAGCCGGGAAGCAGCGCCAGCGCCTGCGCAGCGCCGATGGCGACGCCTTTCGGCAGCCCGAGGGTCGAGAGCGACAGGTCGCGGCCTTCAGCTGCGGCGACTGACGCGGCCCGCAGCCGCTCGCCGAGCAGCAGCACGAAGCCGTTCGCGAGGAGGAAGGCGGCGACGAGCCACGGACGATCGAAAAGGTCGTTGAGCCGCTGCTTGAACAGCAGGCCGAGAATGCCGGCTGGGATGGAGCCGGCGACGATGAGCCAGCCCAGGTGTTCGTTCGGGTCGGAGCTCAGCTGCCTGCGGCCAATGCTTCGCAGCACGGCGGTGATGACCGCCAGCCAATCCCGCCAGAAGAAGATCAGCAATGCAAGGGCCGTGCCCAGGTGGAGGACGACAACGAAGGCGAGAAAGCTTGGGTCGGACTGGCGTTCGTTCCAGTTGAAGAGGGCCGGCACGAGCACGGTGTGCCCGAGACTCGAGACCGGGAAGAGCTCGAACGCTCCCTGGAGCACCGACAGGATGACGGCGTGCCAGGTGCTCATAGCGAGGTCGAGCCCGAACTAGGAATCACTGGCAATGTCACGCGGCGGGAGTGAAAACCAGGCGATGAGGGCGCTGATCGCGGCGAGCGCCACGAACAGGATGATGTGTTTTACCCGAGGATGACCGTTCGCGGCAGTGGCGTAATAGACAGCCAGGGCGGCGAAGAGCACCGTGCCGCCGATGCCGGCGGCCATCTGGAGGAGTCGGCGTGTGCGCGTGGTCACGTCATGCACTCTCGCAGGCGTGTGGGCCTGACGCGTTGAGCCTAGGTTGGATCGGCTTTTCGAGCGATACCCGGTTGTTAACACAAGGGATGCCGCGTCGCGCGATTAGACGACGGCAGCCATGATGGCGTCGGCGACCTTGCGGTGGAGGAGGGGCGTGGAGTATTCGCCGTTCGCCTGGAAGGCGTCGTCGCCGAGGCTGGAGACGATGGCCTGGCGATCGACCCAGGCCACGCGGCGGGCGGCGGCGACCGTGGCGAGTGCCGCGTTGAGCTGTGCGTGGGGAGCAACGTCGCCGTCGCGCCGGCGCTGGAATGTCCCGACGACGACGAGCTGCATGTCCTCGATGCGGGCGAGGAGGTTCACCGTCTCGGAGTAGTGGCGGATGGTTTCTTCGACGCCGGTGTAGGTGGACGTGCCGATGACGCGGTACGCGATAGCCCGTGCGGGTCCGCGAAGCGGCGCGAGGATGCCGCCCTTGCGAGCACGCGAGTCCGCGTCCCAGATTCGCCGCTCGATCCAGCGGCCAGCCTTCCAACCGAAGATGTGAACAAGCCGCGCGCCAAGCGAGGGAGTGGCGAAGGCCATGGAGTGCGCAGCGAGAACCGTGACGTCCGGTGCGCGCTCGCGGACGTTGGCGAAGGCGTGCTCGGGCGCCTTCGGAAAGTGCGAGAAGAAGCGCATGTGATCGACGTCCACCGGCTGCTTCAGCCGAACCGGCAGCTCGCTGGCAAGGATTCCGCGCATCCCCTGCGACGGGTCCGGGAGGTACGTACCGAGCGTGTCGCTGGCGCCGACGATGAGGACCTTCATTGGCACCGATTGTAGGTTCGGGAGCCTTACAGGCTGCGGGCGGACATCGCGGGTCGGTGGTATGGGCCGTTCGCACCAGCAACTCCCCGCCCATCGGTCGTCGAAGCACACGGGCGTCTGGCGTTCACTGGAGGAACGGAGGTGCAGGCATGACCGCGCTTCGAGAAGCTGTTGATGATTTCCTCGCTCAGAAACGGATCGCGGTGGCGGGCGTCTCGCGTGACCCAAAGCAGCCAGCGAACCTGATCTTTCGGACGCTGCAAAAGGGCGGGCACGACGTGTTCGCCGTGAACCCCAACGCCGATGAGGCGGAGGGCACAGCGTGCTATCACGATCTCGCCGCCATCCCGGGCGGCGTCGACGCCGTCGTCGTCGTGACGCCGCCGGGCGCTGCCGAAGCCGTGGTGTCGGAGTGCGCCGACCTGCACATACCGCGCGTGTGGCTGCACCGCTCGTTCGGCACGGGCAGCGTGTCGGAGCAGGCGGTGGCGCTGGGGAAGTCGCGCGAGATGACCGTGATCGCGGGCGGCTGCCCGATGATGTTCGTGCCGGGGGCGGACATCGGGCACCGGTGCATGCGGCTGGTGCTCCGAATGAGCGGCGGGCTCCCGAAAGAGGCGTGACCCGCGGCGGTAGCTGCAGCACCGCAAAGCTCCCAGCCCTTGACCGGCCACGCACCGCATGGTCTGGCCCTCGCGCGACTCCCGCCAAATGGACGTGCGCATGTCGGCGGCGAAGACGATGATGCGCGTGCCGACAGGAGGAGTGTGCGATGCGCGACGATGCCGATTTGAATGCTGAGGACTGGCGCGAATTGGAGCTGGCGCCGCTCTGGATCCTCGCCGCGATCGGCGGCGCGGACGGCAAGATCGACGACAGCGAGCGCCGTGCCCTGATCGACGGGATCGACGCGTACCGGCGGCATGCTGATGACCTCGTTCGCGGGGTTTTCGAGCGAGCCGGGAAGCAGTTCGACACGGTTTGGGAACGCTACAAGGCCGACGGGCGGACCGCGCCGCAGGGACTTCGCGCGGTTTCGGACGCGCTCAGCCGCGCCGGCGACGAACGGAACGCAATGCGCTTCAAGCAGACGCTCATGCAACTGGCGGCCGAGGTCGCTGACGCTTCCGGGGGGTTCCTCGGGCTCGGGAGCAAGCGCAGCGGCGTCGAACGGAAGGCGCTGAACGGCGTGGCCGCCGCGCTGGGCCTGCCGAGCCGGCAGCTTTCGGCGAAGAGCCAGCTTGGGTTCGAGGCCATCCTGGTTCCGCTGGACGGGTCGCGGCATGCGGAGACGGCCGTCGCAGGTGCGCGGGCGCTGGCCGAGCCGTTCGGTTCGAAGGTCATGCTGCTGGGCGTGGTGCCCGACGACGGGACGATCGACGCCATCATCGCCGAGGGATACGAGCCGCCGCCGTACATGGTCAACTCCGCAAAGGAGGCCCGTGTGAGCGCGACGCTCTACGTCGAGGACGTGCGCTCGACGTATGGAGCGGCGGGCTGGCAGGCGGCCGTGGCGGAGGGCCAGCCCTCGGAGGTGATTGTGAACGAGGCGCGCCACTTCGGGGCGGACGTGATCGTCATGGCGACGTCCTGGAGCTCGGGAGTGAAGCGGATCTTCGAAGGCGCCGTCACGGAGCAAGTCGCACGAAAGACGGACGTCCCGGTCTTCCTGGTCCCGGTGGTGGAGGACGAGTACTAGGAGCCTGGGCGGACGGGCAGAAGTTGGTACGGCTGGAGGGATTCTACGCCATTCTCCCATCTTTTCGAACACCCAGGCGGAGTTCGGTTCGAGCTTACGGGCCGCCTCTCGAAGTGATGGGGCTGCTTGGCACCGAGGCACTCATTGTCAAAGTGGATTCGGATCTAGGTGAGCACAAGGCCCGTGCGAGCTCGGCCGGCAGGATCTGCGAGGCGAACGGCGTTGGGTGAACTGCGCAGCTTAGCCGCGGTTCGAATCCAGTATGGCGTTCCGTCGAACCCGAGCCCGTGCCTTTCGAACTTTCCGGCAAGCTGGCCGCGTAGAACATGCGGGCCCTTCGCGTACAGCCGCGTGGCGCCGCTTCGCCTAACGGAAGTAACCGAGCTCAATCCATGTCGGGCATGCCGCCCATGCCGGGCATCCCGCCCATCGCCCCGAGCCCCTCATCGTCACCGAAGTCAAACGAGTCGTCGGACTGAGAGCGGCCGACGAACGCGAAGTTGCTGATTGCCTTTCGGGCGTTCGCCCGACACTTGGTGCAAGGGACCACGTCTCGGAACTCGCTCATAGGCATCCGTTTTTCGAAGCGGGCGCCACACTTGTCGCAGAGGTATTCATAGAGTGTCATTCGCCGAATCCTGACGCGCCGTCGCGTGCGCGTCAAAGCCCCTAAACCCCAATCGCCTCAGCAACCTTCCCCCAAGAGTCGTCTGTCTGCCCTTCCAGCCGTCGGAGGTACACGGTCGTCACCGCGAGGGAAGAGTGGTCGAGGAACTGGCTCACGCTCTCAATCGACTCCCCGGCGTCACGGCGGAGCTTGGCCGCCGTGTGCCGGAGGATGTGAACGCCGGTTGGCTGGAGGCCCGCCAACGCCATGTATCTCCGCAGGCGGTTGTAGAACGTCGCAGAGGTGACGCCTCGTTCGCCAGCACCCGCCTGCCACAGCGATTCGTGCGGTGCCATCGTCGCAAGCGACTTCCCCGCGTCGCCGAGCGTCAGGAGAAGTGCATCGAAGGCTGGCCGAGGGAGCTCCCTGCGTCCCTGCTTTCCGCCCTTCCCTCGATAAGAGTAGAACGCCTTGTCGTCCTCGACGGCGATGTCTTTCGCCTTGAGGTTGATGACCTCGCTGCGCCTCCGGCCGGTGAGGACCAGCGTCAGGACGATGGCTCGGTCCCGCCTCCCGGCTACCGTGTCCGGGATGACGGCGAGGATCGCCTGAACATCCATGGCGGTGTAGCCCCGTGCCGGGCTGGGGTTGATCTTCGGCCGCTCCAACGCGTCGCACGGATTGCCGACGGTCAGCCCCATCCTGATGAGGAACTTGTAGAAGCTGGACAGGCAAGCGGTCCGAGCCCCAATCGTAATCGCAGACGGCTCCTTCCCGGAGAGCCCAATGCCGTGCGCCCAACCGAGCACTTCCGGCGACGTGACGAGGATCGGGCGTCTTCCCGACACGGCCGAAGAAGTCTTGGAGCATCCGGCTGTAGCCCTCGACGGTGCGTCGTGAGCCGGAACGTCGCTCCTTCTCGGCGAGGAAGGCGTACAAGGCCTGTTGCCAGGCGGTCGGATCGGTAGGGTTGGCGAGAAGCTTGGTTTCCATCTGGCCATACATCACTCAGGTCGCTCAGGACATCAACACGATTTGGCGATGGTGGTGCCGCGAAGGTAATCCTAGCCAGCGGTTCGAGGATCGCCAGAGCTGCTCAGCAATTGGTCCCGAAGCTGTCCCAGAAGCCGACCACGATGAGTCCAAATCACCCATCCGTTGGACGCCTTGCCGCCCCGGAGCGCGCTGGCGGCCGCCGAAGGAGTGGCGTATAGCACCCCCTCGACCTCTATCCCGCCGTCGTGGACCCGGCCGAAGTGGGTGACGCCATAGAGTCGCGCCTCGACTCGGTCGTCCTCGGCGAGGATTCCGGCTGCAACCAGGGCGGCCAGGTTCATGCGGCTCGTTGTCGGCGCCGCCGGTGTCGCGGGTGCGAATCTGAGGCTTCGACCTCGCGCCCGGTACCGTTCCCTCGAATCGGGCCAACTGGCTCAACGGGCGAAACAGGCTGTTTCGCATTTAGTCGCCGGACCGCTCCTAGTACTGCTTGCGGCGGTACGTTGACGCCAAATCGGTCGCGCACGGCTTTCCTCAGCGCGGCAACTACTGCCGAGTCTCCGCGGCCGAGTTCGTCGATGACAACGCGGTCCACAAGAAGCTCGGTCAGCGGATTGGCCGACATGAGCGATTCCCGAGCGAACAAGGACAAAGTCTTCCACGCCGCCGAAGTTTGCTGATCATCGCCACCGAGCGTGACCTCGGCTACTTTCTTCGACTCAAGCGCGCCTCGGGCGTGAGCGTTGCAAACGACCCAGTGCTTTCCGTTGGTGATGAGACACCACTCCACGCCCAGAACAGCCGCGTAGGCGACGCATTGGCCGACGTGTTGATCTGTGATGACGTGGCGCAAGGCTTTGGCCTCAACCAGGACCTGGGGCTGCCCAGCGATAACCAAAGCGTAGTCGAGGAACTCTTTAGTGGCGGGAATCGGCACTTCCCGCCGGATGTCGCTGACCTCGTTGTAGCCCAGGAGTCGCAGGACCGGATCGATCGCATGCGCCCTGGTGTCGGCTTCGCTGAGGTTCATCGCCGCCAAAGCAGGAATGCGCCTGGAGTGAGCGATGAACTGGACTTCTGCGTCAGCCACGCCGGCAGCATACCGGAGCGGAGTGCGGCTGACAGCCACCCTGCATTGCCCGCGCCGCAACACAATTGGGACACCGTGCCAGACCCTGCGAGTCCGTACGCGCGGAACACGGGGCGGCTTAGAATGTCGTCGTGGCGCTGAGCGATGTTAATCTCGATGAACTGGGTACGCGAATTAGCCTCCCGGCCGGGCCATGAAAAAGTCCGACTTCAACTGGGGCGCATGCTCATTGACGAACTCGGCGTTCCTTCGCTCGACGTCTCGCTCGAACGGGCCATCCGCATAAACGAAGTACGCGGTCGAATCGACGCTCTCCTCGGGCGCACCGTGATTGAGATCAAGTCCGACCTTCGTCGTGAACTGAGCGACGCTGAACGACAGTTGGCTCTATACTTGAAGAACGTGAGAGGCAATCGGGCGAACCCTATATCGGCATCGCAACCGACGGGGCGGAATTCAAAGTGTTTCGTCTGCGCAGCGGGAGTCTAGAGTCCCTTCCGGGCTTCGTCGTAGCTCCCGGGAGCCATTCGGAGCTGGTGGGGTGGTTGAGGGATGTCCTCGCCGTCAGCGACCGCATCGCGCCGTTGCCGCTAACCGTAAGCAAGAGTCTGGGACGCGAGGGCACGGCCTATAGGGTCGCAAGGAGCCTTGGAAGTCCCTGCCATCGCTCTCGGGCCGCGTTGAAGCCAAATTTGTGCGCCCACTGCTATTGGGGGCGTCAATCGGTCCGTACCGACTGTTCGGCCCCGCGGACAGCGTACTCCCCGTTGACGGTGAGGAGTTGCTGACGGCGACTTCCGCTCGGGCGAGGGGCTACCGACATCTCGCACGATGGCTCGACGAAGCCGAGGCCGTCTGGGCGGCCCACGAAGGCCAGGGATTGATCGCGGAGAGGCTGGACTACCTGCACCAACTGTCAGCTCAGCTGCCAATCAGCTCCATTCGCGTCTTGTACGCAGCGTCGGGAACGAATCCCGCGGCGTGCGTGTGCACGGACGACACCGCCATCGTGGAGCACAAGTTGTACTGGTCGGCGTTCGAGACGCTGCAAGAAGCCAGATATCTGTGTTGCATCTTGAACAGCGACACGGCACGTGATCGGGTTGCGCATCTCCAGAGCCGGGGCCAATGGGGAGCGAGGGACTTCGACAAAGTGATGTTCGAATTGCCAATTCCCAAATTCGATCCAGTCGATACGCTCCACACGGACCTCGTCGATGCGGCGTCGCGTGCAGAAGCCGTAGCCACCGCTACCGTCGTGACTGAGGTGAACTTCGTCGCCGGACGAACGCGAATTCGGCGCGCTTTGGCGGCTGATGGAGTCGCTGCGGAAATCGAATCGCTCGTCCGACAGCTTCTGCCGTGAACGCTAGGCCGAAACGAACTCGCCCGACAATCGCAGCCTCACGATGCAGCCATCGTGCTAAAGCGGCGCGAGGCTTGGTCGTTCTAGAGACACCGCCACTCGGGCGGCTCGCATGGCCAACGCGCGACGGATAACCTCAACCCGAACCCTAGGTGGGAGGCCCGCGCTGGCGGAACCAACTGCGTTGCTGGTTGGAGCTAGCGCCGAAGCACGAAGCCCGCAATCAGACCCGAGTTGATGGCGACGCCGGCGATCACGAGTACGGTGGAAGATTTCGTGGTATCCAAAAACGCGAGGGAAGGGATCCGGTCGGCGGAACGCGTGCACGACACTTCCCGCTGAGAACAGAAGCCCTTCGGACAACAGTCCTGGCAACGCTTCGGGAGCCCGGTGAGCGAGGGGCCAGGCGGCCACGAACGCTAGCCACCCCACACCGAGGTAGAGCCCGATACCCAACCAACGCGACACTTCGGGCCGCGCTACCTTGAAAACCACCCCCAGCGCGGCCGATGACCACACTGCGACGAGCAGCGGGATGCCCCAGGCGTCGCCGAGCACGCTGAGGCAGAAGGGCGTGTAAGTTGCCGCAATGAACACGAAGATCATGGCGTGATCGGCGCGCTTGAGGATGCCTTTTCACGGTCTGCCACGGCCACAGGTGATAGGCCGCGCTGGTCCCAAACAACAGGATGGCCCCGGCGCCAAAGATGGCCGCGCCAACGTGACCCCGGGGAGACGCGGCAATGAGGAGCAGCGCGACCAGTCCCGCCGGCGCGACGATGGCTGCGACGAGGTGGGACACGCCACGTACAACCGGCATGGGGGCATGTACACGGTGGTCACTAGACCACCGTAACAGAAATATAGCCAGAGGCCTGGGTAAGCCCCGGCATCGCGACACAACCTGGTCATCGTGGTGGCGCAACGGACAGGATTCTGCACCTCCCGACTCCTCCGTGCGGATGGGAAGGCCGGATCGAGGACAAGCTCGAACCAGCCACCCTCCTGCTCATTGCGTCGCTATTACACATGCCACGCCGAGAGTAGATTGGCAATTTCCGAAGTTGCGGTTCGTGACTGAAGGAGGCACCGTCACCGTCTAGCAGGCCTGGGCCTCCGGGAAGCGTCTGCGACCATCCCGATTGCGGCACCTCCGAGACGGTGTACGTGCCGGGCGCAAGGAGACTGAAACAGTAGTTGCCGTTGGCGTCGGTTGTCGTGGTGGAGCTGCCAGGAGAGGGTTATCGTCCAGCCTGCCAGCCCGGCTCGCCAACATCTTCACGCCGTTGCGGTTAATGTCGTTGAATTTCATCCCGCATATCTCTGACAATTGCGGCGCTGAACACGCGGCTGCGGCGTTAGGATGGCAGTTCCCAGAAGTTGAGGTTCGCCACTGACGGCGGAACCGTCACCGAATCGTCCCCAATCCTCCGGGAAGCGTCTGCGTCCAACCGCTCTGCAGCACTTCCGGTAATTATAGTTCCCGCCGCGAGCGCGCCGAAACAGTAGTTGCCGTTGGCGTCGGTCGTCGTTGTGAGGCTGCCTGGAGTGAGGGCAATACGTCCAGCCTGGCAGTCCCGGAGTTTCCCCGGGATCCTTCACGCCGTTAGCGTTGAGGTCGTTGAATTTCATCCCGCAGACCTCGGATAATTCTGGGCTGCTCTTGGCCAACAGGTAATCCTCGGTCTCGCCGTACTTGAATCCGCCGCTGGGGCCGCGTCCGTCTGGTTGGAGAGGGCCCGGCCCGTGCGGGATGTTGCACGGCCGGCTGGTCACTGAGGGTAATCCGCATCCACACATCCTTGGCGGGGTCGAGTCGTTGCGCCATGAAGAGCGGCGTGGTCACGGTAAGCTGCGCCGGGCCCGAGCTCCAGCCCCGGGATAATCTGATCCTGCACGGCCCACTCACTCAACAAGCCCGTTGTAGTCGGCCCCACAGCGCACCTTCCGCTGTCTTGCCAGTCACCGTCTTGATTGAAAATAGAACCAGATATTGACGTAGAGGGGCTGTGTTGTGACTGCTGCAAA
>CAWHVJ010000004.1:0-334846 GCA_963832795.1 uncultured bacterium
TACAATCGGGCCATGGAGCTCAAAGTCGTCCGCTACGATGTCGCGAACCGCATCGCCACCGTGACGCTCAGCCGCCCCCAGCGTATGAACAGCTGGACCGGGCGCATGCACGCCGAGTACCGCTGGGCGCTCAACGAGGCCGAGAACGACCGCGCCGTGCGCGTGATCGTCGTCACCGGCGAGGGCCGTGCCTTCTGCGCCGGCGCCGATTCGGCCGCGCTCGAAGGCCACATCGAGAAGGGCGGCTACGACAGCGGCCTGCGCGAAGAGCCGGCGAAGCCCGGCTACGGCGTCCGCCCCGAGTTCGACCAGAACTTCGCCTTCCAGTTCGGCATGACGAAGCCGATCATCGCCGCCATCAACGGCCCTGCCGCCGGCGTCGGCCTCGTCATCGCCTGCTACGCCGACCTCCGCTTCGCCGCCGCCGGCGCCAAGCTCACCACCGCCCACGGCAAGCTCGGCCTTCCTGCCGAATACGGCCTGTCGTGGCTGCTGCCGCGGCTCATCGGCCTGACGCGCGCGAACGACCTGCTCCTCTCCAGCCGCATCATCCTCGCCGAAGAAGCCGCCGAGATGGGCCTGGTCAACGCCGTCCTGCCGCCCGAAGAGCTCATGGCCCACACCCACGCTTACGCATCCGAGCTGGCCACGAAGGTGTCGCCGTCATCGATGCGCGAGACCAAGCGCGCCATCTACGAGGACCTGCACGGCGACGTCGGCACGGCCGTCCAGAAGTCCGAAGCGCTCCTCGACCGCATGACCACCGAGCCCGACTTCCGCGAGGGCGTTCGCGCCTTCGTCGAAAAGCGCCCGCCCGCCTTCGAAGACCGCTAACTCTTCACCAGCTTCAGCAGCTGGGCACCCGCGGCTGCACGAGGATCCCCTCTCCCATCGCGATGGGACGAGGGGCAGGGGGTGAGGGCTAACGCAGCCCCGCCAGGACGGCGTCCATCTCGCCCTCGAGCATCGCCTTCACGTCGAGTCGCAGCCCGGGGAATTCGCGGCTCTCAACAACGCCTTCGCCGTCCGGCTCGATCCGCTCGTAAACCTCTTCGCGAAGCTCGAACCAGTCGATCGCGACGTCCAGCACCCGCCACACGATGTACTCCTGGACCCCGTTCCGGCGGTACGCGTTCATCTTGTCGTGGAGGTCGTACGCCGCGCTGCTCGCGGCGATCTCCACCACCAGTTCAGGCGGCCCGACGATATACCCGTCCAGCATCCGCGAACTCCCGCCCTCCACGCGGCGCAGCGAGATGTCCGGCTGCACCTCGTTGTCGGCGTCGAGGAAGACGGTTGCGTTACTCGAGACCCTCAACTCCGGGTGTTTTGCCCGGTAGGCCAGGAGCCATCCGGTCATCTCAGCGTCAGGGTCGCCGTGATACTGGGCGCGCGCGGGCGAAGGCAAGTAGACCACTCCTTCCACGAGCTCCGCCTTGTGGATCTCCGGGTGCTGCTCGTATCGCCGGTGGAATTCCGTGCGCGTCAGGCGGTCGCCGCTATCGAGCGGGGGCCGGGCGGGGCGCGGTAGGGAATGTGCGGCGACCATCGGTTCGTACCAGTTTACCACCGGGCGATGATGCGCCCCGGTCTCCGTCTGCAACGGCTTTTCAATCTCGAAGAGCCGCCTGGCTGCGCCGAACGACGCTCGAATTGGTACCCTCAATTGAGGTGCCATCCACAAAAGACTCTCCCTTTAACGCGCGCTCTGGTCCGGCTGCCCGTCGCCTGAGCCGCCGCGCCGTGCTCCGCGCAATGCTCGGTGGCCTCGCCGCCGCCCCGCTCGCCGGCTGCACCGGCTTCCAGCGCGTGCTCGCCGATCCGCCACCCGGCGGTTCCCGGCTCGTCATCCCCGGCCTTGCCGACGACGGCACGACCCCCGCGTTGACCCTGCGCCAGAAGATCGGCCAGATGGTGCTCACCGGCTTCGATGGCCTCACTGCCGGACGCAACACCACCATCGGCTCCGAGGTCGCCAACGGCGACGTGACCGGCGTCGTCCTCTTCGACTACGACACCGCCGCCGGCACGCCGCGCAACATCCAGTCGCCCCAACAACTGCAAGCGCTCACCAGCTCTCTGCAGAGCCTGGACTCCCGCAAGCTCTTCATCGCCGTCGACGAGGAGGGTGGACAGGTCGCCCGCCTCTCGCCCGCGAACGGCTATCCCGCCACGCAATCAGCCGCCGCCCTCGGCAAGATCGATGATCCGTCGGTCACCTACGATGCCGGCGCCGCAATCGCCCGCACCCTCGCCTCGGCGGGCATCAACCTCAACTTCGCGCCCGTCGTCGACCTCAACGTCAACCCCGACAACCCGATCATCGGGCACTTCGACCGCAGCTTCTCGGCTGATCCGGACGTCGTCACGCGCAACGCCGAAGCCTTCATCCGCGCTCACCACGACAACGGCGTGCTCACGACGCTGAAGCACTTCCCGGGCCACGGCAGCTCCCGCACCGATTCGCACAAAGGCTTCGTCGATGTCACGGACACCTGGTCCCCCGTCGAACTGCAGCCCTTCCAGAACATCATTCACGACGGTCTCGCCGACCTCGTCCTCGTCGCCCACATCTTCAATGCCCACCTCGACCCCACCTGGCCGGCTTCGCTCTCGCACGCCACCGTCACCGGCCTCCTGCGGGAACAGATCGGCTACGACGGCGTCGTCATCACCGACTCGATGGGCATGGCGGCGATCACCGATCTCTACAGCTTCGAGACGGCCATCCAGAAAGCGATCGAAGCCGGCGTCGATATCCTGCTCTACGCGTCCGGCGGCAGCGACGGCACCGTGGCCGAGCGGGTCATCGCCCACATCGAATCGCTGGTCACCGGCGGCGTCATCAGCGAGTCGCGCATTAACGAATCCCTTCGCCGCATCGAGGCGCTCCGCAGCCGCCTCTAGCACCTCCCACGGACAACGGCTGACGAACGAGCGTCCCTCTCCCCGCGCAACGCAGGAAGGGGTTAGCGACAAACGAGCGTCGCTCTCCCCCACGCACGAGGGAAGGGATTGGACAAACGAGCGTCCCTCTCCCCGCGCACGGGGAGAGGGATTGAGGGTGAGGGGGAGAACCGCGAGGCGCCGAAAGCCACCAACACACTGCGCAGACCCCCTCACAGTTCCCTCAGTCACGCCATCGGGGGAAAGTCCACCAGATTTCGGTCGGCAGCCGTGTAAGGATTCGCAAGCTCGCTGGTCTTACCTGCACTACAGGCAGGAGAGACTCCATGAAGACCTTCCTCAAGCTCCCGATCATCGCCGCCGCCGCTGCCATCCCCGCGGCCTTCATGGTCTTCGGCGCATCGGCCGCCGGTAACCTCCTCACCAACGGCGCCTTCACCTCCAACGTCAACGGTTGGAGCACTGCCTCCGGCCTCCCGCCTGCCGTCCTCACCTGGGATTCGGGCGCCATGCGTGTGACCAACACCTCCGCACCCACCGCCACCACGCAGGCTTCGGCCGCGCAGTGCGTCGACGGTATCACCCCCGGCGACACCTACTCCCTGAAGGCACAGGTCTTCATCCCCTCCGGCCAGAAGCGGCACGGCGGCGCAGAGACGCGCGTGTACTGGTACGCCGGCCCCGGCTGCACAGGCGCCCTCATCACCGCTCCGCAGGGCGCGTTCGTGACGGACTTCGATTACTGGGTCGTCGTCTCCGATTCCTACACCGCACCTGCTGGCGCGAAGTCCGGCCGCGTCCAGCTCATGACAGCCCAGTACGCTGCCGAACCCGGCGAAGATGCCACCAAGCACTTCTTCACCGAGTGGGACAACGCCCTCTTCGCGGCGCCGATCATCGTTGCACCCACGCCGACGAACACCCCTACCGCCACCCCGACCCACACGCCCACCAACACGCCCACGCCCACGAATACGCCCACGCCCACCAACACGCCGACGCCGATCCCCACGGCGACCGCCACGACCCCTGCCGATCCCACGCAGGTCGATCCACCCTCGGGTAACACCTCTTCGAACGATGACGCCGAAGTGCCCGCCGCCGACACGACCTCGACGCCCCAGGACGTTCAGGGCACGCCTGGCTCTGGCGACCCGGTGAGCACGCTCGGCGACACCGATCCGACCGCGCATCCCACCAGCACGCCCACCGTCGCCTCGCCGCTCGCGCCGAGCACCGGCAGCGGCCAGCACGCACAGTCCAGTGGCCTCATCGACTGGCGCATCTTCCTCCTCGGCATGCTCGGACTGGTGGCTGTCGGCGGACTGCTCGTCACCATCGGCTCGGTCGTCCGCTCGGAGAACGACCCCGAACAGCACTAGCCGCTCTTCCCCGCAATCTCAAAGGGCGCAGGCGAACCACCTGCGCCCTTCCTCGTTAAGGGGATGTTTGAGCGGCCGAGAGCCCGCGATGTCTGCCTGCCAGCACGCTCACCGGCGCCAGGCACGCAAACGTCACGCCAATGGCGACCAGCCCCGCCGATGGGCCCGCCCAGTCGATGATCGCCGCTATCACCGCCGGCCCAATCACGGCGCCAAGCCCCTCGATCGACATCAGCGTGCCGACCACCGTTCCCGGACTCGAGTTCCCGCCCTGCTCGATCATCGACGCCGCCACGATCGGACCAACTCCGCCCGCCCCGATCGCGAACGAGATCGCCCAGAGCCCCGCCACCAACGGCTCCGTCGTCGATGCAAGCCCGAGCGCCCCCACCGCCGAGAACACGAACAGCACCGCCATCTCTGCCATCCGTCGCCCGGGCCGGCTGAGACGCGCCGCCGCCACGAGCCCGACCATCGCCCCGATGCCTGCCGGCGCAAGGTACAGCCCCGCCTTGAGCAGTGTGATGTCCAGCGTGAGCCGAACGTACGGCCCATACACGCCCGCCACTGACGTGATCGCCGCGTAGTCGACGAACACGACGAACGCGAACAGCGCCACGCCGGAAAGTCGGTCGAACGTCCACTGCGGTTCCGCCACCGGCGCCTCGACGGGGTTCGGGCTCGCATGCTGTCGGCGATTGAGCGCACTGCCCGGGCTGAGCAACAGCGGGAACGCCACCGTCGCCAGCAACACCGAAAACGCTATTTCGCGGTCGCCCGCGAGATTCGCGACGAGGATGCCCGCCGCCATCCCCGCGCCCGTCCCCGCGTAGCCGACCACCGACAACAGCCCCGTCACGCGGCTGTGCTGCTGGGCCGGCTGCGTGCGCCCCACGATTTCGTACGTCAACGGCCACAGCGCGGCGCTCCCGATCGCCAGCAGGCAGCTTCCCACGAGGAAACCCTCGAGCGAGCCGCTCGCCCACATCACCCCGGCCGCCAGCGCCTGCAGCACGATCGCCCCGCGGAACACCCCCCGCGGCGACCAGCGATCGATGAGCCGCCCGGCGATCGGGTGGAACAGCAGCTTCGTGCCGCCGAACAGCGCCAGCGTGTAGCCCGGCAGCCCCGGCGACGAGTGCAGCACGTCCAGCAGGTAGTGGTTCATGAACGACAGGAACACGAGCCCGTAGGCCGCGTCCTGCGTCGCCGCTACGGCCAGCGTGAGGATCAGCGCCGGCCGCTGGAGCGGCGCCTCTTCGTCGTTCGCCTCGCTCCGCGGGAGCGCACTCGATGCAGTCATCCAATCGATCATACGAGCCTTCGGTGAAGGCCCATCGACACCGCCTGACGTCTTTGCGCAACCGCGACATACCCCGGTTGAACGATGTAGAACATGCGTTCTATTCTTGGCAACGTGATGAGAGGTGGACCCGTGGATACGCAGCTGGACCTGCCGCTCCGCAGCGACGCGCTGCCGGAGTACACCGACTATGCCGACACAGGCTGCGATCTCTATCCATCGTGCCTCAGCTGTCCGCTGCCCCGTTGCCGCTACGAGGACTCCGGCGGCGCGCCGGCCATCCTCCGCACCGGCCGCGACGCCACCATCCTCAAGCTCGCCACGCAGGATGGCCTCGGCGTCGAACGCCTCGCCGAGATGTTCGGCCTCTCCCGCCGCACCATCTTCCGCGTCCTCCGCGCCGCCCGCTAACGCCCACCGACCCCATCGACGCGCTCCGCACCCTGCACCTCTGGCGAATCAACCCGGCGAATCAGGCGCCGCCCATGTGGCACACTGACCATCTCGGCTTCGTCTACGCCGGCGCTCCCGTCGGCACGACGCCGGACCCAGGAGGCGCACGTGAGTCCAACGAGCAGCGGCTACGCGGATGTGAACGGCATCAAGCTCTATCACGAGATTTACGGCCAGGGCGACCCCCTCGTGCTGATCCACGGCGGGCTGACGACGATCGGCGAGATGCAACCATGGATCGAACCGCTCGCCGAGGCGCGGCAGGTCATCGCGGTAGAGATGCAGGGCCACGGCCATACCGCCGACACCGACCGGCCGCTCAGTTTCGTGACGCTCGGTGACGATATCGCGGAACTGCTGCGCTACCTGGGCATCGAACAGGCCGACCTCGTGGGCCATTCCTTCGGCGCCGCCTGCGCGATCCGCGCGGCCATCCAGCATCCCGGCATGGTCCGCCGGTTGGTGGTGGTCTCCTCGCCGTTCGCGCACTCGGGCTGGTACCCGGAGGCGCGGGAGGGCATGAGCCAGGTGGGCGCAGCGATGGCCGCCAACATGGCTCAAACACCAACCGGCAGGCTCTCGCAAGCCTGGCCCCACCCGGACCGCTTCCCGCACTTCCTCGACAAGATGGGAAAGCTGATGGGTGAGGACTACGACTGGTCGGCGGCCGTCGCCAGGCTGCCAATGCCCGTGCTGCTGCTCTTTGCCGACAACGATTCGGTGTCGCAGAAGCACGTCGCCGAGTTCTTCGCCCTCCTGGGCGGCGGTGTAAGCGAGCCGGGGTGGCTGAACACGCGCCTGTCTACGTCTCGCCTCGCCGTCGTGCCCGGCTACAGCCACTACAACTTCATCTCCTCGCCCGAGGTACCGCGGATCGTCGGCTCCTTCCTTGCTGACCCGCTCACGAATCCAACCACCGGCGCTGCTGCTGCGTCGCAGGTCTCCGATACCCGCTGAACGGTCCGCTCCATCCCGCTGCCGCGCTGCTCCGGAGCCGCCGCGGCCCGTACCATGGGGCCATGGACGTGTGGTCCCTCTGTGACGAACGCTGGCAACCCGGCGACCATCCATCCGCCGCGCTTCGCTGGTTCGATCTGACCGCCGCCGATGCGGATGCACTCGATGAACTCGGGCGACGATTCGACCTCCATCCCCTGGCCATCGAAGACTGCCACTCCACGTTGCTTCACGCGCCGAAACTCGATGACTTTGGCCGCCACCTCTTCGTCGTCCTCCAGGGCGTACGCACCGGCCCCACTGGCCCTATGACGCACGAGCTGGACGCCTTCCTTGGCGCCGACTACCTCATCACCTACCAGGACGAACCTGCCCCGCTGGCCGGCACGCTGAAGCCCGTGGGAGAGTCACTTGCCAGCGGCCAGGCGGTGCGGCACGGCGCCGACGGCCTGCTCTTCGAGGTGGTCGACCGCATGGTGGATAGCGTCCTTCCCCAGCTCCGCTCCCTGAGCGAAGAGCTCGACGAATTGGAATCGCAGGTGCTGCGCCGCCAGCAGTCTGAACAGCAGACGCACATCCTGGAAGTGCGCGCCGAAGCCGGCCGCATCCGCCGCGTCTTTGCCCCGCAGATGGCCGTCGTGCAACGCCTTGGCCGCGACAACTTCCCCCAGATCGACCCCGCCAATCGCGTGTACTTTCGCGACGTCTACGACCACCTCGTCCGCATCGACCTCGAGCTTGAGGGTGTCCGCGAAGACGCCGAGGTCGCCCTCAGCACCTACCTCTCCGCCTTCAACAACCGCATCAGCGACGTGATGCGGGTGCTCACCGTGGTTGGCGCCCTCGCGCTCCCCGCGTCCCTCATCGCCGGCATCTTTGGGACGAACTTCGACAACGTCCCCGGGCTCCACTCGACCTGGGGCTTCGCCGTCATGCTGTCGTCGATGGCCGCCGTCGCCGGCTCGATGGCGTTCTACTTCCACCGCAAGGGCTGGTTCTAGCGCTCCCCCCAACTGAGAAGCTGGGAACCCGCCGCTGCTGGGGGATCTCCTCCCTCAACGCGGAAGGAGAAGGGGCAGGGCGATGAGGGCTGGTGCCGCGCGCCCCCTCTGCTCCTTGCGAACGAAGTTGCCCCCGCACTACCGCACCCGCCGAAATAGGGATTCCTCCTACGGCACCCGCATCACGCCCGAGGGTACGATGGACCCATGTGGACCCGGCGCACCGCGCCGCGCCATGCCCGCTCGGGAGTGAGATTTGGACGTTGTCCTGGTTGGCGCCGAAGCGGAGACTCCGGCGCTGGCGGCCTTCCTTGCCGGCGCCGGCGCCGCTCCAGCCATCACCGCTCCGACGCTCCCCGCGGTTCTTTTCCCTCAGGCACTGGTCGTTGCCCCCGCGTCCCCCCGCGAGCGGCTCGAGGCGCTCTGCCGGGAACTCGGCGCGCGCGCCCCGGTCCTCGCCATCTCTCCCACCCCCGACGCCTGTGACCACGCCGCCGCGATCGACGCCGGCGCCGACGACTGCATCTGGGCCGGCGCTGATGCCGATGCCCTCCGCGCGCGCCTCGCCGTCCTCGGCCGGCGCAAATCCGCGCCCGTCGCCTACGGCGGCGCCGCCGCCGACTACCGTGCCCTCGTCGAAGGAACCTCCGACGCGCTCTTCCTCGTCGACGTCACCCCCGACGACGATTTCCGCATCCGCTTCGTCAACAGCTACCACGCACAGCTCTTCGGGCGGTCGAACGCCGAAATCGCCGGCCGCCTCCTGCGCGATGTCCTCGCCCCGGCGCGCTTCGCCGAAGTCTCCGCGCGCTACCGCCGCGTCATCGCCGGTCGCGCGCCCATCGCCGTCGAGGAGACGCTGACCAGGGACGGCACACAGATGGCCGTCGAGATGCGGCTCACGCCCCTCCTCGCCGAGAGCTCCGGCGCCTGCGTCGGCATCATCGGCAGCGTCCGCGACATCACCGGCGCCCGCGCTGCCGAGGTCGCTCAGCAGCGCGCCGAGGAACGGCTCTCCGCCGCCGTTGCCCAGGCGCCCATCCTGCTCTCCACCTTCGACGCCGCCGGCAACTACACGTTCTCCCGTGGCGCGGCGCTCGCGCTGGTTGGCCGCGACGCCGACGAGAAAGTCGGTCGCCACTACTCCGAGTTCTACAGCGAGGGCACGTCGGCGCGTCTCGCCCTCGAGCGCGCTCTTCACGGCGAAGGCTCCGCGCTCGATGCCGTCCTCGAGACGGGCGAGACGCTCCATCTGAACTACACACCCTGGTACTCCGCCGATCGCGAGCTCATCGGCGCCATGGTCCTCGGAGTGGACGTCACCGAGCGGGTGCGCGCGAGGAGGCGCGGCTCCGCTCGGAGGCGGAATATCGCGCCGTCGTCGAGGGCACCTCCGACGGCATCTACGTGATGGAGCGCGATCCCGACGGGCAGTTCCGCTGCACCGTCGTCAATGACGCCTACCAGCGCCTGCTCGAGCGCCCGGCCCAGGTCGTCCTCGGCAAGACCCTCAGCGAAGCGCTGCCGGTGGACAGCGCCGCGCGCATCGCCGCCCACTACGCCGACGCCATCGCTGCGCGTGGCCCCGTCGGCTGGGAGGCCACACTGCCTGGCGACGACGGCGAACGCACGCTCGCGGTCCATATCACGCCCCTCTTCGATGAGAGCGGCGAGTGCTACCGCATCATCGGCAACATGCGCGATGTCACCGCCAAACGACGCGCCGAAGACGCCCGCCACGGCGCCGAGCGGTTCTTGCGCAGCGTCGTCGACAGTGCCCCCATCATCCTCGTCGCGCTCGACGGCGAGGGGCGGTTCACCTTCACTGCCGGCGCCGCCGTCGAAAACCTCGGCCTTCCGCCCAAGCTCGCCGTGGGCCGTTCGGCGTTCGAGCTCTACCAGGACTTCCCGGCCGTGGTTGGCGCTATCCGCTCTGCCCTTCGCGGACAATCCAGCGCCGTCGAGCTCGAAAGCGGCGGCCACACGTGGGACGCCTACTACAGTCCCTTCTTCGGCACTGAAGGCGCGGTCTCCGGCGCTGTCGGAGTCATCCTCGACGTCACCGACCGCAAGGCCGCCGAAGCCACAGTGCTCGTCGAGCGGGCGTTCAACGACGCCACAGTCGATAGCCTCCCCGGCATCTTCTACCTGTTCACCGCCCGCGGCCGCGTGCTCAAGACGAATCGCCGCTTCCAGGAAGTCTCCGGCTACAGCGCAGCTGACGTCGCCCACATGCATCCGCTCGACTTCTTCGAAGGTGAGGGCCGAAAGCGCGTCGAAACCGGCATCGTCCAGGTATTCGAACGTGGCGAAGCTGCCGTCGAGGCCGACTTCGTCGCGCGCGATGGCTCACGCAGGCCGTACTTCTTCACCGGCAGGCGCATCGACTTCGGCGGCGAGCCCTGCCTCGTCGGTATGGGCATCGACATCACCGAACGCCAGGAAGCCGAAGACGCCGCCCGCCGCGCCGCCGCCGACCTCACCGCCGTCTTCGGCAGCGTCCGCGACCAGATCACCCTCGTCGGCATCGACGAGCGCATCATCAGCTTCAACCGTGCCGCCAGCCGCGCCGCCCAGGAAGTCATCGGCCACCCCATGGCCATCGGCGACCACATGAATGACTACCTCCTCGAAGCCGACCGCAAGCCCTTCGAGAAGCACTTCCGCCGCGCCCTCCAGGGCCGCGCCGCCACCATCGAGCGCAGCATCGACATCGACGGCCGGACCTACTGGTTCGAGCACATCTACACCCCCGTCCGCCTCGAGGACGGCACCATCCGCGGCGTCGCCGTTGTCGCCCGCAACGTCACCAACCGCAAGCGCTCGGAAGAGATGCTCCGCGAATCGCAGAAGCTCGAGAGCCTCGGCATCCTCGCCGGCGGCATCGCCCACGACTTCAACAACCTGCTCGTCGGGATCCTCGGCAACGCCGGGCTCGCGCTCGAAGAACTCTCGCCCACCTCCCCCGTCCGCGAGACCCTCGAAGACATCGAAACCGCTGGCAAGCGCGCGGCCGAGCTCGCTCGCCAGATGCTCGCCTACTCCGGCAAGGGCCGCTTCATCGTCGAGCTCGTCGACCTGCGCGAAGTCGTCGACGAGATGATGCACCTCCTGCGCTCCTCGATCGGCAAGCGCGTGGCGCTGCAGTGCGATTTCCCCGACAGCCTTCCCGCCGTCGAGGCCGACGTCACCCAGCTCCGCCAGGTCGTCATGAACCTCGTCGTCAACGCCAGCGACGCCATCGGCGACGAACAGGGCACGATCACCGTGACCGCCGGCGTCGTCGCCGCCGATCGCACCTACCTCGACGAAACCTACCTCGCCCACGACCTTGCCGAAGGCGACTACGTCTTCCTCGAAGTCACCGACACCGGCTGCGGCATGGACGCCCGCACCCAGGCGCGCATCTTCAATCCCTTCTTCACCACCAAGTTCACGGGCCGCGGTCTCGGCCTCGCCGCCGTCCTCGGCATCGTTCGCGGCCACAAGGGCGCGATCAGGGTCGCAAGCGAGCCCGGCGCCGGTACGACCTTCCGGCTTCTCCTCCCGGCTGCCGAAGAAGCCGCAGCGTCGCCTGCCGCCGTCGCCCCCGAAAAGTGGACTGGCCGCGGCCTCGTCCTCGTCGTCGATGACGAGCCCACCGTGCGCGCCGTCACCGCACGCGCCGTCCGCTCGTTCGGCTTCGAGGTCGTCGAAGCCGTCGACGGCCGCGACTGCCTCGACAAGTTCACGGCCAACGCCGATAACGTCGTCTGCGTCCTGCTCGACATGACCATGCCCGAGCTGAGCGGCGAGGAGGCCTTCGTCGCCATGCGCCAGGTCTGCCCCGCCGTCCCCGTCGTCCTCATGAGCGGCTACTCCGAGCAGGAGGCCCTCTCACAGTTCTCCGCCTCCGGCCTCGCCGGCTTCATCCAGAAGCCCTACAGCATTGCCGACCTCCGCGAGACACTCCGCACCGCCCTCGGCGACGAGTAAATCCGGCCTCCCACCGGTCCGACTGCCCTCCTCCCACGTATACTCCCTTCGATGGGAGAAGAGCGTTTCGTGGCACCCGATGTCGTCGGCGATGACGCCGAAGTCGAACGCTCGCTGCGCCCGCATTCGCTCGACGACTTCCCGGGCCAGCCGCGCGTCCGCCAGAACCTGCTCATCGCAATCGAAGCGGCGAAGCAGCGCGACGATGCGCTCGACCACCAGCTCCTTTACGGCCCGCCCGGCCTCGGCAAGACCACCCTCGCCAACATCGTCGCCCACGAAATGGGCGTTGCCATCCGCACCACCAGCGGCCCCGCCATCGAGCGGCCCGGCGATCTCGCCGCCATCCTCACCAACCTCAAGCAACACGACATCCTCTTTATCGACGAGATCCACCGCCTCTCGCGCTCCGTCGAAGAGATCCTCTACCCCGCCATGGAGGATTTCGCCCTCGACCTCATGATCGGAAAGGGCCCCGGCGCTCGCTCCGTCCGCCTGAACATGCCCAAGTTCACGCTCATCGGCGCCACCACCCGCTACGCCATGGTCAGCGCCCCCATGCGCGACCGCTTCGGCTCCGTCTACCGCCTCGAGTTCTACGACGCCGAAACGCTCGCAACCATCGTCAAGCGGTCGGCCTCCATCCTCGGCGTGCACCTTCCCGAAGACGCCGCCATGGAAATTGCCCGCCGCTCCCGCGGCACACCGCGCATCGCCAACCGCATCCTCCGCCGCGTCCGCGACTACGCCCAGGTCCGCAGCGACGGCAACGTCACCCTCGACTCCACCCGCGCCGCCCTGCGCCTCCTCGACATCGACGACCTCGGCCTCGACGACACCGACCGCAGCGTCCTCCGCTGCATCATCGAGAAGTTCGGCGGTGGCCCCGTCGGCCTCGAAACGATCGCCGCCTCCATCAGCGAGGAGTCCGACACGATCATGGACGTCTACGAGCCGTTCCTGCTCCAGTGCGGCTTCATCCAGCGCACCCCTCGCGGCCGCCTCGCCACGCCCGCCGCCTATCGCCACCTCGGCCTCGAAGTGCCCGGATCCGTCGAAGCCCAGCGTTCCCTCTGGGCCGCCTTCAACGAGCCCGCCGAGGATGCCGAGTGACGTCGCGGCTCCCTCTCCCGCGAAGTCGGGAGAGGGCGGGGGGTGAGGGCAGTGCGGCCCGGCAACGCGAAACGCTGCGGCTGCGTCCAACTGCTCCCCCAGCCGCTCAGCACTCAGCACACAGCACTTTGCACTCCCCACGGCCCCTCGCATGACACGCAAACTCATCTCCTCCGGCGGACCCTACGAAGCGGCCATCGGCTACTCCCGCGCCGTCCGCGTCGGCAACCACGTCTTCGTCGCCGGCACCACCTCCGCTCAGCCGGACGGCACCGTCTACGGCGCCGGCGACCCCTACGCCCAGGCCAGGCGCTCCTTCGAGATCATCGAAGCCGCCCTCGCCGAGGCCGGCGCGCGCATCGCCGACGTCGTCCGCACACGCATGTTCGTCGCCGACATCGCCCACGCCGACGCAATCGGCCGCGCCCACGGCGAAATCTTCCGCGACATCCGCCCCGCCGCCACCATGGTCCAGGTCGCCGCCTTCATCCACCCCGACATGCTCATCGAGATCGAAGTCGACGCCGTCATCGAGGGATAACAGGCGACCCGGTCCCGCGCCTCCACTCGCGTCTGCTTCTCGCGACATATCAATACGTGTATAAGATGGCCTGCATACCCCCGGAAGGGCGGTCGCAAACATGCCAGGCGACGACGACACTGAATCCCCGCAAGGCGGGCAGAATCCAACGAAGTCGGGGCCCCCTCCGCAATCAGACGACGCCCAAGCGGCTGAGCCGCGCCACCACGAGGCGAGCGGGCCGGGAAGCCACGTCCGTGGCGGTCCCGGCTCCGGGAATCCGATGGGCGGCGTCGAGCCGCCGTCCCTGGAACTGGACGTCCAACAGCCACCGGTAGGAGCCGGCGAGTCGGTGCTCGACTTCGCCGACAACAGCCGCGTGGGCCGCGGCGATATGGCTGGCGGCTGGAACCCAAACCGGGCCGAACCGGCGCCGCCCTCCGCGGGCCCCGGCGGGCACGTCCCGGGCCTTGAGGGGCTCCTTCCGCTACAGGTCAATCCTCCCGGCCCACCCCAATTGGCCGGCTCGCAGCCGACGGACGGCGAGCCCAGCGTGCTCGACTTTGCCGACAGCAGCCGCGTCGGCCGCGGCGACATGGCTGGCGGCTGGAACCCGAACCAGGCCGAACCGCCGCCGCCCTCGATAGGCCCCGGCGGGCAGGTGCCGGGCCTCGAGGGGCTCCTGCCGGTACAAATTGATCCTCCCGGCCGTTCCCAACTGGCCGGCCCAGCGGCGACGGACCGCGAGCCCAGCGTGCTGGAGTTCGCCGACGACAGCCGCGTCGGCCGCGGCGACATGGCGGGCGGCTGGAACCCAAACCAGCCCCCTGTCGAAGAGCCTCCCTCGGAACCCCGGCCGCCGCAGCCATCGCAGACGGATGGTGCCAGTGGCGGCTCCCAGCCGGCGCCGGCGCCGTCCACGGCATCGCAGGCGTCGTCGCCCACGGCGTCGCCCGCTCAGGCTGTCGTCGACGCCGCCCTCGCGGCCGCCAAACTGCCCGACTGGGCCGGCACTCACGCCCCTGCGCTGACACGCGATGCTCTGCGAGACCGCTTCGCCGGCACTTTTGACATCGCTGGCGCCGCCGAGCAACTCGTGCACGAAGGCTTCATCGAGTACGACCAGGCCACGCCCCAGAGCCTGAGCGTCATCGCGACCAAAGCTGGTCTCCCGAGCACACTCGACGTTCAGCAGGCTGCGCAGACCACGCTCGGCGTTTCGTTCTACGGCACCGCTGTCCCCGGCGACGTGCTCTACACGACCCGGATGAACTGCTACGAGTTCGTCCACCTCGCGGGCTACATCTCCAGTGACGCGGGAGCAAAGCCGAGCTTCAGCTTCGATACGAACCTGGTGCTCGACCCTTCCACCATCAAGGTCTGGGACGGAAAGTCGGCTATTCCGCGCGGCAAGGTCATTGTTGGTTGCGTCGATAGCGCCGTGAAACGCTGGTGGGTGAGCGGCGAAGGCAAGAACGGCGAGTACCACTTCGGCGTCTCCCTGGGCAACGGGATGGTCGCCAGTAACCACGGCGCCGGACCACAGATCGAAAAGCTGAACGACGTCTTCTCGGTCGGCTACACGAGCTACTCGCGCGTGATCTACGGCGACTACAAGCCGCATACAGCGCCCGTGCCCCAGGGCCCGCCCGTCACACCCGCGGTCACGACCATTCGCAGCGGATCGCCGCTTACGGGCCGCCAGCTTCGCCGTCGCATCGGGACGCGCGCCGGGGCGGCGATGGCCGTTGTGCTCGCCGTATCGCTCGGCTCGTTGTTCGCGATAAGCCAGGGCGGCGGCGGCGATGGCACGGCCGCCGTGGACAGCGCCGCGCCGCTCTCAGATGGTTCAAACGGAGGGTCCCAGCAGCAGCCCGCTTCGTCAGCCGGGCAGCCCGGCCAGCAGGCCGCGCCGGCCGCCCAGCCGCCACAGCCCACCCCCACACCCACTCCGCAGACCTCCGCCGCCCAGCCCACCCCGATTCCCGTCCCCGCCGTTTCGTCCGGAGGCGCGCCGGCATCAAACGACCCGCCGCCCGCTGACCCACCCCCGGCCGACCCCGGGAATCAGCCGCCTCCCGCACCGCCGCCCGTCGACCCGAACCCGCCGGCCCAACCGCAGCCGCCCGCTGCGCCCGGCGATGTCACCGCGACCGGGAGCGCGACGAACACGCTCGCCAGCCGGACCGGCGCTGCCTGCGGCGGCCCCGGCGCCGTCGGCGATACGTCCACAGCGCCGCTCACGCTCACACTCAAGCTGCGCCCCGATGGCAAGTACGACGTCACTTCGTCTCGCGGCGAAACCGGCATCTACGACCCGGCCACCGGCAACATCGACATGAGCCTCGACGTGAAGCCGCCGCCCACGGGCTGGTCTTCGCTCACCTATCACGCGACGTGGCATGTGGTTGGCGTCGACATCGACGGCCAGTCGGTTCGCACCCTCGCCACCGCCGACGCCCGCAACTGCGTCGACACCTTCAACACCACCGGAACGCTCGATACCTCACTGCCCACCAGCGCTGCGCCGCCTCCGGCGGACCCGTACCTCGCCATACGCCAGGCGATCGCAGCCGCGCTCCAGGGTGAATACACGCAGGCCGTACGTTCCGCGGATGCCGACTACCTGCTTTCCCATGATTCGCCCGTCGCCATCAACTTCTATGGCGCTCAACGCTGCGACGACCATTTCCACCACGTCGCCGCCGACCCCACGTTCGCGATCGAGATCATCGGGGACATCACCGGCCCCGCCGATTGGACGTGGGTCTACCAGGGCGACACCATCGGCACGATCTCCGGCGTCTACACCGTCCCCGTGCGCATCACCCAGAGCGGCGCGACCGTCGAGGCTCAGCTCCACGTCAAGTACGACGGCGGCCTGCAGGTCCACAGCCCCTGCTGACCCGGCCGAACGTGGTGGCTTACGCCGGCTGAAACAGCTCCACCGGGTTCCCCGATGGGTCCTCGACAAGCACCTGCTTGCCCCCAAATCCGGTGATGATCTCGCTCCGGAGGCTCGCCCCCGCTGCCTTTAATTTGGCAACGGTCGCCTCCAAATCGGGCACCTCAACCTGGAAGCGGAGCCATCCCCCAGGTTCCGGCGCGCGCCCGTCCGGCATCGATTGGCCGGCGCCACCTCCGCCGCCCGGCTTGTTCAGCAGGAGACGCATGTCGCCGCGCGAAAGGCTGGCGAATCCCGGTCCCGGGTGCATGTCGACCTTGAAGTCGAGCATGTCGGTGTAGAACGGGATTGCGGCGTCGACGTCATTGACGATGTAGCGAACGGAAACTGTCATCTTCGACCTCAGGTGCATTCGTCGTAGCGCGCTCACAGCGATGTAGCGCATGGACACCTTCATGGCTGAACCTCGGCGGTTCGCCCTTTGCCTCGGCGCATCTCAGTCGTACTTCACGAGCTGCACTTCGAGCCCGCCGGGCTGCTTGAGGAACGACGTGTACATGCGGGCGAAGTCGCGCCGCTGCGGCGGCTCGCTGGTCTCCATGCCCGCTTCGAGAAGGCTCTCGTGTGCCTTGTCGACGTCGTCCGCGCGAAAGCCGAGGTGGCGGAAGTGGACGCCGTCGTCCGCCGACGGGCTCAGTTCGAACTTCAGCCCCGTGGCCGGGTCGGACACGATCGCGAAGCGTTCGGAGCGGCTTTCGACCACCATTCCGAACGTCTCCGACAGGCGGTCGACCTGCGCCTCGAGGTCGGGCACGGTGATGGCGATGTGGTCAAAAGCGGGAGTCGTGGTCATGTGGTCCTCATCTTTCGTGAACGTTGGCGGCGGCTCAGGCCGACTGGAAGAACTCGATCGGATTCCCCGCCGGGTCTTCGATCAGCACCTGCTTCCCGCCCGGCCCCGAGAGGATCTCGTTTCGGAACGTCACGCCCTCGGCCTTCAGGCGATCCACTTCGGCCTGGATGTCCGGCACGATCAGATGGATGCGGTTCCATCCGCCCGGCTCCGGCTTGCGTCCGTCCGGCATCGGCCGCCCGGCGGAGCTCTGCGGCCCGGCCAGCAGCAGGCGAAGGTTCCCACGCACCACGTCGGCAAACGCCGGAGGGAAGTTCGTGTTCACCTTGAAGCCAAGGTGTTTCGTGTAGAAGTCCACCGCCGCCGCCACGTCGTCGACCATGTAGCGAACGCTCACGATGTTGTCGTCCATGTCTATGCCACCTCCTGCCCTTCACGGGCGTGTTGAATGAATTCGATGAAGTAGGCGATGCGCGTTTCGAGCTCGGCCGCCGTGCGTTCGAACGCGTCGGGCGAAGCCTCGGCCGAAGGGTCCGGCATGCTCCAGTGCAGCGCGCCCGGTGCGCCCGGGAACTCCGGGCACACCTCCCGCACCCTGTCGCAGAGCGTCACGACGTAGTCGAAGCGGTCGTCGGCGAACTCACCGAAGTGCTTCGTTCGCTGGCCCGCGATGTCCAGCCCGCGCGCCGCCATCGCCCGGACGGCCTCCGGGTGCAACGCCTTCGGATGGCTGCCCGCGCTGAACACTTCCACCGCAAACGGCGCACGCTCGCGCAGCATCGCCTCTGCCATCTGCGACCGCGCGCTGTTTCCCGGTGCAGAGGAACAACACGCGCGTCGCGCCCGCGCCCGATCCCGCGCTCGAACCGGCGTCACGCCTCTGTCGCAGTGCCGGGTGCAGTGCTCCGCCCGCCGCCGACAGCAGATCGGCGCAGCGCGGAAGGTCGAGCCGGTAATACGCATCGCGCCCATCGGCCGAGCTTCGCCGAGCGGAAACCAACCCCGCCGACCGCAGCCGCCCAAGGTGGTACGACACCAGGTTCTGCGCCTCCCCGGTCGCCGCGCAGAGCTCGCGCACCCGCAGGTCGCTCCCCGAGAGCCTCGCCAGGATCCCCCAGCGCAGCGGGTGCGATGCCTCGCGCAGGAACAGCGGCGGCGTGCTCGTCATCGGCATGCCGCGAACAATACATCAACCACAATTGATGGATCAAGCCATCTTTCCAAAACTCTGTGGTCCTGTCCTGTTCTCTCGTGGCGAATCCGCAAACCACGCGCGACCACTCCAAACACGAGACCGCAAAAGCCCCACGGCCCGAGGTCTATCCCGCCCGCGTCCTCTACAATCCCGACTCATGCCGGGCGCCCTCGAAGGAATTCGCGTGATCGAAGCCGGGACCGGCATCGGCCCGTCATACGCCGGCCGCTTGCTCGCCGGCCTCGGCGCCGACGTCATCAAGCTGGAGCCCCCGGATGGCGATCCGCTTCGGCGCGAGGGCCCGTTTCCCGGCGACGTGCCCGATCCGGAGAAGTCCGGGCTCTTCCTCCATCTCAACACCGGCAAGCGCAGCGTCGTCGGCGGCAGCGACGAACTCCGCCGCCTGCTGGGCTCCGCCGACGTCGCCCTCCTCAGCGGCAACCCGCGCGAACTGAAGGCGGCAGGGATCGACCTCGCACAGCTTCGCGACGACTTCCCGGACGTCGTGTTCGCCAACATCAGCTGGTTCGGGCTCACCGGCCCCTACGCCGACTATGCCGGCACCGAGCTCGTCGCCTACGCGGTCGGTGGCTATGCCATCCTCACCGGCGCCCCCGAACGCGAGCCGCTGAAGTCGTACGGCTCACTCATCGAATACGAGTCCGGCGCGCAGGCCGCCGTCGGCATCATGGCCGCACTCCACGCCCGGCGATCCACCGGCCGCGGCCAGCTCGTCGATGTCTCCGCGATGGAGTCCGCCACCTTTCTCCTCGGCGGCGTCGAGCAGAACGCCTACTTCTACGGGAACGTCGCCCGGCGCAACGGCGCCCGCCTCCTCGGCTTCCCCGCTCGCTACTCCTACCCCTCGACCATGCGCCCCTGTAAGGACGGCTTCGTCCACGCGCACTCGAACAACCGCCACCTCGATCTGCTCGGCGCGCTAATCCCCAACCCCCGGCTGCTCGATCCGGATCTGCTCGACGCCATGATGGGCCACGCCGACGAGGTCGACGCCATCATGGACGAGTGGCTCGCCGACAAGACGCGCCGCGACATCGTCGAGCAAGCCCAGTCGCTCCGGCTCCCCTTCACCGAGGTCCTCGAACCGGGCGAGGTGATGGCCGAGCCCCACCACCGCGAACGCGCCAGCTTCGTCACCATCGATCATCCCGGCGCCGGGCCTGTCTCGCAGCCCGGCGCGCCGATGCGGATGAGCGCCACGCCCTGGCGCAACGCCCCCGCGCCAACCCTCGGCCAGCACACCGCCGAAGTCCTCGCTGAGCCGCCGACGCGCGCGCTCCGAAGCCGCCGCAGCCTGCCGCGCCGGGCGGGAAGCCGCTCGCCGGCGTCCGCGTCATCGACTTCACCAACGCCGTCGCCGGCCCCATCGCGTCGTTCATCCTCGCCGACCTCGGCGCGGAAGTGATCAAGGTCGAAGCCCCACGTTCCCGCCCACTGCACGCCGCCGGCACGGCGCCCCTCCGCGAGGGCGCCGAGGACATCAGCTACAACCGCATCATGCTCTTCAACGAGCTCAACCACGGGAAGCGCAGCCTCAGCCTCGACGTCTCGAAGCCCGCCGGCCGCCAGGTCTTCCTCGACCTCGTTGCCAAGAGCGATGTCGTCGTCCAGAACTTCGCCCCGCGCGTCATGCCCAACCTCGGCCTCGACTACGAGACGCTTCGCACAGTGAACCCCGGCATCATCATGCTCTCGATGCCCGCTTTCGGCCTCAGCGGCCCGCTTCGCGACCGCATCGCCTACGGCCCCGGCGTCGACGCCATGAGCGGCTTCTGCCACCTCACCGGCTACCCCGACGGCCCGCCGATGAAGCCCGGCAACTTCTTCTGCGACCAGAACGCGGGCCTCCACGCTGCCTTCTCCGCGCTCGCCGCGCTCTGGCACCGCAACGCCACCGGCGAGGGCCAGCACATCGAGCTCGCCATGATCGAAGGCGAGTTCCAGGTCCTCGGCGACGCCTACATCGACTTCGCCATGAACGGCCGGGAACGTGCCCGCACCGGCAACGATCATCCGTGGATGGCCCCGCACGGCATGTTCCGCTGCAAGGGCGACGACGCCTGGGTCGCCATCGCGGTCGCGACGGACGAGCAGTTCGCGTCGCTCTGCACGCTCATCGGCCGCGCCGATCTCGCAACCGACCCACGCTTCGCCACCGCGCCGTCTCGTCACGCCAACCGCGCGCTGCTCACGGAGCCGGTCACCGCTTGGGCCTCGGAGCGTTCGCACATCGAAGCCCAGGACGCCCTCCAGGCCGCCGGCGTCCCCGCCGGCGCTGCCCTCGACGCGCGCGAGCTCCTCGCCGATCCCCACGTCGTCGCCCGCCACGGCTTCGAATACGTCGACACTCCCAACGTCGGCCCCACGCCGTATCCGCGCGTCGCATTCACCCTCAGCGACACGCCCGTCCCCATCTCCGGCCCCGCCCCCGCCTTCGGCGACGCCAACGACTACGTCCTCCGCGACCTCCTCCACCGCGACGCCGCCACCATCCGCGCCCTCTCCGACGCGAACATCGTCACCGCCCACACCCATCCCACCCGGCTCATAAGGCCGCCACCGAACTCGAATCCCAGCCGCGAGCGAAGGCGAGCAACGCTTCCCCCCGCCACACGTCCGGTAACCCAACGATTCCGAGCCGCGAGCGAATGCGAGCAATGCTTCGTCTCCGCCCAAGCCCGCTACGCGGACGCCTGGCCACCGTGCCTGCTCGCGTTCGCTCGCGGCTCGGATTCGATCTTCCGGCACGCCTGAGCGGCCCGAGGTGTTAAGCTCGTGCCCGCTCGAAGGAGGTCCTCCCGTGGCAGTCATCGAAGTCGCCGCCGCCGGCGCCGTCCGCACAATCACCCTCAACCGGCCCGAGAAGCGCAACGCCCTCAACGCCGAGATGCTCGACGGCCTTGCCGACGCTTTTTCCACAACGCCCGCCCACGATGAGCGCGTCGCCGTCATCCGCGCCAACGGTCCCTCGTTCTGCGCCGGCCTCGACCTCCGCGAGCGCCTCGGCGGCGGCGTTTCCGGCGCCGCCAGCCCGATCGAGCACATGCTCCACCTGGTCGAGAACTACCCGCTCCCCGTCGTCGCCGTTGTCCAGGGCGACGCCATCGCCGGCGGCAATGAGCTCGCACTCCACTGCGACTTCGTCGTCGCCTCGACCTCCGCGTCCTTCGGCATGTCGCTCGCCCAGATTGGGCTCGCACCGAGCTGGTTCCTCGCGAAGAAGCTTCTGGAGGTCGCCGGACCCATCGCGTCGCGCCGCATACTGCTCCTCGGCGACCCCATCCCTGCCGCGAGGATGGCGGAGATGGGCATCATCCACGCCGCCGTCGGGCCCGGCGAACTGGACGCCGCTGCCGCGAAGGTCGTCGACCGCCTGGCCGCCAACGCCCCGCTCTCGCTCCGCGCGATGAAGGCGCTCATGGTGCGCGAGATGGCATTCCGCGACGGCATCGCCCACGACGACGTCGACCGCCTCGTCGAGGCTTCCCGCACCAGCGCCGACGCCCGCGAAGGCATGGCCGCCCGCCTCGAAAAGCGCCCGCCACGCTTCACCGGCGCCTGACCGCATGCCGAACTGTGCTCGCGGCCACTGGCCCGCGGCTCACCCGAGCCGCGATGGGCTACACTCCCCGGCATGAAACTCCGGCTCGAAAAACCATGGATCGAGTTGACCGCCGAGAACGTCGCCCGTCTGCACGGCAACCTTGGCGTCTACCAGCTGGCGAACGCCGCGGGCGAAGTCGTCTACATCGGGTTCGCCGGCGGCCGCGAGCTGTTCGGCCTCCGCAGCGCCATCGAACGCCACCTGCAGCTCGGCACCGCGGGAGCGACGCGCTTCCGCTACGAGGTCAACATGCAGTACACGTCGCGCTACAAGGAGCTGCTCATGCTCCACAAGGCCGACCACGCCGGCGAGCTTCCCATCGGCAACCACGACGACCACCCCGTGCGCCTCGGCCGCATCGGCTAGCCGCCCGCAAGCGCAGAAACCGGAGCGCCCACATGAACTCACGCGAATCCAACCTCAAGCGGATGGATAACGTAGGCATCGTCGTGGACTCCCTCGACGACGCGATCGCCTTCTTCACCGAGCTCGGCCTCACGCTCGAAGGGCGAGCCACCATCGAAGGCGAATGGGCCGGACGCGTCACCGGACTGGGCGCACAGCACGTCGAGATGGCCATGATGGTCACCCCCGACGGCCATAGCCGGCTCGAGCTCTCGCGCTTCCTCACCCCGCCGGTCGTTGGCGACCACCGGAACGCCCCCGTGAACTCCCTCGGCTACCTGCGTGTCATGTTCGCCGTCGGCGACCTCGACAAAACGCTTGCCAGGCTCCGCACGCGCGGCGCCCAGCTCGTCGGTGACGTGGTCCAGTACGAAGACGTGTATCGGCTCTGCTACATCCGCGGTCCGGGAGGACTCCTCATCGGGCTGGCTGAAGAACTCGGCAAATGAATCGCCAGCCGCACGTTCGGGGGAACGCCTGGCGAAGGACCTTCCGCCGACGAAACACCGTGAAATCGTCCTGTCCGCTCCCGCCGGAACGGATGTTGGGGGTACTGCCATGAGCTCGCTCTACCCGCCGATCGAACCCTATGACCACGGCCTGCTCGATGTCGGCGACGGACAGCGCCTCTACTGGGAGGAGTGCGGCAATCCGCAGGGCAGACCGGCCGTCGTCCTCCACGGCGGCCCCGGTTCGGGCTGCACGCCGGGCATGCGCCGCTTCTTCGATCCCGGCGCCTACCGCGTCGTCCTCTTCGACCAGCGCGGCGCCGGCCGCAGCACGCCCCACGCCAGCGAACCGAACTACGACCTCTCCGTGAACACGACGGAACACCTCCTCGCCGACATCGAACGGCTCCGCGTCCACCTGGGCATCGACCGCTGGCTGGTCTACGGCGGTTCCTGGGGTGCGACCCTCGCCCTCGCCTACGCCGAGCGCCACCCCGACCGCGTCACCGGGATCGTGCTCCTCGCCGTGACCATGACCCGCCGCTCCGAGATCCACTGGCTCTACCACGACGTCGGACGCTTCTTCCCAGAACAGTGGTTCCGCTTCCGCGCCGCCGTCCCTGAAGCCGATCGCGACGGCGATCTCGTCGCCGCCTACTTCCGCCTCATGAACTCCCCCGATCTCGTCGTCCGCGAACAGGCCGCTCGCGACTGGTGCGACTGGGAATCCGCGCTCGTCTCCGCCGACCCCGATGCGCCGCCGCTCCCGCGCTGGTCCGATCCGAAGTTCCGCATGGGCTACGCACGCATCGTCACCCACTACTTCCACCACGGCGCCTGGCTCGAAGAGGGCCAACTCCTCCGCGACGCCGGCAGGCTCGCCGGCATCCCCGGCGCCCTCGTCCACGGACGCCTCGACCTCGGTGGCCCGCTCATGACCGCGTGGGAACTCCACCGCGCATGGCCCGGCAGCGAACTCCTCGTGGTCAACGAAGCCGGCCACTCCTCCGGCGACCCCGGCATGGCCGAAACCGCCATCGCCGCCCTCGACCGCTTCCGCCCCTGACCCGCGCCCTTAGCCGACGCACATTGAGCCGCGCGCGTCCGCAAGCGGTCCGTGTTCTCGTCCCAGGCACCCGGAGCGCCCTACCAACCCCGCTCCCTTCCCTCCAATCGAATCCGAGGCCTGAGCGTAAGCGAGGGTGCGCTGGCCAGGCCGTTCCAGCTTCCCGGCGTTGGCCGCCACCCCGCGACTCAAACTCCCTTCTCCCGCCTCGTCGGGAGAAGGGCCGGGGATGAGGGCGAGACCGCCACGCCGTGCCAGCTTCCCGCGTTCGCCACCACCCCGCGACTCCAACTCGCCTCTCCCGCCTCGTCGGGAGAAGGCCCGGGGATGAGGGCGGACGACCGCCACGCCGTGCCAGGCTTCCCCGCGTTGGCCGCCACCCCGCGACTCCACCGCCAGTCGGGAGAAGGCCCGCGGATGAGGGCGGGACGCCACGCGTCCTCGCATTCGCCCCCCACCCCACGACGCAACCCCTCTCCCGCTTCGTCGGGAGAGGCCGGGGATGAGGGCCACGCTGCCACGCCGTGCCAGCTTCCCCGCGTTCGCCACCACCCCACGACTCCAACTCGCCTTCTCCCGCCTCGTCGGGAGAAGGCCCGGGGATGAGGGCGACACCGCCAGAACCACAAGGCTCGAATCCGAGCCCCGAGCGCAGCAACGCGAAGCGAGCGGGTGCGCTCGACTGTCGCGCGAGATTCCCGGCTGTGTGGGGCACCGCCGCCACGGCCCGCTCCGGCCAGCCGCGGCATCACCCTAGTTCGGTGGCAGCGACCCGCCCTCTGCGGCCTCTCGCTCGGCTGCATCCGGGAGACCGCGGACGATGCCGATAATGCTTGTGGCGATGGCCGCGCCTACAAGCGGGCCAACGACGTACACCCACCAACCTGTGTAGTCGTTGGCGGCGATGTCCGGCCCCAGGCTCCGCGAAGGATTCATTGAGGCGCCGCTAATGGGGCTCGCGAAGAGCCCGAGGAGCGCGACGGTCGCTCCCACCGCCAGGGCGGCATTGTGGCCGATGCTGCGAAAACCGGTGGCCGTGTTGAGGATGACCGTGACCAGGATCGCCGTGAGGATGACCTCCATCACGAGCGAGCGCCACTCTCCGCCGGACGTCTCGATGGGGTACGTGCCGCCGGCCGCCGCATGCCCGAACATGGCCTTCAGAACGAGGGCCGCGGCCATGGCCCCGGCAATCTGCACGGCGATGTACGGCACGGCCCATGCAGCCGGGAAGACCCGGCGTCCCGTGAACGCGAGCGTAACGGCAGGATTGATGTGGAGCCCGGAAAGAGGACCCCAGGCGTAGATGAGCGCCATCACAATCGCGCCGGGCGCGATCACCGCAGCGGCGCGCGAGATGGGCTCCCCGCCCGCGTACGCATTAATCACACCCGAGCCCGCCGCGACGAGAACCAGGATGAAGGTCCCGAGGAACTCGATAATCAGCCGGATGTAGAGCGGCTGCCGGATCAGCACGTCCGCTTCGAAGCGTTCGAGGGGACCTCCCGCAATGCGGGGGACGGAGATAGTCGTGCTCTCGCCAGTCTGTGCCAAAGCCGCACCTCCCGAGCCCGCGCCCGCCTGCTACGCCGATGCTGAGCGCCGCCCACGCACACGATCGGCCGCCGCCCGCGACCTGCCCACGGGCTATCCTCCACGTGCGTGTCGCTGCTCGCGCTGACGCTGCCGGCCATTGCCATATCGATCTGCTGCTGGCCGCGTGTCGGTATGCAGGCCGCACCCACCGGGCGCCGCCCCCAATCCGAGTCCGAGGCCGGAGCGTAAGCGCCGCCACGCTGCCCCGCGCGTGCCACCTTCCCCGCGTTTCGCCACCACTCCACGACGCAACTCCCTTCTCCCGCTTCGTCGGGAGAAGGCCCGGGGATGAGGCGACGCCCCAGAACCACCACGACCGAATCCGAGCCCCGAGCGCAGCAACGCGAAGCGAGCGGGTGCGCTGGCCCGTGGCGCGAGGCCGCCCAGGTCAGGGAGTGCGCCCCCAAGGGCCGCCCCACGCCGGGCGCGAGCCGTACGCGAGTCCGAGGCCCGAGCGTAAGCGAGGGTGCGCTGGCCAGGCCGTTCCAGCTTCCCGGCGTTGGCCGCCACCCCACGACGCAACTCCCTTCTCCCGCCTCGTCGGGAGAAGGGCCGGGGATGAGGGCGACACGGCCAGAACCACAAGGCTCGAATCCGAGCCCCGAGCGCAGCAACGCGAAGCGAGTGGGTGCGCTGGCCCGTGGCGCGAGGCCGCCCAGGTCAGGGTGTGCGCCCCCAGGGGCCGCCCCACGCCGGGCGCGAGCCGTATCGAGTCCGAGGCCCGAGCGTAAGCGAGGGTGCGCTGGCCAGGCCGTTCCAGCTTCCCGGCGTTGGCCGCCACCCCGAGGCTCCAACTCCCTTCTCCCGCCTCGTCGGGAGAAGGGCCGGGGATGAGGGCCGCCTCCCCTAAACCGCCGCCTTCGCCCCCACCGCCGCGTACGCCGCCCGGATCAGCCCGTCGCCCCGGTAATCCCCGACGACCCCCGATTCCATCCGGTTCATCGCGTACGACACCGTCATCCGGTTATCCAGGTCCACGATGATCACCGAACCGCCCCACCCGCCCCAGAAGCAGATCTTCGTGTCCGCAGGCACCGATGGCAGCGTCTCGGGAGTCGCCAGCCCGTAGCCAATCCCGAACTTCGCCGGCACGCCGATCACGAGGTCGATGCCCTCCGACTGCGGCGTGAAGATCAGGTCGCACGTCTTCGGCGAAAGCAGCCGCACACCATCGACCTCGCCGCCACACGCTACCAGCGCCTGCAGCCGCGCCAGCGACCGCGCGTTCCCGTGGCCGTTCGCCGCGCCGATGTCCGCCTTCCGCCATGCCGGCGTCCACGCCACCGCCGCGTCCGGAGCCGGCCCGGTGAACGTCTTGAACGCCACGCTGTTCGGGTCCATCGCGGCCCCGCCCATGTCGAGCGGCGGAGGCGGTACCACGTTCGAAACGCGCCCGAACTCGGATTCCGGCAGCCCGATGTGGAAGTCCGCCTTCATCGGGTCCGCAATCTCGCGCTTGAAGAACTCGCCCAGCTTCAAGCCCCGTGATCCGCCGGATCACCTCTCCCACCAGGTGGCCCTGGTTCAGCGCGTGGTACCCCGAGGCCGTGCCCGGCTCCCACCACGGCTCCTGCCGCGCCAGCATCGATGTCGACTTCTCCCAGTCGTACAGGTCCTCCACCACCACCGGCTGCGCCCATCCCGACACCCCGGACGTATGCGACATGAGGTGCCGCACCTCGATGTCCGCCTTGCCGTTCTGCGCGAACTCCGGCCAGTACTTCGAAACCTTCGCGAACGGGTCCAGCTCCCCGCGGTCGACCAGCACCAGCGCGCTCAGGTACGTCATCGTCTTCGTCGACGACCACACGTTCGTGATCGTGTTTTCGGCCCACGGCTTCGTCTTCTCGGTGTCCGCCCAGCCGCCCCACATGTCGACCACCAGCTGGCCGTCCAGCGTCACCGCCACCGACGCGCCCAGGTCGGCCCCCGAATCGATGTTGCCCGAAAGCAGCTCCCTCATCGCCGTGAATCGCTCGTCGCATTTGCCGTGAATGGTCGCCATCGCGCGCCTCCCTGGTAGATCTGCGCGGAGCATACTCTCAACGCCTTCTCCCTTCCGCCTTCTCCCTTCTCCCTTCTCCCTTCTCCCGTTTGACGCCCCATCCCGCGCTCCCCAGAATCGCCAGACTCGTCGTGCTTGGAGTTGCTATGCGCGCAGCCGTTTTGCGGAGCGGGAGATTCGCCGTCGAGGATCTCCCCGACCCCGTGCCCACCGGCCGCCAGGCCGTCCTCCGCGTCATCTATTGCGGCATCTGCGGCTCCGACCTCCACCTCCTGCGCGCAGGAGGCGTCCCCGAGGGCGCTGTCCTCGGCCACGAAATCGTCGGCGAAATCACCGCGCTCGGCCCCGACGCCCGCGGCTTCGAAGTCGGCGACCGCGTCACCACGCTCTCTGCCGTCCCCTGCGACAACTGCGCGAAGTGCAAGGAGGGCCTCTACCGCTCCTGCGAGAAAGGCTGGCAGGTCTTCGGCTACACCGGCCTCGCCGGCGGCTACGCGGAGTCGCTCCTCACCCACAGCGCCGTCCTCGAAAAGGCCCCCGAATCCCTCTCCGACGTCGGCGCGGCCCTCAACGAGCCCTCCATGGTCGGGCTCTACGCCGCCCGCGCCAGCCGCGTCCGCACCGGCGACAACGTTGCCATCATCGGCGCCGGTCCAATCGGGCTCCTCGTTCTTCAGTCCGTCTTGCTCGCGAACCCCGCGAACTGCTGGGTGGTCGAGACCTCCGCCGGCCGCCGCGCCAAAGCCATGGAATGTGGCGCCACCGCCGCCTTCGACCCTGCCGACATCGACATGGCGGCGTTCTTCCTCAGCCATTGCGACATGGGTGGCCCCGACGTCGTCTTCGAATGCGCCGGCGCGAAGGGCACGCTGCAGAAGGCGATCGAATGGGTTCGGCCGGGCGGCCAGGTGATGGTCCCCGGCGTCAACATGGAGCTCGACGAGGTCTCGCCGCTCGCCATGATCGGCAAGGAATGCGAGATCAAGGCCTCGCTGGGCGGCATGGACCTCTTCCGCACCGCCCTCGATCTCCTCGCCGCCGGCAAGATCCGCACGGAGCCCATGGTCACCCGCATCATCGGTCTCGACGAAGTCGACGAGGTCTGCCAGACGCTCGGCACCCGCGGCGACGACAACGTGAAGGTACTTGTAGCGCCCGGAAAGGACCGCTCGTGAAAGCGCCCGTACTCCACGGCCGCCGGTCGATGACGTTCGAAGAAGTCCCCGACCCAACGCCAGGCGACGAAGAGGTCGTCGTCGAAGTCGGCCTCTGCGGCATCTGCGGCTCCGACCTCCACCTCTACGACAGCCCCATGGCCGAAGACGGCATCGTCCTCGGCCACGAATTCGGCGGCACCATCGTCGACATCGGCAAGCGCGTCACCGGCTGGGAGGCCGGCGACCGCGTCGTCGGCGCACCGATGCCGCCCTGCATGAACTGCGCCTTCTGTCTGAAAGGCGAATTCGAGCTCTGCTATCAGCACTACCGCCTCGATGCCTTGCGAAGCGGCGCCGTGCGCGGCGGGACCGGCCTCGGCTCCGGCGGCTACGCCCCGTTCGCGAAGATCGGCGCCGCCCGTCTCATGCGCGTCCCCGACGCCCTCGACGACCGGCAGGCCGCCTCGGTCGAGCCTGCCGCCGTGGGCCTCCACGCCGTCAAGCTCTCCGGCATGCGCATCGGCGACCGTGTCGCTATCCTCGGCGCCGGCCCGATCGGGCTCTTCACGCTCCAGTGCGCCCTCGCGGCCGGCGCCCGCCGGGTAGCCGTCGCCGAGCTTTCGCCCGGCCGTGCCGCGCTAGCCGCGAAACTCGGCGCCGATACCGTCATCAATCCGCGCGAGGTCCCCGACGTGGCCGCGGCTTTCGCCGACAGCCTCGGCGCTCCCCCCGATGTCGTCTTCGACGCCGCCGGCGTCCCGGCGACCCTCCAGCAGGCGGTCGACGTCGTGAAGCCCGGCGGCTCCGTGATGATGGTCGGCGTCGCCTTCGATGCCGCTCCCATCCGCCCATCGGTCTGGGTCACGAAGCGCATTACCGTCCGCGCCGCCTTCGCCTACAGCCGCAACGACTATGAAGTCACCATCGCCATGCTCGAACGCGGCACGCTTCGCGCGGACCCGGTGATCACCCGCGTCGTCCCCGGCTCGGAGACGCCCGCCGCCTTCGAGCGCCTCCTCTCGCCCAACAGCGACGTCAAGGTCCTCGTCAACCCGCGCCTCGGCTAGTCGGCGAAGGTTGCAATCCCGCCGTCTCGCGAACCCGGCGCACCGCTAATGTGGGGCCCTCCGTCACCGCTAAGCTGTGTTCGATGCCAGATCGCGAGACGAGTGAGAAGCAACAGGACCCGGAACAGCTCTACCAGCAAACCCCACGAAATCCCGAGGTTGTGCAGGCGCGGCTGACGGCCTGCCTCGCAAAGTGGCGACTGCAGAGCCGTGGCGAGCTCAGCGGCGGCTTTCGCGCGGCGGTCTTCGATTGCATCTCGGCTACGGGCGAGGATGCCGTCCTCAAGCTGCCGCCGACCTCCTACGAGGCATCCGCCGAGGCCGCCGCGCTGCGCCAGTGGGAATCGACGGGCGCCGCCCTGCGCCTCATCGACTTCGACCCCGATCAGCAGGCCCTCCTGCTCGCCCGGTTGCGCCCGGGAACACCCTTCGCCGTCGACGACGAAGCCGCGGTCGTGGAAGTGGTCTCCGATGTGCTCACCGCGCTCCACCAATCGCGCCCGTCCGGCTTCCAGTTCCTTCGCCTCAACGAGCTCTACCCTTCCTTGGAACAGCGCGCATTGACCGACAACGACCACGAGCGCGGGACGCGAAACGAGCCGCGACGCGGCGAAGAGGCGCGCCGCCGAATGCCCGCCGCCAGCCGCCAGGCTGCCCGTCTCTCCGCCGGCGCCGCCGACGTGCTGCTCCACGGCGACATCCTGGACAAGAATCTCTTGTGGAATGGCTCTCGCTACCTGGCGTCGGATCCGATTCCCCGCCTCGGAGACCCCTGCTCGGACGTTGGCTTCTTCGCTGCCGGCCATCGGCCCGCCGCGCCCGTGTTCGAGCGCGCTTCCTCGATCGCCCGCCGCATGAACCTCGATCCCGGCAGGGCCGCACGCTGGGCGGCCGTCTGGCTCGTGCACCAGGCCTGCCAGGCGTGGCGCGACGACCAGCCCGAACTCGATGCTCTCTGCGCGAGCGCCGAACTCCAATCGCTTCTTGCCGATTGACCATCTCGCCGCCCGCTGGCACCCGCGCGCATCGGCGTTTGCCCGGCGCTCGTAATGATCGGGGCAAGGCGCGTTCTCGTGATCTCGGCTACCCTTCAACGAGATGGGATTCGACGTCGAGGCTCTGATCAAGGCAGTCGGCTACGCCGGCCTTTTTGCCATCATCTTCGCCGAAACCGGCCTCCTCATCGGCTTCTTCCTGCCCGGCGACACGCTCCTCATCTCCGCCGGCCTGCTCATCCAGCAGAACAAGGTCAGCCTCGAACTCTGGTTCCTCATCCCGCTCCTTATCGCAGCCGCGATCCTCGGCGACGCCGTCGGCTACCAGGTCGGTAAACACACGGGCCCTCGCCTGTTCAAGCGGGAGGACGGGCGGATCTTCCGCAGAGACCACTTATTGAGAGCGCAGCGGTTCTACGAGAAACACGGCGGCAAGACCATCGTCATCGCCCGCTTCCTCGCCTTCATTCGCACGTTCGCGCCCACCGTCGCCGGGGCGGCCCAGATGCCCTACAGGCGCTTCGCTGTCTTCAACATCATCGGCGGCGCGCTCTGGGTGCCCACGCTGGTCTTCCTTGGCTACTTCTTTGGCAAAACCATCCCCGCGAATCTCGTCGACGTCTTCTTCATCGGCCTGCTCGGCGCGATGGTCGTCTTCTCCACTGCCCCTGCCGCCTGGCATTTCTGGCGCCAGCGCCGCAACCGCGCCGTCGCCGAATCCTAGAGACCAGAAGCAACCGCCCCCAAGGAATCCGAGCCCCGAACGAAGCGCAGCGCAGTGAGCGGGTGCCACGTCACGCTTCACAACCTCCCGAGAGCTGGCAATCGCGCAAACCAGCCTCCCCTCTCCCATCGCGATGGGAGAGGGGTCGGGGGTGAGGGCCCCCGCCGGCTGCGCGATGCAACGCATCGACCCGCCCCCCATGCGAAGTCAGTACGGCGACCGTCCAAGGGAGCCGAGCCCCCCTCACCATCGCCATGGGAAAGGGGCCTGCGTGTGAGGCCACGACGCGCCTCAGGGCGTGAACGGCTCCACCGGTACCGGCAGGTTCGATGCCTTGTTCCCCGGCACGTACCGGTACACCGTCCCCCCCGACGTGCTGTACAGCCGCACGAACCGCGGGTCAATGTCCAGCGCCGCCATCGTTAGCCCGCAACACCCCGCCGCATCGCCTCCGGGTATTAGCACGTAGTCGAACGGCTCGTTGTGGCTCGCCCCCCACTGCGTCAGGCAATCCCCTCCCGCGAAGCCGCACCACCCCGCACCATCGTGCAGCCCGATCGCCCGGTCGAACGCGTCGTTCGGCAGCCACTCGGTCCCCTGCACGGTCGCCACGCTGACGCGACCGCTGAGCGCCGGGAACCACTCCGTCTGCTTGTCGGTTTCCCAGATGCCATGCGGCATCACGAGGAAGCGCGCGTCGCTCGGCGTGTTTGCCTCCACCCACGTGTACGCGGCGCGCTCGGCTGGCGTCAGGCTCGTCAGCGAAGGCGATTCGACGCCGCCGCCGTGCGCCGTGAACACCGACGTGCTGACCAGGTAGCACGCGCCCGCGAGCAGCGCCCCGCCCGCAATCGCCCGCCGCGGGTTCGGGATGAGCCCCTGGTTCTCCCCGCTCGTTCCTTGCCGGAAGAGCGGAACGAAGACCTCCGCCACGGCAACGCCCGCGAGGAGTGCGATCGGCGCCGCGTCGTAGGTCGCGAATGCCCGCGACTCGAGCAACACGGTCACCAGCCACCAGCCCGGCAGCAGCCACCGGCCCCGCGCCAGCGCTACCACGCCGCCCACCAGCGCCGCCGCCCCGATGATCTGGAAGTAGCGCTCGCTCGTCGCCATCCCCCGGAACACGGTCGCCACGAACCACTGTCCCCTGTCGACCGTCGAGAAGACCGTTCCGCCGGTGCTGTGCGCGGCCATGAACGGCGCCAGCCCTTCCCGGTGTAAAACCGTCCCCCACCACGGCGCGGTGAGCAAAAGCACCCCCGCCGCCACGATTACGGAATGGAACACGCCCCGCCAGCTGCGGCCCACCGAGAACCAGAACGCCGCCACGCTGAAGGCGAGGAACCACCCCGTCTCGAGATGCGAAAGCACGCAGGCCGCCGAGAACAGGATCGCGCCGGGCAGGTACCGCTTTCGCCCGGTCGAATACAGCTGGTACGCCTGGTGCAGCGCGAACAGGGCGAACGCCACGCCCGGCGCCCGCGTCACGCCGCCGCCCATCACCAGCCACGTGTAGCTGCGCGGCAATACCGCGAAGCACACCACCGCGCTGAACGCCGCCAGCCGCGACGGCAGCATCGCGTTCGCCAGCAGTGCGAACGCCACCACGGCCGCTACGCTGAACACGAACGGCAGCGCCTCGAACCACCACGTCGAGCCCGAACGGCGTCACGTGGTCCGCGACCGCGGCCAGGTAGAGCCCGAGCGGCGGGTACGCGAACGGCAGGTTCTCCTGGTTATAGGTCGTGGTCGCCGGAAGGTGGAAGCCGGCGTGCTGGATGTCCCGCACCATCGTGTAGAACAGCCCGCCGTCGTTCAGCGGGAAGGAGACACCGAGGAACGGGTACAGCCGCACCGCCGTCGCGAGCACGAGTGCCCCGGCTATCGCTACCGGGTACGCCAGCCGGGCCACCAGCGCCCGGTCGAGCCACAGCGGCCGGCTGAAAATGGCTGGGCGCTGGACGAGCACGGCGGCGGCGGCGGAAGCACCGCGAGGTCTTCGGAGGAAACCGATCACAGGGGCTCCCGCGAGGCGTGTGCCGCCAACCGTACCCGGCCGGTAAACAATTCCTCATTAGCTGACGCGCGCCCGGGCTTTCAGTTTCGGGACTTCGGTGGATCGGCCGCGTGGGGAAGCCCGCGGCCGATCCTGTCCGAAGGGCTCTATCCCCGCCGCCGCACGGCCGTCGACGCCAGCACGATCGAGACGACCGCGAATCCCGCCATCACCAGCAGCGACCGCTCCAGGTGGGTGCCGGGCAGATCCGTCAGCGTCGCGCGGACGGCGTCCGCGGCGTAGCTCGGCGGCATGAAGTCCGCCGTGTGCTGCAGGAACGACGGCAGCTGCTGCCGCGGCAGGATCACCGGCGAGAAGAACAGCACATAGAAGATGATGAGCTGCGTGATCGCGTTCGTGACCTGCATCTGCGGGATCAACACCGCCATCGCCACCCCCACGCCTGCCAGCGAAAGCACCGCCAGCAGCATCACCGGCAGCAGCATCGGTTCGAGCGAAAGCGACAGCCCGTACTTCAGGTCGCCGAGCAGCACCGCGAACGCCACGCCCGGGAGCGCCACCAGCCCCACGACCGTGATCTGTGACAGCAGGTACGCCTCGCGGCTGATGGGCAGCGTGAGCATGTAGTCGAGCCGCCCCTCGGCCTTCGCCTGCGACAGGAACTGGGGCAACATGACCAGCCCCACCGTCACGAACGACTGCGTTGCCGTCCCCGTCACCAGGTACGTCGCGCTCGTGTCGGAGATGTCCGGGATGATGTAGCCGAAGCCGAGGACGAGCCCGCCCGTCAGTGCGATCTGCACGATGGAGATGAAGACAACGTCCACGCGCATGCTCTGCAGCTGCAGCTTCGTCAGCTCAAAGTACTGTTGAACGCCGTTCATCCGACCGCCTCCAGTTCCCGAGCCGGCCCGAGCGACGCCGCATAGATGTCGTCCAGGTCCGGTGGCCCGATGCGGAAGTCGAGCAACTGGCCGCCGTCCCGTAGCCCGCCGAGCCAGCCCGTCACCGCCGCCAGCGCCGACTCCTCGAACAGGTACAGCCCCGCGCGCCGCGGATCCGCCACCAGCGACTGGTGCGCCTCCACCTCGGCTGCGAGCGTGATCTCCAGCCGCAGCTTCTCTGTCACGACCGACCGCAACGACGCCGGCGTCCCCTCGCGGATAATCCGTCCGCCGTCGATGATCGCAAGCCGGTCGATGACGCGCTCGGCCTCCGCCAGGTTGTGAGTGACGAGCAGCACTGTCGTGCCGTGCCGGCCGAGGTCGGCGATCGTGTCCCACAGCATCTGCCGCCGGATCGGATCGACGTCGTTCGTCGGCTCGTCGAGCACGAGCAGGTGCGTCTCCCCCACGATCGCCGCGGCGAAGCCTGCCAGCCGCCGCACGCCGCCCGAAGCGGTGTGCATCATCGTCTTCCGGAACTCCTCCAGGTCGAGCCGCGCGATTACCTCGCCGGTACGGCGCCGCGCGTCGCTCCTGCTGTGGCCGCGCAGCCGTGCAATCGCGTAGATCAGTTCGTCCACGTGTACCGACTGCAGGTCGAACTGGCCCTGCGGCAGGAACCCGATGCGCCGCCGCGCGAACCCGGGATTCGCCACCACGTCCACGCCCTCGACCGCAATGGTGCCGGAGGTCGGCTTGAGCAGCCCCAGCACCTGCCGCACCAGCGTCGTCTTCCCGGCGCCGTTCGGGCCGAGCAGTCCGTACACCTCGCCCGGCCGCAGCGCCAGCGAGATGTCGTCGTTCGCGAGGGTTCCGTTGCCGTACCGCTTTCGCAGCCCGCGGATCTCGAGGACGGGCTTCCCGCCGAGCGCTAAAGCCACCCCGGAAGCCATCGGGCTAGCCCTCCGTCCGCCGCGCGTAGCGGCAGGCTGCAGCCATCACGCGCGAGAACGCCTCTTTCGGCGATGCCGTCCCGTCCACCCCCAGCCTGTCACCAAGGTCGACGAGTGTGGTCACCAGCGTTGTGTTGAACGTGGCAACCCGCGACGCGCCCCCGCGTACGAACGATTCCAGCTTCTCTTCGAGAAGGTCTTCCAGCGATGACGTGTCGAACATCCTCATCCCTCCGAACCTCAGAGGCACAATATCAAGCATGAACTTCAGAAAATCAATACTGTAGTTGAGAATATCTAGAGCTAGCCGTGTTGGCCCCGTCACACTCTGCGCAAGCCCGCCGTAGGCGCCCACGCTCCATTCCCCGTTCCGCGGCGCGTCCGTACTCTTATGGCAATGCTCATCGTCCAGAAGTACGGCGGCACCTCTGTCGCCGATGCCGATCGCATCCGCCACGTCGCCGGCCGGGTGATTCAGCGCGTCAAGGCCGGCGACCAGGTCGTCGTCGTCGTCTCCGCCATGGGGAACACCACCGACGAGCTCATCGACCTCGCACTCTCCGTCTCGCCCGACCCCGACCCGCGCGAGCTCGACATGCTCCTCTCCACCGGCGAGCAGATGTCCATCGCACTCGTCGCCATGGCGCTCAAATCGCTCGGCCAGGAAGCCGTCGGTCTGACCGCCAGCCAGGCGGGCATCTTCACCCGCGCCCAGTACGGCTCCGGCCGCATCGCTCGCGTCGAGGTCGCCCGCGTCAAGGCCGAGCTCGCCGCCGGCCGCGTCCCGATCATCGCGGGCTTCCAGGGCACGACCGAGGACCAGGAGGTCGTCACCCTCGGCCGCGGCGCCAGCGATACGACCGCCGTCGCCCTCGCCGTCGCCCTCGGCGCCGACCGCTGCGAGAACTGCAAGGACGTCGAAGGCGTCTACACCGCCGACCCACGCATCGTCCCCACGGCGCGCAAGCTCAAGGACATCACCTACGAGGAGATGCTCGAGCTCGCCAGCCAGGGTTCGCAGGTCATGCACAACCGCGCCGTCGAGCTTGCGTCCGTGTACAACCTCCCCGTCATGGTCCTCTCGAGCATGGTCGACGCCCCCGGTACCCTGATCCATGGAGAATCGCAGTTGGAAGAACGCAACAGGGTGCGCGGCATCGCGCACGATAGCGACGTCGCCAAGATCACCATCCGCCACGTCCCCGACCAGCCCGGCATCGCGGCCCACATCTTCGAGCCCCTCGCCGACGCCGGCGTCAGCGTCGACACCATCGTCCAGAACGCCAGCGAAGGCAGCCTCACCGACCTCACCTTCACGCTCTCCCGAACCGACCTCCGCCGCGCCGAGTCGCTCATGACCGAGATCTGCGCCAGCGTTGGCTCCGACGGCTACGTCGCCGACGGCAACCTCGGCAAGGTCAGCATCGTCGGCGTCGGCATCCAGACCGCTCACGGCTACGCGGCGCGCATGTTCCGCGCCCTCTTCGACGCCGGCATCAACATCGAACTGATCTCCACCAGCGAGATCCGCCTCACCTGCATCATCGACGCCGAGAAAGTGCCGGACGCCGTCCGCGCCCTCCACGACGCCTTCCAGCTCGAGACAGCAGAATAGCGAAGCCGATGTCTGACATTCGGCAGGATGGCCCAACGATGAAAGAAGTCGCGTGCGCAGGAAGTTCGAGTGAGGAAGGGTGGCCGCATCGTGATTCCGGCCCGCTTCCGCCGGGCGATGGGACTCGAAGAGGGCTCCTTGCTGGAGATGCGCGTCGACGACCGGGGCCAGCTCATCTTCGAACCAGTGCCGCCAGACCCCGTCGAGCGACTCCGATGGGCTTTCGGGGAAACGTTCCAGGGAATCGACGCAGACGAGTATGTGGGCGCGCTCCGAGAAGAGTGGCCCGCCTAGCACCCGTCGCACCGAATCCGAGCCCCGAACGAAGCGCAGCGCAGTGAGCGGGTGCCACGCCCGGCTCCCACGAATACCCCGAGAGCCGGCAATCGCCCAAACCAGGCTCCCTCGCCCATCACCGAATCCGAGCCCCGAACGAAGCGCAGCGCAGTGAGCGGGTGCCACGCCCGGCTCCCACGAATACCCCGAGAGCCGGCAACCACCCGAGCCAGGCTCCCTCGCCCATCACCGAATCCGAGCGCCGAACGAAGCACAGCGCAGTGAGTGGAGGCGACGTCCCGCTCCCACAATCTCGCGAGACACGGCAATCGCCCAAACCAGGCTCCCCTCTCCCATCGCGATGGGAGAGGGGTCGGGGGTGAGGGTTCCCCGCCTCGCCCGCGCCGAAGCCGGCGTCCCAGTGCTCATCCTCGATGACCTCGTAAACCCCTGATTATCGGCACTTCCGGGCCCGTATGAAGAGCGTGAGAATCCCCAATCTTCGGCCCGATTGGACCCTTGACATGCGTCCCCGCGGGTGTAGCTTGGTGTTAACGCAGCGACGGAACCGAGGCCGGGAAGTCCCGGCGGGCCGGTTCCCGATCGCGCAGACGGAGGAGGTAAGCGGGTATGATGTACACCAAGCTTCACGCCGTCTACGGAGTCTGGATCGTGCAGAGCGAGGGCTCGCGTTAGGCGGGCCGTACGCAGCACGACGCCCTCCGCTCCGCGTCCCCTGAGACTTGAATTTCTACCGCGCTGAAGACGTTTCCCACGCGATGTGGGCGTCCAGCGAATCGCCTCGTGATGAGGCGGCGTCGGGACGGGTAGTTAGCGGGAGGAGCGCCAGGCTCACCAGTGCGCACATGGTGCGGGCTGGGGGAGCACAGAATGATACAGGCCCCGGTTTTCCGGGGCCTGTTTGCGTCCCCCGCGTTCCCGCTACGCTTATGCGGTGACCAACGACAATCTCATCGCCCACGTCGGCGGCGTCCACGCCCGCACCTACGAAGCCGCCGAGCGCCTCACCGATGAGACGCTTGCCTTCCGCCCCGCGCCGGGCGAGTTCACCGCGGGCGAGCTCGTCGCCCACATCGCGAACGCGCGTCTCATGAACTCCGGCACCATCGCCGGCGGTCCCACCCGCTACCGCGGCCACGAACTCCCGCCAGGCGCAGACCGCGCCTGGCTCCTCCAGCTCCTCCTCCGCACCTCGAAGAAGTCCATCGCCCAGCTCGTCGGCGCCAACCTCGAGGCACCCGTGCGCACCCTCAGCGGCGTCGAAACCCCCGCCTGGCGCATCCTCCTCCTCGGCCTCGTCGAACACGAAGTCCACCACCGCAGCCAGCTTTGCGACTACCTCGCCGCCGCCGGCCTCGAGCCCCCACCCCTCTACGGCCTCCACGCCGAAGACCTCCCGCGCTAACGCCGTCTCGGACCACGCCCGCACGGGCCCGGTAGTCGCGCCCCACCGCGGGCGCGGGCGCTCGAACCACGCTCGGCACAGAATCGGCGCCCCGCGCGCTGCGACATCGAGTCACTACCGCGACCGCGAGGAAGCGGCCTGCGCTCGCCACCTCCCACCGCCACGCAGCACTAAGCACTAAGCAGTAAGCACTCAGACCCCCCGCTCTTCCGAACCCCCCACCCCCTGCCGATATTCAACACATGGCACTCAAAGGGAAGACTGTGCTCGTCACCGGCTCCGGCCGCGGCCTTGGCCGCGAGATTGCGCTCGCCTTCGCCCACGCCGGCGCCAACGTCGTCATCAACTACCTGCAGGACTGCGAATCCGCCCGCGCCACGGCCGCCGAGTGCGCCGAGGCCGGCGCCCGCGTCGTCGCCGCTGCCGCCGACGTCCGCGACAGCGCTGCCATCGACAATCTCGTCGCGCGCACCGTCGCCGAGTTCGGCTCGCTCGACGTGCTCGTCAACAACGCCGGTGCGCTCACCATGCCCGACGGCAAGTCCCTGCGTGGCCCGCTCACCGCCACCTGCGACGAAGCTATCCGCCTGCTCATCGATTCGCACCTCGTCGGCACGATCAACGCCACGCGCGCCGCCCTCCGCCACATGGAGCCCCGCGGCGAGGGTTCCATCATCAACATCAGTTCGACCGCCACCACCCGTGCGCTGCCCGGCCACGCCGTCTACGCCGCCGCCAAGGCAGGCGTCGAAGGCTTCACGAAAGTCCTCGCCTACGAGGCCGCCCGCAAGGGCGTGCGCGTGAACTGCGCCCGCTTTGGCGTCCTCGACGCTCCGAGCAACGCACCCCTTACCGCCGATCCCGAAGCATCCGGCGCCTTCCTCCGCCGGTTCACGCCCGCCGGCCGCTTCGGCGAGATGGCCGAGGCCGCCGCCTGCTGCGTCTTCCTCGCCAGCGACGCCGCCGCCTACATGGTCGGCGAGATCCTCACCGTTGACGGCGGCCTCGGCCTCTAACCTGCACCTTCGCACCTGAATACAGGGTTCGATCGCCCGGCAGAGCCGCGCCTTGTCGCATCCGCTCTGCGGCGGGACAGAGCATCCGGCGGCTGCGGTCGCAAGGACTACAGCCGCCGGATGAGAACTGCCACCGGGCCCGGCGGCGTTGGCGGCGTTCAGCCGCTCAGCTTTTGCCTGACCCGGCCCTGGGGTGACATCCCGCCGTTCACGGCGTGGACGAGCAGCTCGCGCCAGCGATCTGCTCGTTCGCCTGTTCCTGGGTCATCTTGCCGTCTGCCACTGCCTGGGCGAGCTTCGACGTGATCTGATCGCAGCTGGCGCTCGCCGCCTCCGCGTCGATCTTGGTGCGCGAGCCCGGTGCGCCGGCGTCCTTGTTGACAGTATCCGTGCCCGCGGATGCGAAGGACTGCTTCACCTGCCCGAGCGCATCCTCGACCGTCTGCATCTGCGCACCGGTCAGCACCCCCTGCGCGACCAACGCCGACCCGTCGACCTGACCGGCGGAAGCGTCCTGCTCGATCGTATCGGCCTGCGACTGGTTGATTGTTCCGTCGGCGACCAGTTGCTGGAGCGCCGCGTGCACGGCGGCCACGATCTCAGGGGGTGCGGCGTTAGTGTCGGCGGGCGGCGGGGCCTTTGGCCCTGGCGCCGTTTTCGCGGCGGTTGGGGTTGGCGTGCCGGAATCGGCGCTCGCGTTGCCCACCACGACGAAGGCCATGCCGACCATGGCCACAAAGACACCGAGCAGTGCACTCCCGATTACGCCCAGGCGTCTCCCTTCCGGCTTCGCGCCGGCGATTCTTGCTATCCGATTCATGAGAGAACCTCCATCTGCGCCCATGGCATAGTCGTGACGCCGGGCGCGGAGCGTCTCGAGCTGCGACAGCGCGCGGGCATACGTCAGCGCACTGTTCGTTTGGCGGACTGCAACGTCGTCGCAGCAGTACTCCCGCTCCACCCGGATGCGATGGCTCAGCCACCACGTCACCGGATGGAAGAAGAGGACGACTTCGACAACTTTTTGGGCGGCATTGACGAGGTAGTCCTGCCGCCGGATGTGAGCGAGTTCGTGCGCAAGAATGGCGCACAGCTCGTCATGCGAGAGCGCGGTAAACGCCCCAGGTGGGACGAGGACCACCGGCGCAAACCAGCCGACCACGGTTGGAACCTCGACGGCAGCCGAGTGCGCCAGCCGGGCCAGTCGACCGAGCCGCACATCGTGCGACACAGCCTCGAACGCGTCGCGCCATCGGTCCCGAACGTCGTAGTTGGCGTTAACCGTGAGCCGGCGCACGGCCGCGAACTGGAAGACGCTTACCAGCGCCACGACCGCCGCCCCGACAAGCCACGCGGCCGCAAGCCACGCACCGTCGAACGGAAGTTGTGAGCCGCCGACACCGACCGGCGAGCGGCCGAGAACGGCTGGCCACCAGTCAGGCGAGGACGGCGAAGTGTTGAGGCCTGCGGGGTGCAGGCTGCCCCCGCTCGCCATCGCAGCAGGAGCCGCATGGGCATCGATGGCGTGGGCGAGAGCCCAGCCGAACGTGGCGGCGAAGGCGGCGAGCATCGCCGCGAGGGCGAGGCAGGCAACGCCGTAGCGAGCCTGTGCGGAGCGGCGGCTCATCGCGGCGAGCGTCCCCGCCGCAATCACACCAATGAACGCCCCTTGCCACAGTCCATTGAGGACGGCAACGCTGAGGGCAGTCGCCAATGGCGAAAAGAGACCGGCGGCGTCGACGCTCACTGGTCCTTCTCCAGGCGGTTGAGAAGCTCACGAATCGCCTCGCGTTCCTCCGGAGTCGAACGCCGCGACGACAGTGCGCGAAGTGCCAGGCTGCCGCCCGAGCCGCCGAAGACCCGGTCCACCAGCTGGCGCACGAACTCGGCCCTGGTCTGCTCCGGCGACTCGACCGCGCTGTACACCTGCGGTCGGATCGACGAGTCCCGTACCAGGATCCCTTTTTCGACCATGATCTGCATGAGCTTCAGCACCGTCGTCTGCCCGGTTGTCCGAACCGACGACAGCACGTCGTGCACCTCGCGAACGGTGCTCGGCCCGCGTTCCCAGATGACGGAGAGGATCTCCATCTCGGCATCGGTTGGCTGGCGCCTGGAACCACTCATGAGCCTGGCCCTCTCTGGCAACGGAGTGGTCGCCGAGAGACACTCTCTACGAAGACCTTCGTCAAAGTCAATGGCAGCGCGACCAACTTTACGAAGACTTTCGTCGTGCCTTGGCACATGACTCCCCTCTCCCACCGCGGTGGGAGAGGGGCCGGGGGTGAGGGCCCACGCCAGGCGGCGAGCGGGTGTAAGCCCCCCAGACCCCCACACGGAACCCACCGCAGCGCTGATGTGCTCGCAACGCTCGCGCCCCAAGGAGCGCCCACGAAACGGCGCTCGCTCGCCTCTTCCCCTCCCTCGCTAGAATGGCTCTGTGGGGCGAACGCTCAGATGGACAGCCGGAACACTCGCCGCCGTAGTGGGCGTGGCGCTCGCCTACGCGCTGTGCGCCGTGGTCGTCCTCGCCGCCGCCGCCATCACCAAAGGCGCCTCCGATCAGCCCGACCGCGGCCTCGCGGCCACCAATGCCACCGAATCCGGCTGGGAGGTCACGTCCTTCGACGCCACCTACCAGGTCGACGACCACGCCGTCATCCACGCTACCGAGCGCGTCGACGTCGACTTCCACTCCCTTCAGAAGCACGGCATCTTCCGCAACCTCTTCTGGCGCGTCGATTGCCAGCCGCCACGCATCGCGGATGAGACGCGCCTGTCCGATTGCCCCGCCGGCGCCCTGCGCACCTACGACATCCACATCACCGGCGTCACCGACGCCGATGGCAACCCGCTCCCCTACACCACGCCCCGCGTGGGCGACACACAGCAGGTCAAGATCGGCAACGAGTACGTGCTCGTCTCCGGCAAGCACACCTACGTCATCACCTACACCGTCGGCGGCGCCCTCGACGCCTACAGCGGCCACGACGAGCTCTACTGGAACGCCTCCGGGCGCTGGCCCGTGCCCGTGGAGTCGTTCTCCGCCCGAGTCCAGCCGCCCGCCGGGTCGGTACAGCAGGCGCTGTGCTTCCAGGGCAGCTTTGGCTCACTTACGCCCTGCGACGCATCGACGCCAAGCAGCGCCGCCACCTACCACTCCACCAACCCGCTCGACGCGCTCCAGCAGATCACCCTCGTCGCCACCTTCCCGAAGGGCGTTGCCGCCGTCCCGTCGATTTCCCTCTGGCACGAACCCAACTTCCGCGACTTCTACTCCGCCGATGTCGTCGGGGTCGTCGGCGCCGTCTTCGTCGCCCTCCTCGCAGCGGCAGGGCTTTTCCTCGTCTGGTCGCGCGATGGCCGCGACCGCCAGTACAAGACCCTCTACTACCTCACCCAGGACCCATCCGAAGGCACGCCGGCCCCTCTTCGGCGGCCCGCCCATCGTGGTCGAATTCACCCCGCCCGACGACCTTCGCCCCGCCCAGATGGGCGTCATCCTCGATGAGAGCGCCGACCCTCTCGACGTCACCGCCACCATCATCGACCTCGCCGTGCGTGGATACCTCAAGATCGAAGAGCTCCACGACGGCGACCGCGACTGGCGGCTCACCCGCCTCAAAAAGGATGCGAACGACCTGCTGCCCTACGAGCGGCAGCTCCTCAAGGCCGTCTTCAATGTCGAAGAGGGCGACACCGTTCGCCTCTCCGAGCTGAAGCACAACTTCCAGTCCCAGCTCCAGGCGGCCGAGGAGCGCCTTTACAAAGACGCCCTCCAGCGCAAGTGGTTCGACGAACACCCCGAGACCGCCAAGTCACGCTGGGCCGTCGTGGGCGTCGCCATCGCCATCGCCGGGATCGTCCTCTGCTACTTCTCCGGCCTGTTCTTCGGGCGTGCCCTCCTCTTCAACGCCATCCCCACGGCCGGCATCGCCCTCGTCCCGCTCTCCCGCGCGATGTCACGGCGAACGGCCACCGGCAGCGAAGCCCTGCGCCGCGTCCTCGGCTTCCGCCTCTACATCGACACCGCCGAGACGCGCCGCCAGGAGTTCAACGAACAGGCGAACATCTTCGCGCGCTACCTGCCCTACGCGATCGTCTTCGGCAGTGTCACCAAGTGGGCGAAGGCGTTCCGCGGCCTCGACGACGAAGTCAAGCAGTCGATCGACTGGTACAGCGGTGGCGACCTCACCGGGGCCTTCGCCACGGCCGCCTTCTCGGCCAGCCTCGCCGGCCTCGCCACCGGCATGAGCCGCAGCATCACCGCCGCGCCGATCGCGGTCTCCTCCGGTGGATTCAGCAGCGGCGGAGGCGGCTTCGGCGGGTTCGGTGGCGGGGGAGGCTTCGGCGGAGGTTTCGGCGGCTTCGGCGGCGGCGGCTTCGCCGGCGGAGGAGGCGGCGGAGGAGGCGGCGGCAGCTGGTAGGCCGCGCCATCCCCCTTCGGGCGATGAAACGCCTGGGTACTGTGGCCGTGGCTCTGGCGTCCCTCTCCCTTCGCAAAGGGAGAGGGATCAAGGGTGAGGCTTGAACCGCCCGGCGGAGTGCCAAAATTGAGACCCCAAACCCCAATCGAGCCGCGCGCGTAAGCAAGCGGTCCGCGACCTCGTCCCAGCCGCCCAGAACGCCGCCAGCCATCAATCCCCAAGACAGCCTCCCCCTCGCCCGCTTCGCCTGACGGGCTGGGGTGGGTGGCTCGGGGTCGGCGGCGGCCCCCCAACCCCCACCCACCCGAAATTGAGCCGCGCGCGTAAGCAAGCGGTCCGTGGCCTCGTCCCAGCTCCCCGGAGCACTGCTAGCCGTCAAACACCCAAAGCAACCTCCCCCTCTCCCGCCTCGCGGGAGAGGGGGCCGGGGGGTGAGGGGCCCCTACGGCGCTCCCGTCGGCGATTCCGCCACAACCGGCCGCGACGGCCGGCTACGCACGAGCCGCATCGCCCCATGCACGTACGCCATCGCATCCGCCGGCGTCGGCAACCACACCTCTCGCCAGGTGAGCCCCCCAAAGCGGTTGAACGCGACCGTGATCGCCACCGCCTCCAGCGCATACGCCGCGCTGTCCGCCGCCGCCGCGCCGACGAGCCCGATCGACGGGATCAGGATCAGCGCCACCACCGACTCCATCGCCGCCGCCATCGCGATCACGATCACCGTGATCGACGGCCGCGCCAGCCGGACGTAGAAGTACGTCGTCGCGATTGACTGCGGCGCCACGAAGATCGCCGCGACCGCCAGGATGCGCAGCGGCGTCGCCGCGTCCGCATACGCCGACCCGTACGCGATCCGCAGCCCGAGTGGCCCGAGCGCGACGATGCCAATCGCCGCGGCTGTCCCAAGCAACACCGCATGCCGGCAGCAGCGCGCCAGCAGGTCCCGCGCTTCTTCGTCCGACGCTCGCCCGATGTCCGCGACCGCAGCCATCGCGATGGCCGTCGGCACCACAAGCAGCAGCTCCGCCAGCGATGTCGCCGCCGAATACAGTCCGGCATCGTGCGAGCCGTTCACGGCAGCTACCAGCAGCAGGTCCACGCGCCGCTGGATCAGCCCGATCAGCCCTGCGACCCCCGCCACGCTCCCGAACGTCAGCACGTGTCGTGCCAGCCCCGGCATGGGCAGCCCGCGACGGAACAGCCAGCGCATGGAAAGCGCTGCCGCCACCAGCACGCTGACGTACTGCGCCGCCGTCCACATCGCCAGCGCCGCCGGCGCGGACGCTGTCCCCGGCCCGATAAACCATGCCGCGATCAGCACCACGCCGAGGAACACGCCACTGTTGGACGCCACCTGCGACCGGCCCACGTACCCCGTCGCCACCAGCGTCCCGCTGAACATCCCCCGCACGATCCCCGGCCACAGCAACGCGCCGATGAGCAACACCACCGTCCGGTCGTCGCCCGGCCACACCGCCCAAACGGGGACCGAAAGCGCGAGTCCCGCCACGCCGATCACCGTCGCGATCTTCAGCCCGCTCCGCAACACCGTCGGCGTGTCCCCGCGGCCGCTCGCGATCTGCTGGATACAGCCCGCCGAGAAGCTGCCGGCCACGCCCGCGCCCAGTTCGGCAATCAGCACAGCCGTGGCATAAACACCCCGCTCCGACACCGACAGCACACGCGCCGTCAGGATGCCGATCACGGCCCACGCCGCCATGCTCATCAGCCGCAGCAGGCTGACGCGCGTGCTCCCGCGAACGAGGTTCATCGAAAGGTATCGTAGCTGGCCCGTGCCCCAGCGTCCGCGAACTGGCGGCCCCGCGTCAGGCCGCTTTCGGCCCCCGCACAGCCAGCCGCGATCGCCCCGCCGCCTTCGCTTCGTACAGCGCCATGTCCGCCTCTTCGTACGTGTTGGCTAGCGATTCCTCGCGCGAGCGCCCGCCGGGCCTCCATGGCGCGAGCCCGCCGCTCACGGCGACGTCGATCTTCACGCTCCCCTCGAGCGTCACAGGCGTCGACCCAACCGCTTCGATGGCCGCTTCGCACGCCGCGCGCGCCTCAGCGAAGCTCCCGTGGAACAGCACGGCGAACTCCTCGCCTCCCAGCCGTCCCAGCAGCGCATTCTCCGGCAGCCCCGATTGCAGCCTCGCCGCCACCTGCCGCAACACTTCGTCGCCCGCGGGGTGCCCGAACGTATCGTTCACTTTCTTGAACAGGTCAACATCGAAGATCGCGATCGCCGTGGGCTTGGTGCTCGTCCCTTCCGCGAACCACGCCCGCCGGTTCGCTACCCCGGTGAGCGTGTCGTGGTTGGCGAGGTGCTCCGCCTTGAGCCGCAGCTGGTTCATCTCCTCGGTCTGCGCTCGCAGCACCGCCTGGTTCTCACGCATCGCGTCGAGCATCGTCTCGAGCTCGGCGTGCACGCGCAGCATCTCTTGCTGCGTCTCCATCAGCTCCGTCACGTCCCGGGCGACGGCATAGACGGCGCCATCCTCGCTCGTTCGTGTCATGCTCCAGCCAAGCCACCGCCACGAGCCGTCCTTGCACCGGAACCGGCTGCGCAGGTCGGTCACGACCTTCCCCTCGTCCACAGGCCGTGCTCCCCGCCGCCCCGCCGCCAGGTCATCCGGGTGGAGCAGATCCCAGACGTTCGTCCCCACGATCTCCTCGGTCGTGTACCCCAGCGTCGCCTCCCACGCCGGGTTCACGCGCAGCAGCGTTCCGCCCGCCGCCACGACGGAAAGCATGTCCACCGTCAGGTTGAAGATCCGATCCCGCTCCGCCTCGGCGCGCTTGCGTTCGGTGATGTCGCGCAGCGTTCCCTGCGCACCGCGGAAGTTCCCCGCTTCGTCGCGGAGCATCGTCGCGTTCACCGACACCGGCACGAGTTCGCCCGACTTCGTCCGCAGCGTCGCCTCGGCGTCGTTCACCGTCTCCCGCTCCAGCAGCTCGCTCACGACCGCCGCGTACTGGTCCTGGTGCACGAACAGGTCGCGGATCGGCCGGCCTTCCAGCTCGTCCGGCGTATACCCCGTGTGCCGCAGGCACGAGGGGCTCATCAACGTGATCAGCCCCTCGTTGTTCGCCTGGTAGAAAACGTCATGCAACGACTCGAACGTCGCCCGGTAGCGCGCTTCGCTCGCCCGCAGCGCATCCTCGGTCAGCTTGCGCTCCGAGATGTCCCGTGCCGTCCCCTGGACCGCCAGCGGCCGGTGATGCTCGTCGTAGATCACTTTCGCGTTGATCGATGCCGGGAACGACGATCCGTCCTTCCGCAGCAGCTCCGCCTCGAAGTCGTTGACGGCTCGCCCCGCCTCCAGTTCAGCGATCAGTGCGTCCTGGCGCGACGGGTCGACGTACAGCGACCGCGACTTGCGCCCCAGCATCTCGCCCACCGTCCACCCGTGTAGCCGCTTGATCGACGGGCTCGCCATGATGAACTCGTCGTCCAGGTTCGTCTCGAAGAACGAGTCGTAAAGGTTCTCGAACGTCGTCCGGTAGCGCTCCTCGCTCTCCCGCAGCGCCTGCTCGCTCAGCTTCCGCTCCGTCACGTCCCGCGAGAACACGGTCGCCCCGATGACCGTTCCGTTCGGCCGGCGAACCGGATTCATGCGCACCTCGTGCCGCCGTGGCCCGCGTGGCCCGCGCACTTCCATCTCCGAGATGAACTGCTCGCCGCCCAGCGCGCGGTCGTACAGCTCCCGCCAGCCGCCGAGCTCGTCGCCGAAGTCGTCGATGAACACCGATTCCCCGTGTTCGATGCGCCGCCCCAGGTGGTGGCTGACCATCTCCTGGAACGCCTCGTTCGACGACAGCAGTTCGTACTTCGCCGAGACCGACCAGATCACGTCGTCGCTGTTCTCGATGAGCGCGGTCAGGTTCGCCTGCATGCGCTCGCTTTCACGCTGCGCCAGCCGGCTTTCCGTGACGTCGACCGCGACGCCCACGGCTCCGCTGATCCGGCCGTCGTCGCCGCGCAGCGGCGAATAGCGGAGGTCGAAGTACCGTCCCCTGGCCTCGAACGTGGCCGTCACGAATTCCCCGCTCAGCGCCCGCCGCACCTGCGCAGCCACCTCGGGGCTCTCCCCGTAGTACTCGAATACCGACGTCCCGACGAGGTTCCCGATCGACCCCTCGTGCAGCAGCTTGCCTTCCGCGAACGTGATCGTCCCCTGCTTGTCGATCGCGAACGCCGCCAGCGGCAGGTTCGCGAGGATCAGCGCCAACCGCTGTTCGGCCAGCCGCCGTGCCGACTCGGCCTCTTTCCGCTCGCTGATGTCGCGCATGAACGACACCACCGCCTCTACCGCACCAGTCTCGTCGCGCAGCGGGAACAGCGTCAGGTCGTAACCGAAGTCCGTCTCCCCCAGCTCCCGCGCGTCCGGCCCCGGGTCCACTTCCAGTTCCACACCCGGCAGCTCCAGCACCTCGCCCTCGTACGCCCGCCGAAACTGCTCCGACACACCCACCCGGTTGAACAACCCGTTCGTCAGCACGTTGAAGTCGCCCACGCCAAACGTCGTGCTCGGCAGCCCCAGCAGCTCCTTCTGCGCCTCGTTCATCCGCATCGAATAGCCGTTTTCGTCGAACACGTGCATCGCGATTGGCGAACGGTCGAAGATCGCGTTCGCGAACGCCTCGCTCCGTCGCAGCGCCTCCTCCGCCTTGCGACGCTCCGTCACGTCCCGCACCACGCCGATGGTCCCCAGCACCTTCCCCTCGTCGTCCCGCAGGAAGCACAGCCGCAGGTCCGCCTCGAATTCTTCGCCATTCGCCCGTTTGAACCGCGCGTCGAGCCGGATCGGCGCCCCATCCGCGTTGGCCGCGATCCGCGCGCCAGTCTCCACGTAGTACGACTCGTCCGCATAGAGCACCGACGTCGGTTTGCCCGCGAGCTCCCCATCGTCGTAGCCGAACGCTTCCGCGAACGCCGGGTTCGTCCGCACGATGCAGCGGTTCATGTCCGTCACCACGATCGGGTCCCCGATGCTGTCGAACAGGTTTCGGAACTGCTGCTCCGATTGCCGCAGCCGCTCTTCCGTATTCCGCTGCTCCGTCACGTCTTCCATCACGCCCGCGTACCGCGTGTCGTTGCCGGCCTCGTACAGCGCGTCCGCGCGAATGTGCACCGTCGCCAGCGACTGGTCTGGCCGCATGATCCGCACTTCCACGTCGAACATCCGCTTTTCCCGCGTTGCCGCTTCCCGCTCCTGCACGAGCTTCGCGCGGTCTTCCGGGATCACGTGTTGCCCCCACCCCCACCCCGAAGTCGACCTCGGCCGCTGCCCCGCGATCCGTTGGAACGCCGCATTCGTGTACACCACCCCGCCGGCCTTATCGGACAGGAACACCCCGAACGGCGACGTGTCGCTCATCGCCCGGAACCGCGCCTCGCTCTCCGCCAGCTCCCGCGTCCGCTGCTCCGCCATCGCCAGCGCCGACCGCCCCTGCGCCTGCAGGATGACCGTGATCGCCACCACCAGCGCTGTCGAAAGCACGCTCGCTCCCGCCAGCGCCAGCGCGCCCACCGTACCCGTCTCCGAGAGCGCCAGCAGGTACATCCACGCCGTCAGCCCCAGCCCCGCGACGACAATCGCCGCCGGCAGCAGGAGCTGCCGCGTCGGAACGCGATCAGGCGGCCGGTGCACGTTCGGCGCGAGTTCCACAATCTCTCCGGGGCGTCTCATCGATGCCCCCTCTTAGGGTTATCGACATCGCCCGCGCAGGCGGTAGTGCCGTGCCGCCGTCGGGAATACGCCGATGCGCGGTCATCCTCGTTCCATGCCTGTCGTCGCACCGTCGCCCGTTCTCCGCGCCCACGACCTCCACGACTACCAGCGCCACACGCTTCATCAGCTCATGCGCGCCGTCCGCAACTGCCACGGAGAAACCTTCACCGTCATGTTTCCGCGCCAGGCCGGCAAGAACGAAGTCAGCGCCGCCCTCGTCGCACAGCTCCTCCACGAGAACCTCGCCGGCGGCGGGCACGTCATCGTCTGCGCGCCCACCTTCTCGCCGCAGACCCAGATCAGCTTCGACCGCACTCGCCAGCTTCTCGCTCCCGCGGGGACCGTCGCCCCTGCGCGCTTCGCCGGTGCCACCATCTCCGTCGGCCGCGCCAGCGCCACCTATCTCAGCGCCTCGCCCGATGCTCACGTCGCTGGCCACACCGCCTCCCTCGCCCTCATCGCCGACGAAGCCCAGGACATCGATGCCGACTGGTTCAACCGCCAGTTCCGCCCCATGGCCGCATCCACCGGCGCCGTCACGATCATGTTCGGCACGCCCTGGACCGGCGACACCCTCCTCGAACAGACCGTCGCCGCGAACCGCCGCATCGACGCCTTCAAGGCGGCCCACTTCACCTCGCCCATCCCGCGCCACCAGCAGGTCGACTGGCAGACGGTCGCCGCCGCCAACGCCCGCTACGGCCACTACGTCCGCTCCGAGCGCGAACGCCTCGGCGCCCAGCATCCCATCTTCCTCACCCAGTACGAGTTGCTCCCCGCCGACGGCGCCGGCCATCTCCTCTCCCGCGACACCGTCGACGCGCTTCGCGGCGACTTCCCGCGCCTCCGCACACCCCGTCACGGCGACCGCTACGTCGCCGGCTGCGATTTCGGCGGCGAAGGCCCCGATGCCGACCGCACCGTCGTCACCATCGCCCGCCTCCTCGCCGGTGGCCGCCTCGAAGTCGTCGAGCACATCGCCTGGCGCGGCGCCCGCTTCTCGACCGTCATCGCCGGCGTCGCCGAACTCCTCCACGCCTGGGAGATCGAGCGCATGTGCGCCGACGCCACCGGCATGGGTGGTCCGCTCGTGTCGCGCCTTCGCGACCTCGCCGGCGCTCGCGTCGAGAGCTTCGTCTTCTCGGATTCGTCCAAGTCCCAGCTCGGCTACGACCTCGTCGCCGCCATCAACACCGGCCGCCTCGCCGTCTACGCCGACGACGCCAGCGCAGAGTCGCGCACCTTCACCGACGAGCTGCGAGCCTGCCGCTCCTGGCTGCGCGGCCACAGCCTCCTGCGCTGGGAGGCCCCGCCCGGCGCCCACGACGACTACGTCGCCAGCCTCGCCCTCTGCTGGCGCGCGGCCGCCACCGCCCCGCCGCCGCGCGTCGCCGCCGGGCGCCGCCGCCACCGCTGACCGTCCCTGGCGGGAGTGCATGGGAGTCGAACCCACCCCCCGCCGCGCTTGCGACGGGGCAACCGTTTTGAAGACGGAGGAGACCACCGGACCTCATCCACTCCCGCCCGGGATTCTACCGATCCCCGCGTCCCCCGGTAGCCGCGGCCCACCGGGGCCGCCTGCGTCGAACCATCCCTACGCCGCCTGCGCTCGGCCCCGCCGGGTAGTCGCGCCCAGCCTGCTGAGCGAAGCGCCACTGCGGGCGCGGGCGCACGAACCAACGACCGCACTCCCCTCAACAGCATCGGCGCTCGACTGGTCGTCGCGTTGCCCGCGCTGCCTCCGCGCACCCACACCCTCATTACCGCGACCGCCAGGGAGCGGCCTGCGCTCTCCCGCCGGGAACCACGCCGGCGGCACCCGCCATTCCGCTGCTTCCGCACACCCGGCCCAACGCCCCTATCACCCAACGTTCTCTCGCCTATCCTCGATACCAGCGAACGCGAACCGCACCGGCGGAACATTCCGCGCCGACCGTTCGTCTGGTGGGGTGTGGAGGTACCGATGCGACTGACGAGATGGCTCGTCCTGGCCCTGGCACTCGCCGCCAACGCGCTCGCCCTCGCCGCCTGCGGCGGCGATTCCAAGCCCCCCGCGATGCCCACCACCGCCGCCGTTAGCGCGACGCCAAACGCGGGAGCCTCGCCCTCCCCGACGTCTGCGGAAACAAGCTGGGTGCACACGATTGGCGCCACCAACGATTGGGTCTGGGTGAGTGTCTTCGGCGGTTCCATGTATGCGGCCGCCGGGCCCCAGTACAGGTGCTGCGACAACTTCTACAACGGTCCCGGCAAGGTCATCGCCCTCGACGCGGCAACCGGCAGCGAGCGCTGGAGCTTCGATACCCCGTCGCAGCCCTTCCCCGTCGCCGAATCCGAAGGCCGAGTCGTGTTCGGCACCGCGGATGGCACGGTGTTCGCCCTCAACGCCGCCACCGGGACGATCGCATGGCAGGCGACCTTTCCCGGCATACCATTCCAGGCGCTCGCCACCTCTTCCGCCATCATCGTCGCGGACGGCGACCCGGAAGTGTGGGGACCAAACGGCATCGCCGATAAGACGCGCCTGTCCGGCCGCGTCACCGCGCTCGATCCGGCCACCGGCGACCAGCGTTGGGAGGCGACCGTCGGCAGGTTCGCCCGGCGCGGCGGCCTGGACACCAGCGTCGCGGCCGGCGTAACCGCCTTCGTCGCTACCGTTGGCGACGACATCATCGCCGTCTCGTCGAACTACTCCGAAAGCGACGAAGTCGTGCTACTGGATCCCGCCGGGCGCGAGAAATGGTCGACCACGGTGCCGAGCACCTTTTCTCCGCCTGCGGTCGAAGGCGCAGTTTTCGTCGCAGGGGCGAAGCTGCAGAAGCTCGACCTCGCCACCGGACAGACGCTTTGGTCCGTCTCGCCCGGGAGCGGCGGCATGTTCGTCAGCCCGGTGGTCATCGGTGACGCCGTTGTCGCCGCGACCAACACCAATACCATCGAGGCCCGATCCCTCGCGGACGGCTCCGTCGCCGGCGTCGGGGAGTTCCGCGATTGCGGCTTCACCCCGGTCGCCGCCACCCCCTACGCACTCGTCTGCGGTGGCCTCTATCGCATCGACATCACGCCCGGCAGCGTCTCGATCGCGCCCGTGAGGATCCCACAGGGCATGTTCCAGTCGATGGCATTCGACCACGGCGAGATGTACTACTCCGCCACCATCGGCGGACTCGGCCCACCCTCCGTCGGCCGCTTCGACCCGACCAACCCCAAGTGACCGGCGAGCCGCACTCCCCGTCACCCCCGTAACCGCCCCCCCGTAGCCGCTGCCCACCGGGGCCGCCTACGCCGAACCATCCCCACGCGTCGTCTACCGATGCCGGAGACCCCTCACACCCTCATTACCGCGACCGCCAGGGAGCGGCCTGCGCTCTCCGGCCGAGAACTATCCCGGTGGACCCACGCTCCGTGGCCGAACGGCACTATCACTCAACGTGCTCCCGCCTATGCTCACTACCATCGAGCGCGACACGCGCCGGCGGAACATTCCCCCGCGACCGTTCGTCTGGTGTGGTGTGGAGGTACCAATGCGGCGCACGAAATGCCTGTTCCTGACCCTGGCGCTCGCCGCCCTTGCCCTCGCCGCCTGCGGCGGCGGTTCGACACCTGCTACGCCCACGCTCGCGACCACCGCCACCGCCACCGCAGCGTCCGCCACACCCACGCCAACCCCACCACTACCAACCGCACTCTGCCAAACCGCGAAAGTCACGTACCGAGGCGAGGTCGTCCGGGTCGCTGACTCAGATGCGGCCGGTAACCCGGGCCTCGAGATGCGGGTCTTCGCCTCGTCTCCCGAGCCCTGCATCTTGCGCAGGGGAGGGATCGATGCGCTGGTCGATTGGTATCCGGACCGGGCCGCCCAAAAACTGACTCCGGACGGCTCGGTCGACCTGCTGCCGCATCCAACAGCCCAGGTCAACGCCTACCTTCCGGAAACTGCTCCGGTGGCGAAGTTCCTCTGGAAGAACAGCTGCACCGTGAACGATGCCCGCGTGAAGCTCGTCGTCGACACCGTTGCGTTCTTCGACGGTCGCCTCCTAACCACGGGTTGCAGTGCGGGCGCTGGCGACGCCCCGACCGACCTCGTCCTCGTTCCCGTCACGCTCAGTGGACCCACACCACCGTCGTTCGAAAAACCCCTTCCCGCGGGGTTCAGCGAATTCGAGGTCGATCTCTCGAAGCCGACGACGTTGCACATCATTGTCACCATGGATGCTCCGGACGACGGCCGGGCGTGCGAAAAGCTCTTTCCCTGGATGGTCCCACCCGGCGCTCCCGCCGCCGTGCCAACGAAGGTTGCGACCTGTGCGTTCGCGGGCTTCGGCAGACCGCACTTCGCCGCGAAATCCTCCGACCCCACGACGCTCTACCTCTGGAGAGCCGAGATTCCTCCTTCCAGCGACTGGACGGACTTCTGACCGCACTCGCGAGGCGCCGGTGCCGTGTCGCCCGCGACACGGCCGAGCGCCTCGCGGACGCCCGCATACTGGGCCGAGTGCTCTACGTTCTTCTCAATTCGTCGGCGACGTCCCTGCTGACGCCCCGTGCTGGCAACTGAGCGCATAATTCTGGGGGACCGTTCGCCGGTGAAGGGCGAACAACGGCAGTGCAATGCGTGCTGTACTAAGCCGCGCCCGCGCCGCCTCCGCCCCCGACGGCTGGAAAGCCGTCACTACACCCGACGGCCAGGACGGCTTCGCCGCAACGGAGTACCTGAAATGAATCATTCACGCTCGCGCCCGGCCTGATACGCCCACCCCTCGGCTAGCCGTCACCCAGCCTGCTCGCGAAGCCCATTCCTGCATGCCCCGTACCGCGTCCGCTCCCTCGCGTTCTCGCGCCGAAAGCCACCGAGCTCCCTCCCTGCCGGTCGCTGCCTCTCACCCAACCCGACGCGGTGGTCACTTCCTCGCCAGTTCCGGGCCACTTCCCGCACCACCACCTCCACCACTTCCTCACCACTTCATCCCGCCACGACAGATTCAGCCGACCACTTCAACTGGCGAATTTTTTTTCGCACCCCCCATCGCGCCGCACTCCCCCTCAAACCTCGCCGCCGCTCCCACCCCGCGCAACTAGAAACTAGAAACTCAAAACCCAAACCCCGTAAGACTTCCCCCGCTCGCCTGTCTTTCCCACAGCACCCGGGAAAACGCGGACCCGCCGCACCCGGAAACCAAGGAAGGACAGTCGCCATGACTCACGAACACTCCCACCAGTCCCACAGCCGCCGGGGCATCTTCGTCCTCGCCGCGCTCCTCGCCGTCTTCGTCGCCTTCGCCGGCGGCGTCATCGCACGCCCCAGTTCAGCCTTCGCCAAGTCACCGCCAATCCCCACCGTCAACGACCTCGAAGTCCCCGTCGACGTCGCGCCCGCGCACATCATGGTCCGCAAGGTCCGCGATCCGCAGTCCACCGCCGATGCCTCCACCTTCTCCGGCGCCATCAGCGGCCCGACCTCCACCACCTGGGGCCCCATCGCCCTCGACAGCGAAACCGGCCTCATCCCCGTCCTCCCCGGCGCCTACACCGTCGACGAGTCTCTGGGCTCGCTGACCTGGCATCTCGTCGGTTACCAGCTCCTCTCCAGCAACACCCAGAACTGCTCCACCGATAGCAGCGACTACACCAAGTCCGGCAACGACGACGTCTCGTTCGGCCTCGAACCCGGCCAGATGAAAGTCGTCTGCGTCATGAACGTCCGCTCGCGAATCGTCCTCAACTGGACGCTCATCGTCTGCAAAATCGTCGACAACAATGGCGATGCCATCGACGACGGTGGCACCTTCAAGTTCGATGTCTCCTGGAATCAGCAGCTCCAGGCCGTCGTCAGCCTCAACGTCCACGAAAGCGACGGCCCGAACGGCAAGTGCGAGACCCTCTACCCGCCATTCGACATCCTCGCCCACGTCCAGGAAGAGTCGGTTCGCCCGCTGGGCTGGAACGGCGACGTCTCCGGCTACCCGATGGTCCAGGTCGATAACGGCGCTCTCGCTTCCGGCGACGAAGCCACCGTCACCAGCGGCCCCAACCACGTCGTCTTCTTCCACAACAAGACGAAGCAACACCCCCGCCTCGGCACCATTACAGTCACCAAGAAGACCACCCTCAACGGCATCAACTTCCCGCTCGATGACGGCGGCTGGCACATCAACATCAAGTCCGCCTCCTGCCAGGTCAACCAGACCAGGGACACCGTCCAGGGCAGCCCCGTCGGCACCGTGACCTTCACGAACCTGCCGATCTGCAACGACTACGTCGTCAAGGAAGACACCAACAGCAAGCCGCTGTACACCCCGGTCGGTGCGAGCGTCGTCACCGGCGTGGCGCCCTCGGGCAACACCACCGTCGCCTTCGAGAACGCCCGCTTCTTCGTCCCGCCCTGCATCCTCAACTGCGGCAACGACGACACGCCCACCCCGACGCCCACCAGCACCCCTCCGACCTCCACACCGCCGGCCCAGACGCCGACCGTGACCAGCACCCCCGACATCCCCACCGCCACCCCGACCGACGTCGTCCTCGGTGAGAAGACGCCGGGCGCCCAGGTCACGCCGATCGCCCCCAGCACCGGCACAGGCGTCACCAGCATCGTCACCGGCCACTCGATGGTCGCCACCCTCGGGCTCATCGGCCTCGTCGCCGCCATGTTCGCCTTCGGCGCCACCGCCATCGCGCTCCGCCAGCGCCGCTAACCGCCGCGCCGCAGCCCACTTTTCCCAGGCCCCGGACACCAACGTCCGGGGCCTGTCCACTTCTTCCGCACCTCCCATTCCCCCCTTCCCCCATTTCCCCATTCCCGAGCGAAGCGAGTCAGCGAACGCAGTGAGCGACTGTTCCCCGTTCCCCGTTCCCTGTTCCCTGTTCCCTCCTCCCTGTAATACTCGGCCAATGACCACCCCAACCCGTGGCCCCCTCGGCCGCTCGTTCGACGCGGGCCGCATCTTCATGGCCGAGCGCTTCATCCGCCCGGTGCAGGAATTCGTCAGCACCGAAGCGCTCGGCGGCATCGCCCTCCTCCTCGCCACCATCACCGCCCTCGCCTGGGCCAACTCCCCCTGGAAAGCCCACTACTTCGACCTCTGGGATACCGCGTTCGAGTTCCACAGCACGCTCATCTCGCTCCACCTCGACCTCCACGAGGTCGTCAACGACGGCCTCATGACCATCTTCTTCTTCGTCGTGGGCCTCGAAATCAAGCGCGAACTGCTCCACGGCGAGCTCTCCAGCGTCCGCAAGGCCACCCTGCCCGTGGCCGCGGCGATCGGGGGCATGGTCGCCCCCGCGCTCATCTACGCCGCCCTCAACCTCGGCGCCGACGGCGCGAAAGGGCTGGGGCATCCCGCAGGCCACCGACATCGCCTTCGCCCTCGGCGTCCTCGCCCTCCTCGGACGGCGCGTGCCCTTCGCTCTCAAGGTCTTCGTCCTCGCCCTCGCCATCGTCGACGACCTCGGCGCCATCGCCGTCATCGCCATCTTCTACAGCGATGGCATCTCGCTTGTCGCCATCGGCTGGGGGCTGGCCATTCTCGCCACGGTCATCCTCATGGCCCGCGCCGGCGTCCGGTCCGTCGGCCTCTACGCGCTCGGCGGCTCGCTCCTCTGGATCGCGGCCTACAAGAGCGGGCTCCACGCGACCCTCGCCGGCATCGCCCTCGCCGCCGTCACCCCCTCCCGCCCGTACCTCGACCAGAAGGGCTTCGAACAGAACGCCCTCGACCTCCTCCTTCGCCACCGCCGTGCCCGCGACGACCGCGATCCCGAGGCCACCGCCAACGCCGTCCGCCAGCTCGAACGCCTCGCCCGCGAGACGGAGGCCCCGCTCGAACGCCTCGAGCAGGCGCTCCACCCGTGGACCGGCTTCCTCATCGTCCCGCTCTTCGCCCTCGCCAACGCCGGCGTCGAGCTCTCGTCCGGTCTCGTCTCCGACGCCGTCCACAGTCCCGTCACGGCCGGTGTCACGCTCGGCCTCGTCGTCGGCAAGCCGCTCGGCATCCTCGTCTTCTCGTGGCTGGCCGTCCGCCTCGGCCTCGCCTCGCTCCCGCACAACATCGGCTTCGTCCACATCCTCGGCGCAGGCGTCCTCGCCGGCATCGGCTTCACCGTCTCGCTCTTCGTCGCCGGTCTCGCCTTCGACCAGCAGACGCTCGTGGACGAGGCCAAGGTCGGCATCCTCGCCGCCTCGGTCGTCGCCGGCCTCGCCGGCTTCGTCTACCTCTGGCTCGCCCCCGGCGAACCGGAACACGAAGCTCCCCCGGCCTAGCCCTCCGCCAGCTTCCCCAGCGCCTCGCCCGCCACTCGGAACGTCGTCCACTCGTCCATCGGCACCGCGCCCAGCGACTTGTAGAAGCCAATCGATGGCTCATTCCAGTCCAGCACCGACCACTCGAACCGCCCGCACCCGCGTTCCGCCGCGATCCGCGCCAGCTCGACCAGCAGCGCCTTGCCATACCCGTGCCCGCGAAACTCCGGCCGCACGAACAGGTCTTCGAGCCAGATGCCCGGCTTCCCGGTCCACGTACTGAAGTTGTGGAAGAACAGCGCGAACCCCGCGCTCTCGCCCGCGTCCGTCTCCGCCAGGATCACCTCCGCGAACGGCCGCTCGCCGAACAGGTGCCGCGCGAACTCCTCGCGCTCGAGCGTGACCGCGTCCGGCTCGCGCTCGTACTCGGCAAGCCCATGCACCAGCTCGATGATCGTGTCGAGGTCCGTCGACACGGCCCGCCGCAGCGCCATCAGCGCGCTCCATCGGTGGCGGCGAGCCGCCGGATACCCTCGGCCTGGAGGCGGAACGTCGAACGATCCACGAGCTCCACGGCGCCGAGCCTTCCATAGAAGTCTCGCGCCGGGGCGTTGCCATGCTGCACCGACCAGTCGATCCGCGAATAGCCGCGGTCGGCGGCTACAGCCGCGAGTCGCCGCATGAGGTCACGGCCGTGGCCCGCGCCCCGGTGTCCGTCTCTAACGAACAGGTCGGAGAGGTAAGCGACCTCCATATGCCCCGTGGCCGGGTTGAGCCTTGGCGCGAACAGGGCGAAGCCAGACAACATGCCGTCCGGCAACTCCGCAACCAGGCACTCCACGCTCGCGTGGTCGCCAAACAGGTGCCCGCAGAGTGCCGCTCTGTCTGGCTCCGGCTTCTCGTCGCCCTCGAACAGAGCGAACTCCTGGATCATCGCTACCAGCGCGTCCAGGTCGTCCGGACGCCCACTCCTCACCGCCATCAGCCGGCCGCCTTCCGCGGCTTCGGCAACGTCGCCGACACCGCTGCGTGTGCCTCGCCGATGATTCCGGCGACCTCGTCCCAGTCCACCGCCACGTCCAACCACACGCCCACCCAGCCGCGATACCCAACGTATGGAGGCACGAAGTAGTTGCCGGGCTTCGCCCGCACGAGCACATCCTGCGCGCCCGGCGGCGCCGCACACCAGAACGCCAGCCGGTCGTCGTGATGGTGGTCGGCGAACATCAGGAAGCTCTTCTTCCCGCGCACGAACCACGTCGGCTCCCCGTGGCTGAGCTTCTCTGTCGTTCCCTCGAACTCCATGCAGATCGCCCGCACCCGTTCGACCGGCGTCAGTTCCATCCGCGGATTATGCCCGATCTCGCGGCTCGCTCCTCGCCGCTACCCCTCGTCCAGCTCCGTCACGTGCCGCTCGAAACGCTCAGTCAGCTCGCCCATCCCCTTCCGTTGCAGCCCAAACTCGGGGCTCGTTTCGCGCGCTGCCAGGTCCGCGTCGAACTCCTCCCGCGAGGCGAACTCGCATTCCCAGCGCACGTCCGGTCCCGGCCCCGACACCTTCACGAAGATGCGCCCTTCGGGCAGACCCATGGCCTTGCGCAGCGCGTTGCCCCGCCGCCGGTGCACGAGCACTTCGCCGGCAAGCCCCGGCTTCGCAAAGTAGTTCGTCGCCTCGACAATCACTCCAGCCTCCGGCCCGCCCGCTCCGTCGCGCTGCGAACAGCCTACTGAACGCTCGTTTCGAGACCGTGAACGACAGCCCGACCTCTGCCCGCGAAAAGTGCGAAACTCCCTCGACCGATTCCACCGAGGTGCCCCGATGACGTACATGACCGAAGCGCGCCGCATGATCCAGGCCAGCGCCCGCGAGTTCTCCATGAAGGAAGTCCTTCCCGTCGCCAACGAGCTCGACAAGGTCAAGGGCGACATCCCCATGAGCCTCCGCGACCAGATGGGCGAGCTCGGCTACTTCGGCATCCGCATCCCCGAGGAGTACGGCGGACTCGGCCTCGGCGTTTTCGAATACGTCCTCGTCACCGAGGAGCTCGCCCGCGGCTGGATGAGCGTCGCCAGCATCATCGCGCGCGGCAACGGCTTCTTCGCCGCCGACGCCTTCACCGACGAACAGCGCCGCACCTATCTCGCGCGCATGGCCCGCGGCGAGTTCCTCGGCGCCGCCGCACTCTCCGAACCCGACGCCGGCTCCGACCTCGGCAGCCTCTCCTGCCGCGCTGAGCTCGACCCCAACGGCGGGCCGAACGACTACCTGCTCACCGGCACGAAGATGTGGTGCACCTTCGCCGACGGCTCCGACTACATGACCGTGCTCGCGCGCACCGAGCCCGTCACCGACGTCGCCCACCGCCACCGGGGCATCGCCACCTTCTTCATCGAAAAGGAGCGCGGCACGCTCCCACCCGGCTGCAGCGGCACGCCGGTCAACAAGATCGGCTACCACGGCTGGAAGACCTGGGAACTCCACTTCGATGGCTGCAAAGCTATCCGCCTCGGCGGTGGTGGAGGCGGCGGGCGCGGCGGCTTCTACGGCGCCGTCTCCGGCCTCGAAGTGGCCCGAGCTCACACTGCCGCCCGCGCCATCGGCCTCGCTCGCGGCGCCATGGAAGACTCCATCGCCTACGCCAAGTCGCGCGTCCAGTTCGGCCGCCCCATCGGCGACTTCCAGGCCATCCGCTTCAAGATCGCCCAGATGGCCGCCGAGATCGAAGCCGCCCGCCAGCTCACCTACTTCGTCGCCGAAGAGCTCGACAGCCGCCGCCGCTGCGACAAGGAAGCCGGCATGGCCAAGTGGTTCGCCAGCGAAATGGCCGAGCGCGTCACCAGCGAAGGCCTCCAGATCCACGGCGGCTACGGCTACACCACCGACCTGCCCATCGAGCGCTACTGGCGCGACGCCCGCCTCACCAAGATCTTCGAGGGCACCTCCGAGATCCAGCTCCGCATCATCAGCGACCGCCTCCTCAACGACTAATCAGAGCCCGCCCCCCACGCACATTGAGCCGCGCGCGTAAGCAAGCGGTCCGTGGCCTCGTCCCAGCCCGCCATGTGACCTCAGCACGGCGACCGTCCAAGAGCCGAGCCTCCCCTCTCCCATCGCGATGGGAGAGGGGCCGGGGGTGAGGGGCCTCCGCCCGCAACTACTCCCCGACCAACTCCACCATCGACACCGAAGCCCCGTCGCGCGCGATCCGCGTCACGAGCGACCGCCCGGTCATGCCCGCCCCTTCGAGCGTCTGCTGCATCGCCGCCGCCACATCGCGCACGCCACCCTCAGGACAGATAGCTGCGATCGAGCTCCCGGCGCCGCTCAGCCAGGCGGCGTGCGCGCCCGCCTTCTTCGCCGCCGCGAACACGTCGAACATCGGCGGGAACAGCGCCGCCCGCTGGCGCTGGTGGATGCGGTCGTCCGTAGCCGCGTCGAGCAGGTCCATCCGGCCCGCCGCCATCGCCGCCACGAAGAGCGCCGCGCGACCCGTGTTGTGCACCGCATCCGCCTTCGAATACATCTCCGGCAGCACCTTGCGCGCCTCTTTCGTCGCCATCGAATGGTCGGGAATCAGCAGCGCGATCGCTGCATCCGCCGGGAAAGCACAGGGCGCGCGCAGGTAATGCCCCTCGTGCTCGACACAGACCTGCATGCCGCCGAACAGCGCCGGGCACGCGTTATCGCCGTGCCCCTCCAGCTCACTGGCGAGGTCGAGCATCGCACCTTCGTCCATGGGGTGGCCTTCGAACTCGTTCGTCGCCAGCACGCCTGCCACCCGCGCCACCGCGCTCGCGCCCATGCCGCGCCCGAGCGGGATGGCCACGTTGTAGCGCGCGCGGATGCCGGGCACGTCCTTCCCAAGCCGCAGGTAGGCCTGCCGGATGGCGGTAAGCACCATCTTCTCGCCGACGTCGTCGGTGGGCGGCTGCTCGGCCGGCGAAAACGTCACCGTGATAGAAGCGAACACGTCCAGCGCCAGCCCGAGGCAGTCGAACCCGGCGCCAAGGTTGGCGCTGGTGGCAGGCACGCGAACAGTGATGGCGGTGGCGTCCAAGGCAGTTCCCCGGTGCTCGAAACGCCGATGATACCAAGGCGCCGGTTGCGGGCGAGGTGCGGGCACGGCAATGCCGCGCCGGGGCGGGCGCGGCATCGAAGCTATCCGGCTAACGGAGTCGCAAGATCAGTCGCAGTAGGTCCACTGGTGCTGGAGGACGCCGGAGATGTACCACGAACTCAGGGAGTTGTTCGTGTTGTAGAGGGCGTAGCCCGCCTGGAAGTCCATCCGGTAAATTCCGCCTCCCACGGGGTAGCTGTTCCCGGTCGGGTAGCCCTCGTAGTACGTCCCTTGATTCCCCGAAACGTCCCAGTAGAGGACGTAGGGCACGTACAGCCCTCGCGACATGAACACCGCCGATAGCCCGTCGCCCTGGACGACACCATGTTCGCCGGGGCTCGTACCCACGCCCACGAATGTCTCTACGACTCCGTTGTGCCCGTTTCGACTGCAGCGGTCCACAGCCGGCGTCGAAACCAGACATGGCGAGCGGTAATAGGGGAGCGCCGCCGAGGATCCCACGATGCTCCAGCCTCCGCTGCTTACGTATCGGTCGTGGATGCCGCTGTAGTACACCAGGTTGGTATCGTACCCGGCCGCGTTGTTATCAGACACAAATGTTGGACAGCCGCCTGCGGGACAGTCGCGCGGCGGGTTGCCGTTATCGAACCCGGTAATGCCCGAGATGGAGACGACACGCTCGTGAAACCGGTTGAGTTGTTCTGTACTTGGAAATGGATGTGTATGGCGGTGGCATCGCCAGTCATACCCGAGTTTCCAAGTTGGAACCCCTGAACTACAGGCACCGATCCGCTGAAACAGGACACCATGTGCGCGTAGATCGACGACTTGCCGTCGGCATTCACTATGCGCGCGAAATTGCCAAAGCCCGAGTTGCAGCCAGTCGTGCATGTCGCCGTGCCCTCCTCGGCGGACATGACCGGGCGGCTTGTGGTGTCTTTGTCCACGTCGATCGCGTAGTAAAGGCCGCCCTGATGGCTCGTAGCCCCGTTCCAGCCCTGGGTCATGGTCCACGTTTCGCCGTACCGCCAGGGCCATCGATACCGGTCGTGGCTGTTGGCGGCGCTGGCCATCGGGGCAAGTGCGATCCATGCGAGGCCGAGCACCAGTATGCTTGCGCCAACTAGGGCGGTGTGCCGCGAAAACCGTTGTCGGATCGCCATCACTGCACCTCCGCGGTGCGTACGATGGCCCAGGTTAGGGCTACGTCACCGGCCGTCGATGGAAGATCGATGTGCCCGTAGCCATCGACGAAGTGCGCGCCACCGGAACCGGCTGGCACGAAGTCGATGCCTCCGTGGTCTGCGGCGAATATCGATGACTGCCCAAACTGGTAGGCGGTGACACCGATCGAAGCCGAGCCAGCGGCGGCGAGTGCCACTCGCCGTATTGGCGCCTCAAGGCTCTGATATTGGCTGGCCGTCGACTTCGCGGTGAGGTCTATCTTTATCCAGCCCGATTTCGATTGCCCCTCCGACGGCGGGCCGCCGGGAATGTCGCGCCACGCCGAAAGCCATTCGCCGTTCGGCGCGCCAGCCATGTCCGTGGTCGCTCCGAACTGGAAATGCCAACCGGTCGGGATACTCACTGAGAGCGTCTTGCCCGGAGTGGTGACGCGCTGCCAGCCCGACTCATCGATGTCTGGCAAGCTGTCGAAGTTGAACTGGTCCGTTGGCTGGATCACAGCGTCGGCTGGGAGCTTCGCTACCGCGGTCGAGGACGGTCCGGGAGTGCTGCTCACCAGCGCGGTCGGCAGCGCCGCTGTTGCCGAGGGCGCCGCCTCGTTTCCACCGTTTGCGAACGGCCCACTCGTGGTCACTACCAGCCCCGCCGTCACGCCGCCCGCGGCCGTTGCGAGGCCCGCGAGGACAAGCCCCGCAATCGCCATTGGCGTCATTTCTTCACCTTCCTGTCCACCGCTTCATCCTCCTGTGCCGGCATAGGCCGGCAGCGCATTTGCTGTCGCTGGCCAGCGCGAGCGTCAACGTGCCGCATCGCCCATCCATGGTGGCCATGGATCTTCTGTTATATCGCGATGGTTTTGCGCCCCGATGCGCTTGCGTTTACACGGGGGCTTGCAACTCGCCGCATGCGTGCCACGCTGAGCCTCGTTCAGCCGCGGGGGGCGTCCCGCGGCAGAGCGGAGCCCACAGGAAGTGTCCGGTGTCGGGAGCAAACTACGAAGAGCGGCGCGCTGCCGCCAGGATCCATTCGCTCACACCGCGGCGTTACGAGGTGCTGCGCCTCATCGCCGAACGCTACCTGACGAATCGTGAGATTGCCGATCTGCTGTCCATCACCGAAGCCACGGTCGAATCCCACGTCCATCACATCCTCCAGGCGCTCGGCGTCGACTCGCGCGAATCGGCGACGCGCGCGTTCCGAGCCGCCGGCGCCGGCGAATCGCCCGGCACTTAGCCGTATAACGCCGCGTGCGTCCCATTAGTTCCCGCTGCCCACCGCCCTGGTGAACGCGGCCCGCCCGCCGCGCATAATGCGCCCATGCCAAAAGTCCTCATCGCCGGCGCCTCCGGCCTCATCGGCTACGCCGCCGTCCGCAGGTTCACCGCCATACCCGGATGGGAAGTTGTCGGCGTCTCCCGCCGAATCCCGCGCGGCCTCGACGGCGCCACACTAGCTCTCGGTCGACCTCCTCGACGCCGCCGCCTGCCAGCAAGCCTTCGGCGGCATGAGCGACGTCACCCACCTGGTCTACGCCGCGCTCCAGGAGAACCCCGGCCTCTTCGCCGGCTGGCTCGACGACGAACTGATGGAGCGCAACGCCGCCATGCTCCGCAACCTCTTCGAGCCGCTCTCGCGCGCCGCCACGGGCCTGCGCCACGTCTCTCTGCTCCACGGCACGAAGGCGTACGGCATCCACCACCCCTCGGTCGGGACCGCCGGCGTGCACATCCCGCTGCGCGAGCGCGAGCCGCGTCGCGAGCACCCGAACTTCTACTTCCTCCAGGAGGACTACCTGCGCGAGAGGCAGCGCGGCCGGTCGTGGGCGCTCACCATCTTCCGGCCGACCGTCGTCTACGGCGACGCGCCGGGCAACAACATGAACCCGATGCCGGTCATCGCCGCCTACGGCGCCATCCTGCGCGAACGCGGCGAGCCGCTGCACTTCCCCGGCCGTCCCGGCGCTCCCGCCCTCCGCGAAGCCGTCGACGCCGACCTCATCGCGAGCGCACTCGCCTGGGCGGCGGAGTCGCCCGCGGCCGCCGGCGGCACCTACAACCTCACGAACGGCGACGTCTTCATGTGGGACAACGCCTGGCCTGCCATCGCCGACGCGCTCGGCATGGAGCCCGGCGAGCCGCGCCACATTTCGCTCGCGGCCGAGATGCCGAACTGGGCCGACGAGTGGCGCGCCATCGTCCGCAAGTACGAGCTCAACGCGCCCGAAGAACTCCTCGAGTTCGTCGGCGCGAACTCCCTCACCTACACCGACATGGTCCTCAGCTCGCCGGCCGCAGGTCACGCTCCCCATGCTCAACAGCACCATCGCCATCCGCCAGGCCGGCTTCCCCGACTGCCTCGACACCGAGGACATGTTCCAGGCCATCCTCCACAACATGCAGGCCGCCGCCCTCATCCCGCCGCCCATGCGGTAAGCAGACACCCTAAAGAAACCTCTGTGGCCTCTCGTGTTCTCTCGTGGTTAACGCCTTCCCGCTCGGAGCACGCCCTCATCCCACCGCCCGCGCGGTCACCATCGTCACCAGCAGCGGCCGCACCACGTAGCCGTCGAACTCGCCATCGATAAAGTCGCAGAGGTCGTTAAGAAGGCCTTCGCGCGGGCCGGGCGCCATCGTCTGCGTGTTCGAGTACGACGTCACCAGGTCACGGTAGTCGGACGTCGTGTAGGTCTGGTCCCAGCGATGGCGAAAGAGGCGGACATCTTCGAATAGCAAGGAAGCGACGATCTCGCGCATCACGCGCGGCACCATGTCTTCCCCGGGAGTCGGCCCGAAGTCGTCGTTGCGGCCGTGGCGCTGATAGATGGGATCCGTCCGCGCGAAGAAGCCGCGGTCCACGTAGGACGCGATCTGGTTCGTCTCGATGACGGCGAGCACGCCGCCCCCGCGCAGCAGACCATGGATGCGCTCGAACAGCCCGTCACGGTCGAGCCAGTGGAACGACGTCGCCGCGGCGAGGCAGTCGAATGAGCCCTGCCGCGGACGGCTGCCGACTCGAATCGCGCGTTCACCACTTCGAGCCGCTCGTTCCCTTCGAACTTCCTCCGCAGAAACGCCGCGATGTTTGGCCCCAGCTCGACAGCCGTCACCCGCGCGCCGCGCGCCAGCAGGTCGACCGTCGCCTGTCCGGTCCCCGGTCCCACCTCCACTATGTTCGGCGAGGGCGGAAGCCTCGCGAACAGCTCGTCGTACATCGCCGCCGGGTATTCCGGCCGCGCGCGATCGTACGCCTCGGGAACCGCATCGAACGGGCTCTCGCGCAGGTACGCCATGGCGAAACACCCTACCACCGTTCCGGTTTGGCGCGCACCGCACCTCCCTGCGATGATCTCGCAATGCCGGATTCCCTCGCCGGGCGACTTCTCGTCGCAAGCCCCAAGCTCGTCGACCCGAACTTCGCGCGCTCCGTCATCTGCGTCTGTGCGCACGACGAGAACGGCGCCCTCGGCGTCGTCATCAACCGCCCGATCGAAGGCATCGATCCTGCCGCCCTCCTCCCCGAGTGGATCGCGCTCCTCGGCCCCGAGCCTGTCGCCTACGCCGGCGGCCCCGTCGAGCGCGAGGCCGCCCTCGGGCTCGGACTCCTCCGCGAGCCGCGGGACGCCGGCTGGACGCCGGTCACCGGGCGTCTCGGCCTCGTCAACCTTGGCGCCCCACCCGACGACTTCACCGCCGACCTCGAGCAGATGCGCGTCTTCCTCGGCTACGCCGGCTGGTCGGCCGGCCAGCTCGACGCCGAGATCGCCGACGAAGCCTGGTTTGTGGTCGACGCCACCGAGCGCGATCCCTTCACCCACGATCCCCACAACCTCTGGCGCGACGTCCTCCGCCGCCAGGGCGGCCAGCTCGCCATGTTCGCCTTCTTCCCACCCAAACCTGGCCTCAACTAACGGGGTCCGCCGGTTCCGTCAGCCGTTGTTCACCATCGCGGCGACTTCCAGCAGTTCGATCGACGGCGGCACACCATAGAGGGCGGTCACGCGTTCACGAACTTCGTCCGAAAAGAACGCCTTGCCCGCTTCCGCTGAGTCCCAGACGTAGAAGTTCCGGGCTCGCCGGTTCGGCTCATCGAGCGTGAAAGTCTTCGACCGCAGCCCCGGCATGTTCTCGAACTGCGGCGCCGCCTTCTCCGCCACCGCCCGCACGCGTCCGGCGTCGAAATCGTTCCCGTACTGGAAGGTCACAAGCAACGCGATCATGGTTCACACCTCGAAGTTGTTGGGACTGGTACACCCACTATCGAGCCTTCACGTGGAATGCTTCTATGAAGCACGTCTCGCGCCACCGACCCCTCGGCGCTGCACGCCCCCTGTGCCACCCTCGCCCCATGCACCGCCGCCACGCCCGACCGCTCACAACATCACGTAATCCCCCCGCAGCACGCTCAACCAGCCGAAGTAGTGCAGGTGGTACCACTCCGGCACCACTTCATTGCCAGTCCGGCGCCCACTTCACCACCACTTCAAGTGGCCCTCCGCAGATTCAGATGGCCAGTTCAACTGCCACTTTTTATTTTGCGACCCCCCCACCACACCGTTCCGTCATCCCCCTTCCCGCTTCCCCCGATTCCCAAGCGAAGCGAGTGAGCGAAGCGTACGAAGTGAGCGTCCCGTTCCCGAGCGAAGCGAGTGAGCGAACGTACGAAGTGAGCGTCAGTGATCGCCTGTTCCCCGTTCCCCGTTCCCCGTTCCCTGACCTAGTGCGAGGCGCTCGCTCCTGCCCGGGCAGGAGCGCCCTCGGCCACCGCACCCGCGTCCACGTCCACAGGCCGCGCGTGCGCACTCAGTTGTTCGGCTGCTTCCTTGTCGTTGACGAACACCGTCAACACGAGCGGCACCGCCATCATCAATGCCGCCACGATGAACCCATCGCGGAAGCCCAGTTCGGAGGCGTGCTTGCTCACCGCCGCCGTCGCGTTGCCCAGGTGCTGGCTCGCGATGGCATCCGTCAGATGCGTCTTCGTTCGGCTGATCACCACGGTCGCCAACAACGCCACACCGAACGAGGCCGCCACCTGCCGGAGCGTGCTGTAGGCCGACGAACCCGGGCCCTGCTTCGAGCTCTCCAGCGGCCCGAAGATGATCGTCTGCGCCGCTACCATCGCGAATGCGAATGGCATGCTTCGCAACAGCAGCAGGAAGATGATCACGTACGCCGGCGTGTCCGCTTTGACGAAGATGAACGGCGCCATCGTCAGCAGCGCGAAGCCGTAGCCGATCGTCATCATCTTGCGTGGCCCAAGCTTCGGGTACAGGCGGCTCGCCGCCGGCAGCGAGAACGCCGTTCCCACCGCCGCCGGCCCCTGGATGAGCCCCGCTTCCAGCGGCGAATGGCCCTGCAGCTCCTGCAGGAACAGCGTCAGCGTGAAGATGAACCCCGAGAAGATCGCGAACGCCGGCATCACCATGATGTTCCCGAGCGTGAACAGCGGCCGCTTGAACAGCGACAGGTCGATCATCGGCGGGTGCGCGTGGAGCTCGATCGCGATGAAGACTCCAGCGCAGACCGCGCCCGCCACGCCCCAGCCGAGCACCTTCTGCGATGTCCAGCCAGCCGTCGCAGCCTCCGAGAGCGCGTAGAGCAGCATCGCCGCTCCCGCGCCGCCGCTGATCATCCCTGCCACGTCGAACCGCCCCTGCGCGTAGGACTCACGGTGCTCGCGCAAATAGCGCAGCCCGAACACGAACCCGACCAATCCCACCGGCAGGTTGATGTAGAAGATCCAGCGCCAGCTCACGTACTCCACCAGGTAGCCGCCGAGCACCGGCCCCAATGTCGGGGCGAACACCACCGGGATGGAGATGAGCGCCGACGCCTTCGCCCGCTCGGCGCCCGGGAACTCGCGCGACAGCATCGCCGTGCCGACCGGCGTCATCATCCCGCCGCCCATGCCCTGCAGGAACCGGAAGAAGATCAGCTGCCCGAGGCTCTGCGCGAGCCCGCACAGTGCCGAAGCCACGATGAAGATCGCCATGGCCGTCAGGAACGACCGCTTCGTTCCAAACCGGTCCGAAAGGAAGCCCGCCGCCGGGATGAACACCGCCAGGCTCAGCAGGTAGCCCGTCACCGTCCATTCCACCGCGTTCGTCGTCGCGTTGAAGTCGCGGCTCAGCTGCGGAACGGCGACGTTCACCACCGTCGTGTCCATGAGGTCCATGAAGAGGCCAAACATGAAGACGATCGCGACGATGTACTTGTAGGAGATGCGTGCGGTCATGCGGAAGCCGGGAGAGAAGGTGTGCGATCGAGCGTACGTGGCCGGGGGATAGTTGGTCTAGCGCTAAGTATGTCCCCTGATGTGTGCCATTTCTTGCAGGTTTCTACACCTCCTCGCACGCCGTCACCAGCACATCCATCGTCGGAAACACTGCCAGCCCGCCGTCTGTCAGGCGGTAGTGCACCGAGGGCGGATAGCTCTCAGCGACGGTCCGCTCCACCAGCCCGGCCTCTTCCAGGTCCTTCAACGCCATCGCGAGGGCACGCGACGTGATGCCCGTCAGCACGCCCTTGAGCTCGTTGTACCGCGAAGCGCCGCGGCCCACGGCCACCAGCGCAAGCATCGGCCACTTCTTCAGCGCGATGCCGAGCATGGCCGTGTCGCGCACGGCGCCCACTGCCGCCAGGCACGGATCTCCCAGCCTCCTGCCGCGTTCCGTCAGGGTGTATTCCGGCCGGACCGGGTGCCCGAAGAAGTCGTTGTGGCGCACGATCCCGGCCTCCACGAGCGCCGTCAGCGTCTCGCTCAGCGTGTCGCGGCTCGAGCCCAACCGCCGCGCGAGCTCGACGAAGCGCAGCCCTCCCTGCACGTACAACGTCGCGATGATGGGCACCGAATAGCGACGGCGGAGCAGTTCGATGGCGCGTTCGATAAAGATTCTCCCGGCGCTATTGACGAGCGAATAGAGCTAGTATACTTTCCCAACCACTGGCCGCAAAGCGATGCCAACCGGCGTCGGCGAACGGGACACACATACGTTGACACGTATATAACTTGACGGGCATGCTAGCGGCCACCGTCGCACGAACCAGGGAGAAGGAATCACCATGAGCAAGCGCGTACTCGTCCTCGTCGGCACCGTGAAGGGCGCCTTCATCCTCGAATCCGACGAAGCTCGCAAAGACTGGAATCTTCGCGGCCCATTCGTCGAAGGCTGGCCCATCAATCACATAATCTACGATCGCGAACAGGGCGCCATGCTCGCCGGCGGCGGCAACCCGTGGTACGGGCCGGCCGTCTGGCGCAGCACCGACCTTGGAGAATCGTGGAGCCACTCCAGCGAGGGCCTCAAGTACGACGAGGGCTCTGATCCCGTCGTCAGTGTGTGGTCGCTCTCCGCTACCGGCGGCACCCTCTACGCGGGCGTCGAAGCTGCTGGCCTCTTCAAGAGTGAAGATGGTGGCGCCACCTGGGCGCACGTGCGTGGCCTGTCCGAACACCCCACGCGTAGCGAGTGGGTGCCCGGCGGAGGCGGCTTAATCCTCCATTCGATCGTTCCTCATCCAACCGATCCCAAGCAGGTATGGGTCGCCATCTCAACTGCCGGCACGTTCTATACGGCCGACGGTGGCGAGACGTGGGAGCCTCGTAACCGTGGCATTCGGATCGCCGGCCCGGAGGGCGCGGACCAGGACAGCGAAATTGGGGCCTGCGTCCACCACCTCGAAATGGCTGCGAAGGATCCCGACCGCCTCTACCAGCAGAACCACATGGGCATGTATGCGAGCCGCGACGGCGGCGCGAGCTGGGACGATGTCGGCGCGGCAATGCCCTCCACCTTCGGCTTCGCCTGCGCCGCACACCCGCAGGACACCGATACCTTCTACCTGCTCCCCCTGAATGGCGACTCCACGGGCCGCTTCATGCCCGAGGGCAAGGCGGCGGTCTGGAAGACGAAGGACGCCGGCCGTACCTGGCGCGACATCCGCGCCGGCTTGCCCCAATCGTCCGCCTACTTCGGCGTCCTCCGGCAGGCGATGGCTACGGACACGCTCCCGGCCGCGGGCGTCTACTTCGGCACGACCGGCGGCAACGTCTTCGCCAGCAGCGACGATGGCGAGTCGTATCGCGAAATCGCGGCCTACCTGCCGCGCATCTCGTCTATCGAGACCGCGGTCATCGGCTAGGCAGGGACCCGCGCGTGGCCAGTGTCGTCCTCCCGGCTTCGCTCATCACGCTCTATCCGGGCGCACCGCGCCGCCTCGACCTCGAAGGCGGCACGGTCGCCGCGGTCCTGGCGTCCCTGGACCAGCGCTGGCCCGGCATGCGTGACAAGCTTTGCGACGAGCGCCCGGCCCTCCGCCGCCACATCACGGTCTTCGTGGACGGCGAGAAGGCGAACCTGTCGACGGAGGTCGGAGAGCACTCGGAGGTCTTCGTCTTGCCTGCGCTCAGCGGCGGCTAGGTGTGTTTCACGTCGCTGGCACTCAACGACGGCTGTAAACTGTCCGTAAACAGTTAGAGCAACCTCGGCCGTGCGGGCCGGATTTCCTTGCCTGCACTCCGAGCCCACTTCTACGCTGCATAGGCAGGAGCCTCGAGCTCCCTTCGAGTGAGGCACGATGAAACGAGCGATTCTGGTTGGACTCGGTGTGATCGGTGTCGTCGCCGCCGCTATCCCGGCGGTCGCACTTGCCCAGGGCGCACCCCCGTCTCCCCCCGCAACCTTCTACGGCAAGGCTCCGTCCGGCGCCGTCGCGGGCCAGGGCGTCGTCGCCATCGTCGTCAACGGCAGCCAGAGCACTGTCTGCGGCGCCGGCGTTCATCCAGCCCGATACCGACCATGGCAACGTCCTCTCCTACGCCGTCGATGTTGTCTCGGATGGCCAGATCGCGGGCTGTGGGAAGACGGGTGCGACCGTTCGCTTCTACTTCACTCCCGCGCCCGGCGGCCGCGACGGGCGGTTCGCTCTCCAGCGACACCGCCACGTGGAGCGCGCCCGGGCCCGCCAACAAGAACCTGACCAACCTCGGCACCGTACTCACCCGCCGCGGCTTCGTCCCCGAGGCAGCCAAGGACGGCACCAGCTAGCGGGGAACGGCCCCAGGGCAAGCAACGATGAAGCGAGCACTGCCCCCGTGGGTAACGCCGAACTCGGCGTGGTCCCGGACGGGGGTGCTGCTCGCTTCTTGCTGTCTCGCCGCAATCGTCGCCGGGGTGGCGCACGCCGACGGCCCCCCGACCCCTGATCTCTTCCGCCCATACGGCGCAGCCCAGACCGCCGGCTCCAACATCGCCCCCGAAGAACAGCCTGTCGTCGCCTTCCTCCACGACACCAACTGCGGCGTCGGCCAGACCCTCATCGCGCTCCCCGACATCGACACACCACCGGCCGACGTCGGCAAAACCGTATACGCCCTCGATGTTCTCGCTGACGGCGATGGCCCCGGCCAGCGGCCGGGCTGCGGCCACCCCGGCGACCCCGTGACGCTCTACTTTCCCGCCCTCCACGCGCTCGCCACGCCGAAGCCGCTCTTCGCCGCCGAGACCGCTCGCGTCGACGTCGAAGTCGGCGCGCCGCTGCCCTTCTCCCTCCAAACCGCCCTCCTGGCCACCGACGGCACCCCGTAGCGAGCCACCGAATCCGAGCCCCGACCGAAGCGCAGCGCAGGGAGCGGGTACACCCCTTACTCCGGCCTAACGCGGGTTCGTCTTCCAACCTCTGTGGGGCCCTCTGCGCCTCTTGTGGTGCCTCTCCAACTACCCGCTGCCCACCCCGCGCCTGCGCCACCGCGACCACCGAATCCGAGCCCCGACCGAAGCGCAGCGCAGGGAGCGGGTACTCGCGTCAACACCCTCGGTCGCCACGCGCCTGCCAGGTTCCTAACCTCAGTGGCCCTCTGTGCCTCTTGTGGTACCTCTCGACTCCCCGCGGCGCGCCACGCGCGAGCGCCACCGCGACCACCGAATCCGAGCCCCGACCGAAGCGCAGCGCAGGGAGCGGGTACCACGCGCCCCACCCCTTACTCCGGCCCGACGCGGGTTCGTCTTCTAACCTCTGTGGCCCTCTATGCCTCTTATGGCGAAAATCGCCGTCCACATCTCGCCACCGAATCCGAGCCCCGACCGAAGCGCAGCGCAGGGAGCGGGTACCACGCCACAGCTTGTGACGACTCGTCTCTGCTCCCCGAAGATGCTCTCTACGCCGTCAGCAGCTCCCGCACCCGCGCGATCTCGTCGTCCGGGACGCCGTGCGAAGCGAAGAACTCCGCCGCGCTCCCGTATCGTCCACGCATCAGCTCGATGAACCCGGCCATCCGCTCCGGCGGCGTCGAAAGCCGCGCCCGTATCTCCTCGTCTGTGCCCTCGAGTTGCCGGCCGCTGGAGCGCAGATACGCGATCAGACGATCGATACTGTCGTCGCTCAGTCCGTATTCGTTCGCGATGTCCTCGTCGCTCGCGCCGAGAACGTCCATCACCATGCCCACCAGCACGCCTGTCCGGTCCTTGCCTGCCGTGCAATGCACGAGGATCGGGTAGGCTTCGTCGCTCGCGAAGAGCCGGAACGCTTTCGCCAGGCGATCGCCGCCGACGTCGAGGTAGTGCAGGTAGCGGCGCGGGCTCGGTCCCGTCCCGTAGAGCCCGTTCAGCTCTGCGATGAGCGCCTCCTGCGCCTGGTGCTCCGGGAAAATCGAGAGCGGTAGCACCCTTCCTGCCAGCGCGTGACTCCGCCCCGGCACGAGCTCATCCGGGTGCCGAAGGTCGAGGATCGTCGTCACCGCGATGTCGCTGGAAAACCACGCCGCGTCGGCCTCGGTCATCAACTCCAGCGCGCCGGAGCGGAACACCATCCCCCGCCGGATGTGGTGTCCGCCCGGCAGCGGATACGCGCCAAGCTCGCGGAAGTTGTGGACGCCTTCGGGCTCTCGGTGGGGGACGGGTTCGTTCATGCCCGCTACGTTACCCGACACGTGTTATCAGTACACGCGCCCTACCATGCGACTCAGGGGAGCCGTGATGGGCCGCAAGAAACGGGAGCGCAAGGAGTCGGCCAGGCGGCCTGCAGCAGACGCCCTTCACACGGCGTACTCCGAGCCCGAAGACCTCCGCCGCGCCCGTGAGGAGGACGCCCCAACGGCTCCTGCTAACGAACGCCGGCGCCGGCTCCTCCCTTCTCCCGCTCGTCGGGAGAAGGGCCGCGGATGAGGGCAGCGCGGCGGGCGTGTCCCCGCACGTATCCTGGCGAAGCGGTGAACCTAGCGCAGGTCCGCTGCCGTCTCGGGACGCTGCGGCGCCGCCGTCGGAAGCCGCCGCCGATGGGGACGGTGGACGCGCGCAACGGCCGTCAGCGTCCGCTGCAACAGCGAGGGTTGCCCCGCCGTCGCCTCGCGCGCCAACCGGCGCCGTGCCGCCCGCTCTTCTCGCTCGCGTACGTTCATCCGTGCCACCGAGGTGATGTCTTCCAGGTGCTGCATGGCCTTCCTCCCGGCGGCCCCTCACGTTTCGCCTGACGCCACTCTAGATACGCCTCGGGGGCGGCCTCTATGACGGCATTCACAGATGCGGTATAGAAGATCAGAGGAGCAGCCGTGACTTCACCGAACGCCACCCAACGCGAGCACCAACAACTCATTCGCGACGTCCCTTTGCTGGCCCGTCTCGCTGATAGCGACCTCGTCGCTCTCGCGTCGTGCGGCAAGGAGCGCTCGTTCCCCACCGGCACCGTCATCTTCCGCGAGGGCGAGGTTGGCGATTCCCTGCACGTCGTCATGGACGGCCGTATTCGCATTAGCGTCGTCTCGCCCGAAGGCAACGAGGCCACCCTCAGCTTCATCGAAAAGGGCGACTGCTTCGGAGACATGGCCATCTTCGATGGCGGCCCCCGCACCGCCACGGCCACCGCCGTCGGCGCCACCAAGACGTTCGTCGTCACGCGCGAGGAGTTCCTCGCCTGGATCGAACAACGCCCCAAGGCCGCCATCGCCCTGCTCGAGACGCTCTCACGCCGCATCCGCCGCACCGACGAGGTGCTCGCCGATCTGAGCTTCCTGGATCTCCCGCATCGCCTCGCAAAGCAGCTCCTGCACATGAACCGCGACGTGTCGGCGAAGGACGGCGGCCGCATCCGCATCACCCAGGCCGAGCTCGCTTCTCTCCTCAGCGTCAGCCGCGAAAGCGTCAATAAGCAGCTCAACGAGTTTCAGCGCGATGGCTGGATAGCAATCTCCCGGGGCTCCGTTGTCGTGAAGGACGCCGCCGCCCTCCGCACTTTCGCCTGACCGCTACCGCGGCGTGCTGACCCAGAACCTCGTCCCGTCCGGTATAGCGGGAGCGAATTCACCCTTCGCGACGAACCCCGGCGGAGGCGTGAGCGGCTGCGAACTCTCGCCGGGCCGTGGCACATACATCGTGCTGACTTCGATCCAGTCCTTCGCCGGTCCGTAGATGTCGTCGAATTCATCGGACGGGACGAAGTGGCAGCTGATCCCTGCGGGGCTTTCATCCGATCCTTTGAGGCCCCACCCCGCCGCGCCGAGTCGCTGGTCGAAAAAAGCCAGCAGGTCAACGGCGGTCCCGGGGTAATCGAACACCTGCACGACGCGGCCGTCTCCCTTGAAGCTATCGACCTCCCGCGCTCCCGCCGGGAGCGGGATGCCGGTTATGCCCGGGCGAGCCTGGTTCCCGGTTGGAGTCGGATACGGAACCGTAGGGCTAGCATCTGGAGCCACCGTTGCGAAGGACTCCTGTGTCACACAGCGGCCCTGGTGCTCCGCCGGCAGCGTTGGGCCGGTGCTGAGCTCGGAGAACGTCTTCGAATAGCCGCCGCACGCCATCAGCATTGTCGCGGCCGCTATTACGACAGCGCTCGCTATTCCCGGTCGACGATCCGCCACGCCCACACTGTAGCCGATTGCGACGCGCCATCTCCCTCTTCGTATTCGGCCGTTGCCGTGCCACGCTCCATCTCCGGAGGTGTATCCATGACCCGCGATGCGTTCTTCGCCGCGCTCTGCCGGCGCTTCGGCTGGGAGCCCACGGCATGGCGGCTCGCCGTGTTTGAGTACTGGGCGACCCAGGAGGGCATGCCCTTCGACCGCACCTTCAACCCCCTCGCCACAACGCGCCTGTCCCCCGGCATCCGCCTCGACACCACCTACGACGAGGGCTTCGGGCCAGGAAACTGGAATGGCGTCCCCGTCCGCGTCTACGCCACTCCCGAAGATGGAATCACCGCCACGTTCGAGACGCTTTCGCTCGACTACTACCCGAACATCCGCCGCTGCTTCGCCGATCAGACCGGCCACGCCGAGGCGGTCGCCGAGTTCGCGACCTACGTGGGCTCCGAGAGCTATGGCCGGCGCGTCGTCGATTTTATGAACGCTACGGCCGCCTCACCGGCCGCAGCCGGCGGCGCAGACCTGGCTCGCGACGTCCTGGCCGCCACCTACGGCAGCGAAGAGCGAATGCGCACCCTTCTCGCGAACAACGCCGCCCTCGAACGGCGTGTGTCGCACCTGGAGTCGCCCGACGGTCCGATCGGGGATCTCGCTGCCCAGCTCGGCGCCCTCATCGAACACGTCGCCACGGTGCCGGGGCTCGATCCTGCGATCCTGGCCGCCCTGGCGGCGCTCGGCGAGGCCGCGAAGAACGCCCTCGCTCGCACCCCGCCCCGGCCGTAGCGCATAAGAACGCCGCTCACGGCGACTGACAACTCCGGCCCTCCGCGCGTACAATCCCGGCACACATTGACGTACACGTTAAGGAGGCCCCCATGGGCAAGCTCGATGGAAAGGTTGTCATCGTTACCGGCGCCAGCCGCGGAATCGGCAAGTCGATCGCCGAGGTATTCGCCGCCGAAGGCGGAAAAGTCGCTTGCGTCGCCCGCACTCTCCATGAAGGCGACCATCCGCTCGAAGGTTCGCTCGATCATACCGTCGCCGGCATCAAGGCCGCCGGCGGGGAGGCCTCATCGGTCGCCGCCGACATCTCCTCCCACGAGGATTGCATCAACCTCGTCGACGAGGTTCGCAAGCGCTACGGTCCCATCGACGTCCTCGTGAACAACGCCGCCCTCACCTACTTCATCCCCATCAAGGACTATCCGGTTAGCCGGTGGCACCGCTCCATCGGCGTGAACTTCCACGCGCCCTTCTACCTCAGCCAGCTTGTCCTCCCGGACATGATCGCGAAGAAGGCTGGCTCGATCGTGAACATCTCCAGCGGCGCCGCCATCGGCCCCGGCCGCGGGCCCTACAAGGGCCCTATCGGCCGCGGCGGCACACTCTACGGCGCGGAAAAGGCCGCCCTTGAGCGCTTCACCCAGGGCCTCGCCAGCGAAGTCTACGAAGACGGCGTCAGCGTCACCTGCGTCTCTCCGTCCCAGGTCGTCCCCACGCCGGGCACCGTCTTCCATCACCTCGTTACCGGAATGGACGACCCCCGCGGCGAGTCCCCGGAGCTCATGGCGAAGGCCGCCCTCCTCCTCGCCACCGAACCACTCGATAAGGTCACCGGCCGCGTCACTTACAGCCAGGAGATTCTCGGCGAGTTCGGCTGGATCACCGGCGCCAAGGGCACCGGCGTCGAGCGCAAGGGCTCCGGCTACAGCCAGATCTAGTCAGGGAACAGGGAACAGGGAACAGGGAACAGGGAACAGGAACAACGCGGCGCCGGGCCGATGGCGTTCACGCTCTTCCGGCCGGTCGGAGGGCGCGGACGCCGGTACCGTGTAGCCGCGCCCCACTGCGGGCGCGGGCGCTCGAATCAGCCCAAAGCAGCAACAGCCACACGCCCGGGCGCTTCACCTGCGCCCGGGTACCCGGATCTGGCTACGCCCGCGCCAAAACCGAATCCGAGCCCCGACCGGAGCGCAGCGAAGGGAGCGGGTACAACGCCCAGGCCACGGCAGCTGTCGATCTCAACGTCCGCTATCCAGCTACCCGGCGGCCGCGCCTGCCTGCGCCTGCATGCCCATCTGCATCATCATCTGGAGTTGCGGTGTGGGCGTAAGGTCTGCCGCGATCAGGTTCGTTATCTGGTACAGCATGGTCGTCGCGGCGTTCCTGGCCGTCTCATACCCTGCCAGCGCTGCCTCAAGATCCTGCCGCCCGCCCCACGCTTCCAGCAGCGCCGCGCTCAGCATGTTCGCGTCGCGGAACGCGTCCGTAATCCCCTGGCCGAGCACCGGGTCCTTGTGAAAGCCCGCGTCGCCCGCAAGCGCCCAACCGGGACCATACGGCTTGCGGTAGAAGCTCGGCACGCCCGACATCCCCTGGAAACGCTCCTCACGCTTTGCGCCCTTCAGCCGCTCCGCCAGGCTCGGTGACGCAATCGCCATTTCGCGCAACAGGTAACCTTCGATGTCCTTCTTCCACTCCGCGAACTCCGACGACGGTCGCTCCATGCCGATGCACACCTGGCCGTCGTTCGTGGGGAAGAGGAAGACGGCGCGCCCGTCGACGACGGTCACCTCCGTGCCCTCAGCCTGCACACCGCTCCAGTAGGAGTAGTAACCGCAGGTGGTGCCGGGGACCTGCTGGTACTCCGGCGCGTTCACGCCCTTCGCGACCAAGGAGTTCTTCCCATCGGCGCCGATCACGATCTTCGCCGTCTCCGTCGACTCACTGCCCTCGCGGTCGTGGCCCGTGATGCCGGTGACGCGGTCGCCATCGAACGTGAGCGCCTTGACGGTGAAGCCCTCGCGCACTTCCGCACCCGCCTCCCGTGCCGCTTCTACAAGGATTGTGTCCAGCACTGTCCGGCGCGGACAGATGCCGGGCGGCCCGTCCGGCGGGACCGGCATCACTGTGTCGCCCATCTGCATCCGTATAGACCTGAGCAGCGGGGTACCCGCGGCCACCACGCGGTCAAGCAGACCCCAATCGCTCAGCACTGCGGTCCCTTCCGGCGTGATGAAGTGCGTGCTCATCGTGTCGCTCGGGAAGGTTGCCCGGTCGACGACGAGGACGTCGTACCCCTCGCGGGCGAGTAACATGGCGATGGGCGACCCTGCGCAGCGGGCTCCAACTACAATGGCATCGTGCATGGGTGCGATTCTCCAAAGGTGAGTGAATAGCCGTTCACTATGGCAAGCGAAGATAGACACAATCTCCCCGAGGCGCAAGTGACGCCGTTCACTCTGATGGAGATGCAGATCACGGCGCTCTACCGCTGCGACGCGTATGGCCGCCTCCAGTCCCGCAACGGCCAGCGCGGCGGCAAAGCGCCGCGCTTCTTCATGGGTCGCACCCAGGGCGGCAACATCCTTCGCCTTCGCGACGACCTCCCCCACGACCTCGTCAAGGAACTCGAAACGCTCGCCGAACGCGAACCCCTTCCCTACAACATGGAAGAGCCGCCGCGAGAGCAGTTCCAGATCATGCATGCCCTCCGCCGCCACAACGCCGTCATCGAGGTCCGCCGGGGACCGGCCTATTCCTTTCCGTCACCGCTCAAACCGCCCGAAGGCGTGCGCAGGCTGGAACGGCACGAAGCCACGCTCCTCCACCCGGACCTCGTCACCTGGGCGCCTGACCTCGCCGAAGGCCGCGATGTCTTCGCATCCTTCGAAGACGGCCAGGCCGTGAGCGTCTGCTTCAGCTCGTGTACCGGTCCCCAGGCGGCCGAGGCCGGCGTCGAAACCGCCGAGCCCTACCGCCGCCGCGGGCACGCCGCACGCGTCGTAGCGGCGTGGGCCATCTCCGTCCGCGCCGCAGGTCTGGTTCCGATCTACAGCACCACGTGGGACAACCTCGCCTCCCAGGGCGTCGCCAGGAGTCTTGGGCTCAAGCTCTTCGGCGAAGACTGGCACATCGTCTGACCATTAGCCGAGCGGTCCGCCCCTCCCTTGCATGCAGCATTTCGCCAGCGCCTGATGCACGGCAATACGCGCCGCAGCCGGCCGGTCTTGTGTGATCGCCCTCACACGCGCAGCGCCCGGCCGCACCGACGACTGAGCTTCCCTCCGCCTTTCGACCCACGCTCTCGACGTCCGGACCCTCCACCATGTCTTCAACACCAAAAGACGCGCCACGGCGCGCGGAGGCTCTCCGATGAAAGTCCAGCTCCTCACGTTTCGCGCGAACGCGCTCTCACGCTCCGCCCTCGTTCGCCAGTCTTCGATCATCGACCTGGCAGTCGCCGACTTCCCGGGCGTGGTCGCCAGCCACTGCATCAGCAACTTCGAACGCGGCCTCCTTGGCGGGGTGATCGTCTGGGACGACGAAGCTTTCGCTCGCGCGCTTCCGGCACTCCGAGCTGTACGCCCGCCTCATGCTCGACCCCCACTTCGACGACCCCTCCGACCAGGAGCTCGCACTCCCCGAAAGCCCCGAAGCCGCCGAGCTCGTACTCGCCGCTTGAGCCCTGCCCATCCGGTGCTCGCGCCCCCCCGGGCGCGGGCCCCCGGAACCATCTCGGACCACCCGTGCCCCCCGCCACGAACCATCCCCTTGTCAGGCACGCGCGTTCCGCAACCCGCCCCCAATGGAGTCCGAGGCCGGAGCGTAAGCGACGGTGCGCCGCCACGCCGTGCCAGCTCCCCGCGTTCGCCCCACCACCCACGACGCAACTCCCTTCTCCCGGCTCGTCGGGAGAAGGGCCGGGGATGAGGGCAAGTCCGAGGCCGGAGCCTAAGCGACGGCCCGACCACACCGTCCCAGCTTCCCCGCGTTCGCCCCGCCACCCACGACGCCAACTCCCTTCTCCCGCCTCGTCGGGAGAAGGGCCGGGGATGAGGGCGTCACCGCCGGGCGCTCAGCACAACGCGGTCCGCAAATACGTCGACGGTCCCTCCCAGCTTCGTGCGGACGCCGCCGAGTGACCTGGTACGCATTTGCCCGCGGCCACACCCTGTAAGATCCTCGCCGTCTGCCTGTCTTAGCTGTGAGCCCGCCGGCTCGACGGCTCGGCAGGCGCGGCCCGGGGTTGTAACCCTCGGCCGAAACAGGGGAGCGGAGTTCCGGTTCACCGGTGCTCCGCCATCCGGTCCGCGGCACGCGGCAGTAGGGGCACATGGAACAAGAGTCCGACCCCCGGCTCGTAGAGCTCGCCCAGGCCGGCGATCAGCAGGCCTTCGCGGAGCTCTATAACCGCTACTTCGATCCCGTCTACGACTTCGTCGCGCGCATGACGCGCAACCGCGACGAAGCGGCCGACATCGCCCAGGACACCTTCCTCAAGGCGATGAACTCCCTCGGCGGGCTGCAGAAGGGCGCGAGCTTCAAGGGTTGGATCTTTACCATCGCTCGCAACACCGCGCTCAACCGCCTCGAACGCGCGAAGCGCACTCGCCCGCTCGCCTTCGAAGACGATGAGGGAGAAGAAGTCTCCTTCGACGTCGTCGATACGGACCGCTTCGGCAGTCCCGAAGAGGCGGCGGAGGCAAGCGCGGTCGCTGCGCTCGTCTGGCAGGCCGCTGCCGGACTGGACCCCAAACAGCTCTCGCTGCTCGACCTGCACCTGCGCCAGGGGCTGGACAGCGGTGAGATTGCGGACGTCCTCGGTGTCACGAAGAACAACGGCTACGTGATGCTGAATCGTCTCAAGAAGGCCGTCGAAGATTCGATAGGAGCCTTCATCATGTTCAAGGACGGGCGACGCTATTGCGACGACCTCGATTCCGCACTCGGTCAAATAGCGCCGAGTGAGATGTCGCCCGAAATCCGAAAGCTCGTAGACCGGCACGTGGCGCAGTGCGAAGTCTGCGAAGAGCGCAAGAAGAAGCTCGTCGCTCCGCTCGCTGTCTTCGGTGCCTTCGCCCTCGTCGGCTCCCCCACGGGCGCCAAAGCCCAGATCCTCGAACACCTCATGCACCAGTGGCCAGGCCCGGCTGCCGCGGGCGCCGGTGGCGCCGGCGGGGGCGGCAGCGCCGGCGCCGCCGCCGGGCCTGGCGGCTTCGGTCCGTTTGGCGCGGCCGGGAGCGTGGTCAAGATGTTCGCTGGTCTCGGCCTGGCCGCGGCGTTCCTGCTCGCGTTCCTCTTCGTTCCCGCCAGCCCCATCGCCCTCACCCGCTCCGGCGGCCACACCGAGGTCGAAGCCGCCGTTGGCGACTCCTCGCCTACCGCGCGCACTCCCACCGACACGCCCACACCGGCTACCGGCGCGTCCTTCATCTCCCCGACCGCCGGGCCGAAGCCGACCGCGAGCCCGACTCCCGCCCCGGGCTCCTCCACGACGCCGACTCCCACTCCGGCCGCCGGCGCCACCGTGCCGCCACCTCCTCCGCCACCCACCAGCGGCCCCGGAACGCCCACCTCGACCCCCGCGAACACGCCGACGAAGGCGCCGCCTCCGACCGCCACACCCACCAGCACCCCGACGCCATCACCCACCGCCACGCCGAAACCGTGTACGCCCTCGCTCAGCACGAACTCCAGCACCATCAACGCTTCGGGTGGCTCGAACAGCTTCGTGGTGCTCAACAACGGCTGCGCCGCTGTCGACTTCACTGTCTTCGCGCCCAAGCAGGCTCCCTGGCTGAGCGTGAACCCGACTTCCGGTAGCCTCACGCCCTTCGGTTCGGCAACTATCGGCGTCACCGCGGATCTCGAATCCTTGAGCGAGGGCACCCACAGCGCGAACGTCCTCGTGAGTTGGGAGGGCGGCTCCGGCGTAGTTGTCACGGTCACTGTCACCCGCCAGGGCAACGCCCCGGTCGTGAGCTCCAACAACTTCTGCCGCGTCATCACGTCGACCAACGCCGGGGGCTACGTCATCGTCGCCAGCGTCACCGACGACTACGCCATCAACACGGTAACCGTCTTCTACACCCGCCCCGACAACAGCACGGGCTCCGCCCCCATGACGTCGCTCACCCAGGGCAATCCCGCCCAGGGCACCTTCCAGGCGCAGATCAGCGGGGCCGTCGCCAGCTACACCGTCACCGCCACCGACTTCGCCGGCCACTCCGACAGCAAAAGCGGTACGTGCGGCTAGCCATGGGCCTGCCTGAGTCCGCCGAACCCACTTCGCCCCCCCGGCGTGCGACAGAGCCGACCGTACGGTAAACTCCGCCCTTGCCTGCAACTTCTGTCCGGCCGCGCGTGCCGGCCGCCCCTGGAGGAACCGTGTCCATGCCCCTCTTCCCGTCCGTCGAATGGTTCAATACCGCCGCCGACGTCCTCAACAAGTCCGACAGCTTCAAGCGCCTTGGCACCTGCGACGCCGAGGTCGGCGTCCAGGTCGACGACAAGTTCTACGAAATCGACTTCGAAGCCTTCGAAGTGAAGCATGCCCGCGAAATCGACGAGCAGCGCGCCTCCGAGCTCGACTTCGTCCTCGTCCAGCCCTACGACCGCTGGAAGGCCATGCTCGAAGACATCCAGCAGAACGGCCGCGCTACCCACGACTTCACCCTCAATAGCCTCGACCTCCAGAGCGCCGAGGAATTCGCACGAGGCAAGGACTACCACCGCCGAGACGCCTTCTACCGCTTCAACCAGACGTTCCAGGAATACTTCGACAACGCCGCCAAGTTCGAAACCACCTTCGCGAAGTAGCCCGCCGCCGGTAGCCGCGCCCCACTGCGGGCGCGGGCGCTCGAACCAATTGGGCACTGTGCTTCACCGCGAAGTAGCCAACTTTGGTGAGCGCGCCGGCATGGTAGCCGCGCCCCACTGCGGGCGCGGGCGCTCGAATCAATTGGGCACGGTCAGCCACGCCACGGCGCTGACGCCCGCCCAGTGTCGACGCCTCCGTGCTGACGTTTTACCCCGGAAGGCGCTCACGCTATGCAGGCAATCTATAACCGCGACGACGACGTGTTGACGCTTGAACTCGCCGAGGGCCCCGATCGAGCACGCTGAAGAAGTCGACGGTCTCATGATCCCTCTGAGTCCTGAGTCCTGAGTCCTGAGTCCTGAGTCCTGAGTCCTGAGTCCTCAGTCCCTCCCCTACGGCCACGCCACCGCCCCACCGCTGACCGCCACCCAGTACGCCTGCCCGGTCTTCAGCGCCGTCAGCGTGTTCGCACCCGGCAGCCCGTCGGCTCCCGGAAAATACGCCAGCCACCCAACCGTCGCAGCGTCCCAGGTGTAAAGCGCGGTCACGGCGCCACCTCCGGCCATCGACTGCGCCGAATTGAGCGCCGCGCCCGGCGCCACACCGTCGCCGCCGCTCCACGTCACGAGGCTCCAGCCAGGCGACAGCATCATCGACGCCTGCGTCGTGTCGCTGCTTGTCGCCGGAGAGGTCGCGGCCGGTCCATTCACGATCTTGTCAAAGCCGATGTCTCCCGTGTCGTCGTGGAAGATCATCAATACGTTCCCGGCCTGTCCCAGCGACGACACGACCTCCACCCAAGCCTGGCATTCGTCCACCGCGTTCGGGTCTAACGGTGGGAACGCCTTGATCGGCGTCGCCGAGTTCGCGTTGTCGTACGTCGAGAACGTGTGCAGTCCGCTCACGCTCCGAGCGCCCGCGGCGGGCCTGTCGCTCGTGTCGAGAATCACTCCGTCGCCCGAATCGATATACACGTCCAGCGTCGCACGCGGGTTCGGCAAGCCGGTCGCGCCATTGATCATCGTGTCGTTCGGAGCATCCGTCAGCACCGGGTGCAGGCTCACTGCGCCGAACGCGGCTGCGTCACAGAACCCGTCCCGGTCCACCGCGTGGAACACCACGTAAGCGAGCTGCGTGCCGGTCTGCTGAACCTCCACTGAAACGCCGCCCGCCGACGAAACCGCTCCCGCCGCCTGTGTTCCTCCGACCGCCATCACAGCCGCCGCTAAACCTGCCACCACCGCCACGCGCATCCACTTCGTCATCCCAGCCACCTCATCCCGAATCCGGATCGTCCGGCAATTCTACTACGCGACTACTCGCGTGCGGCGGGATGCCCCCGCGGCGCCCGGATGGCGTAGATGCGCGTCGGCCGCAGGACTACCAGCCCTCGTTCCGGCTGCACCGGGCCGTCCACTACGCCGTACACGATCGCCGCGTGCCAGGCGTCGTCCCACGCGTCAGCACCAGTCGCGGGTTCTTCGCCAGGTCCGCCATCCGCACCGAGTTCTCAAACGCCGGCACCATGAACCGCTCACTCGTAAGCGTGACCTCCACCGGCGCCGCGTGCGGCCACGCGGATTCACCCACGGTCGCCACGCTCGCCATGCGCGTGTCTCCCCAGAACGCAACGAACTCGTCGCGCGACATCGTCCACGCCGGGTGTGTGAAGTTCGCCGCCATTGCCGGTCCCGCCCGCTTCGCCGCTCGGTCCAGCGCTTGCTGGATCGCGTCCACCGCCGCTCAGCGGGCCGCTTTCCGGTGGCGCCACTCCCGCCTCTCCCGCGTTGGCCGCGCGACTGGCGTGGGCGGCACATAACCGTCGGCCGCTCGCGCAGCGTACGGCTGCAGCACCCGGATCGCCTTACCGAGCTCCCCGCCCACGAGCCGCCCGAGGTCCGTGTTCAGCTTCTCGAAGGCGAACACGCGGTGGAAGCGACGCCAGCTCGCCGTCCACTCCTCGAGTTCCCAGCACGGTCCCATTTCGCTCATCAGCTCCACTGCGTGTGCCGCCAGCTCGGCCGCCCAGAGGTCGTTGAACTCCACCGGCCCCTCGAAGTGCAGCCCCAGCTCCACCTGGCCCCGGCCCATGTGCGGCTGAACCTCGAAGTGCGCGTTCGGGTTGCCGTAGTGCAGCTGCAGGATCGTCCACATCACCTTCCGCTCGGGCCGCGGGAACCCGTCACCAAGGCTCGCCAGCGCTAGGTCCTCACAGAAGAAGATGAACTCCCGCGCCTGCAGCGTCCCGTCCTTGTTCGGCATGCCGAAAGTCTACTCTCGCCGCGCACCAGGAGAACGCCGTCACACCCTGGTGTCTCGCGCCCCCTCGTGCTTGTAGCGTTTCGGACGGCCCGTGATCTCGGTTCCTAACCTCGCGGCGTTACACTGCAAAGGTGCTACGCGTTCCAATCGCCCCTCCCCGGGCCGTGAACCGCGACTCGTGACGTTCCAAACGCGCCACACCAAGATTGTCGCCACGCTCGGCCCCGCCTCGCTTCATCGCGAGACGGTCGCCGCCATGCTGCGCGCCGGCATGGACGTCGTCCGCCTCAACACCAGCCACGGCACCATGGCCGAGCACCTCGACGCCGTGAAGCTCGTGCGCGAGGTCGCGGCGGCGGAGCGCAAGCCCCTCGGCGTCCTCATGGATCTCTCCGGGCCGAAGCTCCGGACTGGCCCCACGTTCGATGGCAAGCCTGTGCACCTCGAAAGCGGCCACGTCGCCACCCTCACGAACGCTGCCGCGCCGAGCACCCCGGAGCGAATCTCGGTCGAGTACCCGCGCCTCACCGAGGACGTTCTCGCCGGCGACCGCGTCCTTATCGACGACGGCAAGATAGAGCTCGAAGTGACCCGCACAACGCCCGACGGACTCGCCTGCCGCGTCGTCACCGGCGGTGAACTTGCCTCGCACAAGGGCGTGAACTTTCCCAATACGAACCTCACCGTCGCCGCCGTCACCGACCACGACCGCGAGGCCATCAAGGCCGGAGTGAGCGCAGGCGTCGACTTCTTCGCCCTCAGCTTCGTCCGCGATGCCGACGACATCGTCCACGCGCGCGAGCTCATCAATGCGTGCGATGCCGACATCCCCATCATCGCCAAGATTGAGCGCCGCCAGGCCGTTGAAAACCTGGATGCCATCATGGCCGAAGCCGACGGCGCGATGGTCGCCCGCGGTGATCTCGGCGTCGAGCTCCTCCCCGAAGACGTGCCGATCCAGCAACGCCGGATCATCGCCTCGGCCGCGCGCAACATGATTCCCGTCATCACCGCCACGCAGATGCTCGAATCGATGGTCGACTCCCCCCGCCCCACCCGCGCGGAGAGCAGCGATGTCGCGAACGCCGTCTGGGAGTTCTCCGACGCCCTCATGCTCAGCGAGGAGACGGCCATCGGCCGCTATCCCGTCGAAACAGTGGCAATGATGGACCGCATCATCCGTCGCGCCGAACAGGAGTCCGGCGACGGCGCACCCGCCCTCTCCCCGGAAACCGATGACCACTCCTACGTGGTCGCCATCGCCGCCCGCAGCATCGTCGCTTCCGATGCCAACATGCGCGCTGTGGTCTGCTTCACGCGGAGCGGCTACACCGCCTTCCTCGTGAGCAAGGTCCATCCCAATGCACCCATCCTCGCGATCACGCCATCCGAGGCCATCAGCCGGCGGCTTTCACTCGCACGCTCCGTCATCCCGCTTTATGAGCCGCTCGTCCACAACACGGAGGACCTCCTCCGCACGGTCGATCGCTGCATGCGCGACGGCCGCTTCGTCACCGATGGCGACGAGGTCGTGGTCGTCGCCAGTCTTCCCGTGCAGGTCGCCGGGACCACCAACTTCCTCAAGCTCCACCGCGTCGGCGAGTCGGACGCCTACTGATGGCCGGCACCGTCGTCGTCGCCGAGGCTCCTGACCCCGTCCAGGCCGATATCTGGCTCGACGCGCTGCGCCAGGCGGGAATCGAGTGCGCGACCTTCGAGCGCGGCGTGGGCGCTGCCCTCGGCGGCGCCGTCACCAGCGGCTCTGCCGTCTACCCGGTGGTGGTGGCCGAAAAGGACCTTGGCGCAGCCCGCAACATCATCGCCAACATGAGCGGCGCCAGCGCCATCGCACCGGTTCGCGACAGTGCCCACCTCCGGGCCTCGCAAAGGCGCGCCTTCATCGCCGTGGGCGCTGTTGTCGTCGGGATCGTCGTGCTGGGGCTGTTGAGCCGCGTGATCGCCGGCTAAGCCGCGATCGAGCCCGGCTTCTGCTCTTCGCGCCGGCGCAGCGGTCGCATCTCTTCCACTTCCTGCAGCACGTCCGTGGCGTACAACGCCTCGAGGTCGTACTGGTACACGCGCGCCGTCACGGGCACGTCGAACATGTGGTGCCCGTCGCTGATGGCGATGCTCCCCGGCACCCGGCGCAGGAACGTCCACGACTGCTCCGACGTGCACTCAACGAGCATCACGCAGAACCGCGCCTCGCCCAGGTGCGAAAGAAAGTCCGAACTGCGCGTCAGCCGCTTCAGCACGTCCGCGAGCGCGTTCACCGCCCGGTCGCCGAACTCGGCGCCGCGACGCTCGCGGACCTGGTCGATGTTGTCGAGCGAGAGCTGGATCAGAACGAACGGCGTGTGCAGCGAGCGCGCCCGCGGCATCTCCCGCCGCAGTTCCGCGAGCACGTAGTTGCGGTTCGGCAGGCTGTGGAACTCGCTCAGGTAGGCCGCGCCGTGCAGCTTGCTGGAAACGCGCCGCCAGTTGCGATGGCCCAGCCACCGGAACAACACCAGTTGGATGTTTACCAGTGCGAACAGCACCAGGAAGGCCACGCCCACCACGACGTTCCCCGCCGTCGGGTTCGCCAGCACGGCCGCCCACGTTATTGCCAGTACGAGGCCCCAGCCCGTCAGCCCGGCAACGCGGATGATGTGGCGTCGCTTCGCGTTGGGTTCCGAGGGCTCCTCGGTCTTGCGTTCGAGCATGGCTTTACTCGGCACCGGGCGCTCTGCTCTCATCGTTGTCCTCGCTCCTATCATCGGCCGAAGCGCGCGGATCCATCAGGCCACTTCGCTCGCCGCGTCCGCTTCTTCATCGTCCACCATGCCCACCCGCGTCGCGTACCACTGCGGCGCCTGGTCGGTGACGTGGATCAGGAATGCGCGAGCTTTCCCCTCGATCGTTTCCATGCCGCCGTGCACCCGTCCCAGCGCGATGTCCGCCGCGTCGGGGAGCGTCTGCACCTTCTTCCGGGCCTCGTCGGCGGTCCAGTCGAAACCGCAAGCCAGCCCCGCTCGATTACACGCCAGGTTCGCGACCGCGACGATGTCGCCCAGGCTCTCCAGCGCCGGCACTGGCCGCTCCGGGTGATGCCGCCGGATCGCTTCGCTCAGCGGGTCGGGGAACTTCCACCGCTCCGCAAGTCGCGCACCCACGTGCTCGTGGCCAACCCCGAACACCGCAAGCTCTGCCTCGCCGTAGCGCATCTTCTCGTTCACCACGAGGTCTACCACTTCTCCGAACTCTCCGGGCTCGGCCAGCATCATCGCCAGCTTGCCCACGTCGTGGAGCACGCCTGCCGTGAAGGCGTCTTCCGGCCGCGCGATCCGCGTCTCGCGCGCGATCACCTCGGCCACCAGCCCGACGCACACGCTGTGCGCCCAGAAGAGGTCCTTCACGAACATCGGGTGCGGCACCTGCACCGAAAACGAGTCGATGATCCCCGACGAGATCGCCACCGAGCGAACCGTTCGCATTCCCAGCAGGATCACGGCCTCGCGCACGTTCCCGATTCGGCGTGAATACCCGTAGTACGCCGAGTTCGAAAGCCGCAGCAGCTTCGCCGTGAGCGCCTGGTCCGAGCTGATCACCGTCGCGAGGTCCATCGCCGCCGAGCGTTCGTCCTCGGCGAGCTGGATGGCGCGTGTCGCCACGCTCTTCAACGGCGCCAGTTCCGTCGTGCGGTTCACGATGCTGCGCAGGCGGTTCTTCTGCTCGAACGTGATCGGTTGTTCCGTGCTCATGCTGCGTTCCTCTCGGCCTGCTCTTCCATTCCCACGACGCGGTTCCGTCCGCCGCGCTTCGCCACAAACAGCCGGTCGTCGGCGATCCGGATCGCCTCCTGCAGGCTGTCCGCACACGACGGTATCGCCGCCAGTCCCGCCGACACCGTGACGCTGATTCGCGCCTCGTTCCCGACCACGATCCTCGCCGCCTCGATCGCCGTCCGCACGCGCTCGGCGAAGCGTGCCGCCTCGGCCGCCCCCGTTCCCGGCAGGAACGCGATGAACTCCTCGCCGCCAAACCTCCCCACGATGTCGCCGTCCCGCGCCGTCGCTTTCAGGATGCGCGCCAGGGCCGCCAGCACCTCGTCGCCCACCAGGTGTCCGTACGAGTCGTTCACCAGCTTGAAGTGGTCCAGGTCGAACACGACCACCGCGAACCCGCGGCGCGTCAGCCCGGACTCCAGCAGCGCCGCTTCCGCCGCCTGGATCGCGCTGCCCCGGTAGAGCAGGCCGGTCAGCTGGTCGTGCTGCGCCACCTGGTTCAGCTCTTCGACCATGTCTTCGAGTTGTTCGTTGTTGCTCTGCAGCGCGTCCTGGATGGCGCGCACGTCGCTGTGGTCGCGCACGTATGCGACCGTCCCCAGGTAGCTTCCGTAACGGTCGCGCAGCACCGCGGCGGAGATGGCGGCCGAGAACACGGGCGCATCTTTGCGCGTCGCCGGCAGTTCCACGTTCACCACGCGGCCGTCGCGCGCGAGCGCCTCGGCCAACAGGCGATAGTCGCTCGATGCCGCGAACAGCATGCTCACGTCGCGGTGCAGCACCTCGTACGGTGCGAACCCGAAGATCTGCTCGCAGGCCCCCGTGTACAGCACGATTCGGTGTGCGTCGTCCGTCGCCAGCACCCCGTCGGGGCACGCGAACAGCATCAGCTGCAACAGCTCCGGGTCCGACAGCAGCCCAATAAAGTCCGGGGCGTCCCTCACCCGTGCGTCTCCTTCCCGCTCGCTGCCATAGGTATCGGTCGCCGCCCACCCCCGGTGCACCCCGTTTCGGCGCGCTCGCGCCTTATTCTCGCGGCTTAACCATCGGGCCGACCGGCCTCCTGGCTCGAATCAGCGGCCTCCTCCAACCCCGTAAACTCCCTCCATGTCACACCCCCGTCCCGCCCGCCTTCGCCCGCTGCATGCACGACGTCTACGGCGCCGCCGGCGACGACTGGATCGCCCGCCTTCCCGCCATCCTCGCCGCCTGCGCCGAACGCTGGTCGCTCGATATCGACGAGCCTTTCGCGCTCACTTACAACTACGTCGCGCCCTGCGCGCGCGCCGACGGCACGCCCGCCGTGCTGAAGGTCGGCTACCCGGCGAAGGAGCTCTTCACCGAGATGGCCGCCGTCCGCTTCTACGACGGGCAGGGCATGGCCGCCCTCCTGGACAGCGACAACGCCTTCGGCGCCATGCTCCTCGAACGCCTGGAACCCGGCCTACCGCTCGATCCCCGCGCCGACGACGCAGCCGCGACCGCGGCCGCCGCGGGCGTTATGCGCAGCCTCTGGCGTCCACTCCCGCCCGACCACACCTTTCCCACCATCGAAACGTGGGGCAAGGGCTTCGAGCGCCTCCGCAAAACCTTCGACGGCGGCGCGGGACCATTCCCTGCAGCCCTCGTCGCCGAAGCGGAGGACCTCTACGCCTCGCTCGCCGCCAGTGCCGCTCCACCCGTCCTCCTCCACGGCGACCTCCACCACGGCAACATCCTCTCCGCCCATCGCGCTCCCTGGCTCGCCATCGACCCCAAGGGCCTCGCCGGCGAGCCCGCCTACGAGGTCGGTGCGCTGCTTCTCAATCCGCCGGACTTCGCACGCTGGCCCGACGCCCCTGCGCTGACGGCCCGTCGAGTCGCCCAGCTCGCCGACGAACTCGCGATCGACCGCAAGCGCATCCGCGGCTGGGGAATCGCCCGCACCGTCCTCTCATCCTGGTGGACCTACGAGGACCACGGACGCGTCGGCGAAGAAGCCCTCGCCTGCGCCCGCTACATCGCGGAAGTCCCCGAATGATCGGCGACGTCGCCATCCACGATGCCGGCCCAAAGGGGCTTGGCGTTTTCGCGGTCCGCGATTTCGCCGCGGGCGAGTTCATGTTCCGACGCCGTCACGGCCGCGTCGTCCGCAACGAAGACGTCCCCTCGCTCTCAGTCGAAGACCGGCGCCACCTCTGCGAGCTCGACTTCGAGCGCTGCGCCGTGCTCCTCGCGCCCGGCTGCTACCTGAACCATGCCTGCGACCCCAACGCCATGCGCAGCGGCGTGAAGGTCTTCGCCTGGACGCCCATCCGCGCGGGCGACGGAGATCACGATCGACTACCGCCTCAACGCGTTCGGCGACGACAGCTGGCCCTGCCTCTGCGGGAGCCCGTCGTGCACCGGCACGGTCGTCGGCAGCTTCTTCGCGCTGCCGCCGGACCGCCAAACCCTCTACCTGCCCTACGCCCCGGCCTTCATTCGCGCCGAGTACCGGCGCCGGTCGCTCCTCGCCGTTCGTGCTCGCTGACGCTCCTCGCGAGGCGTTACCCCGGCCGGTTCAACCACGCCCGCACAAGGTGGAGCTGTTCGTACGGCACGTCGCCGCCCAGCGCCTCCCGCAGCGGTGCCAACTCCGCCACCCGCCCGTCGCCGACCACCTTTCGCACCCGCTCCACCAGCCCCGGTTCCCACAGCCGTGACGGGTCGTCGATATGACCGTGGTGAACGAGCTGCGCGAGGTGCGTCGCGATCGTCGCAGGCGCCAGGCCGCGTTCCTTCGCGATCTCCTGCAGGTCGAGGTTCCGCCGGTACAGCTCCAGCGTCTCCTCCAACGATGGCGTCAAGGACCCACCACCACGCTCGGCCCTCGGCCGCAGTCCCGCCGGCGCCGGGCGTAGAGTCCGCTGCTCCCCGTTCCCTGTTCCCGGTTCCCGGTTCCCTGTTCTCGTCACGGCGAGGAACGCCTCGCCATACTTCGCGAACTTCACCTGCCCCACGCCGCTCACGTTCAGCATCTCCGAACGGTTCCGCGGCGCCATCCGTGCCATCTCCCGCAACGTCGCGTCGCTGAAGATGACGAATGGCGGCACGCCGTCGTCGTCCGCCAGCCGTTTCCGCACAGCCCGCAGCGCCTGGAACAGACCCTGTTCCTGCTCCGACACCTGCGTGGACTCCGCGACGGGCGGTGCCACGCACGGTCCGCAGTTCCCGCAGGCGGCCGCGTGTTCCTCGTCCCCGAAGTACTCGAGGATGCGCGCCCGCAGGCACGTTCGCGACTCCGCGTAGCGCTCCATCGCATCGACCTTGCCGATCGCGTGCGCGCGGTGCTCCTCCAGTCCGGCCGTGTCGATGTCGTCGGCCCCGTCGAGCCGCGTCGCCCACACCATCTGTCCGCTTCGCCCGGCCAGCCCCGACTCCACCAGCGCGTGGATCGCCGCGTTCACACCCGGCTCGTCGTCTTCGTTCATCAACTCACGCACGTGCGTACGGTTGCCACCGAATCGCACGAGGTCCCGGTAGATCTCCACCACGCGCCGCGCCTCCGGGTGCGACATCTCGATGAAGAAGTCCCGCAGCCCCCGGTCTCGCGGACCGTAGTAGAGCACGCAGTCCGCCGGCTCACCGTCACGCCCCGCCCGCCCGGCCTCCTGGTAGTACGACTCGAGCGAGTCCGGCATGTCGTGGTGCAGCACCATCCGCACGTCCGGCTTGTCGATGCCCATGCCAAACGCGTTCGTGGCCACAATGATCCGCAGGCTGTCGCGCGCGAACGCATCCTGGATGCGCTTGCGGTCGCCGTCTTCCATCCCCGCGTGGTACCGCGCGCAGCGGATGCGCTGCCGCTGCAGGTAGTCGGTCAGCTCCTCCACGTTCTTGCGCGTGCCGCAGTACACCACCGCCGATTCGTCCTTGAGCTCACGCAACTTCGCCGCGATCTGCTCCGCCTTCTCCTTCTTCGAACGCACCTTGACCGTTTCGAAGCGAAGGTTCGGCCGGTCGAACCCGGCCACGTGCACTACCGGCTCGCGCAGCCCCAGCCGCTCCAGCACATCTGCCCGCACCCGCGGGTCGGCCGTCGCCGTCAGCGCCACGATCGGCGGATTGCCGATGCGCGGCCGAACGCCACCGAGGTCGCGATAGCTTGGACGAAAGTCGTGGCCCCACTGCGAAATGCAGTGCGCCTCGTCCACTGCCAGCAACGCCACGTGCAATCCACGCAGCGCCGCCATAAACGCCCCGTTCCCGAACCGCTCCGGCGCCACGTACAGCAGCCGCAGCGATCCGTTCGCGGCCTCGTGCATCGTCCGCGCCTGCTCCTCGGGGCTGATGCTCGAATTGACCGCTGCCGCAGCCACGCCGCTCGCACGCAGCGCATCCACCTGGTCCTTCATCAGCGCCAGCAGCGGCGAAACCACCAGCGTCAGCCCCTCTTCGAACAGCAGCGCCGGCACCTGGAAGCAGACGCTCTTTCCGCCGCCAGTCGGCATCACGGCCAGCGTATCGCGCCGCGCCAGCACCGCCTCGATCACCTCCTGCTGCCCCGGCCGAAACGACGAGTAGCCGAAGGTCTGGCGCAACACACGACGCGCGTGCTCGAGGCTCGGCACGAGAACCGCCTCCATCAGCCCTCACCCCCCGGCCCCCTCTCCCGACGAGCGGGAGAGGGGGAGTTGCTCGATAATCGGTTGTCGGTGGCTCCCCTCTCCCGCGAAGTCGGGAGAGGGGTCGGGGGTGAGGGCCGCGCGGCGCAGCACGTCGAGCACCGCCGGCAGCCGTCGCTCGACATCGCCGGCTCGAACGCGAACGACTCGGATCCCCAATCCTTCCAGTACCTTCTGCCGGTCCAGGTCACGCACCCGTTGGTCGGGATCCACGATGAACCCCACCATCGACCTCCACGGCAAGCATCAACTCCGCACAGAAAAAGTCGAGGACGTACGCGTAGACCGCGTGCTGGCGACGGAACTTCAGACCCTCGAACCGACGATCGCGAAGGGCCTCCCACAACAGCCGCTCCGACGCCGTCTGCTCACGTTTGAGCCTCCGCGCCGACGGAATGTTGTGCACATACCGCTTCGCGGCCTCCATCAGCCCTCACCCCCCGGCCCCCTCTCCCGACAAGCGGGAGAGGGGGAGTTGTTGATGCACGATAGGCGCTGACTCCCCTCTCCCGCGAAGTCGGGAGAGGGGTTGGGGGTGAGGGCCGCCACGCGCAGCGCACCCGTCTCCTGGCAAGCTGGAGAGCAGGAGTTCTCGCGGAACGGTCGACCGTCACTCCCCTCTCCCGCGAAGTCGGGAGAGGGGTTGGGGGTGAGGGCCGCGGCCGCGCTGAGGATCGAAGGAACGCTCACAGCGGCGCAGTTTAGAACAAATGAGCGGACCGCTGCAACTCACCCGGAGCCGCCCTGGCCGCGCCACCCGCGCCGGAAACCTCACCACAACATGGTTCTGCTAAAGTCCCCACCGCCATGCCCGCTAACCCCGCCGGCGCCGTCCACATCCGCCCCGCGGTCCCAGCCGACCTCCCGGCCATTCAGCGCATCTACAACGACGAGATCGAGATTGGCACAGCGACGTGGGACGAGGCCCCGTGGACGACGGAGCAACGCGCCGACTGGTTCGCCGCGCACGACCGCATGCAACCCGTCCTCGTCGCCGAGGCCACGAACGGCGACGTCGCCGGCTTCGCCTACCTGAGCCTCATGAGCAACAAATCCGGTTGGCGCTTCACTCGCGAAGACACCATCTACATCCATCCCGCCTACCGCGGCCACGGCATCGGGCGCCAGCTTCTCTCCGCCCTCCTGGACGAAGCCCGCGGCCTCAAGCTGAGGCTCATCGTCGCCTCCATTACCTGGGACAACGCCGCCAGCATCGCCCTCCATCGCAGCCTCGGCTTCGAGACCATGGGCACGCTGCACAACGCCGGATTCAAGTTCGGCCGCTGGATGGACACAACCTACATGCAGCTCGACCTCGGCCCTGGCTGATCCCCCGTCTGGCCCGAAACCGGCGCCGCTGCTACGTTTGGTTGGCCCTGTGGCGGGGCGTTGTGGGCGATGTGGGGATCTATGTTGGGACGCTCGTACAGACCGCTGCTCGCCGTGGCGGCTCTTGGGGTAGCCCTCTTGGGCGCTTCCTCCCTCTTCTGGCAGAGTTCGAACGCTGCCACGCCCGGCCCGTCCGTCATCGAAGTCAACGATGAGGGCTTCAACCCGCCGGTCTGCTCAATCGGCCGGGACGACGAAGTCGTCTGGAAGAATGTCGGCACCCACGTCCGCAAGATCGTTCGCCCACCCGTAGGCCTCTCCGATCCCGAGCCGCTTACGGATGACATCCAGCCTGGCGCAACCAGCAACGCCGTCATCCCCGGCGCCGGCGGGCAGTTCAAGTACCAGGACTTCTACGATCCCGATCTCAAGGGCGTCATCCAGACCCCCCAGCGCAGCAACGACGGTCCCATCAACTGCTCGGCCCTCCCGCCTACGCCGACGCCCTCACCGACGCCGCTCCCCACGCCCACTTCCGTCGTCAGCGCAGCCTGTCGCGCTCGAGCCCTCGGCGTCGTCGACCCCGCTGGCCACTGCGCCATAGCTCCCGGAATCGTCGCCGACAGCGCCGGCGAGTAGCCCTCGCCCTTCCGCTTCGCACCGCTGCCTCGAACGGCGCTACCGCTACCGGGTCGGCTCCATGAGTACCGCCCCTGGCTCGAACGAAGCGGCGATGAAGCTGTCGCCCGTGCCCCGATACTCGTACGTCTTCCCGCCCCCGTCGGCCAGGACTGCCCGGAAGCCCGGCACGAGCGCCTGCGTACACACGGTCCCCGGCCGCTGGACGCCGAGGCAGCCGTCCGGCCACGTCACCATCTCGTAGTTCACTATCGAAATCGTCCCCGGGTCCGCACCGAGCCGCGCCGCGAGGTCCTGCCGCATGCTGAGCTCAATCGACGCAACGTCCGGGGAGATCGCAGGCACGCTCTGGAGAAGCTTCGCCCCGGTCGCCGGGGCCACAGCGTAGCCAACCGTGTTCCCGCCGGCCTGAATCACAACCGCTGCGCCCGCCGCGTCCGGCTCGACGTTGACCACCGTCACCGCCGAGGTCGCGAGCTTTTGCCGTGCTGCGAATTCCTCCCGGGCATACGCCGACAACACGGTGATGAGGTCGACGTGGAGCGATGGCGGCAACGTCGCCACGTCGCTCACCTGCGCAGGCGCCACGGGCCCCACGAATTTCCTCCCGAGGAAGTGGTAGCGAAGGTCGGAGCTCCCGGCCCGGAAGAACGCGACGAACCCGGCGCCGAGGTCCGCCGTACATGGCTGATTCGGCGCTACCCGAACGCCGACGCAGCTGCTGCTGAATCCGGCCGGCGCCAGGTCGTGGACTTCCACCGATAGCGGGTCCACGCCCAGGCGCGCGGCCACGTCCGTGCGGGCCGCGTAGAGCGCCGACTGGCCCTCGTCCACGGTCTTCGTGGCCGGTGTGGGCGCCGGCGGAGGCGGTGTCACTCCGCTCGTCTCATCATTCGATCGGCACCCGACAACCGCAACGGCGAGCAGCAAGATTGCCCCGATCCCCAGGAACCGCCGCCGTGTGCCAGCGCTCTTCATCGTCGCATCGCATCGATCAAACGACACGCCGCGCCTGTTTGTTCCCAACGCGCTCCACGAGTTCGCGCACGTGGCCCGCCACGAACGCAGGGTCCTCCATCGGCATGAAGTGCGAATACTGCGGCGCGTAGACGTCCTCGCCCTCGTGGAAAAACGTCGCAAGGTCCGGCGTCGTTGGCGAACCGCTCATATCGGCCAGCGCATCCGCCTCGCGAACCTTCGCCCGCAGGATCCGCACCGGGATGTCGACGCCTTCGATGGCATCGTAAATCTCCCCGCCGCCCAGGCTTCCGGCGTAGATCGCCGCCTCGATGTCCGGGGGGCACGCCAGCACGTACCCCTCCGCGTCCGGCGACGGCAGCAGCCCGTAGCGCGCATAGTCCCGCAGCACCGCCGGCTTCCAGGTCGCGAACGGTGGCCGCCCGGAAAAGCGCTCGACCATCTCCTCCGGCGATGCCCACCGGTTGCGCCGCCGCGCCACAAACGAGCTCCCCTCGAACGACTGCCCATACCGCTCCCGCGGCATGATCACCGGATCCACCAGTAACAGCGCCCCGAACGCGCCCGGCTGATGCCCCGCGGCCCACGTGATTGCGTAGCCCCCGAACGAGTGCCCGACCGCGATCGCTCCCTCGAGTTCCAGCTGCCGACGCCAGCGCCGCGACGTCCTCGCCGAACAGCCGCCACGGGTAGGGAGGCGCATGCTTCGTGCTCCGGCCGTGCCCCCGCATGTCGGCGGCGATGCAGCGCACCCCTGGCAGTTCCGCAATCACGCGATCCCAGCAGCGCGCGTGGAATCCCGTCGCATGCACGAACAGCGCCACCGGAGCGCCTTCGGGAGCCGGCCAGTCGAACACCGCCAGCTCCACCCCGTTCACCGTCACCCGAAATTCGTTCGTCTCACGCATACGAGCCCAGTATAGGCGGCGCATCCCACACCGCCCTCCGGTCCTCGGCGGCGCCACGCGGGCAAGGGCTGGGAAAGACCGTCGCGCCCCGTCGTGCTTTCGCAATCACTTGGCCGCCAACAATCGCCATCGTGGGTCGAACGTCAGCGCGCGGTGGCGCCAACGCTACCCGGAGCCACCGCAAGCCGGCGTCCTGCGCCCTCCGGTTCCCCTCCCTCCTGGGCGCTCTCCGAGCAGGGCCGGCGATTATCGCCGGCCCTTCCCTTGTCCACGGTCGAACGCCCACTGAAAGCCCTCGCCCCACCTCACGAACCAGCCTCCACGTTTCCCCAAAGCACCCGCCGTGCCCGGCAGCGCGTCCCCGAATCCGAGCCCCGAACGAAGCGCAGCGCAGTGAGCGGGTGCGACGTCCCGCTTTCACAAGTCCCCCGAGAGCCGGAAATCGCCCAAACCAGGCTCCCCTCTCCCGCTCGTCGGGAGAGGGGTCGGGGGGTGAGGGCCTGACGGCCTACAATCCTCCTATGACCGCCCCTCGCATCGACCGCCTCAGCGAGACTCCCAAAGCGCTCGCGCACCTCGTCGCCGAACTCAGCGACGAGGCCCTCGACGCCGCCGCAGCCGGCGAATGGAGCCCGCGCACCATCCTCGCCCACCTGCGCGACGACGAGTACCTCTGCGCGCGCCCGTGGATCGCCCGAGCCCTCGTCGAAGACAACCCTCGCGTGCAGGGCATCGGCGGCGACGCATGGGAGGCAACCCGCAACCGCTCCCGCGACCGCAAGGAGTGGCTCCTCGCCGACTTCGCCCTCCAGCGCCAGGCCAGCATCAGCATCCTCCGCATGCTCCGCCCGGATGACTGGAACCGCACCATCGACCGCGGCGAGCGCGGCCTGCTCACCATCTCCGCCCACCTCGACTCCTGGCTTGAACACGACGCCGTCCATGTCGCTCAGCTCGAACGCGCCGTCGGCGAAACGCTCGAAGAAGTCCGCGCCCGCCGAGCCCGCATGGCCGACTCCCCTAGCAACTAGGAACTAGAAACTAAGAACTAAAAACTCCCTCACGCCGGCTCGATCGTCGCCGTCAGCGAACAGCTCTCCAGGTTGTCGCGGTAGTGCTCCGCCGCCTCCTTCGGGCACGTGATCACCTTCGCCTGGCCATGGTTGTGCGCCTCCAGCATGATCTCCGCGGCCCGCTCCACCGTCAGCGAAGGCACGCTGCGCATCAGCGACCGCACGACGTGGTCCATCGAGTTGTGGTCGTCGTTGTGGAGGATCACCGCATACGGCGGCAGCAGCTTCGTCAGCGCATCCTCGTCGATCGCCGTCCCGGGCAGCGTCGGTGCTGTCGACATCTCGACCAGTCTATCGCCGCCGATCAACCCGCCGGCGCCAGCCGCCCCGCCGCGAACGCGGCCCGCTCCACGCTCCCGTACACCGCCACGCCCTTGGCCACGAAGTCGTCCCGCACCGAATCGATCAGGGCGCGGTGCTCGAGGTTCTCCGTCTCCGTCGGCCCAAGGACCACCGCCACGGGCTTCTTCGAAGCGGTCGCGATCGCGGCCAGCCGCGCACAGGCGTGCCGCAGCCGCTCATCGGCGTCTGGCCTCCCGAGGAACCAATCCTCGCCGACGTTCGCGATCGCTCCGTCATACGCGTCGCTCGCCAGCATCAACTCCAGCAGACCGTTCGAAGACAGCCCGCTCCCCGCCAGGATCGACTGGTCCACGGGATTGCCCACCCAGTCCGCCAGTTGCGGCGCCTTCTCCCGCACCCGCTCGCGCACATCCGCTGGCAACGGCACCACCGTCAGGCCGTTCTCCTCACACGCGTCGGCCGACTGCACGCTCCGTCCGCCGCCGCCGCCCACCACGGCGATGTTCCGTCCCGCCGCTCGCGGCAACAGCGAGGCGCCTACCATCAGGTCCAGGAGCTGTTCCTGGTTGCGCGCCTCCTGCGCCCCGGCCTGCCGCAACACCGTCGACCACAGCTCCGCGGCGCCGGCCAGCGCGGCCGTGTGCGATGCAGCCGATCGCGCTCCCGCGGCCGTGCGCCCCGCCTTGTGGATGATCACCGGCTTCCGGCTTGCCGCTTCCTTCAGTCCCTCGAAGAACCCCCGCCCATCCGGCACGCCCTCCACGTACGCGCCGATGACCGCCGTCTCCGGGTCGTCGGCGAGGTAGCGCAGCATCTCGCCGGGCGTGACGTCGACGCCGTTGCCGTAGTTCGCGACCTTCCCGAACCGCAGCCCGCGGGCGCCCCCGCGCACGATCACCTCGACGGCGTTGTTCCCGCTCTGGCTGAGGAACGCAACCGTCCCGCCGGCGTGCGGCAGGTCCGGCCGAAACGAGATCCCCGCCGCCGGGTGGTACAGCCCCATCCCGTTCGGCCCGAGGATCCGCACGCCCGCCGCGCGCGCCTTCGCCTCGATCTCCCGCTCGAGCTGCGCCGCGCCTTCGTCCCCTGTCTCGCTGAATCGCCCGGTGAACAGGTGCAAGAACCGCACGCCGCGTTCGCCACACTGCCCCACCAGCTCCAGCACTCCGCTCGCCGGGATGCACGAAATCACCAGGTCGACGTCGCCGGGCACGGCCGCTAGGCTCGGGTACGCCTTGAATCCTGCGATCTCGTCCGCCCGCGGATTGATCGGATACACCGGTCCCTGGAAGCCGAACTCCTTCAACGACCGCACATAGTCGTGGCCCGCGCTGTCCACGTTCGTCGAAGCGCCCGCCACCGCCACCGAGCGAGGGCGAAAGAGGAGGTCGAGGGCCGGCCGGGATTGCTGCGTCGTCACGGCCGTGAGTATAGGCCGGGCGCCCGGCTGTTGTGACCGTCGTCCGAGCACCGCTTGCCCGGCCTTGCTAAGGTGATTGCATGGCTGTGCGCGATCCCGAGCGTCCGCCCTGGTTGAAGGTCCGCTTCCCCGCGGGCGGAAATTACCAGCGCCTCGCCGGCCTCATGCGCGAGCAGCAGCTCCACACCGTCTGCGAAGAGGCGCGCTGCCCCAACATCGGCGAGTGCTGGAGCCGCGGCACCGCCACCTTCATGATCCTCGGCGACGTCTGCACTCGCTCCTGCGGCTTCTGCGCCGTCGCAACCGGGCGCCCTGGCGCCCTCGATTGGGGCGAACCCCGGCGCGTCGCCCTCGCCATCCAGCAGATGGGCCTCCAGCACGCCGTCATCACGAGCGTCAACCGCGACGAGCTCGAAACCGGCGGCGCCGAGATCTTCGCCGAGACCATCAAGTGGACCCGCCGCCTCTCCCCCGAAACCACCATCGAAGTCCTCATCCCCGACTTCAAGGGCGACGATCGCGCCCTCCGCATCGTCCTCGACGCCCAGCCCGAGATCCTCAACCACAACACCGAGACGGTCCCGCGTCTCTATCGCGAGGTCCGTCCCCAGGGCGATTACCCGCGCTCCCTCGAACTGCTGCGAAGGGCAAAGGAACTCGATCCCGCTGCGCTCACCAAGAGCGGCCTCATGGTCGGACTCGGCGAAACCCGCGAAGAGCTGCTCGCCGTCTTCGACGACCTCGCCCGCCAGCACGTCGACATCCTCACCGTCGGCCAGTACATGCGCCCCACGCCCAACCACCTCCCCGTCCAGCGCTACTGGCACCCCGACGAGTTCGCCGAGCTCAAAGACCGCGCCCTCGAAATGGGCTTCCAGCACGTCGAAAGCGGTCCCCTCGTCCGTAGCTCCTACCACGCCGAAGAACAGGCCGGCAGCTCCCTCTCCCGCCGCCAGACCCTCCCCGACTGAATCCGGCCCCCCACCCAATCCGAGCCCCGACCGAAGCGCAGCGCAGGGAGCGGGTACGATGCTCGGGCGTCTGCGCCCTCACCTATTTCCCAACGTCTCTGGCTCTCTGTGGCTCTCTGTGCCTCTTGTGGTGCTCTCCCCGCTCGCTCGCACCCCTCTTCAATCCGCACGATTAAGGCGAATCCCGATTGTCCCCTACCGAACGCTTGGCTATGGTCGAAACGTGACTACTCGCGACTCGCTTGGCGAAGCGGACTTTCACGAGTTGGAACACTACCGCCGCGAAGCGATGGGCGCCTTCGCGCACGAAGTGCGCACCCCCCTTACCTCCATCCGCATGGTCATGGAACTTGCCCGCCGCCAGTCCTCCGAGGGCCAACTCCTCCTCGATTCCGAACTCGCCGAAATGCTCAGCACCTCCGTCGATGACCTCCAGCACCTCGCCGATGACCTCCAGGAAGCGTCCCGCCTTGAGCGCCAGAAGGCATCGGTGTCGAGGGGGCCTTGCGACCTCCGCGCCGCTGTCGAAGCCGCGCGCGACCTCGCCACGCCGATCGTCATCGACGGCGCCGCACCCTCGGTCGAAGGCCCGTGGGACGCCGCTCGGCTTGTGCGTGCTATCGCCGGCTTCGCCGAGGCCGCCAACCGCATCGGCGATGGCACAGGCCTCGTCCGCCTCGTGGCCACGGCCCAGGCTCCACACGCCACGCTTTCGCTGGAAAGCGGTACGCCCGCCGGCGAAGAGCGCCCGATCCTCGCCGACGCCGGCTTCGGCTTCTTCCGTTCGCGTCAGTTTGTACTCGCCATGGAAGGCTCTGTAGACTGCGCCCGGTCAGAGCGGTACGCAAATATTCTCGTCAGGCTCCCGCTGGCTTTGCACCGGGAAGCCTGAGATGCTGGTTCCTATGCGGATTCTGCTCGCAGAAGACGAACAAACGATTGCCCGGCTCATCAACCAGGTGCTCGCCCGCTCCGGCCACCACGTCGTCAGTGTGCCCACCTGCGCCGAAGCGCTGGCCGAACTTCAAGCCGGCCACTTCGACCTCATCCTCCTCGATCTCAACCTCGCCGACGGCGACGGCTTCCGTGTCGTCGAAGAACTCGCGAAACACCCGCGGGAAAAGCCACCGATCGTCCTCATGACCGGTGAGCACCGCTTCGACGACGACGATCCCCGCCGCGACCAGGTCGCCGGCGTCCTCTGGAAGCCCTTCGATCTCGAAGAGCTCGAGAAGACCGTCAACCAGTTCGTCGCCTGACTTCGCCCAATCTCCTAACGTCTACTGGTCGGCGGCCACGGCCCCGACGTGTACGCACGCGACCGCCGTCGCGCATGTGAACGGCACAGTCGTGCCCGGCGCCGGCCGCAGCGCCGGATCCACCGTGCACACCGGGTTCTGCGTGTTCGAATTGACCGGCGTGATGGCCACGCCGGTCAGCGAGCTATTCAACGTGTCGCTGAACATCCAGTGGTTCGGGAAATCGAACCCGGAGAACCCCAGCGTCGATGTCGTTCCCGGCGCGATTTCGCCGCTGTCATAGAACGTCGCGCCGTTCGAAAACGTCCCCACGATGTGGCGAGGACCGCTTCCGACGTTCTTGAAAAACACCTGGTCGCCCCGCGATAGCTGGCACACGTTCGGATTGAAGCCGAGTTCGCTCACTTCGATGATCCACGTCTGCCGGGGCGCCGCCGTTCCGCGGCCGGCGAACCCGCCCAGTGCGGCCACGGCCACCACGGCAATCAGCGCTGCCCTCCGCACAACGTCCACGGTGCAGAACGGTAAGCCCGAGCCGCGGTAGCTTCCATCGCGGCCCCCGAAAAGGCATATACTTCGCGCCACACAAAACACCCGCCGAGGCCATCCCTATGCGATTCACGTACGAACCTGAAGTCGAAGCATTCCGCGGCGAAGTCCGCAACTTCATCGCCGCCGAGCTCCCGCCGGAGGAAGAGCGCGCCCGCCGCGGCATGGAAGGCGGGTTCCGCAGTGACGAAGAAGAAAAGGCCTACGTGATGAACTTCCAGAAGAAGCTCGCCGCGAAGGACTGGCTCGCCATGGCCTGGCCGAAGGAATACGGCGGCGGCGGCGCGAGCCACATGCGCCAGCTCGTCTACAACGAGGAGATGGCCTACGCCGGTGCCCCCTCCTACAGCATGGGCATCGCGTGGGTCGGGCCCAGCCTCATGCTCTACGGCACCGAGGAACAGAAGAAGAAGTTCATCCCCCGCATCACCAACGCCGACGACTGGTGGTGCACCCTCTACAGCGAGCCCGGCGCCGGCAGCGACCTCGCCGCCCTCCAGACACGTGCCGTCCGTGACGGCGACGACTACGTCATCAACGGCCAGAAGATCTGGACCAGTGGCGGCCACCTCGCCGACTGGGGCTGGCTCGCCGCCCGCACCGACCCCGACGCGCCGAAGCACAAGGGCATCACCATGTTCATGCTCGACATGAAGTCGCCCGGCATCACGGTGCGCCCGCTCATCAACATCGCCAACCGCCACGGCTTCAACGAGGTCTTCTTCGAAGATGTCCGTGTCCCGGCGACGCAGGTCGTCGGCGAAGTCAACCGCGGCTGGTATCACATGGCTGTCGCGCTCGACTTCGAGCGCAGCGGCATCCAGGCGTTCGCTGGCGGTCGTCACACCGTCGAGCGCCTCGTCAAGGTCGCCAAAGACCACCCGGAGTTGCTTCAGCGACGACCCTCTGCCCGCCACGAACTCGCAGATCGCTCCCTCGAAGTGAGCGTCGGCACGTTCCTCTCCTACCGCGTCGCCCACATGCAGGCGAAAGGCCTCGTCCCCAACCACGAAGCCAGCGCCGCGAAGCTCTTCGGCAGCGAAATGGGACAGCGCATCGCAACCACCGGGATGCACCTCCTCGGCATGGCCGGCGAACTCCGCGACGGTTCGAAGCATGAGATCCAGGACCAGGCGACGAGCTACCTGCAGTCGGTGTCCGGCACGATTGCCGCCGGGACGAGCGAGATTCAGCGCGGCATCATCGCTACCCGCGGCCTCGGACTACCGCGCGGCTAATCCGCGTCGCACCGCGCCATAGACTCGCATACGTCCCACTCCTCCGGTCTCCGGAGGAGTGGGCGTCCCGCGGACCCACGAAGCCTCGCCCTCAGCGCAGCGACCGCCCCCCGTCCACGACCATCACCGTTCCTGTCACGTACCGGCTCGCGTCGCTCGCGAGGTAGAGCGCCGCTCCCGTGATATCGTCCGCATCCGCCAGCCGTCCGAGTGGGATGTCCGCCCGCAGGCGTTCCCCGTGCCGGCTCGAAAACAGGTCGCTCGTGAAGTCGGTCTCCGTCCACCCGGGCGCGACCGCGTTCACGCGCACATTCCGGTCAGCCCACTCCAGCGCCATGACTTTCGTCATCATGTGCACGCCCGCCTTCGTCGCCGAATACACGCCCAGCCGCTCAAGCGGCACCACCCCCGCCACCGAGCTCACGTTCACGATGCTCCCGCTCCTGCCCGTGTCGAACAGCCGCCGCGCCACCTCCACCGAGCAGAAGTAGCTCCCGCGCAGGTTCACGTCCGCCACCGCGTTCCACTCATCCACCGTCACGTGCTCCGCACGCTTGTAATACGGGCTGATTCCGGCGTTGTTCACCAGCACATCGATCGGCCCCAGCGCCCACGCCTCATCTACCATCCGCGCGATGTCCGAGGGGTCGGCGTTGTCGCATCGCTTTGCGATTGCGTTCGCTCCAAGGCTTCGCGCCGCCTCGTTCAGCGGCCCCTCGCTGCGCGCCGTGATGATTACCCGCGCGCCGGCATCGACGAACGTCCGCGCGATCGCGTACCCGATCCCACGCGACCCACCGGTGATCAACGCGGTCTTCCCGTTGAGCGAAAAGCGGTCTTCAGCCACGCCCGGATTCTACTGGAGCGTCCTGTACCGGCGACCCCTGAGGCTACACGGCCGCCATGCGTGCCGGCGACCCAGCCGCCGGGAGCAGCATTCGGAAGGTGCTACCGGCGCCTTCCCTGGTCTGGACATCCAGCCACCCGCCGTGCGCTCGCACAATGCCCAGCGCCGTCGACAGGCCGAGGCCCGTGCCCTTCCCCACTTCCTTCGTTGTCACAAAAGGGTCGAAGATCCGTTCCACGAGGTCGGCGGGGATCCCGGTGCCTGTGTCGCTCACGAGCACCGAGTGGTAATCGCCCGGGGGATCCCGGGCGGGGGCTCCGTCGCTCCGTCGCTCAGTTTCTGTGGGCTGCTCGACAACGTAAGCACGCCCCCGTCGGGCATCGCATCGCGCGCGTTGATCATGAGGTTCAGCAGCACCTGCTGCAGTGACCCGAAGTTCCCGTTTACGCTCGACTCTTCTGGCGGTGTCTCGATCCGCAGGCGGATCTGCGGGGTGAGCGTCCGCTGGGCGAGTGCCGCCGTCTCCGTCATCAACCGCGCGAGATCCACTCGTTCCGTCCGCTCGACGGTCGGCCGGCCGTACGCCAGCAGCCGGCGGACGAGGTCCGCTCCGCGCTCCCCGGCCCGCTGCGCATCGTCCAGCATCGGCAGTAGGTCGGAGTCCGGCGGAAGGTCCTGCCGTACGAGATAGATATTCCCAAGGATGGCCGTCAGGAGGTTGTTGAAGTCGTGGGCCACGCCGCCGGCGAGGGTGCCCAGCGTCTCCATCTGCTGCGCCCGCGCCACCTGTGCTGCGAGCGTTCGTTCTTCGCTCACGTCCCGCGCGATCAACCCAACGCCGTTCTCCATGGCGAAAAAAACGGCCGCTAGGTCGTGCTTCGCGCCCACGAGGTCCGTCGCCCGGAATTCGAGACTGGTCGACTCCCCCGCCATCGCCTTCACCAGCGCCGCGGCCACCGGCGCACCGTCCGCGAGCAGCGTTTCTGACCAGGAGAGTACGTCGTCGAACGTGCGCCCCGGGTCGCCGAACATCTGCCGCACCTGGCGGCTCACGAAGATCGAGTTCGTGCGCCGGTCGCCTACGAGGATGAGAGCGGGAGCGTACTCCAGCAGCGCATCGAAGCGGGCCTCGCTCGTGCGTGCCGCATCGAGTGCCATCAAGAGCTCGGCTGAGCGCGCGACCTCGCTGCGTTGGGCGTCCAGCAGGCGCGCACGCAGCGCCTCCTCGGTGCGGCCACGTGACGCCGCGAAGCCGCCGGTCCCCAACAACACCGTTGTGATGAGAAACGGCGCTAACGCCGTCAGGTGTTGCTCATGGAGGTCCACAGCCGCGTGCGCAGCCACGACCCCGACGCCGGCAAACAGCGCCAGCGCGATCGTGTAGCGCGCCTGGAACATCGCCGAGGCCGTGAATAGCGTCGCAACCGCCAACAGCGGGATCGGCGACAGTTCGGTGTTGTCGAGTGCGCCCGCCGTCACGAGCACCAGGACATCGGCCGGTAGCACCCACGCCCACGTGCGCAACAGTCGCCCAGGGTCCCGGTGCGCCCGCCAAAAACCAACCTCGGCCGCCCCCAGGATTGCCACCAGCGCCACGATGATCACCGTGTCCCACGGTGCGATGTCCCGAATCTGTCCCGCCCGCCAGTAGACCACGAAGATAATCGCCAGCAGCGCTCGCAGAATGCTGTTTAGCGGATATGGCTCAATCGGGATCGCCCCGATCGCCGGCCTCGTCCACTCAGCGACGTGTTCGCGAAGCACGCCGCCACTACCCCGGCCATTGGTCATTCCAGCGTCACCCCGACGATCCGACTGTAGGAGGGTCCCGGCACAGGCTGAATCGGGGAAACCCTTAGGTGCCCGGGCGAGACACCGCATCGACCGCTCGGTGGCGTTGCCGGCGGGTCCCGCCGTACCGTTAATTGCCGTGAACAGCCGCACGCTCGACCCCCTCGCCGCCATCGCCCACCTGCGCCGCGCCGATCCGGTGATGGACCGCGTCATCCCATCGATTGGCGACTTCAACATGCGCGCCGACGGCGCCGACCCGTTCCGCTCGCTCGCTCGCGCCATCGTCTACCAGCAGCTGAGCGGCAAGGCCGCGGGCACCATCTTCGCCCGCTTCCTCGCGCTCTTCAGCGCGGAGAGCGGCTTCGATCCATCCGTCCGTCGCACTGACCCCGAATGGTCGCCCCTCAACGAGCCGTTCCCGCCGCCGCAGCTCGTCCTCGCCGTCGACGACGAGACCATGCGCGCCGTCGGCCTCAGCCGCCAGAAGGTCGCTTCGCTCCGCAGCCTCGCCGAGCACTTCGCCAGCGGCGAGCTCGGCTCCGAAGCGTTCGAACATTGGGAAGACGAGGAGATCATCCAGCACCTCACCCGCGTTCGCGGTATCGGCCGCTGGACCGCCGAGATGTTCCTCATGTTCCATCTCCACCGCCCCGACGTCCTTCCCGTGAACGACGTCGGCATCAACCGCGCCATCGCCCGCCAGTACGGCCTTGAATCGCTCCCGCTCCCCGCGGATGTGCTCCGCATCGGCGCGCCGTGGCGGCCTTTCGCCACCGTTGCCTGCTGGTATCTCTGGCGTACCGAGGACGTGAAGCTCCTCGTCTGAGCCGCGCCAGGCGTTGGCGTTACACTGGGAATCAATGCCCGATGTCGATACCGCTCCGCTCGATCCCGTCCTCACGTCGCTCCGCGAAGGCGTCGAATCGGGCGGCTGGCTCAAATGCGTCTTCAGCCATCCCGAACCAGCTGCCGATGGCGAACGCTGGGAGAAGCTCGTCGCCGAGCCCGTCATGCTCGTTCGTGGCCCGGCCGTCAAGCTCGTAAGCCACGAACGCAACCAGCAATCGACCCTCACGGTCACGCTCGAACAGTGGCCGGCGCATCTCGACGGCGTCCTCGCCCGAAACCCACACCACATCAACCTCCTCGCTCGCGACCGCGACTGGCACGCCCGCCTGAGCAAGCGCGGCCGCTGGCTCGTCAGTCGCGGCAAGCCCTCCATGCCGACGGCTCCCGGCGACGGCGCGCTCCCCCTCCACGACCGCGCTCACACCTATCCGCTCCCTCCCGACGACGACGATGTCCGTAGCCTCTTCGTCGAGACCGGCCTCTTCGGCCTCAGTGGCCGACTCCGCGGGGAGGCTGCCGACAAGTACCGCCAGGTGCAGCACTACGTCGAGCTCCTCCGCCCGCTCGGCATCTGGACGCGCGAGCGTCCGGCGGGTGAGCCGTTGCGCATCGTCGACGCCGGCTGTGGCAAGGCCTACCTCAGCCTTGCGCTTTACCTCTACGCCCGTCGCCTCGGCGTTCCCGTTGCAATGACGGCCGTCGACCAAAGCGACTCCGTGCTGCAGTCGGTGCGGACATCCGCCCGGCGCCTCGGCTACGAATCCATCGAGACTCGCAGCCAGAGCATCGAGGAGTTCGCGGCCGCCGCGCACGAGCCCATCGACCTCCTCGTCAGCCTGCACGCCTGCGACACCGCCACCGACGAAGCCCTCGCCGCCGGCGTCCGGCTCAACGCCTCTGCCATCGTCCTCGTTCCCTGTTGCCACAACGAAGTCGTCGCCCAGCTCGACGCGCGGCCCCCCGATTCCCTCCCCGCGGCATGGCGAGCGCTCACCGGCTCCGGCCTCCTCCGCCACCGCCTCGCCGACCTCGTCACGGACGCGCTCCGCACGTCGGCCCTGGAGATGTTCGGCTACAAGGTCGACATCATCGAGTTCGTCTCCCCGGAAGCCACGGCCCGCAACATCATGCTCCGCGCCGAGCTCCGCCCTCCCGGCGCCTCCCGCGACGCTGCTATCGCTACCGGGCGCGCCAACTATGCCGCCCTCGCTGCCGAGTGGAACGTCCACCTCACGCTCGAACGTCTCCTCGCCGACCGCCGGCCTTAGCGACCGCTGCGCGCTACACGTCCCAGCGCAGCGGCTACCAGCTGCGCCTCCCGCTCCGAGAGAGCGCCGGCGAAGTGCCGCTCGACGCCGCGCAGATGTGTCGGCGCCGCCTCCCGAAGCCGCGCCAGGCCCGCATCGCTCAGCGACACCAGCACCCCGCGCCGGTCCGCAGGGTCGGCGTCCCGATCGAGCAGGCCAGCCTCCACCATCCGGTCCACCAGCCGCGTCAGCCCGCTCTTGCTCAGCAACACCGCCGATGCCAGTTCCGTCATCCGCAGCCGCCGCTGCGGCGCCTCGCTCAGCTGTACGAGCACGTCGTACCACGACAGCGCGAGACCGTGCTGCTCCAGCAGTTCCTTCTCCAGCAGCGCCGTCACCCTCGCGTGCGCTTCGAGGAACGCCCGCCATGCGGCCATGCCGTTCGCGGTCGGTGTTTCGCCCATATCCCCATGGTACCGCGCGAAATTTTCATTGCAACTGTTGCATAAGCAAGCGAGTTTGAGTTAGAATAGTTGCAGACGCAACGAACAACCGTTGCCGGAGGCTCCCCCCATGACCAACACCGCCACCACCTTCGCTCCCTCGATCGACATCCGTCGCTCCGGCGAGCGCATGTCCACTCGTATCGACTGGCTCGATTCCCGCCACTCGTTCTCGTTCGGCGGCCACTATGACCCCGAAAACACCCACTTCGGCCTCCTGCTCGTCAGCAACGACGACGTCATCGCCCCCGAAACGGGCTTCTCCACGCACCCCCATCGCGACATGGAAATCGTGACCTGGGTGCTCAAAGGCGAACTCGAACACAAGGACTCCGAGGGCCACATCGGCCTGATCCATCCCGGCCTCGCCCAGCGCATGAGCGCCGGTACCGGCATCCTCCACTCCGAGATGAACGCGACGAAGGACGGCGACGTCCACCTCGTCCAGATGTGGGTCGTGCCGGACACCGCGAAGATTCGCCCCGGTTACCAGGAACTCGACATCAACAGCGAGCTCGACCGCGGAGGTCTCGTGCCAGTGGCCTCGGGCATGGGCCACGACGCCGCCATCTCCATCCGCCAGGATGGCGCCGTCCTCTGGGCCGGCCGCCTCAAGGCAGGTGAGACCGTCACGCTCCCCGACGCGCCCTTCGTCCACCTCTTCGTCGCCGAAAACACTGTCGACCTCGAGCGCGCCGGCGCTCTCACTCATGGAGACGCCGCACGCGTCTCCTTCGCCGGACCGCTCAAGGTCACTGCCGGCCCGGAAGGCGCCGAGATCCTCGTCTGGGAAATGCACCGCGCGATCAACTTCGCCTGACCACGCCCAGGGCGTCCCGCTCCTCGCTCGAGGAGTCGGGGCGCCGCACCTCGGCGGCCGTGCTCCACGGTCGGAATCGATCACGGCACAAGCTGCGTAGCCCCACTCCTCAGTGATCAGTGGCGCTCTCACTGCGATATGATGTCTCAGTGAGAACGCGCCACTCGCACACCACCCGCATCGGCAAACGCAACCAGGTCACCATCCCGGCGGCCATGCTCCGCCGCCTCGGCGTCGGTCCCGGCGATACCGTCGAAGTAGACGACACCGACGGCGAAGTAACACTCCGCAAGGCCGAGGATCCCATCGCTCGCGCCTACGGGATCGCGCACTTGGATGGAGATCCGGTGTTCGAAGTGGACGAACTCGAGGAGTTGATTGCAAGGGGCGCCGACGATGCCGCCGTCGCTCGCCACCTCCGAACGGTCGAATGACCTCCCGAATCGTCATCGACACCAACGTCCTTTTGCGCCTGCTCCTCGGCGACCATCCCGTGCAGAGCCCCGCCGTCAGCCGCTGGTTCGAGCGGCAGGCTCAGCGCCGCGACCGCGAACTCGTCGTTCTGCAGATGGTGATCACCGAGGCTGTCCGTGTGTTGCGCCTGCCGCCCTACCTCCGCTCACACAGCCACATCATCACGATCATCGATGCCATTCTCGGGTTGCCCGTCACCATCGACGGCCGCGACCAGGTAGTGCTCGCGCTCGATCTCTATCGCTCCTCATCGGCCCGCGACTGGGAAGACTGTCTGATCGCGGCCTCCGCCCTGACCGACCGAGAGGATGCGCTGGCTACCTACGATCGGAAGCTCGCCCGGCTCCCGGGGCTGAACATCATCGCGCCCTGACCCGCTCCCCGCGCTAAACTCCCCTCACTTAACCTCGCCGTGAGCAACCGTGCCCCCGGCTGAAAGCTGAGCACCCGTGAAAGCAGCCGTCTACTACGAGACCGGCGACCCCTCCGTTCTCCGTTACGAGGAGCTTCCCGACCCTGAGTGCCGGCCCAGCGGCATCCTCGTCGACGTCAAGGCCATCGGCATCCAGGGCGGCGATACCCTCAATCGTCGCGGCGGCGTCATGGCGACCACCCCCCACATCGTTGGCTACCAGGCATCCGGCGTCGTTCGCGAAGTCGGCGCCAACGTCACCGAGTTCGCCCCCGGCGACCGTGTCGTTGCGACCATGCCCTTCGGCTCCCACGCCTCGTTGGTATCGATCCCCGAAGCTGCCGCCTACATGATCCCGCACGACCTCAGCTTCGAAGCCGCTGCCAGCGTGCCCATCGAGTTCGGTACCGCCGACGATTGCCTCTTCGAATTCGGCCATCTTCAGAAGGGCGAGTCCGTGCTCGTCCAGGCTGGCGCCAGCGGCGTCGGCCTCGCCGCCATCCAGCTCGCCAAACGCGCCGGCGCTACCGTCTTCGCCACTGCCTCGAGCGACGAACGCCTCGCCCGCCTCACCGAGTTCGGCATGGACCACGGCATCAACTATGTCCGTGACGACCTCGCTGCCCGCGTCATGCAGCTGACGTCCGCGCAGGGCGTCAATCTCGTGGTCGACTCCGTGGGCGGAAAAACGCTCGAACACAGCATCGCCTCGCTCGCCTACCGCGGACGCGTGAGCTGGGTCGGCAACGCTGGCCGTGAAGACATCGTCCCCGCAATCTGGCCCATCATGCAAAAGAACGCTTCCATCACCGGCGTCTTCCTCGGCGCCGAAATGGCCCAACGCCCCGACCGCACGCGCTCCATGATCTCGCGCCTCCTCCGCGACGTCGCAGCCGGGCAGCTCCGGGTCGTCGTCGACCGCACATTCCCGCTCAGCGACGCCGCCGGTGCCCATGCCTACATCGAGAGTCGCCAGGCGTTCGGCCGCGTCGTCATCGTCCCCTGACGGCCGCGTCCACGGGCGCTACGCCGCTGTCACGCCCACCGGCCATTGGTACAGCGCAGGCTGGCTGCGTCATCGGTACCATCTCCCTTGCGGGCTTTCTGGCTGCGCCCATGTCGGCCCGCGCCCGGCTCAGGCCAGCAGCGGCCGCCGACCGGGCAGCAGAGCGACTAGGCCACCGGGAGTTGAATCGATGACCATCGCCGGCATGGGACCGACCGATTTCGCGAAGAAGACGTTCCACGAATTCAGCAAGGACGACGTCAGCGGGCTGGCGGCCGAGCTCTCCTATCGTTTCTTCCTGGCGCTGTTTCCCTTCCTCATCTTCCTCGCCGCCCTCGGCGGCTTTATCGCCAGTGGGCTCGGCGTTGCCGACCCGACGTCCAGCGTTATGAACGCCATCGGCGACGCGCTCCCGTCCGATGCCCGTAGCGTCCTCGAAACGCAGGTCCGCGGCGTGCTCAACTCGCATAACGCCGGGTTGCTCTCGTTCGGCATCATCGGCGCCATCTGGGCCTCGTCCAGCGCCACGAAGACGATGATCAAAGCCATGAATCGCGCCTACGACGTCGACGAAAGCCGCAAGTTCTGGCAGACCACGCTCCTCGCCCTCGGCATGACGCTCGCTGGCACCGTCGGCATCCTCGGCGCGATCGTCCTGTATGCGTTCACCACAGGCTGGGCAGGCACCATCGCCGGCTGGGTCAATGCCGGAAGCGAAGTCCAGACGGCCATTCTCGTCTTGCGCTGGCCGTTCATCATCGCCCTCATCCTTGTCGCGGTGGGCATCATCTACGCCGTCGCGCCGAACCGCGACGTGGGCTTCCGCTGGGTGAGCCTCGGAGCCGTGGTCTTTGCGGTCACCTGGAGCCTTGCCACCGTCGGTTTTGGCGCCTACGTCACGCACTTCAGTTCCTACAACAAGACCTACGGAACGCTCGGCGGCGTTGTCATCCTCATGACCTGGCTCTACCTCACGAACTACGCCCTGCTCGCCGGCGCGGAAATCAACGCACTCTTCGACGCCGCGCACGACCGCCAGTCCGGGGAAGACGCAGCGGGCTCATCGGACGCCGGCGAACAAGAGGAACTCGGAACGCCCGCAGAACGACGCGCGAACGGGGAGCTTGTAGGTTCGGCGCCCCACCGCCGCGAGCACGCATCCCCGCCCCTTGCAAAGCGTGCTGCCATCCTCCTCGGTGCCGCCGCCGTGGCCGCCGTTGGCGCCTATGCCAGCCAGCGCACCGCCTCCGACTGATCGCCACCGCGCGACATGTGGGCTACGGTAAGATCCGTCCGCTGGGGAGGTTCGAACGTGCCCGATGCTCTGATTGTCGATGCCACGCGCAGCCCGTGGGGAAAATTCGGCGGCGGCCTCAAGGACTACTCCGCCGCTGAGCTCGCCGCACACCTCATCCGCACCCTCGTGGACCGCAACAACATCAACCCCTCCGACATCGAGAACGTGCTCCTCGGCCAGGTCCTCCAGGCGGGTGCGGGCCAGCTTCCCAGCCGCCAGGCGCTCATCCACGGCGGCCTGCCCGAGACCACGCCGAGCATGCTCATCAACAAGGTCTGTGCCAGCGGGATGCGCGCCGTTACCCTCGCCGGCCAGCTCATCAAGGCTGGTGAGAACGACATCGTCCTCGCCGGCGGCATGGAATCCATGTCCAACGTTCCTTACTACGACATGCAGACCCGCTGGGGCGCCCGCATGGGCGATAAGACGCTCATCGACGGCATGGTCCACGACGGCCTCTGGTGCGCTTTCGACAACTGCCACATGGCGAACCAGGGCGACGACATGGCTGCTCGCCGCGAGATCTCGCGCGAGGAGATGGACGACTGGTCCGTCATGAGTCAGCAGCGCTGGGGCGCCGCCTACGACCGCGGCTACTTCGACCGCGAAGTCACGCCAATCCCCAACAAGCGCAATACGAACCACATGGCCCTCACCCGCGACGAGAGCCCGCGCCCGAACTCCACCGCCGAACGCCTCGGCCAGATTGCGACGGTCTGGGGCACGAAAGCCATCACCGCCGGCAACGCGCCCGGCGTGAACGATGGCGCCGCCGTCCTCGTCGTCACCTCCGAAGAGGGGGCGTCCCGCCTCGACGCTCGACCAATCGCGCGCATCGTCGGCCATGCCGAAGTCGCCGCGAAGCCCGGCGAGTTCCCCATCGCCTCCGCATGGGCCATCGAAAAGGTCCTCCGCAAGACCGGGCTATCGCTCGACGACCTGTCCGTCATTGAAGTGAACGAAGCATTCGCCGCCGTCCCCCTCATTTGCGGCCAGGAGTTGAGCTGGGACACCGCGAAGGTGAACCGCCACGGCGGCTCCGTCGCCATGGGCCATCCCATCGGCGCGAGCGGCGCGCGCCTCACGATGACCGTCGCCTACCAGCTCCAGGAGCTCGGCAGCGGCTACGGTGTCGCCGCCATCTGCTCCGGCACCGGCCAGGGCGACGCCATCCTGCTGCAAGCGGTCTAGCTTGCCCAACGTTGCCGCACCCAGGGCCGGCTACGGGAGAAGCACCAACGCGTCGACATGGCGCGGTCTCAGCATCCCAAAGTGGCGGTGGTCGAGGGTTGCCAACTTCGGCTCATCGAGACGTTCGACGACCGCGAGCACAGCCGCGTCCACGAATCCAATGTCCGCATCGTCGTATCGATCGCAGAGCGACCGGACACGGGCGTAGTCCCCAGCTTGCAGGTCCTCGATGCGATACGCGCCGGCCTCGATGTCATCCAGGAGTGCGACCAGCACCCCGGGATGTAGCCGCTGGTGGATCCAATAGTCGACCTCGACGAGGACCGGCGCGGGAATGATGATCGTCTCTTGCGCGTCCTCGATGAGCCGCCGGCACGCGTTGTAGTCCGCATCGCTGCGGTCGAGGGACGCGTATAGAGGTCCGGTATCGAGGATCAGCGCCACGACCGAGGTTCCGGCCGTTCGTCGCCCGATCGGCGCGCGGTGTCGGAGCGACCAGAGGCGCCGGCACCAAGGCTTCTGGGACGGGGTCGGAAGGTCGCCACCTTCTCCTCGACGGCTTCCCGGATAATCGCTGCAATCGACATACGCCGTTCCTCGGCAATTCGATGGAGCTCATTGAGCAAAGGGTCGTCGATCGAGATAGTGGTGCGCCGCATGTCACCATGATAGCACCGGTGATGCACGCCGCAGGGAACCCCTTACTTCACGCTCCAGGCCGTCCCCTGCGGCCCATCTTTCAGCTCCACGCCGAGCGCCGCCAGTCCGTTGCGCACTTTATCGGCCAGCTCCCACTGCTTCGCCGCCCGGTACTCGCGCCGCATCTCCACCAGCGCGTCGATCACGTCGCCCGCGTCCGGGCCCTCCGCCGGAACCGTGACGCTACCCCGCACAGCCGTCATGAGTTCCAGGAACGGCGCCCGGTCCGTCGGCACCTGCGTTCGCGCTTCGAGCGTCAGTCCGAGCACCCCGGCCAGTTCCCGCAACGTCGCCTGGGCATCCAGGATGTCGCGCCCGCGGTCGCGCCCGCGGTTGATGTCCCGCGCCAGTTCGAAGAGCGCCGCCAGCGCCTGCGGCGTGTTCAGGTCGTCGTCCATCGCGGCGACGAACTTCTCGCGTGTCTGGGTCCCGTCGACCGGTGGCGCCAGCGCCTGCGGCGGCTGCGCCGCGAACGCCGCCTCGCGCAGACGGTCCGTCCCGGCGCGCGCAGCCTCCAGCGCCTCATCCGCATAGGTCACCGGGCTGCGGTAGTGGCTCCCGATGATGAACGCCCGCAGCGCGTCCGGGCCCGTGCGATCTCCAGCGCCTCCGCGATGGTCACCAGGTTGCCCAGCGACTTCGACATCTTCTCGTCGCCGAGTTGGAGCAGCGCATTGTGCATCCAGATGCGTGCGAACGGCTTCCCGGTGTACGCCTCCGTCTGCGCGATCTCGTTCGTGTGGTGCGGGAAGATCAGGTCCGCTCCCCCGCCGTGGATGTCGATCTGGTCACCCAGCGCGCTCTTGGCCATCACCGAGCACTCGATGTGCCAGCCCGGCCGTCCAGGCCCCCACGGGCTCTCCCAGCTCGGCTCGCCCGGCTTCGCTGACTTCCACAGGGCGAAGTCCAGCGGGTCCGCTTTCAGCTCCGTCGGGTCGATGCGCGCCCCGCTCAGGAGGTCGTCCACGTCGCGCTTCGAAAGCTCCCCGTAGCGCGGTCCGAACTTCCGCACGCTGTAGTACACGTCGCCGCCCGACTCGTAGGCGAATCCCTTGTCGATCAGCACGCGGATGAACTCGATGATCTGCGGGATCGTCTGCGTCACGCGGGGGTATTCGTGCGCCGGGAGCACGTTCATCGCGCCCAGCTGATCCATGTAGTCCGCGATCATCTGCTCGGCGAGGTCGCCCATGCTCACGCCCAGGCGCTGCGATCGGTCGATCAGCTTGTCGTCGATGTCCGTGAAGTTCTGCACGTGCCGCACGGGGATGCCGCGCCAGTCGAGGTAGCGCCGCAGCACGTCGAACACGATCGTGAACAACGCGTGGCCCACATGGCTCTCGCTGTACGGCGTGATCCCGCAGACGTACAACCGCACCACCCCGTCGTCGGCGACGGTCGGCTGCAACTCGATCTTCGTATTCGAAAGCGTGTCAGTAATAAGCATGGCGAATGTGCACCCTGCGGGCGGTGGCCCTAATAAGACTGGAGGACGGTAAGACGGCGAGGAGCAGGCGAGCGCAGCGAGGCCGCGTTAGCTCGCCAGGGTACAGATGCAGCGGTGAATTGCGACGCGCATGTGCACGACAGAATAACACGGTCGGGCCGAGCCGAATCTCACGGGCTTGTCCGCTCCCCCGCCTCCGCCCCGCTCCCGTTCGTGTGCTGCCCCTCGTGCAGCGCCCCCAGGTGCTGCTCCACGTGCTCCACGAGCTCGTGCAACTCGTTCACCTTCCGGTCGAGTTCGTTCAACCGCTCCCACTCGGGATCCGGCAGCCGTTGGAACGCGCCGTTCGAATCATCGTGGAACGCCACGATGTGCCCGGGCACGCCGACCACCGTCGCGTTGGCGGGTACGTTCGTCACCACCACCGATCCCGCGCCGATCCGGGCGTTTTCGCCGATCTCCACAGCCCCGATGACCTTCGCCCCGGCCCCGACTGTCACGTTGTCCCGCAACGTCGGGTGGCGCTTGATGCGCCGCGTGCTCGTGCCGCCAAGCGTCACGCCCTGGTACAACCACACGTCGTCGCCGATCTCCGCCGTCTCCCCGATCACCACGCCCATGCCGTGGTCGATGAAGAACCGCGCTCCGATCGTGGCCCCCGGATGGATCTCGATCCCCGTCACGAACCGCGCCACGTGCATGATGCCGCGCGGCAGCAGCGGCACGCGCCCGCCGATGAAGCGCATGCGCCACCCGGTGCGCGACGCGCGCGTGGAACCCGGGGTAGAACAGCGCCACTTCGATCGCACTCCGCGCCGCCGGGTCGCGATCCATCGTCCCCCGGATGTCGTCACGCATCTCTGCAAACCAGCCCATGCATTCCACCTTACCGTCCACCGCTCCCGCCCACCACAGACCGCACACTCCCCTCTCCCGCGAAGTCCGGAGAGGGGCCGGGGGTGAGGGCAGCTCCGTCGTGCGTCCGCCCATTCTTCCTCCTCCGCGCTCCCTCCCTCTGTGGTTCAATTCCTCCCATGCCCATCCCGCCCCACACCCTCCGCGACCTCCAGCACGTCGGTCTCGACCTCTACCGCCTCGCGCTCGTCACTTCGCACGGCGGCAACCTCAGCATCCGCGACGGCCACCAGATGTGGATCACCGGCACCAACACCATGCTCGGCCACCTCCAGGAGCGCGACATCGCTCTCGTCTACCCCGATGGCCGCCACGAGGGACCGCCGCCGTCCTCCGACACCGTCCTCCACTCGACCGTGTACGCCATCAGCGAAGCGACAGGCCGTGGTCCACGCCCACCCCCGCCACGCCATCGCCCTCTCCTTCGCGAGCGACTCGTTCGTCCCCGGCGACCTCGAGGGCCAGCTCCACCTCAAAGACGTACCCGTCGTCGACGTCGGGCCGCGCCAGACCGAGCAGATCGCCAACGCCCTGCAGACGCGGCGCGTGGTCTTGCTCCGCGGCCACGGCGCCTACGCTACCGGCCGCGACCTCTGGGAGGCCCTTCACTGGATCACGGCCCTCGAGGAATCCGCGCACATCGCCGTCATCCGCCGCTCGCTCTGACGCTGCGAACACACCGCCGTAGAATCGCCCCCACGTCTCACCATTAAGGAGCACCCAATGCCATTTGCCGGGCGCGTGGCCCTCGTTTCTGGAGGCGGCCGCGGCATCGGCCGCGCCATCTCCCAGACCCTCGCCGCCGAAGGCGTCGCCGTCGCCGTCAACTACCGCCGTGACCTCGACGCCGCGAACGAAACCGTCGCCGCCATCGAAGCTGCGGGCGGAAAGGCGAAGGCCTACGCCGCGTCCGTCGAATCGTGGGAGCAGGACGAAGCGATGGTTCAGGCGGTGCTCGCCGATTTCGGCCACATCGACATCCTCGTCAACAACGCCGGCATCGCCAGCCGCGGCCAGTCTGTCGCCGACACCGATCCCGCCGAGATGGAGCGCGTCGTCCGCACCCACGCCTTCGGCTCCCACTACCTCTCGAAGCTCGTCCTGCCCTCCATGCGCGAACAGCCCCGCGGCGATGTCGTCTTCATCTCCTCCGTCGCCACCTCCTCCCTCTCCGGCAATGGCGCACCCTACAACATGGCCAAAGCAGCTATGGAAGCGCTCGCCATGACCCTCTACAAGGAGGAGCGCCGCCACAATATCCACGTCAACGTCGTCGCCCCCGGCCTCGTCGACACCGATATGGGCTTCCGCCTCGCCCGCGCCACCCGCGGCACCCAGAACATCCGCGACCTCGACGCGTCCAGCCCCTTCGGCCGTGTCTGCGCCCCCCAGGACGTCGCCGACGTCGTCCGCTACCTCTGCTCCGACCAGGCCGCCTACCTCACCGGCCAGCGCATCCAGGTCGACGGCGGCGGCCCCCTCCCCGGCGCCTACTGACGGACTGCGGCCTTCCCTCTCCCACCGCGGTGGGAGAGGGACCGAGGGTGAGGGTACCCCGCCCGGCCGCGCGCCAGAGCCAGGCCGCACCGGCACAACCCGCCATTAACTCTGTGGCCCTCTCGTGCTCTCTCGCGGTGTCGCCCTTCCTGCCCGGCAGATCCCCGGGTGCTACCATCCCGCAATGCCCCGCACCCTCCTCCACGACGCCATCGAGCACCACATCTGGGCCACGCAGCGGCTCCTCGACGCCTGTGAGCCACTCACGGCGGAGCAAGTCTCCGCCGCTGCCCCGCACGCCTACGGGTCGATCATCGCCACGCTCCGCCACGTCATCGGGTCGGACGCCTTCTACGTTGCCGTCCTCCATGGGACCGAGAGCCCGCGCGTCGACCTCGACGCGGCCGGCGTGTCGGAACTTCGCGCTGCGGCCATGGCAAACGCCCGCATGTGGTCCGAGTTGCTGGAGTCAGGCCTGGAGCCCGACGCCGTATACAAAGAGGTCGACCCGGACGACGGCTTCCAGCGATGGGCGACGCTCGGCATCCACATCGCCGAGACGCTCAGCCACGGCACCGAACACCGCAACCAGGTCTCCGCCGGCCTCACCAGCCTGGGCCTCGAGCCACCAAAGCTCAGCGTCTGGCACTTCGGCCTCGAAACCGGCCGCGTCACGGAGATCCTCCCGCCCTCCTGAAGCCACGGTTCCCTGTTCCCTGTTCCCTGTTCCCTGTTCCCTGTTCCCTGTTCCCTGTTCCCTGTTCCCTTACCCGCGTCCCTACACCTTCTGCTACCGTAACCCGGTGCGGCTGCGTCGCCGCGCGCCCAATTCGCGATGACCGACCCAAGCCTCGAACACCACCTTCCCGATGAGCGCCCCCAGCGCCGCCGCGAGTACTCCGGCGCAAGCTCCACGCTCGGCCTCGCCATGCTCATCGTCATCGTTGTCGGCGTCGGCATCTGGTGGTTCGAATTCCGCGATCACACCAGCACCGGCGGCAGTTCCGACGGCTACGGCATCATCGCCCTCCCCGCCGCCGCCAACACCACCGGCAAGGACGCCGCCGCCGAAATCGGACGCGCCGCACCCGACTTCCGCCTCCAGGCCCCGGACGGCACCGTCTCCACGCTCGACAGCTACCGCGGCAAGTACGTGCTCCTCAACTTCTGGGCGAGCTGGTGCGGCCCCTGTCAGACCGAGGCCCCGCTCCTCCAGAAGGTCGTCGATACTCAACCGCAGAACCTCGTCGTCCTCGGCATCAACCAGCAGGAAGATGCCGGCTCCGCGAAGCAGTTCGCGGCTGACTTCGGGCTTTCCTACCCCATGGTCCTCGACTTCGATGGGGACGTCTCCCAGGCCTACCGCGTCCATGGCCTCCCGGTGACCTTCCTCATCGCCCCGGATGGCGTCATCCAGCACGTCTACGCGGGCACGCTTTCCGCGTCCGACATCGACCAGCTCCACCAGGATGGGATCCTGTGACCACGGTGCCGCGATGGCAGTAGAGGCCCGTCCCGCGTCTCCCGCGCTGCAGCCCGGTGGGCTCGACCCCCTGCGCTTCGCCTGGCAGCTCCTCACGAACGTGAAGTTCGCCCTCGTGCTCGTGGGCACGGCCGCGTTCGCGGGCTTCCTTGGCGTCGTCCTCCCCCAGATGCCCGGCCCGATGCGCGACAACGCCGCCGCTCGCCAGGCCTGGCTCCAGCTCCAGCACGACGACTACGGCGCCTTCACCACGCCCATGGAGCGCCTCGGCCTCTTCGATGTCTTCCACACCACGTGGTTCAACGGCCTCTGGGTGCTCATCATCGTCGCCGTCACCGTCTGCACCGTCAGCCGCTTCCGCCCCACCTGGCGCAGCGTCCAGCGCCCGCCCAAGGTCGTCGGCGACGGCTATTTCGAACGCGCGCACCATCGCGCCGCCTTCTCCTTCTCCGGCGGCGCCGACGCTCTCGAATCGCTCCTCCGCAAGAAGCGCTACAGGGTCCAGCGCACGAAGCAGACCGATACAGGCGATGTCTACCTCTTCGCCGAGCGCTTCGCCTGGAGCCAGTACGGAACCTTCCTCAGCCACCTCGCCCTGCTCATGCTGCTGGTCGGCGCCGTGCTCACCACGCTCGCCGGCTTCGACCGCACCATGGTGCTCGCCGAAGGCACCCCGGCCGCCACCGTCTTCGACAACCCCGGCCCGAATCAGATCTTCGTGAAGATGGTCGATGCCGTGCGGAAGGTCGACCCGAACGGCAACATCGTCGACTTCCACAGCGTCCTCCAGGTGCGCCAGGGCACCAACACCGTCACCTGCAACGCCAGCGTCAACACCCCCTGCAAGGCCTTCGGCTACAAGGTCCACCAGGCCGCCTTCTTCAACGACATCGCCCGGCTCTACATAACCGATGCGGCCGGCACTATCGTCTACAACGGCGTCCTCGACTTTCAGAGCGAGACCAACCCCGTCCCCCAGTTCGTCGTCACCAACGACAGCGGCCAGGTCCTCTTCAACCAGGAGCTCCCCCAGATGCTCACCGACACCGGCTCCAGCTCCGGCCCCGAAGATGACCTCGCCGTCGCCGACCTCAGCTTCCCGCGCACGCTCCAGAGCGGCGCCGACCAGGTTGTGAGCTACAGCGTCGCCTGGCGGGTCCTCGGCAACGACCTCCAGGTTGTGATCGGCAGCTTCGACGGCAAGCAGCTCCCACCCCATGAGCTCAAGGCCGGCGAAAGCGTCACCGACGGCCCGTACACCATTCGCTTCATCGGCGGCCGTTCCATCCCTGCCATTCGCGTCAACGACATGCCCGGCTCCGTCTCCGACGACGGCTCGGCCGTCGTCCAGATGCCGCTCGATGGCAACGGCAACCCCTACCTCTTCGTCACGGGCATCGACCTCGGCGGCCCCACCGTGCTCACGAAGGACAACCCGCAGACGCCGCTCAACGGCTTCACCTACCGCTTCGACGGCCAGGTCGAAGCCTCCGGCATCAGCGTCAAGCGCGACCCCGGCGACACCTTCATCTGGGTGGCCGTCGGCATGGCCATCGTCGGCCTCGCCATCACGTTCTATGTCCCGCGCCGCCGGCTCTGGGTGAAAGTCTCCGACGGCCGCGCCCAGCTCGCCGGCGTCGCCGAACGCACCACCCGCTTCAGCCGCGAGCTTCGCCTCATCGGCGCCGCCCTCGGCTCCCACGACGCGCTCCTCCCCGGCGACACCGAACGCGACGCCTGACGCCACGCGCCGGGCCACCCCACCTCGGCGGCCTCGCACTGCCCGCTCGGGCGGTTCCGCATCCGCCCGGGGCGTCGTACGCTCGCTGCTATGTCAACGTTGGGCAACCACGCCGACCGCCTGAAGCGGCGCGAACAGCGTCCACAGCGTCCGGCCTGGCCCACCCTTAAGCGCGCACTGCGTCTCCACCGGCCGCACCTGACCGATGGTCATCGGCCTGCTCATCGTTATCGGCGCTAGGTGCGGTCGTTGGCCTCGGCCCTCCGCTGCTCACCCAGAAGATCATCGACCACGCGCTCCCTCACCCGGGCGACAACTCCGGCGATCCCTGGCTGCTGAACGCGCTCATCGTTGCGATGGTCGGCCTTGTTGGCGTCTCCGCACTCATGGGCGTCGCCCAGTCCTACCTCAGCAACTCCATCGGCCAGGGTGTCATGTACGACATCCGCAGCCAGCTCTACCGCCACCTCACGGGCATGTCCCTGCGCTGGTTCACTTCCAACCGCACCGGCGAAGTCCTCAGCCGCGTCAGCAACGATGTTGGCGCGGTCCAGAGCGTAGTCAGCGACACCCTCGGCGGCATGGTCGGCAACGTCATCACCGCCGGCACCACCTTCGCCCTCATGCTCGCCCTCGATTGGCATCTCGCGGTCTTCTCCACCGCCTTCCTCCCGATCTTCATCATCCCCGCCCGCCGCGTCGGCAACATCCAGCGCAACCTCGTCTCCGAATCGCAGGAACAGCTCGCCGTCCTCAACTCCCAGATGCAGGAGACCCTCTCCGTTAGTGGCGCCTTGCTCGTCAAGACCTTTGGCCGCCAGGCCGACGAGATCGACCGCTTCGACCACACCGCCCGCGGAGATCCGCGTCCTCGGTGTGCGCCGTGCCATGGTCGGCCGCTGGTTCATGATGTCCATGGGCCTCTTCGCCGCCATCGCCCCCGCCGTCGTCTACTGGTACGGCGGCCACCGCGTCATCGGCGGCGATGCCACGCTCGGTACCGTCGTCGCCTCCGCCGCCCTCCTCACGCGCCTCTTCCAGCCCGTCACGCAACTCCTCAACGTCAACGTCACGATCCTCAGCTCGCTCGCCCTCTTCGAACGTATCTTCGATTACCTCGACCTCGTCCCCGAGATCGCCGACAGCCCGAACGCCATCCCACTCACCAACGTCCGTGGCGACGTCGCCTTCGAGAACGTGACCTTCTCCTACGGAAAGAACGCCGAGACGCTCAAGGGCATCTCGTTCACCGTTCCAGCCGGCAAGTTCGCCGCCCTCGTCGGACACTCCGGCGCCGGCAAGACCACCGCCGCCTACCTCGTTCCCCGTCTCTACGACGTCAACGGCGGCCGCGTCACCATCGACGGCCACGACATCCGCGACGTCACGCTCGAGTCGCTCGGCCGCTCCATCGGCATGGTCAACCAGGAGCCGTTCCTCTTTCACGAGTCCATCCGCGACAACCTCCGCTATGGCTCACCCGACGCCACCGACGACGAGATCGAGCGCGCCGCCCGCGCCGCCAACATCCACGACTTCATCGCCCAGCTCCCCTTCGGGTACGACACCATCGTCGGCGAGCGCGGCTACCGTCTTTCCGGCGGCGAAAAACAGCGCGTCGCCATTGCCCGCGCGCTGCTCAAGGACCCGGCCATCCTCATCCTCGACGAAGCCACCTCCAGCGTGGACTCGAAGACCGAGCGCGCCATCCAGGAAGCCCTCGAGCACCTCACGAAGGGCCGCACGGTGCTCGCCATCGCCCACCGCCTCTCCACCGTCCTCGCCGCCGACGTCATCCTCGTCCTCGAACACGGCGAACTGGTCGAACAGGGCACCCACGCCGAACTCATCGCCCACGGCGGCGTCTACGCCGGCCTCTACCGCCAGCAATTCGCCGACAGCCCCCCGCCCGCCGTGCCTGAGGCGGAGGGCGTGGCAGCGGTGTAGCGCGCCCACCGGCCCACGCAACCGCACGGCGACCGTCAGGGAGCTGACAGCTCGCCACAGGCCTGCCCATCCTGAGCGTAACCCCAACAATTTGCCGACAGCCCACCTCGCGCGCCCGAGGCGACGGGCGTGGCGGGGGTAGCCACCGGCCCACCCCACCACAGCACGCCGACCGTCAGGGAGCTGACAGCTCGCCACAGGCCTGCCCTGAGCGCTAGCCCAGCAGTTCGCCGACTCCGAACCCCCGAAACTCCCACAGCCCGGAGGGCGCCACCGCAAGGCAGTCCACCACCCCTCACGCAACCGCACGGCGACCGTCAGGGAGCTGGCAGCTCGTCATAGGCGCGGCCGTCCTGAGCGCTCACCCACGATTAGCCGACAGCCCACCCGCCGTGCCCGTGGCGGAGGGCATGGCGGGATAACCCATCCGCCACCACAGCACGGCACGGTCAGGGATCCGGCGGCTCCTAATCGGCCCGACCGTCCTGAGCGTTCAACACGTACCAGCACGCCCCCTCGACATCCCGGTCCTCCCAGAGGTAGCGCGTGCTCCCGTGCTCCGACCACGGCCGGATCGCGTCCCCGACAAGGCCAGCCTCACGAAGCCGACGCGTCGCCCATGACTTCAGCGTCGTCATGACAAGCTCCGGCCGCTGTGGGGCAGCCACGACGACATGGACATGATTCGTCCGTACGTTGAGGGCGAGCAGTGCCCAGCCTTTGAACGCGCAGACAGACCGAACTGCCGCGTCCACACAGTCACGCTGTGACTGGTCGAGTCGCACTGGCGGGTGCCGCAGTCGCGCGTATGCCGCACCAGCGATCCCGCGGTTTCGCCCACCCAGAGGCTGCCCCACCTGGTCGCCGTCGCGAGCCCAGCCTCTCGCGTCACCGGGAAGCCACGTGCCGTAGCAACGGAATGTGATGAAGTACGCGAGCGGCCCTCTTCCCACCGCGCTACTCTACCGGCCATCGGCCCACGCAACCGCACGGCGACCGTCAGGGAGCTGACAGCTGGTACAGCTCGACCCGGGCCACCGCACGGACCTGACAGCTCCGCCCACGTAACCGCACTGCAACCGCAGGGAGCTGGCACAGCTCGGCCCACGCAACCGCACGGCGACCGTCAGGGAGCTGACAGCTTGGGCAGCTCGACCGTTTCCGGACACCCACTGCCTCGACACCTCTCAGCTGGCACGAGATACGACCGGGGCGTGGGACCCGTTTCCAACGCACTGGACGGCCACCCCCCATGACGACTTGCCAGCTCCCTGACGGTCGCCGTGCTGAATCGGGTAACGCTGCCGACCATCCTGTCCGGCCCCTCCCCGCCCGGTGTTGTTGAGGAGGCGCGGCGGGCGCTACGCTGCCGCGATGGAGGCGGCAGAGCTGCTGCGGTTGGCGTTCGGGGAGCTGCATACGGCGCTGCGCGACGACGCGGGCTCGGTGGACGAGGCCACGCTTTTCTGGCAGCCGGGCGAAGGAATCAACCACGCCGGGTTCCTGCTCTGGCACCTGCTGCGAGACGAAGACACCGTGGTGTCCGAGACGCTCCGCGGGGCGCCGGAGTTGTGGGCGACGGGCGGCTGGCCTCATCGGCTCGGGCTCGATGAGGGCGGTCAGGGCACCGGCTTCGACGCGTCGGCGTTGGGTTCGATTCCGATACGAAGTCGACGAGTTCTGGAGGTACGCGGCCGAGGTCTGGGAGCAGACGGACGCCGCACTGGCTGCTCTGGGCCCGGAGGCGTTGGTTGACCGCGCTCTGGCGAGCATGCTGACGACGGGCTGCCTGGCGCACGGCTGGGTGCACCTCGGGGAGATACGACAGCTGCTCGGCCTTCGCGGCTGGCGGTTCCGGGAGTAGGCAATGGCGCGCGCGACTGAGTTAAAGGCGTTCTACGACGGCTGGGAGGATCAGCAGGCGAAGCTGCTGGAATCGCTACGCCCGCTGACACTCGAACAGGTGCAGCTGCGGGCGGCGCCCGGTGAGTGGGCGATCTGGCAGCTGGCGAGCAACATGGCGGGTGGGCGCATGTACTGGCTGTGCCGCGTGCTTGGCGAGGACGACGGCGGGCTCTCGGGCATGTTTCGGGTGGACCATGCGACAGTGCCCGGCATCTCGCTGGAGTGGGCCGGCTGGGAAGACAACGCGGACCGACCCCGGAGCGCGGAGGAACTGGTCGGCGCGTTGGAGAAGACGTGGTCCGTGGCGGAGCGGTGCATCGACCGTTGGAGCGCGGACGATTTGAACGTCGAGGTCGCGCGCCAGGACGCGTGGGGGCAGACCGTGACAATCTCGCCCGCGTGGGTGTTGTGGCGGATGATGGCGCACGAGGTGCATCACGGGAGCGAGATCTCGCTGATTCTGCGCCTCCACGGCTTGCCGACAGCGCTCAACCGGTGAGTGGTTTCGCGGTGAGGGCACTCCGCGCCCACGGCCGCGACTACCCCGGGGCCGAAGGCTCTAGAATGCGGGCGGCCGAGCGGGAGGAGGTAAGCCGATGTCCGAGATGCTGAGCGCCGTAGAAACGGCGGATCTCATTCGCAAGCGCGAACTCACCGCCCGTGAAGCGGTCGAAGCAGCGCTGGCACGGATCGAGGCGACGAACCCCGCACTCAACGCGTTCGTGACGCTCGACGCCGAGGGCGCGCTGCGGCAGGCGGACGCCATCGACTCGTCGTGGGAGTGGAACGAGACGCCCGGACTCCTCGCCGGCGTGCCCATTGGCGTGAAGGACCTGGAAGCGGTTGCAGGGCTGCGCTGGACGAACGGTTCGAGGGCCTTCGCGGACCAGGTCGCCACCGAGGACAGCGTGCAGGTGCAGCGGCTCCGCGAGCAGGGCGCGATTATCGTCGGGAAGACGAACACGCCCGAGTTCGGCTACAAGGGCTTCACCGAGAATCGCCTGTTCGGAGCGACGGGCAACCCGTGGGCGGTCGACCGCACCCCGGGCGGGTCGAGCGGGGGCAGCGCGGCCGCCGTGACCGCCGGCATGGTGCCGCTCTGCACTGCCAGCGACGGCGGGGGCTCGATCCGCATCCCGGCAGCGTTTTCGGGGTGCTTCGGCTTCAAGCCCTCGGCCGGACGCATCCCGCGGGCAGGAGCGCACGCGCCGACGTGGGGCAGCCACAGCGTACTGGGTCCCGTAAGCCGGACGGTGCGAGATACAGCGCGCTATCTCGACTGTACGGTGGGGCCCCACCCCAACGACCTGGATTCGCTCGACGGCCCGGTCGGTGTCTACGAGCAAGCGGCAATGAGTGTGCCGCCGCGGCTGCAGCAGCTCGGGTGGAGCGCCGACTGGGGATACGCCCCGGTCGAGCCCGAGGTACGCCGGGTGGCGTTTGAGGCAGCCCAGGCGCTCGCGGAGGCACTCAACGTTGAGCTCGTGGAGGCGCATCCCGGGTTCGCCGACCCGATGCAGACCTGGTACGTGCTGGCCGCGGCGGGCGACGTGGTCCTGCTGGACCGGCTGACGGCAGAGCAGCGTGCCCTCCTGGAACCTGGCTTCGTGGCTTTCGCCGAGCAGGCGCGAAGCCTGACGGCGGCGCAGATGTGCACGGCTCTCGACGAGCGCCACCAGCTGAACCGGACGATGACGGCGTACTTCGACCAGTTCGACCTGCTGCTCACACCGACGGTCGCATGCACGGCCTTCCCGAAGGAAGGGCCGCCCCCGAAGACGATCGACGGGAAGCCCGCGAACCCGGCGAGCTATCTTCCGTTCACGCCGCCGTTCAACGTGACAGGGCACCCGGCGGCGTCCGTGCCGGCGGGGCTGGCGAACGACGGACTGCCGGTGGGGCTCCAAATCGTCGCGCCGAGACACGCGGACACATTCCTGCTCTCGGCGTGTGCGGTGTACGAGCAGGCGCGGCCGTGGGCGTTCCCCGAGTTGCCTGGCTAAGTCGACTTAGCTAAGCTAACGGCGATGACGCAGGTGGGAATGCACGAGGCGAAAACGAACCTGTCCCGGCTGGTGAAGCGCGCGCAGGCCGGCGAAGAGATCGTCATTTCGGTCTCGGGCAGGCCAGCCGTTCGCCTGGTCCCGGTGGCTGAGGAACGCCCTCGTCCGCAGTTCGGCAAGTACAGAGACAAAATCTGGATTGCGCCCGATTTCGACGAAATGAGCGAGGAAGAACTCGCTCTCTGGGAGGACACCTCGAAATTTGAGGCTTCTCCTAGATAGCCAGGTGTTCCTGTGGCTTAACAACGCGGCTGTCGCTCTTGACGACACGGCGATGGCCGCCATCGCGGACTCCGCTAATGACCGGTTCCTGTCGGTGGCATCGTGCTGGGAACTCGGGATCAAAGTCGCTTCGGGCAAACTTCATCTGCCAGAACCGATTTCAACGTTCATCCCATCTGCGCTCGCGTTTCTGGGCGCGTCATTGATAGCAATTGAGGCTGAGCACGCTTTCTCCGCCGCTGGACTTCCTCGCCACCACGGTGACCCGTTCGACCGGATGCTGGTCGCGCAGGCGCAGATCGAGGGCCTGGCGCTCGTCACCCGCGATCGACAGCTTGCGGTGTACGGGATCGATCTGATTCTCGCCTGATTCGAAGCATGCTGGCTGTGTCCCGCATTCGAGAAACACGCTCGTAACAACAGCGAAATACGGTGGAAACCTTGCCTCTCTAGGGTTCCGCAAGGGACGCCGGGCGGCGTCCGGGCAGCGGCGTGCGAACGGGACAGCACCTTGTTCGCGCGCCTCTTTCTTTATCTGCGGAGGGGTATTGGATGGACAACCCGATCGACACGGGAAATACCGCTTGGATGCTGGCTGCGTCGGCCATGGTGCTCTTCATGACGCCCGGCCTGGGTTTCTTCTACGGAGGGCTGACGCGCAATAAGAACGTCCTCGCCACGATCATGCAGTCGTTCATCACGACCGGCGTCGTCGGCATCCTCTGGGTGACCGTGGGCTACTCGCTCGCGTTCGGGCCGGATTGGCATGGCCTAATCGGCAATTTCGACTGGATCGGCCTCAAGGATGTGGGACAGGCGCCGGGCGGACCGAACGGCGCGATCTACGGTGTGGGTATCCCGCACCTGCTGTTCATGGCGTTCCAGATGATGTTCGCGATCATCACCCCGGCCCTGATCACCGGCGCCTTCGCGGAGCGGGCGAAGTTCGGCCCGTTCCTGATCTTCATCGCCGCGTGGTCGCTGCTGGTGTATGTGCCGGTGGCGCACTGGGTGTTCGCATACGACGGCTGGCTGAGCGCGTTTTCCTCGAACCCCGCAACGCCCGACATCGGTCTGAACTCGCTGGACTTCGCCGGGGGACTGGCGATCCACGTGAACGCGGGTATCGCAGCGCTGGCGGCGGTGCTCATCTTCGGGAAGCGCAAGGGCTACGGCAGCGCGCCGATGGAGCCGCACGACATCACGATGGTGGTGCTCGGCGCCGCTATCCTGTGGTTCGGCTGGTTTGGGTTCAACGCCGGGAGCGCCGGCGGAGCCACTGGGCAGGCGGTCAGCGCGTTCGTCAACACGAACGTGGCGGCGCTGACGGCCGGCCTCGTCTGGACGCTCGTGGCGTGGTGGCACGGCGGCAAGCCGAGCGTGGTCGGCGCGGCGGCGGGCGCGGTGGCCGGGCTCGTGGCGATCACACCGGCGTCGGGGTATGTGCAGCCCATGGAGAGCATCGCGATTGGCGCCGGGGCCGGGCTGTTGTGCTACTTCGCGGTTCAGCTGCGCGCCAGGATCGGCATGGACGACTCGCTCGACGTGATCGGCGTCCACGGCGTGGGCGGCCTCTGGGGCGCCCTCGCCACCGGGCTCTTCGCGACCGCAGCCGTGAGCGGCCTCCCCTACGCGGATGGCCTGTTCCACGGCCACGCGCAGCAGATGTGGGATCAGACGGCCGGCGCCCTGGCGGTGGGCGCGTATTCGTTCACGCTCACGTTCATCATCCTCAAGGTGCTCGACCTGACGATGGGCATCCGCGTATCCGAGGACGACGAAGAGCTCGGGCTCGACCTCACGCAACACGGCGAGCGTGCCTACACGTCGGACGACAGCGGCGTGCCGGTCGTCGGCGGGCTCTATACTCCCGGCGCCGCCGGCGACCTACGCATCGACGACGGCCGCGGCGCAAAAGGTTACCTGAGCGCGAACGCTCCCGGAGCCGTCGCCGGGGAACCGGCGGCGGCGCCTGCCAACCACTGGAGAAAGAGAACGAGATGCAGAAGATCGAGGCAATCATTCGCCCGGAGAAACTCAACGACGTGAAGCAGGCGCTCGACGACCTTGGCTTTCACGGAATGAACCTGATCCAGGTCACCGGCCGCGGGGCGCAGCGCGGCATCGTCCACCAGGGGCGCGGCGGCGAGACGGTGACGGTGGACCTGCTGCCCAAGATGAAGGTCGAAGTCGTGGTGCCTGACACGGCGGCGGAACGCGTGATCGACGCGATCATCGCGGCCGCGCGAACCGGCAACATCGGCGACGGGAAGATCTTCGTCATCCCGGTCGCCGAAGCGATCCGGGTGCGCACGGGCGAACGCGGAGATGTCGCCGTGTAAGGGACCCCGAACCGCGTAACACGAACTTCACACGGCCCCAGTGGCCGAAACCGTGAAGCCCGTCACAATGATCGGTACCCCGATCAATCCCTGCACCCAGGAGACAACCGCGTGACCCCAGAAGAAATCAAAGGATTCTGCGAAGCGAACCACATTCGCTTCGTGGACGTGAAATTTGTAGACCTCTTCGGCCTCTGGCAGCACATCACCCGCCCCATCCACGAGCTCAACGACTGGACGGCGTTGGACCGCTCGCCGTGGGCGAACGGCTACGGATTCGACGGCTCGAGCATTCGCGGCTTCCAGAAGATCGAGGAGTCGGACATGCTCCTCGTCCCGGACCCGAGCACGGCCATCATCGACCCGGCGATTTCGACGCCGACGATCTCCGTGATCGCCAATGTCGAGGACCCGGTCACGCGCCAGCGCTACTCTCGTGACCCCCGCTACGTCGCCACGAAGGCCGAACAGTACGTGAAGGACGCCGGCGTCGGCGACACGATCTACATCGGCCCGGAGCTTGAGTTCTTCATCTTCGATGAGGTCCGCTTCGGCGGCGACCAGCACCAGGCCTTCTACAGCGTCGATTCGGACGAGGGCGTCTGGAACAGCGGCGCGGAAGCGACCCTCCGCGGCGACCTCAACCAGGGCTACCGCCCGCGCTACAAGGAAGGCTACTTCCCGGTCAGCCCGCATGACACGCAGACGGACATTCGCAACGACATGGTCGAGACGCTCGAGGCGTGCGGCATCCAGGTCGAACTGCACCACCACGAAGTCGCGACGGCCGGCCAGGCCGAGATCGACATGCGCTTCGACAGCCTGCTCAAGATGGGCGACAAGTCCATGCTCTACAAGTACATCGTCAAGAACGTTGCCAAGAAGCACGGCAAGGTCGCGACCTTCATGCCCAAGCCCCTCTACCAGGACAACGGCTCGGGTATGCACACGCACCTTTCGATCTGGAAGGACGGCACAAACCTCTTCGCCGGCGACGAGTACGCCGGCATCAGCAAGATGTGCAAGTCCTACATCGCCGGGCTGATTCGCCACGGCAAGGCGCTCATGGCCATCTGCGCGCCGACCACGAACAGCTACAAGCGGCTCGTGCCCGGCTACGAGGCCCCGGTGAACCTGGTCTACAGCGCCCGAAACCGGTCCGCCGCGTGCCGCATTCCGCTCGTCAGCCCCGATCCGCGCCAGAAGCGCGTGGAGTTCCGTCCGCCAGATCCGACCGCGAACCCGTACCTCGCGTTCTCCGCCATCTTCATGGCCGGCATGGACGGCATCCTGAACGGCTGGGATCCGGGACCCGCGCTCGACAAGACCAACCTCTTCGAGCTCAGCCCGGCCGAGCTGGCGAACATCCCCACCGTCGCGCAGTCGCTCGAAGGCTCGCTGCAGGCCCTGGAGGAGGACCACGACTTCCTGCTCAAGGGCGGCGTCTTCACGCCGGACCTCATCGAGACGTGGCTGGAGTGGAAGTACGAGAACGATGTGGACGCCGTCCGCATGCGGCCGCACCCGCACGAGTTCCACCTGTACTTCGACGCCTAGGATTCCGATTCCCGGAAACACGAAACGGGCTGCCCCTGCGGGCAGCCCGTTTTTCGTTGGTACGGGGACCACGGCCCCACGAGGCACCTCACTCGGACCCTGCAGGCCCTATGCCACCCATCCTTGGGCGGGCGCCGACCGTCCGCCGGGATCGGCGCTGGGCTCGCCGGCCGGGTTCGTCACGCAACTGCCGTCGGACCGCAAGCTCTCGACCGATGGGCTGTAGCACGCCGGCGACGCCGCGCGGCCAAGCTTTGCCCGTGCAATCGGCTGGCGTCCGCCGCGACGACTGCCCAAGGGCACGCACCGAAAGGACAGTACATTGGCATCTGACACGGATACCCCCGTAGATCTGTACATCGCCGCCTACTCCGACCCTGGCGCCGCGCAGGGCGATTGGGATGGCATCAAACAACTCGCCAAGGATGGCTTGATCGACGTCGACGGGCTGGTTCTCGTTCAGCGGGAAGCCAACGGCAACATCAAGGTGAAAGACAACGCCCACGACGTTCGCAAAGGAGCCACCGTCGGCGCGGTCGGAGGGTTGGTTGTCGGCCTGATCTTTCCGCCGTCACTTCTCGTTGGGGGTGTCGTTGGCGGAGGCATCGGGGCCGGCATTGGTGGCCTCAAGTCCCGTCGCGAGAAAAAGGAGATCAAAGCCGAGGTCGAAGACGTCCTCCCTCCGGATAGCTCGGGAATCGTCGCTCTCTTCGAAGAGCGCTGGATGAGGGATGTCAACGACGCACTCGCACACGCCGACAAGGTGACCAAGCATGACGTGGACAAGAAGAGTGCCGACGACGTAAAAGCCGCTGCGGCCGGTGGCACGTCGCGCTAAGGTTCGCGCGCATCGCGTATGTTCGCGGGCGGGCGGGCCACCCTGCCGTCGATCGCCCTCGCCTGGTCGTCAATAGACGCTCGCGGCCAGGGCGGTGGGGCGCCGGCGACGGACCTCGGCCGACCCGCGGCTAGCCGGGCATCTCGCGGGCCGGTGTCGCCCCCAGCTAAGGGGTCTGCGCTGTTCCCGGCGTCTGAAGCCTCGTCCAGTGCAGCCCGCCGTCGGTGGTGCGCTGGATCTCTCCGCGCACGGTTGCATAGCCCACCAGCGAGTCACCGAACGTGATCACCGGCGCAATCGGCGCGGCGAAGTTGAGATTCCCCGGGGCGGCCTCCCACGTCTTGCCTCCGTCCGTTGTGACCTGCTGGCCCGGCCCCGAGCTGACAGCCCACCAGTGCAAGGCGTCCAGGAACGCCACGTTCCCGGTGCCCTGCGAGTCCGGCACCGTCGCCAGGTACGACCAGCTGCCGCCGTCGTCGGTCGACCGGTAGACGTACAGGTGCTCAAAGCCCACCGCGTCGACCAGCAGTTCGTTCCCAAATCGCGAAACCCGCCCGGCTCTCAGGCTGGACCCGCCCGGGACCGTCACCTGGCCCGGCGGATCCGGCAGCGGCGCAGACGCCGTCCAGCTATCGCCGCCGTCGAGCGTCCGGTAGATGATCGGCGGGCTGTTTGGATCCCACGCGTCAATGAAGCCGTGGCTCGCGTCAGTGAACGAAAACGTGTCCTTGCACTGGCGCGTATCGATCCCCTGGAGCGTGGTGAAGATGCGGTCCTCGGTCGGGGACACGGGCTCCCACGTCGCGCCGCCATCGCCAGTTCGCCAGAGGCCAATACTCTGTGCCTGGCACTGCGTTCCGGGCGAGCCTGGAACCAGGTCCCACCCATGCTGGCCGTCGACAAAGCTCACGTCACCGCCCGGAGCGTCTCGGCCCTGGATGGCAGGCACGGGACGCTGCTCCCAGGTGGTCCCGTCGTCCGTTGAGCGGAAGAGCACCTGGCCAGCTACTACCGCCCAAACAACGCCCCCAGGCGCGGCGCTGATCTGCGCCGTGTTGGGGAGCGGAATTGGCGTCAGGGTCGCAAGCACCCCGCGGATCGCCCCGCCGGCGTCGGCGGCGCCGGTCGGCGAAGGCGCTGCGGCCGTCGCCGTCGTGGAGCCGGCCGCAGCCGGTTGATTCGTCGACGGCCCGGCGCTACCCAACACCGCGATAAACAGAGCACCGCCCGCAGCCGCCACCAGCACGAGTACCGCAGTTACGGCGAGCTTAGGCCACGCCATGCCGAGCAGGAACCCCCGGACCGCACGAGAGAAGCGCGGCCGAAGCCCGTTGTGTACCCGCCAGTACTCCGCCGCCTCCTCGCGAGAATCCACGCCGAGCTTCGTGATCACTTCGCTGACGTGCCACTTCGCCCCATCGAGGCTGATGCCCAACGCCTGCCCAATTTCGGAGTTCGTCCGCCCCCGCACGAGCAGGCCCAGCACCTGGCGCTGCCGCGGCGTGAACTCGGCCTCCCCGGCGTACGGCCCTCTTCCAACGGTCGGCGTCTGTCCCATGGCAGTACCGTACGGACTCAGGCAGCAGCGAGCCCTACCCGATGGTAAATATCACGACTCGTGTTGGCGGTGGGCGATGGGCCACACCGAGGCGGTTCCCCCGGTCCCCACTTCGCCTGTCAACCACACCGCCGGCTCTCGCGGGCGCGCTGCGGGCGCTTCGCGCTAGGCCTCAGCTTCGTCCGAATGTGAACGACGAGCACCGGGCAGCCGGCGTGCCGGATTACGTCTTCGGCGACGCTCCCCACGAACAGCCGCTTCAGCCCCGAACGGCCGTGGGTCGACATCACGATGAGGTCGACACCGGAGTCCTTGGCCTTCTCTACGATTGCGGTGGCGTTGTGCCCCTCCGAGACGACGGTCTCCCACGAGGGCGTGCCGTACTTGGCGCGCAGGGCGTCGAGGTAGGCGCTGGCCGCCGATTCCGCTGCTACCGCGACGTCGGCGGCCGCCTGGACCAATCCGGGGGCGCCGAACGACTCGGCCGCCGTGGCCCCGATGATTTGGCCGTAGCCTGGCGTCACCTCCAGGAGGATCACCTCGGCGTCGAACTTGCGGGCCATTTCGGCCGCGATCGGGATGGCGGCCTCCGCTTCCGGATGCCCGTCTACGGGAATGAGAATCCTCGAGAACATTGTTGCCATCCTTGGTCGCATGAAGTTCCCGGCCGCTGACGCGACCGTTCGTTGCTCTCTAACTTTCGCGGGCGATGCCGCTCGTTGCAATGGCTCCTAGATTGTCAGGCCGTACAGGCGCTGCGCGTCCTTCCGCAGCTCGGCCCGGAAGTCGGGGTGCGCAATCGAGATCATCTCGCCGATGCGGTCGCGCAACGACTTCCCACGCAGGCGGGCGATGCCCTGCTCGGTGACGACGAAATCGACGAAGCTGCGGTGGACGGTGATGACCGTGCCTTCGGGGTGGCCGCCCACGATGCGGCTGCGGCGCTCGCCGCCGACGAGCTGAGATGACGGTAGCACCGTCACCGAGCCGCCCGAAGCGCACGACGCGCCGACCGCGAACGCGGCCTGCCCGCCCGTGCCGCTGAACAACGCCGCGCCCATCGTCTCCGAGGCGACGTTGCCCGTGAGGTCGACGGCCATGGCGTTGTTGACGGCGATGAAGTTCTCGATGGTGAGCAGGTGGCGGAGGTCGTCGGTGTGCGTGAAGTCGTACAGCTCGAACCGTGGGTCGGTCTCGATGTACGCCAGGTCCTCGGGCGGCATCTGAACCAGCGCCGACGCGATGAACTTGCCGGGATGCACCGGCGCGTACTTGCTGTTGACGACCCCTTGCTTCACCAGGTCGACGATGCCACCCGGCATGATCTCGGTGTGGACGCCGAGGTCGTGATGGTCGCCGAGGAAGACGGGCAGCGCCGCGGAGACGTCGCCCACGCCGAACTGCATCGTCGCGCCGTCGTAGACGATCTCGGTCGCGATCAGCGTGCAGATGACCTCTGCGGCCATCTCGGTCTCGGCGCTGCGCGGCGGGATTGGTGGCGGAGATGCGGGCACGTTGAACTCCGCCAGCCGCGCGAACTTCGAGACGTGGATGCGGTTCGCCCCGGCCGTGCGGATGAACTCGGGGTGGACTTCGCCAACGAGCGTTCGTGCCGCCGCCGCGATCGTCGGCCCGAACCAGACGCCCCCGCCGAACGAGCAGAAGCCGTCCTCGTCGGGCGGCGAGATCGGGATCATCGCGACGTCGTAGCCGAGGTCGAATCCGGGCGGGAGCTGCCCGTCGCGGAACTGCGAAACGGGCACGAAGTCGAACCGGCCCGCCTGCGAAGCCGCGCGCTCGTACGGCCCGGCATGGAAGCTGGTCACGTGGAAGCTTTCGAGCGTCTCCGGCTTGTCCCAGTTGACCGGCGTCAGCGCCGTACCGACGTGGACGTCTTTCACCTGCCCCGCGCGGGCCGCGAGGGCGCTGCAGAGCATGGTGGGGACGGAAGTCCAGACGCCCCCGAAGACTCGGTGACCGCTCTGCACGAGGCTGACGGCTTCGTCCGCCGTGCCAAGCTTGCCGGCGTAGCGTTCGCGCCAGTTGGGATCGGTGGGCATGGAAGGCACCTCCGCGAGCGTTGCGGGGACTTTAGCAGGCTGCCGAGGGCTTGTGGCTGCCTGTCGCTGCGCGCCGCCTCGCCGAACCTCATGGTATGGACCCACTCGTTGCCGCTGAGTGCGCATTCCTGATCACGATGTTCGTCGGTCTAAGGATTCGCCGCCGGAATCGTCTGCGAGCATGGCTATTCTGGGGCGGCATTTTCGGCACCAGCGGCACGCTCATTGCCATTGGCCTTTTGGAGACTCATTCCACGGGTCCGCTGATACTGGCGATTATGCTTCCCGGCTTCCTGCTGCTGATGAACGCACGGGGCAGGCTGTGGGTGGTCGAAGCGTCGCAGCTCAAGGAGTCCGACGAGCGCGACGACCCCGCTCGATCAAGCTGAGCGCCGCGGCTATTCCCGGCCTGGTCGGGCCCAACGGGAGATTGATTCCTCTGGCTCAGCAGCAGGCGTTTCTTCGGAAGATGCCTCCGGGGCCTTCTCCGCGACTGAATCCGCTGCTGCCGGCGCCGGCGCCGGCTCGGGCTTCTGACCGTTGGTCGCGAGGGCGGTTCGGTCGCCCACTCGCGGCGTCAGGAACTCGGCCTGCTGCGACCGCGCGGCCATGTGCTCGAGCGCCTGCACGTGCTCCCAGACCTCGCGCTGGTGGCCAGTCACCAGGTGCCCATCAGAGAGTTCCTCCACGCGATCGGCCATGTCCATCACCATGCGGTCGTGCGTACAGGTGATGACGGTGATGCCCTGGTCGCGCGCGAGGTCGCGCAGGAGGGTGAAGATCGCCCGCGCCGTCGTGGAGTCGAGCTCCCCCGTGGGCTCGTCGGCGAGAATGAGCACCGGATCGCACGTCAGCGCACGGGCGATGGCCACGCGCTGCTGCTCGCCGCCCGAGAGCTCGTAGGGCCGGTGGTTGGCGCGTCGCGTCAGCCCGACCAGTTCCAACGCGCGCTTCGATCGGCGCTGGCGCTCGCTGTGCCGGAACCCCGAGATGCGCAGCGGCAGCTCGACGTTCTCCTGCGCCGACAGCAACGGCAGCAGCCCGAATGACTGGAACACGAAGCCGAGCCGGTGGCGGCGAAGCTCCGTCAGCTCGCGCTCGGGCATGTTGTCGATGCGCTTCTCCTGGAAATAAACCTCGCCGCTCGTCGGCCGATCGAGGCCGGCGAGGATGTTCAGGAGCGTCGTCTTCCCGGAACCCGAGCGTCCCACCAGCGCCAGCACTTCGCCCCGCTGGACCGCGACCGTGACGTCGCGGACGGCCCACACCTCGTCGCTGCCACGCTCGAAACGGCGCGATACCTTGCGCGCTTCGACGAGCGGTCCGGTGGTGGGAGCTTCAGCGTTCAGCGTCGCTCACCTCGTTGCGCACGTTCTGGACCTTCCGGCACCACCTCCACGCGGCCGTCGCCCATGAGCACCTTCGCGCGGTCGTGGATCGAGAGGCTATCGAGGAACGCTCGCGGGATCTGCAGGCGGCCCGCGGAGTCCACGAGCACGTACTCGTCGTGGACGATCTCGGCGTGGTTCGCGTCGCCGCTCACGCGCCGGAACAGCTCCGTGCTCGTGCGCCCGTCGCGGATTGCGACGACGCGGTCGACGCGCGAAGCGATGTCCGGGTCATGCGTAACGATGACGATAGTCACGTTATAGGTACGGTTGAGCTCGCCGAAGAGTTCGAAGACGTGGGCGGCGGCGATGGAGTCGAGTTCGCCCGTGGGCTCGTCGGCGAGGAGCAGCGGCGGGTCGTTCGCCAGCGCGACGGCGATGGACACGCGCTGCTGCTCACCGCCCGACATCTGGTTCGGAAGATGGTCGAGCCGTTCGCCGAGCCCGACGGCGTTCAGCAGTTCGGTTGCGCGGTTGCGCGCCTTCTTCTTGGGAATGCCGTCGAGGATCAGCGGGATCTCGACGTTCTGCAGCGCATCGAGGTACGGGATCAGGTTGCGGCCGGTTTGCTGCCAGATGAAGCCAACCTGCTTGCGCCGGTAGCGAACCATGTCCGGCTCGGGCATCGTCACCAGGTCTTCGCCGCCCACGAAGGCGCGGCCGGCGGACGGCTTGTCGAGCCCTGCCAGGATGTTCAGCAGCGTGCTCTTCCCGGAGCCGGACGAGCCGACGATGCCCATCAGCTCGCCCCGCTGGACCTTGAGGTCGAGGCCGCGAAGCGCTACGACCTCGAGATTCGCGATCTTGTAAATCTTGAACAGGTCTTCGCAGAGGATGTAGGGGTCGTGTTCTGAATCGCTCATGCGTCCCTGCCGGCCCACGAGTGGCCGGCCCTCCCAATCAACAGGCCGGATGCTATCACAGCTCACCCATGCGCAAGGCGCGGCTCACGGCGAGCCTCGAATAGAGCAACACGAGCGCCGCGATCGTCGTCGCGAGGATGATCCCGAGCAGCGTGTACACCGTGATGATCGCCTGCCAGCCAACGCGCGACAGCAGCGGCGGCAGCGCCGACGTGCCCTGCTCGCTGATCCCCATCGAGTCGATCATCAAGCGGCTCAGCGGGAACCCGAGCAGGGTTCCCGCGGCCACGCCGGCAACGATGACGAAGCACTGCTCGAACGAGACGACGCCGATGATCTGGCGTCCGGACATGCCCATCGTGCGAAGGATCGCGAACTCTAGCGACCGCGCCTGCGCGCTCAACCCGGAGTACGTGATGAAGCCAAGCGCGCTCAGCAACAAAACCGCCGAGAACGATAGGAAGAGGATCCCCTGCCAGCTGGCGGCGATCAGTGGGTCGGCCGCCTGTGCTTCGAGCAGCGCCTCTCGGTCCGCCACCAGCTCAGTGTTGAGGCCGGCCGTGGCGAGCCCCTGTTGGGTGAGCTGCCCGCCGCCGCGGTCGTTCATCCAGACCTCGTTGGCGAAGATGCCCGCGAGCCCCGCCGGCGCGCGCGAGGCCGCGTCCTCCAGTCCAGCGAAGTCCGCGATGAACAGGTTCTGCGTCTTCTTTGGATCGAACCCGCCCGGGAACAGGCTGAACGAACCGACGACGCGGACCTTGAGGAACTGGCTGTTGACGTAAATCAGGAACTCGTCGCCGGTCTTCTTCTTCGCCATGTCGAGGAAGCCGTCGTTGACGACGATCGGCAGCGCGCGCTGATCGGTGATGCGCCGTAGGCCCACCGTGGGCACGCCCCCTGGCCCGCGAACGAACGTCAGGCGGGCGACGCTCCCTTCGCGCCCGTCCGTCGCGGTCGCGCGCGTGAACTCGCCGGGGCTGCCGGCGCTGCTCACACCGGTGATCAGCTCGTAGCGCGACAGGTCGTCGAACGACTCGATGACCCGCGGATCGACCAGCTTTGCGGTGCCTGCGAGGGGCTGGTCCGAGACCTGGAGATCATCGAACAGAACGCTCACGTTCTCCGGGATCAGCGGCGGGTTCCCCCGCATCCGCACGTACAGGTCCTGCAGCGTCCTCTCCTGGCTGATATCGACACTCTCGGGCCGGTTGACCTGGGGCCGCGAGAGGTCGGCCACGAAAAACGACCACAGCCCGGCGCCGACCTTGTCCGTCGTCTGCATGCTGTAGTCGATGAACGCGCCGTCAGGCTGGCGTACGCGCAGGCCGATCGAAAAGCCGTTCGCGGGGATGGGCACCATCGCCCACACGCCGATGGTTCGTGCCCCTGCGGGGATCACCGTGGCCGGCGGGAGCGCCTGGACCGGTTGCTGCAGGCGCTTGACGAGATCAGTCAGCGACGGGCCGGCGAAATCCCCGCGCCAGTAGGCATGGCTGGCAAAGTCGGGCTGTACGCCAAGGATGTCGAAGTTCGCCCACGTGAACGACGCCACCTGGTACGTCCCGTTCTGGCGGGTTGCCGTCGTGAAGTCCTTCGATCCGGTGATGGAGGCGACCTGGTCGTTGAACTGGTCGAGCGGCAGTCCCGTCGGCTTGCGGATGTCCTGGAGGCGCACCTCGGCCCCGGCTTCGTAGGCCGCACGATCCTGGTATCCCTGTTCGAGCGTGGCCCGGAACCCGGCCGCGAAGACCCCCACGGCCGTGGTCAGGATAAGCAGCAGGATCAGCCGGCTGTGCTGGACGGGACTGCGAACCATGTGCGTAAGGCCCACCGAGATCGCCGCCCCGTTGAGCCTGCCCGTAACCCACGCGACCACCCGCAGCGCCAGCGGGAACAGGCGCAGGAACACGAGCGCGACGACGAGGATCAGCAGCGACGGCGTCGCCAACAAGATCGGGTCGGCGGAAAGGCCGCCGAAGAGCGACTCCGTCGCCAGCGATCCGTGCTGCCGAAGCTGGTAGAAAGCCAGCGCGGCAACGCCCAGGACCACGAGGTCGAGGTAGTAGCGCAAGAAGGCCGGCTGCGTCTTCGGCCGTGAGATCTCCTGCTTGTAGTTCGTGATGCTGTAGCGGCAGGCACGGTACGCGGGCCAGAGGAGCGCGAGAAAGGCCAGGAAGGCGCCGAGCGCCGCAAGTCCAATGGCGCCGCCCGACATCGGGACGTGGAGGAGGTGGCCGTGGCTGAGGTCATGGAACGGCGGCGTTAGCCCGAGGACGGCGATCGCGCCCACGGCCACGAACGGGCCGATGATCACGGCCGCCGTACAGATAAAGAACGCCTCGATCGCGAACACCGTCACGATCTGCAGCGTGCTCGCGCCACGGCTCTTGAGGAGGGCGATTTCTCCCGTCTGCCGCTCGACCACCATCGTCGCCACCATGACGACGTAGAACAGCACGATCCCGACGATCTGGATCATCAGCGCGAAGAGCGGCAGGCGGGTGAAGAACAGCTTGTCGCGGTAGGTCTGGATGGTGTCCGGGATCGCCGTCTCGAGCCGCGAATCCTGCAGATTTTGCTTCAAAAGGCTGCTCCAGGTTGCGCAGGCGCGCCTCGATCTCGTCGGCGTTCGTGCTGTTGATGCGGCTCGTATCGACGGGCGAAAACAGCTCGAGCGTCGTGTCCATGTCGGGGTACGTCGCGCCCAACCCCTGGACCAGCGACGACTCGTCGAGGAAGAACGGGTAGGTCGGCCAGTTGGCCGTGTCGAAGCGCAGGCGGTTCGCGTCGCCCGCCCAGTACTCCTCGTTCGGGTCGTTGGCGTCGATGATGCCGACCACCGTGGCGCGCAGGACGGGGGCGTTGTCGTGCCACGTTGCGTGCAGGTCGAACTGCTGGCCGATGGTCACGTGCAGCGCGTCTGCCGACGGCTTGGCAATGAGCAGCTCGACCGTCGGCTGTTGACCCGCCGGCCGGTGCGACAGCAGCGGCCGGCTCGCGGCCCGCCACGAGCTTTGTGTGGTCCGCCAGCCGGTCCTGGAACTGGAGCTGCGCGCGCGGGCGGTCGTCCGCCGTCGGAACCGTGCCGCCAGGGTCTGTCAGGTAGAAGCTCGCGGAGGTGCCGAGGTGGATCGTTTCTTTCGTGATGTCGCCCGCGTAGCTGGCAACGAGGTCGTCGGCGGACTTCCGCCGCGTGTCGTACTGCGACGCGAGCACCTTCCCGGTTGACGTGTACACGTGCACATCGAGCGAAACGGCGATTTCGATTCGAGCGCGTGCTTCAGACCGAGATCCCGGATGGCGTCCGAGTAGAGGAACACGCTCGACATGAGGGCAGACGAAAGGATGACGCCCGCGACGACGGCCGCGAGCAGCCGCCAGTGCCCGAGGCTTCGGCGGCCAACCATGCGCACGACGGCTGCGAAGCTTCCCATCGCGGCCCCCCTCAGCGGGCGAAGCCTACAGAACCCGGCGGGCCGGGAAAAGCAACGGTGAAGCCGGTCGCAGCCAGAATCTGGTGCCCTGTAGAGTGACGGGCCAATGGGTTCCTCATCGATTCTTCAGCTGGTGCTGCGTCGGAGCATGGCCGGCAAGGGATTGCTCGCCGTCGTCGCGCTTGGTGTGGTGGTCGCCGCCGTCCTCCTCGCGAGCGCGCCGATCTACGCCCGCGCGATGGCGGACCTCGGCCTCACGTTCACGGTGCGCGAGCGCCTCAGCCAGTTCCCGAGCACTTCGGTGCAGTTCCGGCAGGTGCCGCTCGAGACGGCCGAGGGCAGCTCGCTGCAGACCGCCGTCGAGCAGCGCATCCAGGAGCGGCTGGGCTGGTTCGAATCTTCCGAAACGCGCTACACGCAGCTCGGGCGCTTCGGCATCGCCCAGGCCGGGGAGCCGCAGCACACCGGCATGGTGCAGGCTCAACCGGCTTCGCTGCCGGGTTACGAGTCCCACATCCGCATCCTCGAAGGCGACCTGCCGAAACCCACCGGCCCGGGCGAACCGATGCAGGTTGCGATGAGCCAAGACGCTGCCACCACCGCGAAGCTGAAGGTCGGCGATGCGTTCGAGCTGCGCGAGAATTTCGACACCTGCGAACGCGTGCTCCCGACCGAGGACCCGCCGCCGCCCCCGCCGCCATGCAACCCGACGGCGAACGCCGGCTTCGCCTACCCCGCCGTTGTCACCGCCATCATCGCCCCGCTCGACACGGAGGACCCGTTCTGGATCCAGCCGACGCCCGACTACTTCGATCCGTTCCGGCTGGAGATCCCGGACGTCGGCCCCATCCTCCCGATGTTCACCGATGAGAAGACCATCACCGACGGCTTCGCGGCCGTCTACCCGTCGTACCGGGCGACGCTCGCCTGGAACGTGTTCGCGGACCCGGAAAAGCTCAACCGTGCCAACTTCCACGCCGCCCGCGACGACCTCGCCGGCATGTACGCCGACGTGCTGCCGCTCGGCGGCGTGTCGATCAGTTCCCTCCAGGACGCACTCGACCGCTACGGCAAGAGCTCTGACCAGACGCAGGTACCGCTGACGGTCCTGCTCCTCGAGATCAGCGGCATCGCCCTCTTCTACGTCGGGCTGGTGTCGGCCATCGTGGTCGAGCGGCAGTCGGCGGAGATCTCGCTGCTCCGCAGCCGTGGCGCGAGCATGCTCCAGATCGCGACCATCTACGCGTGGCAGGGGCTGCTCATCGGCATCCCGGCCGTTCTCGCCGCGCCCTTCCTCGCGGCTGCGGCGACGGCGCTTCTCGGGGTCACGCCCACGTTCCACGATGCGACCGGCGGCGACTTGCTGCCGGTGACCATCCCGGCGATGTCGTTCGCGGCGGCAGCGGTGGGCGTCTTCCTTTCGCTGCTGGCGCTCATGCTGCCCGCGATCCTGGTCGCCCGGCGCTCCGCGGCGGTGCAGAAGCGGACAGAGGCGCGGCCCGGCGCATCCATCATCCACCGCTATTACCTCGATCTCGTCTTGGCCGCGGCTGCCGGGATCGTTCTGTTCGAACTCCACCAGCGAGGGTCTGCGTTCGAGCCGTCCGCCACCGGAGGCCTGAGCAGCGACCCGCTCTTGCTCGCCTCGCCGGCGCTCGTCATCGCGGCCGCCGCGGCGTTGGTCCTGCGGTTCTACCCGATGGCGCTGCGCGTCGTCGCGCGGCTGGTCAGCGCCGTTGCCGGCGTCAGCGTGTCTCTTGGGCTGGCACAGGTGGTCCGCAACTCGGGGCAATACACGCGGCTCACGCTCCTCCTCATGATGGCCGTCGCCGTCGGGAGCTTCGCCGCCAGCTACGCCAGCACCACGAACCGTTCATATAGCGACCGCGCCGGCTACGAAGTCGGCTCCGATCTGCGCGGCTATTCCCTCGGCCAGAAGCCGCTTCCGGGTCCCGCGACCGCCTTCGACGCGAAGATCGAGCAGGTCCCCGGGGTAGCCGTAGCGACCGGCGTGACCCGCGCCGACATGGGCTTCGCCACATCCGGAACGGTGAGCCAGGTGTACAAGGCAGTGGGGCTCGACCCCCAGGCGATGCAGAACATCCTCTGGTGGCGCGACGACTTTGCATCTCAGCCCCTGCCGGACCTCATGTCGCGACTGAGCGCCCCCAACGTCGTGCCGGGAAGGCCGCTTGGCGACGCCGACGTGCTGCACGTGTGGATCAAGGGCGACCGCACACTGGACGCGACCACGCTGTGGGCGCGCTTCCGCGACAGCGACGGCGTCTACGCCACCGTGCAGCTCGGCCCCGCGAACAGCGACGGCCAATGGGCCGAGCGCACCACGTCCCTGACGGAGGCGTTGCGGAGCGACCTGAAGGCTCCGCTCGCGCTGGTCTCGATAATGATGACCGAACCGGCGAACCGCTTCGTCGCCAAATACACACCGCTGCTCCTCGACGACATGACCGTCACGGACAAGGCAGGCGTCACGACGGTCGTGGATGACTTCGAAGGGGCGATGCGCTGGCGGCCGTTCGCCACGCGATCGCAGGACCAGGACAGCATCGCGACGACGAAGGACGACAAGCACGGCGGGACGTCAGCCCTCAAGTTCACCTTCCACAACGGCTCTACGACCGAGACCCGCGGCTTCTTCTCCAGCCCCCAGAGCACGCCCCTGGCGGCGCTCGCGAGCGACGCATTCGTGAAGGTGACAGGGATGAAGGAGGGCGCGACGGCGACGATGCAGATCGGGGCGCACACGCTTGTGCCGATCCAGATCGTGGGGACGTACCACCTCTTCCCCACCGTGCCGACCGACGACGGCCCGGCGATCGTGCTCAATCGCGACCAGCTCACGACGTGGGCGGACACGTTGAGCTTCTCCGAGCCGACCGACCTCGTGCCCGCCGAGACGATGATCAGCCTCCAGCCCGGAGCGGACGAGGATACGGTCGTGAAGCAACTGGGCACCCCGGAGTACGAGCTCAGTCGCTTCGACAGCCGCGCGAAACAGCTCGACTCGAACCGGAGGAACCCGCTCATTGCCGCCGGCGGCAGCGGCATCCTCTTCATCTCGTTCGCCGCCGTGCTCGTGCTCGTGGCCGCAGCGCTGCTGGTCTCGCTCATGACATCGCTGGGGCGGCGCCGCACGGAGTTCGCTGTCGTGCGCTCCATGGGCGTCTCGCGGGGCCAGCTCTTCCGCATGCTCGCGCTCGAATACTCCGTGGTAGCGGTGGCCGGCACCGCAGCCGGTGCGTTCCTCGGCGTGATCGTGGGCCGGCAGATGCTCTCGTTCCTCAACGTCACCGACGCCGGCACGAAGGTCGAGCCAGGCTTCATCCTCCAAACGCAGTGGGGGCTCGTCGCGGGATCGGTGGGCCTGGTCTTCGTGGTCTTCGGCGCTGCCCTCGTCCTCGCGACCTTCGTCATGGCGGCGATCGCCGACGCGCAGGCCCTGCGAACGGAGTAGCCCGGGGCGTTAGCGCACTGGCTGCGCGAGCACTGCGTCTGGTGCGCTCGGGTCCGCGCCGCGAACCGCAATGCGGTCGCCTTCCGCAACGTCCGCAAGTGTTCCGGCCTTCAGCCGGTACAGGGGCGCGTCGAAGCGTGAGCTCAACCGTTATCGGCCCGGCCGGCCCCGTGAGCGTAAGCGTGTCACCGTTCACCTCGGTGACCGGTCCCCCGAAGATCACGCGATCGGCGAGGTTCGACGATGCCTCGTCGCCGCCGAATCCGCCCGGCGAGCGCCCCACCCCCTCCGCGGAAGGCTTGCCTCCAGGAATGACAACGACGGAATGGATGGAGAAGTTGCGCACCAGGTTGGTGATGCCGATCACGCTGACCCAATCGCCGGGCTGAACTGCTGTCGCCTTGGCCGGCTCCAGGATCTCGACAATCGTGTTCGGCCCGGCGGTGATGTCGCGTGGCGCCGGCGCCGGCGCACCCTTGGGCGCGTCTTCAACGGCAGTCACCTTGCCGCCGGCGACCTGCCGGACGCTCAGGCGCACGAACCCCGGCGCGGGCGGCGCGTAGGAGAACGCACCCGGCTGTGGCGGAATGTTGTCGTTGCCCACGTGCTGCGAGAGCACGACAACCGCCACAATCGTCCCGGCGGCGGCCACGGCAAGCGCCGCGGGCAGCACCCACGAGAGGCGAGGCCTGCTGGGGGGTTGGCTCGCCGTTACTGCCAAGGCCGCAGTCCATTCACGCTGGGGATACTAAACCACGCGCGGCCACTTGGTGGATGCGTCGCCACCGGTGGTTTCCGACGGGAATCCAGCCGCCGTGGCCCCCGGCGCCTTAGCCGATTTCGATGAGGGGCGACTCCACGAGCGCGCCCGTGCCCTCGAGTTCGCCGGCCTCGGCGGATGGGGCCGCACCGAAGGTTCGCCGGAGCGGGATCTCGGGCAACGTGATCGCGAGCGCGATAACCGCCAGTGCCGAGAGGAATGCGCCCAGGAAGATCCGCTGGGTGGCGGTCGAAACCGCCTCCTTCTGCGCCAGCAGTGCCGCGTCGAGCACCGCCTGCCCGTCGGGGAGCTTCTGCAACTCGTCCGTGGCCGCGCCCAACCGGACCGGGTCGAGCGACAGCGTCGGGTCCTTGAAGTCGGCCGTCACCGCCGGCGACATCTGCGAAGCGATGGCGGGCGGCACGTCGTGCGTGAAGTTCGAGGCGTACGTCGTCGAGAAGATGAGCCCGAGCACGGCCACGCCGAGGACCTGCCCGATCTGCATGAAGAACTGGCGTCCGCTCGTGGCAACGCCGATATGCTCCTGTGCGACGCAACTCTGCACGATCACCGATATCGTCGGCCCCACGAGCCCGGACCCAAGCCCCGAGATCACCATGAACATCGCGATGTGCCATTCGGGCACGCCGATGTCCAGCGTCTTCAGAAGGAACGCCGCGATCGCGATCAAGATCGACCCGAAGATCACCTGGTACTTGAACCGTCCCGTGCGCGCGACGGCCTGCCCGCCGATGACGCTCGTCACGAAAAGCCCGATCGACTGCGGCGTCGACACCAGCCCCGACGACGTCGCCGACCCGCCCAGGGCGGTCTGGATGAACGTCGGGAGGTACGTGATCGCGCCGAACAGCCCCGCCGCCTGCACGGCGACGAGGAGGTTGGACTGCACGAAGACCCGGTTGCGGAAGAGATGGAGCGGGAAGATGGCGTAGGGGTGCCGGGCTTCCTGGAGCACGAAGGCCACCGTGAGCACCGCCGCTGCGACGAACAGCCCGATGGTCTCCGGTGCGCCCCAGCCGAACTCATCGTTGGCCCAGACAAGCGCGAGCAGCAGCGAGATCGTGGCGCCGGACAGCGCAGCCGCGCCGAGGAAGTCGATCCGGGACAGCTTCCCGCCCAACCGGCTGTACGGCAGGTTGATCGAGATAAAGAACAGCGCCAGCGCGCCGACCGGCAGGTTGATGTAGAAGCACCACCGCCAGCCTGGGCCGTCCGTCAGGAAGCCGCCGAGCGTCGGCCCCGTCAGCGACGCCAGCGTGAACGCCCCGATGAAATAGCCCATGTACTTGGCGCGCTCGATCGGCGTGAAGAGGTCGCCGATGGTCGAGAACACGCACGCGAAGATCATCCCGCCGCCGATGCCCTGCACGGCGCGCGCGACGATCAGGACGATCATCGACGGTGCCGCCCCGCAGGCCGCTGAGGCCGTCACGAAGATGACGATGCCGACGAGGATGAACGGCTTCCGCCCGAACATGTCCGAGAGCTTGCCCACGATCGGCACGATCACCGTCGACGCGAGCAGGTAGACGGTAAAGACCCACGACAGGAGGTTGAACCCTCCGAGGTCGGCGAGGATGTGCGGAGTGGCGGTGGCAACGATCGACTGATCGAGCGCGCTGATGAACATGCAGAGCATCAGCGAGTTCAGCAAGAAGAACTTCTGGCGAGGGGTGAGGTATTCGCCCAGCGGGCGGATCGTCGAGCCGGCTTCTACCAAGTTGCGCCTCACGCGTGCTGACTAAGTACGCTAGCCCCCCGCGCGGAAGGGGACAAGTGTCACATGAATCTCGTGTCACCCTTGGCCCACGCCGGGTGCGCCCGGCGATGGCACGGTAGGATGCACCACGGGCCCGCGAGCCCGTGCGGAGGAGTCTGTGGCAGAACGCTTCGAAGTCGTTTTCCTGGGGACCGGGAGCCCGCTCCCCAGCGCCGATCGCTGCGGCGCGGGCAACGTCGTGGTCGTCGGCGATACCAACGTGCTGGTGGACTGCGGCTGGGGCGCCGCCCGCCGCCTGATGCCCTCGGGCGTAATGCCCGCGAGCATCGGCACCGCGATCTTCACGCACATGCACACCGACCACATGACCGACGTCCCGGACTTCCTCTTCCTGCGCTGGACCGGCGGTGCGACCACGCCGCTCCGTGTCTTCGGCCCTGAAGGCACGCAGGAGATGATCGACGGCTTCCTCATGGCGCTCCGCCGCGACATCGGCTTCCGCCTCAAGCACCACGCCGGCAAGCTCCACCCGGACGGCATCAAGGTGGAGGTGACCGAGATTCCGACCACGAAGGCGGCCGAAAAGTTCCTCGACATCGCCGGGATGCGCGTCGAGAGCTTCGAGGTGGACCACTACCCCGTCGTGCCGGCGCACGGCTACCGCTTCCTCTTCGACGAACGCTCCGCAGTGCTTTCCGGCGACACGTCGTTCTGCGAGAGCCTCCTCCAGGCGTCCCAGGGCGCGGACATGCTGGTCTGCGAGGCGCTCAACGCCGGGATGCTCCAGAAGCGCATCGCCGCCCTCAAGCAGATGGGGATGACCCTCCAGGCGTCACTTTTCGAAGACGTGCCGGACTACCACATCCCAACGGAAGACATCGCGAAGCTGGCGAAGGACGCCGGCGTCGGCGAGCTCGTCCTGTCGCACATCATCCCGCCCATTTCGAACTCCGCCGCCGACGTCGAGGCGTTCATGGCCGGCATGAGCGACGTCTACGGCGGCAGCATCCGCGTCGCCCAGGACATGCAGCGGCTCGCTGTCAAGAAGCGAGGCTCGTGATGGCCGACGTGCAGATGTTCGTCGACTCCCTGCGGAACCGCATCCGCGCCATGAACGTGCTCTGGGAGCGCGCGCTCAGCGACCTGACGCTCGAGCAGATCAACCACCAGGAGCGCGAGGCGGTGCTGCCCATGGCCTTCAGCTTCAGCCACTACATTCGCGCCCAGGACCAGTCGATCAGCATGCCCATCCTCCACGAGGCGCCGCTCTGGGTGTCCGGCGGTTGGGCCGCGAAAGTCGGGGTCACCGTAGACGCCCTCGGTCGCGAAGAAACCGTCGACCAGATGCAGCACATCCGCTTCGGCAACCTCGACGCCTGGAAGGACTACCAGGCTGCCGTCATCGAGCGGACGAGCACGACCCTGGAGACGATCGACGCCGAAATGCTGGCTGAGGTGCTGATGCCGAAGCTCCCCCCGAACATGCAGAACATCTTCTGCGGCATCGTCGTCGGCGCGGGAAACCCGATCCGGAAGCTGGAAGTGCTGGAGTGCTTCGTTTATCAGCACGGCCTTCGCCATATGGGCGAAGTTGAGCACGGGCGCGCGCTCGTTGGTCTCCAGGGGATGACGAGCTAACGGACCGAGCTCAGCTCGCCAGGAGCGCCGGCTCCATCGCCTCGCAGAGGCTCCCCACGAGCCGGTCGACGTACGCCGCGGACATCGCATCCAGTTCGCCGAAGCGTATGTGGAGGACCAGCTGCCCATCCCGCTCGCGCTGCGAGACCAGTCGGCAGGGAAGATACGGCGAGCCGTGCGTCGTGCCGACGCGTACGTCGAAGTGCGCGAGCCCCGGAGCCTCGTCGACGGCCAGCGCAATCCCGCCTCGTGAAACGTCGAGCACCGTACCGTGAATGTTCCCGGCCTTGCGCCGGACGTTGGCGCGCATCTGGGTGCGGAAACGCGGATGCTCGCGGCTGTCCACCGGCCGCCACGGGCTCAGGCGGTTGAACACCGCCGTCCCGTCCTTGCCGTGGTTGAAGCGCGCGAGCGCGGCAAGCCGTTCGCCGACAGGGCCCGCGGCGATGAGCACGTCGTCCCCCGGCTCGAACGGACAGGCGCCATCAATCGAGATCGAGACGGTGAACGCCCGCTGGCCGATGAACGTCCCGTCGCACGTTGCGGGATTCGCGATACCGCGCCGCGATGCGCACGCCAGATCGCCCTTCTCGGGCACGCGCGGTGCCGCGCCTTCGTTGTCACTCATGAAATAGTGTTCGGCGGCCCGGCGCAATTCCCGCAGCCCCGCAATCGCATCCGGCTTAAGACGGAGATGATTTGTCCCTTCGACATATTGCAACAGTTACGAAATGCGCCATACTTGCCAATGTCTTTACGATACCGAGCGTTCCAACACCAGACGGGGAGGTCAGCTTGAAGAACAAGATCAGACGAGCGTTGCTCACGGCCGGGCTCGCAATGGCGGCTGCGCTGCCATTCATCGCCTTCGGCGCCAGCGGCGTCCACGCAGCAGATCCGACGACCTACAACCTCAAAGCGGGCGGAGGCGAGACGGGCTATGCCGTCAACGTGTTCCTTCCCAGTTCCGCCACGATCATGACGGGCGACGTCGTCCACTGGGTCTCCCCGTGGTCGGAGCCGCACACGGTGACGATCGGTCAGCCGCCCGCTGATGTCGACCCGACGGTGAACCCCGATCCGTTCCCGACGGCGCCGGTTGCGTATGACGGCACAGGCTTCGTCACATCCGGCTTCATCTCCACCGGGTTCTCCCCGGGTGGCCCTGGCACACCGCCGGTCCCGTCGTCCTTCTCCATCCAGTTCACGAAGGCCGGCACCTACAACATTTATTGCGCCATCCACCCCAACATGACGGGCACCATCACCGTTGTCGATTCGGGGACCGTTTCGAAGCAGTCAGACCTCGACGCGACGGCGGCTTCGACGTACGCGACCGAGCTTTCGGCCATCAAGGCCGTCGCCGCCAATGAGAACAAGCCCGCCACGGTGACGAAAGAAGCCGACGGCTCCAATCACCTGACGCTCACCGTTGGTGGCGAAACCCAGAACGCCGACGCGATGCAGTACTTCCCGCCGGCTGTGAACGTTACCGAGGGCGACACGGTTACGTGGGACAACGAGGGTCACACCCCGCACACGGTGACATTCCCGCCGCCGCCCGCTGGCGATCCCTTCAGTGCCCCCAAGGACGCTTTCCCGACTGGGTATAACGGTGGTCCGGCGAACAGCGGCGTCATCGGCCAGGACTTCCCGAACGGGCTCACGTTCACCATGAAGTTCAACAAGGCGGGCACCTACAACTACCTCTGCATGCTCCACTACCAGGAGGGCATGCAAGGCCAGGTGGTTGTTGCCGCCAAGGCAGCGCCGCCTGCGACGCCCACCACGGCTCCAGGTGCCCCGAACACGGGCTCTGGCGCCACCTACGGCTCGGCGGACGTGCCGTGGCTGATGGCCATGGCAGGCCTGCTCTTCATCGGCTCCGGCCTGGCGGTATTCGCCGTCCGGCGCCGCTAACGCTCTCTCGCCCAACATCAAGACGGCCCCGCCAGCTGGCGGGGCCGTCTTGGTGTCGTCTCCGCCGTTAGTCGGAGGGGACGTTCCGGCCACGGACAGACGCGCGCCGCACGAGACACAGCTACGTTCGATGGGATGACCACGCTGGTCGTCCGGGGGCAAACGTGAAAACGGTTCGACGCTTCCTCGTCGTCGGCATCGCCGCTGCGATGCTGCTGCTCGTCGTGGCCGCGCAGCCCGCCTCGGCGGACGAAGCCCCGGCTGCCGCAGGCGCCGATCGCGCACCGGCTTTGCGGCCCGACGAACAGGCGAGCACTCCGGCGGCGCATTGGCTCGTCGGCGCCGGCTTCGCGGCTGCGGCAACTGCAGTGGCGCTCGCCGTCTTTGCGACGAACGCGCCGGAGCGGGGTCGCGACTAGTTCACGCGTGCCGCATATTCGGTGGACGGGGAGGAAAGTGTGAACGGGTTCAGGACTGTGTGTGTGGTGTTGGTGGCGATTGCCATGGGAGCCGCCATGGCGGCCTGCGGCGGAGACGATGACTCGGGGACAACGCCTGGCTCGGCCGCCACGAAGTCGGCCGCCTCGGTGACGGCCTCCGGCTCGGCCTCGGTATCGCCCTCGACGGCGGCATCGAGCAGCAACACTCCGACGGCGGTCGCATCGCCCACGGCTGCCGCCAGCGCAACAGCCGGCGCCTCGCCGACGCCCACGAAAGCCGCACAGCAGTCCACGCCGGTGTCACAGCCCACGCCCGTCCCCCCGACGGCGGCACCCTCGCTTCCGCAGAGCGCCAGCATCGGCGTCGTCGAAAGCAAGGTCTTCCTCTTCTCGCCTGCCGAGGTCACGGTAGGCGTGGGAGCGACGGTGACCTGGGGCTGGTCGAACACGACGCAGTTCCACAACGTGGACCTCTCGGGACCGGGGCGGCAAGCTGGCCACGTCCGGCGAAGTCGCCAAGTCCGGTTCACTCAGCTACAGGTTTACCCAGCCCGGGACCTACGAATTCGTCTGCGAGACACACGAGTTTTCGCGGCCGCCGATGACGGGCACGGTGATCGTGCAATAACGGCCCTTAGATCTTGCGGATCTTGACGGCCGTGCCGTAGGCGCAGATCTCGGTCCAGTTCGGACCCATCTCCGAGGTGTCGAAGCGCATGGCGATGATCGCATCGCCGCCCTTCTCCGTGCACTCCTCGACCATGCGTTCGATGACCTGGTGGCGGCTGTCCGTGAGCGCCTGGGTCATCCCCTTGAGCTCGCCGCCGAACATCGACTTCAGGCCGGAGCCCATCTGGGAGAAAGCGTTGCGGGAGCGGACAGTCAGGCCGAAGACCTCCCCTAGCACTTCCGTGATTTCGTAACCGGGGACATCGTTCATTGTTGAGATCAGCATGGGCGGCACGCTATTTCACGATGGACTCGCATGCAAGCAAATCGGGAAAACAAAATACCCGGCGACGTTAAGCCAGGTGGCGCATGGTCTTGTCGATCTCGAGCCGGTGCAACGGCCACATCTGCGGCGTCACCGGCGGCAGGACGCTGAGCGCATTCTGGAACAACGGCGTCCCGTAGAAGGCGCCCGCCTGCTCCGCGCTCTCCCACACATCAACCGCCCGGTAGCCCTCGTCAGTTGGCCCCGCTATGTGGGCGATGAACCCGGGCGGGTTAGGTGCGTTGACGTCGGCCCTTTCCAGGCGGCCCATCACCATGTCATAGGTGGCGGTGTCCGCGCCGGGAATTTCGAACAGGAATGCGACAGCCATGAGTAACCTCCAGATTGGATGTATTCAGCCCTACGATACGCGGCCGGCATCTGATCACGGGACCGGCCCAACAGACGCAGACCTTGTTGACAAGCCTCCCCCGCACGGTACGATCGCGCTGCCGCCGATCCTCCGGGAAGGCGAGCCTGGCAAGTCCCCAATTCTGAAAGTCCGCCTGGACCTCTGAGGCCGGTACGGACAGGTTCTGCAGACCGCTCGCGGCCGCGCCTCCTGTTCCCCGCCTCACAACGGCGGGGTTTTCGTTTCCGGGGCGAGGGACAGCACCGTGCGAATCATGATGGCGGGCAAGATCCACCGCGCCACCGTCACCGAAGCCAACGTCGACTACGAGGGCTCGATCACCCTGGACCCGGACCTCATGGATGCGGCCGGGATCCTCCCCTACGAGCAGGTCCACGTGCTCGACGTCACCAACGGCTCGCGGCTCGAGACGTACGCGATCCTCGGGAGAGCGAGCCAGCGGCGAAGTCTGCATCAACGGCGCCGCAGCGCGCCTGGTGCAGCCCGGTGACCTCGTCATCATCGTCACCTACCAGCAGATGGACGACGAAGCTGCACGCACCGTCGCCCCTCGCCAGGTCCACGTCGACCGCCAGAACCGCATCGTGCGGACGACGATGGGCGACGGATATTCCCACAACCCGCGCACCGCGGCTGGCGTGGCCTGAGGAGCGCGCGATGACACGGCTTTCGATCCACAAGCTTCGCGAATACAAGGCTGCGGGCCGGCGCTTCGCCATGATCACCGCCTATGACTACCCGTCTGCTCGCCTCGTCGAGCAGGCCGGGGCCCAGGTGATCCTCGTCGGCGACTCTCTCGGCAGCGTCATCCTCGGCTACGACTCGACGGTGCCCGTGACGATGGACGACATGCTCCACCACACGCGCGCCGTCGTCCGCGGCACCGAGCGCGCCATCGTCGTCGCCGACATGCCCTTCATGAGCTACCAGGCGAACGCCGACGACGCCATGCGCAACGCCGGACGCCTCCTCCAGGAAGGCGGCGCGACCGCCGTGAAGCTCGAAGGCGGCAGCCACGTCGCACCCCTCGTCCGTCGGATGGTGCAGTCGGGCATCCCGGTCATGGGCCACCTCGGGCTCACCCCGCAATCCGTCAACCAGTTCGGCGGTCACAAGGTGCAGGGCAAGACGCCCGCCGCCGCCGCACGCCTGCTCAACGACGCCCAGGCACTGGAAGACGCTGGCGCGTTCGCCGTGGTCCTCGAAACCATTCCCGCTCCGCTGGCGAAGATGGTCAGCGAGCGCCTCGCGGTGCCCACGATCGGCATTGGCGCAGGCCCCCACTGCGACGCGCAGGTGCAGGTCTTCCACGACATGCTCGGCATCTTCGACGACCAGCGGGCGCTGAAGCATGCCAAGCGGTATGCGACCATTGGCGCGGAGATCCGCAATGCCGTGCGCAGCTACATTTCCGAGGTCGAAGACGGCACCTTCCCAACGGCGGAGCACAGCTTCGCGATGGACGATGGGACGCTGGCCGAACTGGCCCATGCCCTCTAGTTCCCGCCCGTCCCGGACGCGTGGAGGGCGCCGATGGACGTCCTGACATCTCCGGCGGCGATGCGCCGCTGGCGCCAGGCGCGATCGGGCTCCGTTGGGCTCGTCCCGACGATGGGCTACCTCCACGACGGTCACCTCTCGCTCGTCCGCCGTTCTCGCGACGAGAACCTGCTGACCGCCGTGAGCATTTTCGTCAACCCCACGCAGTTCGGCCCGAACGAGGACTTCACCCGCTACCCTCGCGACGAAGTCCGGGACCTCGCGTTGCTGGAGGATGCCGGCGTGGCGGCCGTATACCTGCCCTCGGCCGCCGAAATGTACCCCGCGGGGTTCCAGACGAGCGTCGACGTGGAACACGTCTCCCGGCGGCTCGAGGGCGAGGCCCGGCCCGGACACTTCCGTGGCGTCGCCACCGTCTGCCTGAAGCTCTTCAACACGGTCGAGCCGCAGCGCGCGTACTTCGGCCGCAAGGACGCGCAACAGCTCCGCGTCATCCGCCAGATGGTGCGCGACCTCAACGTCCCGCTCGAGATCGTGCCCTGCGAGATCGTCCGCGAAGCCGACGGTCTGGCCATGAGCAGCCGCAACGTCTACCTGACGCCTGAAGAGCGGGCTGCCGCGCCCGTGCTCTACCAGGCACTCCGCGAGGCGCGTGAGGCCTATGATGCCGGCGAGCGTGACCCCGATCGGTTGCGTCTGGGCACTGCCGAGTGCATCTCGCGCCGCACGCTCGCGCAGATCGAATACGTCAGCCTCGCCCACGACGACACGCTCGAAGAGTTTGCGAAGCCCCTCGGGGAACAGCCGGCGCTTCTCTCGCTCGTCGTGCGCTTCGGCAAGACGCGACTCCTCGACAACGTCGAACTCCGGCCATAATTCCTGTCATTGGGGCTAGCGCAAAACGTGTTGCGCGATCTACGCTTCCGCGAGTCGCGTGCGGGCGGCGTGGAGGGAGCCATGGGAGAGAAAGAGCCAGAGAACGCACAGGCACAGCGCGAAGCTGGGAGCGGGATGGCCACCGGGCTGGCCGCGCCCGCTGGTGGCGGCGCAACGCCATCGGAAACTTCCAACCTGAACCTGTCGAAGGCAGGAATCAACCGCGGCATGGGGGGTGGCGGCGGACCGGGCGGCGACGACATCGCGATCGGCGATCCGGGGGTGAACGGGAACATCACCGACGGATCGCCGGACCCCGCCGAGACGGCGATCAACAGCTCCCACTCGAACATCAAGAACGAGCGCGAAATGGGCGGTGGGCGACGCGCCGAACCCGGCTCCCGCTGACGCCGCCGTCGTGAAGTCGAAATCGAACATCGCGAACAACCGCGAAAGTAGTGGCGGCGACGCGGGAGGCGGCGCGCAGGGACTCGCGATCGGCGAGCCCGGCGTGAACAGCAACCTCGCCGGCGGGCCTTCCGATCCCGCGCAGTCCGCGGTCAACACGAGCCACTCGAACATCAAGAACCTGCGAGGGCTCGCCTCGGACGGCAACGACCTCGCTCCCGGCGACCCGATACCCGATATCGACTGACCACGGTGCTGCTGCGAGTGAGACGCGCCGGCACGCGTGAAGCGGATTCATGGCTCGGCATCAGAAGCCAGCCCGACGCTATCGGGTCGCTCATCGGCCTCGAACACGAGTTCCGCGTCCTGCGGGGCGCCGAGCCCGTCGACTTCCGCGAACTCATCCATACGCTGCCGATCGACGGCTTACGGCTCGATCCCGGCGACCGGAACGCGTACCGCTGTCGCTCAGGGCTCTCGATAACGGCGGACGGAGCAGAGGCCGAGTTCGCCACGCCCCCCATCGCCGTGCGGCCGGGGTTCGCGCATGAACTGTCGCGTTGGGCGGAACGCGGGCGCGCAGAGATAGAGCGCAGCCTCCCACCCGGCGTCGTGCTCGAAGGATTCTCGACGCACCTTTCGATCACGATGGACGACGCCATCAACGAGCGCGTGTGCAACCTGTTTGCGGAGACGTTTTCGGCGGGGCTCGCCCTCCTGGTGGAAGGCCCGCAGTCGCAGGGCATCTACGTGCGGCCACGCCCCGGGAGGATCGAACTCTGCGGTGAGTTCGTCCGCGGAGAACGGCTCGAAGCGGCTGCCGCGTTCGCTGTGGGCGCCGTTCTCGCGTGCTGGCAGGCCGTGGTGCGCCACGCCGGTCCGCTTCCGCCGCGGCTCAGGGTGAATACGCTGCCCGGCATCGAACGGTACGGGATCCGCGTGCGCCGGGAAGCGTACGGCGTCGACCTCTATGCCGCCGGTCGCCGCGCCGCGCTGGAGCTTGCGGAAGGGGGAGGGATGCCGGCGCAGGACCACTTCGAAGCGGAGTGGAGGTCGGCGAGGTCGGCGCTGGACATGCGCGGCAGCCGCCGGGAGCGCGCGCTCGTTTCGGGATTCGTCAGCGGACGGCGGAGACTCGCGATCGAGGGCGGCGGCTCGCAAGTCGATGTGCCGGGCGAGCCCCGGCGGGCGCCCGTCGATGCGTTCGGTGCCGCGGTCAGAGTGCTGGAGCGGCCGGGATATACCGTGACGCCTCGAGCTCTGACGTGGGAGATGGCGGTGCTGCGGATCGAGGGCGCACGAACCGTCTATGCGGCCATCCCCCGGAAAGCGCTGGCCGCATTCGAGGACCGGTTGGCCAAAGGGAGCTCGACGAGGTGTTGCAGCGGGCACTCGCGCGGCCGCCCGCGGGAGCGGTGCTGCTCTCCCGGGACCAGGTGGAGCAGCCGGCACTCTTCGACGAGGTCGGAGACGCGGTCTGGTGTCGTCGCCCCGGAACGCGGCCCGGCGGGCTCGACCGACGACGAAGCACGACGGCCGGACTGCTCGCGTGGCCGAAACGTTCGAGCCGCGGCCGGCGGGCGCGCGGCGGCAAGGCGGCGCCGCGTCGCTGGAAGGCGATTCCGCCGTACCGGCGCGCCCGGAACGGGGAACGGGGGCCGCTCCGGGCGATGTCCGACCCGCCGGCCGACTCGGTGCCACCGCCGGCCCCGCCGCCCGGACGACGTGGGCGGCCGCCGCAGCCGTCGGGATCATCGTCGTCATAGCAATGGCGGGAGCAATCGGTGCATTCGCGGCTGTGAAATCGACGACCGCTGGAGGCCCGACGCCGACGAGCGTGCCGACGGCGGACGCGGCCACTGGTACCGCCGAGTGCGCGCCAACAGCGCGAGCGCGACATCGTCGGCCGCGGCCGCTGACCACCGGGCCGAGCGCGCCGCCGCGCAACCGCAGCGCAGTCGCCCACGACGGCGGCCGTGGCGGCGACACCCGCTTCTACCGCGCCTGCGAAGCCGACGGACTCTGTTTCCGGCAACAGCGACGCAGACTCCGCCGGCGACGGCGGCGCCGCGGCAACGTAAACGCCGCCGCCCACCGAAACGCCTCAGCCAACGGCACAGCCACCCAACGCCACGGCACGGCCACGCCGACGCCTACTCCAACACCGACGCAACGCTGGTCATCATCGCCCCGCCGCCGCCTCCGCCACCCACGGCGTCGCCCACAAAGGCGCCTTCACCAGTGCCTACCGCGGCGTGCACTCCGACGGCGGTCAATCCCTGCCCGTAGGCGACAGACGGCAACCCGCCGCGCCTTCGGCGGTCGGTGTTCCTGGGTGTGGCGGCGAGTGACGGCCTAGACGGCTTCGCCCGCGAGCTCGCGCTGAGTTGTCTCGTAGACGATCTGTGCGAGGCGGTTGTGGTGGCGGGCCAGGGCCATCTCAAGCAGGATCGCTCGCTCTCCGAGTTCGATCATCCGCCAGATATCGACTGCGCCGGCCACGCTGACCTCCGCATACAGGTCTTCGATCTGGCGCGCGAGGTAGTCGTGCTCCTGGCGCTGCCGTTCGATGGCGGCGGCCAGCCGGGGCTCGTCACGTTCGATCTGGGACATCGGCGAATCGGCGCGCGTTGCGCGGCTGATGTGCTGGCGCACCGATGTCCGCGCGTCTGCCACGAGCTGTGAGAAGCGGGAACTCCACGCGAACGGATGGCTCGCCGCGAAGGGGAGATGTGCCGCCTTGCGAAGGAGTGTGCGCGCATCGGCGATCGGGTCGGCGACGGACACCTCCGTGTGTGACGCCGTGGCGCCCGCAGAAAACGTGCCTGAGTACTGCATTTGAGAACCTGTCCTCCACCGGTCTGGGCGGCAACCGCAGCCGGCCGCAGCCCGAATGGCGTCCCTCGGACGCGACACGGAGGCACAAGTGCCTCCCGATTGCCTGCGGGGTTAGCTGACGGGTTCGGCGTCGGAAGTCGCCTATGAGGGGCCGTAACGGCTGCCTCAATGCACCCCAAGAGTGGTTCCCCCGTTCGGCCGCAACAGCTGCGGCGCGACTCGGCTCTGTCACACTACCACGGGGTTAACGCGCTAACGTAAATTCTTTGTAACAGCGACGTATCAATTCCATCGGCTTTGCCTATCGCCGACGGAGAGCCCCGATCAGGCTCGCTCAGGCCGCCGCGGGCAGCGCCGTGCCGAACCAATCGCGTGGCGGGCCCGACACGCTGGTCACAAACGCCTGGGCGCGCTCCACCACCGAATCGATGCCTCCGCACGCGATTTCCAACGTCGCCAGCTCATCCGGCAGCGCGCGCGGCGGAATGATCTGCGGTGCACGCGCGAACCCGGCGTGAATGCCGTGGTGGTCCGCAACACGATCGGCAAAGCTCACCACGCCGGCCAGGCCGTCGATCGCGGGCGCAAGCAGCGCTTCGTGGTGGCGACTCACGGCTTGCGCCAGCCGTGCCGGCAGTTGCCAGCGTTCCGTCAGCGCCCCGCCCAACTCGGCGTGCGTGAACCCGAGGCATTCCATCTCCGCATCCCAGAGCGACAGCCCGCCGCGTCGCGCCGTGGCCATCACGTCGGAGAACCGTTCGGGCATCGCCTTTCGCAGGGCGAGGACGCCGATGTCGTGCAGAATGCCCGCGGTGAAGGCCTCCTCCGGCCGGGCCGCATTGAACTTGCGCGCTCCCGTCTCCGCCATCATCGCGACCGCGAGCGTGTGCCCCCAGAACATGTCCATGTTGAAGCCGTCCGTGCCGGCGCGGGTCCGGTTCCAGGACGAGATGAGGCTCGCGCCGATGGCGATCTGGCGCACCTGCTTCAGCCCGAGCAGCAAGACCGCCTCGCGCACGGTCGCCAGCTGGCGCGAGAAGCCGTAGTAGGCCGAGTTGGCGACTTTCAGCAGTTGGCCGGTGAGCGCCGGGTCACTGGCGAGCACGTGCGCCACCTCTGCCACGCTCGCCGTCTCGTCGCTGAAGCCGAGCACGCGGCTGGCCACGACAGGCATCACGGGGAGTGCCTCCATGGAATCGAGGAGCGCATGAGCTTCAGACGGAGCCATTGCCGTGGTTGTCGGCGCACAGGGCCGGGCCGGCAAGCCCTAAACCTGCGTCCGAACGGCCAGCAACATAAGATTTTACAGAACGTCAATCGCTCGCTTACGAGTCGATAACAGTGGTGTCGCACGGCGGCAGGATCGACAGGTGCGCCATGTCCCGCGCGGCGGCGGCCCCGTGCCAGTGCTCGGTCCCCGCCGGGACGTGCACGATGTCGCCGGCGCCCACCTCGTTTTCGACGCCTTCCGCGGCGACGATCCCATGGCCCTCGGTGATGTACAGGATCTGGTCGGCCGTGTGCGTGTGGAGGCGCGTGCGCGCGCCGTCGGAGAAGCGCACGAGGTTCACCGTCACGTTCGGGCTTGTCGCCGCGTCAATCAGCCCGCGCGTATGCACGACGCCATCGAAGATGGGGCGGTCGGCGCGGCTTTCGTTGGAATCAGTGGTGCGAACGACTTTCACATTGGTACTCCCTCGGGTGATACGAGGATGGTAGCGTGCTACTGGTGTCGCGAGTCCTCGCTCTGCCTGCGCACCGCGAGGCGGATTACGGTGACGGGACAATCAGCGAATCCCCAGGGTGCGCAGCGCGTCGCGCGTTTGACGCTCCCCCACAACGCCGCCACCACAGGCAAGCACAAAATCCCCGCCGTGCTCCCTTCTCCCGCTCGTCGGGAGAAGGGCCGGGGATGAGGGCCGCACCCGCCGGCGCCGACAGCGCGTGGAGTCCGAGGGCCTGAGCGTAAGGCCGAGGGTGCGCTGTTCCCTCGGTCCGCGTTTGCGCGCTGGCTCCCAACGCGCCAACGGGACAAAACGAGCCTCCCTTCTCCCGCCGTCGGGAGAAGGGCTGGGGATGAGGGCCACCGCCACCCGCCCTCGGCGCTGCGCGCCGCGCTGTGCCACGTTCGCGCCCATGCAGCGACGCGAGGTCCCGCTGTTCACAACATCGCGTCATGCCAGGGTGCCGCGGCCAACCCACCCGGACTACCTAGCCGTCCCAGTTGATCCCGCTCGTCGGGAGAAGGGCTCGGGGATGAGGGCCGCACCCTTCGGCGCCGCCGGCCCGTGAGTCCAGAAGCTGCTCGAACGCAAGCGACGGGTGGGCTGTCCCCGCATTACGGGTTTCGGGCGCTCCCGCCAACGCCACCGGGGCAAACGGTAGCTCCCTTCTCCCGCTCGTCGGGAGAAGGGCCGGGGATGAGGCATCTCACCCTGTCCTGACAGGAAGGTGTCAGGAGCCACGCCCCCGCGCGCGGCCGGGTTCGCTACACTGACTTCATGGTGACAACTGCCCCTCCCGCGCGCGCTCAATTCAAGCTCGAAGCCGACTACGTGCCTACCGGCGACCAGCCGGACGCCATCGCGAAGCTGGTCGAGGGCGTGAACCGCGGCGACCGCTACCAGACGCTGCTTGGCGTCACGGGCTCGGGCAAGACGTTCACGATGGCGAACATCATCCAGCAGACCGGGCGCCCGGCGCTCGTGCTGGCCCACAACAAGACGCTGGCGGCGCAGCTCGCTTCCGAGCTCAAGGAGTTCTTCCCGGAAAACGCCGTCGAGTACTTCGTCAGCTACTACGACTACTACCAGCCGGAGGCGTACATCCCCCGGACCGACACCTACATCGCGAAGGACGCCGACATCAACGAGGAGATCGACAAGCTGCGCCACGCAGCCACGAGATCACTCTTCACGCGCAAGGATGTCATCATCGTCGCGAGCGTGAGCTGCATCTACGGTTTGGGCGAGCCGCAGCAGTACCAGGAGTTCGTGCTCAGCTTCCGCAAGGGACAGCCGTTCGCCCGCGGTGAGGCGGTGCGCCGCATGGTCAGCATGCAGTACGAGCGGAACGACATGAACGTCGTTCGCGGCAAGTTCCGGCTGCGAGGCGACTCCCTCACCATCCTCCCCAGCTACGACGAGCTGGCCGTCCGCATCGACTTCTTCGGCGACGAAGTCGAGCGCATCGTGGAACTCGACCCGCTGACCGGCGAGATCATGGCCGAGCGGGACGAGATCGACATCTTCCCGGCCAAGCACTTCGTCACAACGGAGGACCGCTGGGGCCCCGCCATCGAAGGCATCGAGCAGGAGCTGCAGGAGCAACTCGAGATCCTCCGGGAGCGCGGCAAGATCCTCGAAGCGGCCCGCCTCGAAGAACGCACCCACTACGACATCGAATCGATGCGGGAGACCGGCTACTGCGCGGGCATCGAGAACTACTCCCGCCACCTCCAGGCCCGCGAGCCGGGCTCAACTCCGTGGTGCCTTCTCGACTACTTCCCGGACGACTGGCTCCTGTTCGTCGACGAATCGCACATGACGCTGCCGCAGGTCCAGGGCCAGTTCTTCGGCGACCGCGCCCGCAAGGAGACGCTGGTCGAGTTCGGCTTCCGCCTGCCGAGCGCGCTCGACAACCGGCCGCTGACGTTCGAGGAGTTCGATCGCCACATCAAGCAGGCGGTGTTCGTCAGCGCGACCCCGGCCGACTACGAGATGAGCCGCTCGACGCAGGTCGTCGAGCAGGTAATCCGGCCAACCGGCCTGCTCGACCCGGAGATCGAGGTTCGCCCCACCAAGAACCAGGTCGACGACCTGATGGAAGAAATCAAGCGAGTGACGGCGAAGGGCCAGCGCGCGCTGGTCACGACGCTCACCAAGAAGATGGCCGAGGACCTGGCCGACTACCTCCAGGAAATGGGCATCAAGACGCACTACCTCCACGCGGAGGTCCAGACGCTGGACCGCGTCGAGATCCTCCGCGACCTGCGGCTCGGCGTGTACGACGTCGTGGTGGGCATCAACCTGCTGCGCGAGGGGCTCGACCTTCCGGAGGTCTCGCTCGTCTGCATCCTCGATGCGGACAAGGAAGGCTACCTGCGCTCGAACCGTTCCCTCATCCAGACGATCGGGCGGGCGGCGCGGCACGTCGAAGGCAAGGTCGTCATGTACGCCGACAAGGTCACGATGAGCATGCAGAACGCAATCGACGAGACCTACCGCCGGCGCAAGATCCAGCTCGAATACAACCAGGAACACGGCATCGAGGCGCTCAGCATCATCAAGCAGATCAAGGACATCACGGACCACGTCCGCCAGGTGGCCGAGGAGAAAGCCGAATACGACGCCGGCGCGCCGCTCGAGTCGCTTCCGAAGGACGAGCTCCTGCGCATGGTCAAGGAGCTCGAATCGCAGATGAAGACGGCCGCGAAGAACCTCGAGTTCGAGAAAGCGGCGGCGCTTCGCGACCAGGTGGTGGAACTTCGTCGCAGCCTCGTCGGTACGGATGCCGAGGAGCTGGCCGCATTCGCGGCCGTGGCCGGGCGCAGCGGTCCCCTGCGATACGGCCGCAGCCAGGCCGGCGGCCGCGACCGTCGTCGCCGCTACCAGAAGTAGCCGCCCCCAACCAACGCTGAACGCTCGCGTGCAGCGGATGTGAGGTGGGGCGTTGTGGGCTCCCCGATTCGGGGATGAGGAGCTGAGACGTCGGGAGTCGTTAGTGGGATGGCGTCGGCAATACACCGGTCGCTTATGCTGCGAAGCTCGGAGGCTGAAGCGTGGTAGACATCAACGAGGACGCCCCACTCGATACCAGCCAGGTCGATGACCAGCGCGGCCGCAGCCGGATGGGCGGTGTTCGCGGGGGCGGCATCGCGATCGGCGGCGGCGGCATCGGGCTGGTGATCACGCTCCTCCTCGTGTTGTTCGGCGGAGACCTCACCGGTGGCTCCAGCAGCGTCTTCGGCAATCTCCAGGACCAGTCGACCGGCGGAGAGGCGCCTCCCGGCAGCACGCTCGCATCGGACTGCCGCACGGGCGCTGACGCGGTGGCCCGCGAGGACTGCCGCATCGTCGCCTACGTGAACAGCATCCAGGCCTACTGGACGGACGAGTTCGCGGCCCGCGGCAAGAACTACGTTCCGATCAAGACAACGTTCTTCACGGACCAGATCAGCACCGCCTGTGGCCCGGCCACCGCCGATGTCGGGCCCTTCTACTGCCCAGGCGACAAGCGCGTCTACATCGATCTGGGATTCTTCGATGACCTGCGCAGCAAGTTCGGCGCGACCGGCGGGCCGTTCGCCCAGGCGTACGTGCTTGCCCACGAGTACGGCCACCACATCCAGGACCTGCAGGGGACGTTTGGGAAGGTGGACAGCAGCGACCAGGGAGCTACGGGAAGCTCGGTTCGCGTGGAGCTGCAGGCCGATTGCTTCGCGGGGGTTTGGGCGCACAACGCTACCAGCACGGGTCTCATCACAAACCTCACCGATGCTGACATCGCCGACGCCCTCGACGCGGCAAGCGCCGTTGGCGACGACCGCATCCAGCAGGAGTTCCAGGGCCGCGTCACGCCGGAGTCCTGGACGCATGGCTCGTCGGCCCAACGTCAGAAGTGGTTCACTACCGGCTATCAGTCCGGCAACATCGATTCCTGCGACACGTTTAGCGGCGGAATCTGAGTCCCGCCAGTCGCCCGACTTCCGTTCCATGCGACGGCCCCACCTTCCACCGCGCGGAAGCCCGCCGTCCGCGAATGTACGGTCTAGGACATACATTTCCAGTATCGACGGTTAGATTTCCGGCCATCGAGCCTCCAGCTTTGGGGGCTCGTATTCGTGCGGTTCGCGGGCTCTCCAGCTAACGTCACACGGGCCGCTCCACCATCCCCGGAAAGAGGACTAGCGGTTGCCTTCGCCAGGACGTCAATCCACCGGCAATCGACTGCTCGATAGGCTACCGATCGCCGAAGTGGAACGGCTCGCGCGGGACATGGAGCCTGTAAGTCTTCGACACGGGCAGATCCTGTCCGAGCCCGACGACACGCTCGAATGGGTCTACTTCCCCTCGGCCGGGATGCTTTCGATGCTGACCGTACTCGAAGACGGCGAAGCCATCGAAGCAGCCAGCGTGGGCAACGAGGGGATGTCCGGCGTGCAGATCGCGCTTGGGGCGAGCCGCGCCACGACGCGCACCGTCGTCCAACTCGAAGGCCACGGACTGCGCATCCCCGCCGATAAGTTCCGGTTCCACCTGGGCCACAGCGAGGCGCTGCGCGCGTTGACGGGGCGATACGCCGGGGCGCTCTTCACGCTCTTCGCGCAATCGGCGGCCTGCAATCGGCTGCACCCGGTCGAACTCCGCTGTGCTCGCTGGCTCCTGATGACGCACGACCGCGCCGGGGGCGACGTGTTCCCGCTGACGCAGGAGGTGCTCGCGCAGATGCTCGGCGTGCGCCGCGCGAGCGTCTCGGTGGCGGCAGGCACGCTCCAGGAGCTCGGCTACATCAGCTACCGCCACGGCAAGGTGACAGTGACGAACCGGCAGGGCCTCGAGAGCGGCTCGTGCGAGTGTTATCGCGTCATTCGCCGCCGTTTCGACCGGATGTTCGCCGAGTAGAAGGTGGCTCCAAGCTCCGCCGGACGGTCGTGCGTAGGGGACGGCATGGCCGGGGACGCCGTGAGAGCTCCTGATCAGGGTCATCGCCAATTGCCATAGCCGCTGACACGGGGCATACTTGTACTTCGGTCCGCTTCGGCGGATCCTTTTTGTGTTGGACTCCTTGTGGGCCATCTGACCCGAGCCCGGGTAGCGCAATGGCAGCGCAACTGTTTTGTAAACAGTAGGTTAGGGGTTCGAGTCCCCTCCTGGGCTCCAAACCGAATGGGATCGCCGCCTGCGGCGGGCACGCGTGGAGAGATGGCCGAGTGGTTAATGGCAGCAGACTGTAAATCTGCCGCGCTACGCGCTTCGTAGGTTCGAATCCTGCTCTCTCCACCACGTAGGTCATCCTCAGCTCCTGAAGCCATAAACGACGGGAGCAGGCAATTCCGGCCTCGCCGGTCCAGCAGCGCCCTCATAGCTCAGTCGGCAGAGCGCGTTCTTGGTAAGAACGAGGTCTCCAGTTCGAATCTGGATGAGGGCTCCAGAAACTAGCAACACTCACGACGCGGCCCCCAACCCAAACCGCGTCAGCCCCGGAGGGCACACAAGCGATGGCGAAGGCGAAATTTGAGCGGACGAAGCCGCACGTAAACGTCGGGACGATCGGGCACGTCGACCACGGGAAGACGACCCTGACGGCGGCGATCACGAAAGTGCTGGCGCTGAAAGGCGAGGCGCAGTTCCGCGCGTTCGACTCGATCGACAACGCGCCGGAAGAGCGCGCACGCGGCATCACCATCGCGATTGCGCACGTGGAGTACGAGACGGACGCGCGCCACTACGCGCACGTCGACTGCCCGGGCCACGCCGACTACATCAAGAACATGATCACGGGCGCTGCCCAGATGGACGGCGGCATCCTCGTGGTGGCCGCGCCTGACGGCCCGATGCCGCAGACGCGCGAGCACGTCCTCCTCGCCCGGCAGGTGGAAGTGCCGGCGCTGGTCGTCTTCCTGAACAAGGTCGACATGATGGAAGACGAAGAGCTCCTCGAGCTCGTCGAGCTGGAGCTGCGCGAGCTGCTTTCGAGCCAGAACTTCCCCGGCGACGAGATCCCGATCATCCGCGGGAGCGGGCTGAAGGCGCTGGAGTCGACCTCGACGGACCCGGACGCACCGGAATACAAGTGCATCTGGGAGCTGATGAACGCGGTGGACACGTACATCCCGACGCCGGAGCGGCCGCTGGACAAGCCGTTCCTGATGCCGGTCGAGGACGTCTTCGGGATCAAGGGCCGCGGCACGGTCGTGACCGGCCGGATCGAGCGCGGCATCGTGAAGACGGGCGACGAGATCGAGATCCTGGGCATCACGGAGACGCGCAAGACGACGGTGACGGGCGTCGAGATGTTCAAGAAGCTGCTGGACGAAGGGCAGGCGGGCGACAACGTCGGCTGCCTGTTGCGCGGCATTGAGCGCGACGACGTGCAGCGCGGCCAGGTGCTGGCCAAGCCGGGCTCGATCAAGCCGCACACGCAGTTCTCGGCGCAGGTGTACATCCTGAGCAAGGAAGAAGGCGGGCGGCACACGCCGTTCTTCAACGGCTATCGTCCGCAGTTCTACCTGCGCACGACGGACGTGACGGGTTCGATCAAGCTGCCCGAAGGGGTGGAGATGATCATGCCCGGGGACAACGTCACGATGAACGTCGAGCTGATACAGCCGGTGGCGGTGGAAGAAGGTCTGCGCTTCGCGATTCGCGAAGGCGGCCGCACCGTCGGCGCCGGCGTCGTCACCAAGATCACCGCCTGAGGCGGCGAAGTAGAGAAACGGTAAGAAACCATGGCAAAGAACAAAGGCGACCGGATCATCATCCAGATGCAGAGCACCGAAGGTCCGGTGTTCCGGTACACCACCCAGAAGAACCGGCGCAACGACACGAACCGCCTGGAGCTCAAGAAGTACCACCCGGGACTTCGGAAGCACGTCCTGTTCAGGGAGACACGGTAGGCTAATGGCACGCACAACACGCCGCCGCGCCGCGAATGCTCCTTCGGGAGGCGGTGAGGCGGCAGCTCCTCGCTCTGTGAGGGAAAACCTCCCGAGGCCGGCCCCGGCGCCCGTCGCCTCGGGCATCGCGCGGCCCACACCCGGAGCGCGGCAGCGCCGAAACTGGTTCGGCTGGATGCGCCGCTTCGAGCCACGCTACGTGGCCGACGTCATCTCCGAACTGCGCAAAGTGACGTGGCCCTCCTTCGAAGAGACCCGCTACCTGACCATTGTCGTTGCGATCGTGGCGGCGACCGTGGGCATTTTCCTCGGTAGCGTCGACCTCTTCTTCGGCTGGGCCATCCAGAAGATCTTTTTCTAAATCATGACTAGTGAACCGACACCAATTACCGCCCTCTCGGGCATCAAGTCCGAGCCGAAGAAGCCGGTGCGACGCCGCCGGGACGACGAGGTACCGGACCAGGAGCAGCTCCCCGACGAGGAGATCAACGCCGGCGGACGCCGCTGGTACTTCCTCCATACCTACAGCGGCCACGAAAACAAGGTCCGCCACGCCATCAAGAGCACCGTCGAGCAGATGGACGCCAAGGACAAGGTCTTCCACGTCGTCGTGCCCACCGAGGACGAGATCGAGATCCGCGACGGTCAGCGCCGCACGGTGAAGAAGAAGCTCTACCCCGGCTACGTGCTCGTCCAGACGATCGAGCTCAAGGAAGGCGACCCCGACTCCGACGAGGCCTGGCACATGATCCGCAACACGACGGGCGTGACCGGCTTCGTGAGCAGCGGCACTCGCCCCGTGCCCCTCTCGCAGGACGAGGTGAACCACATCCTCCGCGCCATGCGCATGGAGCAGCCGCGCGTCCGCGTCGGCTTCGCCCCCGGCCAGAACGTCCGCATCGTCGATGGCCCGTTCGAAGACTTCGTCGGCACGGTGGACGAGATCAACACGGAAAAGGGCCGCGTCAAGGTTGTCGTCAACATGTTCGGCCGCGAAACCCCCGTCGAGCTCGACTTCCTCCAGGTGGAAAAGCTCTAACCCCGGTCACGTCACAGCCGCGAGCGAAGGCGAGCAGGCATTCGGCGCTCGCGGCCGCGGGTTCTTTTGGCTCGCCTTCAATCGCCGCTGTGGCCCCCGCTGCATGGCACGCGACTGTGGCACACAGTTTCGCAGTTTCTGTGGAAGCTCTGAGCGTGAAGAACATCACCGTCTCCGTCCCTGACGATGTCTACCGTCGCGCCCGGATTCGCGCGGCCGAAGAGGGCCGGTCGGTGAGCGCGCTCGTCGTCGAATTCCTTAATAGCCTGTCGGCTGACGACGCGGAGTTCGTGCGGCTGGAATCGCTCCAGCACCAGGTACAGGCCGAAGTCACGCACTTCTTCGGCGCCGACCGGCTCGACCGCGAAGCGGCCCACGACCGTGCACTTCGTTGATACGAACGTCCTCCTCTACGCTATCTCGCGTAACCCGGAGGAGCTGCCGCGGGAGATCGCCAACGAGCTCCTGGCCCACCGCGACCTCGCACTCTCAGCCCAGGTGCTGCAGGAGTTCTACGTCCAGGCGACGCGTGCCACGCGCGAGGACGCGCTCACGCACCAGCAGGCGGCACAGCTCGTAACCGCGTTCGCGCGATTTCCCGTGCAGCCAACGACGTTACCGCTGGTCGTGGCGGCGATGGAAGCGCGCAGGCGGTTCCAGCTTTTCATATTGGGATGCGGCGATCATCGAGGCAGCCCGGATGCTGGGGTGATCCGCGGTGCTTTCGGAAGACCTCAACGACGGCCACGAGTATGGGGGCCTGCTTGTGTCCAATCCGTTCCGCTAAAGCGCCGTCTCGTCGGCACCGTCGACGAGATCAACACGGAAAAGGGCCGCGTCAAGGTCGTCGTCAACATGTTCGGCCGCGAAACCCCGGTCGAGCTCGACTTCCTCCAGGTGGAAAAGCTGTAACCCCGGTCACGTCACAGCCGCGAGCGAAGGCGAGCAGCCACACCGCCCTTCGCCCCCGGCCAGAACGTCCGCATCGTCGACGGCCCGTTCGAAGACTTCGTCGGCACCGTCGACGACATCAACACGGAAAAGGGCCGCGTGAAGGTGGTCATGAACATGTTCACGCGCGAACCCCGGTCGAACTCGACTTCCTCCAGGTGGAGAAGCTGTAGGCGCGGCTCAGGGCGCTCTCCTGAGCGCCACCGCCGCCCCGCCCAGCAGCGCAGCCTCTGCCGCAATGAAACCCAGCCACGCTGCCATGCCTGCGGCGATGTTCCATTCGCTGCTCGTGCTCTCACCGCTCATCGTTGTCGTTCCGTACGGGACGCCGAAGATTGTCCGCCATCGATACGTCGCCGAGGGTCCATCCGGGTCGAACGCCGTGAGCTGCAGGCGCAGCGGAGGAATGGACGAGGCGTGTCGGGCGTCAGTTCTCAGCATCCGGGCGTCGCTCGTGGCTGATGCCGCGTCGTGGTAGGCGAACCTCGGAACGGCAAAGGCCACAGCCGCGATCACCGCGGCAAGCACCATCGCGAGCCCGGCCAGCCTCATGGCACCCCACCCACCACCCACACCAGCTCCGCGTCGCAGCTGGCATCCGGCGGCCGGGACCAGAATCCCGCCCCTGGCTCCACTTCGCCGCCGCCGACGTCGAGTGGCGCACCGACCGCGAACGCCCTTCCGCGGAGCGTGAGCGTCGACGATTGTTCGTCCCAGCGCGCGAGCGATGGCTCTCGAGGGAACGCGAGCAGAATGCGCTCGCTCTCCACGCCACCGTAGAGGCAGTCACCGTCGCGCGTCAGGACGGCGCGGAGGGCGGCCTGCACGGCCACGCCCGTGTCGTGCGCGGCACCCCGCGGTAGCCAATCGCCGGGTGTTGCGCGGTCGTCGCTCCCCGACTCGCACGGCGCGAAGCTGATGGATGCCAACAGGAGCAGCAACCCAATGGCCGAAAGCCTCACGTCTTGTCTCCTCCGCCGGGAAGTCGCGCATGCCGCTCTACCCCAGAGCGCGGCGCTCCCTGCCAGATCAACGTAATTTCCCCCGCCGCGGTTCCATCGCGCGCTTCGCCACCCGTTAGCAACGCGTATCTCGCTCGCTGGTATTCCACGCGGCGGGGCCTGGATGGTCTCGTGTCACGATGCCGCGCAAGCGCCCCGAACCCGAACCGCAGCCCGAGGAGGGCCTCCATGCGCCCACCCTCACCAGCGAGGAGGTCGTGGAGGCGAGCGAACGCGCGGCCGTCGGCGCTCACGTGGTCCACGAGGCCATCCGCAAGGAAGCAGAGGCCGAGCTGGCCCGGCCCACCGTCGCGCTCATGTGGTCGGGCCTCGGCGCCGGCCTCTCGATGGGCTTCTCGCTCCTCACCGAGGGCCTCCTTCGCTCGCATCTTCCCGACGAGGACTGGCGTCCGCTCATCACCAAGCTCGGTTACTCCGTCGGCTTCCTCATCGTCATCCTCGGCCGCCAGCAGCTCTTCACCGAGAACACCATCACGCCCATCCTCTCCCTCTTCACTCGCCGCGACGCGAAGACGGCGGCGAACGTCGCCCGGCTCTGGGGCGTCGTACTCGTGGCCAACTTTGCCGGCGCCGCGCTCTTCGCGCTCGCCCTCGCGCACCTCGGTATCGAACCTCCACCCGTCGAACACGCCTTCGCCGAGATCGGCCGGGAGGCCTCCCGCGGTAGCTTCGGCAACGTCTTCGTGCGCGCTATCTTCGCCGGCTGGCTCATCGCCCTCCTCGTCTGGCTCCTCCCCGCCGCCGAGACGGCGCGCGTGCCCATCATCGTCATCATGACGTTCATCATCGGCCTCGCGACCTTCCCCCACATCATCGCCGGCGCCATCGAGGTCTTCTATTCCGTGCTCGTGGGCGACACCACCTGGTCGCGCTTCATCGTGGGTTACGCCGTCCCCACGCTCCTCGGGAACATCGTCGGCGGCGTGCTCCTCGTGGCGGCGCTCAACTACGCCCAGAGCCTCGGCCGCCGGGCGGACTGACGCGTCTCCCTACGCGTTTCCCCGGCTATGTCCGCCGGCGATTGGGGTCGAAAACCATGGCGATGCATCTTTCGCCTCGCCTGTTGAGTTGGATCTCAGCGGTTGGTCTCGTCGCGGTCTTCGCCGGGCTTGGCGCATTCGAGATCGTCGATCGCCTCCACAGCTCCGACAACATCAAGGATGTTCGACACGCACAGGACATCAGGACGGCGTACGACGTGGCGAAGTTCGAGATTACCCGGACTGGCGCCGCCGCTTCTCTCTACATCCTGGTCCAGACTCCGGAGCGGCGCGCGAGCTTCGATTCCCGCCTCGCCGCCGCGCGCGAGGCACTCTACCATCTCGCCGCCATCGGCACGCAGGAAGATGCCGAGCTCTCGAACTCCATCATCAACGATTACCTTCCCCCGCTCGAAGTGCTCCAGCGCTACTTCGCCGCCCTCGATGCCGGGCAAGCGTTCACGGAGCCGCTACCGCAGCCTTCGCTCATCGATGACATCAACGCCGTCCTGACCAATGCGGAGGCCGAGCAGGACCAGCGGGCCAACGCCGCATTCGATTCCTACGAGGCATGGCAGGACACCCGCCTGAAGCTCGCCGGGGCCATCTTCGGCACCGGGCTCGTTCTCGTTCTCGCGCTCCTGTTTGCGGGCCGAAGGTTCGGCCGCCGCGACGCGTTGGCGCAGGCGGAACTTCGCCATCTGCGGCGCGTAGCGCTGGTGGACACACTCACGTCTCTCCAGAACCGCCGCGCGTTCGAGGAACAAACCGCGCAACTCGGCGACGGGCCTCGCGCAGGCCAACCCGGCAGCGGTGTCGCCCTCGCCATGCTCGACGTTGATGAGTTCAAGACCGTCAACGACACGTGGGGCCACGAACGAGGAGACGAGATGCTCCGCGCCGTCGCCATGGCCCTCGAAGAGTGCCTGCCGGCCGGCGCCAGAGCGTTCCGCATCGGCGGCGACGAGCTCGCCGTGGTCTTCTGGGACACCGATCACGAAACCGCGACGGCTGTGATGGACGCTCTTCGCCGCCGCGTTGAGGCGGAGCTCGAGCCGGTCACCGTGAGCATCGGCGTCAGCGGCGCGGCGGGCCCGGGCGTCGACCCGGCACTGTTGCGACAGCAGGCCGATGCCGCCCTGTACGAGGCCAAGCTGCGCGGACGGAACCTCACCGTGCCGTACCGGTTCAGTCCGGAGGCCGCGCCGGTGTTCCCCGCGGCGAAGCTCCAGGCTGTGCGGCACCTGCTCGCCGAGGGTGCGATCCAGGCCGTCTTCCAGCCGATTTGGAGGCTTTCGCCGCGAGCGATCCTTGGCTACGAAGCACTCGCACGGCCCGATGAGCGCTACGGGCTCTCCGGCCCGCAACAGGCGTTCGACATCGCCGAGCAGTTCGGCCGCGCCGCCGACCTCGACCGCCTCTGCCGTGCGCAGGCCATCGCGGAAGCCGACGCGCTCCCCGAAGGCGCGCTGCTGTTCGTCAACATCTCCCCGTATTCGTTGACGCACGCCTCGTTTTCGGCCGCGGGCCTCCGCGACGAATTCGCCGTGGCCGGCCTTGAGCCGGGACGCGTCGTCCTGGAGATCACGGAACGCTCGGCAGTCCCGCCCGATGTCATCGGCCAGGCTGCGCGCCAGCTCCGCTCGGCGGGCTTCGGCATCGCCATCGACGACGTGGGCTGCGGCCAGAACGGCATCGAGATGCTGCGGCGGGTGCCGTTCGACTACCTCAAGATCGATCGGAGCATCATCACCACCGCCGCGGAGGGTGGCGTCGGACGTCCCGCCCTGATGGCGATCCTCGCCTTTGCCGGCGAGGCGCACGCGCAGGTGCTGGCGGAGGGCGTCGAGAGCGAGGAGTCGCTGCAACTCGTGGAAGCGCTGGCCCGCGGACCTATCCATCCCGGCGGAGAGCTTATCCAGCTCGTCCAGGGCTTCTTGCTCGGAAGGCCGGCGAGCGGATTCAAGGCACCCGGCGAAGACCTCGGCCGCGCCGCCTGACGTTTCGCACGCGTGCGAGCGGTTTGCGATGTTTTTGCGGTTCGTTTACGGCAAAGGCAATCACCGTAGAGCGTTCTGGCATGAGATAGGCCGGGGCATGCGCCCGAATCCCGCCCCGAAGGTTTGCATGCGGTCCACAATCCGATTGAAGGCCGGCGTGGCTGCGGTCGCGCTGGTCGCGCTGCTCTTCGCCGCCGGTCTTGGTGTCGCCTCGTCTTCGCTGCCCGCGAAGGCACTTACCAACTGCACGGTTGCCGACAACTCGTTCGACAGCCAGGAATCGGCGTTCCTGACGCTCATCAACAACTACCGCGCCCAGAACGGGCTCCAGCCCCTCGCCTTGTCGACGAACCTCAACCGCTCATCGAGCTGGATGGCCGTCGACATGGCCGCGAAAAACTACTTCTCACACACCGACTCGCTTGGCCGCTCGCCATCGCAGCGCGCGACCGACTGCGGCTACCCGAGCGGCGCGGGCGAGAACATTGCCGCCGGCACCGTCTGGGACACCGCTCAGGAAGCGTTCGACGCCTGGCGAAACTCGGCGGGGCACAACGCCAACATGCTCAACAGTTCGTACAAGCAGATCGGCATCGCCCGCTACTTCCTGTCCGGCTCGACCTACAGCTGGTACTGGGTGACCGACTTCGGGCTGGTCAACGACGGGACGAGCGGCGGCGCGACCGGTGGCGGCGGCGACGACCACTCCCCCGCCAACGCAGACTCCGCCTCCGACGACGACTACCACGGCCGCTATCAGCAGTCCCGCCTCGGGCTCGACCCTCCCGGGCAGCTCGGCAGGCTTTAGCTGGACGGCGGGCAGCGGTGCGCTCGAGTACTTCTTCTACGCCGGCTCGAGCCAGGGCTCGAACAACTACTACGGTCAGTCGACCGGCACGGACGCAGCGTCACCGTCAACACGCTGCCGACCAACGGCAGCACCGTCTACGTCCGGCTCTGGACCCGCTTCGCCAACGGCTGGCAGTACAACGACTACACCTACCGCGCAGCGACGACCGTGTCATCGACGCCCGGAAAGGCTGCGATCTCCACCCCGGCGCCGGGGACCGTGCTCCCCGCCGGCGCCGACACGTTCAGCTGGACGGCCGGCAGCGGCGTGCTGGAATACTTCTTCTACCTGGGCACGGCGCCCGGCTCGAACAACCTCTACGGGCGCTCGGTCGGCCTCGGCCAGTCGGTGACTGTCTCGGTTCCGGGCCACAGCGGCACGCTCTATGTGCGGCTCTGGACGCGGCTGCCCACAGGCTGGCAGTACACCGACTACACCTACCGATAAAGGTACAAGGAATGAGGAATGAGGAGTGAGTGCGGCACTCCAATCCCAATCCGAATCCCAGCCGCGAGCGAACGCGAGCAACCCGGCTACCGCTAGAGGAGGTATGAGGAATGAGTGGCGGCACTCCAATCCCAATCCCAATCCCGAGCCGCGAGCGAATGCGAGCATCGCCCGGCCGTGTCCGGCTCGCAGCTCTACGAGAGCGTGCGGACCGCCACCATCCCTACCCATACCGCCACCAGCCCCACCGACACGCTGACGACCACGTTCATCACCGCCCGAAGGATTTCGTCTTCCCGCAGGAGGTTCACCGTTTCCAGCCCGAACGTGCTGAACGTGGTGTAGGCGCCGAGGAAGCCGGTGATGAGCATCAGCCGCCCTTCGCGCCCGGGCCAGCCGTGCTCCTCGCCGATCGCCGAGATCACGCCAATCGCCAGGCAGCCGGTGATGTTCACCACGGCGGTTCCGAACGGGAATCCGGCAAGGATGCCGCGTTCGGCCAGGTCCGTCTGGAGGAAGTAGCGAAGCGGCGCGCCGAAGGCGGCCCCGATCACGATCCACGCGTACGTCACGCCGATGCTCCGCGCGCGGGCAGCGGAGACGCGGCCGGCGCAGGGATGTTGTCTAACAGGGTTCGAGGTTCGGATACATGGCGACTCCTGGGGTAGGAGTCATCAGCTCTCCCGGCGCGACTCGCTCGTCACGACGCCGGTGGCGGTTAAAGGCGGAATCCATCGCCGAATGGCACACTACGAACGCGTCGCCGTTGGGTCAATGGCGCCCCGCGCCCGACCTCGCCTCTTTCTTCCGCCCGTGCCATACTTTTCGTTCGGCCCATGTGGCCGCGAAGGAGTCGCGGAGCACTTCAGCGTCGTACGAACCCTGACTGCAACCGCCTCCACGTGGAGGCACGCCACCGAGCGTGCCGCTAGCACACACAGGAGCACCCAGTGGCAAAGAAAGTCCGTGCAGTGGTGACACTGCAAATCCCCGCCGGGAAAGCGAACCCGGCGCCGCCGATCGGCCCTGCACTTGGCCAGCACGGCGTGAACATCATGGAGTTCTGCAAAGAGTACAACGCTCGTACGCAGAACCAGGCCGGCCAGATCATCCCGGCCCAGCTCACCATCTTCGAAGACCGCTCGTTCACCTTCATCCTCAAGACGCCCCCCGCGGCCGACCTCCTGCGCAAGGCGGCCGGCATCGAGAAGGGCAGCGGTAGCCCGCGCGTCACGAAGGTCGGCAAGGTCAAGACAGCCGACCTCCGCAAGATTGCGGAGACGAAGATGCCTGACCTCAACGCGAACACGATCGAAGAGGCGATGAAGATCGTCGAAGGCACTGCCCGCAGCATGGGCATCGAGGTGGTGTAGCCATGCCGAAGAAGGGCAAGAAGTACCTGGAAGCCGTCGCGAAGATCGATAAGACGAAGCTCTACGCCGTCGACGAGGCCATCGCCCTGGCAAAGGAAATGCACCCGGCGAAGTTCGACGAGACCGTCGAGCTCCACATCCGCACCGGCCTCGACCCGCGCCACGCCGAGCAGCAGATCCGCGGCAGCACCGTGCTCCCGAACGGGCTCGGCAAAGTGCTGCGCGTGCTCGTCTTCACCGAAGGCGAGCCGGCCTCGTTCGCGAAGGAAGCCGGCGCCGACTTCATCGGCAGCGACGACCTCATCAAGCAGATCGAAGGCGGCTGGACCGACTTCGACGTCGCCATCGCCACGCGCGAGATGATGGGCAAGGTCGGCCGCCTCGGCCGCGTCCTCGGCCCCCGCGGGCTCATGCCGAACCCGCGCTCCGGCACGGTCGTCGCCGGCGAGGACGTCGCCCAGGCCGTCCACGATGCCAAGCAGGGCCGCGTCGAGTTCCGCCTCGACCGCCTCGCGAACATCCATGTGCCGTTGGGCAAGGTCAGCTTCGACGACGAGAAGATCCGCGAGAACATGGCCACGCTCATCGAGGCCGTGAACGCCGCGAAGCCGAAGGAAGCCAAGGGCCAGTACATCCGCAGCGTCACCCTGACGACAACGATGGGCCCCGGCATCCACATGGACCTCGCACAGGCGCTCGCCCTCAAGGTCTAATCGGGGAACCTGCCCGTCGAATCGACCAACGCGGGTAGGCTCAGTCACCGATGTGGTGTCTGCGGCTACCCGCGCTGGCTGTTCTGGCGATGCTTGCGCTCCTCGCGTTGGCCGTCGCTGCGTGCGGTGACGACGGCTCGACGACGCCATCCCCGGCGGCGACGAACACACCTGCACACGCCACAGCGCCCATCGGTACGCCCACGACGCCTGCCGCGCCGACGAAGGTGTCCACGCCCACGCTCTCCCCCGACGCTGCCGCCGTGAAGCCCGCCGCCGACGCCATCGCCTCCGGAGACCCGGCGAAGCTGAAGGCGCTCCTCAAGTACATCTCCATTCCTGCACCACGCAGCCCCAGGGTGTCGGCGCCCCGCCGCCGTGTCCTACCGGCACGGCCAGCGGCGCCAACGTCGACGTCTTCCCCGGCGCCAGCTGCGAGGGCTACTACGTCTTCCCGGCGACCATCGACCATTTCCTTGCGAACAAGGGCGGGGACGTCAGAGGCATCTTCAAGCGCAACGCGCCGCAGGGTTCGTACGAACCGCTCTACGGCATCATCGCCGCGTCAAGCGCATCTGGCGCTCCGGTCGCGCTCTGGGCATCGACCCCGACGGCAAGATCACCAGCTACAGCACCGTCTGCGGCGCGACGCCCCAGCAGATCGCGCAGACGCGTACGCAGAACACCACATGGGTGGTGGCGCCAGCGCAGTAGCGCCTACCCCCAATCCTACCCGAACGGCCAGTCCCACCACTCCCCTCCCGGGCGGCGCGCGGCATCCCCTCGCCGCGGCACACTCGAATCACCAATTCGAGGAGCCTCTCCAATGCCCGAAACCATCTCTCCCGTCCTCGCCGACCTCTCCGACGCGCTTGCCGCCGCCGTTGAGCGCGCCGGCGCGTCTACCGTCCTCGTCAACGCCCGCCGGCGCTTCCCCGCCAGTGGTGTCGTCTGGTCGGCCGACGGCGTCATCGTCACCTCCGACCACGTCATCGAACGCGACGACAACCTCACCGTCGTCCTCGCCGACGGCCGCGAGCTGAAGGCGACCATCGCCGGCCGCGACCCCGGCTCCGACATCGCCGTCCTCAAGGTCGACGCCTCGGGCCTCACCCCGATCGAGCGCTCGCCGGAAGGCGCGGCGAAGGTCGGCAACATCGTCCTCGCGCTCGGCCGCCCGAGCCGCGAAGGGCCGATGGCCTCGTTCGGCGTCATCGGCGCGATTGGCGGCGCCTGGCGAACCTTCCGCGGAACGCAGGTCGAGGGCTATGTCCGCTCCGACACCACCTTCTATCCCGGCTTCTCCGGCGGGCCGCTCATCGACGTCCAGGGTCGCATGGTCGGCCTGAACAGCTCGCGGCTCGGCCGCGGCGCCGGGCTCACCGTCCCCTCCGCGGCCGTGGCGAAGGTCGCGGGCGACCTGCTCAAGGGCGGGCGTGTGCGCCGTGCCTACCTGGGCATCAGCAGCCAGGCTGCCCGCCTCCCGGAGGCGATGGCCGCGAAGCTCGGTGGCCAGGAGACCGGCCTGCTCATCCTCACCGTCGAGCCTGGCAGCGCCGCCGATCGCGGCGGTGTCCTCATGGGCGACATCCTCGTGAAGCTCGCGGGCACGACGGTCACCGACACCGACACGTTGCAGACCCTGCTCACCTCCGACCGCATCGGAACGGCTGTCCCGGCGACGGTGCTCCGCGGCGGCGAGCCGCGCGACCTGACGATCACGCTCGGCGAGCTCCAGTAGCCGCCGCCGCTCAGCGAAAGGACACATTCCGTGACTTCACTTGTCACGCTCGCCGCGTTCGGCGAAAACATCGATGCCGCCACCAGTGAGTTCGCGGCGCGCGTCAATCGCAGCCTCGTGGCCGTTCGTAGCCGCGAGGGTGGCGGCTCGGGCACCATCTGGAGCGCCGACGGCCTCATCGTCACGAACCACCACGTCGTCCCCGGCGATGCCGCCGAGGTCGTCACCGCCGACGACGCCGTGCTGCGCGCCGAGGTTGTCGACCGCAGCCCGGAGTCCGACCTCGCGCTGCTCAAGGTCCGCGCCGACGGCCTGGAGCCGATCGAGCCCGCCGACTCGGGTGCGCTCCGCGTCGGCGAGGTGGTGTTCGCCACCGGCAACCCGTGGGGCCAGCGCGGCACGCTCACCGCGGGCATCGTCATGGCGACCCACGCCTCCGCGCCGGAGGGCGAGGTAACGTCCGGGTCCGTGATTCGCGCCGACCTGCGGCTCGCGCCGGGCAACTCCGGCGGCCCGCTCGTCAACGCGCGCGGCCAGGTAGTCGGCATCAACAGCATGATCGCCGGCGGCATGGCTATCGCGGTGCCCAGCAACACGGTCGTGGAGTTCGTGGCGGGCTCGGTGCCCGGAGAGCACGGCTTCCTCGGCGTTCAGTTCCAGCCGGTGCCGCTCCCCGAGGCCGTCGCCGCCTCGTACAAACTGCCGGAGCCGGCGGGGTTGATGCTCACGTTGGTCGAGCCTGGCAGCCCTGCGGAACGCGCAGGCCTACTCCCGGGCGACATCCTGCTGGGCGTGGACCAGCACCGGGGCGTACGGGCGATCGGTTCCCGCTTCGAGCGGATGCGCGCTGGCAAACCAGCTGAAGCTGGCGCTGCTCCGCGGGGGCGTCGCCCGGGAAGCGGAGGCCACACCCGGCGTCCGGGCCTGACGACTCGCCTTAGCGTTGGCGGGTGGGCGCCCGCCCGCCAACGCTGGACTTCTCCGCTACGATGGAGGTGGACTCCACTCTCATGACCATCGAACCGCAATCCCCGCCAGTCCTCCGCATCGTCGTCGCTGCGCGCTACCCCTCCGTGCGAGCCGGGCTGCGCGCGATGCTCGATGCCCCCGAAGGCTTCTCCGTCATCGGCGAAATCGAGGCGCTCGGGGCGGAAATCGAGTTCGACGTTTCCGCCGCCGACGTGCTGGTCGTCGACCTCGACGATGATGCGGACATCGAGCGGCTCGCGGGAGACGGGCTCGGCCATCCCGCTCGTGCTCCTCGCCGCCGACCCGGGCGCGTTCCGGGAGTTGCTCGCCGAGGAGCCGCGCCCGCGAGCCTACCTGCTCAAGGGCGCAACGGCCGACGAGATGTCCGCCGCCATCGCGGCGGTAGCGCAAGGCCTCGTGGTGGTGGATCCGGCCGTCGCTGCGATTGCAGCCAGCAGCACCCTTGGCCGAGGTGCGACGGTTCCTGCCGGGCCTTCCCCGCTGACAGCGCGCGAACAGAGCGTGCTGGAACTGGTCGCCAACGGCCTCCCGAACAAGACGATCGCGATGCAACTCGGCATCAGCGAGCACACCGTGAAGTTCCACGTCGGCGCCATCCTCGGAAAGCTCGGCGCCGCCAGCCGCACCGAGGCGGTAACCCTGGCCGTGAGGCAGGGGCTCCTCCCGCTCTAAAAGGAGGGCTCAGGTGAAAGGACTCATGAGTCCGTTGGCGAACTGCCCGACGGGCGGCCCTCCTCAGTCCTCAGTCCTCAGTCCTCAGTCCTCAGTCCTCTACACTGACGCATGCCCCTCTACGAATTCGCCGAAACCCTTGACCGCACCGCCATGCTCGATGGACTGGCGGCGATCCCTTCCCGCCTGGGCGAGATCCTCGCCGGTGTTCCCGCCGATCAGCTCACGACGCCGCAGAGCGCCGGCGATTGGAGCGCCTTCCAGACGCTGCTGCACATGCGCGATTGCGCCATCGTCTACAGCGCCCGCTTTCGCTGGATGGTGTTCGACAACGACCCGTTCCTGCCAAACTTCGACGAGGACAACTGGGTAGCAGCAGCGTTCGAGCGGCCCGCAGACGCCGCGGACGTCGTCGCCGAGATCGCGGCGTCACGGCGCGACTTGATGCGCGTCCTGCGCCGTATGCCCGATTCCTCCTGGCAGCGCACCGGTCGCCACGAGATCCACGGCACGGTCACGCTCGAGCCCTACGTCCGTCACCAGCTCGAACACGAGCACCAACACCTCGCTCAGATCGCCCAAGCCCTGGGCAACTGACGCCAGGACTCTCAGTCCTCAGTCCTCAGTCCTCAGTCCTCGGTCCTCAGTCCTCGCTACTCGAGCGGTCCGAAGTCCAGGTAGCTCTGCGGGTCGACGGCGCTACCGTTGACCCGAATCTCGAAGTGCAGGTGCTCGCCCGTGGTGAACCCGGTGACACCGGAGACGCCGACCTGCGTGCCCCACGTCACGTGCTGGCCGACGTTCACGTCGATTTCGCTCATGTGCGCGTAGAGCGTGCTGAACCCGCCGCCGCCATCGCAGTCGATGATGACGTGGTAGCCGTAGCTATAGGTCAGGTACTCAACGGTCGTCACCGTGCCGGTGCAGGCCGCGAAGATGCTGGAGTGGTGATACCGATACAGGTCCAGGTCGATGCCCGGTGTGGAAGCGGTTCATCGCCGGGTCCACGCCGAACGGGTCGCTGACGCCCTGCCACGCCGCGAGCGGGTAGTGGAAGATACCGTTCGCGCCCGGTGCCGGGGCCCCGCCGGAGCCGCCGCCGGAAGACGGCCGCGCCGGTGGAGGTGGTGGAGGTGGTGGCGGCGGCTTGATCGTCGCGCCGACGAGCAGCAGGAAGTCGCCTTCCTTCAGCGTGTCCGGGTCCGTCACCGAATTGGGCTTGTAGCCGACCACCTGGTCGGACGTGATGTTGTCGTACTTCGCCACGATCGAATCGACCGTGTCGCCCGACTTGATCTTGTACAGGATGCCGTCCTTGCGTGGGACGATGATCTGCTGGCCCTTCTGGATGAGGTTCGCGTTGCTCACCTCGGGGTTGTTCATGACGATCGTTGCGTTGCTCACGCCGTACCTGGTGGCAATGGCGCTGACCGTATCGCCCGGCTCGGTTGTATAGAGGATGAACGGCTGCCGTGGGTCGATGATGTCCGCCAGCGGCGTAACGCCGGTGTCGGCTTCGCCCGTGTTGGCGGCCGCTGCGGCGACACCGGACGTGAACGACGCGGTCGGCGAAACGCCGCCGGCTGCGCGCACGCTGGCCGTATCGGCCTTGGTCGCGAGCAGCGCCGAGGATGCGTTGGTCTGGTTGGTATAGGCGGGCCGGAAGAAGGCGAGGTCGCGGCCCTGCGTGCTGCCCGTGACGCCGCTGAAGGGGAAGTCCGGGACGAGGACCGAGGCGCGGGCGTTGCCGGAACTGGGGAAACGAGCGGCGAACGTAACGGCCAGTATCGCGAGCATCATCACGAGGATGTGCACGGTTATGCGTCCGTGGCGCTTGCCGTGCGCGTGCGATCGCGCGCGTGTCCCTTGCGTTCCCATAAGTGCGTTGTCAGGGCGGCGCCGCACAACGCGGCGTCTTCGCCAGGCGCCGCAAGCGACGCGAGGCGTGTCCTAACAGTGACGCTTCCTCCTCTGTGCGCTATCCCGGCCGGGACCCATTGCCGGGACGGAGACCACCTAGGGGAATGCCCTACAGGTCTGTCTTCAGACTCGCGAGGAATTCCTCGTTCGAACTCGTCCGCGCAATTCGCTCGAGCAGCCGTTCGGTCGCTTCGAGCTGGTTGGGCGAATTCTGCGAGATCATAGCTGTCATTCTTCGCACGAGCCAGACTCCCTTAAGAGTTTTCTCGTCGAGGAGGAGTTCTTCCCTACGGGTGCTGCTGCCCTGCACGTCGATGGCGGGGTAGAAGCGCCGCTCTGCCAGCTTGCGGTCGAGCCGCAGTTCGAGGTTGCCCGTGCCCTTGAACTCTTCGAACACCACCTCGTCCATGCGGCTGCCGGTGTCGACCAGGCAGGTCGCGAGGACGGTCAGCGATCCACCTTCTTCGCACTTGCGCGCGGCGCCGAAGAGCCGCTTCGGCGGGTAGAGGGCGACCGGGTCGACACCGCCGGACAGCGTGCGCCCGCTCGGCGGCAGCGCCAGGTTGTATGCGCGGGTCAGGCGGGTGATGGAGTCGAGGAGGATGACGACGTCCTTGCCGCCTTCGACCAGCCGCTTGGCGCGTTCGAGTGCCATCTCCGCGACGCGAGTGTGGTCCTCCACCGGCTCGTCGAACGTGCTGCTCACCACTTCGCCGCGGACGCTCCGCTGCATATCGGTCACTTCCTCCGGGCGCTCGCCGATGAGGAGGACGATCAGATGCACGTCCGGGTAATTCATGGAGATGCCGTTGGCGATGTTCTTCAGGAGCATCGTCTTGCCGGCCTTGGGGGGAGAGACGATCAGGCCGCGCTGTCCGCGCCCGACCGGGGCGATCAGGTCGATGACGCGCGCCGTGAGATTCTCGGCGGTCGTCTCCAGCTTCAGGTGCTGGTTCGGGAAGATGGCCGTCAGGTTCTCGAAGTACGGCCGCCGCTTCGCCGTCTCCGGGTCCATGCCATTGACCACCTCCACCTTGAGGAGGCCGTAGTACTTCTCGTTGTCCTTCGGGTGGCGGACCTGGCCGGTGATGTAGTCGCCGGCACGCAGCGCGAACTTCCGCAACTGGGACTGCGACACATAGATGTCGTGAGGGCCGGGCAGCATCGACTCGCCGCGGAGGAAGCCGTAGTTGCCGTCGTCGCTGACTTCGAGGAAGCCGCCGGAAAAGACGTTGCCTCGCGCTTCTGCCTGCGTCTGCAGGAGCTTGAAGATGAGGTCGGGCTTCCGCAGCGAGCTCGCGTCTTCGACGCCGAACTCGGTGGCGATGGCGATGAGCCCTTCGCGCGTCGTCGCTTCGAGCTCGGCGATGTTCAGGGGCGCGGCAGAGTTGACGGCTCGTTTGGCTCGACGCGACATCTGCTGCGGCTGGGATTCTTCGTCGGGGTTTTGGGGGGATTCAGTGAGTGTTTGCAATGCGTGTATCTGCTCGCGCGCGCCGTGGAGAGTTGGCGCAACTACAAAGGGATGAGTGGGTGCCGATGGCCTGGTTTACGTCAGGGCTGCTGGTCGCGCTATGTCTCGCGCCTCGTCGCCAGCACCATCAGCATACGATCTGCTCGCAAGGCGCGCAATATGGGGAACTTCCCCGAGTTGTCCGGGCGCCACACCGTGACACTTTGCCCCTTGCCCCCCGAACGGCTACCGTTATTGTTCACGCTCAAACCAAACCGGGAACTACATGGCTAACAACAAGTCTGCTATCAAGCGGTGGCACCAGTCTCTCAAGCGCCGCGACCGCAATCGCGCCACCCGCACCGTGGCCCGCACCGCTGTCCGCACCGTTCGTGAGGCTGCCGCGGCCGGCGACGAGACGGCGACGAAGGAAGCGCTCACCGCTGCCTACTCCGCCCTCGATCGCGCTGCCAAGAAGGGCGCCATCCACACCGGCAAGGCCGACCGCACGAAGAGCCGCCTCGCCGCACTGGCTGCCAAGAGCTAACAACCTCCGCTTGTCCTGCGTTAGCGCCGGGCGGTGCGCGCTGTGGCGCGTTCAGCTTGGCGCGGCCACAATTCCCCCATGTCCGATTCCCCTTCGCTCCCCACCGTCGATGTGGTGATCCCCTGCTACAACGAGGTCACCGTGCTCCGCGGCAGCGTGGAACGGACGTTGAAGCTCTTCGACGCCAACCCGCAGTACGCCTGGCGCGTGGTCATCGCCGACAACGGTTCCAACGACGGTACCGGCGAACTGGCCCGTGAGCTGGAGGCGACGGACCCCCGTGTTCACGCCCACCTCCTCACCATCAAGGGCCGCGGGATTGCTCTGCGCGAGGCGTGGACAGCCAGCACGGCCGATGTCGTCGCCTACATGGATGTCGACCTCAGCACCGACATCGAGCACCTCCCGAAGCTCATCGGCATGATCGCCGATGGCGACTGCGAGGTCGCCATCGGGTCGCGGCTGGCGAAGGGTTCGAAGACCGATCGGCAGCTGAAGCGCGAGATCACGTCGCGCGGCTACGTCCTGATGATCCGCGCCACATTCCCACGCCTGCGCATCACCGACGCGCAGTGCGGCTTCAAGGCCCTGAGCCGTAAAGCGGTCGACACTGTCGTTCCCAGGATCGAGAACACGATGTGGTTCTTCGACACCGAGATGCTGATCCTGGCCCACCAGGCTGGCCTCAAGATCTGCGAACTCCCGGTGCGCTGGGTCGAAGACCGCGACAGCAAGGTGAACATCGTCAAAACGGCCGCCGAAGACATTCGCGGCCTTGCACGGATGCGCTTTGGTCGTCACTAGTCACAGCGGCCCGACGACCCGACCACGGATCCGGCCGACTCGGAACGCGCGCCTTCCTACGGTCCATCCCCTGACCGCCCCCATCTCAAAATGTCTGTGGTCCTCTGTGCACTCTCGTGGTCGATTCAACCGCGTCGGGCGCTACAGCTACCGCCCGCACGGGGGAGCCGGATGCTCGCCCCCCGCGGCCGCGCGGGCTCGCCGTCGGACCGAGGCGTTTGAATCTGTGGGCGGGTGGTTAAACCGCGCGTCGGGCGTTTGCCCCCCTGCACCGTCGATGGTATAACACGCCTTGCGACGTTATTCACAAACTTCCGGAGCCTGGCGGAGGGCTGCACGGAGTCACGCCGTCGAGGGGAGGGCCGGTCAGGTTGGACTTCGCTAATCTGCCGCACGACTACGCTGAGACGCTCGAGTTGGTGTTTGTCGGCATCACCATCATTGTCTCCCTGGCCATCCTGGTCGCCTTCGGCCAGTGGTGGCAGAAGTAAGGGGAGCACCAATGGCCGTCGAGTCACCCGCAAAACCAACCTTCGCCGATAAGCTCTACGACAAGCTGTTCCACAACTATCTGTGGAAGTCCATCTTCCGCACCGGCTATCCCAACACACCGCGTAACCAGATGCTCGTCGTGGCGACGAACGTCTTCCTCCACCTCCACCCCACCCGTATCCACCGCACGCACGTCAAGATCACGCACACGTACTGCCTCGGCGGCCTTTCGTTCTTCATGTTCCTGGGCCTCACCGTCACCGGCATCCTGCTGATGTTCTATTACGTGCCGAGCGTCGATCGGGCGTACCTCGACATACAGAACATCACCACGACGGTCCAGTTCGGCCAGTTGATGCGCAACATGCACCGCTGGATGGCCCACGCGATGGTGATTCTCGTGTTCCTCCACATGATGCGGGTGTTCTACACGGGCGCCTATAAACCGCCGCGGGAGTTCAACTGGGTCGTCGGCGTCATCCTCCTGGTGCTGACCTTCCTTCTCAGCTTCACCGGCTACCTCCTCCCGTGGGACCAGCTCGCGTTCTGGGCCATCACGGTGGGCACGAACATCGCCGGCTCGGCGCCGGTCCTCGGTCCCAAGACCCGCTTCTGGCTGCTCGGCGGCTTCGAAGTCGGCCCGGACTCGCTTATTCGCTTCTACACACTCCACGTCATCGGCTTGCCGCTGTTGGCCGCCATCTTCATGGCTGTCCACTTCTGGCGAATCCGCCGCGACGGTGGTCTGGCCCGGCCCCTCTAGGCCGAATTCGGGACGCAGGATGGGAATCTCATGGCCACCGCAGTAGTCGCCCGCCCGGTCGCTCGTCCGCAGACGAGGCAACGCGACGAGGAAGTGCTCGTCTGGCCCGACCTCGTATTCGTCGAGTTCATCGCGGCGATGGTGTTCACCATCACGCTCTTCCTCCTGTCCTTCCTCATCAACGCGCCGCTCCTCGACCAGGCGAACGCCGACGTCACGCCGAACCCGTCCAAGGCGCCGTGGTACCTCCTCAACCTGCAGGAGTTGCTGCTCCACATGAACCCCGCCATGGCGGGCGTCATCATCCCGACCATCTGGCTGGTCATCCTCGGCGCGTTCCCGTACTTCGATCGCGAACTCGAGGGGCAGGGTTCCTGGTTCACCACGGCCAACTCCGTGCGCATCACGGTTGCCTCCGCAATCGTCGGCTTCACGGGTACGTGGCTGCTGATCCTCTGGGATTCCGGCAAAGCCGCCTACCTGGTTCACAAGTGGTTCGGGATTTCGGGCGGATCGCAGCTTGCGTTCTTACAGAGCGTTCGTTCGATCCAGAACGAGCTCCCGTGGCCCGAGTGGTCTACGCACATACCCTATTTGCCCTTCAAGCTCGTCATCTTGGGGGCGAGCTTCCAGAACCTGAACTTCCCGGCGTGGCTCGTGGAACAGGCGATACCGATCGCCGTCCTCGTGGGCCTGCCTTGCATCATGATCTACGTCATGTGGCGGATCGGTTGGGTGGTGAACCGGCGCGACGCGCTGCTGGCCCTGTTCAGCGGATTCGTGGCCGCCTACGGGGTGCTGACGCTCTGCGGCACCGCATTCCGTGGCCAGAGCCAGGAGCTGGTGTTCCCCTGGGAACTCCAGGTTTCCGAAGGCATCCCGGGACAGCACTAGGCCAGCAGGAGTAAGAGAAGAGAATGGCAACAGAACAGTCCGCTTCCCCCCGCGTTGCCGGCCGCATCGAAGTCGCCCGCCAGGCCGAGGCGCGCAAGATCGCGCGCCGCTCCTTCCTGCGCGTGAGTATCTTCGCCGGCCTCGCACTTTCGGTCGGGGCAATGAGCGCGGGCTTCTTGGGCTTCTTCAACCGCCGCAAGCCCGTTGGTTTCGGTGGCACCGTCAATGTGTCGAAGGCGCAGATTCCTGCGGCCGGCGCAGATCCTCAGCGTGTCTCGGCGGCCAAGTGCTGGATTTCGCACCTCCAGGGCTCCCAGGGCGACGTGCTCGGCGTCGGGGGCACCGGCGGCTTGATGGCGCTCTACTGGAAGTGCCCGCACCTCGGCTGCACTGTCCCCTGGAACGCAACCTTCGACGGCGGCACTGTCGGTTTCCCCGGTATCAACGGCTGGTTCCGCTGCCCGTGCCACGGCTCCACGTATTCGCGCGCCGGCGTCCGCGTCTTCGGCCCGGCTCCGCGTCCCATGGACACCATGCTCGTCACCGTCAACGGCGACGGCTCCATCAACGTCAACACAGGAAAGATTACGACCGGCGCTGCCGACAATCCGCTGCGCGCGGTGCAATACAACGGCTAGGAAGAGAATCGATTGAACACACAGAAGCAGATCCTGCTGATCGTCGTCCTCTTCTTCACCTTTGTTGGCGGGTGCGCGGCCTACAGCATCATCGACCTCCCGGTGCGCGCTCCGGACCAGGCGCAGTGGACGCAGGATCAGTCGATTGAACGCGGCGCGCTGCTGTTCGCTAACAACTGCCGCACGTGCCACGGGATCATGGGCCAGGGCGGCGTCGGCCTCCCCCTGAACAAGCCTGAGTTCAAGGACCAGGACCCGCTCGTCCTCGCGAACAACAAGAAGCTCCTGATGACGACCCTCTACTGCGGCCGCGCCGGCACGCGCATGCCCCCGTGGCTCAACTCGAATGGTGGTTCCCTCAACGCCGAGCAGATCAACCACCTCATCGACCTCATCACCGCGCCGGCCGATCCGAACCTGAAGGACGACACCGGTCAGCCGTTTACCGATCCCACGGGGAACCCGTCGAGTAAGGGCTGGCTCGAGGCGGTCGACTTCGCCCACAACCTCAACCGCGAATCCAGCGCCCTCGTCGGCGGTGACGCGCTCGACGGCATCGCCAAGCAGCACAACATCGGCTATGCGGAACTCGCCAAACTCAACAACGTGCCCGTCTTCGGGACGCTCACGCAGGGTTCCGTGCTCCACATCCCGGGCTTCAAGCAGATGCCCAACGGCTACGACTACCACGTGTACAACAACAACGAGACGATCACCAAGGTGGCCGACAGCCAGCACGTGGGCGCGCTCATCCTCGCCGACCTGAACAACATTCCCTACAAGTTCACGGAGAGCAAAGGCAAGGCCGACCTCACCCTATTTGACGAGAGCGGCAAGCAAGTGCCCGGGCTGATGCCGGGGACGACGCTCAAGCTGCCCGACAGCGCCACCTACACCATCGCCTCCGGCGACACGCTCGACGCCATCGCCGCGAAGCACGGCCTCACCGCGAGCGCGATCCAGGCCCTGAACACAGAGCTGTTGGCCGCCCAAAAGTACACCGACACCACGAAGCCGCTTGAGTTCGAGCGTCGCCTCACCCTCCCCGATACGGCCGAGGTCATCGTCAAGGCGGGCGACACCATCGGCACGATCGCGACCGCCCACGGCATGACCCCCGACAAGCTGCAGGAGATCAACCAGCTCACCGCCACCAGCGTGCTTACGCCCGGTCAGCACCTCAAGCTGCTCGCGCAAACCCGCTACATCGTCCAGCAGGGCGACAGCCTGAAGTCCATCGCCGATGCACACGGCATCACCGTTGCAGACCTCAAGGCAGCCAATAAGCCCGTGCCGACCGAGGGCGACACCGACCTGCTCAACCCGAACGTCGTGCTGAAACTCCCGCCGGTCGATGCCTTCAAGGTCGAGGGCCAGACGCTCGAAGACATCGCAAATACGTTCTCCGGGGTCACGGCCGATAGCCTCGCAAAGGCGAACGGCGTGGACGCGAAGGCCGTCCTGCGCGTCGGCACGAAGCTGAACGTTCCGCTGGACGCGTGGGGTTCCGCTCCGCCGGACACCATCAATCCCGGCACGGCCTGCGTCGAGCACGCCGTCCCCAACTCGGTCTTCCAGAAGATCCTGCCCGGCTCGCCGACGGCTACTGTCGACCGCGCCCGCTCAGGTGTCGAACACCGTCAGCTGTCGAGGCGCACGCCGACGACTACACCGTCACTGCCGATGGCACCGCCCAGCCGGCCAATAGTGGCGTCGTCTCGGTGAAGGTTGGGAGTTCCGTGACGTTCCACAACGTCCAGGGCCTTCACACCATCACGGAGAACGGCGTGAAGCAGGGTGCAAACTTCACGCAGGGTGAGACCCGGACGCTCACCTTCGCGAAGGCTGGTCAGTACACGATCACGTGCGACTTCCACCCGGATATGCACGCCGAGATCTTCGCGCAGTAGCGCGAAGCCATCACCACTGGGAACGGGCGCCGAGGCGCCCGTTTGGTTTGACCGCTCTGGGGTCGCTGGCTACGATCCCGCTGCTAACGAGGGCGCACCTGTGCGCCGTACGACTACGAAGAGGGGAATGGGATGCCAGCACAGACCGGCAAGCGCTATACCTGTCCGAAGTGCGGTTCGGAATTCATCGTCACGAAGGGCGGCGACGGCGACCTGACATGCGACGGCACGCCGCTCGAACTCAAGAAGTAGACCGGCCCGCGCCGGACAGACGGAGGGATACGCACACATGGCAGTACAACTCGGCAAGCGCTACAAGGACGAACAGACCGGCATCGAGCTGCTCGTCATCAAGCCCGGCAACTGCAACCTCAAAGTTGACGGTCGCGACATGGAACTGATGCAGCCAAAGGTTCTTCCTTCCGCGGACTGAGCCAGCTCAGCATTCGCGAACTGCAGACGGGGCCGCCATGGCCCCGTTTTCTTTGCCGGCGATGTGTTCTCGACGCTCGTGAAATTCCGTACAATGGCCTCGTGAGTCTCGAGCAAATCATCGAGAGCCAGATCCAGGACGCTATGGCGGCGGGCGCCTTCGACAACCTTCCGGGCGCCGGCAAGCCCTTGCCGTTCACTGACCTCGAGAAACTGGCCGGCGAGAACTGGCTCGGCTACAAGGTCTTGCAGAACGGCGGCCTCTTGCCCGAGTGGCTCGGCCTCGCTCGCGAGATCGAACTGGAGCACGAGGCTTTGGCGGCGCTCGATGCGCGCCACGCGGAGCTTGTGGAAGCGGCCGCCGTCTCGGGCGACTGGCCCCACTTCGCCACCGGCCTTGGCTACCTCGTGGGCAAGTACGAAGAGCGGGCACGCGAGCTGCGGAAGAAGCAGGACCGCTACAACGTCTCCGCACCCGGTGTGCGAACGGAGCGCCCCGCCATCTGGGTGGAATTCCACGTCGAGCGGCTGCGCGAGCGCGAGCGTTTGGCCCGCGCCCGGTAAGGGCTGTTCCTGCTTCACATATCGAATGCGGAATGCTACCTTGAACGCCCTGCGGCCACGGGCGGTGGCGAGACTCGTTCGCAAGAAGGCGGGGTGATTCCCAGAGTTGGCAGAAGTCATTATCGGCGACAACGAGTCGTTCGAAGGTGCGCTGAAGCGCTTCAACAAGCGCGTGCAACAGGATGGCATCCTGGCCGAGGCGCGCCGCCGCGAACACTACGAGAAGCCGAGCGTGAAACGTAAGAAAAAGGAAGCAGCGCGGCTGCGAAAGCTTCGCAAGAAGCAGCTTCGGAGTGAGGCCCGGGCGCTCACCCGGCGCTAGACCGCCGCTCGCTGCAATTTGAACGAAGGCCCGGGAACCATTCCCGGGCCTTCTCATTCCAACCCCGAGGTGTCTCATGGTGTCGCTCAAAGACCGTTTCCAGTCCGAGCTCGCCGACGCGATGCGCAGCCACGACGAAACGCGGAAGTCGACGCTGCGCATGCTCATCGCCGCCGTGAAGAACGCCGAGATCGAGGCGCGGAAGCCGCTCGACGACGAGGCCGTCCTCGGCGTGGTCCAGAAGCAGGCCAAGCAGCGCCGCGAAAGCATCCTCGAGTTCCAAAAGGGCAACCGCCAGGATCTCGTGGCAAAGGAAGAGGGCGAGCTTGCCGTCCTCGAGGAATACTTGCCGCAGCAGGCGAGCCGCGAAGAGATCGAAGTGGCCGCGAAGAAACTCGTCCAGGAGACGGGTGCGTCCGGCCCGCGGGACATCGGCAAGGTGATGCCGCCGCTGGTGAAGCAGTTCTCTGGCCGCGCCGATGGCAGGCTGATCAACGAGGTCGTCCGCGGCCTCCTCGGCGCCTGACCGATGAGCTTCCGGGCGGTGCTGTTCGATTGGGGCGGCACCCTCGTTCGCGACGACGCCCTCGTGGCGTCCTCGCCGGCCGCAGCGGTCGCCCTCTACGCCCGCAAGAAGCTCCACCTCGCCCTCCCGGACGCGGTCTTCGAGCGGGCCTTCCAGGCAGTGCTGCCGGCCTATGAACCCGGCGTCACCACGTCGTGCCCACACATCGAGCGGCTCATCGCCGCCGCCTTCCGTGAGCTCGGCTGGACGCTCGACGAGCCGGACGTGCGGGAGTGCGCTCGCCTGTTCTTCGAGGAGGCAACGTTCGCCCAGGATATGTTCGAGGACGCACGCGCGCTGCTCTCGTCGCTGAAGTACCGCGGCTACGCCGTGGGCGTCGTGACGAATTCGATCTTCCCGGCGACGCTGTACGGCCCCAGGCTCGGCGAATTGGGCATGGCCGGCCACATCGATGTTTTCGTATCCTCGGCCGATACGGGCGTTTCTAAGCCGGGCCGCGAATCCTACGAGGCGGCCCTCAAAGCGCTCGAAGCGGACGTGCACGAAGTGCTCTTCGTCGGCGATCGGCTCGATACGGATGTCGTCGGGGCACGCGCAGTCGGTATGCGCGCCGTGCTCATCGACCGCACCTCGCGCCGCCGGGAGGGGGCCGGGTACTTCGTCGTCAGCCACCTGGCCGCGCTCAACGATCTCCTTGGTGAAGGCGTCGTGAAGTAGCCGCCGAACCGCGTTTGTTATCATCGTGATGAACCCATGACTCGTCCCGCAGCCGAACTCCTGGTCTCGCGAAAGCTCGCGGCGCTTTTTGGACTGCTCCTCGCCCTCGCGACGGTGGCCCTCGTTGTGCCGCTCTTGCCGCTCGATCAGGAGATCCGCGCAGGAGACATCGCGCCGCGGACCATCGCCGCCGCCCACGACAGCCAGTTCGAGTCGTCCGCGGCTACGCAGGCCGCACGCGACCAGGCCGCCAAGTCGGTACCGGACGTCCCGAAGCCACTCGACCCGGCCGTGGTCAAGAAGCAGCAGCAAACAATGGACGACCTGCTGAACCAGGTCCGGGCGATCCGGGAAAGCACCGGCGACCTGCAACAGCGGCTCGATCAGCTCTCCCACGTCGCCGCCGCGTCGGCCCTCAGCAACGCTGGCCGCCACGCCTTGCTCACCATCGACAACGCCAGGTTCGACCTCCTCGTTCAGCGCGCCGACCGTGCCCTCACGAGCATTCTTGCCGCACCCAGCACGGCGAAAGCCGATCAGGCGACCCAGGACGCGGCGACCGCTGCTCGCATCGACGATTACCTCTCGACGCTGGCCACCGTTCCCGGCGACCCCGCCGGCAGCCCCGAGACGGCCGACGAGCTCACCGGGCTCAAGGAAACCCTCAAGCTCTTCGTCGTTCCCAACGAGACGGACGCAGCCGCCACGCAGAAGGCGCGCGATGCCGCTGCGAAGACGATTGCGCCCATCACGAAGACCTACACCAAGGGACAGGTCATCGTTGCCGAAGGCGACCTGATTACAGGCGAGTCGATCGAGGCACTCCGCGCGACAGGCGCTATCAGCTCCGGGGTGGACGGCTACGACGTCTCCGGCGGAGTGCTCTTTGCGCTGGGGTTCGGCCTCGCCATGGCGGTCTTTGTCTACGCATACCAGCCATTCGCGGCGCCCGTGGGCCGGCGTATGTTCCTCGTAGGCCTCGGCATCGTTGCCGTGCTCGTCGCGATTCGGGTCGCCGGGCCGCTCACGACGCCGGACACGAACCACCACTACCTCGTCTACGCGATCCCTGTGGCAGCGGCGGCGATCGTGGCGGCGGCGTTCGCCGACCTTGCCCTTGCCGCGCTCGTGGCGGCCGGCGTCGGGCTGTTCGCCGCCTTCATCCTCGCCACGCTTCCCGAGCTCGCCGGTTCGTCGTTCGTCGGGTCGCTCCAATCGTTGCAGCTCGGGCTCGTGTACACCGCCGGCGGCCTCGCCGGCGCCGTCGCCGTCCATCGCGCCGAGCGCGTCACGCGCTACGCCATGGCCGCGGCGGCCGTCACGCTCACGACGGCCCTCGTGATGGTCGTCTTCTGGCTCGTCAGCGTTCCCCGCTCGAACGTCGAACTCGGGTGGATCATCCTGGCGGCCGGAACTGCGGGGATCACATCATCGATCATCAGCCTCGCCGCCTTCGTCCTGCTCGCATCCGCGTTCGGCGTGGTGACGCGCCTCCAGCTGATGGAGCTGTCGCAGCCCGAGCGGCCGCTTCTCCGCAGGCTGCAGGACGAGGCCCCCGGTACGTACCACCACAGCATGATGGTCGGCGCGCTCGCGGAACGCGGTGCCGACAGGATCGGCGCAGACGCCGTCGTCGCCCGCGTTGGCGCGTACTACCACGACATCGGCAAGCTCGCGCGGCCCGACCACTACATCGAAAACACCGGCGAAGCCCCCACAAACCCGCACGAAGGGCTCTCGGCCGAAGAGAGCGCCGCCATCATTCGCGAGCACGTGACTGCAGGTGTCGAGCTCGCGCGCAAACATCACCTGCCCACGCTGGTTCGGGACTTCATCCCGCAGCACCACGGCACGCGCCTGGTCACCTACTTCTACCGGCAGGCCGTCGGCCGCGGCGGGCACGTCGACGCTGCCGCCTTCCGCTATCCAGGTCCGCGCCCGCAGACGCGAGAGACGGCCATCGTCATGCTCGCCGACTCCTGCGAGGCGGTCGTGCGGGCGCGCCAGAGCGAGGAGAACGTGTCGATCGACAACCTCGTCGATGGGGTGTTCGCCGAGCGACTGGCCGAGGGCCAGCTCGACGACTGCGACATCACCATGCGCGAGCTGCAGGAGGTCGCTGCCAGCTTCAAGGCCAGCCTCCGCGCCGTGTATCATCCGCGCGTCCCGTACCCCGAGCCCACACCAGAGGAGATCGCCGGCATGGCGCGCGGTGACAACCTCCCGGCGCGTATTTCGACATAAATCGCTAGGGTAACTTAGCCATTCCGTGCTAGGCTGCGCGAGAATCAGCAATAGGAACAACCATGCGCTTTGCCATCGTCCGTTTTCCCGGCACCTGGAGCGACCGTGACTGCTACCACGCGCTCCACAACGTCATGGAACAACAGGCGGATATCGTCTGGCATCGCGAAACGGACCTGGCCAAGTACGACGCCGTCGTGCTGCCCGGCGGGTTTTCCTACGGCGACTATCTGCGCTGCGGCGCCATCGCCCGGTTCTCCCCCGTCATGGAAGCGGTGATGGAATTCGCCGCGGCCGGCAAGCCCGTCATCGGCATCTGCAACGGCTTCCAGGTGTTGTGCGAGAGCGGCCTGCTGCCGGGTGCGCTGATGCGCAACGACAGCCTGCAGTTCCGGTGCGAATGGGTGCACCTCCGGCGCGAGGGCGGCGCCACCCCGTGGCTCACCGGCGTCGCGAGCGGCGACGTTTTGCGTGTCCCCATCAGCCACGGCGAGGGCAACTACTACGCGGACGCCAAGACGCTCGAAAAGCTCGAGGACCGGGGCCGGGTGGTGTTTCGCTACTGCGACGAGGCCGGGCAGGCCACGGCGGCGGCGAATCCCAACGGCAGCGTCAACAACATCGCCGGCATCATCAACACCGCCGGCAACGTGCTCGGCATGATGCCGCATCCGGAGCGCGCGGCCGAGGAGATCGTCGGCGGCAGCGATGGCAACCGCATCTGGGAGAGCCTCGTGGGCGCCGCCGTGGCGGTGGTAGCATAAGCGCGTGGCGCGCGAGTACACGGTGATTGTGGAGCGCGGCGAGGACGGCTACCTCATCGGCAGCGTCCCGGCGCTACATGGCTGCCACACCCAGGGATGCACCATCCAAGTCCTCCTGGAGCGTATGAGGGAGGCGATCCTGCTGTGCCTGGAAGAAGTCGGCGAGTCCGCGGACGACTCGGATCTATCCCTCGAGCTGGTCGGAGTGCCCGGGTAGCCGTTTGAGCGAACCGGGGGTCGCCCTGTCGAGGGCTGCCCTGACCGCTGCGCAAGATCCTTCGCGATGGCGGGCTCTCCACGACGGAATTCGTCGCAGCGCTGCGTCGAGTGAGGCGCAGTGACCGCGGCACAACCCTACATTTCTGCCCCACTCGTCATAAAAGGCTGGACACGTTAACGTAAGCGTGCGTACATATCGAGCGATCCAATAGGAGCGATGCAGGGCGCGGACAGCCGCCCGGTCGCAAGGAGAAGTCGATGACTGCTATACCCGCCAGTTACGACATGCCGCAGGGCGCATACCCGGTCGCATTCGAAGCCGATCCGCCGGCGCCACAGAACAGGCTTTCCGTCTTCTTCCGAATCCTGTTCGCGATTCCACACCTGATCGTGCTGGAGTTCGTCGGCATCGCCATGGCGGTCGTCACCATCATCGCGTGGTTCGTCATCCTCTTCACCGGTAAGTACCCGGCCGGGATGATGAGCTTCGCCATAGGCGTGAACCGCTGGGGTAACCGCGTCCACGGCTACATCTTCCTGCTGACCGACAAGTACCCGCCGTTCTCGCTCGAGGACGACAGCGCGTATCCCATCCGCATCCCAATCACGGGGCAGATCGAGGGCCGCAACCGGCTGACCGTGTTCTTCCGCATCATCATGATCCTCCCCCATGCGATCATCCTGGGCGTCTTGCGCTACGTTGCCGTCGTGGTTGCATTCATCGCGTGGTTCGCTGCGCTCTTCACCGGCACGGTACCGGCCGGGTTGCACAGCTTCATCGCCGGCTATTGCCGTTGGAACGCCCGCGTCGCCGGCTACGGCGCGCTCCTCACCGACGAGTACCCGCCGTTCGGCATGAACTAAGCACCGCTTCACAGAGAACGGTGTCCCAATGGTCCACGCTGTCCTCTCCCTTCTCCCGCTCGTCGGGAGAAGGGCCGGGGATGAGGGCCGCCGGTCGGCGGCCCTTGTGGAGCCGTCGCGAACTGCCGAAGCTCAGGGTGGGCGGCAAAACGACTACGCCCCAGGGGAGCGGTAACTCCATGCTTCGCAATCCAGCCGCCGGCGCCCGCGAGCCTGGCCAGTGACACCCGATCGCGATGCCGACCTCGCGCGGCTGGCGGCACTCCGGGACAGCGGCCAGATAACGCCCGAAGACTACGAACGCCTCGCGTCAGCGCTGGCCGGCACCGAGTCCAGCCCCTCGCAAACCGCCGCCGACGAGAGCGTCAGCCCCTCCTTTCCGCTTGGCCGCGAGAAGCCGGTCCGCTCGGCCAGCCAGCCCGTTCCCACTCCGTGGCAGCCCGCGCCCGAATCGCAGCGCGAACCAACCGCAGCCTTCGGCACGGCGTCCGGCGGCGACGAAACCATGCCCGCACCGGCCGCGCCGGGTGTCACCGCCACGGACGCCCCGGTCGGTGTGTCCGGGCCCCTTGGCGACCAGCCGCCCGCGTCCTCCCGAAGCGCCGGAGCCGCCGGGACCATTCGACCGCTACCCGATGCGCTTCGGCGTCCTCTACCCGGACCACCTGAGCCGCTGGAAGACGCTCCTCAGGATCTTCTTCCTCATCCCGGTCTGGCTCGTCTTCTACGTGGTCAGCCTCGCGTTCGAAGGGCTGGCGCTCGTTGGCTGGACGGGCGCGTTCTGGCGCAAGAAGTATCCATCGTGGGCGTTCCGGGGCATCACTGGCATCCTCGACTACCAGGCGCGCGCCATGGCCTACGCGCTCCTCCTCACCGATCGCTTCCCGAGCATGGACCGCGAGCAGACCCTCGTTCGTCTCGACTTCGAGCAGCCGCAGCCCGGGCAGCTGAGCCGCTGGCGCGTCTTCTTCTGGAAGCTGCTGCTAATCATCCCGCACTACGTCGTGCTGTCGTTCCTGTTCCTCGCGCTTGTTCGTCGTTACGGTCCTCGCCTGGTTCGGCATCCTCTTCACGGGCAACTACCCACGCGGCATGTTCGGCTTCGCCCAGGGCGTGATGCGCTGGCAGTTCCGCGTCACCGCCTACTTCCTCTCGCTCAATGACCGCTTCCCGCCCTACTCGCTTTCGGACGAAGCCGGCGCCGGCGGAAATGCCGCGGCCGTCGCGTCGGGCATCGGCGGCGCCCTCGCCGTCGCGGGCTTCGCGGCGATCATCGTCGTGGCCGTGATCGCCTCGAGCACCTCCCACACCGAGGACGTGGACTACGCAGCCCTGCAGTCGGGCTCAGCGACCACCACCAGAGTGTCGACGTTCGGCGGCGACGTGCTCGTCCGCCTCCAACGCGTGACGGATCCGGGCGACTCCTTGATCCAGGTCGTCCGCCACGGCGCCGGCGAGAAGGTGATCGTCTTCGAATGGCGCATCGCCAACGACTCCGGCCGCAGCGTCTCCATCGCGGCGAGCCAGGCGCACCTCACGGCTTTGGTGAACGATGGCGGTGACTCGAAAGAGCACGGCTACGGCGCCGAGTTCGTGATCGTCGGGGATCAGAGCGCGCCGGTGGGTATCGCCGACGGCGCCGTGACGACCGTAGAAGCCGTGTTCGTCGTCCCCGCCGATGCGCGCCCGACAGAGCTGCAGTTCCACCACGGCTTCCTCAACCGCGGCGGCATCACCTATCGCTTCCACTAGCCAGTGCTGAGTCCCGAGTACTGAGTATCGCGCCACAGGGAACGGTGCCCGAATTGCTCGAGGCTCCCTCTCCCGCGAAGTCGGGAGAGGGCGGGGGGTGAGGGCAGCGCCGCCAGGCGACTACGGAAACCGAATCCGAGCCCCGAACGAAGCGCAGCGAAGTGAGCGGGTGCGATGCCGCGCTCAGCGAACAATCGAACGTGCGAAGCTCTGCCACAGCCGCACTCTCCCTTCTCCCGCTCGTCGGGAGAAGGGCAGGGGATGAGGGCAGCGCCGCCCGGCGACGCGGGACGCGGCGATTCCCGGCACTCAGCACTAAGCACTCAGCACCCGGCACTCCGTATCTTCGCCGTCCTGTACGCTTTTTCCATGCCAGCCGAACAGGAAGCCCTCGACGCCGTCGCGCTCAGTCGCGCCGAATACGACCTCCTTGTTCGCCAGCTCGGCCGCGAGCCCAACGAGGTCGAACTCGGCATGTTCGGCTCGCTCTGGTCGGAGCATTGCGGCTACAAGAACAGCAAGCCGCTCCTCCGCCTCTTCCCCACCGGCGGCGACCACATCCTCACGCAGGTCGGCGCGGAAAACGCCGGCGCCATCGATATCGGCGACGGCCTCTGCGTGGTGATGAAGGTGGAGTCGCACAACCACCCGTCGGCCATCGAGCCCTACCAGGGCGCCGCTACGGGCGTCGGCGGCATCGTGCGCGACATCTTCGCGATGGGCGCTTATCCCGTCGCCATCCTCGACTCGCTCCGCTTCGGTCCGCCGGACGACCCGCAGAACCGATACATCTTCGAAGGCGTGGTCGGCGGCGTTGGCGGCTACGGGAACTGCCTTGGCATTCCCAACCTCGGCGGCGAAGTCGTCTTTTCGAGCGCGTACACCGGCAATCCGCTTGTGAACGCCATGTGCGTCGGCATCGCCGAGACGAAGAAGCTGCAGAGCGCGAAGGCAACGGGCGTCGGGAACGTTCTGCTGCTGGTCGGCGCCGATACGGGCCGCGACGGCATCCATGGCGCCAGCGGCCTCGCCAGCCGCACCGATCCGGAGGCGCGCTTCGAGGAGATGCGGCCGGCCGTGCAGGTCGGAAACCCCTTCCTCGAAAAGCTCCTCATGGAGGCCTGCTTCGAGCTCGCCTCGGAGCACGCCGATTGGATTGTCGGCCTCCAGGACCTGGGGGCCGCCGGCCTCACGAGTTCCGTGGTGGAGTGCTGCGCGAAGGGCCATTCCGGCGCGATCCTCGACCTCGACCACGTGCCGCGGCGCGAAGAGGGCATGACCCCCTACGAGGTGATGCTCAGCGAAAGCCAGGAGCGCATGCTCGTCATCGCCCGCGCAGAGCACGTCGCCGACGTGAAGCGGCTCTTCGAGCACTGGGAGATCCACTGCGAGCCCATCGGCTCGGTGACCGACGGCCAGGAAGTCGTGGTGATGGACAAGGGTCGCGAAGTCGGCCGCGTGCCGGTCGAGATCGCCACCGAACCGCCGCAGTACCTGCGTCAGGGTGTCCGCCCCCCCGAGCTCGACGCCCTCAACACCTTCGACCTTGGCGCGCTGGACGACTGCAGTCCCGCAGATACCACGAACTTGCTGCTGCGCTTGCTGGCGCGCCCCAACATCGCGAGCAAGCGTGGCGTCTTCCGCACGTACGACACGCAGGTGCTGAACGGCACGGTCATCGGCCCGGGCGCCGATGCCGGCGTCATCCGCGTGATGGGCACGGACAAGGGCGTTGCGCTGACGACGGACTGCAGCGGGCGGCTCTGCTTCCTCGACCCCTACACCGGCGGCGCGATCGCCGTCGCCGAGGCGGCCCGGAACATCGTCTGTACAGGCGCAACCCCCGTTGCGGTCACCGACTGCCTGAACTTCGGCAACCCCGAAAAGCTCGATGTCTACTACACCCTCGAACAGGCCGTGCGGGGCATCGCCGAGGCATGTTCTGTCTTTGGCACACCGGTGGTGAGCGGTAACGTCAGCCTCTACAACGAGACCTCCGGCCGCGCCATCTACCCGACGCCGGTCATTGGCATGATGGGCCTCCTCCAGGACGTGTCGTCGCGCGTTGCCGGCGGGTTCCCGACGGGTGACGCCGCGGTCTATCTCCTCGGCGCCGGCCTCGAACAGGATCCGTCGACGCTGGCGGGCAGCGAATACCTCGAGGCAGTGCATCACCGCGTGGCCGGACTTCCGGCCGTAGACCTGCCGGCGGAATACCGGCTCCAGCGCACCATGCTGAAAGCCCACGAAGAACGGCTCCTCCTGAGTGCTCACGACTGCTCCGACGGGGGCCTGGCGGTCACGCTCGCCGAGAGCGCGTTGCTCGGCGAGCACGGCTTCCGGGGCGAGGCGGCGCTCGGCGGGCGACTGGACGCCGCGCTGTTCGGCGAAGCGCAGGGCCGCATCGTCGTGAGCGTGGCACGTGCGGCGGTTGACCGCCTGCAGGCGATCGCCGGCGAAATCGGCGTGACCTGCACGCTGCTCGGATACACCACGGATTCCGGAGCGTTCGCCTTCGGCCCGATCGCAACGGACCTGCCCCGCCTGCGCGACGCGTACGAGACTCCGATCTAGCCCACCAACTGAGTAGGAACCCGCCGTGGTTCGAGGAATCCCTCCTTTTGCGAAGGCACATTGCTGATGTGCTGCGACCAGAGGCGAGGATGAAAGCGCGTTGCGCCATGTGGCGTGCGCCCGTCCCTCTCCCTTCGCAAAGGGAGAGGGATCAAGGGTGAGGGTAGATCCCCGGGCGACGCACCACGGAAGGCATAGCGGATAACGTTCTTTTCAAGCGTGGGAGAGGAACAGTGGAAGGGGGCTGCGCGTCGACAGTTGGCCGCGTGGCCGGGACAATCCGGCCGTGGCGTATTTCAATCCGACTCGTCCCGGCTACATCGAAGATCCGTACCCCGCGCTGGCCGCGCTCCGCCGCCAGGAGCCCGTCCACCGCAGCCCTGACTTGGGCGCGTGGGTGGTCACGAGCTACGAGCATTGCGAAAGGCTTGTGCGCGACGATGAGACGTTCTCGTCGGACCCCGCGCATGCAACGGGCGGCCTCGGCGAGTCGGTGCGCGCCGTGCGCGACCAGGTGCCGCTCGGCACCGCGCCCATCCTCGGCAATACCGACGCGCCCGACCACACGCGTCTCCGCGCCATCGTGAACCGTGCGTTCACGCCGCGCGCGATCGCGGACATGCGGCCGCGCGTCGAGGCTTCGGTGCAGGAGTTGCTCGATGCTGCTGGCGACGGACCGCTCGAAGTCATGTCCGCACTCGCCGAGCCGATGGTGGTCACGACCGTGCTGGAGCACCTGGGCGTGCCTCAGGACGACCGTCCGCAGGTACGCGAATGGGCCGGGGCCGTCATCCGGGCACGCGCCGATGGCCCCGGCGTACCCGGCGTTTCCGCTGCCGCGGCGTCTGCGCGCGACGCCCTCCTCGCATACCTCCGCGACTTCACCCCGACAGGTCGCTCGACCGTGATCGACACGCTGCGCGCTGCCGCCGACGGCGGCGAAACGCTCAGTGCGGAGGAGATGGCGATGCTCCTCATCCACATCTCCCTGGCCGGGAACGGCCCGACCGCGTATGCGCTCGGCAACATCGTGCTCGGCCTCGCGAACCATCCGGAGGCGCTCTCCACACTGGCCGCGGACCCGGAAGGCGTGCCCACCGCGATCGAAGAGCTCATCCGCTTCGACAGCCCCACCCACATGATCACACGCTTCGCACTCGCCGACACGAAGCTCGGCCCTCGCAACATCCGCGCAGGCGACACGCTCTACACGGTGATCGCCGCGGCCAACCGCGACCCGGCGCAGTTCCCGAACCCCGACGTCCTCGACATCACCCGTAACGACAACCGCCACCTGAGCTTTGGCCTGGGCATCCACTTCTGCTTGGGCGCACCGCTCGCGCGGCTCGAGCTGGATGTGGCGCTCCGGGCGCTGCTCCAGCGCTACGGCGCCTTCCGCATGGTGTCGAGCAACGCGGCGGTACGTTCTTGCTCCGCGGTCCCCGGTCCATCGTCATCGAATCCGGCGGCTAACGTAGGGGGCCTACGGAACGTGGCGCCCGCCCACCCGCTGAGAGGCGGCAGCTAGCCGCGGCCGACCATCCCCGCGCCGACCAGCAGCGTGGCGCAGTCGCGGGCGTAGCGGGGGCCGAGGTGGGTTCGAACGATGTCGAGCGCCTCGTCCGCTTCCTTGACGCCAGCCCGCTGAAGCACGTCGAGGTCACGCATGGTATCGAGGATGCCCTGGTTGAGGAGCTTCGAGCCGTCGGCGACGACGGCCGGATCGATCGGCGTCGGAAACGGCTCTCGCCCGCCAAGGCTGTTCGCCCGCTCGCGAATGCGGTCGGCTTCCGCGCCAGCGACCGGGCCGATAGCGGCGGCGACATCACGCATGACTCGTGTCATGCCGTTGTGCTCCTCGACGAGGTATTCCTGGTAGTGGGGCAGCGTCTGGCGGACCTGCTGAAGGATGGCCTGCATCATGCCGACGGTTGCCTGGGCGCGAGGGTTGTTGAGGGCGGGCATGACGTCGTTCTGGAGGGAGATGATGACCCCTTCGAGGAGGTCGTCCGGGCTCGGCGTGGTGTACATGGCTAGACTCCCTCGGGCAGCGGATAGTTGAGCATCCGCGCGAAGTTGAGAACGTTCACAATCGACGGCTGCATGATGTAGAGGTGGAGCAGTTCGAGGTGTTCGCGGTCGAAGCGACGCTTCAGCGCGGATGCCACCGGCACCACGATGTTGGCCGTGCCGAAGAGGTTGAAGTAGTTGATCTCCTCCGGCGTGACGTCGAAGCCGGTGAGTTCGTTGTAGTAGTTGAGGAAGCCGCCCTTCTTCTTCGGGTACTGCATCACCTGGGTGTTGCTCATGATGTCCATGGAGGTCATCCAGCCAAGGTCTTCGCGGGGATCGCCGATGCGCGCGTTTTCCCAGTCGATCAGTGCGGTGACCTTGCCCTCCTCGTAGAGGAAGTTGGCGGGATTGAAGTCGCCGTGGACGAGCGAGAGGCGCAGCGGCCGCGGCTTTTCGCGCCGCAGGGTGAGGAAGCCGTCGAGGTAACCGGCCAGGTTCGGGTCGAAGGCGAAGTCGTCGAAGCTGCGGATGTAGTAGTCGAACGTGGACTCCATGTACGCGTCCCAGCTGCTGGTGTCGATGCCGACGCCGCGGGGATCGTCCAGGACGCCGCCGGGGTTCAGCTTCGAGACGTCCGCCAGGTGGAGTGCCGCGATCAACTCGCAGAGGTGGGACACGACCTCTTCCGTCTGGTGGGTATCAGGTCCTTCGTGGAAGAGGTTAGAGGTCATGCCGCTGCCCGGCATTCGCTCGATGATCATCGCGCACTCGCCGAAGACCGAGGGATCCATCTCCGCACCGTAGCTCCGCGAGATCGGCAGTGACGTGTGCTCCCGAACCGCTTCGAGGAGGTCGTGTTCGACCTGGCGGTTGCTCTGCAGGATGGCGGAGGCTGCAGGAGGGTCTTTGCGAAGGATCAGCTGGTGGTGCTCGAGGGCGCCGCCGCGGCGCACCTTTGCGTCGAACCTGTACGTCTCCCGCGAGAAGCCGCCGGGGATGGGCATGAACTCCTCAACGATGATTTCGTCGGCGTCCGGGAAGCGACGCTTGAGGTAGGCCGTTAACTGTTCGTTCATCGCGGATGCTCCTGCGGCGCGGAGTATACCGGCCGGTTCCGGGGACGGCGAACACGATCCAGGTGCAAGCAGATTGCAAGGTGTACGGGTCACTTGGGGGGAGGCATGGGCGCTGGCCTGCGGCAGGATGCGGGGACGTAATCCGGAAGTCGGGGGTCGATCCGATGTCGAATCCAACGGTGGTTTGCGCATGGTGCGGGAAGACGCTTTCCGCCGGTGATGGCTGGGTGTCCCACGGGATCTGCGTCGAATGCTCGCAGCGAATGCTCGCCGAGGTGCCGGTGCGGCGGCGGGCGATGGCGGTGACGATGCCGCAGTCGCGGCCGACTTTGGTATAGTCCCGGCTTGCCGCTGCGAGCGGCCGCGGAGGCAGGCACTGGACGTCGCATCGTTTTCTGAGATTGAAGAGGAATTCAAGAAGCGCGTGTCGCGGATCGTGTGGTGCACGGTCACGACAATCGACGGGCGCGGACGGCCGCGGGCGCGGCTCCTTCACCCTGTCTGGGATGGTTCGACCGGGTGGATCGCGACAGGCCGGAACTCGCTCAAGGCGAAGCACCTCGCGAAGCATCCCTACGTTTCGTGCAGCTACTGGGACCAGCAACACCAGCAGGTGTATGCCGAGTGCAAGGCGACCTGGGACGATCGGCCAGAAGAGAAGCAGCGCGCCTGGGACCTGGTCAAGAACGCGCCGCCGCCCGTCGGCTATGACCCGGCGATGTTCTGGCCGGACGGCCCTACGTCGCCGGAGTTCGGGGCGTTGCGGCTGGACCCATGGCGGATCGAGCTCTCCTCGCTCATGGACATGATGCAGGGGAAGCCGGCGCAGGTCTGGCGAGCGAAGTAATGGGCGCTACCCAGCAGCGATGACGACGTACCACGGTGCGTCGCCGGGCGGCGCTTCGGCAAGGCGGCGGACCTCGTCGAGATGGTCGACGGCGACGCTTGGAGAACCCGGCCTGCCGGAACAGGTCGACGACGGCGTCGACGCCGGTGAAGTGCATGCCCGGGAGGGCGCGGCGGGTTTCCGCGGTGTAGTGCTGTTCGAAGACACCGGCATCGGCTGGATCCATGTCGTCTTCGGCGGCGTCGAACCAGAATCCGTCGATGGCGACGACCCGGCCGCCCGGTCGGAGGAGCGTCCGCCAGTTCGAGAGGGCGGTGATGGGCTCGCGAAGGGTCCACAGGAAATGACGGCAGATAAGCACGTCGAAACTCGCCGGCGGAAAGGGGGGAGAGACGGCGTCGCCCGGGAGGAAGTCGACGGATAGCGCGCGGCGGCGTGCTTCGGCAGCGGCGACTTCGAGCATGGGATCGGCCAGGTCGATGCCGGTCACGCGATGCCCGAGGCCGGCGGCGATGAGCGCGACGAAGCCGGTGCCCGTGGCGATGTCGAGGACATCGCGCGGGGCGGGTCCGAGGTAGCCGCGGAGGCTCTCTACCCAGGCGTCGTACTCGGGGCTGCCCACTGCGGCGACGTTACCCGGGATGGGCTTCGTAATCGGGAGCGACGGTGGACCAGAAGGCGGTGATGCGGTCCTGGGGCGAGGGAGTGTCAGGCATGATGCGCTCGCAGTGTGATGTGGAGGCGATTGTAGCGGTCGAGAACGTGAGATCCGAGGCCGCGGCTGCCCACCCACGCCGATGTGCCGAATCGTACAGTGAGGGCCACGAGGAGTCGTGCGATGTCGCTAGAGGGTTGGTTCCGCCGGGCGGCTGCGTCCGAAGTGGCCGAGTGGTTGGCGTATCGAGGCGTGACGTCCGTTGGTGATCGCCAGTCGGCCGCATTTGACCGGCGTTGGGTAACGCTCCTTCGTCGGCGACTGTTGCAGCTGAAGGACTGGCAGCCGACACCGCAGCCGTCGCTGATTAAGGCCTTCGTCTGGAACGTCCAGTACGCGGCGAGCCGGGTCATTTGGGACGAAAGTCTCCCTCTCTCGGAACGGACTCAACTCATCGAGAGCTTGCCGGAGGCCGTGATATTCGCTTGCCGCGCCGCGCCCGACCGGGCTCGTTCAGGTGCCATGCAGTTCTGGGACTCCGTGCCAGAATACCGCGACTTGTGGGGCACTGAGGAGTCCATTCCGGCGGTCATGGATGCGATTGTTGCCGCCCTCGGGCGACAGCTCACAGTGGAGGACGAGTGCTGCCAGTTGAGCGCACTCCACGGGATCTTCCACCTGAACAATCCGGACGCGGACGCACTCGTCGACCGATTCCGCGGGCGCTGGGCCACGGAGGAGGTCCAAACCTACGCGCAGGCAATGCTTGATAGCGCGGCCAAGGCTCCTGACAGCGCCGGGAGAAGTGGAGAAGGGAGCCAGTCGCCCAGGTCGAGGGTCGTCTTTGGAGGTGCCAGGAAGTGGCATGGGGATCTGGCGAGGTTGTGGCCCTAGGCCGGATGCCGGAGGTTGGGCACCGTGAGGTGGGAGGATACTGCGATGACCATCGTTTCAAGCCTTGACCGATCGCCGGAGGCGTTGCCGCCGGTGAGTGAGCGAGCGGTTGTGCCGGCGACGCTGGAAGGGCGGTTCGTGCGGCTGGAGCCGCTGGCGATGGAGCACGCGGCGGCGCTTGCGGAGGCGGCGAGTGGGCCGCGGGAGACGTACGGCTGGACGTACGTGCCGGAGGGGGTGGATGCGGCGGAGGCTTACATCCGAGGCGGCGTTACGGGACCAGGAGGCGGGCCGCGCGCTCCCGTTCGCGACCATCGAGCGGTCGGGTGGAACGGTCGTCGGCACGACGCGGTTCGGAAACATCGAGTACTGGGCGTGGCCGCCGGGCAACCCGAATCAGCGTGGCTCGGATCGGCCGGATGCCGTGGAGATCGGCTGGACGTGGCTTGCGGCAGGAGTGCAGCGCACTCCCGTAAACACCGAGGCGAAGTTGTTGATGCTGCGCCACGCCTTCGAGACGTGGCGCGTGCACCGGGTGCGGCTGATGACGGACGTGCGCAACACGCGCTCGCGCGCGGCCATCGAACGCATCGGCGGCAAGCTCGATGGCATCCTGCGCGCACACACGTTTGCCAGCGACGGCCAGGTCCGCGACTCGGCCGTCTACTCACTGCTGGATGCGGAGTGGCCCGCGAACCGCGCCGCGCTGGAAGCGCGGCTGCGGTAGGCGGAGCCGGGGGTTAGTCCAGGCTGCGGGCCGGGGTGCGGCGGACGGCGGCGAGGGATCGCTGCCACAACGGCGTGTTTTCGGCCGACTCTGCGCGAGCGGCGCCGGCAGCGATTTTCTTTGCCTGGAGTGCGAAGCGGATCCGGTCGAGTTCGGCGATGCGGTCGGCGTGCATCGCCTCCGCGAGAAGCTGGTCGTACATGGTTCCTCCCGGCCACGACGGTTCGCCCCCTGTGACGAACGGCGGGTGGCCTGCAATCGAGCTTTGCGGACCGCTGTAAACGGAGTGCTTCCGTTTTGTTATCGGGTGGTTGCGAATCCAACATGGGATCCGATAGGTGCGATAGACCCTTACCGGGCTGGCTCCCTCGGACAGCGGCATCGGAACGAGGAAGTGGTTCTAGAGGCTTCGCCCGATCGGCCGTATCCTTCAGACCAAATGCAGACAGGCGCGTTCAATTTTGCGCGCGCTGGAGGGACAGACACCGTGGCACAGACCGGCACGTGGGCCGTGAAAGTTGGATTGGCACAGATGCTCAAGGGCGGCGTCATCATGGACGTCGTCACGCCTGAGCACGCGAAGATCGCCGAAGAAGCCGGCGCATGCGCAGTGATGGCGCTCGAACGGGTGCCGTCGGACATCCGCAAGGATGGCGGCGTGGCGCGCATGAGCGACCCGGAGATGATCCGCGGCATCATCGACGCGGTCACGATTCCTGTGATGGCAAAGGCGCGTATCGGGCACTTCGTGGAAGCAGATGTGCTGCAGGCGCTGGGCATCGACTACATCGACGAGTCAGAGGTGCTGACGCCGGCGGACGAGACGCACCACATCGACAAGCACGCGTTCACCGTGCCGTTCGTTTGCGGCTGCCGAAACCTCGGAGAGGCCCTACGGCGCATCGGTGAGGGCGCCGCGATGATCCGCACCAAGGGCGAGGCCGGCACCGGCGACATCGTCGAAGCGGTGCGCCACATGCGTACGGTCCAGGACGAGATTCGACGGCTGCAGAACATGCAGGAGGACGAGCTCTATACGGCGGCGAAGGAACTCGGCGCCCCGCTGGAACTGGTCAAAGGCGGTGAAGCGAGAGGGCCGCCTGCCGGTGGTCAACTTCGCGGCGGGCGGCGTCGCCACGCCCGCAGACGCGGCGCTGATGATGCGACTGGGCGCCGACGGCGTGTTCGTGGGCTCGGGCATCTTCAAGTCTGAGAACCCGCCGCTCGTGGCGAAGGCGATCGTCGAGGCAACCACACACTACATGGACGCGGACGTCATCGCCCGCGTAAGCACCGGCCTGGGCAAGGCGATGCCGGGCATCAGCGTAAGCTCGCTCCCCGAGAAGGAGCTGCTCGCAACCCGGGGCTGGTAGGGCGCCCCCGCCCCTCCCTCCGGACCCGAATCGGAGAAGGGGAGAAGAGGAGCTAGACGATGGCGCGGTCGGTGGTGCTCTTCGACTGGCGGCTGACGCTGTTCGGCGAGGAGAGCTACAACGAGGCGCTCGCGGGAAGCCTTGCATCGATTGGACGCCCTGCCCCGGATCACCAACTGGCCGCTATCTCGGCTTCGATCGAAGCGGCCAAGCGAGATCCGTGGGTGCGGGCGGCTGCGGCCCGCTCTGACTCGTCGCGCGAGCGCCACCGCGAGTTCGTCATGCGCATATTCAAGGCTGCCGGCCTGGACGAGGAGTTCGCGGAAGCGCTCTACGAACGGCAGAGCCTGGTGACGAGCAACTTCCCGTACCCCGATGCGAAGCCGGTGCTCGAACAACTCAAGAAGCATGGCTGCCGGGTCGCCGTCGTGAGCGACATCCACTTCGCCTTGCAGCCGCACTTCGCCCACTACGGCCTGGACAGGTTCGTGGACGCATACGCGTTGTCGTTTGAGCACGACTTCGAGAAGCCGGAGCCGAAGGCGTTCCTGACGGCGTTGGAGATGCTGGGCGCAGAGCCGCAGGACGCGGTGATGGTGGGGGATAACCACGAGCGAGACGGTGGCGCGGCGAAGGTCGGGATCCTGACGCTTATCCTTCCGCCCGGCGGGGGCCGCGGCTCCGCGCGGGGGCTGGATGCGGTGCTGAAGCTGCTGTAGCGCCGAGCGATAAGCCGCGAACGCGGCTCAACCGAGTGCGGACAGGACTGCGGTGCGGTCGTGGGCGAGCATCGCGGGCACGTTCAGACGGAGTCCGGGAAACTCGTGGCTCTCGATGATGCCTTCGGGGTCCGGCTCGCGGGTGGAGTACGCGCCGTCGCGTAGTTCGAACCAATCGATGGCGCCGTCATCGGTGCGCCAGACGATGTAGTCGATCACGCCGTTTCGCTCGTAGGCTCGCTTCTTCTGGTGAAGGTCGCGCGACTTCGAACTGGCGGCAATTTCGACCGCGAGTTCTGGTGCGCCGTTCAGGTAGCCGTCGTCGAAGCGGTCCGGCGCGCAGCCGGTAGAGCATGGCGTCGGGCTCGGGCTCGTTCAGGTCATCGAGGAGGACTGAGCCGGGAGGGCTCCAGCTCCACCTGATCGTTGCGCGCAGTGTAGGCGGCGAACCATTCCATCATCAGCCGCTGTTCGCGGGCGTGTCCCTGGATTCGAATCGGCGACGGCATATAGACCACTCCTTCGATCAGCTCGACCCGCTCCAAGGCCTCGCAGTCGCTGTAGAGGCGATGGAACTCGTCGCGAGTCATGACATCGCCGTTTTCGAGCCGAGGGGGTGCCTGCCGTGTGGTCATGCCGTACCTCGGATCGATTCTAGCGCATCGCTCAGCGGCCGCCGGGTCCATCCGACCGTCAGCCGAGGTCTGCGAGGCGAACGATGGCCGCTTCCATCCCGGGGACATCGTGGACTTCCTCGTCCGGCAGATCGGCGGCGCAGCGAGGCTGTTGAGCGCTGTGGCGGCCGGTCCGCAGCAGGACGGTTCGCATACCGAGGAGCCGGGCCGGAACGATGTCGTTGTCGATGCGGTCGCCGACCATGATCGTTTCCGCCGGCGCGACGCCGAGGTCTTCGCAGGCGCGGAGAAAGAGGCGAACGTCGGGCTTGCGGAAGCCATGGTGACCGGAGACTTCGCGATGCGCGAAGAGCTGCCCAACGCCCCAGCGATCCAGCTCGGCGATGATCTGTGCCGGCTGGTTGGCGGCGAGGCCGAGCTTCAGTCCACGAGCGTCGAGCCGTCGCAGCAATTCAGGGATACCGTCGCGCAGCTCGATGCCGCCTCGGAGCCTGCGGCGGAGTCTCGCGCCGTCGTCGTGGAAACGGCGGTACACGCGGTCCGCCAATGCGGCGTCGCCGGCGGCCAGCCGCCAGATCATCGCGGCATAGGTGTCGGGAGCGAAGACCGAAACAGCCCAGTCGCTGGCGGCCACAACCTGGCCCTCATCGACCGGGACGCCCTCGCAGGCGAAGGCATCGCGAATCTGCCCGTCGATGATCGCCTCGGAGCGGACCTCGGTATCGATTGGCCCGCCGACGTCGAAAAGAACGGCGCGAATGGTCACGCCGATGGGGCGCTGTGCAACTCGGCGAGGACGGTGGCCATGTCGCCGTCGAGCATTGCGTTGGCATTGAGGCGGAGGCCGGGAAACACCTTGCTCTCCACCACACCCGTCTTGTCCGCCTTCATCGCGGCATACACGCCGGCGCGAAGCTGCCACCAGTCGATCCGACGCTCGTAGACCTGCCAGACGATGTATTCCTGAACCCCGGCCCGCTGGTATAAGTCGAGCTTTTGGTGGAGGTCGTAGGCGGCGCGGCTGGCGGCAATCTCTACGGCCAGCTCGGGCGGTCCAACGATGCAGTCGTCGTCGGCAACCTGCGAGGTCCCTTCTTCTGTCTTGCGGAGCAGCACATCCGGCTGAAGGTCGTCGTCCTCGAGGTGGACGGTGGTGTCGTTGAGAGACTCGATCCCGGCGCGGCCCGACTCATATACGCCGAGCCATGTGGCCATCTGAGCGTGACGCTTGCTGTGCTGTCGGCTGACGGTCACGGTGAGATAGACCTGCCCATCGATCAGTTCCGCCTTCTTGATTTCAGGATGCAGGTCCCAGCGCCGTTCGAACTCCTCGCGGGTGAGGCGATCACCGTTCTCCAGGGGCGGTATCCAGTCCTCGGCAGACGCCTGAGGATCGCGTGTCTTGGATATCAGGGCCATGGGGACATCGTACCATCAGGCCCGAACGGCTTCGGCGGGGATGGCGCCCCAGTCGACCACCTCGTCGAGCCACTTCACGCCGGCGCCGGCGTTGTCCAGCGGGTCCTCGCGGTCGAGGCGGCGACGGCGGTATTCGGTCGCGACGAGGAGCTTGCGGTAGCCGCCGCCGGCCGCCGCCTGCGCATCGGCTTCGGCGAACAGAAGCGCGCAACAGAGCACGGCCGCAAGCCGGTCGCACATGTGCGCCATCTTGGCCTCGCGCTCGGCCGCCGGCGCGCCGAGCAGCCGTTCGAAGCGTTCTTTGGTGGCAACCGCGTGCCCTGCAAGGCGCTCGGCTTCGCGGAGTACGTCAACGTCGCGGAGTCCCTTCAGCCGTGTCTCGATGTCGCGGAAGAGAGCCTCGTGTGCGCGCTCGCGGGTGGCGGCGCGGGCGACATCGAGTGCGACGACGTTCTCGGCGCCTTCCCAGATGCTGCCGAGAAGGCTGTCGCGCACGAGGCGCGCGTTGACCCATTCTTCGATGTAGCCGTTGCCGCCGCGGACGTTCATCGACATCGCGGCGGTGCCGCGCGCCTGGCGACAAACGGCGTACTTGATGAGCGGGGTTGTGATGCGGATGACCTTGTCGTGGTGTTCGCTGCCGGCGTCGGCATCGTCGAGGGCGCGTGCGGCGTAGAGGACGATGGCGAGGGCCGCCTCGACGTCGAGCGTCATCTCGAAGAGCTGTTCGCGCAGGAGCGGGAGATCGAACAACGCCGAGCCGAAGGCAGAGCGCCCCCGGGCGTGGACCACCGCCTCCAGCAGCGATCGGCGCATGATCGCGGCCGCTCGCATGCCATTCGAAAGGCGTGAGACGTTGATCATCTCCGCCATCTGCGGGAAACCGCGGCTGACGTCGCCCACGGGAAAGCCGATGGCGCCGTCGAACTCGTACTCGCCGGTGGGCATCGACCGGGAGCCGAGCTTCTCCTTCAGCCGCCGAATGGTGTAACTGTTCCGCGAGCCATCGGGAAGCACTTTCGGCACGAGGAACATGCCGAGCCCACGCGTCCCGGCCGGGGCGCCCTCCGGCCGTGCGAGGGTCAGATGGACGTCGGCGCCGGCGTTGGAGCAGAACCACTTCTCTCCCGTGAGCCGCCAGACTCCGGCGTCGCAGACGGCGCGGCATTCGTTCGCGCCGACATCGCTGCCGCCGGTGCGTTCGGTCAGGAGTTGGGCGGACTGGAAGAGCGAACTGAAGTCGGTACTGGTGAGTCGCGGCAGGTAGCGCTGCCGCAGCTCGTCGGGGCCGTAGAGGCTGATAACGCGTGCAGCGGAGTCGGTCATCGAGATTGGGCAGAAGAGCCCGAACTCTCCCTGGACGAACACGTACGAAAGCGCGTACTTGATGACGTGCGGGATGCGGCCCGGCCAGCCGAGCACGCCCTCCCGGTGCGACATCGCTGCAAACCCGAAGCGGGAGAAGCCGAGCTTCTGCATCTCAACGAAGGCCGGGTGGTAGTCGATGGCGTCGACGCGTTGGCCTTCGGAATCGAACGAACGCAGCGTCGGCGGGTTCTGGTCGGCGAGGGCGGCCAGTTCGTCGAGCTCGTTCCCGGCGACGCCTCCGAGTTCTTGGAGCAAAGGCAGCGCACGCTCGACATCATCCGGCGACGCGTGCTGGCGCAAAGCGAAGGCGAGGTTCCGGTCGGCGTCGAAGAAGTTCATGCCGCGTGTTGTGGGCATGCCGGAATTGGGTGGGAGCGTTGCCATGGCGAAAGTGTACCGGCATTCGAAGCGGCGAAATGCCCTAGGATCGGGCCATGTCCACCGCTGACTCAGCCCGCCAGGCGTTCGAACGGCGCTATGGCCGCGCGCCGGTCGTGATCGTCCGCGCGCCTGGCCGGGTGAACCTGATCGGCGAGCACACCGACTACTCCGAGCTTCCGGTGCTGCCAATCGCCATCGAGCGGGCGACGTACGTCGCGGCGGCCCCGTCGGAAGTCCCCGTCGTTCGCGCAGGATCGGAGGGCTTCGACGGTGTTGCTGAAATCGTCCGCGGAGAGGCGCACACGCCGGGGGCGCCGTGGCACCGGTACCTGGCGGGGGCGCTGCTGGAGATGGCGGATATCGCGCCGGGACGCGGGGCGGACGTGCTGGTGGCGAGCGATCTGCCGGCGACCGGCGGGTTGAGTTCGTCTTCGGCGCTCACGGTGGGATTGATGGCCGCCCTGGCGGCGGCGTGGGGGACTCCGTTGGAGCCTGAGTCGATCATCGCCAGGGCCATCGTCGCGGAACGCCATAGCGGGGTGGAAAGCGGCGGAATGGACCAGACGGTGATCGTGCTCGGGAAGGCCGGCCACGCGCTTCGCATCGACTTCCGGCCGCCGGCGCGCCGGCTGGTGCCGATACCGGCTGCGTTGCGATTCGTCGTCGCCTCATCGGGGGAGGAGGCGCCGAAGGGCGGTTCGGCGAAGGCTGCCTACAACGAGCGCGTCGTGGGTGCCCGCATCGCAGCGACCATGCTGGCCGATGAAGTTGGCGTGGATCTCGACATGCCGCCGACGTTGGGGCAGGTGGCCGACGTCGATGTGGTCGACATTCTCGTCGATGACCTGCCGGAGAAGATCTCGGCGACGGAGGTGGCGCATGGCGCGCAGGTCGACGTCGCCCGGATCGTGCAGCTCACGAGCGAGACGTTCGACCACATGGTGAAGGTGCCGGTGAAGCGGATCGCACGTCACATCCTGTCGGAGGCTGTGCGCGTGGAAGAGGCCGAACGCGCGCTGGAAGCGAACGACCTGCGACGGTTCGGTGCGCTCCTCAATGAGTCGCACAACAGCCTGCGCGAGGACTTTCGCTGCAGCACGGCGGCGCTCGACCGCTTGTGCGCCGCGATGCGGAAGGCGGGCGCGCTGGGGGCGCGGCTGACCGGCGCCGGCTTTGGCGGTTTCGCGGTGGCAGGCCTGCACCGAAGACGCGCTCGCACAGGTCATCGCGGCTGCGGAAGCGGCCACTGGCGGGCCGGCGTTCGAAGTGCATGCGGCCGACGGGCTGACGTTGCTGTGACGGGCATCGTGCACCGCGCCGTGCTGCTGGCGGCCGGGAAGGGCACGCGCCTCGGGGCGCTCACCGCTGAGTTTCCCAAGCCGCTGCTCGACGTTGGCGGACGCCCCATCATCGTCCACATCCTCGACGGGCTGCTCCGAGCCGGGATCGACGAGGTGACCATCGTCACCGGGCACGCCGCCGAGGCGCTTGAGGCGGAGCTGGGCAACGGCGCCGAGAGCGGTCTCCGGATCAGCTACGTGCGGCAGACGAGGCTGGACGGCACGGCGCGCGCGCTCGCGCTGGCGCGTGATGCGATGGGCGACGAGTCGTTCTTCTTCGGATGGGGCGACATCATGGTCGCACCGGAGAACTACCGGAACGTTGTGAAGGCGTCACGCCTCGCGGACGCTGTCATCGCAGTGAACGACGTCGACGACCCCTTCGCCGGTGGTGCTGTCTACGTCGATGAAGCGACGGGCCTCGTCACGCGCATGGTCGAGAAGCCGCCACGAGGAACATCGACCACCCGGTGGAACAACGCGGGCTTCGGCGTTCTGCCTCCGGCAATCTGGGAGCAGATCGACGGGCTGCAGCCGTCGGAACGGGGAGAGTACGAATTGCCGGAGGCGATCGCCGGGCTGGTCGCGTCTGGGGCACGGGTGCGCGCGGTGCCCGTGGAGGGGCCGTGGTTCGACATCGGCACTCCCGAAAGCCTCGAGGCGGCGCGGGCAGCGTTTGGCCGGGGTCAGCACTCGAACGGCACTCCCGCTAGCATGGAGCGCCGATGAACGGCCTTCCGTGGGATCTGCAGTTCGAGCCGGCCACCGTCGCTGGCGTCACGGTGGCGGCGGAGTACGACGCTGTCAGCGGCCGGCTGAAGTCGCGCCTGACCAATCGCTCGGCGGACCCGCTGCAGCCGCGGGAGTTGCGCCTGACGGCCACACCGAACGCGGGCTCGGCGGGCGGCTCTCTGTGGCTGCACGGGCGCTACATGCAGATGGATGCGCTGGTGCGCAACCTCGGCACGCCATCCGAGGAGGGCTACGACGGACGGTATGTCGCGCCTGCGGACGCCGGACGCCGGTACATCAGCCGCGAGGTGGGTGTGGCAGTGCTGCCTTCGCATGCGACGCCGGCACTGCTTGCCGGTTCGCTCCGGCCGGACCGGTTCTTCTTCAATATCGAGTACACGGTGGACGACGATGAGAGCCACATGGGAGCGCTGGCGCTGACGTTCGACCTCGATGGGATCGAGCTGGGCCCGGGAGAGTCGCTCGACCTGCCACCGGTGCTGCTCATCGAAGGGCGCGATCCACTGACGCTGATCAAGCGTTACGCCGACGAGGTGGGAGCGGAGATGAAGGCGCGCGTGCCTGGGCATGTGCCGACCGGCTGGTGTAGCTGGTACTACTTCTACAACCGTGTAAGCGAGGCGGACGTGGTCGCCAACCTCGGCTGCGATGGTGGCGAGCAAGCACCCGGCCGAATACGTGCAGATCGATGACGGCTTCCAGAGCCACACGGGCGACTGGCTGACGCCCAACGCGAAGTTCCCGTCGGGGATGAAGGCGCTGGCGGAGCGCATTCGCGAGGCGGGCTATAAGCCGGGGATCTGGCTGGCGCCGTTCCTGCTCCACGAGGATTCGGTCGCATTGCGCGAGCACCCGGAGATGGTGCTGAAGACGCCCGAGGGCGAGACGTTCTTCGTGCAGACCTGGCTGGGGCGCTGTGCCGTCTTGGACTGCACGCAGCCGCAATCGGAGGCGTGGCTGCGCAACATCATCCGCACGGTGGTGCGCGGCTGGGGTTACGACTACCTCAAGCTCGACGCGCTGGCGTTCGCGGCGCGCCCCGCGTCGCAGGTGGTGTACCACGAGCGCGGGACAACTGCGCCTTCGAATCTGCGCCGCGGGCTCGAGATCATCCGCGACGAGGCGGGTGGCAAGACGTTCATCCTGGGCTGCACGTGCCACTTCGGCCCGGCCATCGGGCTGGTCGACGCGATGCGCATCGGGCCGGACGTGAAAGAAGTGTGGGCCGCTGGGCCGAACCCTTCCGTGAAGCACGCAATGCGGCTGACGCTCCAGCGGAACTGGATGCACAACCGCTGGTGGGTCAATGACCCGGACTGCCTGATCGTGCGGGAGACGGACACCGAACTGAACGAGGCCGAGGTGCGCTTCCTGGCGACGGGCATCGCGCTGAGCGGCGGCATGGTGGTGGCGAGCGACGACCTGCCGAAGCTCAGCGCCGGCCGGCGCGACATGGCGCTGGCTCTGTTTCCGCCGCCCGGCGTTGCCGCCGATCCGGTCGAGCCGCTGGAGGGGCCGGTGCCGCGCGCCTGGCGCGCCGACCTCGGCGAGGGCCGCTTCCTGCTGGGCATCTTGAACTGGAATGACGAGTCCGCCTGGATCCCTTCGGGCGAGTACTTACGCGCCGGGGAGGTAGCCTTCGACGTGTGGAACGGACGTGTGGTCGGGATGGGCGACCAGATGCTGCGTCCGCACGAAGGGGCGTTGTGGCAGGTGGCGGCGACCGGCGCCACGCCCCGCGTCGTGGGCGATACGGCATCGCTCACGTACCAGGGACTGTTCCAACGGCAGGTGAGCGGCCGCATCCAGGTCCGCAACGACCTCGAACGTGCGCGGACCCTCGCGGTCGAGGCCCGCGGGCGTGTGTTCGAGGTCGACCTGTCGCCCGGCGAAATGCGCTGGTTCGACTAGCGGGGCGAGGGACTAGACTTTGACCATGACCGATGCGCGTTCCCCACTGCGCCGAAAATTCGAAGTCGAGCGGCGGCGTGCGGCGTTCTTCGGATTCCTGCCGGCCGCGGGCGTGGGCATCATCGTCTCCGACACGTGGATTTCGCCGTACCTCGGCATCCCCGGCGGGCTGCTGATAGGCGGTCTCGCCTACGCGCTGGTGTGGGGGTACGAAACGCTGATGTGGCACAAGCACAATGACTGAGACCAGCGGCGCCGGCGGCCTTTCGCACATCGACGAGCGTGGCGCGGCGCGCATGGTGGACGTCTCGGCCAAAGACGACACCGTCCGCGTGGCCGTGGCTGAGGGCTCGGTGCGGATGCGTCCCGAAACGCTTGCGTTGATCCAGTCGGGCGGGCTGCCCAAAGGCGACGTCATCGCCGTGGCGCGGGTGGCGGGCATCATGGCGGCGAAACGGACGAGCGAGCTCATCCCGATGTGCCATCCCCTGCCCGTGACGGGCGTGACCGTCGATTTCGAGCCGCTCTCGGCGTCGGAGCTCGGGCGTGCGGGCGACCGTGAAGACGACCGGCAAGACGGGCGTCGAAATGGAGGCGCTGACCGCGGTCTCGGTGGCCGCGCTCACGATCTATGACATGTGCAAAGCCGTGGACAAGGGCATGGTCGTCGACGGCGTCCGTCTGCTGGAAAAGCACGGCGGGAAGTCCGGCGACTGGTTCGCGGACGAGCGCCCCAACGCCTGACCTGGCCGGATGGCCAGATCGCCGGCGCAAGTGAGCACCGGGGCCGCCGTGCGGTATCTGGGCAGCGGACCAAAGCGGGGCTCGTCGCGACTGATGCTGCCTCGCCCCGGGTCCAGGGGCGGCTTGTCCGGCATGCGCGAGCCTCAGCCGTGCACCTCTGCCTGCCGCGAGTCGAACACGATCCGCCAATCGAGGACGTCGTCCGTCATGGCCGTGGCCAGCGATTGGGCGAGACTCGACAGCCGCTGTGACGTCCCTGCGGCATCCTCGATGACCACGCGGTCGAGCGCGTCCCGGAATTCGCTCAGTCCCGTGGCGATGGCGCCGGAACGCCGCGCAATGCGCTCCATCTCGGACTGACTGCGAATGCCCGCGATCCCGGCACCTACGGCCGGCAGGACGGCGGCCATGACACTCCACGCGGACGCGCCCGTGATGAGCAAGAGGAGAATCCCACCCACCGTTCCCGCCAGGGTTACGGTACCCGCGAGCTGAAGCCGGTGCTGCATTTGCCTGTTCGCCGCGGCGTTGTGGCGGTGGTAGTCGAGTTGATGGCTCACCCATCCGTCGCGCAGCATCGCCCGGGCGGACTGGAGGTACTCGGCGTTGAGGGCGGCCGAAATGACGCCCATCTCTCGCGCCACAGCACGCGCGTGCCACCCCATCCAACTGTTGCCCGGGTCCTGGGACGAGCGGTGAAGGGGCTGCTGCGCGCGCGGCGGCGAAATGCAGAGCGGTGCCAGGAAGCCCATCTGCCGGAAGAATTCGGCGAGCAGCCGGTAATCGATCCAGCGGTCGTGCCACCGGCGGTGCTCCCCGAGGTGGCGCAGTCCAAGGATGGCGCCGATGGTGCCGAGCGAGACGATGGCTTTGAACGCTTCACCACCGCCGCCCGCCCCGTCGATTCCAAGTGTCTGCCCGAGAACGGCCAGGAGGACCGCGACGGCGCCCAACAAGTAGATGAGCACGAAGGTGCTGCGGTACTGATTCCCGTAATAGTTGCTCAGCCCGTCCGCCCAACGGAACTGGGGCTGCAAGGAAGCGTTGAGTTCGCCGACGACCGTCCCCGGCAGGGATGGCTTTGTTTCCCAACCCGCCAGCCATTCGCGGTTCGCCTCATCGCCGATTCGTCGCAAGACCGCCCGCCGGCGCGTGCCGTGCCCCGGGAGAACAACGGCGCGGAACGCCCGCCACGTTCCGTTCAGCGGGGCAAACCGGGGCATGCGTTCACTGAAGTAGTCATCGCGGGCTACTCCGTCCGCCGGGCCGGGAGAGCTGAGAATTTGAAGGACATGGCCTCTGAGTGCCTCGGACGTGAATTGCGTCCACGTGCCTTCCGTGTCCTGCAAGTAGCGCTCGTCAGGCTGGGAAGCATTAATCCACAGGACTGGCGTGCCCGAGCGAAGCGCGCTCCGCACCGTGGTTGCGGTGCCGCCGGGGCCTTTTGCCTCGGCACCCGTCCAGATCGCGATCAGCACGTCGGACTGAGCGAGAACGCGCTCGCTCGCCGCCTGGTAGGCAAGCGCGCGAACCGCATCGTCGCGGCGCGAACCGTCGAGTTCGAAGACAGCCCGTGCTTTGGCGAGTAGACCTTCGTACTCATCTCGCGATTCCTCGGACTCGAAGTCGTGCGCGAAGGCGGTTCGCTCGAAGGGCAGCACGCAGTCCAGCCCGAAGCCCATCTCGAGGGCCACGCGAGCACCGATCCGGTCGGCTCCTTCGGCAACCGAAGTCACCACACGGATGAGCGCCGCTCCGGGGGCATAGAGCGAACGGACGTCTGACGGCAGGTCGTTACAGATATCCCGGATCTCGCGTGCGACGTCCGCGACGGCCGCCGTTTGACGTAACTGATCGCCTGGATCGAGCGTCCTGTTGCCGATGACGCCAATGCGCAACGCGAGAGCCGCGCGCGGCGGACTGGCGTCTTGCGGGCGATCGGCGGTGGCCGTGGTGACAGGGCTCAGTCGACGTCATTTACGGGCCGCACTGTATGAGGGGCGCGGCGGAGGCGTAAAGCCCCGTCTTGAGCCAACATTCGCGGCACTGCTCGGTCGAAGGTCGCGGATCAGCTCCGATATCGTCATGATTGCGCGCATGGTTTTGTCACCGGGCTCGGGCGTGACCCACGACGTGTTCGTCAGCTACTCGTCGCTCGATAAGCCAGTCGCCGACGCGGTCTGCGGAACGCTCGAACAGCGAGGCGTGCGCTGTTGGATTGCCCCACGGGACATCCTCGCGGGAACCGACTGGGGGGAGGCGATAATCCGGGGCATCGAAGGAAGCCGCGTGATGGTGCTGGTGTTCTCATCACATGCGAACGCTTCGCAGCAGATCAAGCGCGAAGTCGAGCGTGCTGTGAACAAGGGACTGGCGATCGTGCCGTTCCGGATCGAGGACGTCGTCCCGGAGCGCAGTCTCGAATACTTTCTGAGTTCTCCGCACTGGCTCGACGCGATGACTCCTCCACTCGAGCATCATCTCGCGGTCCTGGGCGACACCATCGCTGCGCTCCTGCAGGGCGTGGACCAGGCTCCATCGGAACGGCCCATCCGGTCACGGCCGATGGCCTCCCCCGTCCGGCCACTTCGGAACCCTCCGCCACGCTGGCTTGCGCCAGGCGCGGCGGCACTGGTGGCCGTGCTGCTTGTGCTCGCGGGCGTTTTCGGCGTCCGCTCCCTCGTCGGCTCCGGCGGCGCGAGCACCCCAGGCCCAAACAGCGCCGCCGACGATGGCCTCGACCCCCGCTTCGTCGGCCAATGGACGCAGAGCAGCACTGGCAATGGGCTCGCTCAACACATGGACTCACTCATCGCCACCGATGGTGGCTACAAGACGACCCAGACGTTCGACGAGGCCGGACGGATCGTCTTCCCGGCCAACGGTGCCGCGGGCAACGTCTTCCCCGATGGCGGCCAGGAGAGGGTGTTTCACTGGACGCAGGTCGGCGAAACGGCAACCAACGTTTACTTGCTGATTCCCACCGGCGTGGCCAACTTCATCCAGGGCTCAGGCCCGCAGGCACTCAACGACTTCCTCGCAACCGGGTACCAGACGACGTGGAAGCGGACGTCGCGTTCGGGAACAGACGAGACATGGGAACTCGATGCGTCCTTCGGCGGCGAGGCGTGGACGATGATCCTCAAGGACACAACCGCGGGGACCTACACCTTTTCGGCCACAACCATCGACACGGGCAAGGCGTTCGCCGGCGACGGCAAGTTGAAGATCGTTTCTGACGCCCTGGGACTTATCAACGGCGACTATCAGTTCACCGGCAACGACTCTGTGGCTGTCACACTCGCCGGAGCGAACGCCGTTTGGAAGCGCTCGACCCAGTAGTCGCAGAGACGCCTGAATCGGCGGCTCCGACGCGCTTATGATTCTGGGCAACACCGAGGAGGTTGCCCGGCATGCTCCAACAGGAAAAGTACGAAACCATCGTGATCGAGAAGACCGACGGAGTGGCGGTTCTTCGCCTCAACCGGCCGGAGCGATTGAACGCCGTGAACGGCGCCATGCACTCCGAGCTGATGTCCATCTTCCTGGATGTGCAGGCGGATACGGAGGTCCGGGCGGCGGTGCTCACGGGCAACGGGCGCGGCTTCTGCGCGGGTGGCGACTTTGGTGGTGGCGCCGACATGCGCACGAAGAGCGGCATGACGATCATGCAGGAAGCGCGGCGCATCGTTGACAACCTCCTGGACTGCGAGAAGCCGATCGTTTCCGCTGTGAACGGCCCGGCGGTGGGCCTTGGCGCGACTGTCGCGCTGCTGTGCGACGTGGTGATTGCCGCCAGGAGCGCCCGGATCGGCGATCCTCACGTGAAGATGGGCATCACCGCCGGCGACGGCGGCGCCGTCATCTGGCCCCTGCTCATGGGCGTCAACCGCGCCAAGTACATGCTCATGAGCGGCGACCTGATGGGCGCGGAGGAAGCGTTCCAGATGGGACTGGTGAACAAGGTCGTGGACGACGGGGCGGCGCTCGATGAGGCTCTTGCCGTCGCCCGCAAACTCGCCGCAGGGCGCACCCTTCGCCGTTCAATCGTCGAAGGTGGCGGTCAACAAGTTCATCAAGTCGGTCTCGAACCTTGTCCTGCCCTATTCGCTGGCAATCGAAGAGATGTCGATGCGGACGGCCGACCATACCGAGGCGGTGAAGGCGTTCCAGGAAAAGCGCGAGCCGCAGTTCACCGGTCGGTGAGCAAAGCTCTCAAACCTCGACGAAGGTGAGCTTCTCCCGGTCGGCGTCGTGGACGACCGGCGGTGTATCGGGAACGACGATGAGGAAGACCGCCACGAGCGCTGGCAGGCCGAGGAGCGCAGAGAGCACGAAGGCGTCGTGGTAGCCGAACAGCGCGGCGTCGAGCGGGGACGTCCCCGGCCCGGAATGTGCCGCAATCCGCGAGGCGAGGAAGGTGGCGACCACGGCAACGCCCATCGACGCGACCAGCTGTCGTGTGACGTTGACGAGCGAGGATGCTCGCGCGCCAGCGTTCGGGCCGGCTGATGCGAGACAGGCGGCCGTGAGCGGCATGGCGGAGAGCCCCAGGCCGATGCCGATGAAGATGAGGATGATCGCGAGCCACCAGCTGGCGTAATCGACGTTGATCGTGACCAGCGCGAGGCTGGCCGGCAGGAGGATTGCGAGCCCGAGGGCGGTTGGGAGCTTCACCCCGAAACGGTCGTACAGGCGCCCGCCGACGGGCATGAATGCCGCGGCCGCGAGGGCGCGCGGGACGATAGCGAAACCGGCCTCGATCGGCGACTTGCCCGCGACCTGCTGGAGAAAGAGCGGAACGAGGAATGTCCCGGTGAACAACGAAGCGCTCAGCAGGCAGTTGGCCACGTTCGCGGAGAAGAAGGCGGCGCTGCGGAAGAGGCGGATATCGAGGACTGGGTCGGCGACGTGGAGTTCCACCCATCCGAAGGCAAGCAGTGCGATGAGGCCCAGCGCACCCGTGATCAGAACGATAGACGAGTCCCAGCCTTTGTCGGGGATCTCGGAAACGCTGTAGAGGACGAGGCTCGTGCCGAGTGCGGAGAGAAGGATGCCGGTGACGTCGAATTTGCGGCTTTCCGCCGGGTGCTGCGGATTGTCCTTCGGGAGCCAGAGGAGCGCGAGGACGACGGCGGCGATGCCGATGGGAATGTTGACGTAGAAGATCCAGCGCCAGGAGACGTCTTCGACAAGCCAACCGCCCAGCGTCGGCCCGATGGCCGGCGCGAGAAGCGTCGGGACGCCCATCATGCCCATGGCCTTGCCGCGCTCGCCGGCCGGGAAGGCGTTGAAGACCATCGCCATGGCGAGGGGCAGGAGGCTTCCGCCGCCAAGGCCCTGGATGACGCGAAAGACGATGAGCACCTGGAGATTCGGGGCGATACCGCAGAGGAAGGAGCCCGCGGTGAACGCTGCAAGGCTGGCGGTGAAGATGCGTCGAGGCCCGAAGCGGTCGGCAAGGTACCCGGCGATGGGAATGGAGACGCCGAGGGCGAGGAGGTATGCGGTAACCACCCACTGGATGGTGTTGACGCTCTCGTGGAAGGCATCACCGAGCGTCGCCAGTGCGATGTTCACGATCGTGCTATCGAGCACGCTCATGAAGGAGCCGATGACGGCCACGGCCATGATGAGCCAGCGCGTACGCGGGTTGGCGGTCACAGCAACGCTCCGGGCATTGAAACACTGTTAGGGTGACGCCAAGTATTCGTCAAGCTGGAGCGAGGAGCGGGAAAGAGGATGGGCGACGGCTGGCTTCGCTTGGGGACGGATGCCCGCTGCGTGGAGTGCGTACGCGCTGCAGGGCTTAGAAGGGGCTGCTGAAGGAGTTGAGGGCCTGGACGTAGTGGGCGCGTTCGAAGTTCGCGGGCTCGGGGCAGGAAGCCTGGCTCATGCTGCCCTTCATCTGCGCGACCGACTCGTACTCGTGTTCGTCGAGCCATGTATGGGCGTCGTTGAGCACCATGGCGACGTGGTCGGGGCCGTGACGGAGCAAGGCTGACGCCATCATCGCGACGTCGGCGCCGGCGAGAAGGACCTTGATGACGTCGCTGGCCGTATGGACGCCGGTGGAGGCGGCGAACGACCGCGACGACATGCCGCGAAGGATCGCAATCCAGCGCAGGGGGAGCGTGAGCTCGTCCGAGGTGCTCAGGTGGACGGTCGCCTGGACGGTCAGCGACTCGAGGTCGATGTCGGGTTGGACAAACCGGTTGAAGAGCACCAGGCCGTCGGCGCCGGCATCGAAGAGACGTTTGACCATCTGGGGCAGGGAGCTGAAGAAGGGGGCGATCTTCACGGCGAGCGGGATGTCGATTGCCTGGCGAACGTCGGAAACGAGGGAGATGTAGCGCTGTTCGACCTCTTCGGAGGTTTCGTCGAGCGTCGCTGCGACGAAGTAGACGTTCAGTTCGAGGGCGTCTGCACCTGCGTCTTCGATCATCCTGGCGTAGCGGAGCCAGCCGCCGGGCGAGACCCCGTTAAGGCTGCCGATGACGGGGATGGTGAGATGCCTCTTGGCCGCTGTAAGGGCGCGCAGGTAGTTCGCCGGGCCGGAGTTGTGAACCTGGACGGGCGGGAAGAAACTCTGTGCTTCGAACGTGCTGTCGGTCCACTGCTCGAGGAGCTCGTGGACGTGGAAGTCCATCTGCTCGATTTGCTCCTCGAAAAGCGAGCGCATCACGACGGCGGCCGCGCCACACGTTTCCAGGCGCTCGAGCGTTTCGAGCCGATCGGACATGGGCGAGGCGGAGACCACGAGCGGGTTCTTGAGGTTGAGCCCGAGGTACTGGGTGCGCATATCGGTCACGGGGTGGCCTCCAGGTCGTCTGGCGCGGCCGCGTCGCGCAGGTCGCCAAGGTGGGGTGGAGCGTGGCGCTCGAAGCCGGATGTCTGCGAGTACAGGCTCCATCGCTCGTCGATGTCCGCCTGCGCTGCGTTCATCAGTTCGTCCGCTTCGGCAGCGTTGGCGAGCGGGAGCATCCCGAAGCGCGCTTCTTTGAGGGCGAAATCGCGGAAGCGCAGCGTCGGCATCTTCGAATCCAGGTGGAAGGGGTGGCCGTCGTTCGAGGCTTCATCCGGGAGGAAGCGATAGAGGGGCCAGTAGCCGCTGGCCACCGCTTCGCGCTGGTGCGTCATCGCCGTGGACATGTTGATGCCGTGAGCGATGCAGTGGCTGTAGGCGATGATGAGCGAAGGCCCCTTGTGGCGCTCCGCTTCCACAAACGCCTTGACGGTTTGGGCGTTGTCGGCGCCGATGGCGATCTTCGCGACGTAGACGTCGCCGTAGGTGGCGGCCTCCATCCCGAGATCCTTCTTGGCGACGTGTTTGCCGGCCGCGGCGAACTTGGCTACGGCAGCGCGTGGTGTCGCTTTCGACGACTGACCGCCGGTGTTGGAGTACACCTCCGTATCGAGGACGAGGACGTTCACGTTTCGCCCGCTGGCGAGGACGTGGTCGAGGCCGCCGAATCCGATGTCGTACGCCCAGCCATCTCCACCGACGATCCAGACGCTCTTGTCGACGAGGTAGTCGGCCGACGAGAGGAGCGTGGCTACATGGCGGTCGGGCGGCATCGCGGACAGCTTCTCCTTGAGCAGCTGGACGCGCTTCCGCTGCGTGTCCACCTCGCCGTGGCCGGAATGGCTGCCGTCGAGCAGCTCACGCGCGAAGCTTTCGCCGAGCTGGCGTGAGAGATGGGCCAGCTCTACGCGGGCCAGCGCCCGGTGCTGGTCGACCCCGAGGCGCATGCCGAGACCGAACTCAGCGTTGTCCTCGAAGAGCGAGTTGGACCAGGCGGGGCCGCGGCCCTCGTCGTTCGTTGCCCAGGGAGTGGTCGGGAGATTCCCGCCATAAATGGACGAGCAGCCGGTGGCGTTTGCGATGAGGAGCCGATCACCGAAGAGCTGGGTGAGCAGCTTGAGGTAGGGCGTCTCGCCGCAGCCCGCGCAGGCGCCGGAGAACTCGAAGAGCGGCTGCATCATCTGGGAGCCCTTGATCGTCCCAACCTGGACCTTGCTCCGGTCCGGTTCGGGGATGCCGAGGAAGAAGTCGAAGTTCTCGCGCTCGCGGGCGAGGTGGGGCTCGATCGGCTCCATGTTGATGGCCTTGTGCTTGACGACGGACTTGCTCCTGGCGGGGCAGACGTCGACGCAGATGCCGCAGCCCGTGCAGTCGTCCGGCGCCACCTGGATGGTCATCGCGGCGCCAGGAAGGTCGCGAGCGCTCCATGCGCGGTGCTGGAAGCCCTCCGGGGCCTCCTCGAGGAGTTTGGGGTCGAAGACCTGCATGCGGATGGCGGCATGTGGGCAGACGAGGGCGCACTTCGCGCATTCGATGCAGATGGAAGGGTCCCAGATGGGGATCTCGGCCGCGATCGTTCGCTTTTCCCACTTCGCGGTGCCCGTCGGGAAGGTGCCGTCGACGGGGAAGGCGCTGACCGGGAGCAGGTCGCCCTGGCCGTCCATGATCCGCGCGGTGACGCGTTGCACGAAATCGGGGGCATTGGCGCCAACGGGCAGAATGCGGAAGCGGTCGCTGGTGGAGGCGCGCGGGAACGGGCACTTCATAGAGTTCCGCGAGGGCGGCATCAACCGCGGCGTCGTTCTTATCAACGATCGACTGTCCGCGGTTTCCGTAGCTCTTGCGGATGGCGTTCTTGATGGCGGCGATGGCATCGTCGCGCGGCATGACGCCCGCGAGGGCGAAGAAGCAAGGCTGAAGCACGGTGTTCACGCGGTTGCCCAGGCCGGCTTCTTTCGCGACGCGCCCGGCATCGATGACGAACAGGCGAACGCCTTTGGCGATGATCGAGTCCTGGATCTCGCGCGGCAGGTGGTCCCACGTTTCCTCGTGCGAGTACGGGCTGTTGAGGAGGAAGGTAGCGCCGTGTTGGGCGCGTTCGAGGACGTCGATGCGGTCGAGCAACGAGAACTGGTGGCAGGCGATGAACGAGGCGCTCTGGATGAGATAGGAGGAGCGGATGGGTTCCGGGCCGAAGCGTAGATGCGAGACGGTGGTGGAACCGGACTTCTTCGAGTCGTAGACGAAGTAGCCCTGGGCGTGGAGGTCAGTTTCCTTGCCGATGATTTTGACCGTGTTCTTATTCGCGCCGACCGTGCCATCGCTCCCGAGTGCGTAGAACAGCGCCCGGACCGTGTGGTCGGGCTCGGTGTGGTCGGAGTCGTCGTACGTGAGGCTGGTGTGGGTGATGTCGTCGTTGATCCCGACGGTGAAGTGCGTCCTCGGGGAAGGCGAGGCGAGTTCGGCGAAGATGGCGGAGGCCATCGCCGGCGTGAACTCCTTCGAGCCAAGACCGTAGCGGCCGCCGATGACTCTCGGCAGCCGCTCGAAGCGCGGGGCCGTGCCGGAGGCGTCCTCGACGAGCGCGGTCACGACGTCCTGGTAGAGTGGCTCGCCGGCGGAGCCGGGCTCTTTCGTCCGGTCGAGGACGGCAACGGAGCGCGTGGTACTCGGAAGGGCGGCGACGAAGTCGGCCACCGAGAAGGGCCGGAAGAGGCGCACCTTGACCATGCCCACGCGTTCGCCGCGCGCGAGCGCCGCATCGATGGCCTCTTCGGCGGCGCCGCAGCCGGAGCCCATGACCACGATGACGCGCTCCGCGGCCGGGTCGCCGTAGTAGTCGAAGGGACGGTAGGCGCGGCCGGTAAGGGCGGCGAACTCGTCCATGGCGGACTGCGTGATCCCGGGGACCGCGTCGTAGAAGGAGTTGGCGGCTTCACGGGCCTGGAAGAAGACGTCCGGGTTCTGGGCGGTGCCGCGGATGACCGGTCGGTCCGGCGTGAGCCCGCGTTCCCGGTGGGCGATGACGAACTCCTCGGGGACCATGGCGCGAATGTGGTCGTCCGAAATGAGGGCGATCTTGTTGACTTCGTGCGAAGTGCGGAAGCCATCGAAGAAGTGCATGAAGGGGACGCGGGAGAGCAGCGTGGCGCGTGTGGCGATGAGCGCGAAGTCGTGGGCCTCCTGCACGGAGGAGGCGCAGAGCATGGCCCAGCCCGTGGAGCGCGTAGCCATGACATCGCTGTGGTCGCCAAAGATCGAGAGCGCATGGGTGGCAACGGCGCGTGCGGCGACGTGGAAGACGACCGACGTCAGCTCTCCGGCGATCTTGAACATGTTCGGGATCATCAGGAGGAGGCCCTGGGAAGCCGTGAACGTCGTCGTGAGAGCGCCCGCCTGTAGCGCGCCGTGGGCGGCGCCGGCCGCGCCTCCTTCGCTCTGCATCTGGACGACGCGAGGCACGGTGCCCCAGATGTTCGCTTGCCCGGCCGCCGACCATTCGTCGGCAAGCTCCGCCATGGGCGAGGATGGAGTGATGGGGTAGATGGCGATGACCTCGGTCGTGCGGTGCGCGATCCGCGCCGCTGCCTCGTTGCCGTCCATCACGCCGAAGTCCGAAGTCGACAAAATGTGATCTCTCCCAACGCCCTGTGCAGTCCTTGGTCGGCACGGGGCGGTTCCGTTCTGCGCGTCTCGATAGCCGTCCCGTGAGACGCGGCGTGAACTAACCATCGCAGGTCCGTGCCGCGGGAACCCCGGCCGGAGGTCCCTTGAACGGCGTCCTTTGGGCCGTAGGGTTGGGATGGGGTCGGTTCGGGTCGCGCGTCCCCGGACGCGCGACGTCAGGTCTCGGCGCGCTCTTCGGCCAGGCGGTCGCGGCTGCAGAGCGAGATGAGCTCTTCGTGGTATTCGAACCAGACCGTGTGGTAGCTGTCCTTCAGGGGCGAAGCGAGCATGGAATGGTCGCCGGCCCGGAGCTGTCGCAGCGCGGCGGCGAAGCGGGGCGTGTAGCTCGCGAGGCGTGGCGATGCCTCGGCAATCTCGCTGAGGAGCGGTGCGAAGTCGCCGTGCAGGCTGGCGAGCGCGTCGAGCAGGGGCTGGAGCGCCTCGGTGTTCGCGCTGGAGTTCGCCTGCTGCCAGTCGTTGACGAGCTGCTTGAAGCGGTGGTTGAGAGCGGTGAAGCGCTCGTAGGCGGCGGTGAGCGCCGCGGCGTCGCCGCCTTCGCGTTCGGTCGCGAGCGCGGCTTCGACCCAGGCGCGGCCGTCGGGCGTGACCATGAGCCCGCGCGGCGTGGCGCGGAAGCGATCAGGCGCCGATTCGACCAGCCCGGTAACGTCCGATTCGGCGGCACCGAGCGCGGCGGCGGCGCGCTCGACGGTGCAAAGGCCCTTGAGCTGGATCGTGCGGGCAACCTCGAGGAGCGTGATCTCGCGCCCGGCGGGTGCTGACTGTGTGGTGGCAGCGACAGCGACAGAGGTGCCCGGCTCGATGCCGAGCTCGGCAGCCCACTGGCGCAGCGTGCGGGCCGCATCGGCCTCCGGAGCGTCCTGCGAGCGGCAGTCGCCGCGGTAGAACGCACCCGTGGTGCCATCGACGGTGACGGTCTCGCCGCCCGGGATGAAAACGTCGCCGATTCGGATTCCATCGGGCTGGACGGAGGCCGAGGCCATGCCGGTGACGGCGGGGATTCCCCAACCGCGGGCGACGACGGCGGCGTGGCTCGCGACCCCACCCGTCGTGGTCAGGAGTGCTGCGGCCCCCACCATGCCGTGGACGTCAGCCGGGGAAGTCTCCTCGCGGGCGAGGACGACGGCCGTCCCCGACTGGGCGAGCGCGGCGGCTTCGTCGGGATCGCACGAGAGAACCCCGACCCCCACGCCGGGAGAGGCGGCGCGGCCCGTGGCCGAGTGGTGTGGCGTCCGGTGTGCAGCGTGCGAGATTCGCGGCGCGCTGCAGCGTCTCGGCATCGACGCGGGCAACGGCCTCGGCGCGCGTGAGGGGGAAGTCCGGGTCTTCGGCCATGGATACGGCGATTCGGACGGCGGCGAGTGGGCTGCGCCGCCCGATGCGTGTTTGGAGCACGTAGAGGCTGCCAGAGGCGACGGTGAACTCGACGTCGCAGACGTCGCGGTAGTGGCGCTCGAGGCGGTCGAGCACCTTGAGGAGCTCGGTATGGACCTCCGGGAGCCGTTCGCGAAGGGCGTCGAGGCCCGAGACGGCGTGCGTGCCTGCGACGACGTCTTCGCCCTGGGCGCGAGGAAGGTAGTCGCCGAAGGGGAGGCGCTCACCCGTGGCGGGGTCGCGAGTAAAGACGACACCCGTGCCGGAACGATCGTCGAGGTTGCCGAAAACCATGGACTGGACGGTGACGGCGGTGCCCATGGCATCGCTGAGGTTCTCGCGCATGCGGAAGACGCGCGCGCGCTCGGAGTTCCACGAACGGAACACGGCCTCGATGGCGCTGCGAAGCTGGTCGCGGGGATTTGCGGGGATGCCGGGATGGGCGAGATCGACGGAGAGCTGGCGGACGCGTTCGGCGGCGGCGGTCTTGCCGGCGACGGTGCCGTCGGAGGCGGCCGCGCTTGCAACGTCGCCGCGGGGCAGGTCGAGCACGATCTCGGCGAACATGCGGACAAAGCGGAGCCAGGTGTCGGCGGCGAAAAGTGGATCGCCGGAGCGGGCGGTGAAGCGCTCGCGAATCTCGGGGGTGATGCCGACGTTGAGCAGCGTGTCCATCATGCCGGGCATCGAGACGGGGGCGCCCGAGCGGACGGAGACAAGCAGCGGACGTTCAGGGTCGGCGAAGCGGCGACCCGTGAGGGCGGACAGGCGGTCCATGTGCTCGTCGATCTGCGCGTCGAGCCCCGCGGGCCACCCGCCGGAGAGGTACTCACGGCAGACGGCGGTGGTGATGACGAAGCCGGGCGGCACGGGCAGGTCGAGTCGCTGCCGCATTTCGACGAGGCCCGCGCCTTTCCCGCCCAACAGCCCGGCCCGGTCGATGTTGGCCGGCAGGGGATCATCGAAAGAGACGACTTCGTGCGGTCGACTGGGGTTCGCGGTCATAGGTTCGTCAGGCCGGGAGCTCAACGATGGTGACAGTCCCGGCGTCGCCGTTGACCTCGACCAGGGCGCCGTCGGGAATGCGGCGCGAGGCATCGGTGACGGAAACGACGCAGGGAATGCCGAGCTCGCGGCTGACGATGATGGCGTGGCTGAGGGCCGCGCCAACGTCGACGACGACGCCCGCGGCCGGGACGAAGAGCGGCGTCCACGCCGGGATCCGTCATCGGCGCGATGAGGATGTCACCGGGTTCGAGGACGGTGGGATCGGAGGGGTCGAGGACGACGCGGGCGCGCCCGCGCGCCATTCCCGGGCAGCCCGGGGCGCCGGACATCGTCTCTCCGGCAGTGACCGTGGTGACTTCGCGGTCGCTGCGCCGCGGCCAGGTGGTGTTGGCCGGGAAGGGGCCGTTGATGATGAAGGGCGGCTCAAGTGAAAGCAGCCACTCGTGGTGTTTGCGCCGGGCCGCGACGAGCTCGTGGAGATCGGTGGGGGACTCGACGTAGCGGTGAAGCTCGTCCTCGAAGAGGTAGCAAATGTCGGAAGGCTGGTCGACGTGGCCGCGGGCGACGGCGCGGCGGCCGAGCTCCCAGATGGCGACACGGCTCTCCTCGATGACGCGGATGATGTTGGTCTTGGAGCGTTCCCGCCCCGGGACGAAGGTAGCGGCGCTGGCGGAGGCGGCGCGGAACTGGGCGAGAGTCGCCGGATCGGCGGCGAGGACAGTCTCGATCTCGGCGACCGCTGCCTTTCGCTCGGCCTCCCGTGTGGCGTTGCTCGCGGACGGCGACGCAGAGTCAGGCGCCAGCCGCATGCGGTCGATGGCGGCAAGGGCGATGTCCGGCGCCGTCTCCCACGTAGGTGCGGCGATGTCCCATTCGTTGGGACCACGTGAGCCGAACTCCCGGAGGAAGTCGTCGAGGCGGGTACAGAAGCCGGCAACGTCGGGATCCGTCGAAGCCCGGAGGCGCGCGTTCAGGCCGGCGTGCCCGGCTTCGAAGAGGGCGGCAAGCGCTGGCGAGTTGCGCGCCGCACGGCTGAGGTCCCACATCGCGAAGGAGGGCGCGGCGGAATCGACGCTCCCCAGCCCCACGATGAGCCGCATGCCCAGTTCGGGCCGGCCAATGGCCGCGCAGATGGCGTTGATCGTGCCGGGGCCGACGGCAGCGGCTGCGCTCTGGTTGATGTGCTGGTCGAACATGTGCCGGCAGACCGGGCGAAGGCTGATCGCCCGTTCGAGGAGGGCCGCATCGGGGAGGGAAGCGAGATCGGGGCGCTCATCGCGGATCTTGCGTGCCTGCAGGCGGTCGGCTTCCAGCTCGGTCTGTTCCATCGTGCCCATGGCCCAGCCCAGCCACTTTTCCATCTGAGCGGTGGTCGCGGGATTGGTGTGCCATGGTTCAGGGACGTAGGGCGGGACGCCTGGGTAATCACCGAAGTAGGCGGCATCCATGATGGCGGCGGACATGCCGGGGGTACGTTCGCCCCAGATGCGAATCCAGGTCGCATTCAGGTAGCCGTAGCCGCCCACGAGGCCGATCCACTCCATCCGGTCGGGGTCGGGGTCGAGCTCGTCGTCGCCGATCCCAAGCCTGTTGACGGCGCAATCGCGCCAACCGCGGATGGTGCCGCCGTTGGCGAACACGAGATCCCAGCCCGCCGGGCTAGGCGGAGCGGGCAGGACCTCACCGACGTTGGCGCGCGTGAGGAATGGGGTCTTGGCGTGATAGGGCTGGTCTTCGATCCAGCGTACGTCCGGCATGATGGAGGCTCCGATCACCGCCTGTTAACAATGGTGGTGATAGGCGCTGGTTGTAGAGGATCGGTTCGGTCGAGTCAATGCGGCGCCGCACACTCGCGGAAAGCGCCGCTGACCGCTTAGCCGAAGACGCCGGCTGTGGCGAGGTCGGTCACCTCTTCCCCCTCGATGCCGAACTCCGCGAGGAGGTCGAACGTGTGCTGGCCGGGTGTCGGAGCCGGGCCGCGGGCGCCGATTCGCTGCCGTAGATCTTGAACGGGGTATCGACGGTTTCGAAGCGGCCGAACTCGGGGTGGTCGATCGTCTCGGAACCAGCCCATGTGCTGGACCTGGGGGCTGTTGATGACCTCGGAAAGCTTCGCGACGGGAGCCCAGATGAGCCCGAACTCGTCCATCTTCGCCGACCAGTAAGCGCGGTCGTGCTCGGCGAAGATTGGCTCGAGTGAGGCGGTGAGCTCGGCGGTTTTCGCCCGGAGGCCTGAGAGGTCGGTGTACTGGGCGGCCCAGTCCGGGCGGTTCACCATCTGGCAGAAGCGGGGCCAATAGCTGGGGAACGGCACGGGCATGACCAACAGGAGCCAGCCGCCATCGGAGCACTGGTAGCTGTTCCAGATGGGGTTGGTAGGCGCGGTGCGGCTGGTGCGGGGAGCGTCTTTCTTCGAGACGAGGGCGGCCTGGAAGTCGCCGGAGATGGTCCACATGCCCGAAGCCTGGAGGGTGGTCTCGACGTGCTGGCCCTCGCCGGTCAGGTCACGGAGGCGGAGGGCGGCCAGCGTGGCCGAGAGGATGTTGAGCGCCGTGGTGTGGTCTCCCTGGCCGCCGCGACAGAGCGGCGGCGGCGCATCGGGCTCGGCGAGCATGCCCATGATGCCGCTGGCCGCCCAGAACGCGGCGAAATCGAAGCCGGTGCGGTTCGCGTCGGGTCCATCGGTGCCATAGCCGCTAAACGAGACGAAGATGACGCGCGGGTTGGCGGCACGGATGTCGTCGTACGTCAGCCGGTAACGCTCGCGGCGCTCCTGGATCAGGTTCGTGATGACGATGTCGACGTCCTTGGCGAGGCGCTGGACAAGCTCCGGTCCGCCGGGCTTATCGAGAGCGACGGTGATGGACTTCTTGCCACGGTTGTCGAGCTCGAAGGCGTAGTTGGTCTCAAAGTCGTAGTCATAGCCCAGGGAGCGGAGGAGGAAGCCGCGGTAGACGTCGCCACCAGGCGGTTCGACCTTGATGACCTCGGCGCCAAGGTCGGCCATGAGGGCGGTGGCGGCCGGAGCAGCGAGCCAGTTGGCGATTTCGAGGACGCGGATTCCATCAAGCGGGGCGACCATGGGCTTCTCCGAGACGGGGATGTGGTGGAGCCGGATTGTAGCAAGCCGCGGAGTGAGCCCGTGCGGGGAAACCGCCGAGGTGGCGCCCGTGGCTTGCGTAGGGCCTTCACGGGCCCCAGAAAAGGGCTGGTCGGCCCTATAGGGCGCGACCGCCATGACGACACCTTCGGTGTGTTCGAGGAAGGTTCGTGGCTCTGTCCATCGGCCCTCGAGCGGGAGCGAATGCTCGACATGGAGCATCGCCTGCGGCCCCTGCGCGTCGGCGCGATGGGGGCACTTGGCATTGGATTGCTCATCTCCGGTCCGTGGCTTGGATACTGGACGCTGATCCCGGTGGTCGGGGTCTTGGGCGTCTTCCACGTCGTGGACCGAAAGCTGAAGACGTCGGCCCGGCCCGAGTACTGGGTGTTCGCGGCGTGGGCGACGACGGAGCTGATCCTTGGCGTTTCCGTGGCGATAACGGGCGGGCCGGACGTGCCCACCGTCGCGTGGTTGAGCCTGCCGGTCGCGACGCTGGGGGCGCGGTTCCGCATGAAGGGGATCGTCGCTGGCCTCGGGCTGGCGTTGGGCGTGTTGCTGGTGGTCGAATTCGCCGTCGATGCGAGGGCGGTGGTGGACTACCCACCGCTGCTCATCGCGCCGGCCTCGCTGATCGTGGCAGTGGCTGTGCTCTCCGTGGCGTCGATGCGCTCGGACGTGCATTACCGGAAGGAGGCGATGGTCGACCGGCTGACTGGTTGCCTGAACCGGGCCGCGCTCGCGCGCCGGATCGATGAGCTCGTCGAGCGCACGAGGGTGACGGGTGAGTGCGTCTCGGTCATCGCCTGCGACGTCGACCACTTCAAGGCAGTCAACGATGCCTATGGACATGCGCGTGGCGACGAGGCGCTGGTGGAGACAGCGGCCGTGATCCGGAGCTGCCTTGGCGGACTGGACTCCGTGTTCCGCACGGGCGGCGAAGAGTTCATCGTGCTCTTGCCGGCGACGGACCCGCACGTGGCGGTGCGGATGGCTGAGCTGATCCGACGCGAACTGGGCGATCGGCGTCGAGAGGATGCGCCCTACATCTCGATGAGCTTTGGCGTGGCGGCCTCGGAGCCGGGGACATGGAGCGATCCCGGTGGCACGCTGCAGGTGGCGGACGACTACCTCTATCGAGCGAAGAGCGCGGGCCGGAACCGCGTGTGCAGTGCCATGGGGGAATCAGAAGCGGCGTGAAGCGTTGACGTTATCTGCCGGGATGGACCGGCGGGCCTCAAGCGAGACGGTCGAGGAACCTGGTGAAATGGGCGTGGAGCTCGGCCGGGTGGTTCTGCCAGTACTCCGGTTCGGCCCCGACATGGACTTCGCAGTCGGGGATGGTGTCGCCGAGGAGGTGGGCGGCGCGGGCCGGGTGGAGGCCGTCGCCCTCATGGGCGAGGACGAGCGTGGGCACGCGAATCTCGCGGTAGCACTCGGGATCGTGGAACGGCGCCTGGATGAGCCCGCGAATGGCGTAGGCGAGCGACAGCGGGTTCTGTCTCAGCAGCCACTGCGCTCGCTGGTCCGCTTCTTCTGGTGTGGGTGCGAAGCCCGGAAGCATGCGCGCCAGTTCGACGGTCTTCTCGACGCCGTAGTTCTGGACGGCGGCGGAGAGGAGCTCGAGGACCTGGATTGCCTGCTTTTCGGCGTCCTGCCGCATGCGCAGCGTGCCGAGCGGCGGGGGCATCATGATCACCATCGCGCGGACCAGCTCGGGGCGTTCGATGGCGACCCAGAGCGCCGTGGCGGCCCCCATTGAGGCGCCGCCGACGATGGCCGGATCGTCGCCGTGAAGCTCGACCAGTGCGGCCATGTCCTGCCCGAGGGTGGCCCAGTTGTAGCCTTCCACTGACTCGGGGCCACCGGACTTGCCGTGCCCCCGCGCGTCGTAGGTGAGCAGTCGGATGCGGACCAGGAGGTCGCCGAGGGACGGGGCGTTTTCGTCGATCTGCTCGATGTTGCCCATGAGGCCGTGGCCGAAGACGACAAGCGGGCCGTCGCCGCCGATGCGGGTGCGGAGGGAGTGGCCGTTGATGTCGTGGAAGGCTTCGGTATGCATTGGCTCAGGCGGCGAGAGCGGTGACTCGCGTCGAACATCGTAGCGGAGGCGCAGGTTTACGTTGCGGATGGGGACACGCGCAAGGCACGACCGGGTGAACTGGCTTCGCTATGCTGGTTGGCACAATCATCAATCCCAGGCGCTGCGACGGGTTGTCCGCGCAAAGCCGGACAGGTAGCAACTGCGTGTCGAACCAACCAGGAGTGAGCGAGGAGAATCCGCAAGAGGCGATCGAGCGGTGGGTCAAGCTCGTGAGCGTGAAGCCCACTGACTACGACCGGTATCGCGGCGAGGTAGACCAGGACGAAGGACGGCTCTTCGGCGGGCTCGTACTGGCCCAGTCTGTCGTCGCGGCGGGCCGCACCGCGGAGCAGGCGAACATCCACTCCATGCACGCGTACTTCCTGCGCGCCGGCGCCCCAAAGGAACCGATCGACTACATGATCGAGCGCGTGCGGGAGGGGCGAAACTTCCTCACGCGGCGGGTGACGGCGATCCAGGCAGGGCACACGATCTTCGAAGCGTCGGTGAGCTTCGTAATGCCGGAGGAGGGCATCTCGCACCAGTTGGAGATGCCGGCGGCGCCAGACCCCGAGGGGCAGCCGAGCTGGTGGGAGACGATGCGCGAGGGCTTCCCGCCGGAGATGGCGGAGCAAATGGAGCGAATGCAGGAGTCGCAACGGCGCGGTCCGTTCCGACGCCGCGGGTGGCCGCAACCGTTCGACATCCGCGGCGTGAAGGGCGGCCGCACCGCACTGGAAGAGAAAGGCCTCCCGCACCGAACGGTCTGGGCGCGTCCGCTGGCGCCGTTGCCGGAAGACCCGATTCTGCACGCGGCCGCGATCGCGTACACCAGTGACAGCGGGCTCATCGCGACGGTGGCCAGCGCGCATGGCATGTGGATGCCGGGCGGAGCGTCGGCGAGCCTGGATCACACGATCTGGTGGCACTACCCGCCGCGCTTTGACGACTGGATCCTCTACGTCAGCGACAGCCCCGCGGCCCACGCGGCGCGCGCACTCATCTTCGCGCACATGTACTCGCGGGACGGCGTGCTGCGCACAAGCGTCGCGCAGGAGGCGCTGTTCCGCCGGCCGCGAGCGACGTAGGCGAATCGGCGAACGGCGAAGGTGGCGCGCTCCGACGGTGCTCCGGGATACTGCGCGGACGGGAGGGAACCATGACGCGCTACCCGATTACGGCGTTTCTCGAAACGAAGTCGACGATGGCCGGGCGCTTTTCGCCCGACGGCTCGCAGCTGCTGCTGCAATCGAACATCACGGGGACGATGCAGCTCTACCGCGTGCCGGTCGAGGGCGGCGAACCGGTGGCGATCACGCAGTTCGAAGAGCCGGTGATCGGCCAGTACGTGCCGGGAACGCGGACGCTCGTGATCGGGATGGATGCGGGCGGCAACGAGCGGCACCAGCTCTACCTGATCGAGGACGACGGATCGGGAATGCGGGACCTGGTGGTGGAGCCGGACTACCTGCACCAGGTGCCGGCGGTGACGCGCGACGGGAAGCTCTTCGCGTACGCCTGCAACCGGCGGAACGGGAAGGACTTCGACGTCTTCGTGGGGTCGTTCGAAGGCGGCGAAGAGCGGTGCGCATTCGACATGGGCGGCTGGTGTTTCGCCGCCGGGTTCTCGCCGGACGGCCGCTACCTCGCGGTGACCCGCGGCACCGAGAAGCCGATGGACAACGACCTGTACCTGGTCGACCTGGCAGACGAGCGAGGTGATCCACGTCAGCCCGCACGACGACGACGCGGAGTTCGGCGCGCCGGCGTGGCTGGCCGACGGCTCGGCGTTCTACTTCGAGACGAGCGCGGGGCGGGAGTTCCGGTCGGTGGCGCGATACGACATGGCCAGCCGGACGTGGCAGTACGTGATCGAGACGGAGTGGGACGCGGACGTTGCGATCGACGACGGGGGCACACGGCTGCTGGTTACCACGAACGAGGACGGCATCACGCGCCTCGCGCTGTACGACGCTATCACGCTTGAGCACATCCTCGATGTGCCGCCACCGGGCGTCGGCGGGAGCGGAGTCAGCGGCGCCGGTCCCGGCCGTGAAGAAGGAGCGCGTTTCTCGCCGGATGGAACCAAAATCGCCTACACCTTCTTTTCGCCAACCGCGCCCACGGACGCGTGGGTGTACGACATCGCGACAGGGGAGACGCGCCAGCTGAGCCACAGCCCCTCGGCGGTGCCGCCGGAGGTGCTCGCCCCGGCCGAATTGCACCGCTTCCCGTCGTTCGACGGCGAGACGATCTCCGCGTTCGTGTACCGGCCGAAGGAGGCGGTCGAGGGCGGGCCGTGCGTCGTGTGGGTGCACGGCGGCCCGGAGTCGCAGCACCTGCCGCTGTTCGACGGGCTGATGCAGTACATCGTGCACAGCGGGTACACGGTCGTGGCGCCGAACGTGCGCGGCTCGACCGGGTACGGGAAGCGGTTCGTGCACCTGGACGACGTCTACAAGCGGCTGGACTCCGTGGCGGACCTCGGGGCGTTGCACGACTGGCTGCCGAGCATCGGCGTGGACCCGAAGCGGGCGGCGCTGTTCGGCGGGTCGTATGGCGGGTTCATGGTGCTGGCGGGGCTGGTCTTCCAGCCCGAACGATGGGCGGCCGGCGTCGACATCGTCGGGATATCGAGCTGGGTGACGTTCCTGGAGAACACGTCGATCTGGCGGCGTGCGATGCGGGAGCGCGAGTACGGCTCGCTCGAGCGGGACCGCGAGTTCCTCGTCGAGATTTCTCCGATCACGCACGTGGACCGACTGCGAGCGCCGCTGTTCATCATCCACGGCACGAACGACCCGCGCGTGCCGGTGACGGAGGCGGAACAGATCCACCGTGTGCTGACGGAACGCGAGGTGCCGTGCGAGCTGCTGGTCTACCCCGACGAGGGGCACGGGCTGGGCAAAGCTGAAGAACCGGATCGACGCCTACCCGAAGGTGGTCGCGTTCCTCGACCAGGTGCTGAAGGGCGAGCCGGGCGTCTGACGGACAACGCAACGCGGCCGGGACGTTGTGGTCCCGGCCGCGAGCAGGTTGTGCGACTGGTGTCGCTGCTCAGGCCATGGCGCCCACGGGCTCCCGCGTTTCTGCGGGCTGGCGGGCGGTGAAGCGGTATTCGCCGTCAGTGAAGTCGACGGTGACCACTTCGCCTTCCTTGAACTCGCCGGCGAGGATGCGCTTTGCGAGCTCGTTTTCGACGCGACGCTGAACGGTCCGGCGCAGTGGCCGGGCGCCGAACGCCGGGTCGTAGCCTTCGCGGACGATCTCCGCGCGGGCCGCTTCCGTGACTTCGAAGTCGATGCCCCGGTCCGACATGCGCTCGCGCACTTCGTTGACGAGCAGGTCGACAATCTTCTCGAGCTCGGCGCGCGTCAGCGGTTCGAAGACGATGACTTCGTCGATTCGGTTCAGGAACTCAGGGCGGAAGTGCTCGCGGAGAGCCCTTTCGACCGATTCCTTGAGCTTGTCGTGGTCGTTCTCGTCGTCATTGCGGCGGGTGAAGCCCAGCGTCGCCCGTTCCTGCAGGCCAGTGCCGAGGTTGCTCGTCATGATGATGACGGTGTTGCGGAAGTCGACCGTGCGGCCGTGGCCGTCGGTGAGCCGCCCGTCATCAAGGATCTGCAGGAGCGTGTTGAAGACGTCCGGGTGCGCCTTTTCGATTTCATCGAAGAGGATGACGCGGTAGGGGCGCCGCCGGACGGCCTCGGTGAGCCCGCCGCCTTCGTCGTAGCCGACGTAGCCGGGAGGCGAGCCGATAAGGCGGCTGACCGTGTGACGCTCCTGGAACTCGGACATGTCGAGCCGGATCATCGAGTCCTCGTCGTCGAACAGGTACTCCGCGAGCGTCTTGGCGAGTTCAGTCTTCCCGACGCCAGTGGGGCCGAGGAAGATGAACGAACCGATCGGCCGGCTCGGGTCCTTGAGCCCGGCGCGGGCGCGGCGGATGGCGTCGGACAGCGCGGTGATGGCGCGGTCCTGGCCGATGACGCGCTCGTGCAGGTGGTCTTCCATGCGGAGCAGCTTGTCGCTCTCGGTCTCTTCGAGCCGCGACACCGGGATGCCCGTCACCTGGCCGACGAGCGCGGCGATGTCTTCCGCGGTGACCCGGAGGTCGATCTCGTGCTCTGCCGCCCACTGCTGGCGCAGGGTGGCGTACTGCTCCTGGATCTGGAGGACCTCCTGCTTGATGCGGGCGGATGCCTCGTAGTCCTGCTTTTCGGTGGCTGCTTCAGCCTCAAGGGAGAGCTCGTCGAGCCGCTTCTTGAGATTGCGGATGTTCTCCGGCATCTCCTGCGCGTCGATGACGTGCTTGCTCGCGGCCTCGTCGATGAGGTCAATAGCCTTGTCGGGCAGGTGGCGTTCGGTAATGTAGCGGCTCGAGAGGTTGGCCGCGGCGGTGAGCGCCTCGTCGGTGATCTCGACCTTGTGGTGCGCCTCGTAGCGCGGGCGCAGTCCGCGAAGGATGGCGATCGTGTCTTCGATGTTGGGTTCTTCGACATAGACCGGGGCGAAGCGCCGTTCGAGCGCAGGGTCCTTCTCGATGCGCGTGCGGTACTCGTCGAGAGTGGTTGCGCCGATGGCGTGGAGCTCGCCGCGAGCGAGCGCCGGCTTCATCAGGTTGCTGGCGTCGATGGCGCCGTCAGCGCCGCCGGCGCCCATGACGGTATGGAGCTCGTCGATGAAGAGCACGACTTCGCCACCGGACTGCTTGACCTCTTCCATGACCGCCTTGAGGCGCTCTTCGAACTCGCCGCGGAACTTGGAGCCGGCCACGAGCGCACCCATGTCGAGCGCCAGGATGCGCTTGTCCTGGAGGTTTTCGGGCACGTCGTCGGCGGCGATTCGCTGGGCGAGCCCCTCGACGATCGCCGTCTTGCCAACGCCGGCCTCACCGATGATGACCGGGTTGTTCTTGGTGCGACGGTTGAGGATCTGCATGACGCGCCGAACCTCGACGTCGCGGCCGATGACGGGATCGAGCTGGCCCTCGCGCGCGGCGGCGGTGAGGTCGGTCGCGTACTTTTCGAGGCTCTGGTAGCGCTGCTCAGCGTTGGGGCTGGTCACGCGCGAACGCCCGCGGATCTCCTGGAGCGCGCGGTAGATGCCTTCCTTGGTGACGCCCATGTCGGCGAGCAGACGCGTCGCGCCGCTCTCCTCGTTATCGGCGATGGCGATGAGGAGATGCTCGACGCCGACGTACTCGTCCTTGAGCCGGTCGGCTTCGGCGTTCGCCACTTCGAGCATGCGGACGACTTCGGGCGTCGTGTAGATCTGGACGACGTCGTGCTGAAGGCGGGGCATCTCGTTGAGGTCGTTAGCCACGCGCACGCGGAGCTGCTCGACGTTGGCGTTGAGCTTGTCGAGCACCTGCAGCGCCAGCCCACCCTGGAGCGAGACGAGCGCGGCGAGGACGTGCGGGACGCCCCACTGGCTGTGCCGCTGGTGGCGGACTATTTCCTGTGACTGGGCGAGGACCTGCTGGGCCTGCTCAGTGAATCGTTCTTGTCGCATCATTGCGGTGCCTCCGCGGAAAGGAATGAGGTATGGGGGATGAGGAATGAGGTCTGCGGCGCAGGGGCCGAGGTCCGATTGTCGTGCATGGGTTTGGCACCTCCTGGTGCTTGGAAGAGGTGAAGGCTAGGCGAGGGAGGATGGTCTACCGCGTGGCGCGAACCTCGTCTCTCTGGCGCCCCACGGCAGCTCGCAAGCCGCCTATTACCCGCGACACTTCGAGCGCCTGGCCGTTGAGGCGACTGAACGTTTCATTGTCGATGTAGCCCGCATCGAGGGCTGCGTACAAGAGCGAACGCACCTCGGCGCAGGATCCCTTCGCGATCGAAAGCATGTGGTGAAACTCCGCGCGCGAGCCCCGCTCGAACCCTTCGACGATGTTCGACATTGACCGAAATGGCCGCGCGCTGAATCTGGTCGCGAAAGCCAAAGCGCGTGGAGATGGGCGGCTTCTCCGCGATGTCGTTGATTGCCTTCACCAACAACCGAGCCTTTTGCCACGCGACCAGATCTTCAAATCCTTTCACCTGAGGAAGAGCGCTGTGATCACTCTCATTACTCATTCCTCATGCCTCATCCCTTCCCGCCGGTACGGCGCGGGCAACCTGGTGCTGCGGAGCCGATCGAGCTCCGCCCGGGTGGCGGCGAGCTCGGCCTGGAGAGCACGCATCTGGTCGCTCATGCGAATGATGACCTCAACGCCCGCGAGGTTGACGCCCAGCTCATCGACGAGGCGCTGCGCCTGGCGGATGCGCTGGATGTCGCTGTTGGAGTACATGCGGATGTTTCCGACGGTGCGCTTGGGCTCGATGAGCCCGGCGCGCTCGTAATAGCGCAGCGTTTGCTGGTGCAGGCCGACAAGGCGGGCGGCGATGGAGATGACGTAGCAGGGCTCGTCATCCGGTACTGCCTCGTCATTTTGTTGATTGATGTTTGTTGCCACGGCACGGCACCTCCTTTCGTGGTCTAGCGGGCGGACGCCGCGGTCTTCCCGCTGAGGTCGCGGAGCGCCTCGAAGTGTTCGCGCTCCTCAGGCGTCAGGTGGTCGGGAAGGGCCACGCGGACCCGCGCGAAAAGGTCGCCGGCCTTGCCAGCAGCGCCGAGGACCGGCATGCCCTTGCCTTTGAGCCGAATCTGGCGACCGTTCTGGGTGAGCTCCGGCACCCGCAGAGCGACGCGGCCCGTCATCGTGGGGACTTCGACTTCGCCGCCAAGCACCGCGTCGGTTACCGGGACGGAGACGTCGATGTACAGGTCGTCGCCCTTGCGTTCGAAGCGCGAGTTCGGCTGGACGGTGATGACGAGGTAGAGGTCGCCATTCGGGCCGCCACCAAAGCCGGAGCGGCCTTCGCCGGCGACGCGCACGCGCGAGCCGGTCTTGACCCCGGGTGGAACCTTCACTTCGAGCCGGCGCGGACGGAGCACGACGCCGGCGCCTTCGCACGTGTGGCAGATGGCCCCGGCGACCTCGCCGCTGCCGCCGCACGTGGGGCAGGGCTCCTGGGATTGGAGATTCACGGTCCGCGTTGTGCCGTGGAAGGCTTCTTCCAGGCTGACCTCGACGGGCGTCTCGATATCCTGTCCGCGGCGGTTGGCGGCCTGGCCGCGAGGGCCGCCGCGTTCGCGCCGGAAGAGGTTATCGAAGATCGACCCGAAATCGTTGCCGCCGCCGCCCATCGCGTCCCCGAATCCAGCGCCGGGACCGCCCTGCCGCGCCCACGAGCCTGCGGACTGCCGCTTTTGGGCCTCTTCGATCTGGTCAGCCATCTCCCAGCGGTCGCCGTACTTGTCGTACTTCTTGCGCTTGTCGGGATCCGACAGGACTTCGTAGGCGGCGTTGATCTCTTTGAAGCGGGCTTCGGAGGCACGATCGTTCGGATTCACATCGGGGTGATGCTTCCGTGCGAGCTTGCGGTAGGTGCTACGGATCTCCTTCTCGCTGGCGGTGCGAGAGACTCCGAGCGTTTCGTAGAAGTTTTTCGCCATGCAGTTACAGTAGCTTATGTAGGAGAGGATGACAAGGACGCGGGAAGCAACCCTGATATGATTGCTATCAAAGTGCTTGCACGTAGCGAGGCAGCTGTGCTACGTTAGGCACTGAAGCATGCGGGCGCATTCAACAAAAGCCAACCGCGCCCGCTGAAAGGAAAAACGCATGGCCACGGCAATCACTCGATGGGATCCCGCCAACGACTTCGCTGCAATGCGCGGCATGATGGACCGGCTCTTCGACCAGAGCTTCGGCCGTCTCCCGGCGCTTCGCGGTGGGGAAGACCTGGGCGTCAGCTCCATTGGGCTCGACGTCTATGAGACGAACGACGCGTTCGTCGTCAAAGCAGCTATTCCCGGGGTCGAGCCGGAGAAGGTCGACATCTCTGTCGAAGACGATGTCCTGACGATCAAGGGCGACTTCGAGCAGAAGGACGAGACCACCGAAGGCAGCTACGTGCGGCGCGAACTGCGCTACGGCAGCTTCCAGCGCGCTCTTCGCCTCCCACCGACGGTCGACGCCGACAAGGCGCAGGCTTCGTTCGAGCACGGCATGCTGAAGCTGACGCTCCCGAAGAAGCCAGAGGCGCGGGCGCGCAGCTTCAAGATCACGCCGCAGGGTGTGATCGAGGGCCAGACCAGGGAAGGGTCGAGCTCCCAGCAGCAGAACTAGACAACCGGTTCCTCTCCCCCGAGGCCGTCCGCGCCGAAAGGTGCGGGCGGTCTTTGGGTTAACGAGCTGCGCTGACGGGGATGCCCTCAGGACGGCCGGCTCAACAAGCTAACAAAAACGGCCCTCGCGCTTGGCGAGGGCCGTTCGATGTGAGCCTGGTTCCAGCTCAGAAGATGTTTGGGTTCTTCTGTTCGCTGGGGGGCGCGGCCGGAGCGGTCGGCTGCGCCGGCTGCTGAGGCGGCAGTTGCTGTGCTGGCAACTGCTGGGCTGCCTTCGGCTTCTCGTCGTCCTCATCCTTCACCGCCTTGCGGAACTCCTTGACGGACGAGCCGAGGTCCTTGCCGAGTCCGCTGAGCTTGCCCACGCCGAACAGCAAGACAACGATCAGGCCGATGATGATGAGTTCTGGCGCTCCGAGCGAACCAAACATAATGACTCTCTTCCAACCCCCGGCGAACCGGGGAAGTGTGGTTCATGGTACAGGAAATCGCCGCTTGGCGAGCGGCCCCGGTTGGCGAACGGCGCCCCAGTAAAGCGCGACTTACGCCAGCCTCTCTACAAATACGTCCATCACGCCGCCGCAGATCTTGTCGTCGCCGTCGGTGGGCTGCGTCAGGTCGACTGTGACGATGCGCGCCTTGCCGTCTTCCAGCACCGACATCGCTTCCTGCCACACCTCGGCCTCGCCGCAGCCGCCGCCGATCGTCCCGAAAAACGACCCATCCTGCCGCACGACCATCTTCGCTCCGGTCTTTCGCGGAGTGGATCCGCGCGTGCGCGCGACCGTCGCCAGCACCACTGGCTCTTTTCGTTCGATCGCCCCTGCTATCTCGCGGTAAATCTCATCCTGCACGATCCGATCGTCGCAGTATGGGAGCAGCGTGGCAAGGCCGGCGTCAGGATGACGCGGATTCCTGCCATCGTGGGTAGCTGCCGAAGACCTTCACATCGGCGCACAGCGGCCGGATGCGCTCCAGGATCGCCCTTCCCTGCGGGTCGTCGGCGTGGCCTTCGAAATCGATGAGGAATACGTACTCGCCGAACGTCGCCCGGGTGGGGCGGCTCTCGATCTTTGAACAGTTGATGCCGGCCTTCGCGAACTCGTCTAGCACGCCGGCGAGCGATCCCGGCCGGTCCTCGGCGAACGTGAACGCGATCGACGTGCGGTCGGAACCCGTCGGTTCGGGCCTCCCGCGTCCGAGCACGACGAAACGCGTCACATTGTTCCGCGAGTCCCCGATGGAACGCGCGAGCACTTCCGCCGCCGTTCAGTTTTGCCGCCCTGAGCGTGCTGATGGCGGCAGCATCGCCCTCGCGGCGCAGTGCCAGTTCGACTGCCTCCGCTGTCGAAAGTGCCGCCTCGGTCGCCACGTTCGGAAGGTGCTCGGCCAGGAAGGTTCGACACTGGCCGAACGCCTGGGGATGCGAGTAAACGACGCGGATCTGGTCCAGCTTCGTGCCGGCCTTCGCCACCAGGTTGTGCTCGATGGGCAGGCGCAGCTCTGCCTGGATGCGCAGGTCCGTCTCATGTACGAGCAGGTCCAGCGTTTCCGCCACTGAGCCTGTCAGCAGGTTCTCGATGGCGACGACGCCCTCGTCCGCATTCCCCGCTTCGACGGCGGCGACCACGCCGGCGTGGGAGGGGCAGGCAACGAGTTCCGCATCCGGCGCGACCCGCAGGGCAGCCTCTTCGCCGTTCGTCCCGCGTGGACCCAGGAACGCCAGCCGCATCGCGCTGTGGCTCAGGTATCCAGACCGTGCGTCGAGCCGATAAGCACCTGCCGCAGCGATTCGATCGTCTCTTTACGTGTCACGAGGACCAGCGCATCGCCCGCGTTCAGGCGCGTGTCGCCGCTGGGCATCCGCGGCACGCCTCCCGGATCGACGATAAGCGAGATGAGCGATTCGGGCGGGAGCAGGACCTCGCGGATCGAGCGCCCCGCGACCGGCGAGGTCGCCGGGATCTTGATCTCCACCAGCTCCAGCCCGCTGTGGAGTTGAAGCAGCGGGATCATGTCGTGCGTGGGCAGTTCTTGCTCGATCTGCGCCAGCACGGCCTGCGTGGCCGAGATCGTGGTCTCGATGCCGCGCTTCTTGAAGAGCAGCTCGTTCTTCGGGTTGTTGATGCGCGCGATGGTGCGCGGCACGCCCCGCCGCCGGGCAATCTCGCAGATCACGAGGTTGTCCTCGTCGTCGCCGGTCACCGCCGCCACGAGGTCGGCACGCGCCACGCCGGCGGCGTCGAGCGTCGTCGCCTCGCAGCTGTCGCCGGCCAGCACGTTATCGCCGATTTCGTCGGCGATCTGCGCCGCACGCTGCTGATCGCGCTCCACGATGAGCACTTCGTTGTTCCCATCGAGGAGTTCCTGGGCGAGGTGGAATCCCACCTTGCCGCCGCCTGCCACGAGTACGTACATCGCTACCTCCTCGCCGGCGCGCCTTCGCCGAGCAACATGTCGACCATGATCTGGGCGCCGAGGCTGGTCGGGCTGAACGTCTCCAACCCGAGTTCGCGGAAGATCTGCTCACGCACGGGGTCGTAGATTCGACAGAGCACTCGTCCCACGGTGTAGACCTCGCGCGCCATCATGCTCGCAAAGAAGTTCCGGTTATCGCCCTGGGTAACGGCCATGAACGCGTCCATGTGCGAGATTCCGCACCGTTCGAGCACCGGCCCATCCATGCCGTTGCCGATCTCCTTCGATCCGCTGAAGGTGTCCGGGAGGCGGCGGAAGGCGGACGGCTGCGTGTCGAGCACCGTCACCTTGTGGCCGCCCTGGTCGAGCGTTGTGGCGATGCGCGCGCCGAGGCGCCCGCATCCCATGATGAGCACGTTCATTGTTCACCCGCGCTATTCATGTTCGCTGGTCCCCGGCGCGCTCACGCCCTGCCGAACCACCCAGACCTGCGATGTGGCGTTCTTAAGGATGTAGTCGGCGGTCCGTCCCACCTGGAATGATCCCATCAGTCGTTTGTAGCCGATGCCGAGGATGATGGCGTCCACATGACGGTCGCGCGCTTCGTCGACAATCGCCTGCCCGGCTTCGCGTGCCTGGAGGAGCTGGCCCGAAATGCTCATGCCCACGTGCTCGGCGATCTCCTCCGCCTTGTGGATGAGCTGCTCCCCTCGCCGGGCCTCGGCTTCCATCTCGGCGTTCAGCGGGAGAGAGCGCAACACCTCGATCACGTGGACGACGTAGACCTTGCCTTTGCGTGGCTTGGCCAATGTGCAGGCCACGCCCACGGCCTCGAGGCTGGCCGGCAGGTTCGTGACAGGGACGAGAATCGTTTGCGGTGTACTCACTGCTACCAGGGCACCTTCGCGGAGCGTCGTTTCGAGCCTGCCGCACAGAATCGCACTAGCTGTCGTCCTGCGCGAACCAGAGCCGTACGGCCCCATTCAGCACGAGCACAAGGCCGATCGCAATCCCGATGTTCCAGCTCGCGCTTTGCATGAGCATGAACAGGATCAGCGCAATGCCGAGGATGATGGAGATAACAGAGAACACGTAGTTCGCGGTGCGCATAGCTCGTGAGCCGGCGGGCCTTCGCCCTCCGGCTGCTCACGAACGATGCTACGCCCGGAGTCTTGAACAGCAAAACATGAGGGCCCCCTCGAGCCCGTTTTTCTCCCGCCCGCTCCGCTCCCGGGCGGCACTTGTCGTAACCTACGCGGCCGCGCCGGGCTGCCCGCGCCGCCGGACGATTCGTGCCGCGCCGAGCACGATCAGCGCGGGAATGGTCAGCCAGAGCATGCCAACCAGCCAGAACCGCGCCGCCGGCCGCCACGTAGTGCGCTCGTTGGAGCGACCAGTCCCACGCGTCGGCAAATGCTGCGCTGACGCTCTTGGCGCCGCTTCCGTGGCTTTCGACCTGTGCCGGGAGGATCGGCGTCAGCGTGAGGTCCACGGTGGCGAGGTCGGTCAGGTTGTCGTACACGTTGAGCCGCCCCTGGATCTGCTCGATTTGCCCGCGAACGCTGTCGAGGCGGTCGTTGACGGTGAGGATGTCCTGCACCGTCTTCGCCTGCTGAAGTAGCGTCAGGTAGCTCTGCTCCGTCCGCTCGAGGTTGCGCAACCGGCTCTGGAGATCGGTGTACTGGTCGGTGATCTCGGTCGACTTCGCGCTTTCGCTCCTGACCTTCGCCCCCGTCATGCCGCGCAGCGATGACAGCAGGTCGTCGTAGTTCGTGGCCGGGACCCGGAGCGTGAGCGTAGCAACGCGGCTCTTCGCATCGGCGCTGCCGTCGTTGGTGTAGGACGAGGTCTCCGTGTAGCCGCCGTTGATGCGCGCGAGTCGCCCGGCCTCATTGAACGCCGCGCCCACGTCGTCGACGTTCAATGAGAGCGCCGTGTTCGAGATGACCTTGCGGTCTTGCTGCGACGGCAGGCTCGCCCCGCCGCCGTCCGTGGTTCCACCGGTTGCGTTGTTGGCGTCGGCCGGTGCGGCCGCAGGGTCCCCCGCACTCTTCGCGATACCGCCCTCGAACTGCGGGGCCGTGCCCGTCGTGCTCTCGCTCGAATTCGTGGTGCTGACGTCATCGCCGCATGCGGCGACGAACAGCGCCAGCGCCAGGGCCACCGCCACCAATCCCAATCCCTTCCAGGTCTTCGTCATTGCAGTACCCCTCTCCGGAGGCGGGTGACCCACATCCGATGGTTATGCAACGACGCCGGGTGGCGTTTGGTTCCCGCGTTCGCAGCCGCGCCGCGTGAAGGGACCGTAAATGTCGCGGTTGGCCCCTAGCCGCCGGCTACGGCGGGCACCGTGGCTGAGTCGTTCAGAACTGCTCGAGTCTCGGTGCCAGCCAACTTTCGAACGGATCGGTCGCGCCGGTGCGCCCTTCGCGAAAGCGACGGTGGGCGAGAGCCAACCCTCGGACTATAGCCAGCGCGATCACCTGGCGGCGAAATGTTGCGGGGGCGTCGTACCCGGCCAATGCTGCGTCGAGGCGGAGGTCGTCTTCCCAAAGGGCGATGTTAGCGAACTCCCACGCAGGTGGCCCGACCTCGGCGTCGCCGAAGTCGATCACGCCTTGCAGTCTGCCGGTGTCCGGGTCAACGAACGTGTGCTTCGCGCACAGTTCGCCGTGGAGGAGGACGGTCTCGGGCCTTTCGCTCTCGTCCGCGAGCGACGCGAGCGCCCGCCTCGAAGTTGAGACGACATCAGGGGCAAGATGGGCGGTGAATTCGGGATCCGCCAGGGCCGCGGTGGCTGGGGTGCTTGAATACGCCCGCCAGGCGCGCTGGCGGCCCCGGACTTCGCCGGTAGCCTGGAACTGCCCGCCGTTCAGCCTTCCGAAGCCCGCCAGGCGCACCTCGTGCAGCGGACGTACGCGCCTCCCCAACTCGAACCAGGGTCGGGTGCCAGTCGCATCGTCGAGTGCCGCCTCGTCGGGTCCCGGAGACCGCCAAAGCGGTGCAAGTGCCTTTCCGGGGCATTCGGCCATGACGAGCAGCGGTCCCGGGAAGATCGTTTCGCTGGTATCGAGGGCCAGCACCGCCGGCGCGGGAAAGCCCACTGCGCGGGCACGCTCCATCGCCCACGCCTCGGTCACCAGCGCGGCGTCGTCGCCAGCGTCGGATTCCGCTTTCGCGTAGACGGTCTGACCGCTGGCGAGCATGACCTTCCAGGCGAACCGCGGCGCTTTCGTCTCCCGGCCGGACATCGCGCTGACTCTCGCGCCGAGCGCGCGCTCCACCGCCGCTTGCGCAGCACGAAGGTCGGTTTCGGAGGACCGGTCGCGGTGGACGTTTGGCCGCGGAAGACGGCCTTCTCGTGCCACGGGAGTTGCCTTAGCCGCCCGCGACGGCCGGGACGATGCTGACTTCGTCGCCGTCCTTGAGCGGCGTGCCGAGCCCGTCGCTGAAGCGCACGTCTTCACCGTTGACGTAGATGTTGACGAAGCGGCGCATCTGGCCGCCTTCGTCCATCACGCGGTCGCGGATGCCGGGGTAGTTCGCCTCGAGGTCGGTGATGCAGGCAAGGAGCGTGTCCCCGGCCGAGGGGACGGTGGACTTGTCGCCGGTGAGGCCGCGCAGCGGCTGCGGAATGCGGACGGTGATTGCCATTCGTTCAGTATCCAGTTCGTGGTGTGGAGTTTGGGCTAGCCTTCGACGACGTCGCCTGAGACCGGATCGACGCGCACGCCTTTCGCCTGCGCCCAGCTGAGGCTGCGGTCGATCTCGCCGGCATCGCCTTCGAGCTCGAGCAGCACCCAGCCGGTCTTTTCGTCGACGTCGGCCATGCGGACGTTGGTGATGACCTGGAACTCATGCCCCAGGTTGTAGATCAGCGGTTCGCGGATCAGGTTCTCGGGAAACGTGAAGCGGACGCGTTTGACAGCCATTAGGCGACCCCTTGAGCGGGCTTCAGCGCCCGGAATGCGGCTTCGAAGCTCTCGACGTTGGCATCGATCTCCAGCGGCGGGTTGAGCGCCTCGGCGACAGCCTCGACGGTCTTGAAGCCCGCACCGGTGATGAATGCGACGGTCACTTCGTCGGCGCCAATCTTACCCTGCGCTGCAAGCTGCTTGAGCGTTGCGACGGTGACGCCGCCCGCGGTCTCGCCGAAGATGCCCTCCGTCTCGGCAAGCAGCTTCATTGCCTCGACGATCTCAGGATCGCTGACGCTTCCGCATGCGCCGCCCGTTTCGGCCAGTTGGACGAGGCTGTAGTAGCCGTCGGCAGGGTTGCCGATGGCCAGCGACTTGGCGATGGTGTCGGGCTTCTGAGGCCGGAAGTTCGTCGTGCCTTCGAGCCATGCCGTGGCGACGGGCGAACAGCCGGTCGCCTGGGCGCCGCTCATACGAACCTTCTTCGGCTCGATCAGGCCGGCCTTCGTGAACTCCTCGAAGCCCTTCTTGATCTTGACGAAGAGCGAGCCGCTGGCGATGGGGACAACGCAGTGGTCGGGCGCCTGCCACCCGAGCTGTTCTGCGACCTCGAAGCCGAGGGTCTTGGAGCCTTCGGAGTAGTAGGGCCGCACGTTCACGTTGACGAACGCCCACTTGTACGACCCCGCGAGCTCGGCACAGAGGCGGTTCACGGCGTCGTAGTTGCCGCGCACCTTCACCAGCGTCGGGCCGTAGATGCTGGAACCGAGCACCTTGCCGAGCTCGAGGTCGTGGGGGATGAACACAACGGCGTCCATGCCCGCCGCGGCGGCGTGGGCGCTCACGCTGTTGGCGAGGTTGCCGGTGCTCGCGCAGGCGAGCGTCTCGTAGCCCATCTCGCGCGCTCGCGAACTGGCGACGGCGACTACCCGGTCCTTGAACGACCACGTCGGGTTCACGGTGTCGTTCTTGATGTAGAGGTTGTTCAGGCCGAGGGCCTTGCCGAGATTCTTCGCCCGGATAAGCGGTGTGAAGCCCGCGCCGATGTCGATGGCCGACTCGGCGTCGCAGGGGAGGAAGTCCTTGTAGCGCCAGAGGCTCGCGGGGCCGGCGGCGATCCCGGCGCGGGAGACGCTCTTGCGGATGCCGTCGTAGTCATACGTGACTTCGACAGGCCCGAAGCAGTACTCGCAGACGTGCGTGGCTGCGAGCGGGTATTCGCGATGACACTCGCGACAGCGGAGGTTGGTTGCAAAACTCATGCTCTACTCCCGTTCGCCCGGCGGATGGCCGGGCTGACGATGGGGCGCCGTTGTACGAGCAACGGGCGACCGTTCGACAGAGGATGGACGGGGTGCCCCTTCGGTGAGGGGCTAGCGCATGACCATGCGGCCCAAAAAGGAAACCATGTGCAATCTCCTCAATCCGCGTGGGCCGTTGGGTGGTGGAGCGAAGTCGCTCTCATCTTTCCCCCAGCGCGCCGGGGGGCCGGAGTTGGCACCTTGCCTGATGGTGGCAGGTTGCCGGGGCATCATCGGGCCGGATCCCTCTGCCCACTCTTGATAAGCGCAGCCACGTCCGCGGTAGTTGGATTATGGTACACGCGAAGTTCCCAACTGTCAGTCGGGCGTTGGGCCGAGGAGACGTTATGCGCACGAACGTGGTGAAGGAAAAGTGGGCGAAGGGCGAAGCGACCTACGGCGGCTGGCTCTCCGTGCCGAGCTCGTTCTCGGCCGAGGTGATGGCGCACCAGGGCTTCGACTGGCTCTGCATCGACATGCAGCACGGCCTGATCGACTACCAGGTGGCGATGACCATGATCCAGGCGATCGGCACGACCGAGACGACGCCGTTCGTGCGCGTGCCGTGGAACGAATTCGGTGTGATCGGGAAGGTGCTCGATGCCGGAGCGATGGGCGTCATCATCCCGATGGTGAACAGCGTGGAGGAGGCGAAGGCGGCCGTGGCCGCCTGTCGCTACTTCCCGCTGGGCAGCCGCAGCTACGGACCCACGCGCGCGGCCTACGCGCACGGCGCCGACTACTTCAGCGAGGCGAACACGCAGATCGCGTGCATCCCGATGATCGAGACGCGCCAGGCGGTGGAGCGGCTCGACGACATCCTCGCCGTGCCGGGGATCGACGCCGTGTACGTGGGTCCCGCGGACCTGAGCATCACGCTCGGGCTCATGCCGCGGATGGACAACGAGGGCGAGTTCGAAGCCGCGCGGCTCCGCATCGCCGAGCGTTGCCAGAAGTACGGGATCGTCCCGGGCATCCACGCGAACGCCGGGCTTGCGGCGAAACACGCGGCCGCCGGCTACCGGATGATCACGATTGGCGGCGACGCCGTCGGGATGGCATCCGCCGCGGCGGCCGACCTGCGCACTGTCCGCAGCGCTGCCAACGAAGCCGGAAAGCCGGCCTACGGCTAGAACGACCCGGCGTGCATCGACGATCGCTGTGATCTTGCGCGAACGACCGCGAAACCGAGACCGGGCTTGCTATGCCACTTCTCCCCAGGAGCCGTGTTCGCATGTCACCCGATCACGGCCGTTTCGCTTGCTCTGATAGAGGAGTTCGTCAGCTCGGGCGATGGCCAGCGCAGGCGACGACCCTTCATGTGCCAGTACCGCGCCAACCGAAACGGTGATATTCAGCCTGTGTTTCGCCACTGATACCGGAGAGGATCGCACCAGCCCCCAGAGCCTGGTCGCGATCGTCTGGAGCTGTTGGGCGTCCGGGTTCGTGAGAATGACCAGGAACTCCTCGCCGCCCCATCGACAGACGATATCGCTCGAACGGATTGCGCCCGCGAACGAACGGGCGACGATCCGGAGAACCTCGTCCCCGGTTTGGTGCCCGAGTGCGTCGTTGACGGACTTGAAGTGGTCGATATCGATCATGATGACGCCGTATGGCCACCCGTGGCGCCGCTGTTCATCCAGCCGAGCGGCCAGAAACGATTCACCGAAACGCCGGTTGGGCAGCTCAGTCAGCGGATCGAAATAGACGTCGTGCTCCAACTCGTGAACGTGCTCAAGGGCGGCGATCTTGGCGCTGTTGTCGCTAAAGATCTCTACGGCACCAAGTATCTGTCCGTCCTCGTCATGCACAGGCGAAGCACGGACCAGGACTGGCACGCGGTGGCCGTCGCGATGGTGGAGGAAGATTTCGATCGCTCCCGTCTGATTGCCGCGGATGACCGATGACAATGGGCAGCCGTCCTGGCAGAGCCGGTTCCCGCATCCATCGACATGGATAAGGAGATCGTCGGCGCAACGACGGCCAAGCACCTCGTCGGCGCAATAGCCCGTGATGCGCTCCGCGCCTTTGTTCCAGTACGTGATCGTTCGATCGAGGTCGACGAAGTAGACACCATCAGACATCTCATCGAGTAGGCGGGCGAGGAAGTCCGGTTCAGCCATCGGCGTCGTCTCTGGAAGGCTAGGCCCTCTCGACGTGATCTTCGGATCAGGGGGTTACTTCGCGAGCGCTGCCGTCGATGCAGCCGAAGAAGACGAGGGTTTCCCCTAACGTTGCCGCGACTTTCGACCGATGCGAGTCGGGCACGTCGTTGATCACTGCCCAGCTGCGCCCGGGCAGCTCCGGCTGAGTGCACCGCAGCGCGCCCCTCGGGCCCTGAAACTATGCCCATTGGATCCTCCCGCCCGCACACGCCGGCCCTCAACATCGTGGACAACCGAATTGGAGTAATCGCGATGGCAGAGCAGCCAATGGCATCGTTGACGGCAATGGCCCTGGGCGACGAGGTCGAAACCAGCGCCGACGTCCCGATCGGGACCGTGAAGACGGTCCTCGCCGACCGCTTCGAAGTTGCCGCGATCGATGAAGACATCTGGCTCTCGAACGCTGCGGTGCAGCGTATGGATGCCGGCCGCGTGACCCTGGTGTGCGGACTGGAGGCGTTGCCGGAGTACATCGTGCGCGATGCCTCGCCGTCTCCGATGGGGCGCGAAGTTCGCGCCTGATTGCTGCCGCGTTAGCGCGACAGGGCCGGCGGCAACGCGATCCCGGTTTCGGCGCCCAGTTCCCGCAGCTGCGTGACCGTCTCCGGGTCGAGCGGGATGCCGAGGCGCGTGCGTTCGGCACGGGCGGCCGCTTCCGGATCGCCGGGGATGAGCACCGGCGGTTCGCCCGGTGCTGCCTTCGTTGCGCGAATGCGGTCGGCCATCTCGCGCATGTTCGCCTTGAACTCGGCTAACTCCGTGAAAGCGTCGATGCGCCAGGCGGCGAACCACTGACCCTGGTCGGGCTGGCCGCGCGGGATGAAGAGCGCCGAGCCCATGCCCGGCAAGATCCCCGTGAGGATGTCGACCATGAGCCCGAGACCGTAGCCCTTGTGCGAGCTCGTCTCCGTGCGCGAGCCAAGCGGCAGGAGCGCGCCGCCGTTGCGCAGCGCGAACGCGTCCGTGGTGTCGCCGCCTTCGGCGTCGACGGCCCAGCCGGGCGGGATCGGTTTGCCCTGCCGCATGGCGATCTCGAGCTTGCCCCCGGCGACGGCCGTGGTGGCGATGTCGAGCAGGAACGGGTGGCTCCCCTCGACCGGCGCGGCCATGGCGATCGGGTTGGTGCCATACACGCGCTCGATGCCGCGCGCCGGTACCGCGATGGCAGGCACGTTGCACATCGCCATGCCGACCATGTCCCGCTCGGCGGCCATGCGGGCGTAGTAGCCGGCCGCGCCGAAGTGGCGGCCGTTGCGGAGCGCGATCATGCCGATGCCGGTCGCCTCGGCTTTTGCCATGCACGCCTCCATCGCGCGGGCCGCAACCATCACGCCGAGGCCGCGATCGCCGTCCCAGGTTGCGGTGGAGGGACTCTCGCGAACGGCGGTGACCGCCGGGCGAGGGATTGATCGTCCCGGCCTTCAGGCCCGGGGCGTAGCCGGGGTGCCAGGGAAGGTGCGCGATGCCGTGCGACTCGATGCCCGCGAGGTCGGCGTCGATGAGGACCTCGGCGCCAAGCGCAGCGTCGTCATCGGGCATACCGTAGAAGCGGAAGACGTCCGCAGTGAAGTCACGCAGCGCGCCAGCCTCGAAGCGTTCGCGATCGTCCATCGAGCCTAGTCGTACTCTATCTTGACGGCGTCGAGCGAGGGCCAGAAGAGCGGATGGGTTTCGGCGCGGAAGTGACCGCACTCGATCGCCGGGTCCTGGTCGACGAGCGCCTGCGCCTCGGCCAGGGTCGGGACGTCTATCACCGAGAACGCGAGGATTTCGCTGCCGTCCATGAGCGGTCCGAAGGCCTTGAAGTGGCCGGCCTCAGCGCATTTGCGGTTGAAGGCGAGATGCCGCGCCTGCAGCGCCGCCTGTTCGGGCGAGCCGCGTTCGAGGTGGTGCTCGCCGCGATAAAGGACGGCGACGAAGTAGTTCCGCATGTCCTTCGGGATGTCCACGTGCCTGCGCTCCTCGGTTGCTGGCAGAGAAGCGTAGCGCATGGGAGGCGCGGGCGGGCAGTAGGCCGGCCGAAGCGGGCTACAGGCGCCAGAGCGGGGTATCGTCGTCGTTTCGCGATGCGGCGTGGCGATGCGGACGCCGCGGGAAGACCCAGAACAGCGCACAGCCGAGCGCAAGCGCGAAGCAGACGATCACCGCGGGCGCTACGCCACCGCCCGGGTGGGAGCGCTGGATGATATAGCCGGTTCCGGTGCCCGGCGGGCCGGGCGTCCGCTCGCCCTTCGCCACATCGGTGATGGACGACTCAGGCGTCGGAGTGTCCGTGGGCTCGACGACGGCAGGCGTTTCGAGCACCGGCGTCGGGGTCTCAAGGACGTTCGGGTTCTCACCGCCGGTCAGGCCCGGAGGCGTGATGATGACCACGTACTGTGCGTCCTCTTTCGCGGGCTGCAGGACCGTTACGAACAGCGGGCAGACGAATGTCGTGCCGGGCTCGATCGTGTAGAGCAGGCCGTCGTTCGAGACGCCGCCGTCGAAGGCGCGACAGAGGGCGTTCGCCTCGGCGGCAGTCGGCCCGCCGCCGACGATGTCGACGTCCGAAGCCTGGCAGCCGGAGACGTTGCAGGTGACGCTTGCGTGCGAATCTAGGCTGCCGAGCTGTACCTGCAGGGCGTTCGTGCCGGTGTTGTGCACGCCCAGGAAGAACACGCACCCTGCGTACGGGTAGGCGCCATCGACCTGGATCGCGAGATTCGTCAGCTGCACCGACGCGGCGCACGTGACCACGGGCTGCATCGGCGGGACGAAGTCGGCGCCGCCGTACTGGTAGGTGGAGAGGCCCGCGCTCGGGCCCACGCCGCCGAGCGAGACAATCTCGTAGGCGCCGGCACCGGGCGTGTTGCTGGCGACGAAGGACGTCGCATCGGTGCGCTGGAAGAGCGACCACTGTGCCTCCAGCGGCGCTGCCGAGCTCGGATTCGACCGCGGCCAGCAGCAGCCCAATGCCGACGAAGCACGCCGCCAGCACCATGGCGATCCTGCCGGGCGTCACCTCCCTCATCGCTCATCGCCCGCGGGGGTGATGCGGCGCCGGGCGCGGGACGGACGGGCGTGTCGCCCCCGGCGCCTGCCGCTACCGCGCCGTTCGAGAGCGCGATGCGTCTCTGCATCGAGGCCCGAAGGGGCCGCGTCCTCGCCTCGCCGGGGTGTGGATCATTCTTCCCCGCCGTCGGCGTGGCGGAGGGTGGGAAGATGGCGACGCCGATCGGCTGGTCGAAGCTTCCGCCCTTCGGCGTCGGCGTGGCGTCGGCGTGTTGGTGGGCGTCGGCGTGGCCACGGGCCGGCGGCGCCGCCTCGTCGCCGTGTACCCGCCGTGCGTGTGCCGGCGCAGGCTGCGCTGACGGCTTTGTTCAATGGCGGGCGCGGCATCGGAACGGCCGGCGCCGCGGGCACGGCACCAGCACGGTCGTCCGCGAGCGTCAGCCGCCTGCGCGTTCGGCGATCTTCAGCAGCACCTGCGGTGCCGTCGCCACCATCGGCGCCGGATCCGCCGGGAGGTCGAACGTGAACTGGGCCGTGAACGGGCCGCTGCCGCCGGAGATCGAGGTCCAGCGGATCTCGTTGGCGGTGGGACATGCGGCGAGTACGCCCAGGTCGTGTTCAGCGACGCCGGGGTGCGTCTCGCTGAGCACGATGGCGCCGCCGGCGATGACGAGCGCGCCGTTCAGCGCTCGCACGCCGGCGAGCTGGACCCACGCGATCTCCTTGCAGGTAATCGGGTTCGGGCCGCCGCCGGTGAGCGTGTAGCTGTACTTCGTGTTCGCGCCGTCGGGCGTGGCGCCGTTGTAGGCGAGCTTCAGCTGCTCGCACGAGAACGTGCCCGTGCCGACGCCGGCGTCGACGGACAGCTGCTCACTCCAGCCGGTCGTCGCGGACGGCAGCTGTAGCATGCGCGAAGCAGAGGAGCGCCGCGCCAAGGGCCAGCGGCAACGAGGCGACGCGCAGTCGACGCATGTTGCGGGAGAGGAAGCGGCGGCCCAGCGATGTCGCTTCCGACGGCGGGACGACGGTGGCCACAGGAGCGGACGCGAGCGTCTTTTGGCCCTTGCGCCGGCCGGCAATCGGCGGGGCGGATGCCGGGAGCGGCTCGGCGGCTGAGCGGTCCACGGCAGGAGCGCTGCTCTCGGGCTGCGTGCGTGGACGTCGAATTACGAGGCGGTGGAAGCGCGCGATGGAGAGGCTGAGCGCTTCGACCTCATGCAGCAGCACCGCGACGCGGCTCGGCCGCGGGCGCGCGGACACTTTGGCGAAATCGAGGCCGCGAAGTGAGCGCTGCGTCGGGTACTTCGTTCGTCGCGTCATCACAACACCGCGTGCAGGGCCTGGTTGAACTTGATCGGCACCCAGCCCAACTTCGGAACCTTGCCGATGTAGCGGCCCACGATCTGGCTGTCGCCGACGGCCTGCGGGTCGGCGATGTTGTTGTTGTCGCCCTTGAACGTGAACTCGCGCTTGCCATCGGCGTTCGTGTTGATCGCGACCACGCGGTGGAGCACGCGCTGCGGGTTCGCCTGGTACATCACGACGTCGCCGACCTTGATGTCGCCGGGGCTCGACCGGGCCGATGAGCACCATGTCGCCGCGGTTGATGTTCGGCTCCATCGAGCCCGTGGGGATGAAGGCGGGCCGGAAGCCGAAGAAGCCGAAGCTGAACCAGAAGATCGCCAGCCCCATGACCGCCGTCACCACCCACGCGACCGACGGCAGGTAAGGGTCGACTCGGGCTCGGCGTCTTCGCTCGTCTCGGCGGCGAACATGGATTCGGCGATCCAGAGGCCCATCGCCGGCCCGGCGACGCCGACGAGCGCCTTGATCGGCCAGTCCGCGACGAGCAGGAAGGGCGAGAAGTAGGTGAAGAGCATCAGCGGCGCCGTGACCAGCAGCGCCGCGCGGACGCCTCCGTAGAGGACGAAGAAGCCCGCCACGAGGCCCATCGCGGCCAGCGGGATGAACGTGGCCGCCCAGAAGTCGACGCTGGCGACCGAGTGTGTCGTGACGATCGTGGCGTAGGGGAACTGCAGCACCGCGAGGAAGAGCGTCACGCCGACCAGCGCGAGCGTGGCGTTGACGCGCGTCAGGCAGCGGAGGAGGACGCAGCGCGCGGTTTCGATGGCGAGCAGCGGCGCCAGCACGAAGAAGAGCTGGTGCGGCACGCGGTTGAGCGGCGGCTGGAGGTTCGACTTGCCGAGGTGCGCGATCGTCCCGCCGACGATCTGCAGCGCCACCAGGAAGAGGCCGATCAGCAGCGCGATGAAGAGCACCGTGCGCTTTTCGATGGCGTGTTCGCCTTCGGCGGGCGGCAGCGTATCGAGCCAGCAGAACGCGAGCGCGGCGACGGCGATCCAGCCGAGGGGCCCGAGGAAGTACGGGCCCCAGATCGAATAGGTCAGGCCGGGGACGGCCGAGTAGCTCCACCAGTGGCCGAGGAGCAGCGCGCCGACAACCGTCACGATCCCGAGCAGTTCGGGCCGCAAGATGTCGACACGGGGGGCGCGCCAGGTGGTGACGGCCATTACGGTGCTCCTGCGCCGGGTCTGGTGGAGGGCGGGCGGCAGGCCCGCGGGCTCCGGGTTCGCATCACGGTGTGCGCGGCTGGCCGCAGCCGAGCCACGCGCTTTCGTTCCATTGCTGGAGCGTGTAGGAGAGCGCCACCTTGTAGACGGCGTTCTGGGCGGCGGTGTGGTTGACGCCGACCATCAGCCATGCGTCGAGCGCCGGGTCGCCCTGGTGGACCTGGCAGCCCCTCTGGTTGTCGACGGAGGCGAAGACCGGCGACCACGTTGTCGGGTGCGGCGGTGTCGTGGCGTCGCCGACGCCCTCGTCGCCCCAGGTGCAGAACGCGCCCGCGCAGGTCGTCGTCCAGGTCTTGTGAGCTTCGTCGTCCGGTCAGCGGATTGCATTCCTCGCCGCTCTCGTTGCACTGGCAGACCTGGTAGGTAACGTCCTCGAGGTGCCAGGCGACGCTGCCCGTGTTGGTGATGTGGACCTGGCAGCGGAAGGCGTAGCCGGGATAAGCGTCCTTCGAGAGGACGAGGTCGAGGTGCGTGTGTGTGCGAGTCCCCGGCGCCGAACCCGGCCACGTCCGTCGTCGAGATGTGGCCGGGTAGGCGTGGTAGGGGTCTGGTGCTGGCCACCCGGCGGCCTCGTTGTCCGCGAGCCGGGTTGTCGCAGATAACGGAGCCGTCGAGCGTGCCCGTGTTGACCGTGGCCTCGGCGCGCAGTTCCTCGTACCAGACGCTATAGCCGGCTGCGGAGAACGCAGTCGCGCAGAGCGCCAGGATGGCGAGGATGGTTGCGCGTTTGCCGAGACCCTTCATGTGGTGCCTCTAGCCGTGCGGATGTCGGCCGACGTACCGGTTACGGTGACGCGTGGTTGGTGGCCGTGACGGCCTCGTTCCACTGGTGGGCGATGATTTCCCAGCTGAACTTGACTCGCTGACTTCGCTCCGTCGGCGCGGGTCCTCGCTTCAGGTAGACGAGTGAAGTCGCAGACGATGTGCTCGCCGTGGTGGAGCTGGACATGCATGCGTGCCCGATGTCGCCGTTGATCGAGGTCAGCGTGCCGGCGGCACCGTCGCCGCCGAGCATGTTCGCCGAGCGCATTGCACAGACGCGACTCGTGTCGCCGTCGGCGGTCGTTGGCGTTCCGCGTGCGAGGTCGCCGATGACGCCGGCCGGATGGCGTCGGTGACGCCGATCGTGCCGGACAGTGTCGCTGGGTCTCGACGGCGAGGTGAGCGGGACGGTGCCGTCGTTGTCGATGTCGACGGTGAACTGGCAGCCCGCGAACGGGTACAGCCCGATGCCATCGCCAAGTCGCGCCGATCGTGAGCGTGAGCAGGTCGTTGTTCGAGTTGCCGTCGTTGTCGACGGCATCGCTCGTGACGTCGGCGTCCGGCACCATGAGCCGCCGGCCCGATCGCCGTGTGCACGCCGGAAGCTTTCGATCGACGCGGACGATGTCGCCGTACCGCCGTCGCTGCCTGAACTTGCGGCGGCCGTCGGATAGTTGGCGGCCGTGTCAGTGCAGTCGCGGCGTGTCCGCCGATGAGGCACACGACCGGCTCACGCCGTCCGTGGCTGTCGGCGCTGCCGATGGAGCGACCAGTCGACGTCGAACGTGCCGGTGTTGACGTTCGCGGTGACGGTGAGTTCTTCGTACCAGAGGGCGTAACCAGCTCCGACGAGGCCGAGGGCTACCACGGCCAGCATCATGAGCACGCCTGTGTGCTTGAATGCCTTGGGCATATCAGGAGTTACCTTTCATGGCTGTCCGTAAGAGGACGCCGTGACTGGGCCAGGCGCGCGAAACCGCGTCCGCCGGGCGATTCGGATGAGACACGTGGAGAGGAAGCTGGCTTCTTGTTTCTGGATCCCGGAGTCCGTCCCTTTCCGGGCCGCAAGAGCAGGGGTTTCCCTGATCCTCACCAAAGAGGATGAGGGACATGCTTGGAGGACGTAGCCAGGTGCTACTATCCAACGAGCAAGGCGTCCCGCGTTTGGTTCCCTTGCGAACCCGGCCCTGGCGAGGCGGCAACCTCTCCAGGGCCTTCTATTTACCGTTTTGTTACCTGCCGTCTTTCGACGGGTACGGAATGGTTACAAGCACGTGATCGTTCCGTCAACTACCCGTAAACCACCGACGGTGCCAAAACGTCCGTTCGGACCGAATTCCGCTCCAAAAGGGTCCACCGGGACCTCTCCGAAAGCTACCAAACCTCCCATTTTCCCGTTGACTTAGCGCGCACTCAGATTCGCGCACGGACACGAACGTAGAAACTTCGTAAGAGTTGTTGCAATTTGCGCCCGAAAGGGCGTCCCGCGAGCCACAGGCCTTTACGTGGGAACGGGACATCACCCGTTCCGGTGCGGCGGCCGGGCTCACAGCACCACCTGCAAGAGCTCGTTGAACTTGATGGCCAGCCAGCCTGCCCGCGGCACGCGCCCGAGGTAGCGCCCGATGAGTTGGCTGTCGCGAACCGCGAACGGATCGCGAACGTTATTGTTGTCCCCTTTGAAGACAAACTCGCGCGACCCGTCGTCCCCGGTGGTGATCTCGACTACGCGGTGGAGAACGCGTTCCTTGTTCGACATCTGGTACATGACAATGTCGCCGACCTTGACGTCGCCGGGGTTCACGGGGCCGACCAGCACCACGTCCCCCTGGTTGATGCGAGGCTCCATGGAGTGGCTCGGTACAAAGGCCGGTCGGAAGCCGAAGAAGCCGAAACTGAACCAGAAGATCGTCAGAGCGATCACCGCGGTAAGCAGCCAGGCGACCGATGGCAGCCTGAGCCGGCCTGGTGACTCCAGGTCTTCCGGCTCGTCCCGCCGTGAACAGCCCCTCGGCTATCCACAGCCCCATCGCCGGGCCGGCGACACCAACGAGGGCGACGATGGGCCAGTCCGCGACCGGAAGGATCGGCGAGTAATAGCGGAAGATGACGATTGGCGCTGTGATTAACAGTCCGGCGAAGAGTCCGCCATAGAGAACGAAGAACCCGGCCAGCAGACCGGCTGCCGCGAGCGGCATGAACTGCGACGCCCAGAATGATGCTTCTCGCGAAAATCCACTCTGGGTGAGCTGTCCGTCGGTGAACTGGACGGCGGCGAGCCCGAGCGTGGTCGCAACGAGCGCGAGCGTGAGGCTCTTCGGGCCGACGGCCCGCAGGAGCGCCGCCCTGGAGGTCTCGACGGCAAGAAGTGTCGCGCCGACAAAGAGAAGGTTGGTCGCCAACCACTGTGGCGAGTGGGCGTACGGGGTGCGGCCGAAGCCTGCCACCATGCCTTCAAGGAACTGCAACGCGATGAGGAAGAAGCCGATGAGCGCGCCGACGCCGAGTACGAGTCGCGGTGGCAAGGGGTTCTCCACCACGCGATGCGTGCCGAGCCTCCGGTAGATGAGCGCTCCGCAGGCGGCGACGGCAAGCCAGCCAAGCGGTGCCAGGAAGTAGGGGCCCCACCGTGAGGTGGTGACCTGGGGCACCAGATGGAACGCCCAGGTGCGAGCCGTGAAGAGCAACGAGCACACCACGAACGCCGCCGCAGTTCCGCTACGGAGCGAGAGCCAGGGGGCGGTTCTTTGGTGGATCGCGATCACAGCGGTGTTCTCCCGAATTGGATTGTTGGTTCCCGGTTGGGGGGCCGTCGCCGATTGACGCCGGCCTCGTCCGGGGGCGGGGTTGCCGCCCCGTCCCCGAACGGAGGCCAGTTCTCGTCAGGCCGGTCTGTTCTTCCCTACGGGCTTGCCGGCGAGTGGACGCCGTCGCGGAACTGAGGGCCGGGATACTGGCCCGGGTTCGGAACCTCGTTCCACTGATGCGCGATGAAGTGGAAGTCCATCACGTACGTGACGTTCTCACCGATCGCGTCTTCGTCCATGAGGATCTTGAACTTGCAGGTGAGGGACTCGCCTTCATGCAACTGGAAGCCTGGTATTTCGATGTTCTGTGCCGAGCCGCTCGAATAGACCAGCCCCGAGCCGAGGATCTCGCCGCACTGGAGTGCATCCGTTTGGCTGGGATCGGCCGCCAGTGAGAGAGCCGCAGAGGTCCCCGGGATGTCGGTGCAGCCGCTCGGCGGCGTGGACTCCGTCGCCTGCGTGGTACACCGCTGATAGGTGGTCTCGCCCGAGAACAGGTGCATCGGCACCGAGCCGCTGTTGTGGAAGTCGATGGTGTACTCACACCCGGCGTACGGGTACAAGCCGCCCATCACGATGTTGAGCTGATTCGTCGTCCCGCCGCCGTCGTTCGCGTCCACCGCGATACCACCCGTGGTGTGTCCGATGTTGACATCGCACGTTGTGGGCGGCTTCTGGCGTCCGTCGACTACGGGGAAGTCGCTGAAGAAGTCGTAGCCGTGAACGCTGACCTCGTGAGCGGCGCTACGGGAATCGCTGATCGGCGTCGTGAACACGCCGACAACCGGGCGCCCGTGGCCGGTTGCGCCGTCGGATGTCTGCTCGTCGCCCCAGGTGTGGGTCTCGGGGTTGTAGCTTGCGAACGAGACGCCGGCGTCAAAGTCGCCGGTGTTCGCGGTGATATTTACATCGAGTCGCTCGTACCACAGGGTGTAGGCCGCGCCGACGAGGCCGAGCGCAACCACGCCCAGCATCATCAGCACGCCAGTATGGCGAAATGCTTTTCGCACGTTTCTCTCTCCGTGCGTCCGCAAGGACGCAAACTAGCGGCTGCCGCTGAAAGCGCGACGGCCTGGCCGGGGCCGCGAGGCCCGGGATATTGGGGTCGGTTTGGGTTAAAGCGATGCGGCTCGGGTCACCGTCCTTTCCGAGCCGCAAGAGTTGTGGGTTTTCCCTGATCCAGACCTCTGGATCGATCGGGCATGCTAGCCGCACCTAGCCTAATGCTAGAATCCGGTTAGCAAGGCGTCCCCTAAAGGTTCCTTGCGACTCGCCCGGGCGCGGCTGCAACCGCGTCCGGGTCTTTTTGTGGCTTTCAAATCCCGGGTTCGCCGGGTGGCGGCATAGTTACAGAACCGTAGTTATGGCGTCAACAGGGTTACGAACGGATAAAGAGCGGTGTTGCCCAAAGTCGACAGGGGCTGTCGTAAAAGGGGCATGAACTGGTGCCGCACGCGGCCCACATCGATGGCGCCGCAGGTTCCGAGGCACCATAAGTGTTGGAAAAGCGTAAGAATCAGGGTCCCTTCGTGAGACCGACCTTGACGCGTGCGTAAAGTGCGCGCCGGGACGCGACCCGGCCCCCTGGATCTCTGTGTTCTCTGTGCACTCTCGTGGTGGTGATCCCTCGGCCGTGTTCTCACCACAGAGGACGCAGACGGCCGCAGAGCGTTCTTGGGCGGCTGGCGCCGGCTTTAGCCGACGACGCCCGCGGGGATCTCCACCGAGCCGTCCTGCATGACCATCGCCGCGGGTTTCACGCTGACCTCGAGGAGCTCGGCGATGTCGTACACGCGGATGCTGCGGGTCTCTTCGTTCGGCTGCACCGCGGGAATGCCGTCTTCGAACATCTGCACGCAGAACGGGCAGGCGGTGGCGACGATGCTGGCGCCAGTGTTGGCGGCCTCGGCGGCGCGCAGGTGGTTGACGCGCGTCCCGGACTCTTCCTGCCACATGTTGCCGCCGCCGGCGCCGCAGCAGAGGCCGCGCTCACGGTTGCGCGGCATCTCCACGAGGTTCACGCCCGGGATGGACTCGAGCACCTCGCGCGGGGCGTCGTAGATGCCGTTGCCGCGCCCGATGTAGCACGAGTCGTGGTAGGTGACGGTGGCGCCGTTCATCTCCTTCGGCTTCAGCTTGCCCTTGCCGATGAGCGTCTGGAGGAACTCGGCGTGGTGGGTGACTTCGTACTTGCCGCCGAAATCGGGGTACTCGTTCTTGAAGGTGTTGAAGCAGTGCGGGCAGGCGGTGATGACGCGCCGCACGCCCATCTCGTTGAAGGATTCGGCGTTCGTCTCGGCGAGCGTGGCGTAGAGGAACTCGTTGCCGAGGCGCCTCGCGGGGTCGCCGTTGCAGGTCTCCGATTGCCCGAGGACGCCGAAGCTGGTGCCCGACTCGATCAGCAGCTTCACGACCGACTGCGTGATGGGGACGTTGCGTTCGACGAGCGCGCCGGAGCAGCCCACCCAGTAGAGGTACTCCTGGCTGCCATCGAAGATGGGGACGTCGATGCCCTCCGCGCGAAGCTGCTCGATCCAGGTCTCGCGCGTGAGCTGGGTGCCGCGCCACGGGTGGCCACGCTGCTCGATGTTCTGGAGGGCCGCCTGCGCCGTCGCGGGGATGCGCGACTGCTCCATGACCAGGTAGCGGCGCATGTCGACGATGCTCGGGACGTGCTCGATCATCACCGGGCATTCCTGCACGCAGGCGCCGCAGGTACGGCACGCCCACAGCGATTCGTCCTTGATGTAGTCGCCGACGAGTTCGCCCTTGAGCTCGGTCGCGGGGTCCTTGCCGGCGATGAGCAGCGGGCCGGCGTGGTTCATGTAGGTCTTCATGTCCTGGATGATCGCCATCGGCGAAAGCGGCTGGCCGGCGGTCCACGCGGGGCAGACGGCCGTGCAGCGCCCGCAGCGCACGCAGGTGTCGGCGTCGAAGAGCTGCTTCCAGGTGAAGTCCTGGAGCTTGCCCGCGCCAAGCCCGGCGCCCGACTCGATGAGCGCTTCGATGTCGCCCATGGGCTCGAGGTAGAGCTGCGTCTTGGGGCGCTTGAGGAAGGCGTTCGCGGGGGCGAAGACGATGTGGCGGAACTTCGTCAGCGAGAGGATGCCGAGTAGCGTGAAGGCGCTGACGATGTGGAACCACCAGAGGCCCTGGTGCACGTCGAGGGCGGTGTTTGCGCTCAGGCCGCCGAAGATCTTCGCGACCACCCAGCCGGCCGGGGACCAGTACGACCAGCTCTCGTGGCCGGCGGGGATTTCGCTCCCGGCAATGCGGAAGCCTTCCACGACGATGCCGGTGAAGAGCACGACGCCCAGCAGCCCGACGACAAGAGCGTCCTCGTCACGGCGATCCCAGGTGAGCTTGGCTGGCTTCATGAAGTAGCGGCGGTAGACGGCCATGCCCACGCCGAGCAGGCCGACGAGGCCGAAGACATCGCCGACGAGGCTATAGAAGAGGTAGGCGCCGCCCTTCAGGAAGGCGTGCTCGGCGTCGCTGCCGAAGATGAGCGGCAGGTAGTCGTCGAAGGCGAGGAGGATAGTAATGAGCGTCAGGACGGCGAAGCTGGAGTAGATGCACCAGTGCATGACGCCGGCGTAGCGGTCGTTCTTCACGCGGCTGGTGCCGGCGCCCATGGTGAGGAAGTTCGTGATCCGCGCGCCCATGTTGTCCGTGACGGACTGCGGCTTCCCGAGCCGCCAGATGCGCATCCGCCGGACGAACGCAGCGAGGATGACGGCAACGGTGATGCCGAAGATGAAGTACATGATCTGCGGGAAGGCGATGTTCCCGAAGACTTCGCGCTGTGCGCTCGACGTGCGGGCGATCTCGAAGGCTGAGATGGCGCCAAGGATGGCGACGGGGATGAAGACGCCGCCGATGCTCACGCGGAAGCGCGCTGCGTTGTTTGCGGCAGGACCCCTTGGGGCTGCGCGGGACGCTCGTCATGTAGCGAGTACCTGGTAACGAAGATGCGGGAGGCGCGGCGCGCTACCCAAACGACTGCATCCTACCCGAGGGTGGCGGCGCGGGCGAGCGGGCCCCTGCACGACTCGATCGGGGCGCCGTTCACGTCGATGAAGGCGACGACTACCCCGCGGCTGGGGCTGTTCGGCTGGATGATCACCTTCTGGCCTTCCAGCGAGGCCTCCAGGTGTGGGAGGGTGGGACAGATGCAGCGGAGTTCAACACCCCGGGTTCGGGGCGCCGGCCGAGGCGTCGTATACTTAACGCATGGCAGGGAAGGTTTCGGCAGTGGGACCGCGACTACATGAAGCGGCTGGGCGCGTACGTCGAAGAGGCGAACCGTGAAGCCGATGCCCTGTACATGGAAATGAGCGGCCAGGAGCGCCTGGTAGCAGCGCTCACGATGCTTCGCCCCTACGCCACGCCCGAGCGGTCGCTGGCGGCGCTCGAAGACGACGACCCGTCGGAGTTCTACGCGCGAGCGCGACGCCTTGGCTTCATCAAGGCCTGAGCTGCGGGAACCGGATAAGGACCTGATCGAGTTCCTCTCGCAGGTTCTCGCGGACGTGCATCTCGACGCGGCAATCATCGGGGGCATGGCGCGCAACCACTGGGCGAGGGCGCGGATGACGTTCGATGTCGACTTCACGGTGGTGGCCGATGCGGTTGGCGAACAAGCACTCGCGGCCGCACTGACGGCTGCGGGGTTCGTTGTCATGCGGGAGCAGCGGCCGCGGGCGCCCTCAGGCCCGGACTTCGTGCAGTTCTACAACCCCGGCAACCAGCACATGGTCGAATTCCAGGCGGCCAAGACGCCGTTCCAAGAGTTGCTGATAAGACGCGCTGTGCCTATCGGCGGACCGGGCTCGCTCCGAGTGGCCACCAGAGAGGACCTCATCGTTTTGAAGCTCATCGCGTTTCGCGACAAGGACCAGGACGACCTCCGCGAACTGGCCGTCGCCGATGGGCTGGACTGGAGCTACGTCGAGCAGTGGGCAGAGGAGTGGGACGTCCGCGAACGACTCGCACGACTCAGGGCATGGCTGGACGAGCGCGCCGTTGGCGGCGAATAGTCGATGGCGCGGGCGAGCCCGTGCTTCTTAGCGCCAGGGCGCGCCGACCCGAACCTGAGTCCTCGAACCTCAGTCCTTACTTGACGCCGTCGTTCGTTGCCATGCCGTGCGTCTTACGCAGGTCGGTCTTGAGCACCTTCCCCAGCGGGTTGCGCGGCAGTTCGTCGACCAATGCGTAGTACGCCGGTGCCTTGAACGAAGCGATCTTGCCCTTCATGTACTCGGTCAGCTCGGCGTGCGTGACGGTCGAGCCGGGCTTGAGCACGATGACGGCTTTGACTACCTCGCCCCAGTCGTTGTCCGGCACGCCAATGACGGCGGCCTCCTCGACATCCGGGTGGGATTCGAGGGTGTTCTCGATCTCACCGGCCGAGATGTTCTCCCCGCCGCGAATGATCAGGTCCTTCTTGCGGCCGGTGATAAAGAGGTAGCCGCCTTCGTCGACCTTGCCGACGTCGCCGGTGTGCAGCCAGCCATCGATGATCGCCGCGCTGGTCGCGTCTTCCTGCTTGTAGTAGCCCTTCATGACACGCGGCGATCGGACGCAGATTTCGCCTTCTTCGCCGGGCGGGAGCGGGTTGTGGCGGTCGTCCTGGATCTGCAGCTCGACGTCGGGCATCGGCTTGCCCACGGAGCGGAGGCGGGCCTCCTTAATAGCGGTGTCGGTGCTGAGGTCGTGGTCTTCAGGCCCGAGGAAGGTGAGCGTCGCCGTCGTCTCCGTCTGGCCGTAGGCGTTGATGAGGCCGCAGCCCTTGGGCGGAAACACGTCGCAGGCCTTGCGCACGACTTCGTACGGCATCGGCGCGGCGCCGTAGGTTATCTGGCGCATGCTCGAGATGTCGTACTTGTTGAAGTCGGGAACTTCCATGATGCGCTTGAGCATCGTGGGGACGACGAAGGCGTGGGTGGTGTGCTCCTTGTCGACGGCCTCGAGCCACAGCTCCGGGGTGAATGCGGGCAGGATGACGAGCGTCCGCCCACTCCAGATCGCCAGCATCATCGCGGTCGCGCCGGCGACGTGGAAGAACGGCGCCGAGACGAGCAGCTTGTCGTGGACTTCGGGGTCCGCCGGCTGCTGGTTCGTGACGTACGCCGTCATGTCGAGGTAGGTGAGCTGCACACCCTTGGGAAGGGCGGTCGTGCCGCTCGTGAAGATAAGGATGGTCGGATCGCTGTCGTCGACTTCGACCCAGATGTCGTCCTCGGTCGCGTGCGCCAGGAGCTGTTCGTAGCTCTGGTAGTCGGCCACGTGGTTGTCGTAGGCGATGAAGTGCTGGGTGTGCGTGAGCGTGGGCCGGATGCGGTTGACGAGGTCGATATAGCGGTCGGAGACGAAGAGCGCCTGGCACTGGCTGACGTTGAGCATGTGCGTGAGTTCTTCGTCCTTCGCCCGGTAGTTCATCGGCACGAAGGTGACGCCGAGCATGGCACAGGCGTAGTAGGTAACGACGTAGTCGGCGCTGTTGACGGACATGACGGCGACCTTTTGGCCGCGTTCGATGCCCAGGCCCTGGAGGGCGTTGGCGAGGCGAGTGACGCGCGGGTACATGTCCATGTACGTGATCCGCTTACCGCTCCCGCCGACCTCGACGAGGGCCTCCCGATCGGGGACGACCGCTGACGAGATCTGCAGGAATTCGATTGTGTTCATCGATGCTCCGAGAAGCTGGTAGTGTGCCGCAGGATTCTACCGGACTGGTTAGTGGGAGGCGAACCGAATCCGAATCGGGCCTGCGGCCGCACTTTGCGCAGGGGCGCCAATGCTAGAATTCCACTATGGCAGCGTCCGCGAAGCTTGAATCCACGGTGCCCCCGCTGGAAAGCGGGGATCGCATGGCGAGCGAGGAATTCCACCGGCGCTATCAGAGGCACCCGGAGATCCGGAAGGCAGAGCTCGTAGAGGGAGTGGTATACGTGGCTTCACCCGTGAGAGTCGAACACGCCGAGCGGCACACCGACATAGCGCGGTGGCTTGCTGCCTACCTCGGTTCGCGGCAGGACATAGCCGTCTTCGACAACGTCACGGTGAAGCTCGATACGGATAACGAGTGCCAGCCCGATGTCTGCATGTTCCATAGGAGCAGCACGGCTGCGACCATCGGCCACGACGGGTTCGTTCACGGCAGTCCGGAACTGGTGGTGGAGATTTCCGTCTCGAGCGTGTCATACGACCTTCACGCCAAGAAGAACGCCTATCGCCGAAACGGCGTCCAGGAGTACATCGTCTGGCGCGTGTTCGACCGGGCGATCGACTGGTTCGTCCTGCGCGAGGGCGAGTACCAGCCGCTTGCCGCGGATGGGAACGGAATCCTCCACAGCGAAGTGTTTCCGGGCCTGCGGTTGGCAGCTCAAAAGATGCTCGATGGTGACCTCGCCGGCGTGCTGTCCGCGCAGGCCGGCTGAGCAGGACGATGGGGCGGCTCAGGGGAGCTTGAGCACCTGCCCGACGCTGATCTGGTTGGGATCGCTGAGGCTGTTGAGCTCCGCCAGCACGTCGACCGTGGTGTTGAACTGGGTGGCGATCGCGGACAGCGTGTCGCCGGACTGTACGGTGTAGCTCTTTGCGGCCGCTTGTGTGGCCGTTGCGGTCTTTGCCGCGGCAACCGTGTCGACCGCGGCGGTGGTTTGTGCCAGCGTCGGCGCCGCTGTGGTATCGGCGGTCGAATCGTCGTCGCCGCAGGCTGCCAGGAGCAGCGCGGCGCAACATGCCACAAGCGGGAGTGTCATCGCTTTCATGCTCGCACGCACTCTAGGCGTCTCGCAGGTGGTCTATCAACCCCAACTTGGGCCGGCCAATGCGGTGGCGAGTGCCGCCCCGCCGCGTTCGGCGATGCAAGAACGGCCGAGGACTGACATAATGCCCTTCGCCGCGTCGCGAAGGCGACCCGCAGGAGTACTCGATGCCAGACATTCGTTGGCACGTCTGCCGCAACTGTGGACGCCAATTCACCGTCACAGAGGCGCCCCGCGCCACGCGCGTACCGCAGTGCCCGGGATGTGGGAGCCTTGACTCCGATCTCCAGAACCGGCGCCCCCGAGTCCCCACGAGCTGACAGCGGCTCCGCCTCATCGGTTGCAACGATGCGTTCTCTCGCCTAGGCTCCCGGCACGATGGGACTCCCAAAGGCGGTCGTCTACCTGGCACTTCCAGATGATGCGCTCGAGCGCATCTCTGCGGTCGCTGACGTCACCAACGCCGCCGGCGAATCGCGGGACCGGCTGCTCGCAGCCATGGCTAACGCCGAGGGCCTGCTCTGCAGCAACCAGACGCCCGTGGACGCCGAACTGTTCAACGCGGCGCCGAAGCTGCGCGTCGTGTCGCAGTTCGGCGTTGGGTACGACCGGGCGGACATCGACGGGGCTACGGCCCACGGGATAGCGATCTCCAACACGCCTGATGTGCTGACCGATGCGGTGGCGGACCTCACGGTCGGCCTGCTGCTGGCGGCCGCGCGCCGTATCCCGGCGTATGACCAGTTCGTGCGCTCGGGCGAATGGGGCAAGACCCGCCCCGTGAGCGTGGGCTTTGACCCGCGGGGGAAGGTGCTTGGCATTGTCGGGCTCGGACGCATCGGTCGCGCCGTGGCGGCCCGTGCCCGCGCCTTCGGAATGCACATCATCTTCAACGACGTCTTCACGAACCCCGGCCACGGCGAAGACGCGCGTTACCGGACGTTCGATGACCTCTTGCGGCAGGCCGACGTGGTCTCCATGCACACCAACCTGCACGCGGGTTCCCGCCACCTCATCTCCGAACGAGAACTGGCGCTCATGAAGCCAACCGCATGGATCATCAACACTTCTCGCGGGCCGGTGATCGACGAAGCCGCGCTGGCGGCGGCGCTCAGCGCGGGCACCATCGCCGGCGCCGCCCTCGACGTCATGGAAGTTGAACCACTGCCGCTGGGCTCGCCGCTCCTGTCCGCGCCGAACACGATTCTCACGCCGCACATCGCATCGAGCACGGTAGAGACGCTGGCAGCGATGCGCGAACTGTGCCTCCAGAACTTCATCAACGGGCTGGCAGGTAAAGCGCCGCCCGCCGTGGTCAACCCCGAAGCTCTCGATCGCGCCCTGGCGCGCCGCTAACGGCGGGCAGCACTGCTAATGACACAGCCCTGGCCACCGACGCTCAAGCAATCCGCAACCGCGGCGAAGGGCATGGTCACCTCGAACCATCCGCTCGCCTCGTTGGCCGGGAACGAGATGCTCGTGCGGGGCGGCAACGCCGTCGATGCCGCCGTCGCGACGATGTTCGCGCTGTCCGTGGTGGAGCCGATGATGGTGACCATCTTCGGCGCCGGCTTCGTCCACATTCGCCTCGCCGACGGCACCAGCACAGTGATCGACAACTACGTCACGGTCCCCTCCGCGGCGACGCCGGACATGTTCGAGGCGATCCCGGGGACGCTCGACCACAAGGTGAAGGGCGAGCGAAACGAGACGGGCCACCTCGCTGTGGCCGTGGGCGGCACCCTCCTCGGCTGGGCCACGGCGATCGAGCGGTATGGGCGGCTGAGCCTGGCCGATGTCCTCGAGCCGGCGGTCCGCTTCGCCCGGAACGGCTTCCGCGTGAGCCCCTACCTCCGTGCAATCACACAAATGCAAGAGCAGAACCTCCGCCGCTTCCCCGCCACGGCCGAAGTCTTCCTTCCCGGCGGTTCCGTGCCCGCGGTAGGCGACCGGCTGGTGCGGGCGGACTACGCCAACACGTTGGAACAGATCGGCCGGCAGGGCCCCGACTACCTCTACCACGGCCCGTTGGGCGAGGCCATCGCGGCGGACATGGCGGCGAATGGCGGTTGCATCACGATGGCCGATATCGAGAACTATGAGGTGTTCGAGCGGCCACCGGTTCGCGGCGCCTACCGCGGCTTCGAGATCCTCGGCCCACCACCCCCGTCGTCCGGGCCGCTCCACATCATCCAGATGCTCAACATCCTCTCGGGCTTCGACATCGGCGGCCTCGGCTTTGGCACGCCGGATTGCGTGCACCTCTGGGCCGAGGCGATGAAGATCGCCTTCGCCGACCGCTTCCGCTACGTGGCCGACCCTGCTTCGCTCGACGTGCCGGTGGACTGGCTCACGTCGGACGCGTACGCGGCAGAGCGCAGAGGCGAGATTGACCTCGCGCGGGCGCAGCAGTACCAGGCTGGCGAGCAGCCGGCATCGAAAGGCGAGTCGACCACGCACTGCTGCGCCATCGACGAGTGGGGAAACGTCGTCGCCACAACCAACACGCTCCACCTGGCGTTTGGCTCACGCGTGACCGTGCCCGGAACAGGCGTACTGCTCAACGACTGCATGGAGCTCATGGACCCGGTGCCGGGGCGGGCGAATTCCATTGCGCCCGGCAAGCGCGTCCTGTCGTCGATGTCGCCGGTAATCGTGCTCAAGGATGGCCAACCGTTTCTCACGCTTGGCACACCGGGAGGTCTCAAGATCTTCGGTTCGGTAGCGCAGGCGATCTCCAACGTCATCGACCACCAGATGCCGTTGCAGACGGCATTCGAGGCGCCGCGAATGTGGGATCGCGGTCCGGTGCTGGAGCTGGAACGCGGTTTCCCGAAGCTGGCCGAGCTTCGCGCCGATCTCGAGCGCCGCGGCCACGTAATCGAGACGCCCTTCAAAGTGGCCGGCGGGATGAACGGCATCCTCCGCCACCCGGACGGGACCCTGGAAGGCGCTGCCTGCTGGCGCGCCGACGGTGCCCCGATGGGGTACTCCGGCGGCGATGCGCTCGTCGAAGCCGACGCCTCAAAGGCGATGTGGACGTAGCCCACAGCCGCAGCGCGAGGCGCTAACTACACGCGATCGGCGCGAAGACGGTGGCGCCACTGCGTTGCGTGCACGTGCGTTTCGTTGTGTTCACCTCAAGCTTGCCGCCGGTGCCAGTGCTGACCGCCAGCCGATCGAGGTTCGGGCCGTCGCCGTCGAGCCGCGCACCGGTGAAGTCGTAGACGGCGTTGTTGCAGTCCTCGCGGAGAAGCAGCGTCGATCCGGCCGCCTGTGGACTCATCCGCGAGGCGTATTGCTGCACGAGGCCTGGAAGCGACGGGTCGCCGGCGGTGATGGCGGCCACGCGGCAGCGGTGTTCCGGCGTAGCGCGGTTGGCGGCATCGAGATCGGAGAGGGCCACGAAGGATCCGTCCGCCAGGCGCGACAGGTAGAAGTTGTGGTCGGAGATGTATTGGATGGAGCCCGGTGCGTATGCGGCCGGCACGTCCAACGTGGCAACGCCGCCGTTCGCGCCCGATTCGAGGAAGACGAAGAAGAATACGAGCGCCGCGACGACGAATCCGATCGATGCGATGACTGCTGTGCAGCCGAGCGCGACGGGCGGACGAATGGCAGGCGCGGGACGTTCCACTGCGACTTAGGGTAGCGCGCTGAGCGGTAGCAGACCGTCAGCCTGCGCCGGCGCCAAGCCAGCGGCGCCGTTTCGAGGCCAACTCTTTGGGCGCCGACACGAGCAGCGACTCAATGCGGGCCTGAATCGCGGCGTCGAGGACGGATGGAGGAACGATCTCGTCGACGAGTCCCCAGCGGAGCGCGGCAACGGCGTCGATGGGCTCGCCCGAGAGGATCATGTGGGCAGCGGCGCCGGGCGGGATCGTTCGCGGCAGGGTCTGGGTTCCGCCGGCGCTGGGGATGTACCCCAGCGTGACCTCCGGGAGCGCGAAGGTGGCATCGTCGGAGGCGATGCGGATGTCGCAGCAGAGTGGGAGTTCGAGCCCGGCCCCAAAGCAGAATCCGTGCATGCGAGCAACGGTGTGGCAACGGTGGCCGAGCAGCAGACCCCACACGTCCCGCTCGTGGCGCGCGCGGCGGGCGGCCATGACGGAGGGAGCGCTGCCAAACTCGGAAATGTCCGCGCCCGCGCTGAACGCCCGCCCCTCGCCCCGGAACACGATGACGCCGACGTCCGGGTTATCGCGGCACGCCTCCAGATACGTCCACAGCAGGTCGCGCATCTCCAGGTTGATGGCGTTCAGCTGGTCGGGCCGATTGAGCGTGATCGTCGCCACGCCGCGAGCATCGATATCGAAAAGGACGAGGTCGCCCATTGCCGTGAGCTACTCGAAGAGTTCGCGGACCTTGAACGCGAAGCCGTTGAGGTGCGTGAGCGTCGACTTCGTCGTCCTCGGCCGCGAGCCAGGAGCGGTCGCCGTCATGCACTTCGACGGTACGTACCTCCGGGTCAATCAGCAGCGTGCAGGTAGTGCCCTGGCCACGCAGGAAGGTCAGTCGTTCGCGGAGCGCCGCGCCAGACTGGCCCTTCGATCGAATTTCCGCAGCTAAGTCCGGAGCCTTCTCCGGATAGTCCTCGTCTGCGGACGGCATGTGCTGTGGCACGTAGTACGCCAGGTCCGGCACGCGGAGGTTGCCCAACGATGTGCGCGGGAACCTGAATCCCTGCTCGGGCAGAATTCGGCCAGCCCGGGTCGAAGGATGGAGGCGCAGCAGCATCCCAAGATTGAACTGGCTGATGCTGTGCGGCTGCTTACCCACCGGCTTCTGCTCCGGCACGCCGTCGATCAGTTCCGTGTACGGCTTCGTCTCCGGAAGCCGCAGAAACTCGTCCAACGTGAGCAGGCGCGTCTGCGTCGTCATAGCTCAAGCTTAGCATTCCGCCCGGCCAGCCCGGCGGTCAGCCGACCCAGTCGGGCTTCCGGATCTGGCTTCGCTCGCGGCGCGCCATGGTCTGCGCAAAGTCGTCGTTGGCCTTGCGGACGAAGTCGTCCATGTCATCGCTGCCGAGCTTCATCTGGGAGCTGCGCCAGCGCTTGAGCATGGCCCGGTCCTTGTCCGAGAGCCCGGCTGTGTCGGCCATCGTGTTGACCAGGATGGTCAGCGCATCGGCCAGTTCGTCGTCTGTCAATCGAACTTCCATTACTTCTTCACCGTCTCAGCGCGGCCGCCGGGGCTCTTTACGCGGCGCATGAACTTGGCGTCGATGTGGGCATTGAGTGCCTTGTTGATCGACTCTGTGATCGTCGCCAGCTCGGGCGACTTTTCCGAACGCTCAGTGCGCCAGCGGCGGATCGCCGCTTTCGCGTCTTCGGAAATGTCAGCGTTGTCGATGGCGACGGCGCTCACGAGCATCATGAGCGACCATGCCTCGGGCTCTTCGAGGAGAACTATCATTCGTCATTCACCTGTGAACTGCGGGTTGCGCTTTTCCACGAACGCGCGGACCCCTTCGGCCCGATCTTTCGTGGTTTGTAGTAGCAGCGTCAAATCGGCCTCGAAACGGAGGGCCGCTGCGAGGGGCATCTCGAGTCCGCGCCAGATGGCTTCCTTGGCCAGCCGCGTGGCGATCGGGCCACGGGATGCGACGACCATGGCGAGACGCGAGGCGCAGTCCAGCGCAGTCTGTCCCTCCTCGGCGATCGCCGAGACGAGCCCGAAATCGAGCGCGTCCCCCGCGTCGACGGTCATTCTCCGCTTCATCAGCTCGACCGCCTTCGCCTGGTCGATCAGCCGGAGCAGCCGCGGCGTGCCGACGGACGTCGCCCGCAGCGTCGCTGCGGCCGAGCAGACGCGAATGTCGCACGCCAGGGCGATGTCGAATGCCGGGCCGCGCAGCGCGCCCTCTACCGCGAACACCGTTGGCAACTCGAACAGCTCGAGCGCCGGGAGACGCTCGCCGGGCTTCGGGGCGTCGTCGGCGTCGAACGTATCGCCGGTCAAGACGACTGCATGGCACCCATCGATGGCGCGGAGCGCTTCGAGCCCATCCATGACGGCAGCGAACGAGGGCGCATCGCGAAGGCGAGAGCAGCGCCCAGCCGCCGGGTTGCATGCTGCGCAAGCGGGACGTCCATGTCTCGCTAAGCCTAGCCCATCCGTTGCCGATTGCCCTGCGAGCGGGGATGATGCGGACGCAATGGCCGACTTCGCATCACCAACACCATTCGAGCCCGAGAAGGCAACGTTCCTGCACCAGCGCGCTGAGCGCCCGGCGCCGCCAGACACGACGGCGTTTGTCACGGCCCGTCGTCTCGCGGGCGTGGTGCTATCGGTGCTCTTCGCTGCGGGGTTCGTCGCGCTGCTCTACCAGACCCGCGCCTCTTGGGCGGGCCACCGCGACTTCGTCGTCCCGATTACGATTCCGCTTGCATCGATCGCCGGCGTGGCCGTGGGCATGTTGATCGTGCGCGGTCAGGTGAAGGCGCTGCTGCCGGGGATGGGCCTGCTTTTCGTCGCCTTGTTGCTCGTCGGCGCGAACATCTGGCGCGGCGAGGTGGTGGACAGCTCCGATGCCTTCCGGAACGCGCTCTCAATCATCACAGCGGTCCTGCTGGGCTTTGCGGCGCTGGCGTTCACGATCGGGCTGATCTGGGCTGAGGTGGCCCACCCGATCAAGGCGCCTGTCGCGGAGATGTGATCCTGGACGTCAATCGCCCATGACCGACCTTGCCGTGCCCGCAACCATGGGGGACGTCACCGCCGAGTGGCTGACCGGACGCCCTTCGCGCGGGTGGGGTCTTGGAGCGTGCGCGCGTGCTGACGATTGAAAAGGAGACGATCGGCGCCGGCGTGGGCGTCCTGGGAGAACTCGCGCGGGTGACTCCGACGTATGACGTGCAGGAGCCGGGCGCCCCGGTGACCCTTGTGGCGAAGATCCCAACTTCGGATCCCGGTGGTCGCGCGGTCGCCAACATGCTGGGCTACTACGAGCGGGAAATCCGGTTCTATCGCGAAATCGCCAGCCGCTGCAGCCTCGCCTCGCCTCGCTGCTACTACAGCGACATGAATCCGGCGGCTGTGCAGTACATCGTGCTGATGGAGGATCTCGGGCGCTTGCCCATCGGTAACCAGTTGGCTGGGTGCAGCGTCGCGGAGGCCGAGCTCATCATCGGCGGGCTCGCGCAGCATCACGCCGACTGGTGGGAGAGCGACGCACTCGCCGCCATCGAATGGATGCCCCGCGCCGACTCGCCCATGCTCAAGCTCGCGCAGGGCGCCTACCTCGGTGCCCTGCCGGCCTTTCTCCAGAAGTTCGGCGACCTGTTCACAGCGGCCCAGCGCAGCGTGGCCGAAGCGCTCGGCCCGCGAATGAACCTGATGCAGGACGCGTTCGCGACGGCTCCACTCACGATGCTCCACGCCGACCCGCGCCTGGACAACATCTTCTTCGGCAGTTCCGACGGAAGGCGGCCGTTGACACTGATCGACTGGCAGATCCTCGTGAAGGGCCGCGGCCCCTACGACATCGCGTATTTCCTCAGCCAGAGCGTTGACCCGGCGGAGCGCAAGGCCAACGAAGAGCGACTGCTGCGCGGCTACCACGAGCGGCTGAGCTCCAACGGCGTTACGGGGTACTCGTGGGAACAGTGCTGGGACGACTACCGGGCGTCGACGCTGTTTTGCCTGGCATACCCGGTGGTAGCTGGCGGCGCCATCGAGCCGGCGAACGACCGTGGTGTCGCTCTCGTTCGAGCCATGGCCACCCGTTCGATCACCGCGATCACGGAACTGCGGGCGGACGAGTTGCTGGAGCGGTTCGCGGTCGGCTAAGCGGTCTGCTCGCGTTCGGTCGGGCCGGCGTCGCCTACGCGCTGTAGGGTACTTCGCGCAGCGGGTTCGGCGGGTTGCTGCCAAGCGTGATCCGGCCCGTGTTCACGTTGATCGAATGGTCCGGGTTGATCGTGACCGCCATCGTATCCATGGAGCGGGGGGCCGGGCCGTAGACGCGGACGCCGGCGCGGGAATACGTGGAGCCGTGACAGGGACAGCGGAACCAGCCGATGATGCCCGGAAAGTTCACCGTGCTGCCATCGAACGATGGGTTCCACGGGACCGTGCAGCCCAGGTGCGGACACTTCCAGTAGAGCGCGAGGAGGCCACCCGAGCCGCCCGCGCCGAGGACGTCGCCCTGCGAGACGTCGAGGTTCGAGACCCAGCACTTCGCTTCGGAGATGCGCTGCGGATCCGCGCCGCTCTTGGGGATCCGCGCCTTCGCGACGTTGACCACGCCCCCGAAACCCACCGGCTTGCGGCGGTTGAAGAAGCCGAGGAAGCCGGCAGCCATGCTGCCGACGGTCAGCGCCAGGCCGGCGAAGATGCTGACACGGAGGAATGAGCGCCGGCTGATCTTCCGTGCTTCTCGCTGGCGGGCCGCCTCGACCCGGCGCGGGATTGGTGTGTGCGCTGCGGTTGTGGGATGCGATGAGGGGTGGGTCGCCATGGTCTCTTTCTGCCGGGATGAACTCCTTCGAGGGTAATCACGCTCCCCGCGGGCAGGCGACAGCACGGGGCCGTTGCGGATTTAAGATGCCTTGCAGCCGTTCGCGGCTTGACCTTGTCCGAACCCGCCAATGGCGCATCGGCCCTTGACCAATGACTGACCAGTCGGTCAATATCGATACATGGCACGGCGAATGGCGGCCCAGGAGCGGACCAACCAGATCCTCGACGCGGCCATCGCCGAGTTCGGCCGCTCTGGTTTTGATGGCGCGCGCATGGAAGACGTCGCCCAGGCGGCCGGCCTGAGCAAAGGCAGCCTCTACCTGCACTTCCGCAGCAAGGACGACCTGATCGCCGGGCTGCTGGACCGCCTGTTCGCGGAGAGCGTCGGTCGACTCGTCGCGGTAGGCGAGGCTCCCCTCGCCCCTTCAGAGGTCATCCTCGCGCTCTTCCGGGGGATGGCCGAAGAGATGGCGCAGCTCACGCCGCTCTTGCCGATCTGGTTCGAGTTCTATGCACTCGCCGGGCGGGTGCCCGCCGTCCGTGAACGCCTTTCCGGCTATTTCGGGCAGTTTCGCGACGCGCTCGCGGCCGTGATTGAGAAGGGAATCAGCAGCGGCGAATTCCGGCCCGTTTCCCCGGACGACGTCGCTATCGTCACGCTGGCGGAACTGGAAGGCATCGCGCTCCTCTGGGGGATCGATCCGGCCGCCGTCGACCCGGCAAAACACATGGAGGCCGCCGGGCAGCTGATTCTCGCCGGCCTTCGAGCACCTGGAGGCAAAAGTGGTGCATGAAAATGGCGATGGGACCGTGCTGGTTGCTAACGGCGTCCGCAAGTCTTTCGGCAGGAAGCACGTCCTGAACGGGGTCGAACTGTCGCTGGAGCGCGGAACGTTGGTTGGCATCATCGGCGAAAACGGCTCCGGGAAGAGCACGCTGCTGAAGATCCTCGCGGGCGAGCTCCAGCCGAACGACGGGAACGTGACCTATGCCGAGGGCTTCGGTTACTGCCCACAGACCGTGATCCTGAACCCGGCACTCTCGGTTCGGCAGCACATCGAGTACTTCCAGGCCGCCTACGGATTGGATACGCCCGCGGCCGCGCTCGACGTGGTGGGCCGTCTCGGGTACGAGAAATACCTCGACGAGCGCGTCGCCAACCTGAGCGGCGGCACGCAGCAGAAGCTGAACCTCACGCTGGCCTTGATGAACGACCCGGGCGTGCTGCTCCTGGATGAGCCCTACCAGGGATTCGACTGGGAGACATACCTGCGGTTCTGGGAGCTCGCGGCCGAGCTGCGCACGCGCGGCCGCGCCGTGCTGGTGATTTCGCACCTGATCTTCGACCGCGAGCGCTTCGACCATGTCTACGAGCTGGAAGAGGGACGGCTGCACGACGCGCCACCGGTCCGCGAGGACCAGAAAGTGAAGGTGGGGGCATGACTTCGGCGACATCTCGCTACATGACCGCGGCACGGTTCTCCATCTTGGAACAGCTGCGGAACCGTACAGCCTTGTTCCTCCTCGTGCTGTTCGTGCCCGCCTGGTTCCTGCTGATGCGCGTCATCGTCCCCGACGACCTCACGGACTTCCATCTCCGGTCGAACGACACGCAGCTGTCCGTGAACGGCTTCCACATGACGCTCATCACGGCCGGGTTGAACGTGCTCACGCTGATCGTCGGCTTCATGTTCTTCAGCGCGGCGCGGCGCGGACTCCCCTTCGACCGGAGGCTGGCGCGGTCTGGGTTCCCGCGGCCGTTGCTGATCGCCGCGCGGCTGACGGCGCTGTTGGCGGCGAGCGTCGCCATTTCCCTCTTCACGGCGGCGGTGCTGCTCGTGTTCTGGCGGCCGGGAGACCTGTTCGCGGTGGTGCTTGGGTTTGTGCTGGCGAGCGTCATCTACGGCGCGATGGGGATGATGCTCGGCGTGGTTGTGCACGGCGAACTCGAAGGCTTCTTCGTGATCATCATGGTGAGCATGATCGACACCTTCCTTCAGAACCCGATTGGCAACCCGGCAGCCGACAAGCCGATGATCGCCTACTTCCCCACGTATGGCGTGATGCAGTTCTCCACGCAGGGCGCGTTTACCAGCGACCTCCCATGGGCCTACGCGGGATACGCCGCGCTCTGGGTTGTGGGATTCACGGTACTGGCGCTGCTCGGCTTCTGGTGGGGGACGCGGTCGCCGCGGGTGCGGCGAAAGAGGGAACAGGGAGCCGGGAACAGGGAACCGTTGGGTGGCGTGGCCGGAGTCGACACTCCTCGAGCGCCGTGAGGGCCAAGCACCGGTAGGTCGCGTTCGCACCGTTCGCTGACTCGCTCCGCGCGGCATGCCAGCTTTGAGCCTTGCCGCGCACCGTGCCCGAGCGCACGATGCGCGCACACGTTGAGCGGCGGAGCGCAAATGGCGGACTACAAACCCGAGGGCTGGCACAGCGTCACGCCCCGCATCTTCGCTCGCGATCCGGAAGGCCTGGTGCGATTCATGCGCGAAGCGTTCGACGCGAGGGGCGAATTGCGGCCAGGCGTGCCCGCGGAAGTGTGGATTGGCGATTCGGTCGTCATGGTCAGCGGCGACGACGTGCGCGGGGCGACGGCCGCGTTCCTCTACCTGTACGTGCCGGACGCCGACGCTGACCTACCGGCGCGCCATGGCCTGCGGCGCCACGTCGCGGGAAGCGCCAATCGACACGCCCTACGGCGACCGCCGGGCGATGGTCGAGGACGCGTGGGGCAACACGTGGCAGATCGCCACCCGCCGGAGCGGTACGACGGCCTGACCGCAGTTGGCGGCCTGACCGCGGTTGGCCCGGGACCGTAGCCGAGCCGCCTGTAGGATGCGGCCCCGTGGGCGAACTCGCGGCGCTGATCTCGGCAATCTCCTGGGCCGGTACGAGCGTCCTGCTGACGTCGCTCTCCGGGCGGACGCCGCCGGTCGTCATCAGCGCCCTGCGCCTGTCCTCGGCGACGCTCGTGCTGCCCTTCATTCTTCTTGTGAGCGGGCAGGCGCACGAGCTTCCAGCGGCATCGGCGTGGACGATCTTCTCTATCGCCGGGAGCGGCGTGCTGGGCTATGGGCTCGGCGACACGATGTACATCCGCGTCCTCAGCCTGATCGGCCTGCAAAAGGCATTCCCGATATCGAGCGCCTTGTTCATCAGCCTCACGGTGGCGGGCGGCGTGGTGGTCCTCGGCGAGTCGTTCACCTGGGGGTTGCCGGCCGGCGCGCGTGCTCATCGGCGCGGGCGTGTACCTCATCGTCATCCCGGGGCGTGGCGGCAGGCCCCAGCCTGTCACCGTCGTGGCCGTGGCGGAGCCCGCCCTGGCGAGCTTCGAAGAGCTGCCGCCGCCAGTCGTCGTCCCCGAGCCGCGACCTTGGCTCCCCTATGCTCTCCTGCTCGGCGTCGGCCTCGCGTGGTCCGGGGCAACGCTGTGGCTGGCTGGCGGTCGTGGCGATCTCCACGCCATCTCCACCAGCTCCGTCCGCGCTCCCGCCGGCGCGCTTGCGCTGACCCTCTTCGGCATGACGACCCAGCCAGCGGCGATGCGTGCGCCCTTCCGCAATCGCCGGCAGATCGGCGGAATCGTGCTGGCAGGACTGCTGGGCACCGCGTTCGGCAGCCTGATGTACGTCTACGCGGTGGAGACCGCAGGCGCGGCGCGCACTGCGGTGTTGAACGCGACGGCTCCGCTCATGGGCCTGCCGCTCTCGATCCTGTTCCTTGGGGAGCACTTCACGCGGCGCATCGGGGTCGGCACCGTGCTGTGCGTTGCCGGCATCACGCTCGTGGTGTTGTGAGTCAGGCGTAGCCGCGGGCGAACACGTAGAGGCCGTGGCCCATCTCGCCACGTTCGTAGGCGTAGACCATATTGGCGAGCATGTCGAGCTGAGCAAGATACGCGCGCTTGCCATAACGCTCTTCGTAGACGTGCCGCTTGCCGGCGAGCTCGGCCTCGGCGTGGCGCCACGTCTGCGTCGCTTCGCTGCTGATCTGGCGATGTGCCGATAGCTGCCAGCCCCACTCGGCCCACTCATCGACGAACGCCTCGGCGCCGCCGCGGCTGTCCACGGGCGCTTCACAGCAGAGGCAGAGCGTCGCGCTTGTCCCGGCGACCCGGCTCAGCTCGCGCGGGGCGATGTAGCTGTCCAGGCACCAGACGCTGCCAAACGTGCCGTCGTGAAACGGAAGTCGGCTCGTAGTGGCTGCGACCCAACGAACGTCGCGGCCGCCGCGCAGTTCGCGTCCGGCGGCGAGGAAGTCCGGGTTGATGTCGGCCGCAACGGCCACGCAGCCCGTGCGCTCTCTTGCGAGCCGCGCCGCCGCGCCGACGAAGGCGCCGGCGTCGAGCATGAGATCCCCGGCAGCAAGCCGCGCACGCTCGAGCAGCCAGCGCGTGGCGTCTTCGCCGCCGACGTGGTTGTGCTCGCCCAGGAAATCGATCCACCAGGCGGCGTAATCGGCCGCGAGGGATTCGAGCGCGGGAGCCGTGGTCATTGAGTCAAATGTACCGCGGAACTGCCCATCCGTCCGGGCTGTATGGCCCCATTCTTGGGGTGCGATTGGTCTCTCGAATCGGGTGGGCCGGCGGCGCTACCAGCGTTCGTAGTGAACGTATTCCTCGAGCGGGTGGCGTGGACGCGGTGGCCGGAGCGTATCGCCCGCAGCCGCCGGATACCCGAACGCGATCGTGTTGGCGACGGTGTAACCGGGCGGCAGCCCGAGCACGCGGACAGCGTCCTCGGCCTTGTGGAGCGAGGCCGGGCACGAAGCGATGCCCTCTGACCAGGCGGTGAGCATCATGTTCTGCGCTGCGCGACCCGCATCGAACGGGCCACGGAAAATGGTCAGCGGCGCGCCCACCACTCCCATCTCCGGCTCCAGCACGATGACGACAATCGCCGCTGCGTTCGGGAGGTGGGGAGTGAAGTTGCCGCACGCCGCGACCGCCTCTTTCTGCGCCTGGTCACGGACGACGATGAACCGCGCCGGCTCGAGCGCCTTCGCGCTGCCCGCCATGCGGCCGGCCTGCAGAATCCGGTGCAACGTCTCCTCTGGAATGGGGCGGGAGTCGAACGCGCGCGTGTCGCGCTTGGAGAGGATGGCTTCGTAAGGGGTCATTGCGGCCTCGCAGGACGGTGGTGGGCGGAGCGTAGCAGAGGCGAACCGGGTCAGCCGGCCAGGACCGCGCGGAGTCCCGCGTCTGCCGCGATGAGCTGCTGTCCACGCGCAACCAGTTCGCTGATCGTGCTGGGATGCCGCCCGCCGAGCGTCCGTGAGATCTCGGAGAGGCTCCGGCCCCGCTCCTTCATCGCAGCGATCGCTACCGCGCGTGCTTGTGCCACCTGCTGCCTTCGCGAGCGGCCCACCATCTCTTCGAACTTCGTGTCGAAGTGGCGCGCGATGGCATCGAGCAGCAATCGGTCGTCGAAGATGCCCGGGCAAACGGCGTCGACAGAGATGCGGGTGAGTTCGGCATCGAGGCGGCGCAGGTCGAGGTTCTCCCGCTGCTGGAGCGCGAGCGCCGCGTTGACAGCGCCCTGCAAGACCCGCACCGATGGAATCTCGCAGCCGGCGATCCGCTCGATCGCCCACCGTGGCAGGGAGGCGCGCCGCGCCCGGGCCAGCTGTTCGATGAAGCACTGCCGCTCCGCGGCCCGGAACGGCTCCACCCGCGCGATGAGGCCGCCGACGAGACGGGAAGCCAGCCGGTCGATGAGGTTGATGTCGAACGGGTGAAGCTCACTCGCGAACACGACGTGCCCCCCGGCGTTGTTCACCGCCTCGATGGTGTGGACAAGCTCGACCTGCGTCGCTTCCTTGCCCGCGAGGTACTGGAGGTCATCGACGATAAGGAGCTTGAGGTTACGGAACGTCGCATGGAACGGCTCGAGGTCCCGGCGCCGGAGTGCGGTCTGATAGCGGGTCGTGAACTCCTCGGCGCTGAGGCAGGCGGTGGCCCAGCCCTCAGCCGAAGCACAGTGCGCGAGGGAGTGAAGGAGGTGCGTCTTGCCCAGGCCGGGAGGGCCATAGATGACTATCGGGCTGACGGCGTAGTCGATCGGCTGGACGACGGCGAGGCACGACTCGTAGGCAAGGCGATTGCCGTCGGCCGCCAGGTACGTTTCGAAGCGGTAGTTCCGATTGAGCGTCCCGAGGACGATTGGGGCCATCGCCACGGCCAGGCCGACGGTAGCTGCGGTAGCCGTTTCTGGCCGCGATGGAGCCGCGTCGGTCCCTTCCGGGACGAACACCACCGTGAGGTCGGCGTCGAAGATGTGGCCGGCGACACGCTGAACGACCGTGATCAGGCGCTGGTTCAGCCAGTCGCAGCTGAACGACGTCTTCGCCTGGACCACCAGCGTCGAGCCGTCGAGCCGGATTGGGCGTGTCCCGCGCAGCCACGTGTTGAAATTGTGCGTGTTGAGCTCGAGCTCGAGACGGCCGAGGACCCCGTTCCAGAGGCGCGCAAGTTCGCGAGGTTCAAGCGGCTGATCGGCGGACATGCGCGGGCAAACTCCTTCCTTCCACGGCGAAGTGGCTCGATTTCGGGGGCAGGTTTCCACCGATTGAGTCAGCGCTCTGGGGGTTCGCGGCCGGGGTCGTGGCCGCCTGCCGGTGTGCTGGCGTGAGCGGTACCGTAGCCAACCGGCGGGGCTGGAACAATGGAGTTATGTCCCAGCTGCAACGCTTTCAACACAGTTTTCACGGGGGCATGGGGTTATGTGGCAATGCCCCTAAGGGTCCGTACGAAAGCGTCCAGAGCGCTGGCCGTTACTCAGCCTGGACGCGGCGCAGGCCCGGGAAGAGCGCCTCCCGGCGGCGGACGCGGCTCGTCGCGAGCCATGCCCCGGTGAGGATGAACGCCGTCAGCTTGGTCCACATGAACGCGGAAAGAAGCGGGTGCGAGATGCTCATCGCACCGAAGATCATGCCCAGGCCGAGTCCCAGGTAGATGATCCACGCCCATGCGCCTGCAGCCCGCTCGGCGCGGAGCGCAGCCGTTCGGCCGAGGGTCGCAGTCAGTGTGGCCACCGCCACAGCGATCAGGAGGACAAGGGCAACGGTCGGCACGCGTGCAATCATCGATGGAAATGACAGCTTCCACAAGTGGGTTTCGGTGACTTGGAAGTATTGGGAGGTCTTGGGCCGGCGAATCGCATTCGCACACGTTGACGTTCGCGTTAACGTTGATAGACTAGGTTTGAGAGATGACTGACGAAGCCCATGCTGCGGCCGGATACCTTCAGATTGGCGAGGCGGCGGAGCGCTCTCAGCTGACGCAGCGCACTCTTCGCTACTACGAAGAAAAGGGACTCCTCCACCCGCCGACCCGCATGGACGGCGGCTTCCGGCTCTATTCCGAGGAGGACATGGAGCGGATCGACCGCATTCGCCAGCTCAAGGACCTTCTCGGCTTCTCGCTCGCTGAGATCAAGGAGATGATCGAAGCCGACGACGTGCGGCTGCAGATTCGGGCGGAGTGGCGCCGCGATGCGGATGGCGCCGAAAAGGCAGCCAAGATCGGCGCCTCGCGAGAAGTGACGCTCCAGCAGCTCAGCCTGCTCGACCAGAAGATGGCGAAGATGTCGGAGATGCGGAACGTCCTCCAGGAGCGGCTTCAGAAGTACGACACCTGGCTCCAACAGTGGGCCGAGAGCGAGCGCGAAGCGAAGCCGGCTCAGACGAGTTAGCTGCCGGAAATTTCGTCCAAGACGAGCCTGTCACGGCGGCGTAGCCTTTCGCCACTTGCCCCACGGAGGAGCGCGCAATGTCCAACCAGACGCCGAACATCACCCCTTACCTGTATTACCGCGACGCCCATGCCGCCATCGACTTCCTGGAACGCGTGCTTGGCTTTGCGAACGAGTGTCCGTGTTCCCGGACGAATCGGGTGGCGTCGCCCACGCCGAGCTGCGGTTCGGCAATGGGCTCGTGATGCTGGGCACAATGCCGGCCGCGATGCGCGACGGCAGCGGTGGGCTGAATGGCGGCATCGCCATGAACACCGAAGAGATCGACGCCCACTACGAACGGGCGCGGACGGCCGGAGCGAACATCACGATGCCGCTCGAGACCAAGGACTACGGCGGCAAGGGCTACGGGCTCCGCGACCCCGAAGGCAACGAGTGGAGCATCGGCTCCTACGCCCCGGGCAAGCCGCAATGACTGCGCATGTCACCGCCTACCTTTGCGCGAACGGCGCTGCTGATGCCATCGACTTCTACAAACGCGCATTCGGCGCCGAGGAACGCTCCGAGCGCATCCCGAACGAGCGCGGCGGCATCGGCCACGCCGAGATCGCCATCGGCGACACGACGCTCTACATCTCGGATGAATGGGACGTGCAACGCGTTTATTCGCCGCTCACGCTCAACGGCAACTCGGTTTCATTCGTGCTCTCGGTCGATGACGTCGACGCCGCCTTCCAGCGTGCGCTCGATGCGGGCGCGACCGTCGAACGCCCGATCACCGATTCGCCCGTACGGCCGCGGTGGCTGGGTCCGGGACCCCTTCGGCCACCGCTGGTCCATCATGACGGAGGCGTCAGCGGAATAAGACCACGGGAGTTCGACGGCCACGTGGTGGGCGGAGACCCGGAGGTCCCCGCCCGGCGAAGTTCGGTTTAGTTGCGGCTGCCCGCCGCCATCTTCTGCGATTCGGCTTTCATGCGCTTTGCGAGCTCTGCCTCGGAAACGTCTTCCACGTGGGTCGCGATCATCCATTCATGGTTGAACGGATCGATCACCGTACCCGTGCGGTCGCCATAGAACATGTTCTCGAGCGGTCGCGAGACCTTCGCGCCGGCATCGGTCGCCTTCTTGAACACGCGGTCGACGTCTTCTACGTAGAGCAACAGGCCGGTGCACGTGCCTTCGGACGACGGCGCGCGGTCCGGCATATCGCTCATCATCACGACGGAATCGCCGATCTTCAGCTCGGCGTGTGCGACCGAACGGCCGTCGGGACCGGGCATCCGCATCAGCTCTTTGGCGCCAAAAGCTTGCTTATAGAAGTCGATGGCGCGGGAGGCATCGCGAAGATACAGATACGGCGTGATCGAGCGGTATTCATCGGGTATGGGTTTTACTGCCATGGCAGCCTCCTGAAAGGGATCCCGCCGATGCTAGGCGCGCGCACGTTACACCCGCATCGCCTTACCTGCGGTGAGGTCAACTCGGCGTCGCATTCCGCGCGGCCGCGCTCAGGCGGCCTTGCGCCGGCCGGCCCGGCTCACGAGCGCCTCCACCATTGCCGGCCTCACATTCAGCGACGCAAACTGCTGCGTGATTTCGTAGAGCGTCATGCTCGTCTTGTCCCGCCGATCCACCGTAGGAAGCCATCCGACCGTGAGTATGTGAAAGCCGCCACAAACGCCAATTCCATGTACGCCTGTCCGCGCCGCCGTTCCGCCCGCTAAGCTAGATCTATGACCCTCACCGATGCCTTCGACCGGCCGCTGCGCGATCTGCGGATCTCCGTCACCGACCGCTGCAACTTCCGCTGCACCTATTGCATGCCGAAAGAGGTCTTCGGGCCCCAATACCAGTTCCTCCAGCGCGAGGAGCTGCTCACCTACGAGGAAATCGCGCGACTGGCGCGAATCTTCGTCGCGCAGGGCATCGAAAAGATCCGCCTCACCGGCGGCGAGCCGCTGGTCCGCCGCGACCTCGACCAGCTCATCGCGCAGCTCGCCGCCATCCCCGGATTGCGCGACCTCACATTGACGACGAACGGGTCGCTCCTCCGCGCCCAGGCAAAGAAGCTCAAGGCCGCCGGCCTCCAGCGCATCACCGTGAGCCTTGATTCCTTCGACGACGACGTGTTTCGCAAGATGAACGATGTCGGCGTGCCGGTCGCCCAGGTTCTCGACGGCATAGAGGCGGCCGCCGAAGCCGGGCTTAGCCCGATCAAGGTCAACGCCGTTGTGCAGCGCGGCGTGAACGACCACACCATCGTCGACCTCGCCCGCCACTTCAAAGGCACGGGCCACATCGTCCGCTTCATCGAGTACATGGACGTCGGCGCGACGAACGGTTGGCGCATGGACGAAGTGGTGCCGGCCCGGGAGATCGTCGAACGCATCAACGCGGTCTTCCCGATCGAGCCCGCCCAGGAAAACTACCGCGGCGAAGTCGCAAAGCGCTGGCGCTATAAGGATGGCACCGGCGAAATCGGCGTGATCACCTCGATCACCGAGCCGTTCTGCGGCGACTGCACCCGCGCCCGGCTCTCGCCGGAAGGCGAGCTCTACACCTGCCTGTTCGGCACGCGCGGCCACGATTTCCGCTCCCTGCTTCGCGGCGGGAAGAGCGACGAGGAGATCGCCGCCTTCCTGGCATCCGTCTGGCGCGTCCGCGACGACCGCTACTCGGAGATCCGTTCCGAAGACACGATCGGCCTCCGCAAGGTCGAGATGTCACACATCGGCGGCTGATCGTCCGTCGGATACCGCCGCTCAATCATCAATGGAGATTCGCCGATGCCCGCGGTGACCGCCGATACGCTGACCCTGCCCCGGCTTCCTTCGCTCCCGACCTCAACGCGCTGGCGGCCCTTGCTCGCGATCGTTCCCGCCATGCGAACGCTGGAGGGTGAAGGCTTCGAAGTGCGGCGCCCCTTCCCGAGCGTGGACCTCAGCCTCGCCGACCCCTTCCTCCTCCTCGACCACATCGGGGCGGTGGAATACGCGCCGGGCGAAGCGAAAGGCACGCCGTGGCATCCGCACCGCGGCTTCGAAACAGTCACCTACATGATGGACGGCGCCTTCGAGCACCAGGACTCGACAGGTGGCGGCGGGCTCATCACGAATGGCGCGACGCAGTGGATGACCGCCGGCGCCGGCATCCTTCACATCGAGAAGCCGCCCGAGATGCTCGTCCAGAAGGGTGGGGCATTCCACGGCGTTCAGCTCTGGGTGAACCTCCCAGCCGAGCACAAGATGCTCCAGCCGCGCTACCAGAGCCTCGAATCGCGGGACGTGGGGCTCATCGCCAGCGACGACGGCGCAGCGCTCGTCCGCATCATCGCCGGCGAGCTTGGCGGCGTTTCCGGGCCCGGCCAGACGTTCACGCCCATGACCTATGTGCACGCGACCGTGCCGCCGGGAACGCGCCTGACGCTCCCGTGGCCCGCTGAATTCAATGCGCTCGTCTACGCCCTCAACGGCGACGGCATCGTTGGGCCCGGAGCGGATCGACATGGAGGAAGGCGAACTGGCCATCTTCGGGCCTGGCGAGGCGATCACAATCGAAGGCGCGCCGCACCAGCCGGGCCACTCCACGGAAGGCTGGGACGTGCTGATCCTCGGGGGCCGCGCCCTCAACGAGCCCGTCGCGCGCCACGGTCCGTTCGTCATGAACACCCGCGACGGAGATCATCCAGGCGATGGACGACTACCGCGCCGGCCGCCTCGGCAGCATCCCGGCCGTCGCGGGGTAACGCGGCCGCCGTTCACCCCGACAGCGCGCGGAGTTGTTCGTGCCGTCGATTCGTCGGCCGGGAAGAACGACTCAATCTTCAGCTCCGAGAGCGTGACGTCGAGGGCCGTGCCGAACGTCGCGATCGTGCTGAAGAAGCGCAGCTCACTCCCATCGGGACCCTGGAGGACGAGCGGCACATACAGCTGTGGCAACCGCTCGGTCTGACTCGCGGCGGCGCTGCGCACGCCCGGAAGCGCCAGCAATTCCGCCTCGAGCGCGGCGAGCGCGGGATCGCCGGAGGCCGTGGCCTCACGGTGCAGCCGCGAGACGAGGTGCTCGCTCCACTCGCCGAAATTGAGAATGCGCGGCGCCAGTCCCTCAGGATGGAGCGCCACTCGCAGGACATTGACGGGCGGGGTGACCAGCGCGGGCGCCACGCCGGCCGTGAGGAACGCAAGCGCCGGGCGGTTGGCCGAGACGAGGTTCCAGTTCCGGTCGGCGGCGAGTGCGGGGAACGGTTCGTGGCCCTGGAGCAGCCGGTCGAGCGCCTCCCGCACGGGCCGCATCTCGGGCCGATCGAGCGGCGTCTCCTCGTAGACCGGGGCATAGCCGGCAGCGACCAGGAGCGCATTCCGTTCGCGAAGCGGGACGTCCAGGTGGTCTGCCAGGTGGAGCACGAGGTCACGACTCGGGTGGGCCCGCCCGGTCTCGACGAAGCTGACGTGGCGGCTCGAGACTTCCGCCTCGACGGCCAAATCGAGCTGCGACATGCGCCGCCGTCCCCGCCATTCGCGAAGCAGGGTCCCGAACGTTGGACGCTCTCGTGGGGCTATCACTGCCATACGGCGATCCTAGCGGACTTCGGGCGCCGGTCACTTACCTCGCAGGTAATTGGTATGGCCCCGGAGCCGGGGAATCATGACTGCGGACACAACTCAAGGAGGTTTACCCCACATGTCCGCAGCAACCAGCACCAGCACCAACGTCGCCGAGACGGTCGACACCTACCTGGCAAGTCTTGCCGAGGCCGACGTCGCGAAGCGCACGGCACTCCTCGCCCGCGCCTTCATCCCCGAGTGCCGCTACAGCGACCCTCACCACGACCTCACCGGCTACGAGGCGTTCGATGCGGCCATCGTCAACGTCGTCACGCGCGTACCCCGGTTTCCGCTTCCAGCGGACCACGGGCATCGACGCTCACCACGAGTTCGTCCGCTTCGGCTGGGAGTTCCGCGGCCCCGACGGCTCCGTGCCGCTCGCAGGGATGGACGTCGGCGTACTAGCCGACGATGGGCGGCTGGAAGCAATCGTCGGCTTCCACGGCGAATTGCCTGCCGCCTGAGAGCGCGAGCGGTGCCGAAGCGCCAGGCCGTTCAGGCCGGCGCTTTGGCACTCGCTGAACCATGCTATCGGACGCGAGGTGCGTCTGGCTCCGGTGTGCGTGAGCGCGCGCCGGCAATTCACACGGCTCATTCGTAGTGGCTCCACATCCGCAGAACGCGAACGATGCGCTGCTCGGGCAACACACGGTAGACGAGGCGATGCTGGACGTTGATCCGCCGCGAGTACGCGCCGTTGAGCGACCCGCGTAGCTTTTCGAATGGTGGTGGTGTCCGGAACGGATCTTCGCGTAACAGATCGAGGAGCGCGTCCGCTTGCCGTTTGAGGCCCGCCCCGGCGAGGAGTCTCGCGTCTTTCTCGGCTTGTTTGTGGTATTGGATCCGCCAACTCACCAGTCGAGTTCGTCGACGAACTCGTCGTCTCCGGCAACCATGGCAGCTCGTAACGATTCGGCCATCCCCGGAATGGACATCAGGTAGAGCGTCTCTTCGATGGACCGCCAGTCCGCCTCCGAGATGAGTACGGCATTCCCCCGCTTGCCCAGGATCTGGACCGGCTCGCACGATGCCGCAACCTCGTCGATCAGCTTGTAGAGATTCTGGCGGGCAGTGGTGGCGGTGATAGCTCTCATGACATCAGCGTACGCTATCACGTACGCACGTCAAGCCTCGGTTCCCTGTTCCCTGTTCCCTGTTTAGAGATGCCCCTGGAACCACCCCAGCACCCGCGCAAGCACGTCCTCGCGGTGCTCCGGTGGGCCGACGCGCATGAACAGGTGCGAACCGCCCGGGTAGCGCGCGAACTCCACCTCGCAGCCGGCCTGCTTGAGCGCCACGAACATCGCCTCGCCCTGGCCGACCGGGCAGCGGTCGTCGGCTTCTCCCTGGATGATGAGCGTGGGCGTGCGCGTGTTGTGCGCGATCTGCGACGGCGAGTGCGTCGCGTACCACTCGCGCGCCTCGTGCGGCGCGCCGCCCCACTGGAGCGGACCGAACTCGTGCGAGATGTCGCTCGTGCCGTACATCGATTCGAGGTCGAAGCACGGCGCGCCGCAAACGGCAGCCTTGAATCGGTGGTTCTGCGCAATCGTCCAGGCGGTCATGTAACCGCCGTAGCTGTAGCCCCAGATGCCCGTCCGTGCGGGGTCGCAATACGGGCCGCTTCAGCGCCTCGTCGACGACGGCCATGATGTCGAGGTAGTCCTCGCCGCCCCAGTCGTGCATCACCTGCCGCGTGAACTCGCGGCCGTAGGAACTCGATCCACGCGGGTTGCAGTAGACCACCACGAAGCCGTTCGTTGCGAGAACCTGCTGGATCGCGTTGAACGCGTAGCCGTAGTAACCGTTCGGTCCGCCGTGAATGTCGACGACGAGCGGGTAGCGCTTCGCCGGGTCGAAATCGGCAGGCTTGAGCAGCCAGGCTTCGATGACGTAGCCGTTGCGCGAGATGTCGAAGCGCTCCCATTGCGCTGTCGGCGCATCGGCGAAGACCGCCATGGTTGTAGCTCGTGATGATCTTCGATTCACCCGACTCGCGATCGAACACCGTGAGCTCGCCCACTGCATCCAGGCTCGCGAAAGCCTGCACGACGTACCGCGCCCCGGCGTCCGTGCTCAGGCCCGATCGGAGCGACTGCCCGCCATCAACCTGCTCGACGTTCCCGCTCGCCAGATCGATGACGAACAGGCCGCTCGCGCCACGCTGGTAGCCGTGGAACAGCACGTGTCCCTCATCGAGCCAGACGGGCATCGATGGCGGCTCGATGGTTGGGAAGCCGGCTGCGGGCAGCTGCTGCAGGTCCGTCGTCACGCGGCGCGTCTCGCGCTTCGCCACGTCGTACACGAAGAAGTCGGCCTGCCACGACTGGTCCGGGTCCCCCGTGTAGACGATCCGCGAGCCGTCGGGCGACCACGCCCACGTGCCCACGGTGCCTTTCTCCGGGCCGACGAACGTCGCCTCGCCGCCATCGACCGGAATGAGCGCCAGCCGCGAGCGCATGCCGTTGTTGGTTGTCCGCCCGGCGGCGAGTGCCTTCCCGTCCGGCGACCACCGCGGAAACGTGTGATCGAACGCCTCCGACGTCACCTGCCGAACATCGCCGCTCTCGACGTCGACGACGAACACCTGGTGCCGGGCGTCGCCGAGATAGCCGCGGTTGTCCTGCTTGTAATCGATGCGCGAGGTCACGCGAACCTTCGGCGCCGCGCCCTCGGCTGGCTTGTCGCCGGATGGGTTCTCGGGGTCGAGCGGGCGTACGAACGCGATGCGGCGCGAATCGGCAGACCATGTGAGATCGACGATCGTCGTCGCCGCGTGCACCACTTCGCGCGCCTCGCCGCCACCGGTTGGCATCACGAACAGCCCGTTGGGCGACTTGCGATCGGAGACGAACGCGATCTGCGTGCCATCGGGCGACCAGCGCGCCATCCGATTCGCCTCGCCGTTGTACGTCAGCCGGCGCGTGTTCTCGCCGTCGATGTCGCACATCCAGAGCTGGCTGCCGCCCTTCTTCTTTTCGCGATCCGTGCGGGCGAGCGTGTAGACGATGCGGGCGCCGTCGGGCGAGACGTTGGCGTCGCCCGCTGACGTGAATCCATAAACAATCGTTTCCGGCGAAAGTGGGGTAGCCATGGTGCGCGAACCTCCAGGGTAGGCGCGCAGTATAACGAGCGTCGTCATACTCCCGGTTGTTGCGTTCCGGGGCCCCAGCGGGGTACAAGCACGCCCATGACCGTCATTCTTGTGTCGACCTATTTCGCGAAGACCTACGGCGAGGAGCTCAGGGCGGCCGCCGCCGACGCCGGGCTGCCCTACGAACTGCTTTTGCTGCCCGCCGACCCGGACGCGCGTCTCACGCCTGAGCAGTGCGCGACGGCCGACATCGCGTTCTTCTCGGGCGACATCTTTCCCGCCTTCTCGCGTTCCTTCTTCTCGGCGTCGCAGTCGGCGGTCAACCTCCGCTGGCTGCATGTCTTCAACGCGGGCGTCGACAACCCCGTTTTCCGAGGGTTCATCGAACGCGGCATCACGCTGACGACGTCCTCCGGCTCCACCGCGAAACCGATCGCGCAGACCCTCATCGGCGGGATGTTGATGTTGGCACGCGGTTTTCCGGCATGGGGCGAGTCGCAGCGCCGGAAGGCGTGGGAGCCGCTGAGGGGCACCCCGCCGGCCGACCTCGACAGCCAGGCGATCGTGGTCCTCGGCGTTGGCGCCATCGGAAACGAGATTGCCCGGCTGGCGAGGGCTATCGGACTCCACGTCATCGGCGTGCGGCGAAGCCCCCTGCGCGCGGGCGACCACGTCGACGAGATGGTCCCTCCATCCCAATTACTGGAAGTGCTGCCCCGCGCCGACTGGCTGGCGCTCGCCTGCCCGCTCACCGACGAGACGCGCCACATCATCAATGCGGCCGCCATTGCGGCGATGCCGCCCGGCGCGCGCATCCTGAACATCGCTCGCGGTGACGTCGTCGACGAGACGGCGATGATCGACGCCCTGCGCTCCGGCCATCTTGGCGGCGCCTACCTGGACGTCGTCTCGCAGGAGCCGCTGCCACCGGAGTCACCACTCTGGGACATCCCGAACGTGATCATCACGCCGCACAACTCCGCCACCGCCGCGGGGAACGAGCGCCGCACGGTCGAGTACTTCCTCGCGAACCTGAAGGCGTGGGCGAAGGGCGAACCGCTGCTAAACGTGGCATCGTAGAACGCCGCCGGTCGGCGCCGCCCCCACGAATAGGTCGGCCAGGTCGAGTACGCTCAAACGTACCGCTTGCGGCGCGCGAGCCTGCGATCTGCGCGGGCGCGTTGCCGGCACCGGCGAACCTTCGTCCGGTTTCCGCAGGCGGCCATCGAACGACGCAAGGAGAACTCCCACCATGCAAAAGCTCGTGACATTCCTCTGGTACGACGACAACGCCGAAGAGGCCATGAACCTCTACACCTCGCTTTTCAAGGACTCGCGCATCCTCAGCGAGAGCCGCGGCCCAGACGGCAAGCTGTTCCTCGGCAACTTCGAGCTCAACGGCCAGGAGTTCATGGCACTCAACGCCGGGCCTGAGTTCAAGTTCACCGAGGCGATCTCGATCTTCGTCCGCTGCGAAGACCAGGCCGAGGTCGACTATTACTGGGACCGACTCATCGCCGACGGTGGCGAGGAGTCGCAGTGCGGCTGGCTCAAGGACCGCTTCGGGCTCTCCTGGCAGATCATTCCGAACGCACTCATGGAGCTCATGGGCGACCCGGACCCCGAGAAGGCCGAACGCGTGCGTCAGGCGATGTTCACGATGCAGAAGATCGACGTTGCGAAACTCGAGGCGGCCCACGCGGGCGTCTAACGAGGTCGGCGGCAAATGGGCCGCCGCTCCGTCAGGGCCTCACGGCCCGGCGGCGGTCATGCGAAACTCTGCCCAACCTGCATCGAGGGCTGCCCATGTACGACGAAACGCTGGCTCAGCGCATCCGCGACGCGATCGGCCCCGAGGCCGTCGAACGCAAGATGTTCGGCGGCCTCACGTTCCTCATCGGCGGGAACATGGCCTGCGGCGTCGTGAAGGATGATCTGTTCGTACGGACCGGCCCTGAACACTTCCAGGACGCGCTCGCTCGCCCTCACGCACGCCCCGCGGACTTCACCGGGAGGCCGATGACCGGCATGGTCACCGTGGACGCGCGTCCGCTGGACGAAGCGGCCCTGACCGAATGGGTGCTCATGGGCCGCGCCTTCGCGGCCTCGCTTCCGCCGAAGTAGCGCTCCGCCCGGGCCGTCTACCCTTGCCCGGCCACGCCGCGCACAGCCCATGCCCGACCGCTCATTCGCACGCTTCCATCGTGCGCTCGCCCCGGGTGGTTCCCGAAGCGACGCCGTGCTTCCATCCGCAACGCATCCAACTGGTCGAGGTCGAGGCCGGCTGCGAACGCGCCTGCCGGTCCCGCGCCGCCCCGGAACGGCTCCCAGAAATCCTCGAAGCCCGAGAATGCCATGGGCACGTCAATCGCCCGCGTCTGCACCTCGGCCAGCCCGCATGCTTCGAACAGCGCCCGCAGCGCCTGCGGCTGGCAGATCGGGAAGCGCCGCCCTTCGTCCGCCTCCACCGCGCCGGGGAGCGCCAGCGCCACCGCCGCATCCCAGAACATCCGCAGCATCTCCATCCCGCCGGCGTAGTCCCAGACGTATGAGGCGGCCACGCCGCCGGGCCGGACGGCCCGTGCCATCTCGCGTACGCCTTGGCCGGCGTCGCCGACGAAGTTCAGGCACAGTCCCGAGACCACGACGTCGTAGCTCCCGCTCTTCACGCATAGCGCCTCCGCGTCACAGACGGCGAAGTCGGCGCGCGGTGTCGTTATTCGTCGGCCCGCCGCCTCGACGTAGGCTTCCGATGCGTCGACGCCCTTCACTTCCGACGGCTTGGCATAGTCGAGGATGCACTGTGTGAGCGAGCCCGTTCCGCAACCTACGTCGAGCCACGCGTTGCCCTGGTCCTGCTCGAGCCACTCGACGAACACCCGCGCCACGGGCCGGCTCCAGCGCCCCATGAACCGCTCGTACGCGTCAGCCTCGTCCCATTCGGTCATCGCGTCGACTCCACCTCCACGCGCGCGCACCGCGGCTTTCGCCTCTGCCGTGGGCGGTTGCGCGCCCCTCGGCGGGGCCGGTAGTGTACCGCCCAATCGCGGCGGGCGTGCCCGCCGACCACATGACCGCCGGAAAGAGTGACACGATGACCACCGAAGAGCAGTCCCCCGCCACGACCACGCCCGCCTTCGATCCGGAAGCACTTCGGGCGAAGTACCGCGAGGAGCGCGACCGGCGGCTCCGTGCCGACGGGAACAACCAGTACCGTGAGGTGGCGGGCGAGTTCAGCCACTTCGTCGAGGACCCGTATGTAGAGCCTGGCTTCGAGCGCGTACCGCTCACGGACGAGGTCGATGTCGCGATCATCGGGGGAGGCTTCGGCGGTCTGCTCATGGGCGCGCGCCTGCGCGAAATCGGTGTCGCCAGCATCCGCATCATCGAGAAGGGCGGCGATTTCGGCGGTACCTGGTACTGGAACCGCTACCCGGGCGCGCAGTGCGACATCGAGGCGTACATCTACCTGCCGCTCCTCGAACAGCTCGGCTACATGCCCACCGAAAAGTACGCCCGCGCCCCGGAGATCATGGAATACAGCCGTGCTATCGGCCGCAAGTTCGACCTCTACGACAACGCCTGCTTCCAGACCGAGGTCACGGAGCTCCGCTGGGACGCGAACGCGGAGCGCTGGATCGTCTCCACGAACAGGGGCGACGCCATCCGCGCCCGCTTCGTCTGCATGTCGAACGGCCCGCTCAACCGGCCGAAGCTGCCCGCGATCGAAGGCATCGAGACATTCAAGGGCCACACGTTCCACACGAGCCGCTGGGACTACGAGTACACCGGCGGCGACGCCTACGGAAACCTCGATCGGCTGGGCGACAAGCGCGTCGGCATCATTGGCACCGGCGCCACCGCCGTGCAGTGCGTGCCGTTCGTCGGCGCGACGGCGAAACAGCTCTACGTCTTCCAGCGCACGCCCTCTTCGGTCGATGTCCGCGGCAACAGGCCCACCGATCCCGAGTGGGCCGAAACGCTTGCCGACGGCTGGCAGCGCCGCCGCATGGAGAACTTCAACATCCTCGTGAGCGGCGGCTACCAGGAAGAAGACCTCGTGGCCGATGGCTGGACCGACATCATCCGGAACCTGATCGCGATCACGCCGCAGACGGCCGAAGGCCGCACGCTCGAGGAGATCGCCGCGGCGATGGAGATGGCCGACTTCAAGAAGATGGAGCAGGTCCGCTCCCGCGTCGACGAGCTCGTCGCCGACCCGGAGACGGCGGAGGCGCTCAAGCCCTACTACCGCCAGTTCTGCAAGCGCCCGACCTTCAACGACGACTACCTGCCGACGTTCAACCGCTCGAACGTCAAGCTTGTCGACACGAAGGGCCGCGGCGTCGACCGCATCACCGAGAAGGGCGTCGTCTTCGACGGACAGGAATACGAGGTCGACTGCCTGATCTTCGCGACCGGCTTCGAAGTCGGCACGGCCTACACCCGCCGCGCCGGCTACGAAGTCGTGGGCCGCGACGGGCTCACACTTTCCGAGAAGTGGGCCAACGGTCCTTCGACGTTCCACGGTTTCCTGAGCAACGGTTTCCCGAACTGCTTCTTCATGGGCGTGACGCAGGGCGGCTTCACCGCCAACTTCACGCACATGCTCAACGAGCAGAGCAATCACATCGCCTACATCGTCAAGCACGCCAACGACAGCGAAGCCACGGTCGTGGAGGCGTCCGTCGAGGCGGAAGACGGCTGGGTGGACACGATCCGGAGCCTCGCGCGGAACAACCTCCAGTTCCTCCAGGACTGCACGCCCGGGTACTACAACAACGAAGGCATGCCCGAGCAGAGTGCGGGACTGGCCGCAGGACAGTACGGCGGCGGGCCCGTCGCCTTCTTCAACCTCATCCGCGACTGGCGCGAGGAGGGCAACCTGGTGGGGCTCAACATCACCTGAACGCCGCCTGGCGACTACCCGCGCGGCAGTCCCAACCCGCGCCCGGCGATGATGTTGCGCTGGATCTCGCTCGTGCCGCCGCCGATCGGACTCGTGGTGCTGTGCATGTAGAAGCGCGCGAAGCGTCCGCCGAGCACTGACCCGTCGGCGCGGTCGGTTATCTGCCCGCGCAGCCCGGCGAGATGCATCCCGGTCACGGCGAGCCGCACATCGAGCTCGCTCGAGTAGAGCTTCGCGATGGATGACTCCTTGTTCGGGATCTCCCCGCGCTCCTGCATCGTGATGATGCGGTAGCAGATCAGCGACTCGACCTTCGCCTCGATGGCGCGGTCGGCGAGTTCGCTGCGCAGTCCCGGGTTGGCCAGCAACTGGCCCTTGCCGACTGGCTCTTCCCGTGCGAAGCGCACGAGATCCTTCGCGATGAGCTGGTGCGCGACGCTGGTCGCGATGCCGCTGCGCTCGAAGTCCAGCGTCGTCGTTGCCAGGTACCAGCCGCGGTTCTCTTCGCCGAGAAGCTGGCTCCGGGGCACGCGCACGTCCTCGAAGTAGACCTCGTTGAACTCGTGGCTGTTCAGCATGTTGACCAGCGGCCGCACGGTGATGCCGGGCGTCTTCATGTCGAGGAGGAAATAGCTGATGCCGCGGTGTTTGGGCGCGTCCGGGTCTGTCCGCGCGATAAGGATGCCCATGTCAGCGCGGTGGGCGCCGCTCGTCCAGATCTTCTGGCCGTTGATGATGTAGTCGTCGCCGTCGCGGATCGCGCGTGTCTGCAGGCTGGCGAGGTCGGAGCCGGCGCCGGGTTCGCTGAAGAGCTGACACCAGACATCTTCGCCGCTAATGATTCGCGGCAGCAGGCGGTCTTTCTGCTCCTGTGAGCCGTAGACCATGATCGTCGGACCGGCCCAGCCGTGGCCAATGCCGCCGGGCCGCGGGGCTCGCCGCCACGCGAACTCCTCGCTGAGGATGAACTGCTCTTTCACGCTCAGCCCGCCGCCGCCGTGCTCCTTCGGCCACGCCGGGGCGCCCCAGCCCCGCTCGTTCAGCTTCGGCGTCCAGCCGCGCATGAACTGCATGAATTCTGGCGTGATGCCCCCGGCAGCGCCGTTGAAGAGCCCCCACTCCGTGGGCCGCTGCCCGATGGACGCCGGGAACTCGGCGTCGAGGAAGCCGCGGACTTCGCTTCGGAACTCGCTCTCACGGTCGGAATCGTGGAAATCCATGACGGCCCTCCTGGAGCCTGCTGTTGGCCACCGCGACGTTAGCCGAGCGCAGCCACATTCGCAAAGTGCCGGCGCCCGCCCTCGATCTATGAGTTACGTGTGAGTCCGGCGTGATGGGGGTGGCGCTCCCGCGCTGGCAGGCTTGCGGCAGCACAAACAACCGGAGGAACAAGCCATGAACATCTCATCCATCGTCACCACGAAATTCGGCCGCGCCGTCATTGGCGCCGCAGCTGTTGGCGCCATCGCATTCGCCAGCCTCGGTTTGGCCGGCTTCGCCGGCGTCGCAGACGCGAAGAGCAAACGGTGCGATGCAAACGGCACCTGCAAGACGTACTGCACCCAAAGCCTGCCGAACGGGAACTACATCGAGTACGAGGAAGGCACCAAGATCATCGTCACGAACGCTGACGGCACGGAAACCCACTACACGTGTAAGAACGGCGACTGGGTGAAGGACGCCCGCATCATCGTAAACACCTCGAAGCTGTCGCTCCGCGCGCCGATCTCGGCGAAGCTCAGCACACGCTAGCGCGCGCCGGGGCGAGTAGGTAGCAGGCGCCGCGGGACAGACCGCGGCGCTTGCTTCGCCCCGCACACCGCCCGCAGCCGCCCGGCGGACATTAGAGCTCTCCAACACCCGAACGCACACCCTTCTTCGGCCGTCCATATGCACCTAACGGGTCCCCGAAGTGCCGCCGAACGATCGTTATTTCATCGCTTGCGACCATCGAGCATGAGTCTTCAGGACGGTAACCATGCTCTTCCTCGCGTTTTCTACACTCTTCGGACTGCCAGGCCATGCCCTGCTGGTCCATGCCGCGGTGGTACTCGTGCCGCTCGCCGCCATTGCCCTTGCCGCCATTGGCTGGCGTGCCGACTGGCGAAAGGCCTACAGCCTTCCCGTCGCACTCATCGCCGCCGCCGGCGCCATCTTCGCGTTCCTCGCCAAGCAGAGCGGCGGCCCGCTGCGTGACACAATCGAGCAGGCGGCCCGAGCCGCGGGCGTCAACTCGCGGCTCGGCGAGCACCCCGAGCAGGGCGATACGGCGTTCGTTTTTGCGATGTTCTTCGGCGTCGCCGCGGTCGCCTTCTGGGCGATCGATCGGTATCGCGAACGCTTCGGTCTGCCCACCTGGTTCCCACTCGCGGCCTACGTCGGCGCAGTCGGCGTGGGTGCCCTCGCGACCCTGACGATGATGATTGCGGGCCACTCCGGCGCCACGCTGGTCTGGAAGGACGTCGGCACCTTCGCCACCTCGCGCTAAATCCTCGCGCGCTGGCGATACATCTACGAAGTAGTAAAGCGGACCTGAACCAATCAGGGGTTCCCTGACAGCCACGTGGCAACGGGCGTGCGATTATGTTGCAGAAGCATATCGGAGCCCTGCCCCATGAGTGACCTCGCAACCACCGGACCCGCCCACCCAGATTCCCTCCCGCGCGACCGGCGCGCCCGCCGCCTGGCCCTCACTGCGATGACAAACCGGGGCATTGCGCGGCGGCGCGAAGAGGAGCTCACGGAGTGCCTCGGCGAGGACGGCGGATATCTCATGTCGGACTACATCACGGCCTCGACCAGCGAGGTCGCCGCCCAACTGCTCCTGACCGAGCACCTGCTCGACAACGGCTGGGACTGGTCGAAGATCCTGAAGTCCGTCTGGTACCGCGAGGAAGCCCTCCGCGAAGCCGCGACCCGCGACTGATTTCTATCCCCTGCCCCTGGTTCCCTGTACCCTTCTCCGCATGAACGACACATTGCGGTCGCGCACGCGCGTTGTGGTCACCGGACTCGGCGCGATCACGCCCGCCGGCCAGACGGTCGACGACTTCTGGGACAACCTCGTCAACGGCCGCTCTGGCATCGACTACATGACCCTCGCCAACCCGGAGCATTTCGCCTGCAAGGTCGCCGGCGAAGTGAAGGACTGGCAGCCCACGAACTTCATCGAGCGCAAGGCCTCACGCAGGATGGCGCGTTTCGCCCAGTTCATGGTGGCGGCTGCCGGGCAGGCGTTCAGCGATGCCCAGCTGGATCTCGACAAAGAAGACCGCGACCGCCTGGCCGTGCTGATCGGCAACGGCGGCGGCGGCTACCCGGACATCCAGGATGCCGCCCAGACCCTGTTCGAGCGTGGCGGGCAGCGGATCGACCCGCTCTACCTGGCACGCAGCCTCGGCAACATGGCGGCCGCCCAGGTTGCCCTGCAGTACAACCTCCGCGGCTACAACGGCACGATCGTGACGGCCTGCGCGGCCGGCACGCAGGGCATCGGCGAGGCCGGGATGCTCATCCGCAGCGGCCGTGCCGAGGTCGTCCTCACCGGCGGCTGCGAAGCTGGCATCAGCGAACTCGGCCTCGCCAGCTTCAGCGTCATGCGTGCCCTCACCAGCTACGAAGGCGATCCGAAAAAGGCCAGCCGGCCGTTCGACCTTGAGCGCGACGGTTTCGTCCCTTGCGAGGGCGCCGGGGCGCTCGTCCTCGAGAGCGAGGCGCATGCCGTCGCCCGGGGCGCGCGAATCTACGCGGAGCTGTGCGGCTTCGGCTGCACGAACGACGCCTTCCACGTTGCTGCTCCCCCGGAGGACGGCGAAGGCGCCGCTCGCGCCATGAAAGAAGCGATCCGCGACGCGGGAATAGCACCGACGGATGTCGACTACATCAACGCCCATGCCACCAGCACGCCGCTCGGCGATACCGCCGAGACGAACGCCATCAAGCGCGTCTTCGGTGAGGGAGCCTACGGCGTGGCGATCAGCGCCACCAAGAGCCTCATCGGGCACGGGCTTGGCGCGAGCGGCGGCATGGAGGCGATCGCGACGGTGAAGTCGCTGGAAACCGGCGTCATGCACCCGACGATCAACCAGGAGCACCCCGATCCGGCGTGCGACCTCGACTACGTCCCGAACGTCGCCCGGCGCGCGGACATCCGCGTGGCCCTGAAGAACAGCTTCGGCTTCGGCGGCCAGAACAGCTGCCTCATTCTCGCCCGCTACGAGAAATGAGTCATTGTCCCCCGCGGTAAACTAAGGGCATGACCACGCAGGCACCGCCCGTCCCGCTCGAATCCGGGGACCACCTGACCCGGCAGGAGTTCCACCGCCGCTACTGCGCGCGCCCGGACATCAAGAAGGCCGAACTGGTGGAAGGAGTGGTATTTGTGGCTTCACCGGTCCGGCTTGGACTTCATGGCGAGCCCCACGCGGCCATTATGGGCTGGCTGTTCGCCCACGTGGCGACGCACCCGGACGTGCGCATAGGCGACAACGCGACCGTGCTACTCGAGGGCGAGAACGAGGTGCAGCCGGACGCATTCCTCCTGCGGTCACAGGCCCACGAGAACGAACAAGGCTACGTCGAAGGCGCACCAGAACTCGTCGTGGAGATTGCCGCCAGCAGCGCTTCCTACGATCTGTTCGAAAAGAAGCGCGTCTACCTTCGTAGCGGCGTCCGCGAATACATCGTCTGGCAGACGGACGACAAGCGGCTCGACTGGTTCCGGCTCACAGACGGGAACTACGTCGAGGTCCAGCCCGGAACAGATGGCGTCATCGAGAGCGCGAGTTTCCCCGGTCTGCGGCTCAACGTTCCCGCGCTTCTCCGCGGCGACTTCAAGGCGGTTCTCGGAAGTTAGCCGCCTAGAAGACGAGCTTGCTGGCGCTGCGCCCTCCGCCCCCGGGCGGACTCGCTTCCACCCACCGCGCCAGGTCCACCGGATCGAAGTTGCCGATGGCGTCGTATTCGCCACGGCCGTAGACATGGGGCGTTCGGACGTCGTCGCCGGCCGGCGCTTGCGCCAGCTCGGCGCGAAAGATGGTCGCCAGCTCCCATCCTTCGCCCTCCACGCCGAACGACATCACGTCCACGATGCGCAGGTCGCTGATCGCACCCCCGCACCAGTCGTCGGCCAACGCCGAGGCGGCCTCGTACGGATTCCCGCCCCAGGCGAGCACGTCCCAGGGCAGCCAGCGGCCGCGCGCTTCCCGCGCCGTGACGTCGAAGGCCAGCAGTCGCCCTTCGAACACCGGAATGAGGTAGACCGTGACGTGCGTGCCGCCGGGCACGAATCCTTCCACGGGCTGGCCAAAATAGGCGCCGGCCATCGGAAGCTAGATCAGTCCGCTGAAGGTGCCGTCGCCTTCGAACGGCCCGACGGCGGCGAGCGTCGCTTTCTCCGGACGAAGGATGTCGCGCCCAACCCGCAGTACGTCGTCCAGCGTCACCGCGTCGATCCGCTCCACGACGTCGTCGACAGTCAGGATTTGGTCAGTCAGCAGTTCCTGCGAGCCGAGCCAGCCGGCGACGGAGCGCGTGTCTTCCATCCGCAGCTGGATGCGGCCCCGCGCCATCGATTTGCTCTTCTCGAACTCCGCCATGGGAATCTGGTCGAGGAGCTTCGCTGTCTCTTCCAGCGTCGCTTCGACCGTGACCCTCGCGTTCTCCGGGTCGCAGCCGGCGTAGACCGTGAACGAGCCGGCGTCGCGGAACTCGCTCGGGTAGCTATGGACATCGTAAACAAGCGCTCGCTCTTCACGCAGTTCGAGGAATAGCCGGCTGCTCATGCCTTCGCCCAGGAGTGTGCTCAGGAGGTCGACGGCGTAGCGGTCGGGGTGGTTGAGCGACACGCTTGGGTAGGCGATGCAGATGTGTGCCTGTTCCGTGGCCTTCTCGCGGATGGCGATGCGCGGGCTGCCGTTCCGGTTCTCTACCGGGTACCAGGCTCCCGGAGCATTCCCCGGCATATCGCCGAGCCAGCGCTCGGCGGCCCCTACTACGGCGTCATGGGCGACGTTGCCGGCCACCACGAGGACCATGTTCGACGGCACGTACTGGGCGTGCAGGTAGCGGTTCACTGCCGCGAGGGGCAGCGACTGCACGCTTTCCGGTGTACCGCCCACGTTCCGGCCAAGCGGCTGGTGCGGCCAGAGCGTCTCGTCGATGAGGATACCCGCGAGTTCGCCCGGGCTGTCTTCGACCGTCGCGAGCTCCTCCAGGATGACGCTGCGTTCCTTTTCCAGTTCCGCGCCGTCCATCACCGGCTCGCGCACCATGTCGGCGAGGATGTCGATCGTCTCAAGCGCGGCCGTGTGAGGCACCTTCGCGTAGTACACGGTGACCTCGCGGTCCGTGGCCGCGTTGTGCATGCCGCCGAACGATTCGATCGCCTCGGAGATTACGCGCGCCGTGGGGCGTCGCGAGGCACCCTTGAAGAGCATGTGCTCCAGGAAATGCGACAGCCCTGCCTCGTCGTCACGCTCGTAGCGGCTTCCCGCGCCGACGTAGACGCTCACTGTTGCCGATCGCGTATGCGGCAGCACGCCGGTGACGACACGAAGTCCATTGGGGAGCGTTGTTTTCTTGTGCATGGAGGCAGAGCGGGCCGGGGGCGAAGCCGGTTGCCGACTCATCATTCTATGGGCGGATGCCCCAGCGGGGAAACGCGCAGGCCGCTCCCGGCCATCGCCCGCTGATATTTCGCCTTTAGGCCTTCCAGAAGGCCGACAGGCGCGCGGCCTCGCGCTTTCCTTGTGCGACGCCGGCCTCGACCACCGGTCCACGGACGGCGAAGTTCATGAGGTTGGCGCCCATCGCCGCCACCGTCGCTTCGTCGGGCACAATCGTCTCCACCTGGCCACCGCTTTCGCGGATCGCCGCGAACTCGCCCTCGAGCCGCTTCTCGGCCAGCTCGGCCATCGCCTCGGCCCCGGCCACCGGCCGTCCCCGGACGATCACGACGATCACCCGCTCATAGCCCTTTGCAAGGTCGGCGTTCGTCCCCGACCGCATACCGCCGTCCATGTACCGCTTTCCGTTGATCGTGATCGGCGGGTAGATCCCGGGCACGCTGCAGCTCGAAGCGACGGCCCGCGGCAGCGTCACGTTCGAGTCGTTGTCCCACACCTGGAAAGCGCCCGTCGCGGTGTCCACGGCAGTGCAGGCATAGCGTTTCGCGGGCCAGGCATCGTTCATGTGGCCGAATGTGCGGATGAACGCCTCTTCGTCGATGGTCTTCGCCTGCAAGGAGAACGCCCCGACATCGCGGCGAGCCTGTTCCGGATCGTGGCTCGTGTAGAGCTTCATCATGTGCTGCATGAGGGGAGTGAGATCGGCGGCCGGGGCGCTGTTCTCCGGCGCCGGGCGGCTGCCGCCTGCGCGTGCCAGCTGTGCGGCCACAAGCGACTGCGGATCCCGCCCCGAGGCGAGCTGCGCCCCGACGAACGATCCCGCCGAGGTCCCAACGATGAAGTCCGCATCGCGCAACTCGAGGCCGGCCTGCGCCAGACCCGCCGCAAGCCCCGTCTCCCAGGCAATTCCAACTGGGCCGCCGCCTCCGAGAACCAACGCGCGTGTAGGCATGAGACCCTCGCTTTATCAGGCTATGCGCCCGACTATACGACCGCTCCGCACCACCAGGCACGCTAGCCCAGGGGCAGCGCCGCCGTGATCACGCATCGCTCGCCGCCCACTTCGATAATCCGCACGCGGCCGGCGGATGGCAGTTTGCTGCCGTCTTTTCGCCTGAACTCGGTCTGGAACGAGGGCATCTCCTCGCCGGCTTCCAGCCGCGCGGCGAGGTCCGCCCGCACCTGCGGGTCGTTCCACAGCTTCAGGCGCGCCGCCGTCGAGCCGATCACCTCCGACCGCCAGTACCCCGAAAGCGCCAGGAACTGATCGTTTACGAGCACGAAGGCCCCCGTCTCGACGTTCGACACGGACAGTGCAAGGGGAGCCCCGAGGAACGAACGCGCGAACATCTCCTCGGATTCGCGAATGACGCGCGCCGTTCGATCTTCGGCGTCAAGGTCCCGCAGGAAGGCGATGTGCAGCCGCGACGGCGCGTCGTAGCTCACGGCCGCTTCGGTTCGTGCCGGACCGCGGCCGGGACGCTGTATCTCCCACTGCAGACGCACTTCAGAATCGCCGGTCGGGAGCACCGACGGCTCGTAGCCGAGTACCAGGTCTTCGATTCGACGGCCGAAAAGCGATGTCAACCCGAGGCCGAGCAGTTCTTCGGCTGCCGGGTTCGCGTGAGCCACGAAGGCCGCATCCCGCAACGCGAGCGTTGGCAACGGCGAGCGGCGAAAGGCCGCCGCCATAAACGGCTGGGGAGCGTCTGGAGTGCTCACTGATGGAGATGCGGTCGGAGACCACTGTGGAGCGAGCGAGCAACCGTCACGGATGGGCCCTCAGTCTGGCGAAGAGTATTCGATCCATTTCACCGCGTGTCTGGAGCGAATCCTGCGACGTCGTTGGCCGGGCGCGGCGCACGATCGTACGGCGGGAACGGTAGCGGCTGCGCCAGCTACTGAACAGGTCCCAGCGTACCAACCGGCAGACTGTAACATCGTCCTGCCGTGGCGCGCGATGCCGGCCGGATTGCTACCAGTTGGCGCTCTCGAATTGCTCCCGCAGCAGGAAGTAGCACTCGCACGCGACCCCTTCGAGTCGCTGCCGATCGGTGATGGTGATCGCACCACGCGACGGCGTTGCAATACCCGCCGATGCGAAGTCACCCCACGCCTTCGTTACGCTCGCTCGCCGTACACCCAGGGCATGCGCCAGGCCGGCTTGCGACGTTGCGACCCGGGTGCTCGCGAGCCGGTCGTTCGCCATCAGTAACCACCGTGCGCAGCGCTCAGCCACCGAATGCACGCGATTGCAGGCCGAGAGCTGCGCCGCCTCGATGAACAAGAGCTCCGTATAGCGGCCCAACAGGCTGCAGAGACGCGACCCGGACGCTATTCGCTCCCTGAAGAGGTCCGCGTCAATGCGCAGCGCCGGTCCGGGTGTGGAGACCAGTGTCCGTGTCGTCGAACGCCGCGCGCCAAGGAACACCGGCAGCCCCGTCATTCCTTCGCGGCCAACTGTCGCCGCCTCGAGCGTCGTTCCATCGTTCATTTCCGTAAGCACCTCAAAGACGGTGCCCAGCGGAAAGTAGACGAATTCGATCAGCTCGCCCGCTTGCTGAACAACCGCCCGCCGCGGAAGGTCCATGATCTGGCCGGTCGCGGCGAGCGACTGGGCCTCTCGTGCTGGGAGCCCGGCGATGATGCGGTTCGCAGAAAGTGACGTTTGCAACGCGGCGGCCAAATCCTCGCAGGTTGGGATGGAGCCCGGCGGCAATGCCGCTCCCCGCTGGCCGCAGCACATCCTCTCGCGGCGTTACTCTCAGAGGTGTGTAAGCGTCGTGTGGGCGTATTACGCGCCTGTAACAACCACCCGTATACATGCCTCCGGTGGGTCATTAGTCTGCGCCGAATGCAGGCAGACCTCCGTTCGAAAGTCGCCGATATCTGTCTCGCCTTCCCCGAGGCTGCGCGCTCGATGTCGCACGGGGGCCACGACTCCTACTCCGTCAGGGGCAAGAAGTTCGCGTACTTCCTCGATAACCACCACGGTGACGGCCGCATCGCCATCAACGTCCGCGCCATGCCCGGCGAACAATCGCGCCTGGTCGAACAGGATGCCGAGCGATTTTTCGTCCCTGCCTACCTCGGCCCGCGTGGCTGGGTCGGCCTCCGCATCGATCTCGGTGACGTGGATTGGGCTGAGGCCGAGCGGCTGATCACCGACAGCTACCTCCTCCAGGCGCCCAGGAAGCTCGCCGCGCTATTGGGATAGCCAGCGGCGAAAGTTCAGCGGGGCATCGCCTGTCACCGGTCGCGCCGCCGCAGCACCGCCAGCGTTAACTCCTCCACGCTCGTCGTCAGGGCGGGATCGTCTTCGAGCGCCTCTTCCACCCACCGCTTCGCATCGCTGCGTGGATACCCCAGCGAGGCCAGCGACTCGATAGCGTCCGCGTGTACCCGCTTCTCGCCCGGCTTCGTCGTGTCCACAGCCCGCTCGATGCCTGCGTCCGCCATCGCCGCCTCCGTGATCACCTTCCCGCGTAGCGTCGCGATGATCTTGTCCGCTCCCCGCGCGCCGATCCCGGGCAAACGCGTCAGCACGGCCCGGTCCTCCTGCTCGATCGCCCGCGCGATCGTGCTCACCGAGACGTTCATCGCCTTCACTGCCTTCGCCGGCCCGATTCCCTCGACGGTCGTGAACTTGCGGAAGAAGTCGCGTTCGGCCCGCCTCAGGAATCCCACCAGCACGGGCACAGGCTGGTTGGCCGTCGCCGAATAGAAGATGTGCAGCCCAACATCCGGCGCCGCGTCATCTTCGCCGCGCAGCACTTCCAGCTCGGGCCACAGTACGATCGGCACGAGCACCTCGTACCGCACGCCCTGCACGTCGACTTCCACCGCCGGCACGGCCGGGTCCATGCGTGCCATCTTGCCCTGCAGGTGGGTGATCACCGCGCGGCGGCGCCATGGAACGTTGGCGAACAGATCTCTCGGAGCATGGCGCGCAGTATGGGGTGTGGTCGGCCAACTGGTAAGTCGGCGTCAGGGCGCAAGTCGAACAGGAATTCCGGTTCTTGCCCCCTCCACGAAGGCCCCGTAGGTTAACGGTGACACACATGACACAGGCCACCCTTCGCAGCGATGCCCTGGCGAACCGCCAGCGTCTTCTCGCCGCCGCGCGCGAGATGTTCGCGGAGCGCGGCCTCGGCGTGGAGATGAAGGAGATCGCCGAACGTGCCGGGGTCGGCGTCGGCACGATTTACCGCAACTTCGCCACCAAAGAAGACCTCATGGTCGCGATCGTCCAGGAACTCCTCGACCAGGCCGATGAGCTCATCGCGGAAGCGGAACGCGAGCCCGGCGCCGCCCGCGCCGTGGCGCTCGCAGTGCAGGCCGCCATCCGCTGCTCGGAACAGTATTCCGGCGTGGTCCAGGCGCTCAGGGCCGGGTCCCTCCCGCCTGCCGTCGCTGCACTCAAAGATGGCGATGCCATGCACGCGCGGGTCGCCGGGGTGTTCCAGCGCGCGCTTGATGACGGCGTCGTCCGGCCGGGCCTGACCGCCGAATTCCTGAGCGCTTGCTTCGGCGCGCTCTTCATCATGTACGTCGAACTGCGCGACAGGGTTGGGCCCGATTCCGCCGCCGCAGGCGCCGCCGAGATGTTCCTCCGCGGCATCCTTGTCGAGCCTGCGTTAGCCCAGCAACTTGTGACCGCCCGGGCTTAACCCGGTCGATATCGACCGTTGTTATAATCCCGGCACCCGAGGCCACGGTACTCCCGGGCGGAGGGGCGTGTCAGGGCTGGCACGCGTCCCCGCGCTACCGCGCGATCCCGTCTCCGGAGTTGCTGTTCGTGGAAGACCCCAAGATTGTCGCAGAGCGCATCCTCGCCAACGTCGCGAAGGTCATCATCGGGAAAGATCGCGAACTTCGGCTCGCTGTCACGTCGCTCCTCTGCGGCGGCCACATGCTCATCGAAGATGTCCCCGGCGTCGGCAAGACCATGCTCGCTCGGGCCCTCGCCGCCTCGACCGGCTGCCAGTTCCGCCGCATCCAGTTCACCCCGGACCTTCTCCCCAGCGACGTCACCGGCGTCTCCATCTACAACCAGAAAACCGGCGACTTCGAATTCCGCGAAGGGCCGATCATCTCCCAGATCGTGCTCGCCGATGAGGTCAACCGCGCCACGCCCAAGACGCAGTCTGCCTTGCTCGAGGCGATGGAAGAGCGCCAGGTAACCGTCGACGGCGTAACCCACAAGATCCCGGCGCCATTCATGGTCCTCGCTACGCAGAACCCGATCGAGTACGAGGGCACGTTCCCCCTGCCGGAAGCCCAGCTCGATCGCTTTCTCATCCGCGTCTACCTGGGCTACCCCAGTCCCACAGACGAAGTGCTCGTGCTCGATGCGCAGCAGATCTCCCATCCCGTGGAAACGCTCGCCCAGGTCACAGATGCGAACGAGATCCTCCAGCTCCAGCGCGCCGTCAAGGAGATCTACGTCGACCCCCTGATCAAGCAGTACATCGTGGCTATCTCCAACGCCACCCGCGAACACGAGGCGGTCTACCTTGGCGCCAGCCCCCGCGGCTCCCTCGCCTTGTTCCGCACTAGCCAGGCGAAGGCCCTTCTCGAAGGCCGCGACTTCGTCACTCCCGACGACGTGAAGGAGCTCGCCCTCGTCGCCCTCGGCCATCGGGTCATCCTCAGTCCCGGAGCGAAGGTCAAAGGCACCACCGTCGCGGACGTCGTCGCGAACTGCGTCGGGCGGGTCCCCGTCCCCGGCGCCCGAGCGCGGGTGTAAACCCATCTCATGAGACGGATGGTGCGCCGATGGTTCGCGCCCGAGCGGCGGACGCTGACCGTCGTCGTCGCGCTCATCATCGCGTCGGGTTTCACCGCCGAGGCTACCGGCTTCTGGCTGCTTTTCCGCGTCACCTACGTCTTCGCCCTCGCTCTCCCCGTGGCCTGGGTTATCTCGTGGTGGAACGCACGCCACGTCGAGGCCAGTGTCGACCGCCGCACCCTTCGCGGGCAGGTCGGCCAGCAGGCTGTCGAAGTGATCGAGGTTCGCAACCGCGATGTCCTTCCCAAGGTCTGGGTCGAAGTGGAGGACCCGAGTGGCCTCCCGGGCCACCGTTCGCGCCGCGTCGTCATCATTCCGCCGCGCCGTTCCCGCAACTGGATGGTGACCACCACGCTCACCCGCCGCGGTCTCTACGACTGGGGCCCTGTCCGCATCTCGACCTCCGACCCCTTCGGCATCTTTCGCCGCGTTCGGGCCATCGGCGGCAGCGCCCAGATCCTCGTCTATCCGCCCGTCGTCGATCTGCCCCACTTTCAGGCGCCGCCGGCGAACCTCCCCGGGGAGGGGCGTTTCCGCCGCCGTACGTACTACGTCACCCCCAACGCCGCGGGCATCCGCGATTACGCTCCCGGCGACGCCTTCAATCGCATCCACTGGAAGAGCACGGCGCGCACCGGTGAGCTCATGGTCAAGACCTTCGAGCTCGATCCGGCCAGCGACATCTACGTCGTCCTCGATCTCGAACGGCGCGTCGCCGCCGGCCGCGAGGAAGAAAGCACCGAGGAGTACGGCGTCCGCATCGCCGCCAGCGTCGCCCGCCACTACATCGTCAACAATCGTCCGGTCGGTTTCATGTCGTTCGGCAAGGACCTGCGCGTCATCGAGCCAGAGCGCGGGCAGCAGCAACTCACGCGCATCCTCGAGACGCTCGCGACGGCCTACGCGGTCGGCGACGCACCGCTCGGCAACCTCCTGCTCGAAGAACAGCGCCGCTTCGGCCGGCACACCACCCTCGTCATCGTCACTTCCGCTACGGACGATCACTGGCTCACGGCCGTGCTCTCGCTCACACAGCGGGGCGTCCGCGTCGCCGTCGTCCTCATCGACCCGAGTACCTTCGGCAGCGACCGCCAGGCGCTCTTGATGTACGGCCAGTTGACCGCGAGCGATATCCTGACGTACGTGGTGAGCAAGGGCGACGACCTCACCCTCGCGCTCAGCCCCACCAGCGGAGGAGTGGCTGCATGGCAGGCATGAACATCCAGGTCAGCCAGTCGCCCGGCAGGCGCATCGGCGGCGCGGCCGTCAACGCTCCGCGTCTCGTGATGAGCTGGGAAGACTGGCTCACCTTCGCCGCTGCCGTCGTCACCTTCGTTACCATCGCCATCTCGATCCAGGACGCCCACTGGGTCAAGAACATGCCGGCGCTCGTCCCCACGGCGCTCGCCGGCCTGCTCATCGGCATGATCGGCGCGCGCCTCAAGGCTCGGGCCGTCGCCATCCATCCCGTCGCCATCCTGCTCGGCGCCTGCATCGTCGTCCTCGTCGTGCAGAGCTACGCCGACGGCGCCACCATCGCTGACCGCCTCGTCGACTTCCGCGTGCGCATGCGCGAATGGTTCGACGTCGTCCGCTCGGGCGACATCAGCAACGACAACCTGCCCTTCGTCACCCTCGTGCACAGCATCTGCTTCCTCGCTGCCTACCTGGCTGCCTGGTCGATCTACCGCTGGCGCAACCCGTGGCTCGCGATCATTCCCGGCGGCATGGTCCTCCTGGCAAACATCGCCTTCCTCAAGGGCCAGCCCAGCGGCGCCTTCATCATTTTCCTCTTCGGCTCCGTCGTTCTCATCGCCCGGCTCCACCTCCAGCGAAGCCAGGCGCGTTGGAAGCGACAGGCCATCGATTATCCGGAGTTCATCAGCCTCCCCACGATGCAGCTCACGCTCTTCGTCGCGGCCGGCCTCATTGTCAGCGCATGGCTGCTTCCGGTGGGCAACCAGGTCGATGCCGCCGACTCGCTCTTCAAGACCATGACGCGCCCCGTTCGCAGCCAGACCGATACGTTCGTCCGGCTCTTCCACAACGTGAGCTCATCCAAGGGCGGCAACCTCCACGCCTTCGGCGATTTCCTCGCCATCCAGGGCAACGTCAAGCTCGGCACGAAGACTCTCTTCGAGATCGATAGCCCCGAGCCCGGCCTCGTTCGCGCCCAGTCCTACGAGGAGTACACCGGGACCGGCTGGATCACCGCCTCCCGCCAGGAGACGCGCGTCGACGCCAAGGATCTCGCCGTGACCGCCGAGGACACCCGTTACCAGGCCCGCAACGTCTCCGTACTCAAGGTCAAGCTCCTCGATTCCGAGAACACCGTCCTCACCCCTGGCATCCCTCTCGGGACGAACCTGCCCACCACAGCCCAGAGCACGAAGAACTCGCAGGGCGACATCGAGCGCCTGCAGAGCCGCACCTCGCTCGGCACGAATGACACCTACAACTCGATCGGCTCTGTCAGCACCGCCACCGCCGACCAGCTTGATGGCGCCGGCACCGGCTACCCGGCGTGGGTCACCGATCGCTACCTCCAGCTTCCGGATTCGCTTCCGCAGCGTGTCCGCGACGAGGCCCAGCGCGTCGCCGCCGACGGCGCCACGCCCTATCAGCGCGCCGAAGCCATCGAGACGTACCTTCGCGACTTCCCGTACAACCTCAATGTTCCCTCCGCACCACCCGGCCGCGACACCGTCGACTACTTCCTCTTCGACCTGAAAGCCGGCTACTTCGACTACCAGTCCACGGCCATGGCGGTCATGCTTCGGTCCATCGGCATTCCCGCCCGCGTGGCCGTCGGCTTCGCCCTGGATCCGGCTACGGCCCAGGACCAGAAGTACACCGTCAGCAAGGAAGACGCCTACAGCTGGGTCGAAGTCTTCTTCCCCAACTTTGGCTGGGTGAACTTCAACCCCACCGGGGACCGGCCGGCTGGCGGCGCAGGCGGCGGCATCAACAGTGGCGCCAGCGACGGAACCGACCCCCTCCAGGGACCCGACATCACGAACGTCCTCGACAACATCTTCGGGCCTGACGTGCCCAACCTCGGTGACCTCCCGGCAACGGCGGCGCTGAACGAAGACCCCCACGTCTCCAGCGATCCGCCCTGGACGCTCATCTGGTCGTTGACCGCAGCGTTTGCCGTGGTCGCGATTGGTCTCACGGCCGGCCGCCTGAGCTGGAACTACGGAATGGGTGGGCTCGAAGGGCGCACGCGCATGTGGGCGAAGGTCCAGCGCGCAGCGGGCTGGGCCGGCCTCGGAGCCCGCACCGCCGAAACGCCGCGCGAGTGGTCGCGCCGCCTCGGCGGCGCCATCGACCGCGAGGACGATGCCACGCAGCTAGCCGCCGCCTACGAGGAAGCGCGCTACGGCCCCAAGGACCTCGACCGTTCAGACGAAGCCGCCGTCCAGCAGTCGTACCGCAGCCTCCGTAACACGCTGCTCGGCGCCGTCCTGCGGCGCGGCCGAAACGCGAAGAACGTTACCCCGCCCGACTGACCACGTTGCCATTCGTGCGCACCCTCGCGCCGCGGAGGCACATGTGACCGGGCAATTGACGATGGTTGTCACCGATACCGCCCTTGGCTGGGCCGGCGTCGCCCTCAGCGAAAGCGGCATTCGCTATGCCACCCTCTTCCACCGCACCGAAGGCGCCGCCCGCGGAGAATTGCGCGCGATGGGTGCCGTCGATCAGCCCGGCGACCCTCGTGTCGCCGAAGTCGCAGGCCTGCTCCGCGCCTACGGTGCGGGCGAGGACGTCACCCTCGACAACTACCCCGTCGATCTGCCTGAGTGCACGCCCTTCCAGCGCGATACGTGGCTCGCCCTGCGCGAAATCCCCCGTGGCGAGACGCGCAGCTACGGCTGGCTCGCCCGCCGCGTCGGCCACGCCGAGTCCCCCCGCGCCATTGGCGCCGCCGTCGGTTCTAACCCCATCCCGCTCTGGCTGCCCTGCCACCGCGTCGTCGCCAGCGATGGCTCGCTCCACGGCTTCGGCGGTGGCCTCGCCATGAAGCAGGCGCTCCTCGAACTCGAGGGCGCCCTCCCTAAGCGCCTCGTCGGCTAGCACGGCTCCGGGGTCGACGAAGCCTGTGCAGCCAAGCGCCGCGCGCCGATTTTGATGGCGTGGACGACAGCGGATGGTCGGGATGTTGGTGGTATGTCGCTGGCTCGGTGGCAGCGGCGATTGTCGTGGGCGAAGCGGGTCGGGCGGGCGAAGTCGGGCTGATCGTTACCGTCGTCGCCGTCGGGGGCGTCATGTCGCTTGGCCTGGGACTCTACGTCGTCGTTCGGACGCTCCACGGCAAGGATGTGTGGTGAGGCGTCCACGCCGTTCCGACCATGCGTGGACAGCCGGCGAACAATAACAAGGGCGCTCCCATTCGGGAGCGCCCTCGCGTTGTGGCGGAACGCCTCGGGCTTAGCCCTTGTCGAACCAGGACTTCATGACGTGCGTGTACGGGAACCAGGCCGTCGGCCGGTAGTTCTGCACGTCCGGGTTCCAGAAGTACGTCCGCGTGTCGGTGCGGAAGTAGATGTAGTACTGCTGCTCCGCAACCAGGTCCTCGATCTGCTTCACGGTCTGCAGCCGCTCCTGCAGGTTGAACTGCGCGCGCTGCTTGTCCATCAGCACTTCGAGGTCCGGGTCGTTGATGTAGCTCAGGTTGATGCGGCCGCGCTTCGGCTTCATCGTGAAGTTCTCCGTCACGAAGTCCAGCCAGTACGCGATCGCCCGCGGGCTGTGGCCCACGCCGTCGTAGTTGCCCTGGTACGTCGTGCTGATGTACTGGGCGTACGGCTGCGTGTTGTCCGTCAGGTTGATGTTCAGCTCTTTGAGCTGGTTCTGCACCAGCGTCGCCTCGTCCAGGTATTCCTGGCCGTACGCGGTCACGTCCGCGTGGCTCCACTGCGCGTTGATCTCGGTCACTCCGGCGGCGGAGAGCATCTTCTTCGCCTCGGCGACGTTGTGCTGCCAGTACTTCCCGGCCTGCAGGTCTTTCACCTGCCGCGCGAACGGATAGCCGACGAAATACAGCTGGTCGTCGACGCCTTCGCCCTTGGTGATCGCGTCCGCGATCGCCTGCCGGTCGATGCCCATGCTCATCGCCTGGCGCACCAGCTTGTTGTTGAACGGAGGCTTGTCGGCGCGCATGTAGATGTACCCGCCGATGCCCTGCGTCTGCTCGAACTTCGCGTCCGGGCGGTTCTTCTTTACCTGGTCGCGCGGTTCCGGCAGGAACAACCAGCTCAGGTCCACCGACTTCGCCGAGAAGTCGGCCACGCGCTTCGACAGGTCGCTTACGCCGTACGCCTTCACTTCGTCGAAGTACGGGTACGGTGCGTCGAAGTAGTCCGGGTTCTTCTTGAACGACAGGCTCACGCCCGTCTGCAGGTCGGTCTGGATGAACGGCCCGGTGCCGATCATCTGCGTGTTCGCCGCCGGCGTCTCCGCGAGCTCCTTCGGCGAAATCCACACGCCGAGGTTGCCGCCGAGGTACGTCGTCAGGTCCGCGTACGGCGCCTTCGTCGTGATCTTGATCGTCGAGGCGTCGATCGTCTCCAGCTTGTCGATGAAGTTCAGGTTGCTCTTGAACTTCGACTGGTCGTAGTTGATGTAACGATCGAACGCGTAGCGGATGTCCTCAGACGTCAGCGCCCGGCCATTCAGCGGCGCGACGTTGTGGAACTTGATGTTCGGCTTGAGCGTGAAGACGTACGTCAGGTCGTCTTTCTGCTCCGGCATCGCCTTCGCCAGGTCCGGTTCCATCGTGTTGTCCGCCGGCGCAACGTCAGGCGTGCCCGCCTTGAAGCGCAACAGCTTCGAATACGACAGGCCGTGCATGTACGCCGCCTGGAACGACGTCTGCGTGTAGGTGTCGAAGCTCGGCGCAATTGCCGGGAGCTGGAGCGAGAACGTTCCGCCCGGCTTCGGCTGCGAGGCCGTCGTCGGCGACGCTCCCGGGGTCGGTTGCAGTGCCCCCTGCGTGGGCGTCGTGCCGCTGGTGCTGTCGTCGTCGCCGCAGCCCACGACAGCCAGCGCGCCGGCTCCCATCGCGGTGAGCGCGCCACCGCGAAGCGCGGTGCGCCGGCTCAGTCGCCGTCGCAGCCAGTAGTTGGAATTCTCTTCCATATGGGTTCTTTCCCTCCCTTGTCCCTTTTCCTGGGTCCTTTCGTTTCCGATTTCAGAACGCCTACTGCCGTAGACGTGGATCCAGCACGTCGCGAAGCGCATCGCCGAACAGGTTGAAGCTCAGCACGGCGGCGCTGATGGCAAGCCCCGGCATGAACGCCGTCCACCACGCCGCCTGCCACCAGCCGCGCGTGTCGCCCAGCATCGTACCCCAGCTCGGATGCGTGGCATCGGCAATCCCGAGCCCCAGGAAGCTGATCGCAGCCTCAGCCAGGATCGCGTTCCCGATTTGGATGCTCGCGATCACGATGATCGGCGCGAACACGTTGGGCAGAACGTGCCGGATCATGATCCGCACGCTCCCGTTCCCCACGCACTCCGCCGCTTCGATGTACTGCAATCGCCGGATGCTCAGCGTCGAGCCCCGGACGATGCGCGCCGTCGTCGGCGCAATGATGATGCCGATGGCGAGGCTGACCAGCAGGAACGAGTTCAGGCTGTAGCCCTTCGACGTGTTGAAGATCGTCAGGAAGAAGATCGCCAGCACCAGCGGCGGTATCCCCAGCACCACGTCCAACAGCCGCCCCACGCCCATGTCCACCCAGCCGCCCATGTACCCTGCGATGAGGCCGAGGACGGTGCCAATCAGCGTTCCCAGGAACACGCTGCCGAAGCCAACGCCCAGCGATATGCGGCTGCCCACCAGGATCCGGCTGAACTGGTCGCGGAACAGGTTGTCTGTCCCCATCGGATATGTCCCCGAAGGCGCGTGCAATCGCGGGAACTTGGCCGCGTCCACCGCATGCGGCGCCAGCTGCGTGGCGAACACCGCCACGATGATCATGCCCACACAGATGAGCCCCGCGATCGCGCCGACCGGCTTCTGCCGCGCGATGCGCCACAGGCTGCGCGCCGGGTTGTTGCGCTGCCGGATGTCGCCTCCGCTGAGGGTCGTCGCCGCGGTTGCGTTGGAGGCCATTAGGAGTACCTGATCCGCGGGTCGAACCACGCGTAACTGAGGTCGACCAGGAAATTGATGAGCACCAGCATCAGGGCGAAGAACAGCACCAGGCCCTGTACCTGGCTGTAGTCCTTGATCGTGACCGAAGCCAGCGTGAGCTGCCCGAGCCCCGGCAGCGAAAAGATCGACTCCAGCACGACCGTGCCGCCGAGCAGGAACCCGAACTGGATCGCGAACAGCGTCACCACGGGGATCATGGCGTTCTTCAGCGTGTGCCGCGCCACCACCACCCGTTCGCGCAGGCCCTTCGCGCGCGCCGTCCGCACGTAGTCCTGCCGGAACACCTCCAGCATCGCCGACCGCATCACCCGCGCGAGGCTGGCGCTCAGCCCCAATCCCAGCGCGATCGCCGGCAGGTAGAGCTGCTCAAGGTTCTTGAGCGGGTCCTGCCAGATGTCCACGTAGCCCACCGGCGGCGAGTAGTTCCACCATTTCGCCGGGAAGATGATCAGCATCGTCCCCAGCCAGAACGAAGGAATGCTCAGCCAGCCGATCGTCAGGAAGCGCAGCCCATAGTCCGTCACCGAATCCTGCCGGATCGCTGACGCTACCCCGACCGGCACCGCAATCACGATCGCAAGCGTCGTTGCCAGCAGCGTGAGCTCGAGCGTTAGCGGGATTCGGTCCTTGATCTGGCCCCACACGTCCTGCTTGCTGATCAGCGTCTTCCCGAGGTCTCCATGGAGCGCTCCGGCCATGTACGAGACGTACTGCGTCACCAGCGGCTTATTGAGCCCCAGCTCTTCGTTGACCGAGTTGCATTGCTCGGGCGTAACGTCGGGCGTACCGAACACGATCTTGCAGACATCACCGGGGATAAGGCGCACAGCTCCAAACACCACAATGCTGATGATGAACAGCACGAGGACGGAAAACAGTGCGCGCTTGAAGATGTACTGCCCCATCAGCCTCCCATTGCCGCTTGAGCCGGGGGGCACCCGGCAACCGGCGCATTATGCGGGACGCGAGCGTGCGGAATCAATTTAGATGCCATGTACTAACGCCCCGTCGTTACGGAATTGCGAGGCCGTCGTAACCGCCCGGGGGGCCTGAATCAGACGTTGAAAAGGATGTTCAGGATGTCCCCGTCCTGCACCACGTACTGCTTCCCCTCGGTCCTCAGCAGGCCACGTTTTTTCGCCTCGGCCTCGCTCCCCGCAGTCACCAGGTCCTCGAATCGGATGACCTCGGCGCGGATGAAACCGCGCCGCAGGTCGCTGTGGATCTTGCCCGCGGCTTCGGGGGCCGTGGCGCCTTTCGCCACTGTCCACGCCCGGCACTCGTCCGGGCCCGCCGTGAGGAAGCTGATCAGGCCCAGCAGTTCATAGCTGATCCGGATCGCCCCGGCCATCCCGCTTTCCGTGACCCCCGCCGATTCCCGGAACTCGGCCGCCTCGTCCTCCGAGAGCTCGTTGAGCTCCATCTCGAACTTCCCGCAGAAGACGGCCACGTCACGGTGCGGCCGCTGCTGACTGGCCCGCCACTCAGCTTCGAGTTCCCCTCGCCGCGGCAGGTCGCCGTCGCCAATGTTCACCACGATCAGCATCGGCAGCGAGGTCAGGAACTGCGATCCCTCGAGGCTCTTCCAGTCTTCCTCGCGAGAGCTCCTGCTCCCGGATCGGGACCTCGTTCTCCAGCCCCGACTTCATCCGCGTGAGCACGTCTTTCGTCCGCTGCAGCACGTCGCGCTCGCCCGCCTTGATCGAACGCATCTCCGCGTCGATGCGCTGCAGGCGCTTCTCGATGATTGCGAGGTCCGCGAACGCCAGCTCGAGGTCCATCGTTGCAATGTCCCGCGCCGGGTCGATCGTCACCTCGGGGTGCGGCACGGTCTCGTCTTCGAACGCGCGCACCACGTGGATCAGCGCGTCCATGCGCGCGAGGTCGTTGATAAACTTCCCTGCGGGGCCCTCGCCTTTGCCGAACGACTCGCCCGCGGCCGGGAAGTCGACGTACTGGACCGTCGCGTAGGTCGTCTTCTTCGGGTGGTACATCTCGGAAAGCCGATCTACCCGCTCGTCCGGGACGTTGACCACGCCCATGTTCGGCTGCGCGCTCGAGCTATACGCCCCCACCTGCGCCGTCCCCCGCGTGACCGCGTTGAAGATCGTCGTCTTCCCTGACCGCGCCAGCCCGATGATTCCCAGCTGCATGATCGGAGGTTACAGTCGCCCGCTCACAGGTGACAGCGGCAGGCGCCTCGGTAGCAGCCTCCTACCAGCGGCCCACCACTCCCCTGGCCCCGGCCCGGAACTCCGCGATCCGCTCCGACGTCCCCCGCGATACCCCCGCGGGTAGCTCGCCTGTCGCAAACCACTCCACTTCGGCGATCTCCTCGTCGTGCTCGCCCACTATCTCGAACGAAGTCGCCGTGAACAGTGCCACGTGGTCGCTCTTCGATTCACCGAAGTTTGAATAGACGCCCAGCAGGCGCATCTCCGTCGCCCGCGCGCCCGTCTCTTCCAGTAGCTCTCTCCGCGCGGCCGCCTCGAGCGATTCTCGCCGGTGCACGCCGCCACCGGGCATGAACCAGCCTTCACGGTACGTGTGGCGCACCAGCAACACACGGTCACCGTCGATGAGCATCACGCGCACGCCGAGCGTGACCGGATGCGCCACCCGCCACCACACCCGCACTCCCCACCACGCCACGCGGTAACCCACGCGCCGCGCCGCGCGGACGGCCTCACGCACTTGCACGCGCACCAGCCCACAGCGCCGCCGACGCCGGACACGCTTCTCTGAACACGCATTCCCCGCACTTCGGCGCGCGCTTGCGGCAGAGGAACTTGCAGTGCAGCACCACCTCGGCGTGGAACCGCGCGAGCACGTCGCGGTCGCGCGGCAGTGAGGCGTTCGCGAACCGCTGCCACTCGTCGTAGTTGGTCGTACCCACCGGTCCCAGTCCCAGCCGGCTGCACAGTCGGATGAAGTACGCATCCGCAATCGACGCCGGCTCACGCGCGGCATACAGCACGATGCAATCCGCCGTCTCCGGGCCGATCCCCCACGTCTCCAGCAGCCGTGCGCGCAACTCGCCCGGCTGCAACGCGAGCAATGCAGGGAGCCCTCCGTGCTGCTCGACCAGCTCCAGGAAGGCGGCGAGCTTCCGCGCCTTCTGCCGGAACTGCCCGCTCGGCCGGATGAGCTCTTCCAGCTGGTCCGCGCTGAGTCTCTCCATCGCCTCGGCGTTCAGCGCGCCCGCGCCGCGCAATCGGTCCAGCGCCCGCTCGACGTTCGCCCACGCGGTGTTCTGGACAAGGATCGCCCCGACGATGACCTCGAAGGGGTCCACATCCGGCCACCAGTGCCACGTACGCCAGCCGTGCATCCGTTCCAGCCCGTCGCGCACGGCCATCAGGTTCGCCAGCCTCATGTCTCCGCCCCAAGCACACCGAACTCTTCCCGCACGGGCGACGCCCGCCGCCGCTCCGTCGCGATCGTGCGTCCCGTCACGGCTGCGACGATCACGGCGCCGCCCGCCACCGCCCACCAGCCCGGCGTCTCGCCCAGTGCAAGGAAGACCCACACAGGGTTGAGCACCGGTTCCAGCATCCCGATCAGCGACGCCTCCAGTGCCTGCACCCGCGCTACCCCGAACGTGAACAGCATGTAGGCGATGCCGATCTGCACGACGCCGAGGAACGCCAGCCCCGCGATGTCGCCCGGCCCTGGCGTGAAGCTCTCCCACGAGCCTCGTCCCACATTTACCGCCAGCAACCCGACCACGAGCACCGCATTGCCGAGCAGCATCGATTGCTGCCGCGTCTCTGGTGCACAGGCGGGCATACGAAGCAACGTGAACATCACCGCCAGGGTCACGCCCGACGCGGCCGCCAGCAGGTTCCCGGCGAGATCCTCGGTCTCGAGCCGCCCGACGAAGAACAGCGCCATCCCGCCGAACGCGATGGCTACCGTCGCGAAGTCCACCCGTGACGGCCGCTCGCGCAGGACGACCGATCCGAGCACGAGCAGGTAAATCGGCGCGGTGTACTGCAGGAAGATCGCGTTTGCTGCCGTCGTCAGCTTCGTCGCCGCCACGAACATGAGCAGCGTGCCGCCGTAGCTCAGCGCAATGCCCCACGTCAGCGCGTTGATTCGTCGAAGTCGCGGTAACCGGGTCTTCGTCAGGACGAGGATGGTCGCGCCGGCGAGCAGCGAACGCCACATCGTCAGCCCAAGTGCGTCCAGCGACACGGCCTTGATGAAGAGTCCGCCGCTGCTCCACAGCACCGCCGCACCGAGCACCGCGGCAAGGCCCTGCCGATGCTCAGGCAGGGCCGCGAACGCGCTCCGGGGGGTCCGCAGAACCGAGGCAGTCACTGCATGGAAGCGTACACCGCGGCCCGCCCTGCCGCGGTACCGCTAGGGTTTGCCCTTCCCGTTGGGCGTAGCCTTTGCGCCGCCACCATTCCCTTTGCCGCCGTTCCCGCCGTTGCCGTTGCCGCCCGTGCCACCCTTCCCGTTCCCGCCACTACCGCCGTTCCCGTTCCCGCCCGTGCCACCGTTGCCATTGCCGCCCCCGCCACCGTTGCCATTGCCCCCGCCGGGTGCGGTGGCCACCGCGGTTGGCGGGGCCGTTGCGGCCGGCGTCGGCGTCGGCGTCGCCGTTGGGACGCTGGGCGAAGCCGCGGGCGTCGATGCCTGCGTCGCCGACAGGCGGGGGGATCATCGGCGCGCTCGGAACTCCCGTGGGTGTCGGCGCTGCAGGGGTCGAGGTTGGAGTAGGCTGCCCCGCCCGTGGCGTAGGCGTCGCCGTGGGTTCCGGAATGCGAGTTGGCACGGGCGTAGGCTGCGGCGCGGTCGTGCTCCCAACACGCGGATGCCCTGCCGTAGCGACGGACACTGGCGTCTTCGTCGGCCCTCCGCTCGTCCTGCTCAGCGACGCTTCGTCCGCCGACGCCGCATCCATCACGCCAGCGCCCAGCCGCGGGAGCGTCGCCTGGGTGGGGTCGCGGGAGTAGTCGGCGGAGAGGAGTGACGCGGTGTCCACTGTCAGCGTCGCTCGCACCGGTAGACGGCTCGCCACGGCCGCGCCCAGGAACGTGACCCCGAAACACGCCGCCACGATGCCGCCCAGCAACGCCACTCGCGCAGTCGCATAGACGCGTCTCACTACGCCGCCCTCGGCAAGCCCGCGTCGTTCAGGATGCGGGCAGTTGCCTCGCTGCTCAGGCGTCGCTCCTCCCACATCCCCGCGATGCGCACCATCGCCGCCACCACTTCGGGATCGATCAGCCCCGCCTCGGCCTCCCGGCGCAGCAGATGCAGCGCATCCTGTGGGCTCATTCCCTCCCGGTACGGTCGGTCGCTGGTCACCGCGTCGTAGACATCCGCCACGGCCGCGATTCGCGGGAAGACCGAGAGTTCCTCTTCCGTCAACCCGAGCGGATAGCCCTTCCCGTTCAGTCGCTCGTGGTGCCCGCCCACAATCGCCAGCACTTCGGGAGGCAGGTCGGCCGAGGCCAGGATCGACAGACCGATGCGCGGGTGCTCTTCAATGAGCGCGCGCTCCTCCGGGGTCAACGCGGCCGGCTTCAGCAGCACGCTGTCGCGCACGCCGATCTTGCCGATATCGTGAAGGATGCCGCCCACCCGCAGGTGGTACAGCGCCGGTGATGGCAACCCCAACGCTTGCCCCAGCTCGGCCGATAGCTCGCCGACACGCACCGAGTGACCCGCGGTGTACGGGTCGCGCGCGTCGATGGCCGACGCCAGCGCCCCGATTGTCGCCACGTGCTGCCGTTGCAGCCGTTCGGTCATGGCATCGAACGTCGCCGCGAGCGTCCCGATTTCGTCGCGTCCATGGAGGTTCGCGCGAGCACTCAGGTCGCCGCTCGAGACCGCGCGCGCCGTCCGTACGAGCCGGCTGAGCGGCTTCGTCAGGTTGCGCGCGAGCAGCCAGCCGATGAGCAGCGCGAGCAGCGTGAGCGTCCCGAAGCCGAGGCTCGTGAGCCACTGCGCCCGTACGCTCGCGCTCGTCACCGCGTCCGTCGCGACCGCCACCGAATAGCGGCCCACCGTCTCGTTCCGCAGCCTCAGGTCGCCGTAGAGGAACTCATATCCGCGCCCGAACAGCGTCTTCCGCTCCACCAGCCCGGGCGATCCGCCAGATGGCGCCGCGAGCTGCGGAAGCACCTCTGGGTCGGGGATGGTGGTCGAGAGCGGCCGGCCCGCGAGGTCGTATAACGTCACGTCCGCGACCGCGTCCGACTTCGCCGTCGGCAGGAACGTGCCCAGCGGCGTCCCCGCGATGACAACACCCACCAGTTGCCCAGCCGTGTCTCGGATAGGCCCCGCGCTGTACACGCCGGGCACTCCGTCCACCGTTCCGAGCTGAGCCCACTTATCGCCCATCTCGTCCTGCCGCCCGTTCAAAACGTCCTGCACGATCGGCCACTGCGAAAAGTCCTCGCCAGCTCGGATCGGCTCGTACGAAACGGTACGGGGGTCGGCGAGACGCGTCGCCAGCAACTGCTGTCCGCGCGCGCCCAGGATCTCCACCTCGTCCGCCTTAGCGTTCACGATCAGCGGTTGCACCACGGCGCCAAGGGCCCCGCGGTCGCCGTTCGCCACCGCATCCGCCACACCGTCCGTGAATGCGATCGTGCGAAGCGTCGTCAGGTGCTGCCGCTCATTCCGCACGACGGCGTCGGACGTCACGCGCCCGGCGTCTACCAGCTGCTTGTTCAGACGGTCTTCCAGCGACGACGTCACGAGGCGCGTGATGCCCCAGCCGGCGAGCGCCGCGAACACGAGCGTCAACAGCGCATAGGGAAGCATGATCTTCCAGCGCATGCGCTGGAAGGACATCCCCTTGCGGAGAGTCCGGTAAGGGCCCGCACCGTGCATGGGCTGATCATCGACATGGATGCCGTTCGAGCTTGGGTTGCCGCTGGGTGACAGATGCGTCCGCCCACGCCCGCTCCGTGCCGGGCCTCGGTCAGACGTCCGTGTTGGGTTTGTCCGGAAAGCGCCGCTCGAGCCCGAAAATGATCGCCGAGATCGCGATCCCGATGGCCGCGCTGATGATCGCGTACTTGAGAAGGCTGTCGAGCCCGACTTCGTACGCCACGATGATGGCAAGGCTTACCGCGAAACCCCAGATGAAATACGTCGTCTGCTTGCGAAAGAACGTACGCACGGCCCGAGTATCGGCGTGCCGGCGCGCCATTGTAAAGGCGTCAGCCTGACCAGATCCCCAGCCGCCGTTCCAGCACCGCCACATCGTCGATGATGTGGCGGTAGCGGCTGTAGATCGCCTGCTCCGCTCGACGCGTCGCCGCCAGGTCCTTCTCCGTCACCGCTCCCGCCTTTAGCGCCGAGTCGAACTCGTCCCGGTCCTCTTCGATCAGCACGTCCTCCGGCGTCACCCACCAGTCCAGGATGAGGTCCCGGTACGACACCGCCTCCTCGCCGAAGTGCACGTCGGCGACCGCGTCAAAGCGGTGCGCGATGATCGCGCCGCCAGGTCCGCGCATCCGGTAGAGGTTGTAGTCGCGCCGCTTCCAGAAGTAGCCGTGCGAGACAGAGCCCGGCGGCACCTCGATCGGCGTCCCGAAGATCGCCCCGCCCTTCGCCATCACGAACTCCACGATGGCCACACTTCGGTCCATGTGCAGCAGCGTGCAGGCGTACTCGCGCACGCTCCCATCGGGCTTCTCTTTGCGCTCGATGATGCTCCGCGGGGCTGCCGGGCGATCCGTCGGAAGCGTATGCTCCTGCTTCACAGATCACCTCGCTCGCCCGGAGGAACGCACATGCCCGACCTCGCTTTCGAGAACATCATCTACGAAAAGAAGGGGCCGGTCGCCGTCCTCACCATCAACCGCGAAAAGCAGCTCAACGCCATCGACGGCCGCACCTCCTCCGAGATGCTCAACGCCTGGGAGGACTTCCGCGATGACTCCGAACTGCGCGTCGCAATCCTCACCGGCGTTGGCGAGAAGTCCTTCTCCACGGGGATGGACCTCGTCGCCACGGCGCGCGGCGAGAATCAGTTCGTCGGCGGCCGTCCGGCCCCCTTCGGCGGCTTCACCAAGCGGCTTCCCATCTACAAGCCCATCATCGCCGCCATCAACGGCTTCTGCCTCGCCGGCGGCATGGAGTTGGCGCTTACCTGCGATATCCGCATCTGCACGCCGGACGCTCGTTTCGGGCTCCCCGAAGTACGCTGGGCCATCATGCCCGGCGCCGGCGGAACCCAGCGCATGCCTCGCGCCATCCCGCAGGCCTGGGCGAACTACCTCATCCTCACCGCTGACCAGATGGACGCGGAAACCGCTCTCCGCGTCGGCCTCGTATCACATATCGTGCCGAAGGAAGAGCTCATGGACCGCGCCATGGCGATCGCAAACATGATCTGCGAACGCGGCCCGCTGGCTGTCCGCACCGCCAAGGAAGCCATCACCCGCGGCCTCGATATGCCCCTCGACCACGGTCTTGCCTACGAAGACGTGCTCCTCACCCGCCTCATGGCCACCGAGGACGCCCGCGAAGGCCCCCGTGCCTTCGCCGAAAAGCGCAAACCCGAATACAAGGGCCGCTGACTGCGGCGGAGAGCCTTCGTGAACGCTCGCCTGTTCGCCTGCATCGTCGCCGCCATGCTGGCCACAGGCGCTGCCGCGTGTGGCGGCGGCAGCAAATCCGATACGCCGCTCCCGAAGGTAACTACGGCGACGGCCGTTCGCGATGTGACCGACGGCGCCGCCCTGCTCACCACCACGATTACGCTCGACTTCGACCGCCCCTTCGACCTCGCTCCGAGCCGCATTCCGCTCTCTTCGAACTTCGAACTCCAGGTTCCGGACCCCCGCAAGGGCGACAACGCCACGAAGCGCGTTCTCGTTTCGAAGGCCGACTTCGATAAGAGCGCCCGCACCATCACTCTTGCCGTGAGCGGGTTGGTCGCGGACGGCTCGAAGCTCACCATCTCCAACAAGGCATTCCGCGAAGGCGACACCGGCAGCACGGTGGCCACCATCCAGAGCGACCTCTCTACCGCCGCAGTGATCCTCGCCACCGTGCCCCTGACGACGACGAGTGACATTGTCCTCAGCGACCCGGCCCCCCTCCCGGTGAAGCCCGAGGACGACGATCCCGCAGCCCAGCGCAAGGTCCTCCAGGCTCACCTCGAAACTCGCGGCTCAAGCGCCGTGGTTGAGGCGGCTGCACTCGCGCGCTACGACGCCATGTCCGCCCAGGTCGTGCCCTCGCCAAAGGTCCGCGCCGCCCTTGCCGCCCTCACCGGGACGTTCGCTCAGCCCGCGCTCGATTCGCTCTTCTCCGCCGACAACTGCACCGGCAAGCCCGTCGCGCAGATCCTCATCCAGCCCCCGCCCGATATGCCCGAGCTCCTCGCCCGCGTCACCTACACGGCCGACGGCGCCCGCATCCTCTCCCTCAACCCCTCGCTCTCCGGCGACCGCATCGAGCACATCATGCCGTTCCTCGCGCACGAGACCATCCACTGCGATCAGCAGGACAGCCTGAGCGAAGAGGTCGTCGCCACGGCCTTCGACACATTCCTCTACATGCAGCTCCTCGCCGCCGACCCCTCCATCCTGCAGGCGAACACCCCCGCCGGCCGCGAGCTCAACCTCGATGCCATCGCCATGATCAACAGCGGCCGCGCCCTGCCCGAGTCCATCGGCATCCTTCAGAGCGCAGGCTTCACCCTTGCGCTCCCCGGCTCCAGCGCACCCTACCCGTCCTTCGCCGATCTCGTCGTCGCCGCATACCCCGATGTTCCCAATGACCAGCCGGTGGACGAACCGCTGGCCGACGCCTACGTGCAGGCGCTCGCCGCATCGGCCGGCATGCAGCCCGAGAGCGCGTTCAACGTCTTCTACATGGATGAGTTGCTGGGCCGCGCCGCCGATCCGCGGCTCATCGGGCTCGTGATCGACGCCCTCGAACTGGCCCCCGCCTCTTAGTCGAGACCGGAGCGCCGGTTGGTTTGCCAGCGTTTCCTCTACGAGGTTCAGTAGCTGGTCGGCCGCGAATGGCTTTTGCACAAAGATGGTATTCGGCGCGCGCGCCGCGAATTCCGCGGGGCCCTCCGCGCTGTAGCCTGAGATCAATATGACGGGGAGGTCCGGCCATCGGCCGCCGATATCGCGTCGCAGCTCGATTCCCGATTCCCCCGGCATCACGATGTCGCTGATGACCAGGTCAGGCCGTCCGCCGTCGAGCGCCCGCCGCGCCTCGAGCGCGTTGCTCGCCTGCAGCACGCTGTAGCCCTGCGTCCGCAGCAGCCGCGCCAGCATCACCCGCACGGGATCGTCATCGTCAACGACAAGAATCGTACCGAACATCGGAGAGGGCTCCTGCGAAACTGCAAACCGCGTCTGTACAGCCCCTCCCGCGATCAAGGCCGGGCCCTGCTGTCCATTGTTTCCGACTGGTATCGATCGATGCACACCAACCATTCTCAAGTCTGTGCCACGGCGAAGGCATCGGGACTAACCCTGATAGGGCTGGCGCCCCTACCGAATGTTCACGGAAACGCGATACTTTGCCGCACAATCCGCACGCGACGTATTATCGGTTCCAAGGTTAAGGAGGTCCCCGGATGCGACTGATCCGCACCGCCGTGCTCGGCGCTATCCTGCTTTTCCTCCTCTGGATGCTTGTTGCCGCCATCCTTTCCTATTGGGGTGTCCGGGCCGTCCCCGCTGGCGCCGTTCCCGATTCCTGGTCACCGCCCGATAGCTGGGCCGAGTGGCGCGACATCGTCATCGTTCTCTCTGCAGGCTTCTGGGTGCTCGCCGGCATCTTGCTCGCCGCCGCTGCCGTCGCCCTGCTCTTCCTCGCACTGCTCCTGCGCCGCGTCGTCAAGGAGAACGCTGTTCCGGCCATCGATTCGCTCAAGGACTCCCTCGATAACGTGCGCGGCACCACCGAGTTCGCCGGCGAAACCATCGCCTCCCCAATCGTCCGCACCTACGCTATCGTCAAGGGAGTTCGTAGCGGCCTCGGCGCCGTCACCAACCTCCCCGACCGTATTCGCGGCCGCAAGAAGGGTAAGAAGTAGATGCAGCCGGAGAAACCCACCGGCGAAACCACCGCCCCGGAGGAAGCGCAGCCCCTTCCTCCACCGTCGCCGCTGCCCATCGAGCCGCTCGCAATTGAAGACAACAGCGGCGGCATCGAAGCCGTTCCCGTCCTCGGCTGGGCCGTCGGCTGGGGCAAAGCCATCGCCCTCGGGATCAAGGACACCGCCGAGGACATGCTCGATGAGGGCCGCCGCGCCTCACGCCAGGCCTACGACGAAGGCTGGCGCGACTTCGACGCGAAGACCCGCTACCGCCGCAAGAAATCCTGACCCCTCCCTCGCGCCCCAAACGCCCCCTGTTGCTACGATGTGGGCCGGCCACGCACTCGTTCATCGTCTCGCGGAGAGGTGCTGGAGTGGCCGAACAGGCACGCCTGGAAAGCGTGTAGGGGCGCAAGTCCCTCGTGGGTTCGAATCCCACCCTCTCCGCCAGCCGCCTTGACATCCCCGCTCCGCCGTCGCCATGCTCCCCACCTGCGCCGCCCCGCGGCCCGTAAACCCCACCGGAGGCACACCATGTCCACAGCAACTCTCACGCGCGCCTGCCGGTCGAGTCTCGCCGCCGTCGCTCGCTGAGCGGCCGCCGCATACCGCGGCCAACGGATACTCCTCGGCATCGCGCACTCCCATCTCGCCTGCAGCCCGCTGCCGGCTTCGCCTTGCCATATCCAAGGAGTCTTCCCTTCGTGTCTTCCCCTTCCGAACGTCCCGCGCCGGTCGAACTCGTCGCCGGCCTCATGTCGACCTACCAACACCCGTGGTTCCTCTGCGGCGGCTGGGCCGTCGATTCCTGGCTCGGCCGTGTCACCCGTGATCACGGCGACATCGACGTCTCCGTCTTCCACGACGACCAGCGCGCGCTCTTTGACCACCTCGCCGATTGGCACCTCATCGCCCACGACCCCAACGTGCCGGGCGCCACTACTGAGCTGTGGAACGGCCGTCCACTCGACCTCCCCGCTCACATCCACGCCCGCCCGCGCGACCCCCAGAACCTCGACGCCCTCAACCGCTGGGTGAAGTCCGGCCTCAAGGAAGAGCGCGACGGCCGCGACCTCGAGATCATCCTCAACGCCCGCGCAAACGGCAGCTGGCTCCTGAACGAGCAGCCGCTGATCGCCCTCCCTCTCGACCGCGCCATCCAGCGCTCGCCCTGGGGGCTGCCCACGGCCGCGCCGGAAGCTCTCCTCTTCTTCAAGGCCACCGCCTACCTTGGCCAGGGCAACCGCTTCAACGCCGCAGCCAAAGACCTGGAGGACGAGGCCGACTTCCGCGCCCTGGCGCCAACGCTCTCCGCCGACGGTCGCCGATGGCTGCATGACGCCATCGAAGCCGTGCGTCCCGGCCATCCCTGGCTCTCGGCCATCGAGGCCTGACGATCCGGGCCGGGCGGCCGCGTGCGCAAACGCGGCTCGCCCGGTTTCGAGTCAGGGCGCCAGCCCCCACGCCGCCGCCCCTGTGATCTACACTCCCCGCACCACTCTCGCGGAGGCCGCAATGACTATCGCCTCAACCACCGCCCCCGAATCCGTGGGCGTATCACGCGAACACCTCGCCTACCTCGACCGCCACATCCAGGGCTACATCGACGCCGGAAAGCTTCCCGGCGGCCTCAGCCTACTCGCCCGCAAGGGCGAGGTCGTTCACTTCTCCGCGCTGGGCATGGCCGACGTCGAACGCCAGGCGCCGGTCCGCACGGACACGATCTACCGCATCTACTCGATGACGAAGCCGCTGACCTCCATCGCCCTCATGCAGCTCTACGAGCGCGGCCTCTTCCAGCTCGACGATCCGGTGCACAGGTACATCCCGGCGTGGAAGGACCTCAAGGTCTACTCCTCAGGCGAATACCCCGACTACGAGACCCGCGCTCCCGAGCGCCCGATGACCGTGCGCGACCTTCTCTCGCACCAGTCCGGCCTCACCTACGGCGGCTTCGATGTCTCCCCGGTCGATGCTGGCTACGCGAAAGTCCAGCCGCTCGCCCAGACCGGCAACCTCGAAGAGATGGCCGAAAAGCTTGCCGGCCTGCCGCTAAAGTTCTCCCCGGGCACCCGCTGGAACTACTCCGTTTCCACCGACGTCTGCGGCTACCTCGTCCAGGTCATCTCTGGCCAGCGCTTCGACGAATACTTGGACGAACACATCATCCGCCCCCTCGGCATGGTCGATACGTCATTCTTCGTCGCGCCCGAAAAGGCGTCCCGCTTCGCCGCCAACTACGGCCCCACCCCCGAAAGCGGCATGCGTCTCATCGATGACCCAACGACGAGCAACTACCTCAAGCAGCCGACGTTCTTCTCCGGTGGCGGCGGCCTGACATCCACCGCGACCGACTACTGGCGCTTCTGCCAGGCACTCTGCAACGGCGGCGAGCTTGATGGCGTCCGCATCATCGGCCGCAAGACCCTCCAGCTCATGACCTCGAACCACCTCCCGAACGGCACCGACCTCGCATCCGTCGCCTTCGGCCAGTGGAGCGAGACCGCCTTCGCGGGCATCGGCTTCGGCCTTGGCTTCTCCGTCACCCTCAACCCGGCGACGGCGCAGATCACCGGCTCCGGCGGCGAGTTCGCCTGGGGTGGCGCAGCCAGTACCGCCTTCTGGATCGACCCGGCCGAGGAGCTCGTCTTCATCTTCATGACCCAGCTCATGCCGTCGTCGACCTACAACATCCGCCGCGAGTTCCGGGCCATCGTCTACGGCGCCCTCGAATAGAGACGTCGTCCACGTCTAACAACGAATCCGAGCCCCGACCGCAGCGCAGCGAAGGGAGCGGGTACGACGCCCTGCCTGCTCCCGCCCTGTCATAACGCCGCGCGGAAGCAAGGCGCGTGATCTCGTCCCCATCGCCGGACCGTTTCCACGGCCCCCTCGCTCAGGCCCACCGCGCGCTCCGCCACCAGAATCCGAGCCCCGACCGCAGCGCAGCGAAGGGAGCGGGTGCGACGCCCGGCCTACCCCAATCGGTCATAACGCCGCGCGGAAGCAAGGCGCGTGATCTCGTCCCCATCGCCGGGCCGTTTCCACGGCCCGCTCGCTCAGGCCCCCGCGCGCTCGCGCCACCAGAATCCGAGCCCCGACCGCAGCGCAGCGGAGGGAGCGGGTACGACGCCCGGCCTACCCCCATCGGTCATAACGCCGCGCGGAAGCAAGGCGCGTG